>NZ_JBEKRB010000001.1:0-373615 GCF_049519115.1 Bradyrhizobium sp.
GTCACCCGCACGCCCCGCCGCTGCACGGCTTCGACCAGCGAGCGGAAGTCGCCGTCGCCCGAGAACAGCACGATTTGATCGACGTGCTCGGCAAGCTCCATCGCGTCGACCGCAAGCTCGATGTCCATATTGCCCTTGACCTTGCGGCGCCCGCTCGCATCGATGAATTCCTTTGTCGCCTTGGTGACGACGGTGTAGCCGTTGTAATCTAGCCAATCGATCAGCGGCCGGATCGACGAGTATTCCTGATCCTCGATGATGGCGGTGTAATAGAAGGCCCGCACCAACGTTCCCCGACTCTGGAACTCCTTAAGAAGGCGCTTGTAGTCGATATCGAAGCCGAGAGTCTTGGCGGTCGCATAGAGGTTGGCGCCGTCGATCAACAGTGCAATCCTATCGGACGAAGATTTCATGTAGGAACTGACCTTTTGAAACGAATACCGATGCAAGGGATCGCGCATTCAGTGGCCACTTTTGATGGTTCGGTCGCCGGTTGAGATTGGGTCTCGCAATCTGAAGCGAAGCCATGATCATTTGCCGTCTGCAATCCATTGAGGGGCGTCACCCGTTCTATGTTGCCTTGGGTCTTTGCGGCGGCTTGCCGAAAGGCGCAGTAGTTGGCATACTGTCTCTGTTGTAATTAGTTGATTGATCAACTTCGAGGCGTGCTATATCCAGAATAAGGACGACGAGCGCTAAGCCCGCCTCGTCTGCACAGGCGATCGCTTCTTCAATAGCCTCGCGCAGCTGCTTAATTTTTGTATGCCGTTCCATCATTAGTGCCGCGTCAAAGAGTGTAAAATGACAGAATCTCGTCTTGCCGAATTACTTCGGATCAAGGAAGGGCGAACGATATCCCGCGAGGCTATCGAGAGCTGGCGGTTGCTCAAGATGTTCAACCAGCTGTCACCCGCCGAGCGCCTCGAAATACTCGAATTGCTCGAAGAATACCTGCGGCGCTGATGCCGCACTTGCGCAGCGATTTCGAGGTTATGCGACATGCCGCCATTTCCTTCCCTGAGTTAGAGGTCGCAATCGCAGTTTGATGCGAGGCGGCAACAACGTGACTTGAGGCGTTGGTTTACCCGCTGGAACACTGGATAGGATCTCCAGCTCGCAGGAAGAGGAGAGCTCCAACGCCATCAGTTGTAGTTCGAGCAAGCCGAGGCCAATGCCGACGCAAGCCCGCGGACCGAGCCCAAAAGGCATGAAAGCGGGCGTGTTATATGTACGGTCGAGTCGGAAGCTGTCGGGATCAGTCCAGTAGCGTTCGTTACGCTGCATTTGCCATGAGCTGATGATAAGTGAAGTTCCGCGCTTCAGCCGAATTCCGCCAAGCTCCTGTGGCGTGCGGACCTCTCGCGACAGCCAATAAAACGGCGGATAGAGCCGCAGAACCTCGCGTGCCACGCGAAGGCTGAGATCGGCCTTCGGCAGTTTCGACGGGTCGATCTCTCCGGAATCGCCCATCACGGCCTCCGATTCTTCGGCGAGACGGGTAGCAAGTCCTGGCTCGGTCGCGAGGTAATAAAGCAACCAGGCTGCGGCGTTTCCGGTGGTGTGGTGACCCGCCAGCAACAGCAATAGGATTTCGTCTCGCATATCGCCCGGAGATAAATTGAGGCTCTGCAGCGCTTGCAGCAAAGTCGCCGAACTGGCGCGATTGCGAAGGCGGTCGACTATTGCCCCCATAATCGCACGGCTTTGGCTTAATTCGCGGCGCTTGATGAAACTGCGCCACGGCGTTCGCGGCAAAACGCGGAAAAGGCTATCCGCCATTTCTTCTTCCGCTACATGCACGGCTTCCATCAACGCGGATTCATCGGCCGCCGTCAGCGCGCCGTTGCCGAACAGGAGTGCGACGATAATCCGAAGAGCAAGCGGCGCCGTGACCTCATGAGCGTCAAATGACGGCTCACGGACCAACAGCGACGCGTGCCGGCGGATCAGGCCAGCGATTTGCGGCACGAAGTCGTTCATGATGCCGCGCGCCAGATGCTGATGGATAACTCCCCGCCGTCGTTGGTGCTCTGAGCCGCTCAATGTGATTGAGCTCGCGCCGATTACAGTCCGAAGCTTATGGACCAGGCGCCCCTTGTCGATCGCCGATTCATCCGCCTTGAGAACACTCTTGGCGAGTGCTGCGTCGGTTACCAGATAAACCGGAGAAAGACCCAGATCGAGCCGGACCAAAGGAGCAGCGTCGGGCGAACTGTGCTTCTTAAACAGCTCGAGTGGATTATGCAGAAAGACGCTCACGTCCGAAAATGGATGCTTCATCGCTTATCTCCATGGCTTGTGTCAGTTCGAGCAGCGCCCTGACAGTGGGCGAGAGCTTTCGGGGAATCGGTATTTCTCCGGCAACGGCAAGGATCCGTCGCCCGTCGTCGCGAAACCCGACAATCTGAACGTCGCCGTATCGCGACGTCGAAAGACCGATCCGATTGAGCAGTCTTTCGTGAGATAACTCGGCCAGAGCCACTAAAGCCGCGGCGTTGCGCGCGATCGCGAAGCGGATCATGAGGCTGTAGAGGACAGCGCTGGCCTGCCGGTAGGCGGCAAGAACTCCGAAACGGCTGATCTCGACGTAATCGGCCGACATCGGAAATGGCCGTCTAGTCGCCAAGTGTGAAAATATCGTGTGCGCAAGATACGGGCGGTCGCAGCTTATGGCCCGGAAGCAACCGATCATTTGGCCGTCGGCCGACAGAGCGCAATAGACTGCATCGTCTGTGTCAAACTCGTCGCGTTCGTAGCCGTTCTCGACCGCTAGCGCCCAGCCCAGTTCGCGCACGAACAGCGCATGACGCAACCGGAGTAGCGACCGTGTCAGGTCTGGGTTCGTCGCGGCGGAGAAAAATACCGCCTTGTATTTTGGTTGCTGCACTTCCCGCCCCAAAGCCGTATTGCGTCAGCCGGGGGAAGATGATGGGATCAGCCTGGGTTTTATATTGGGAATTTTCCCAAGGTTTGGGTGGATGAGCGTTCTTGAGGATGATTTGAACGCGCTAGAGGCCTGCGGCTCCGTCGCGGGAATTCGTGAGGTTTTCCAACGTATTATCGAGGATTATGGATTCAGCTCGTTCGGCTTTATGGACGCCTCCCATCCATGGGAAGACAACCCGCTCCTCGTCTCCACGCATAGCACGGCCTGGATCGATACCTATCGGGCGGAAAACTTCATCAGCACTGATCCTTGCTTGGCTTTGTCTCGTCGCACCAATCTACCCTTTCATTGGGGGAGCGTGCCACTTCCAACGGTGATAGGCAAACGTAAGCCCGGAGCGATCAAAACCATGGAGGCGGCTCGCGACTTTGGTGTCAATGAGGGACTTACTATCCCGGTCCATTACAACGATGGACTAGGCCGCCGCTACACCAGTGTCTGTGCGCTATTCTGGAAGGATTCCGCCGACTGCTTCTATGCGAACCTCAAGCATAACAGCGTACAGCTGCATGTGATCTTGCTCTATCTCGCCCAGAAGATCGTGGATTTGTATGCCGTCGAAATAAGAGCCCGTACTCGAAACTTTGGCGAACTTCACGCGTCACCTCTGACGGATCGTGAGAAGGAGGTACTCAAATGGGCAGGAATGGGAAAGACCTCCGACGAAACGGCGGTCATCCTAAATGTTAGCTCCAAGACCGTTGAAGCTCATATCAAAAGCGCAACTATCAAACTTGGCGCAAATAATAAGACCCAGGCAACGGTTCAGGCTGTTTACCGTGGCTTAATAGATATCTAACTATTGAAGCCCTTGTGGCAGGTACTGGTTAGCGTTCGAAGTTTTGCTCGCTCCAAAACAGCGATATACAGCTTTAACGGTTACATATTATCTTGAGAGTTGCCGGGATTTCAGCGCCCGACCTCGACGTGCCAGCGCCGCCAATCGACGATACTCCGATTGAGCGGCGTTGTGCGTTTCTTAATTTGCCGTTGCTGGTTCTGGTTCAATCGCTTGAACTCGCGCCGGAGAGGTCAGGTCCGGCCACCAGCGCCTAACGCGCGCCTTCAGGTCCTATTTGACTCGTCTCGCTTCGAGTGCGAGCGACCGTTGCAAAGTGAAGCGGACCTCAGCTTTTGATCCCAATCGGGTCTTCGTACGAACGCAGGTCAACTACCACGCCGCTGCAAGGCGTACCACCTGCGGTCCTGAGCGAGGACCATAAAGAAAGACCCGCCCTTCAGGCGGGTAATTCGTCTCGAGCCGGATCGCGTTTCTAACTGACAACCTTAAGCTTCGGCATGGCTTCCGTGACCGGCAGCAACGCTGTGGTGAAAAGGTTGTTGTACATATCACCGATTTTCTGCGCCTCAGCGACGAACGTTTCATAGCTGATCTTCATGTGACCGGTCATCAACTGCATAGCCTGATCAGGTGCTTTCAAAGTTGCAAGCTGTTCGAGGTAGGACTTGTTGGCTTCAAATGATGATTTAGCGTAGTCGGTGTGAGCCGTAGCAATTGCCTTCATTTGATCCTGAATCGCCGTCATATCGGTCATTTAAAAAAATCCTTTTGCTAATCTTCCGCGCTGACTGGAAACATACCACTATTAGAGGGCTAAAACACACAAAAATTGTGCGATGCAGCAAGATATTATTTTGCGGGGTTTCCGAAAGTCGCGTTGTCTTTTCTACAATCGCAATGATATTCGAGCCGCTCGGCGCCGAAGTGCCGAGCTGTATTTAGATTGAGGAGATTTTCGACGTCGCGAGGGCGGCGTGAAGCGGTTCAACGCAACTGAGGGCTTTGGTTTCATACAGCCCGATGATGGCGGCCGGGCCCCAGCTTCACCCGAAGCTGCAGCCTTTAGTGCTTTATCCTGCGATCCTGCGCCGCTCTTGTTAGTCAACAAAGAAGCGCCGCCAGAATTCAAACCGCCATTCTGAATAGGCGGTGTAAACGCTCGTGCGACCAATGCCCATTTTCTGCCGGATAAGCCCACAGGTGCGACCCGCAAGTCATTGATTTTTCTCAACCGGTGGCTGTCTCTTAATCAGCGGGTCCCAGGTTCGAGCCCTGGTGCGCCCACCAAGAAAAAATCAATCGGACGGAAAAACACGCGATTTTTCCGGGCTGCAGCGCGCACAGGTCGATCCGGGAATTTTGAAATTTCCGGACCTCGGGCTCAGAAGTTCATTTTGAGCGGGCGGCCAAATATGTGGTCGCCTAGGCACCCAGGTAAATCTTCCTGCTGTGAACGTCCCTGATCCCCTGCTTTACACTCAGCATGGCCACAACAGCGAGCTTGCGGCTTGCAGCCCATTCGCCGGCCTTGCCGATCGCCTCTTCGTCGTTTGACGCCTCGATGACTTGATTGTCATAGGGCACGCACCTGTCGTCTTCATTGTCGGAAAGTTCGGCAAAGTATCGCTTCTCGAAGGTGATCACCGTTGATCCTCCCAATTTTCTTTCCACAGGATCGACCGCGAAAGTGGACGGAAGTAGGCATTTTCATGCGCAAAAGCGGCAAACTCCGTGCTCTGTTGGCGACACGAGGGCCGCGGATGAAGCTGCCAAGAATCCGGGACGGTCAGGCGCCGATGCGCCTCTCACACCTGACCGTCGACCAAGTCTTTCAATATCGACCACCGCCCCAATAACAGCCGCCGGCGCCCCCGGTGCAGGGTCCCGCCAGCCGCGAGTTTCGGCGCAAGCGAGCCGGCATCAGGTCGTCGAAGACGCGCGACCGGGCCGTTCGAGGCGTGTCGTTCGCCGTCGGAGCCGAAGGCGAGGCGCTTTTCTCGGTGCGGGGTGGCGTCGAAGTCGGCGGGACGGGAGCCGATGGACTTGCCGTGGCAGAGGGCGGCGGTGTGGGAGGAGCCGATTCATTTGAAGAGGCGGCCGTGCCGGGAGCCGGCGAGGTCGCTGGACCGGCTGACGGCGATGTAGGCGGCGGCTGTTCGGCCGACGAAGCTGACGAGATGGAGGCGGGCGGCGTCGGTGGCGTGCCGGCTTCCTCGGTCGGCCGCATGACGCGCTTCACCGACGACATCGCCGCGTCCACGTGCTGGCGGGCGGCGATGCTGGCGCGATATCCGGGAATCTGCCGGCCGGATGTAACGAGATCACGCAGGGCGTTGAACAGCATGACACTCAGCACTGCGATCACGAGGAAACGGATAGGATGCCGCAGAGGATAAAGGGCAGCGTGCGTCATAAGCGGCGGGGCGCTCGGCGATGCCGGATCATCTCGCTCACCGTCAAATTCCACCCGATGCAGCAGCTCACCGCGGTGCGCCGGCTCCTCGTAGCGGGACGCGGTTGCGCCAGTTAGCTCGAGTGCATCGGCGATCTGGCGAAAGCTCTGGCCTTCCTTGCGCAACGACGCACCGGTATCGCGGAATGCCGCGTCTCCGAGCGAGGCCGGCTGATCCATGCGTTTGATGCTAGCCAGGATTCTTGGCCGCAGTAGCAGCCGACGCTGCTCGATCAGTTCGGCCAATTTCGCGAAGTTCAGCCCGGCCTCGGAAAGGATATGCGCCGCGCGGTCCTTGGCGGCCTGGGCAACCACAACATCGTCCGCGTCCATTTGCTCCATGGCCTGTTTCAGGGATGCCATGTCGTTGATCATCGCAAAACCTCTTTGGGCGTGACCGTCGTGAGAATGACGCGGCTTCCAGGCGGTAACCGCTCTCTCGGAACGTCAAGCTCTCCAATTATCAATCAGCCTTCGCGAGAGCCGAGTGAGCCGGGCGCGAGACCGCTTTCTGCGGTGGTTCCGATCAATATTTCTATAGCTGTAGACCCAATCAAATATATCGGGGTGTCGTCTTCTTTCAACGACTTCAAGCCAGACGGTGACATTGTCGATAATGACGGGGTGCCAGGCAAACCATTTTCGCCAGTGCACTCTGTCCTTGGGCCTTATTCTCATGTCATGCCCCTTCATTGCTTCACGGGTGCATCGCAATCTAGTTGCGCCGAAAACCAAGCGAGCAATGCCTCGCGCGTGCGACGTGGTCACCGGCGCAACCATGGCACTATAGCGTCAACAGCGGGCCGGCGCCACGAGGGTTGACCTCCTTCACCAATGCCAAATTTGCGGGAAGCTCTCGACTCAATATCGACACCATCGCGAGCTACGAATCACCGCAGTGAGTCTGCGTGATCACGCAGCCGATGGTCGACAGGCTGGATGATGAAGTCCATTCGCGTACTCTCGATTGCCTCGGAAATAAATCCCCTGATCAAGACTGGTGAGCTCGCCGATGTGACCGGCGCGCTTCCGATCGCCTTGAAGGCGGAGGGCATCGAGGTTCGCACCCTGGTACCGGGATATCCCAGCGTCATGAACTCGCTCGGGGTGGTTGAAGGGGTGCTTCATCTGCCAAACCTGTTTGGTTCAGAAGCCAGGCTTCTCCGGGCGACATCTTGTGAGCTCGGCCTGTTTGTTCTCGATGCGCCGCATCTGTTCGCGCGTACCGGTAATCCTTACCTCAGGCCGGACGGCGTGGAATGGCCTGACAACGCGTTGCGCTTTGCAGCTTTGGCGCGAATAGCCGCCGATATTGCGCTCGGAGGTGTCTCGGTCTTTGCGCCCGACATCGTCCACGCCCATGATTGGCACGCAGCTCTTGCCTTGGCGTATTTGCATTACAGCAATCGGCGACGTCCGGCCACGGTGATGACGGTTCACAACCTTGCCTATCAGGGCGTGTTTCCGCGGGAGATGCTTGCTGCGGTCGGTTTGCCGCCGGAGTCGTTCGACATTCACGGGGTCGAATATTTTGGGCAGATCGGGTTCTTGAAGGCCGGTCTCTATTTTGCCGATCACATCACGACGGTCTCCCCGAACTATGCCACGGAGATCGTGAGCCAGGAGGGGGGACTGGGGCTTGGCGGCCTCTTGCGCGAACGATCCCGTGACCTCCAGGGAATCCTCAACGGAGTTGATACGTCGGTCTGGGATCCTTCAATAGATCCTCATATTCCCGGCTGTTTCTATCCAGACCTTCCGAATGGCTTTGAATCGGATGTGCTGAAGAACAGGGCACTGAATAAAGCGGCCCTGCAGTCGCGGCTCGGTCTTGAGCCGGCGCCTGAAGCATTTTTGCTTGGCGTCATTGGTCGCTTTTCCAGTCAGAAGGGACTCGATCTCCTTGTCGAAAATATTCCGACGATCGTAGGCGAAGGAATGCAACTGGTGGTGCTGGGAAGCACCGGCGATCGCAACCTGCGATATCGTTATCAGGCCGCCGCGCAAGCCCATCCGGGACAAGTGAGCGTCACAGTTGGATATGATGAAGGCCTGGCTCACCTGATTCAGGCTGGGGTGGATGCGCTCGTGATGCCGTCGCGGGCCGAGCCATGCGGTCTGGCGCAGCTTTGCGCCTTGCGCTATGGCGCGGTTCCAATCGTGTCCCGCGTCGGCGGCCTGGACGATACGGTCGTCGACATCAGCGATTCAATTCTCAACGGCGGCAGACAAACCGGGTTCAAGTTTGGACCGGTCACCACCGAAAGTCTTGGAAGCGTCCTCCAGCAAGCCCGCGCCACGTTTCACGACGTGGCGGCCTGGCGGCGGATTCAACGCAACGGCATGTCGATCGACGTGTCGTGGCGCAATCCGGCGCGTCATTACGCCAATCTCTATCGAAGCCTGGTCGAATTTTCTCAGGAGAAAGTTGCCTAGTGGAGCGGATTTGACATTCGCTACGTCACGCAGGCCGCGTCCCGAAGAAAGTTCCCGAGAAGATAGTTAATGCCAATCGCGCATGCCCCGCGTCGGCCGTTCATGCATCGAAGCTCACGCTGAAATCGTCGTGTTTGCTGTCACTTAGATAAGCGCTCGCCGCAAGCTCGTCGCGAGATCACGAGCCGCTTCGTTGTCGGCATGGAGCGAAAGAAGACTTGGCGATCAACTCGCCGGAGCAGCCGGTCGCACTTTGGTCCACTTTTTTTTGTCACGGTGGTTCGATCAGCGCGCGCATGGAGATTTCGATGAACAGTACAGTTAGCGCTCTACCGTCAGCGCGTCGCCGACGGACACCGATCATGGCGGGCATGCTCGCATTGCTCGGTTCGTTCGTGGTCGTGGCGCCAGCGCAAGCTGGTTACTACGAGGACTCCTATTACGGGTCCAATCCTTGTTCGTACCGTTGCGGTTATCCGGCCTATCGCTACTACCCCGCCTATCGCCACCGTCACCACTACGGGCCGCACCTTGTTTACGAGCGCCGCTACATCGAACGTCAATATGTCGAGCGGCGCTATGGTTATAGTAATTATCGCCGCCACTACGGTTGTTATTCCTACGGCGGTTGCCGCCCGCGCTACGGTTATTATTCAGACGGTGACTATCGGCCCCAGCCGAGGTCCTATGACTACGGCTATGGATACGGCGGCGTTGGACGCCGCTGGCCGGCACCGTATCTCGATGGGTCCTATGGCGACGGATATGAACCGCCGCCGCGGCCGCCCGCGCCTGTTCTGGATGAGGGCGAGTACTAGGATCGGGCCATTGGAATGAAGCGCAATGCTGGTCCGGGACCAGCATTTGCCGCCATTGCTACTTCACCGGGAGTAGCAGGGGCATTGCGGGCGGCGCGGCTGAACTCGCGTCGACCGCGCCGATCTCTCAATCGCCGAACGCCGTACCCGCAAGCAGGATGTAGGCGCCGACAGAGAACCAGAAGGCGTAGTTGCTCACGATCGGTATCTCGATGAACACGCTCAGGACCGCGAGAATGATCACAATGAGCGAAGCGACAAAACCAAAATTCACTGCGCATATCTCCGGGGCTAAGACGAAACGCTCAAAAACCTTGCCTGTATGGCCACACACGGCAACGAGCGCGATCTTTGCGGCAAGCTCAACGCCACCGTGTAATTCAAGTGACCTGCCGCTCGTAATGCGTGTGTGCTCTTCGGATTGTGATGCCAGAACTGGACTCTATTCCTCGAACCCCCGCCCGCAACCGGTTGGGTGTTGCGGCTAAGCCCGATTCGCGAATTTTTCAGGGCTAGAGTTGGAACGTTTCAAGGCTCGTCTTTTGTTTTGGCGGCGACGAGATGGCACGCGCATCGATAAACACCGTCATCCCATCGCCACGTGAATGGAGAATTCCAATGTTGGTGACCGAAGAAGACGCCGTGATGAAGAAGTGGTGCCCAATGATCCGCCTTCGTTGGGAAGAAAGAACCTTTGCCTTCAACCGCTCCAATCCAGGACCCAAAGCCCGCGTTAAAAACATGTTGTACCGCATGTTTTTCCCGCGTCTGCATCACGAGATGAGAGGGCACTTCTTCCGATGCCAGGGAGCCGGCTGCATGATGTGGCGATGGGAGGCGAAAGATGCGCGTCCACCGGAGACCCGCAAAGGATATTGTGGTTTGGCCGGCTCGCCCTTCGCGCAGTGACGCATCGCGCAGCCGAAATTTCGACACACATCGGTCAGTGACGGGGCAACAGGACCGCGTGTTTCGCAACAGGACGAGCGATTCGGAACACGGTAAACGATTAGCACCTGTCGCGAACTGACGGTCGCACAAGAGGTTAGCGGCCTCGAAGCACGCGTCCATCTTGCGCCCAGATTTCACTCGCAGTTTGGCCAAAAAGACACCCCGAATCGTCCCCGATTCAATTGCTTTATCAACACACACGATTCGGTGGAGCTCGACATGCATGGCCACGCGGTCATTCTAGCTGCAGCGCTGGCATGGTTCATCAGCAGTGGCACCGCCGAGGCCAAGCTCGACATCCTTGTCGACAAGGCCACCCAGCGCATGCTCGTCATCCAGGATGGCTATGTTCGCTATATGTGGCCTGTTTCCACGGGCCGCGACAACATGCAGACCCCAAACGGATCCTATGCTCCGCAGCGGCTGGAGCGAAACTGGTTTTCTTCAGCGTATTACGACTCGCCGATGCCATTTTCGATCTTTTTCCATCATGGCTACGCGATCCACGGCAGCTACGCGATCGATCGGCTTGGGGGCCCCGCATCGCATGGATGCGTCAGGCTGCATCCACATCATGCCGCAATTCTGTTTGACCTCGTGCAACAGGAAGGCGCGGACAGGACGACGATCGAAATAACAGACCAGGGACGCCCCGCCGAGCGATCGCCGATCGGGCGTGAGATGCCGCCGCCAGCAGGCATGAACCCGCCCGCGCCGAAGCTGATCCGCTACCCGGAAGGCACTGACATGCCTGATCTGCCCCCGCCTCTTCGCAGCAATCGACCGCTTTATGTGAAGAATGGCCCACCACCGCCCCGGCCGGCGGTGGTCGCAAGTCGCCTGGCGCCCGATGTCGGACCGCGCGCACCCATCGGTGCAACGGAGGCCGATACAGCCAACGGGGCTTCAAGGCTACCAAAAGAATCTCTCAGCGCCCGTTCCAAACCGCCGGTCATTGAGGCGCCCAAAGTGATCGAAGCACCGAAAGTGATTGAAGCACCGAAGATTGCCGAAGGATATTCTCCGGAGACGCCGCAACCGGCGGCACCGGCTTCCAGCTTCAAACTCCTGCCCGCATCGTGTTGGTCCGGCGGCGCTTCGCGATGGCAGTGGTGGGCGTCGAGCCGGCAAAATCCATGCAGGTAATTTTCGCGGTGTTCGCTGAGAAGTTCTATTTGAGGACCGAACGGCCGTAATCGCTGCGCAAGGTGATCGGCTCCTGGAAGCCGCGCAGCATCAGCTGGTCGGCGCGCACCTCGAAGCCTTCAAGCCGGTCGAGAAAGCTCATGCCGAGCAGGTTGGTCTTCATCATGCCGTGTGGGACCACCAACGCCGGCACGTTACGTTCGACCAGCTTGCCGATTGTCAGCCGATCGATCCAGAGCCGCGCCGCCTTGGTGTGCCCGCCCGCGGTTTGAACGTCGATATTGTATTCCAAAAGCTCCAGCGGGAGACCGACAGCCTTCGCGGTTTCATACGTCAGGACGACCGAAGTCGCCCCCGTATCGATCACCATCGGAGCCGCAACCCAATTGATTCTGGCCTGGACCGCAAACTCGCCGCTCGAACTGCGGGGAATTTGCACGACGGAGGTTGGCTCGCGCTGGCGCCAGGAATCCGAGACCGTGTCTTTTGTGATCGCGGCTCGCTGCGGATCCTTGTAAGCGAAAACCGCGCCGACGGTTGGAACCAGCAGGAATGCCAGAATCCAGAGGCGCCCCGTGGTTGCTCTTTTCTGAGGCACCGGTGGCTCATTTATTTTCTGATTCCGTCGACCGACTTTACGCATCACGCACCGCAGATTTAACCGCTTTCTGCGGGCCGTATTGCATCGCCTATCTCTGGCAACAAATTCTTAAAAGCGGCCTTAAGAGGCGTGAAATTTCAAAGCGGGATGTCTGAGAACGTTCCGCACGCGTTACTTCGCTTTCCCCGGCCCGCGTTCCGCGGCGCGGCGCATGGCTTCCGCCAACGCACCGCCGCCGCTGTCCTGCTTGGCCGGCCCACGTGACGTCATCTGCCGGTCGTTGAAACGCGGGCCAAGATCGGCTTGCGGGCGATCGGCCTTGGCGCCTACGGGATCATCCATGCGCAGCGTCAGCGCGATGCGCTTGCGGTCGACTTCGACTTCCAGCACCTTCACTTTGACGATGTCGCCGGGCTTCACGACTTCGCGCGGGTCCTTTATGAAGGTCTTCGACATCGCCGAGATGTGGACCAGCCCATCCTGATGCACGCCGATGTCGACAAAGGCGCCGAAGGCGGCGACGTTGGTGACGGCGCCTTCCAGGATCATTCCCGGCTTCAGGTCGCTCAGCTTCTCGACGCCTTCCATGAACACCGCAGCCTTGAAGGCGGGGCGGGGATCGCGGCCGGGCTTTTCGAGTTCGCGCAGGATGTCGGTGACGGTGGGCAAACCGAACTTGTCGTCGACAAATGTTTTCGGCTGCACTTGGCGCAGGATCTCGGCGTTGCCGATCAGCGCCTTGATGTCGCTCTTGGTGGCCGCCAGAATCCTCCTCACCAGAGGATAGGCTTCCGGATGCACGCCGGATTTGTCGAGCGGATCCTCGCCGTCATTGATGCGCAGGAAGCCGGCACATTGCTCGAACGCCTTGGGGCCAAGCCGCGGCACGTCCTTGAGCGCCTTTCGCGATTTGAACGGGCCGTTCGCATCGCGATGCTGAACGATGCTTTGCGCGAGGCCGGCGCCGATGCCCGACACGCGGGCGAGCAGCGGTGCCGAAGCGGTGTTGACATCGACGCCGACGCCGTTGACGCAGTCTTCGACCACGGCATCGAGCGAGCGGGCGAGTTTGGATTCGCCGAGATCGTGCTGATACTGGCCGACGCCGATCGCCTTCGGATCAATCTTCACCAGTTCCGCCAGCGGATCCTGCAGGCGCCGCGCAATCGACACCGCGCCGCGCAAGGTGACATCGAGCTCGGGCAGTTCTTCGGAAGCAAAGGCCGAGGCCGAATAGACCGACGCGCCGGCCTCTGACACCACGATCTTCGACATCTTCAGGTCGGGCAGCAGCTTGACCAGATCCGAGGCCAGTTTGTCGGTTTCGCGCGACGCCGTGCCGTTGCCGATCGCGATCAGGTCGACCTTGTGCTGCACGGCGAGCTTGCCGAGGGTTGCGAGCGTTGCATCCCATGCCCGCTGCGGTTCGTGCGGAAAGACCGTCGTCGTCGCGACCACCTTGCCGGTGGCGTCGATCACCGCGGTCTTTACGCCGGAGCGATAGCCGGGATCGAGGCCCATGGTGACGCGTGCGCCGGCCGGCGCCGCCAGCAGCAGGTCGCGCAAGTTGGACGCGAACACGCGCACGCCTTCTTCTTCGGCTGATGTCCATAGCCTGATCCGAAGGTCGACGTTGAGATTGACCTGGATCTTGGTCTTCCAGGCCCACCGCGCCGTTTCCGTCAGCCACTTGTCGCCGGGGCGGCCCTGATCGGAGATGCCGAAACGGTGCATGATCTTGAGTTCGTGGGAACTCGGCACTCCTGCCGGGGCGGGTGTCGCAGGCACGGGCTCCGGCTGCATCGCCAGGTCGAGGATCTCTTCCTTCTCGCCGCGGAACAGCGCCAGGATGCGATGCGACGGCAGCTTGTGCAGCGGCCCGCTGAACTCGAAATAGTCCTTGAACTTCTCGCCTTCTGTCTTCTTGCCGGCGCGTACGGTGGACGACATCACCCCGTTTGACCACATCTGCTCGCGCAGCGCGCCGATCAGGTCGGCGTCTTCCGCAAAGCGCTCGACCAGAATGGCGCGCGCGCCTTCGAGCGCTGCGGTGACGTCGGCAACCTGCTTGTCGGCGTTGACGAAGCTTTCCGCAACTTTCTTCGGATCGTTCTTTGGCTCGGTGAGAAGCAGATCCGACAGCGGTTCGAGCCCGGCTTCTCTGGCGATCTCCGCCTTGGTGCGGCGCTTCGGCTTGAACGGCAGGTAGATATCCTCAAGCCGGCCTTTGGTATCGGCCGCCATGATGGAGGCTTCCAGCGCGGCGTCGAGCTTGCCCTGTTCGCGCACCGATTCCAGAATCACAATGCGGCGTTCTTCGAGCTCGCGCAGATAGGTCAGCCGCTCATCGAGCGTGCGCAGTTGCGCGTCATCGAGGCCGCCGGTAACTTCCTTGCGGTAACGCGCGATGAACGGCACCGTCGCGCCGCCGTTGAGCAGTTCCACCGTTGCCGCGACCTGCTGTTCGCGGACGCCAAGTTCGTCGGCAATCTGTCGATTGATATTTGCCACGCGAGAGTCTTCCTTCGAAATCCAGGCGGGCAATGCCGCCGTCACAACAGCTTATGGACCGATGCCGCGTGATTCATCAAGCCTGCGCCGAGCCGCGAAGCGTTCTGTAGATCGCGTTGTTTTGCTTCGAAATGTCCTTCAGACTCAGCGTTTGACATCACATATTGCTGTGCAAAAAAATAAAGCTAGATCGCACGCCGCGAAGTGTGTAGACGGACGTTTCGTTTGCGGAGCGGTCATGTCGATTTGCGGTCTGGATTTCGGGACGTCGAACACGACGCTTGGCACCATCATCAGCGATGTTCCCGTGCTGGCTGCGCTCGAGGGCGATCACGTCACGATTCCAAGCGCCATCTTCTACCGGGCCGACGCCGGCGTCCATATCGGTCGTCGTGCCATCGAGGCTTATGTCGAGGGTGACGCCGGGCGGCTGATGCGCAGTCTCAAATCGGTCCTCGGCACGTCGCTGATCGACGAGACCACGCGCGTCGGCCGGGAGCGCGTCAGGTTCCGCGATGTCATCGCCTATTATATCGGTGCGGTGAAGCGGCGTGCCGAACAAGTCGCCGGATGTCAGTTGTTGCAGGTCGTGCATGGCCGTCCCGTGCATTTCGTCGAAGACGATCCGGCCGGCGATGCCAAGGCGGAGGCTGTGCTGCGCGACATCGCCGAGAGTGTTGGTTTTCGGGACATCTCATTCCAGTTCGAGCCGATTGCTGCCGCTCTCGATTACGAACGCCAGATCAATTCCGAAGAGATCGCGCTGATTTCCGACATCGGCGGCGGAACGTCGGACTTTTCGATCGTTCGGCTGTCGCCGGAACGCCATCGCCACACCGAGCGCAAGGACGATATCCTGGCCAATGACGGCGTCCGCGTCGGTGGCACTGATTTCGATCGCTATCTCAGCCTTGGTGTCGTGATGCCGCTGCTCGGCTACCGCTCGGCGATGAAGCGGGCGGAGCTCGACGTTCCCTCGGGCTATTTCCATGACCTCGCGACCTGGTCGAGCATCAACCGCATGTATGACCCGAAGGTCATCGGACAGGTCCGCCAGGTGCGTTACGAGGCCGAGCGGCCGGAATTGCTCGACCGTCTGGTGCGGGTGCTCGACGAGCAGCGCGGCCATACGATTGCGATGGATGTCGAAGGCGCCAAGATCAGCCTCTCGGAGAAGCCGAAATCGAGCATCGCGCTGGGCTGGATCGAGAAGGGCCTGGAGATCGACGTCAAACGCAAAGACCTTGTCAATCACACCCAGCGTCTCGCCGATCGCATCGAGGCGCGGATCGACATCTGCCTGCAGCAGGCCGGTCTCGCGGGCGCCGATATCGACGCGGTGTTCCTGACCGGCGGTTCGGTTCAACTGGCCCATGTCCGCAAGGCGATCACGTCGAAACTGCCGGCGGCACGGGCGATCGATGGCGATACGTTCGGGGCGGTCGGCAAAGGACTGACCATCGAGGCCGCGCGACGCTACGGGACTTCCTGACCTTCCGCCGATAGCGCCAACCTTCAGACGTAGCGCGGGATTGGGCCGTTGTGCGGCGTTTGGTCGGGAAGGTCGACTTCAATGTCATCGATATAGCACCAGCCCCAGCCTTCCGGAGGGTCGTAGCCCTCGATGATGGGATGGCGGCTCGCTTCAAAGTGCCTACGGGCGTGACGGTGGGGCGACTGATCGCAACAACCGACGTGCCCGCACTCGCGGCAGAGTCGCAGGTGTATCCAGCGCGATCCGATCCGCAGGCATTCCTCGCAACCCAGCACGCTGGGGGTGACGGTCCTGATGTGATGGGTGTGTGAACAGGGCACTTCCGGACTCCTGATTTCCGCAGATCAGATTTCACAGGTCGTGCTTTTAAAGCAAGAGCAAAAACGCCGGTCGAAAACCGGTGAACGCTTCCAGGTTCCCCCTGAAAGGAAGCTTGAGCCGAGCCGTTCAAACCCCGGTCTCGACAGGGCGGGGTCGCGCGCTCATAGGGCGGCGTCGAGATAGCGAGCTCTGGCTTAAATAACCCAAAATGGTTCGTCAAAAAAATCCCGGGCCGGCCACGTCTCGCGATATGAACTTGCTACGGCTTCCCCGGAACAGAGGACGAGCAGGATTGTGAAGCATACGCTCCAGAGCGACGGCATTTCGGCAATGATCAATGCGGACGGCGCAGAACTATGTTCGTTGAAGAACAGCGAAGGACGTGAGCTGTTGTGGCAGGCCGGACCGGCGTGGCCGCGGCGCGCGCCGATCCTGTTTCCAATCGTTGGCCGGCTCAAGAACGACCAACTGCGAGACCGCGGCAAGGCGTTCCCGATGACGCAGCACGGTTTTGCGCGGGACCGCGAGTTTACGTGGCGCGAGCGTGGCGCGAAATCCTGCACGCTGGTTCTCACCGATGATTCGGCAACGCGTTTGCACTTTCCCTACGCGTTCCGATTGGCGGTGAGCTATGAGGTGGAAGGCGCTCACCTGGATGTTGGTTTCGAAATCACCAATACCGGCGATGTGACGTTGCCGGCATCGCTCGGCGCCCATCCGGCATTTAATTGGCCATTGCTGCCGGGGCTGGCAAAAGAAGCCTACAGCATCCACTTCTCCCGCGAGGAACCGGAGCCCATTCGCCGCTTGAAGGACGGCATGTTGCGCGAGAAAGGTGAACCCACGCCTGTTCAAGGCAAAATCCTTGCTCTTTCAGAACAGCTTTTTTGGGATGACGCGGTCATCCTGGACCGGCCCGCGAGCCGCAGCATCCGCTACGCCGCCGATCGCGGTCCGGCGATCAACATGGAATGGGAAGGTTTTCAGGAGCTTGGAATTTGGTCGAAACCGCCAAGCGCGGCGTTCCTCTGCATCGAACCCTGGCGCGGGTTCGCTTCCCCGGCCCACTTCGACGGCGAATTTTTGGACAAGCCGGGCATCATGAAACTGGCCCCGGCCGAAACCAAAATCCTAAAATGCCGCATCGGCATCGGCTAAGGGCGATGATGATTCAACCAAACCTCATCGCGCTTTAGGCCGCCGTCTCTTTCAAATGACTGACGGCGCGCCGGTTCTTGGTCGATGAACGGGTGATCAAGGTGCCGGGAATAAGCCGCGTTGTCGGTTCGGATCGCGCGCGTTCGCCAGTGAGCCCGAGTATCTCCATGGCGGTTTTCGCCATTTCACGAACCGGCTGCCGGATGGTGGTCAGGCCGTAGCTCGGCAACGCGGCCATCGGCACATCGTCATAACCGATGATGGATACATCTTGGGGAACGCTCAGGCCGATTTCGCGTGCGGCGTCCATGCCACCGAAAGCCATGACGTCGCTGGCGAAAAAAAGCGCATCCGGACGCGACGCCTGTCGCAACAACCGCTTGGCGGCGGCATATCCGGCCTCATAGCTGAATTCGCCGCCATCTTCCTGCAGGCAGGAAGTTATCTTCAGCTGCTTGAGGCGGGTCATAAAGCCCGACCGTCGGTCGCGATTGGTCGTGGCGTCGCGCTGCGCGGAGATGAACGCAAGCCGCTCATGGCCGGTGGCGACCAGATAGTCCGCAACTTGCCGTCCCCCGCCGACATTGTCGCTCGATACCGCATGGATATTGAGCCCCGGCACATAACGGTTGAACGAAACCACAGGCGTGTCGCGCGCGGCGCAAATGCGAGCCATGGCCGACGAGATCGTGGCCGAGGTCAGGATGATGGCGTCGACCTGGTATTGCAGCAGGTTCGGCATGATGTCGTCGACCTTTTGTCCGGCCGACGGGACGAACAGCAAAGTCTGAAACCCGCCGGCCTGAACCTGCTGGACGAGTTCATCCAGCACCACCGGATAAAACGGGTCGACAAGGTTCGCCATCACGATCGCGACCATGTTGGTTCGCCGGGTGATCAGACTGCGCGCGATGACGTTCGGCTGGTAGCCGAGCTTGTTGGCCGCCTTGATGACGCGAAGCTTCATGTCCTCGGAAATGCTTGCGGTCATCGAAAAGGCGCGCGAAATCGTCGATTGCGAAACGCCAAGGGTACGGGCAACATCCTGGGCAGTCACTTGGGCGCTAATTTTCTGGGCGCCGATTTTCGGGATTGCTCGTTTGGCCATCGTCTTATAGGTCTCACAAGAAGTATGCGTGGGCAGGTTCAATACTATAGGATGCAACGGGCCGGTTCGTTTGCTCAAAACTTCGGCAATTCGGTCTTGCATACGCATGCAATTTGATCTTGCCTCCGCAAGTACTCTCGTCTCAACGTCGGAATTTAAGGGCGTCGCAGGGCAAAAGACTTGCCCGCGATGGAAGTGATGTCGGATAATTCTGCAATGATCGACGTAAAACAGTTTTGGCAGGCGATCGGCCAGCGCGCGACCGGAAGCACGATCGTGACGGCTCGCTCTGAAACCGGGCCTGCCGGCCTCCTTGGCCTGTCAGCAACGCATCTTTGCGCAGATCCGCCGACCATGATGGTGTCGGTCGACAAGCGCACTTCCGCCTTGCCGACGATCCTTCAGGCCCGGCATTTCGCCCTCAATTATCTCTCTTCGGCACAGCGGGAGCTTGCGGATATTTTTGGCGGAAAATCCGATCTGAAGGGCGCCGACCGCTTTGCGACCACCTCCTGGAGCAGTCTGGTGACAGGCGCGCCGACCCTTGCCGAAGCGGCAGGCGTCATCGATTGCGAACTGGTCGAAATCATCGAGCGATATAACGTCGTCATCATTTTCGGCCGCGTCGTGGCGACCTCCGGCAATCCCGATGCCGCGCCGCTGGTGCACTTCCGGGGCGGCTATATGCCATGATCGACGGCGCGCTGTTTAAACGCGGGATGCGGCGGCTCGCTGCCGGCGTTTCCATCATCACAACGCTCGACGAGGACGTGCCGCATGGACTGGTGGCGACGTCGGTCAGCTCCGTCTGCGCCGAGCCGGAGCCGACGCTGCTGGTTTGCGTCAACCGCAATTCGAGCATTCACGACGTCATCCATCGCCGAAAAATTTTCTGCGCCAACCTCCTCAGTGCCGACGATGTCGAACTGGCCCAGCGCTTCAGCGTGCCGGAATTTCGCGCCCGCCGTTTCGAGCATGGTTCCTGGGTATCATTGGTGACCGGAGCGCCGGCGCTCGCCAGCGCGCTGGCTAGTTTCGATTGCAAGGTTACGCAGGTGGTCGCGGTTCATTCCCACACGATATTTATCGGTGTGGTGCGCGAGCTCAAGCTATGGCAAAGCGACATCGACGCGCTTTTGTATCTCGACGGCCAATATCAGCTACGTTCGCCAAGCGCCGTATGAACGAGGCGCGCTCGCCTCATTCCGCCAGATTATCGCGCAGGGTTTTTCCCTCATATGTCGTCCGGTAACGTTCGCGGCGCTTTAGTTCCGGAACCAGCTGGTCGACGATGTTGAGCATGATCGCCCGCGGCGATCCCGGTGCGATCGAGAGCATGAACCCGCCGCGGCTACCGGTGGCCTCGAACATCTCTTCCATCTGGTCCGCCAATTTACCGGCGGTGCCGGCGAAAGTGATGTTGTAGCCGGTCGAGGCGCGCAGCGCGTATTGAAAGAATTCATCGCGCTCGATCTCGGCCGTTTCGCCATGCTGCTTGGCGAGCAGGCTGACAAAGCCGACCGGCGAGGCGTTGGCGGCAACGATGCGATCGTTCAACTCTTTCAGTGAAAATCGCGGTGGAAGCTGCGACATGTCGTAACCGGTATTGTGCGACAGCCAGGCGCCGACCGCGCCTAGCGGGACATCGGCGATCATGGTTTCGCGAAGCGCCTGCGCCTCGGCTTCGGTTTCTCCGACTATCGCCCGGCTCGACCAGAGGATTCCGACCTTCTGCGGATCGCGGGCTTCCGCAACCAGCGCCTTGTCGAGATCGTTGCGCTGCTGCTGCATCAGCGGAATGCTCTTCGTTAGACCAAAGACATGATCGGCGACGTGCGCGGCCGCGCGAGTGCCCCGGGGCGAGCCGCCCGCCTGGATGATCACGGGATGCACCTGGGGCGAGGGCACGACGCTCAACGGTCCTTTGACCTTGAAGAACTTGCCCGTGTGATTGATCGCCTTCACCTTGGCAGGGTCTGCGACCATGCCGGTCTTGCGATCCCAGACAAAGGCATCCGGCGCCACGCTGTCCCACAGCCGATGGCAGACGTCGATGAATTCCTCCAGACGCTCGTAGCGCTCGTTGTGATCGACCAGCTCGTCATAGCCGTAATTCGCGTAGTCGGCCTTGCGCTGCGAGGTGATCACGTTGAAGGCGATACGGCCGTTCGTGATGTGGTCGAGCGAGTTGAGCAGGCGCGCCGTATAAAACGGATGCATGAAGGTCGAGGCGTAAGTCAGCCCGAAACCCAGGTGATGCGTCACGCGTGACATCGCCGTGATCCACGGGCTCATCTCGAAACGAGGCCAGGCGACGCCGTAGCTGACGGCATCCTCGATCGAATCCTGCCAGGTCGATGGAATGCCGGTGCTGTCACCGAAAAAGATCATATCGAGGCCGCCACGTTCGGCGACGCGGGCGACTTCCTCGAACATGCCGATATTGGGATGCTGCCGGTCGAGCCAGGAACCGGGGAGACGCCACTGCGTCTCGACATGGGTCCAGGAAAAGTCGAAGGCGAGGTGAATTCGTTTTTTCATACGTTGGCTCCAACCGGCGCAACTTGAGATTTGGCAGCAAACTTTGGCAGCAGGCTTTGGCATCAGAAACTGGCAGCAGGTGCTCCTTGCACGCTTGATGCCAAACGGCGGAAAGGCCACCGGTGAACTCCGATATCGCCGTGACCACGGTGAAAGTATCTGATTTTGTTGAATACGCATGCAAAAGCTTTAAGTGCGGCATTTTGTCGATTCCAGCGCGTGGTTGAACTGCTAAAAAGAGCTGCACAAAACATAGGCCAATTGCCCTTGCATTCGCATGCAATTTGATCTTGCCGCTTTGGCTGCGCGAGCGTTAGCTCATGTGAAGAGAGAGCGCGCCGATGACACTCGATCAATTCGTTCAGACCACGCTTGGCGGGCTAGCGATCGGCTGCATCTACAGTCTGATTGCGCTCGGCATCTCGATGATCATCCGCGCCACCGACATTCTTCATTTCGCGCAAGGCGAAATGTTGATGATCGGCTCGATGATGGGTCTATCAGCCTATTGGCTGCACGGCATGCCGTTTGTGCTGGTGCTGCTCGCCGGCACAATCGGCGGCGGTCTCGTGTCGATGGCAATCGAATTTTTCATCTATCGCAGGCTGCGCCTGCGCCGGGTCTCGCTGATCAACATCATGATCGCGACGCTCGGCGTTTCGATCGTCCTGCAGAACGTTGCGCGGCTGGTGTGGGGTTCGGAGCCGCTGCGTTATCCCAGTCTGTTTGCGTCGAGCGGGCTCGTCTTTGCGGGCTTCGTGGTCTCGCCGCAACTCGTCTGGATCGTGGTCCTCAGCGGCCTGATCATGGGCGCCCTGATCGTCTTCTTCCGTTACACCCGCCTCGGCATCGCCATGCAGGCGGCAGCGCAGGATCCGGACGCCGCCCGGCTGATGGGCGTTAATGTCGATCGCACGACGACCTACACCTTTGCGCTGTCCGGCATGATGGCGGGCGCTGCCGGCGTATTGCTGGGATCGCTATTCTTTGCGTCGTTCAATATGGGCTTCATGACCGGCATCAAGGCCTTTGTCGCCGCGACGCTGGGCGGCCTTGGAAGCGTCGCGGGTGCGATGATCGGCGGGCTGATTTTCGGAATCATCGAGACGTTTTCCGGAATGCTGATTTCGACCGCTTACAAAGACGCGGTCGGCATGGTGGTGCTCATCGCCATTCTTCTTTTCATGCCGTCCGGGCTGTTTGCCCGCGATGGCCGGGCCGTGTGAACATGCGCGCGGTTCCGATCGCCCGACTTGTCCTGTTGCTCATCCTCGCTGCCTTGCCGCTCGTGCAATCCAATGCCTATTGGGTACACATCTTTAGTCTGGCGTTGATCAGCGTCATCCTGGCATTTTCCCAACAATTGCTGGTTGGATCGGCCGGTATCGTATCGCTGGGGCAGGGCGCTTTCTTCGGCATTGGCGCCTACTGCGCCGGCTCGCTCTCGATCTCGCTCGGCTCGCCGTTTCTGTTGGCGATCGTGGCTGGCGGTCTGCTCGCCGGTATATCAAGCCTGCTGCTGACCCCGATCGTTCGCCTCAGGGGCTCGAGCCTTGCGGTGGCGACGCTCGGCTTTGCGATCATCGTCCACCTCGTCATGCTCAACGAGGACTGGCTGACCGGCGGCAGCATCGGCATGATGGATATCCCAGCCCCAACTCTGTTTGGCGTGTCGCTCGGCGGCGAGACGCGGTTTTACTACGTCTGTCTGATTGCCGCCGCGGGCGTATTTCTGGCGCTCGACAGGATCACGCATTCGCGGTTCGGACGCGCCTTGACCGCGATGTCGCAGGATGAAGAGGCGGCGCGCGCCAGCGGGATCGCGATCTCGCTCTACAAGAGCAAATGCTTCCTGGTCGCCGCGATCGTGTCGGGCATCGCCGGCGGTCTGTACGCCTATCATTCCCGTTATCTCAACCCGAACGATTTCGATTTCCAGAAATCCATCGATATCCTGATCATGGTGGTGATCGGCGGCATCCGAAGCCTGCCGGGCGCGGCGCTCGGCGCGGTAATCGTCGTCCTTATCCCGGAACTGCTGCGCGCGTCCGGAGAATTCCGGCTCCTTCTTTTTGGCGTCATGGTGATCGTGCTGGCGGGAACCGGCAGCCGTGGCCTGAGCGGCATTCTGGTCGATCTTTTCAGGCGCTTTTCGTCGCCTCGGCTTTGGCCGGTCTTGCGGAAGCCGGGAGCGGTGAGGCTGTAATGTCCGCACTGTTGGTAATCGGTGGGCTTACGCGTCGTTTCGGCGGTCTCGTCGCGGTCCGCGACGTTGCGATGGAAGTCGAAGCCGGATCGGTGCATGGGCTGATCGGTCCGAACGGCGCCGGAAAAACCACGCTGCTCAATCTGATTTCGGGGCACATTCCATCGAGCAGCGGCCGGATCGGGTTTGCGGGTGGTGATATCACGCGCTGGTCGGTCGATCGTCGTGCACGCGCCGGCATCCGGCGGACTTTCCAGAACCTGAAACTGTTCCGCGACATGACGGTGCTCGAAAACGTCATGGTCGGAATGCACGGGGAGACGCATTGCGAAATCTGGCGCGCGCTGTTGCGCACGCGCACACAACAAGCCGAAGAAGCCGCCATTGCCGAGCGCGCCCGCGAAGCGCTCGATTTCGTTGGCCTGTTGAGTCTGGCCGACACAAGGGCGGATGATTTGCCCTATGGCTCGCAGCGGCTTGTCGAAATTGCCCGCGCAACCGTGGCACGGCCGAAGCTGCTTTTGCTGGATGAGCCGGCGGCCGGCCTCAACGGGGTCGAAAGCCGGCGCCTTGTCGATCTGATCAGGGCCATTCGTTCGGGTGGCACGACCATCCTTCTGGTCGAGCATCACATGGACGTGGTGATGCCGTCCTGCGACCGCATCACCGTGCTGAATTACGGTCAGCGGCTTGCCAACGGGACGCCAGCGGAAATCAGGGCCCATCCGGAGGTGATCAAGGCCTATCTCGGCGGCGGGCTCAAGCGGCGAGAAACGCGCACACCGAAACAAAAGGCGGAGCTTCTCCATGCTGCGTCTTGAAAATATCAGCGCCGGCTATGGCGCGGTGAGCGCCTTGCGCAACGTCGACATGGTCGTCGCGTCAGGCGAAGTGGTCGCGCTGATCGGTTCGAACGGGGCCGGAAAATCGACGACGTTGCGCACGATTTCCGGACTGGTTCGCCCGAACACCGGGAAAATCGAATTTCAGGGCGAAGCGATCACAGAATTGTCGCCCGAACAGATCGTCGAGCGCGGCATCATCCATGTGCCGGAGGGACGCCACGTGTTTCCGCGGCTGTCGGTTCGTCAGAATCTGACCGTCGGCGCTTATTCGTCTCGCGCTCACGCCAAGAAAAATGAAACGCGCGAACGCGTCTTCGAGTTGTTTCCGCGGCTTTACGAGCGCCGCCAGCAGCTCGCGGGCTCGCTGAGCGGAGGCGAGCAGCAAATGCTGGCCTTTGGCCGCGCCATGATGGCGCAACCGGTTCTGCTGATGCTTGATGAGCCCTCGCTGGGCCTCGCACCCATCATGGTCGAGGACGTGGCGCGCGCGATCGACTATTTCCGCGAAAGCGGCGTCACGATTTTGCTGGTCGAACAGAACGCCGAGCTTGCGCTCGAACTCGCCACGCGTGGCTATGTGATCGAGACCGGCTCCATCGTGCTCGCGGATACCAGCGAGCGGCTTCTCGAAAATCCAAAGGTCTGGGCGAGCTATCTCGGCGAACAGGATTGGGAGTTTGAGGCGGCCGAAGTTGCGCAAAGCCCGCAGTGAATGAGTTTTTCGCCAACAAGGGAGTTTGAACCATGCGTTTCCTAAATGCCCGCGGCGCGATCGCCATAGCCGTCATGATCGCGGCCTCTGTTCAGCCATCGTCGGCCGAAACCATCAAGATCGGCGTGTTCGGCCCGTTTTCCGGCGACGCCGCCGCGATGGGTGGCAGCGAGAAAGACGCGGTCAGCCTCGTCATCCAGGAAAAGAATGCCGCCGGAGGTATCCACGGGCAACAGATCGAGCCGGTCTATGCGGACGATAGCGGCAAGCCGGAGGAAGCTGTCAACACGATCAAGCGGCTGATATCGCGTGACGAGGTTCTTCTCAACATCGGCAGCATCTCCAGCCCCGCGAGTCTCGCGGCTTCGCAAGTCAGTCGTCAGTCGGAGACCGCACAGATCGTGGTCGGCGGCACCGCGCAAAGGATCACGACCTCGGGCAACAAATGGGTGTTCCGTTCGCCGGTGCCCGATACGAAGCTCGTCGCCGACCTCGTCGATTTCATTCATGAGAAATTTCCGAAGGTGACCAAGTTCGCGTTCCTTTACGTCAACGACGATTTCGGCCGCGGCGGCTTTGAGGCCTTCAAGGCGGCCGGCGCCAAATACGGCTTCGAAATCGTCGACGAGGAACGCTATACCCGTGGCGACATCGATTTCACCGCACAGCTCGGCCATATCAAGGCGAGCCCGGCCCAGGCCATGGTCGAGTGGTCGCGCTATACTGAAGGCGCGCTGGTCGCCAAGCAATTCGTCCAGACCGGATTGAATTTGACGCGATTTGGCTCCGACGGCATCGCCACGCCCAAATTCATCGAGCTCGCGGGGCCGGCGGCGGACGGCATCTATTTCACGGCGCATTTCAGCGTCGCGACGACATCAGATATCCCGGTCGCCAAGGACTTCGTCGCCAAGTTCCGCAAGGCCTATGGCCGCGACCCGGACTCCTATGCGGCGGAGGCCTATGACGCCGCCACCATGGCCGTCATGGCGGTCGAAGCCGCCAGCAAGCCCGATCGCGCCTCGGTTCGCGATGCGCTGGCGAAGGTCAGCTTCGAAAGCAGCCGCGGTTCGTTCAAGTTCGATGAGAAGGGCGATCCGCTGCTCGTCACCCATGTCGTGAAGATCGTGGACGGCAAGGAGACCAACGCGCGTAACATGCCCGTTCAGAACTAGGTTGCGCTCGCGCGTCGCATTCATCGGCTAGGCGATGGTCGATACCATTCGCTTAGTGCAGTGATGGCGACGAGGGCCAATGGGAGGATAAAGCGATGAACGCAAAAATCATCAAGTCGGACAATCCGCAGCCGCTCGCGGTCTACACCGAAGCCTTCGACGTCGGCGGCTTGATCTTTGCCGCCGGCCAGTTGCCGACCGATTTCAAGACCGGCATTCCCCCTGAAGCCAAGAAGGATCCGAACTTTCCGTTCTATGGTTCTGACATCAAGAAGCGCACGCATTACATCATGAAGAATCTCGCGCGGACCTTTGAGGCCGCGGGAGGTTCGCTCGATCACATCGTCAAGGCGCAGGTGTTTCTCGAGGACCTGCGCGACTTCCATGCCTTCGATGAGGTGTGGAAGGAATATTTCAAGATCCCACCCGCGCGCACCACCGTCGGGACGACGGGCTTGCTGGTCAAGGACGCGCAGATCGAAATCGATCTGATCGGCTATGTGCCAGGCAAGCTCAAAAGCCAGCTGATCAAGTCGGAAAATGCGCGGCCGATCGCGCACTATACCGAAGCGTTCATGGTCGGCGGGTTGATATTTGCCGCCGGACAATTGCCGTCGGACTTCAAGACCGGCGTTCCGGCCGAGGCCAAGAAGGACCCGAACTTTCCGTTCTATGGTTCGGACATCAAGAAGCGTACGCATTACGTCATGAAGAACCTTGCACGCACCTTCGAGGCCGCGGGCAGCTCGCTCCATCACATTTGCAAGGCGCAGGTCTTTCTCGAAGACATGGCGGATCATGACGCTTTTCAGGAAGTGTGGCGCGAATATTTCAAGGAGCCACCACCAACCACCGTGGTCGGCACCTGTGGTGTCGAAACCAAAGGTCTGCTGGTGAAAGACGCGCAGATCGAGATCGATCTGATCGGCTACATCCCGGACAAGATCAAGGCGCGCACCGTGAAGACATCGAATCCCAAGGGATCGGCGAGCTACACCGAAGCGGTTGTCGCTGGCGGGCTGGTGTTCGCTGAAGGCGCGCTGCCGACCGATTATGCGTCGGGCATTCCGGCTGAAGCCAGGAAAGACCCGAACTTTCCGTTCTACGGTTCGGATATCAAGCTGCGGACGCGCTATGTGCTGAACAAACTGGCGCGCACGTTTGAAGCGGCCGGCAGTTCGCTGGACCACGTTGTCAAGGCGCAGGTGTTCTTAGACGATCTGAACAATTTCAGCGCCTTTGACGAGGTGTGGAAGGAGTTCTTCAAGACACCGCCGGCGCGGACCACGGTTGAAACCAGCGGACTTCCGGTCAAGGACGCGATGGTGGCGATCGACCTGATCGGCTACGTGCCCGGCGAGGTCGCGTTGACGGGGTGACGTCGCGATCCGCGAGATATGCCGCGAACGCGCAAGATGTCGCAGCAAGATGCACGTCGTGATCAAGATGGTATCGCCAAGAATTCGATTGCTGCTTAAAGACACCGTTGTTAGGCTTTTGTTTTCATTGGTAGCGCGCAGCGGAGATATCATGAGACGCCTCAAGCTAGTCGGGATTATCTTCGCGTGTCTGTGTCTTGTGGCGCAATTGCCGGCGAAAGCGCAGGAGAATATCCGGATCGGCGTGCTGTTGCCGTTGACCGGGCCGCTCGCCAAGAACGGTCTCGAAAACTGGGAAGCGATGCAGATCGCCCGCGACATGATCAACGAGCGCGGCGGGATCAACGGCCGCAAGGTCGAATATCTTCAAGGCGACGCCAACACGCCGAACACCGCGATCAGCGAGACCGAACGGCTGATCACCAAAGACGACATCAAGATCACGACCGGCTCGTTTGCTTCGCCGATTGCGATCGCGGTGAGCCAGGCGGCGGAACGTCATGGCGTGTTTCATTGGGAGACGACGGGGGCAGCCGAAATCATCACGCGCCGCGGCTTCAAGCACACGTTCCAGGTCGGCGCGCCGGCGCGCAAGTACGGACAGGCCGCGGTCGATTTCATCGTCGACGACCTCGCCAAGCGCCTGAACAAGCCGGTCGATGCGCTGAAGATCGCCTTGTTGTGGGAAAATCGCGCGTTCGGAAAATCCGTCGGCGACGGCATTCGCGCCTACACGCAAGCAAAAGGCATCAAGCTCGCCTATGACGAGGGCTACGATCAGACCGCGACCGACATGACCCCGATCGTGCAGAAGCTGAAAGATGTCGCGCCCGACATCGTGATCGCGATCTCATTCCCGAACGATGCGATTTTGTTTCAGCGCAAGGCCAAGGAGTTGGAATTCAACGTGGCGGCGTTCATCGGCGTCAGTGCCGGCTACTCGTCGCCCGACTTACGGGAATCGATCGGCGATGCCGTGAGCGGCATCTTTGTCGCCGATTTCCCGCCGAAGGTGAACGCCGCGGTGCTGACGCCTGAGACCAGGAAGGTCGCCGACGAATTCTACAAGCGCTATGAGGCCAAGCTGAAGCGGCCGCCGGCCGGGCACGCCGCCGCGGGCTTCTCGGCGGTCTGGGCGCTGTTCACCGAAGTGTTGCCGAAGGCCAAGACTTTCGAGCCGGACGAGTTGCGCGAGATCGCGCTGAAGCTCGATCTACCGGAGGGGTCGCTGGTCAACGGCAGCGGCATCAAATTCACCAATTTCGACTGGCCCGACGATCCCAAGGATGCCGGACAGAATCTGCGCGCCTCGATCGGCGTCTGGCAGTGGACCAAAGCGGGCAATGAGGAAGTCTATCCGGGCGAACTCGCAACGAAGCCGCCGATCATGGTGCCGCTGCCGGATTGGAGTGAGCGTTGATTCCGAATCCGGCTGACGAGGTGGATCGCCTGATCGGCGGAACGCGCACGTGAACACGATCATCCAGCTCGTTATTTCCGGCCTTCTGATCGGCAGCGTCTACGCGCTGATGAGCATCGGCCTGACGCTGATCTTTGGCGTCTTGCGCGTCGTCAACTTCGCCCATGGCGAATTCCTGATGATCGCGATGTATGGCGCCTGGGCGTTCAGCAAATTGCTCGGCCTCAATCCGTATATTGCGGCGATCGCCGTTGTGCCTGCGATGTTCCTGTTCGGCGCGCTGGTCTATCGGCTGGTGATCGGCTCGGCGCTGGAGAAGCCGCATCTGGTCGTGGTGTTCGCCACCATGGGGCTATCGATCTTCCTGCAAAACGCAGCACTGATGGCGATGACCGCCGACCTGCGCGATGTGCCGCCGATCTTCGGCCGATCGATTTCAGTGGGGCACGTCTTCATCAAGGGCGAGCTTTTGCTCGGCTTTGTTATTACGCTCGCTTGCACTGTCGCCCTGCAATGGGTGATCAAGTTCACGTTTCTCGGCAAGGCCATTCGCGCCACCGTGCAGGACGGCGAAGCGGCAAAACTGATGGGGATCGCCGTGCCGAAGATCTTCCTTATCACATTCGCCGCCGGTTCGGCGCTGGTCGGGCTTGCGGCCTGCGTGATGCTGCCGCTGTTTTCGGTGTTTCCGACCGTTGGGTTGAATTTCGTGCTGATCGCCTTCGTGATCGTGGTGCTCGGCGGCATGGGGAGTATCGAGGGCGCGCTGCTGGGAGGTTTCTGCGTCGGCGTGGTCCAGTCGGTCGGTTCTTACTATGTTGCGCCCGCGTTTGGGCAACTGTTCTTCTTCGTGCTGTTCCTGCTGGTGATGATTTTCCGCCCCAACGGCTTGTTCGGTCAAAAGGGTGCGGCGACCCTCGGCATGAACGAGTAGCGCATGACGGCGATGCCGGCCAGGACGACAGGGTTCTCGCGAATTTCCGCAATGCCGCGGCGCGGACAGATCTCATGGTTTGAGATCATGTTGTTCACGGGCTGCGTCGTCTGGGTCGCTTTCGGTCTTGTGCCGGCCCTGCAAGACGTCGTGGTGCTCTCGTTTCTTTTTGCCGGCCTTGCGCTTGCCTGGAATATCGCCGGCGGTTGCGCCGGATTGATCTCGTTCGGCCACGCCGCGTTTTTCGGAATCGGCGCCTACACGTCGACCATCCTGTTTCAGAGTTACGGCCTTACGCCGTGGCTTGGAATCTTCGTCGGCGCCGCGGCTGCGGCCATCGCCGGCGCGGTGCTCTCGCTGATCTGCGCCCGGCTCAAGGGACCGTTCTTCATTCTGTCGTCGCTGGCGTTTGCCGAAGTGGTGCGCATCATCGCGCTGAACTGGTCCTCGGTGACCGGGGGCGCCGAAGGCCTGTCGATCCCGCCGGTGCCCGATTTGGCCAATATGGTGCTGGGTTCGAAGCCCGCTTATGAGGCGCTGACCCTGATCTATTTGATTCTCGCCTATGCGGTCATGCGTTGGCTCGAGGCATCGCGCTTCGGATTTTATCTGTTCGCGGTTCGCGACAATGACGAGGCGGCCGCCGCGGCCGGTATCAACCCACTGATGGTCCGCTCTTCGGCGATGGCGCTGAGCGCGGCGTTGACCGGGGTAGGGGGCACGCTTTTCGCGCAATATTTCCTTTATCTCGATCCGACTTATGTGATCTCGCCCGAACTGTCGTTTCAGTTTGCGCTGTTGCCGGCGGTCGGCGGGCTCGGCACCGCCATCGGCCCGATCCTCGGCTCTTTTCTGATCACGCCATTGTCGGAGTTGTTGCGCGCCAATCTCGGCAATGCCGCGGCGGGACTGCATCTGGTGATCTACAGCGCCGGGCTCATCGTCGTGATGCTGTATTTCCCGACGGGCGTTGCCGGCGCGCTCGAAAAACTCAAGTCGCGAAAGCCGCAACCATGAGCGCGTTGTTGGAAGTCCAAGGCGTCAGCCGGACCTTCGGCGCCACCCGCGCTGTCGACAACGTGTCGTTTGCGGTTCGGCCGGGCGAATTGCTGGGGCTGATCGGGCCGAACGGTGCGGGCAAAAGCACGCTGTTCAATCTGATCGCGGGCGTGATGCCGCCGTCGGGCGGCAAGATCGTGGTCGATGGCACGGACGTGACCGGATGGAAGTCGTATGACATGGCGAGGGCCGGCATTGCCCGCACGTTTCAGATCCCGAAGCCCTACAAGCAATTGTCCGTCATCGAGAACGTGATGATCTCGGCGTTTCTGCGCGAGCGTTCGATGGCGGGGGCGCGCGATCTGGCAGATTTGACGCTCAGCGATCTTGGATTGGCGCCTTACCGAGACCGGCCGGCAAGCGAATTGACGATCGGGCTGTTGAAGCGGCTGGAAGTCGCCCGCGCGCTCGCGGTGCAGCCGAAACTCGTTCTGTTTGATGAGATCATGGCCGGTCTAACCCCGACCGAGGTCGGCGCGATGACCGAAATTGTCGCGAGCCTGCCCGCGAAAGGGATCACCGTAATCTGGGTCGAGCATGTTCTCTATGCGATCATGAAGACGGCCAGGCGAATGGTCGTGATTAACCGCGGCAGCGTGATCGCCCAAGGCTCACCGGCGGAAGTGGCGCGCGATCCGGCCGTGGTCAAAGCCTATCTCGGTGAGGAGATGCAGCTTGCTTGAGGTCAAGAACCTCGATGCGTTCTATGGCGCGGTGCAGGTGCTGCACGGCGTCAATCTCGTCGTGAACACCGGCGAGATCGTGGGTCTGGTCGGCGCCAACGCGGCCGGCAAGAGCTCGCTGATGTTTTCGCTCGCAGGCTTGCGAACCGTCTGCCGCGGTGAAGTGCTGCTGGATGGCGCGTCCATTCAGGCGTTCGCCCCCTGGGAACGGCCGTCGAAGGGTCTTGTGCTGGTGCCGGAGCGGCGGCGGCTATTTCCTTTCATGACCGTGCTCGAAAATCTCGAAGTCGGCGCCTACGCGCCCGCGGCGCGCGCCGTGATCTCGCGATCCCTCCAGGCGGTGTTCGTATTGCTGCCGACGCTGTCGGAGCGGCGCAGCCAGATCGCGGGGTCGATGAGCGGCGGCGAGCAGCAGATGCTCGCGATCGGCCGGGCGCTGATGGCGCGGCCGCAGGTGCTGTTGCTCGACGAGCCGACCGAAGGGCTGGCGCCAATTTACGTAAAGCTTCTGTTCGATCTGATCGTCGATCTGCGCCGCCAGGGTCTCACCATTCTGATTGTCGAACAGAACGTCCACCACGTGCTGCGGGCGGCGGACCGCGCCTATGTGCTCGAAAACGGGCGGATCGTCATGGAAGGTGAGGGCCCCGCGCTCCTGAAAGACGAACGGCTCAAAACGGCCTATCTAGGACTCTAATCATGATCACCGATATCCACTGCCATTACGTTCCGGATGCCTTTTTCAAGTTCGCGCAATCGCGCCCGGAGTTCGCAACCACGATCAAGCGCCGGGAGGGCGATGCGGTCGATCTCGATATCCGCGGCATGCACTTTGGCCTGAACACGACCTTCTTCGACATGGAAAAGCAGGTCGAACGGATGCAGCGGGACGGTGTCGAACGCGCGATGCTGTCGCTGGCGACGCCGTTCATCGACTATCATCTCGATGCTGCGATCGCCGTGGAAGCGGCCGCGGTTTTCAACGACGGCTTGGCGGCGGCGATCGCGCCGGATCGCAAACGCTTCGGCGGCTGGGCGTTGCTGCCGATGCAAGACCCCGAAGCGGCCGCGCGCGAGTTACGCCGCTGTGTTTGCGATCATCGTTTCATCGGCGGGCACATCGCCTCCAACGTGCGCGGCCTCTATTTGAACGACAGCCGGTTCACGCCGATCTTCGAGGCCGCGGTCGATCTCGGCGTTCCCCTCTTCGTGCATCCGGCCGATCCTCTGGGCAAGGACCGGACGCGCGACTATGAACTCACGATTGTCGCGGGCTATCTGTTCGACAGCACCATCAACATCCTGAAAATGATCTGTTCCGGCTTTCTCGACCGCTGGCCGACGCTCAAGCTCGTCTGCGCCCATGGCGGCGCGTTCAGCCCGGCCTTGCGGGCCCGGATGCAGCGCGAGGTCGACACCAACGCCCAGCTCAAACGTACCCTCACCAAGCCGGTCGGCGATTATCTGCGCCAGCTCTATGTGGATTCGATCTGCTTTGAGCCGGCGATGTTGCGCTATGTCACCGAGGTGATCCCGCCCGAGCAGATCATGTTGGGCAGCGACGCGCCATTTCCGCTCGGCGAACCCCATCCGGTGACGTTTGTGCGCAATGCCCTGCCGGCCGAGCAGACCAAACTGGTGCTGGAAGACAATTTCGAGCGGCTGGTCGGAGGCTGACATGGACATCAGGCGTATCTGGCTTTGCAAGGACGTCGTGTTCGCCGAAGGCGGCTTGCCCGCGCTCAAGCCGGTGACGCGGGTCGCGGCCTGCGCGGTTATCGCGAACCCGGCGGCCGGTCAGGCGCTGGACGATCTTTCCGAGCTCGTCGGTTTCGGGACCGATCTCGGCGCGCGGCTGGTCAAGGAGGCGCAGGCGTTATTGCCGGGGCCGGCTATTTCCTACGGCAAAGCCGCGATCGTGGGGGCGTCGGGCGATATGGAGCATGCAGCCGCGATCCTGCATCCGCGGATGGGCAAGCCGATGCGCGACGCCATCGGAGGCGGGCAGGCGATCATTCCGTCGAACGTGAAGATCGGTGGCGTCGGCTCAGTGATCGATATTCCCTTAGGGCATAAGGACGACGTCTGGGCGTTCGATCAAATTGACACGCTCAGCGTCATGGTTCCCAATGCGCCCCGGCCCGATGAGATCGTGGTGATCGTAGCCCTTGCCGATGGCGGCCGCCCGCGTCCGCGCGTTGCGAAGTCGGGCGCTGTGCCGCCGACATCTGTTGTTTAAAGTTTTGGAGTTATCATGACCCGGAAACCCGCTTTTCAGGCTTCGCCCAGCAACCCGAATATCCAGGAAATCCAGACCGAGCCGGAACGGCGGGTGGACATGCCCTATGCGCCGGCGATGCGGGTCGAAAGCCCCTGCGGACTGTTGTTCATCTCGGGCGCCACACCGTCGCCGCTCTATCACAAGCATCCGCACGTCATCTCCGAACACGATCATCCGAACCGGATCGAAGATCAGACCCGGCGCGCGATGGAGACGATCAAGACGATTCTGGAGCATCAGGGGCTGACCTGGACCGATGTGGTCAAGGTGACGAAATACCTGACCGACATTCGCGACCAGGACGGAATGGTCGCCGTGCTCAAGGAGTATTTCGGGTCGTGGACACCCGCGAGCACGACAATCTGCATTAACCAGCTGTCGACGCCCGGCGCCCGCATCGAACTCGACATGATCGCGGCCTTTCCGCCGGGAAAATGAGGGTCCTGGGCCGCCCCCGGCGGCCGGCCCCTGCCACCGGTCTGGGGCCGCTGAGGCCGAAATTGCGGATTTTTTCCAACCTTCGCAATTCGTTTCGGTGTACAAGGCTCCAAAAAGGAACCCAGAATGTCACATGCCTACCAACTAAACGACGAAGTCCTTCATCGCGGTCAAGGGCCGCAGGGGCGGGTGCATGTCGATGTGCCGAAGATTTACACCGTCGTTCAGTGTATGCCGGTCGAGGCGGATGGCCGTCTGAGGTACCGCATCAAGTGCGACAAGGTCGAGCGCGTCGTGACGGAAGATGAGCTTTCGTACTGTCAGTGAGGCGCGGGACCGGGCGGACGCTGATCCTCAATATTCAATATAGCGTCTGTTGAATGACCTTCGGCTCGCCTTTCGCCGTGGACTCTTGGCTGCCGTTCCGGATCCTCGACATCGCAAATCCGGCCAACCCTCGCAACGACAGCACCAGAACCACCTCGTGGTGCCGGAGACCCTTGCCACCCTTGACCAATCCGAGGTCCCGGATCAGGCAGTGTTGCCCGCTGCTCATTCGAGCCAGTCTGATATTTGCAAAACGCGACATTGCGCGCAGCATGCATTGTAGAGCGAGCGCGTCAATTCTTGACAGGCCGAGCTGCTTCCGCTGGTCGAATATTGATTCGGCAGCACCGATCGCACGACTATCGGCGGCGGCCGCCTCCCGCTGCTCCTCCGGTATTTGGCATCAATGTCGATCCGCTCGGCGAAGTGTTGATGAAGGTGTTGCCCGAGGGGTTCGCGGCGCTGTCAGCCGCGGCGGCCACGCTGCCGGCTCCGTTGCTTGGGTTTCCCACGCCCGTCGTCGTGCCGGCTGTGGCTCCGGGAATCGGAGACGCTTGAGGTCCAATTCCAACCGCGTTCGATGCAGGCAGCATGGTCGCCAGCATCAAGCCGGCTACTGTCGCTGTGATAAAAGCTTTTGGCATGTGTGACCTCCGTATCTAGCGACAAGATAAGCTTTTCGTCAGCCGAACGTTCGAGGAATACGCCGATTTGATTGGCCGTTGCTCGATCGATGATCTGCGCGTAGCGCGATGACGATGTTCACGGGCGCGTGTTGAATTATAGCGATCTCGCTCGTCGAAATATCCGGCAATATCCAGCAGGGGGACATGAAGGAATAGTAAGTTGGCGCACGCCACTTCCCGATTACACTGCTTCCATCCGGGCATCGAGGATTGGCCATGGACGCAAAGAAACGATTCGAGGCATTCGAGATGATGTGCCGAGAGCGTGCTTGCGTTGCCGGGGAAGATGAAAAATATTGGCTGGACGAGGCGGACGAATGGGCTCGGTTCGCGCGGTCTGCCGATCCTATGATTCAAAGCCCGCCGCTACAGCTTGACCTACTCAAACGCGACTATCGTTAGTCGTCGAATGGATCTGGATTTGCGAAACGCCTGATGCGGAAAACCGGAGATTCGCCGCCGTGGTGATTTGCCGGACGCTTCAGCTGCCGGCATCGGGCACGAGCACTTCGATCCGCCCTTCGACCACGCGCACTTGATAGGTGCGCAGATCGGCTTCGGCCGGCGAGCAGACGGCCTTTCCGGTGCAGACGTCGAACTGGCCGCCATGCAGCGGACACTCGATGATGTTGTTGTCGAGCCAGCCGTCGGTCAGCAAAGCGTAGGCGTGCGTGCAGACGTTGTCGGTCGCAAAGATCGTCCCGTCGATATTGTAAAGTGCAATATTTATATCGCCGACCTCATGGGAGCTCATCTTGCCTGCGGGAACATCGTCGAGCGTGGCGAGAGCGCGCCATTGCGAACCGTCCGTATTTGCAGCCATCACGCCAGCTCCACGATCTCTTGTCTCGAGCCTGTTCGGTTCTGATGAGATCAGAACCGGGCTCTGCTCTTTTGTTTTAACGCGTTTTCTTCCCGCGAACCGGCGCCCACTTCGCTTGAAAACGCTCTACGCAACCTTGTTGGATTGCATGAATGTCGAACCGGCTCTCTGCTTGATCGCGCGCCGCAGCGCGGACGCGTCCCGTCCGCGGTTGATCGCGACGCCTCCGAAGACGGACCCATCCTCGCCAAGCGACACAAACGTCCATGCGCCCGATGCCGGGTCGCCGAGAATCTCATGTGCGACACCCAGATCCGGAAACCCGATCGACTGAATGTTTATATCGAACTGGTCGGACCAGAGCGAGGGGATTTCGTCAAAGGTGACATCCGCGCCGGTCATGACCTGTGCCGCGATCGCGCCTTGCTCGGCGGATGATTTCCAGGATTCGACGCGCCGCGATGGGCCGTGCATGACAGGATGACACGTGACTTCGCCCGCAGCGAAAATCAGGGGATCGGAGGTCCGGCACTGCGCATCGACGACGAGCCCGTTATCGGTCATGAGCTCCGCGTTGGCCGCGAGTTCGATATTCGGTTCGGCGCCGATGCCCGCGATGACGACATCGGCGGCGATGACCCCTCCCGCGATCCTGACCAGGATTTCAGTCTGGTCGCAACGCAAAGCCTGCACGTCTGTCGAGGTCAGGATGTCGATGCCTTGGTCGCGATGCTGGCGTTCGATCCACCCGCTCACCTCCGCGGGCATCCCGCGTGCGAGCAGGCGCGGCTGGGTCTCGAGAACCGTGACGCGGCAATTCTTGCGCGCGGCGGCGGCCGCGACTTCAAGGCCGATGAAGCCGCCGCCGATTACGACGATGCGCCTGTTCGCTTTAAGCTGCGGCGCCAGCGCAACCGCATCCTGCAATGTTCGCAAGTAGTGGACGGGCGCATCGCTGGCGCATTCCGTGGACAGCCGGCGCGGACGGGAGCCGGTCGCGAGCAACAGCCGGTCGTAACCGAACTCGGCGCCGTCAGCGGTGACGACGGTCTGCCGCTGCCGGTCCATCGCAGTTACGCGCGTTCCCGCACGATAGCGGATGTTGTTCGCATAATTCGTCGCGCCGGAGAGAACGATCTGCTCGGCGGTCTTGCTGCCGTGAAGCAATTCCTTGGAGAGCGGCGGGCGGTCGTAAGGCAAGCAGGGTTCTTCCGACAACAGATCGATGGTCGAGGTTGGCGCGCGGCGCGCGAGTTCGAGCGCGGCCCGATGTCCGGCGACGCCTCCACCGACCACCACGAAGCGCTGCATCTCTCGTTCCTCTCCCCTGCGCTTGCCGATCGATCGGGTCTCGAAACACCAGACATTGAAACCGCAAGCTGCGCGGAGCCTCGTGCGCCGCTTGCTGCAGACCCTTGCTTGCCATTGTGGTTTCTGTCCTGATAGAGACAGTCTATCGCGAAGGTAGTCAGTACACATTGGCCGGCACAGGCATGCGGCGATACGAACAGATCGTGTCCTATATTCGCCGCCGGATCGAGGCGGGAACGCTGAAGCCTGGCGAGCGGCTGCCGTCGGTCCGCACCTTGAGCGAAACCACCAGCTTCAGCATGGTCACCGTGCATCATGGCTACGCGCTGCTGGAGAGTGAGGGCATCATCGAAGCGCGCCCCCGCGCCGGTTTCTTCGTCGCGGCCCGCGCGCCCCAGGCGCGAAATTTTGCCGATACGCCGTCGTCGAGGCCGGGTCTTTCGGACGCGCCGATCTTGATCGACAGCCTGAATTTCAAGGTGATGTCGGCCTGGCACAGCCGGGACGTCGAAGCCTTTGGCGCCGTGTACCCGAGCGGCGATATCTTTCCACGGCGGCGGATCAATCAGACGCTGCGACAGGTGCTGCTGCGCGATCCGGAGCGCGCCTCGGAAACCGACGCGCCGGAAGGCGATCCGCTGCTGCGGGAGATTATCGCCAAGCGCATGGCCCAGCGCGGCGTGATCGTGCGGCAAAGCGACGCGCTGGTCACCGGCGGCGGACTGCAAGGCCTCGACATCTGCGTCGGCGCGCTCACCCGGCCGGGCGATACGGTTCTGGTCGAGACGCCGACGTTCTTTCCCATTCTCGATGCTTTGCGGCGCCGCCATCTGCTGGCCCTGGAAATCTACTCCCATCCCAAGAACGGCATCGATCCCGATCAGTTCGCGCACCTGCTGGCCAAGAACCAGGTCGCGGCCTGTCTGTTGATGCCGGTCAATCATTATCCGACCGGCGTCACCTATAGCGAAGACACCATGCGCCGGGTGGTGCAGATCGCGAGCCAGCGCCAGATCCCGATCATCGAAAACGACATGTTCGGCAATCTCTCTTACGCCAGCGAATTCACGCCGAGCCTGAAGACCTTCGACACCGACGGCTATGTCATCCAGTTCTCCAGTTTTCCGGGGCTGGCGCCTTCCGGTTACGGCATCAGCTGGATCATCGGCGAGCGCTATCACAGCGCGCTGCTGGAGCAGAAGTTCTTCACCAACCTTTTCGGCGGCGACGGGCCGTTGCAGCGCGCCGCGGCCGAATTCATCTCGAAGGGCTATTACGAGCGTCCGCTGCGCAACATCCGCGAGACTTTGAGCAAACGGATGCAGCAGGGCTTGCGCCTGGTGACGGAACTGTTTCCGAAGGATTGCGCGATCTCCAGTCCTTCCGGCGGGTTCGTGTGCTGGGTGAGGGGGCCGCACAGCTTCGATGCGGTTGCAGCCTCGCGCCTGGCATTGCTCGACAATATCAGCCTGGCACCGGGACCGATGTTCTCGCCCGCGGCCTCGTTCAAGAACTTTATCGCGCTCAATTTTTCGTTCGACTGGACGGCTGAGCGTATCGGAAAGCTCGAAAAAATCGCCTCCTTGATCCGCTCGCCGGTGGCGGCATTGACCGCCTAGGCCTTTGCGGGCGCGCATGGCCGCTCTGTACTGATTGCGTTTGCGCCTTCTTGCCGCTGTTAGAACAAACCGGCAAACCATCCTAATATGCCTCAGGGATCAAAAAGACAGCGGAACGGCCGGGGCGATAGTCCTGGATCTGCCGCGCAAGACGGTCCGGAGGAAACATGGCGGGTGCAGAGCTGCCGGGTTCGAAGCCGTCGGCACGGTTGCGGGCGATCCAGTGGACCGCGGTCGCCCTCGTCACGGTCGTGATCGCGCTCAATTACATCGACCGGTCGACGCTCTCCGTCGGCAACCTTCTCATTCGCAAGGAATTCGGCATCAGCGCCACCGCGATCGGCGCGTTGCAGTCCGGCTGGTCGCTCGCTTATGCGTTTGCGCAAATTCCGGTTGGTTTCATGCTGGACCGGCTGGGTCCGCGCTATCTCGTCGGCGGCGCGCTAATCCTGTGGTCGATCGCGCAAGGCGCGGGCGGCTTTGCGTTCGGCTATACGCAACTTCTTTGGACGCGCATTGCGCTCGGCATCACGGAATCGCCGGCCTATCCCGCCGGCGTCCGCGTCACCAGCGACTGGTTTCGGGTGCGCGACCGCGGCATGCCGACCGGCCTTTACAACGCCGGCGGCAATATTGGCCCGGCGATCGCGCCGCCGTTATTGACCGCGCTGATGCTCGCCTTTGGCTGGCGGACGATGTTCGTGACCATGGGCGTGGTCGGCCTGCTCGGCGCGGTGGTGTGGTTCATGCTTTATCGCAATCCGCACAGCACTGTCCTCGAACCGGACGACAACGCTTACCTCGCGGAAAATCGCGCCGCGGTGACGCCGGTGCGCGGCGAGCAATGGGCGAAGCTGTTCACATTCCGCACCAGCTGGGCCATGATCGTGCTGGCATTCTGTGGCGGCTATTCGATCTGGATGTATCAGACCTGGATCCCCGCTTATCTCGAAATGCAGCAGCATGTCAGCATCGCGAAAACCGGCATCCTCGCCTCGATCCCTTTGATCGCCGGCGTTGCCGGTTGTCTCCTTGGCGGCTGGTTCTCCGACAAGTTGGTGCGCCTCGGTGTCAATCTGATGGATAGCCGCAAGCTGCCTTGTGTCGGTGGCCTGCTGATCTGCGGCCTGTTTACCGGACTGACGACGACCGCCTCCAACGCGACCGAAGCGGTGTTGTTGATGTCGCTGGCGCAGTTTTTTCTCAGCGCCGGCATTGCCGGGAAATGGGCGTTGACCACGGTCACCGCGCCGCAATCCTATTGCACCTCAATCGCCGGCCTGATGAATTTCGGTGGCTATCTCGGCGGAACCGTCTCGCCTGTCGTGACCGGCTATGTTGTCGACGTCACGGGTTCGTTTGTCATCGCCTTTGCGATCGGCGCGGGCATGTCCCTGATCGGCGCCATGGCGCTGTATTTCATGCTCAAAGCCCCCATTACCGCGGCGGATCTGGCGCCCGAGGCCGCGCTCCCTGCGGGAGCGGAACCGGCGAAAGCGCTGTACTGATCGCGTTTCATGGTGACTGTTCCTTGCAGAACAGCCACACTCCAATACTAGGTCTGGTAACGTGCCGATAAGTCGCGGACCAGGCTGCGGGACCAAACCGCAAAGGGAGGAGCCGATGAACCTGCAAGTGCCGAATCCGGCCGCCGGCGCCGCCTCCGCCAGCCGACTGGCCATCGCCGATTGCGACATCCACCACAGCCCGCGCGATTTCAAGCTGCTTTACCCGTATCTGGAAAAGCGCTGGCGCGATCATATCGACCTGTTCGGCAATCACAGCCGGCAGGGCAACAGCAGGGGGCCGCAATATCCAAAGGGCCAGCCCGACGCCTCGCGGCGCGACGCGTGGCCCCCGGGCGGTGGCCGCCCGGGCAGCAATCTCGATTTCATGCGCAGCCACCATCTCGACGCGAACGGCATCCAGCTTGGCGTGCTGACGATGATCCGCCCGCATCCGGGCGGCATGCCGAATCTCGATCTCAGTGCAGCGTTGTGCCGCGCCATCAACGACTGGCAGGTCGCCGAGTGGACGACGCCGGAGCCGCGGCTGAAGGCATCGATCGTGGTGCCTTACGAAGACGCCGACGCCTCGGTTGCCGAGATCGAACGCTGGGCTGGCTCGCCGCATATGGTTCAGGTGCTGCTGCTCTCGCGCACCGTGGAGCCGCTCGGCAATCGCCGCTACTGGCCGATCTATGAAGCAGCAGCAGCGGCGGGATTTCCGGTCGGCATCCACGCCTTCGGCAATGGCGGCAACCCGACCAGCAGCACGGGCTGGGCCACCTATTACATCGAAGACATGGTCGGCCACTCGCAGTCATGCCAGGCGCTGATCAGCAGCATGGTGCTGGAGGGCGTATTCGAGCGCATTCCGAAATTGCGGGTGGTGCTGATCGAGGCCGGCTTTGCCTGGATGCCGTCGCTCGCCTGGCGGCTCGATAAGATCCGCTCTTCGCTGCACAGTGAAACCCCGCACCTCAAGCGTCTGCCGAGCGAATATCTGCGCGATCACGTCTGGATGACAACGCAACCGATGGAAGAGCCCAATCCATCTGTTCATCTGCGCGACACGATCGACTGGATCGGGCTCGATCGCCTGTTGTTTGCAACCGACTATCCGCATTGGGACTACGACGATCCCTTGACCGCGATGCCGCTGAAGCTGGCAAAGGAAGAGCAGGCCGCCTTCCTGTTCGGCAATGCGCACCGGCTGTATGCGCCGCAGGCGTGAGGCGCGCGGATCGACAGAAGACGAGAAGATCAAGAACAGCGGCGAACGAACCGCGGCGAGAGACGACAAGGGAGTTTCTGAGGTGAACGGGAGGTTCCGATCGGCTGCGGATCGCGAGGCGGTCGGTTATCGCAGGCGCTGGGCGCGCATCCTGCCGAACGTGTTCATCGTCTACACGATCTCCTATCTCGATCGCGTCAACGTCGGCACCGCGCTTCCCGCCATCTCGCAGGATCTTCATCTGTCACCGACCGAGGCCGGCTTCATCGGCGGCGTGTTCTTCTGGGGTTATCTCGTGAGTTTCCTCGCGGGCGGCTGGCTCGCCAACCGCTTTGGCGCCAAGCGAGTCACGTTGTTTTGCCTTGTCGCCTGGGGCTTCTTTGCCATCGCCGGCGGCTTCACGACGAATTTCTACGAGCTGGTCGCAACCCGAGTTCTGCTCGGCCTGTCCGAGGGTCCGATCTGGTCATCGGTGTCGGCACTTCTTTCGCAATGGTTCCTGAAGAGCGAGCGGGGCCGCGCGTTCGGCATCTGGAACATCAGCATTCCGATCGGCGCGCTGCTGGCCGGTCCGCTTTCGGGTCTGGTGCTGACCTATTCGAACTGGCACGTCATGTTGATGCTCGAAGGCTTGCCGGCCTGGATCTGGGCGCTGGTGTGGTGGCGCACGATTCCGGATTCGCCACAGTCTGCAACGTGGCTGACGACGGAAGAGCGCCATGTGCTGTTGGGCGGGCTCGCGGCGGAGCAGGCAGAATTCGATGCGACGGTGGGCGCCATCGACTGGTGGGGAATGATCGTTCATCCCGGCGTGTGGCTGCTGCTGGTCGCCAAAACCTTCAACAACATAGTCGAGTACGGCTTCACGCTGTGGCTGCCGACCGCGATCAAGGACGCCAGCGCATTGCCGATCGGGCTGGTCGGTCTCCTGAGCGCGCTACCGTATCTGGCGAGCGCCATCGGCATCGCGGCCGTGGGCCTTAGTTCAGATCGAATGCATGAACGGCGCTTGCATGGCGCCATTCCGCTGATGGCGCTGGCGGTGCTGCTTTATGTCAGCGCGCATTTGGGATCGCAATCCTTCTGGGTCTTGATGCTGTTTTTCACGCTGAGCGGCTTCTTCCTGTTCATGACGCTGCCGCTGATCACGGTGATGTATACGGCGATCCTGCCGCGCACGCAGGCGATCGCGGCCATCGCCTTCAGCGGCGGGATCGCCAATCTCTTCGGTGGATTTTTCGGGCCGATGCTGGTCGGCTGGATGAAGGCGAGGACCGGTGACTTTTCACTGGCCTTTTCGGTCCTGGCGCTGTTCGGCCTGATCGGCGGCGCGCTGATCCTGGCCGTGCGCTTGCCGGCAAGGACCGACGAAATTGCGGCCGACGGCGTCCATGCGGTGGCCGGTGAATAGAACGCAGGATTTGAACGTAAGTCTGAAAGCGATGACAAGGAACAGACCGAAATGATCGAAGCAGGCGCAATCGATTGCGATGTTCACCCCTCGGTGCCGAGCCTCGAGGCGCTGGTGCCCTATATGAGCGAGCACTGGCAGGACATGGTGAAGACACGCGGCCTCGATGAGCTGGTGTCGATCAGCTATCCCGCGAACTCGCCGATCACGGCGCGCGCCGATTGGCGGCCTGCCAAGGGTAAGCCCGCTGGGACGCTGGAGCAGATGCGGACCGAATGTCTCGATCCGTTCAAGACGTCGATCGCGATCTGCAATTGCCTCTACGGCGCGCAGCTTCTATTCAGCGAAGACATGGGCTCGGCGTTTGCGAGCGCCGTGAATGACTGGATCGCGAAAGAATGGCTCGATCGCGAGCCTCGCCTGCGCGGCAGCATCGTGGTGCAGACACAGAACGTGGAAATGGCGGTCGACGAAATCGAGCGCTGTGCGAAAAATCCGCGCTTCGTGCAGGTGCTGTTGCTGGCAAGCGGCGATCATCCGCTCGGCAAGCGCTTTTACTGGCCGATCTATGCCGCCGCCGAACGCCACGGTCTTGCCATCGGCATTCACGCCGGCAGCAATTACCACAATCCGCCGACGGCGGTCGGATGGCCGAGCTATTACACCGAGGACTATGCGGCGCAGGCGCAGGCGTTTCAGACCCAACTGACGAGCCTGATCTGTGAAGGCGTGTTTTCGAGCTATCCGAAATTGAAAGTCGTGCTGCTCGAATCCGGCTGGACCTGGCTGCCGGCGCATCTGTGGCGGCTGTCGAAATACTGGCACGGCCTGCGAATGGAGATTCCCTGGGTCGATCGTTCGCCGATGGAAATCGTCAAGACCAATGTCCGTCTGTCGTTGCAACCGACCGACGCGCCGCCCGATGCGGCCAGCCTGGAAAGGATCATCGAGCACATGCAGTCGGACGAGATATTGCTGTTCTCGACCGACTATCCACATGGTCAGTTCGAGGGCATGGAAGTGCTTCCGCAAGGGTTGCCGAAATCCCTGGTCCGGAAGATGATGGTCGATAATCCGCGCGCGACCTATGCGCGACTTCTGGAGACTGTGACATGAACGTCAACGTCAAACCCGAAGCAGCCAAGCGGACGAGCCCCCGTCTCGCCATCGCCGACTGCGATATCCACCCCGTACGCAGTTCACCGAACGCGTTCGATCCGTGGCTGTCGGCGCGCTGGCGCGATCATCTCAAGACATTCGGTAGTCCGCGCCGGCTCGCGATGCAGGTGGGTCCCGCTTTTCCGAAAGGCCAGCCGGATGCGGCGCGGCGCGATGCGTTGCCGCCGGAAGGCGGCAGGGCCGGCAGCAGCTTCAGTTTCATGCAGGCTCAGCATCTCGATCCGAACAACGTTATCTTCGGCGTCCTCAATCCGCTCCAGAGCGGGCAGGGCGTCGCAAATCCCGAGCTTTGCGCGGCGCTTTGTGCTGCGACGAACGAGTGGCAGGTCGCGGAATGGACCTCGAAGGATAGCCGTCTCAAGGCTTCCGTCGTGGTGCCTTATGAGTCCGCGGATGTTTCCGCGGCCGAAATTCGCAAATGGGCCGGCCACAAGGATTTCGTTCAGGTGCTGGTGTTGTCGCGCACCGGCGAGCCCTTGGGCAACCGCCGTTACTGGCCGATCTATCAGGCCGCGGCCGAGGCCGGGCTTCCCGTGGCGGTCCATGCCTTCGGTTATGGCGGCGGCCCGATCACCAGCACCGGCTGGCCGAGCCATTACATCGAGGAAATGGCTGGTCACGCCCAAAGCTGCCAGGCGGGATTAGCGAGCATCGTGATCGAGGGCGTGTTCGAGCGGTTTCCGAAACTGAAGATCGTGATGGTCGAGGCGGGGTTTGCCTGGGCTCCCGCCTTTGCGTGGCGGCTCGACAAGACGTGGAAGGCGCTGCGCGCCGAGACGCCGCATCTCAAGCGGCCACCGAGCGAATATCTGAGGGAACACGTCTGGTGGACGACGCAGCCGATGGAGGAGCCGGAGCCGCGAAGCCACGTGCTCGATACGATCGGCTGGATGGGATGGGACCGGCTGTTGTTCGCGACCGACTACCCGCACTGGGATTTCGACGATCCGTCGCTGGCGATGCCGTTGCCGATCAGCGAAGAGCAGCGCCGGTTGTTTTTCCGCGAGAATGCATTGGCCGTGTACGGAGTGAAAGCATGAGCCGCCACGTCGTGGCCCCGACACGCGAGATTCCGCCGGGATCGCGCAAGCTCTTTACGATCAAAGGCCGTCCGATTGCGATCTTCAATCTCAACGGCGATTTTTACGGGATGTTCAATCGCTGTCCGCATCAGGGCGGAAGCCTGTGCGAGGGCGCGGTGACCGGTCTTGTGGAATCCACTTCCGCGGGCCATTACAGCTACAGCCGCCGGGGCGAGATCATTCGTTGTCCGTGGCACGGATGGGAATTCGATATTCGCACCGGCAAGTCGTACTGCTCTCCCGACAAGGTGAAAGCGCGGTCTTATCCGGTCGAGACGGCGCACGGCGCCGAACTCGTCGAAGGCCCTTACGTCGCGGAGACCGTGCCCGTGCATGTCGAGGAGGATTACATCGTCGTCGAGATGTGAGAGGGCCCAGGGACGCGTCAGGCCACGCTATTCGCCGGGCTCTGAATCGTGATCGCGGCGACGACTACACAGTGCCGCCTGGTTTATCCAAACCGAGCCCGCGCATCATGAATTCGACGAGCCAGTCGGTATATTGATCGTGGGTAAGGTCCTTCGGCAGCGACCAGCCGCGCAGCGCGATGAGCGTCGGCAGGAACGTCACGATATTGGTCAACAGGCCCCGCTTCGTCTTCGGAAGGTGATCCGGGCCGAGGGCGTCGACGATCAACTCCTCGAACCGTCTGATCCAGCCTTGGACGCGCGCCAGCAGGCTTCGCAGCGAGCGGCGGTCGAGATTATGGGTCTCGTGATAAACCAGCAGGATCGCGCTGCTCTGGTCGATCATCACCCGCGTCACCCCGCGCAGGGCTGCGCGTAGCCGCGCGGCCGGATCGCCGGCCGCCGCCACGGCTTCTTCCATGCTGGAAATGTATTCGGCAATCACGCGGTCGCAGACCAGGAACAGGATGTCTTCCTTCGAGCGCACGTAATTGTAGATCGTGCCCTGGGTGAGGCCGGCCACGCGGCCGATGTCGCGCACCGTCGCGGCATGAAAGCCTTTCTCCTGAAACACCGCGAGTGCGGCGCGAATCAGCTGCTCGCGCCGATCGCGAATGAGATCGGGGTCCTTGGTGTTGGTTCCGACCGAGCGGAGGGCGGTGGTGCGAAGGGTTGCTGCTTTCATGGCTTAGCCGTTCTCTTTGTTGGCTCTTTTTGCGGCCTTGATCGTGCCTTTTGCGCTTGAGGGGGAAGGAATGTCGCATTGACATTCAAGGTTGTCTGGACTTGACTGAGCGCTCAGTCAGAAGAAAATATAGGGGAGGTTCTGATGTTTGGGAAGGGGCTTCGTGGCGCGCTTTGGGCGGCCGTCGTGCTCGGCGGGTTCTTTGGCGTGTCCTTTGGCGCGTTCTCCACTCAGGCACGTGCCGACGAACCCGGCATGACGCCGGACAGCATCACGATCGGCGCCTTCGGTCCGATCACCGGTCCCGCCGCCTATATCGGTCTTGCCGGCCGTGACGGCGCCAACCTCGCGATCAAGGAAATCAATGCGGCCGGCGGCATCAACGGACGCAAGCTCTCGATGATCTTCGAGGATGACGGACATTCGCCGACCAAGGCGCTTGCGGCGGTGAAGAAGCTCATCGATCAGGATCATGTGTTCATGATCTTCTGCGTCGCCGGCAGTAACGGCACGTTGGGCGCGATCGATTTCGTGCGCGAGAACGGCCGCGTAATGTACGTGTCCTTTGCGTCGGCGCCCGGGGTCACCTGGCCGTTCGCGCGTAATCTGTTCCGCGGCGGCACCACCGAAGTGCCGCGCTACGGCGAGCTCTACGCCGAATATTTGCACGATTATCTGAAGGCGACGAAGATCGCGATTCTCAATGGCCGCGAGGAATATCCGAAGAACGAGGGCGACGCGCTCACCGCGCAACTGAAGAACTGGTACCAGACCGCTCCGGTCAAGCGCGCCGAATTCAATATCGGCGACAAGGATTTCACCCCGCAGCTCCTTGATATTCAGGGCGCCGATCCGCAAGTGATCGCAATCTTCGGCAATCCGGCGGAAGCTGCGATCGCCATGCGTCAGGCAAAGGAACTGGGAATCAACGCCTCGTTCTTTCTTGGCACCACCATGGTCGATCAGAGCCTTCTGAATGTCGCCAAACAGGCGGCGGAAGGCGCGAGCGGCTTTGCGCTGCTCCCGCTATTGCCGTCATCGTCGAATCCGGAAATGAAATCCTGGGTGGCGAAATGGAAGCAGGAATATCCCAACCTGCCGGCCGGGCGTCCAAACGTCTTTGACGTCCTCTCCTATTCCGACATGTACGCGGTGTCGGATGCGCTCAAGCGCGCCGGCAAGGATCTCACGACCGACAGGCTGATCGACACGCTCGAAGCCACGCATGATTACCGCGCCGGCGCGATCGCCTCGCCGCTCACCTTCACCAAGAAGCATCACATCGGCAATCTGCGCTTGCAGGCGATGCAGGTGAAGAATGGAGAATGGGAACCGGTCGCTTTCGAGGGCAAACGCGAGAGCGACATTCTCAAGCGCTACCAGTGAGGTAATGGTGCGAACGAGAACGGCGTCATGACCTGGCGGATCATCCTCCAGCTTGCTTTGTCGGGCTTAAGCATCGGCAGCATCTACGCGCTGGTGGGTCTTGCGCTGGTGCTGCCGTTCAAGGCAAGCGGCATCGTCAATTTCGCGCAAGGCGAGATCGTCACCTTCGGTGCTTATCTGGCTCTGATCCTCTCCGGCCTCGGTCTGCCTTATCTGGCGGTGGTGCCGCTTGTTCTGGTCGGCGCCGCGATGTTCGGCATGGCGACCGAGCGATTGTTGATCCGCCCCATTGCAAATCAGTCGGAGTTCACGCTGGTCATCGTCACCTTTGCGATCGGGTTCATCATCAAGGCTGCGATCCGCTTGCATTGGCAGGACAACACGTTTTCGATCGACGCGCCCTTTGTCGGACCGCCTCTGGCGCTCGGCGCGCTGCGGCTCAATCCGGCCTATTTAGTGTTCATCCTCAGCACCGTCGTGGTGGTCGCCGCGCTGTTTCTGTTCTTTGGCTACAGCAAATTCGGCAAGGCCATGCGGGCCACCGCGCTCGATCCGATCGCGGCCAAGCTGATGGGAATCCGCATCGGCTCGGTATTCTCCGCCGCCTGGGCGCTCTCGACTATGCTCGGCGCCTTCGTCGGCCTGTTGTTGGCGCCGGTGATCGGAATCAATCCCGAGATCGGCCATCTCATTCTTAAAGGTCTGGTCGCAGCGGTGATCGGCGGCTTTTCCAGCCTCGGCGGCGCGGTCGTCGGCGGGTTGTTGCTCGGTCTGCTCGAGACCTATGCCGGCGCATTCTTTGGCGCGACCTTCAAGAACCTGGTGCCGTTCGGCGTGCTCATTCTGCTGTTGTTGCTGCGCCCGCAGGGGCTTGCCGGCGCCTCCAGCGTACGACGGGTGTAGCGGTGCGCGGGCGTGTTCTATTGATCCTCGTTGGCCTTGCGTTTCTTGCGGCGTTGCCGCTGGTCGCGACCAGTTACTATTTGTATCTCGTCGAACTCGCGATGATCAACGTCATCGTCGCCGTCGGCCTCAACCTCCTCAGCGGCAATTGCGGCCAGATCTCGCTCTGCAATGCGTCCTTCATGGGGATCGGCGCCTATTGCACGGCGCTGTGCGCGACCCATTTCGGGTTGCCGACGTTGATCGCGCTGCCCGCAAGCGTTGTCGTTTCCGCTTTGTTGGGGGCGGCGCTCGGCTATCCGGCGCGACGGCTTTCAGGGCTATACCTCGCGCTGACGACGCTCGGTTTCCTTGAGCTTGTCGGCATCGTCATCGAGGAGTTTCCCGACTACACCGGCGGCATTCGCGGGCTCAAGGTGCCGAAGCCGGATATCTTCGGCCTCACATTGCAGTCCAACGGCGCGCTCTATTTCTTTGTGTTTGTGCTTACGACGGCTGCCGTCGTGGTGGGCTATAACGTTCAGCGTTCGCGCTATGGCCGCGCCTTCGATGCCGTGCGGCAGAGTCCGTTTGCGGCGCAAGCGCTCGGTATTCCCGTGGCTCGCGTCAAGGTGATTGCGTTTTCGCTCAATGCCGCCTTTGCGGGTTTCGCCGGCGGCCTGCTCGCCAGCGTCGTCGGCTTCATCGATCCGCCCGAGTTCGGCATCCTGGCGTCGATCCAGCACATCACCTTCATCGTCGTGGGCGGGCTGGGCTCGATCGCGGGTTCGATCGTCGGCGCTGTCGCGCTGACCGCGTTGCCCGAAGCGCTGCGCGGCGTTCAGGAATACGGCGAGTTGATCTACGGCCTCATCCTGCTCGGCACGCTGTTGTTCCTGCCGAAAGGACTGGTTGGTCTCGCAGCCAGACTGGAGCTGTTGCGGCCCGCCAAACCGCTTGCCGAACCTCCGCCCGCCAAGCCACCTGCCAAGGAGCCCGTCTATGGCGCTTCTTGAAATCAACGCACTCTCGGTCCGCTTCGGCGGCGTTGCCGCCGTCACCGATGTCTCGCTCGTGATTAACTCCGGCGAAATCCACGGCATCATTGGGCCCAATGGTGCGGGCAAGACGTCGCTGATCAATGCCGTCACCGGCATGGTCGCCGCGCATTCGGGATCGATCCGGTTTGCGGATAGAGAAATTGCCGGCGTCGCGCCGCATCTGATTTCGTCGGTTGGGCTTGGCCGCACCTTCCAGCATGTGGAGTTATTCGGCGATCGAAGCGTCTTCGATAATGTCCTGACCGGATTCTACCGGCATCAATCCTATGGCCTGTTGGCCGCCGCGCTTCGATTGGGAAAAGCCGGTCAATCCGAGCGCCAGACGCGCGAGCAAACGCGCCTGCTGTTAGAGGCCTTCGATCTCACGGTCTATGCCGACACGCGGGCAGGGCTGTTGCCCTTCGGCATTCAGAAACGCGTCGACATTGCGCGCGCGCTTGCCGCCGAACCGAAGCTGCTTTTGCTCGACGAGCCCATCTCCGGCATGAGCGAGGCGGAAGCGGAAGCGGCTGTGACGACCATGCGCATGCTTGCCCGCGAACACGGCATTACATTAGTTGTGGTCGAACACAACATGCACGTGCTGATGAACCTGGCCGAGCGCGTCACGGTGCTCAATCAGGGACGATGGCTGGCGAGCGGAACGCCCGCGGAGATGCAGGCCAATACGGCCGTGATCGAAGCCTATCTGGGAGACGCCGCATGAGTTTGCGTCTCACCGGATTCTGTGCCGGCTATGGCCGCGTTCCTGTGGTGCGCGACATCAACCTCGAAATTGCAACGGGGCGGATCGTCGGCCTGCTCGGCGCCAATGGCGCCGGCAAGACCACTCTGATGCGCGCGGTGTCTGGACTTGCCACGATGCAGGGCGGCCGCATCGAATTTGCCGGCAACGACGTCACAAGTCTGTCTTCCGCCGACCTCGTCGCACGCGGTCTCATTCAGGTGCCGCAAGGAAGGCATCTGTTCGGCGAGATGAGCGTGCGCGAGAATCTCGAAATGGGCGCTTATCTGGTGGCGGGACTGGACGAAAAAGCGCGGATGCAGGAGGTGTTCTCGCTGTTTCCGATCCTGCGCGAACGCGAGCGGCAGGCGGCAGCGCTCCTCTCCGGCGGCGAACAGCAGATGCTGGCCGTCGGGCGCGCGCTGATGTCGGGGCCGCGTTGCCTGTTGATGGACGAGCCGTCGCTTGGGCTCGCGCCCAAAGCGTTCGACCTCATCCTCGACGTCATCAAACGGATCAATGCCGCCGGCACGACCGTCTTCATCGCCGAGCAGAACGCGCGCAAGGTGCTGCGCGTCGTGCATTATTGTTATGTGCTGGAAAACGGCCGCATCGCCGCCGAAGGCGAAAGCAGCCTGCTTCTCGCCGACGATCGCATTCAACGTTCCTATCTCGGAGTTGCTCACGCATGAAAATCATCGACGTGCATTCGCATTGGGGCACCAAGCGCGGATACCCCCTGCAAACTCCGGCCGAGCGGGAACAACAAAAGGCGACCTGGAATTCGCAGGTCAATTACCATTCCGAAGCCGAGATGGCGCAGTATTTCCGCGACTCCGGCGTGCAGGCCATTCTCGATTTCGGCTTCTCGAAATTCCTGCCGATGGACGAGGCCCGCGCGCTGCACGATTATGCTTTCGAGACCGAAGCCGCGCATCGCGACGTCATTCTCGGGCACTGGATCCATATCGATCCGCGTTCCGGCGAGGCAGGATTGCGCGAGCTGCGCCGTTGCATCGACAAGCGCATCGGCTTTCTCGGCTATGGCGTCTCGGCGTCGCTGAGCCCGCCGGCCAGCGATCCGCTATATGCGCCGTTTTACAAGCTCTGCATCGAGGCCAATATCCCGGTGCTGATCTTCGTCGGCACCACCGGGCTTGGGGCGGGTCTGCCCGGCGGCGCCGGCGTCATCCTCGATGACTGTCATCCGCGCCACCTCGACCGCGTCGCGGCGACCTATCCCGAGATGAAGATCGTCGCCGCGCGGCCGGGATGGCCGTGGCAGGCGGAAACGATCGCCGTTCTCATGCACAAGCGCAACATCTGGTACGAGCTGCACGGCTGGTCGCCGAAATATCACACCGCCGATCTGCGCCACGAGATTCCGCGCCGGCTCAAGCACCGCATCATGTTCGGCGCCGATTATCCCTTGCTCAGTTACGAGCGGCTGGTCGGCGACTGGAAAGCGCAAGGCTATCCCGATGAGGTGCTGGAGGGGATCTTTCACCGGAACGCGCAAGCCTTTTTCGAAAGCCTGAAGACATGAACCTCGATCTCAAAGGCAAGTGCGCCATCGTCGGCGGTGCGAGCCAGGGCATCGGTTACGGCATCGCGCATGTTCTCGCTGCCGAAGGCGCCCGTGTCGCCATCACCGCACGTCGGGAAAAGGATCTACGTGCCGCTGCGGAAAAGATGGCGGCCGAGACCGGTGCGGAAATCCTCCCCGTGCAGGCGGATTGCCGTCAGGCGGCGGATTGCGAACGCGTCGTCAATACGGTCAGCGAGGCGTGCGGCCGCATCGATATCCTGGTCAACAACGACGGCGCGCCGCCGCTCGGAGATATCGCGACGTTCGATGATGCCGCCTGGCAGAAGGCGATGGAGCAGAACTTCATGTATGTGGCGCGCATGTGCCGCGGCGTGCTGCCGCATATGCAAAAGACCGGCGGCAGCATCCTCAATATTACGGCCATCTCGGCCATTCAGCCGATCCCGCGCTTCGGCCTCTCCGTAGCGAGCTGGGGCGCGGTGATCGGCTACGCCAAGACGCTGGCGCTCGAGACGGCGCGCTTCGGCATCAACGTCAACACCATCTGTCCCGGTTATATTGACACCCAGCGCCTGGAGAAGGTGTTCTCGGCGAGCGAGAAGCCGGCCGAGCAGATGCGCAGCGAACTCGAGCAGGAAGTGCCGCTGGGGCGCATCGGAACGGTGAGCGATATCGCGAGCCTCGTCGCTCTCCTGGTGTCGCCGCGCGGCAGCTACATCACCGGCACCGTCATCCCGGTCGACGGTGGTCTTTTCCGCGCCGTGCGTTGAGGGAGGAAGTCATGACTTACGTCAATATGATGCCTGCCGAACTCGCCGAGAAGTATACGCGCGAAAAACTCTGGATGCAGAAGACCGTCTTCGACATCCTCTCCGAGCAGGCCGCCAAGCATCCGGGCCGCGTGGCCATCAGGGATCAGCGGGGTTCCATCAGCTACGGCGCACTCAGGGACCGGATCGAACGAGCCGCGCAATTTTATCGTTCCATCGGCATAGACCGTGGCGATGTCGTCACGATCCAGCTTCCCAACCGAATCGAATTTGCGGTCGCGTTCATTGCGCTTGAACTGCTGGGCGCGATCGCCAACAAGGTCAATCCGGATTTCCGCGCCCGCGAGCTCAGCTACATGCTGAAGTTCTCCGGCAGCTCCGCCTATGTTTTCCCGAAGGAATGGAAGGATTTCGATTACGCCGGCATGGCGCGCGGCCTGCAGCGGGACAATCCTGAGATCAAGCGGCTGATCGTCGTCGGCGGCGCGGTCGATGGCATGCACGATTTCGATGCGGGCGTTGGGGCTGCCGCGCCGATCGCCGCCACCGACAAAGTGCACATGGATCCCAATGAAGTGTGCCGGATGTGCTTCACGTCGGGCACGACGGGCGATCCGAAGTGCGCGCTGCATAGTTTCAACACCACGCTTTATGCGGTCGAGCTGCTCAATCACGACATGGAAGTGACCGAGCGCGAGGTGTTCCTGGCGTTTCTGCCGCTCGGTTTGAACTGGGGCTATATTACGCTGTTGCAGAGCATCCTTGCCGGCGGGACGCTGGTGCTGATGGAGCGCTTCAGTCCCCGTGCGGCGCTGGAGCTGATCCAGAATGAGCGCGTCAGTTATATCCCGACCGCGCCGGCAGGCCTCGTTGGCCTGTTGAATGCGCCTGGCGCGGAGACGTTCGACGTATCGTCTTTGCGTGTCGTCATCACCGGCGGAGCCTCGGCGGCGGTCGAGACCATCCGCGAGTATCAGAAGCGGATGAAGGGCCATCTGATTGAACTCTACGGCATGCTGGAGGCCGGCTTCCAGACCTATACCCGCTTTACCGACGATCCGCAGAAGGTCAACGGCACCATCGGACGGCCGGTTCACGCGATGGAGCTGCGCATCGTCGATGCCGAAGGAGGCGACGTGCCGGTCGGCGAGATCGGCGAACTGATGTCGCGCGGTCCCTCGATTCATCTCGGCTATCACAACAATCCGAATGCCAATGCGATCGCCTTCAACAAAGAAGGCTGGTTCCGCACCGGCGATCTCGGCCGGGTGGTCGATGCCGACGGCAATGTGCAGATCACCGGCCGCAGCAAGGAGATCATCAACCGCGGCGGCAAGAAGTTCTTCCCGCGCGAGGTCGAGGAAATTCTCTACACCCATCCCGCCGTGATGCATGCGGCGATGATCGGCATGCCGGACGCCCGTCTCGGTGAGCGCAATTGCCTGTGCGTGGTTCCAAAAAGCGACAGCGTCCCCACGCTCGACGAGTTCGTCGCCTTCCTGCGCGATCAGGTCGCCGATTACAAATTGCCGGAGTCGATCGAGCGGTTCAGCGAACTACCGATGACAGGCAGCGGAAAAATTCAACGCCACGTGTTGCGCGATCTGGTTTCGCAACGACGTGCAACGACGAGTCAATGAAGGCATCCCGCCAACAACAAATTTCAGTAAGGACCTTGAAAATGCGTGGAAAGAAAGCTGAAGAAGAGATTGATTGCGAAGCTTGCAACGGCACTGGATTTCCTCCGGTCGCCCAGCCGGTCCCAGGTCGACGGGTCTATCCTGCGCCGTGCAAGAAGTGTGGCGGCAAGGGTCGTCTAAAGGCCGAGGCGTCAGAAAAAGCGGGTTAGGACCTTTGCCGGTCCGTTACCCGCGGTAGAGGCGTCAGCGCATGACAAACGGGTTGGCTGGAACGTCCGTCGCGGTCGAAATCCAGACGCTCTTCGTTTCCAGATATTCGTGCACGGCGTCGATGCCGCTCTCGCGCCCCAGACCCGAATGCTTCATGCCGCCAAACGGCATCATGTAGCTGATGGCCCGGTAGGTATTCACCCAGACGGTTCCGGCGCGCAGCAGCTTCGGAACGCGCACGGCGCGCGAGAGATCGCGGGTCCAGATGCCGGCCGCAAGGCCGTAGATCGTGTCGTTGGCGATACGAATGGCGTCTTCCTCGGCGTCGAAACCGATGATCGAGAGCACGGGCCCAAAGACTTCTTCGCGCGCGATCCGCATGGTGTTGTCGACATCGGTAAAAATGGTCGGCTCGACGAACTGGCCGCCGACGATGCCGTCGCCTGAAGCTGGCTTGCCGCCAAGGAGGCAGCGCGCGCCCTCTGCCTTGGCGATGTCGATATAATCAAGAATCTTCTTGTACTGCGCCGGCGTCGTGACCGGGCCGATATTGGTGTCAGATTGCATGGGATCGCCGATCTTGGCGGATTTCGCCAACTCCAACAGGCGCTCGACAAACTTGTCCTTGATCGAGTTCTGCACGAGCAACCGAGATCCGGCGATGCAGGTCTGACCGGTTGCTGCGAAGATTCCGGAGACGGCGCCGGCCGCGGCTGCGGCGAGATCGGCATCCTCGAAGACGATGTTCGGAGATTTTCCGCCGAGTTCGAGCGAAACCCGCTTGAGACTGCGCGCGGCGGTCTCATAGACCTTCGCGCCCGTCGTGTCCGATCCTGTAAAGGTGATCTTGGCGACGCCGGGATGCGAGATCAATTCGCTGCCGATCTCCGGTCCAAAGCCCGTCACCACGTTGAAGATTCCATCGGGAATGCCGGCCTCTTTCGTTAGCGCGGCGAACTCAAGCGTGCTGGCGGATGTAAATTCCGATGGCTTGACGATGACGGCACAACCGGCGGCCAACGCTGCGGCGCATTTCCAGGCGACGAACAAAAGCGGCGAGTTCCACGCGGTCAGCGCCGCGACAACGCCGACAGGCTCGTGCGTGGTGTAGGCAAAAGTGTCCGGCTTGTCGATCGGCACAAGGCCGCCTTCGAGTTTGTCGACGAGCCCGCCGAAATACCACCACCATTCCGCATGGTAGCGGAGCTGGCCCAGCATCTCGGCCATCAGCTTGCCGTTGTCGCGGACCTCGATTTCGGCGAGACGTTCGGCATTTGCGGCGACGAGGTCGCCAAGCTTGCGCATCAATTTGCCGCGCGCCGAAGCCGTCATTTTCGACCACGGACCGCGCCACATCGCCTCGTTGGCGGCTTTGACCGCCTTGTCGGCATCGGCGGCAGATCCGCGCGGAATCTTCGCCCAAGGTTGGCCACGATAGGGATCGATGGAGTCGAACCACTCGCCGTTGGCGGGATCGACGTACTGGCCGTTGATGAAAAGCTGGTAAGTCTTCACGGGTCATCTCCAGTCCGGAAAAGACGGTAGCGCCGGGATCAAGTCCGGGCGCTCGGTCCTGAGGTTAAGCTTTTTCCTTGGCCATGGACCGCTCGATCATGTCGAGGGCCGCGACCGCTGCGGCCTTGATGTGGTCAACGCAGCAGCGTTCGGCAAGATCCTCGTCACCGCTCTGGATCGCGCGCCAGATCGCCGTGACCTCACGCAGGCTCTTGTTGACCCGTTTGGGGTGCGACATCGACGTGATGCGCAGCAACGTGATCCGGTCATGCAGCGGTCTCAACATGCGCTCGATGAAGGCGTTCTGGCAGCCCCCGATCAGCGCGGCGTAGAAATCCGTCTTGGCCTCGAGGACTGCGATCATGTCGGACTCGGCAAGGGCCACTTTCAACCGGCCAAGGGCTTCTCCGATTTTCCGCACGACGGCGGGATCGTGCAGGCGGGCGCATTCGCGTCCCGCAAATCCTTCCAGCACAGCACGGGCGGCATAGAGCTGCCGGGCTTCCTCCAGGCTGATGGTTGAGACCATAGGGCCGCGATGAGGGACGGTGTTGACCAGCCCGTCGGCTTCCAGCAAGCGCAGGGCTTCGCGGATCGAAGGCCGGCTGACGCCCATCATCTCGCACAGCTCGCGCTCAACCAGCCGCTGTCCCGGCTTCAGATTGCCGGACATGATGGCCTCACGCAGTTTCCGCGCGACGATCGCCCTCACGGTCGGGACGTCTTCGATGCGAAGCGTGGATTTCAGTTCGATGGGTCGGTCCATTGGCGAGGCGCCTTCGGTCTGTTCCAGTCTCACCCTACGATTTACCGGCAGATCAGCATTTAAGCAATTTACGGCGACAAGAGCCCATTTGCCTGCTCACGTCGACATCCATTCTCTCTGAAGCAAACCCAAGACTAGCTCTTCGGCCACAAGGGTTGCGCCAACGCCAACTCCGGCGGAAACACCGTGACGGGGACTCCAGACTGCCATTGAACGATGGTCATGCCGGCACCAAGCCGGCGGCCTTTATCGTCGAACTTGATCTCGCCGAGCGGATAATATTTCGAGGGTCCGGCATCCATCGTCCGAAGCGCGTCGGCCACTGCCGCGCGATCGGCTTTTCCGGCCTTTTCCAGCGCGTCCTTGATCACCCACATGTCGCCATAGGTGGAAATCGCGTTCTGCGTCATCCATGGTTCGTTGTAGCGTTTCTTCAGTTCGGCGATCAACGCTTCGTGACCCTTGGCGCCCCAGCTTGCGACGCAGGTCAAAACCCCCTGAAGCAGCTCGGGGCTGACAGTCTGCAACATGTCGGGCTCTGCGATCGCAATGCCAAAGGAGATGGTCGGCACCTTGCCCTGGCCCATGCCGAATTCGTTCATCTTTTCCAGCACGAGCTTGGCGTCCGAAATAACCGTTGGCAGGAAGAACAACAGATCCGGCTTTGCAGCGCGGACTTTCTGCACCAGCGACGTCGCATCCGCGAGCGGCGGCGTAAATGTTTCGTCCATGACCAGTTGCAGACCGTTGGCAGCCAGCAAGCCCTCCCGCATCGATTTGGCGGAAGCGATGGAGGCGCCGGTATTGTCGGTGACGATCGCGACCGTCTTCGGCTTCTTGCCGGAGGCGCCTTCCGCAAGCGCGATGATTTGCGGCAGCGCTTGTTTGGCCTGCGATCCAGCCGTGGCGGAGGTCTGGAATACATATTTGAAACCGCGATCGGTGATGAGGTCGGAATAGGAGAGGGTGAGCACGGGAAGGTTGGCCCGTTCGGTCACCTCGGTGACGGCCAGCGTGAACGACGACAGATAGGCCGCGCTCGCCGCGACCAGGTCCGGTTCCTGCGCCACCATGCGCTGAGCGGCGCTCTTGGCTTTTTCGGTGCTGTCGCCGGAATCGAGCACGACAAGCTTGAGCTTGGCGCCACCGAGCGCCTTCACTCCCCCTTGCGCGTTGATGTGATCGACCGCCATTTCGGCGCCCTCGCGCATCACGGTGCCCGGCCGCGCATACATGCCGGAGATCGGCACCAGCAATCCGACTTTGACTTCAGTTGGTGACTGCGTCCAGGCACGGGACGCAACAAGACTCGCTGATGTCCCGGCGAGCAAAGTACGTCGTGTCAGAACGCCTTTCTTGATCTTTTGCATGATGAATCCCTCCCGAATTTTATGATTAGGCTTTTTTGGGCCAGAACGGCTGCGCCAGCGCGAGGTCCGATGGATACACCGTGACGGGAACGCCGTTCTGCCATTGCACGACCACGACGCCCGCGCCGACGCGCCGGCCTTTTTCGTCGAACTTCAATTCGCCGCCCGGATAGTATTTGGCAGGTCCCCCATCCATGGTGCGGAAGGCGTCGGCGACCGCGAGACGGTCGGCTTTGCCCGCCTTCTCGAGTGCCTCCTTCATCAACCACATATCGCCATAGGTAGAGATCGCGTTCTGCGTCATCCACGGCTCTTTGTATTTTGCCTTCAACTCGGCGATGAGGTCCTCGTGGCCCTTGGAGCCCCAATTGGCCACGATGGTCATGATGCCTTGCACGGCCTCAGGCGTAACGCTTTGCAGCATGTCCGGCTCGGCGATCGTGATGCTGAAGGAGACGGTCGGAATCTTGCCTTGGCCGAGGCCGAACTCGTTGATCTTTTCGAGGCCGAGCTTGGCATCGGATATGGCGTTGGGCATGAACAACAAAAGATCCGGGCGAGCCGACCGCACTTTCTGGATCAGCGGCGTGGCGTCCGACAGCGGCGGCGTCCAGACTTCATCGACCACGAGCTGGAGGCCCTCCTGCGCCAGGAGCTTGTCCTTGAGCGCCTTGGCGGTTGCCACCGACGTCGCGGTGTTGTCCATGATCATCGCAACCGTTTTTGGCCGCTTGCCGGCGGCGGCCTCAGACAGTTTCATCAGCTCCGGCAGTCCGATCTCAGACTGGCGGCTCGCGGTTGCCGCGGTCTGGAAAATGAACTTGAAGCCGCGGTCGGTAATCAGGTCCGAATAGGACAGCGTCAGCATCGGCAATTGCGCGCGCTCGGTGACTTCAGTGGTCGCCAGCGTAAAGGAGCTGAGATAGGAGCCGGTTGCCGCGACCAGATCGGTCTCCTGCGCCACCATGCGCTGGGCCGCGTTCTTGGCTTTTTCGGTGGTGTCGCCGCAATCGATGACGACGAGCTTGAGCTTGGCGCCGCCTAAAGACTTGATGCCGCCTTTGGCGTTGATATGTTCGATGCCCATTTCGGCGCCCATGCGCATCACCTGGCCGGGCCGGGTGTAGATGCCGGACATCGGCACGATCAGGCCGACTTTCACCTCAGCGGGGGCTTGCGCGCGCGCCACGCCCGATAGGCCGATCGCGGCAGCGCCCGAGAGCACCGTGCGCCGTGTCACCAAACCCTTCGATGTCTTCTTCATGGTTATCCTCCCGAAATTCTCGTCTTTTTCTGCATTCCAAGATTTCTACATACCAAGATAAGCTCGCCGGACGCGGTCATCCGCGCGCAGCGTCTGCTTGTCGCCTTCGAGCGCCACGCGACCGGCTTCCAGCACATAACCATGGTCCGCCGATTCCAGCGCTTCGGCCACGCGCTGCTCCACCAGCAGGATGGTCAGTTTCGTTTGTTTGCGAATTTCAATCAGCCGGTCGAAAATAAGATCGGCGGTGGTCGGCGCCAGCCCCATCGACGGCTCGTCCAGCATCAGAAGTTTCGGAGAAGACGCAAGCCCGCGGCCGATCGCGAGCATCTGCTGCTGCCCGCCGGACAGCGTTCCGGCAAACTGGGCGCGGCGTTCGGCCAGGATCGGAAGCCATTCAAAGATGCGCTCGATATTGTTTTTCCAGTCGCGTCGTCCGGCTTCGGTCACCGCGCCCATTTCGAGGTTTTCCATCACGGTGAGCGACGGAAACACCTGCCGCCCCTCCGGCACATGGGCGATGCCGAGATGCGGGCGGCGCGACGGCGGGGTCGACAAGAGATCGTGGCCTTCGAAGGCGATGGTGCCCGCGCTCGGTTTAAGGATTCCGGAGATCGTCTTGAACAGCGTGGTCTTGCCGGCGCCGTTGGGGCCGACAATCGCGACAAACTGGCCGGCCTCGACATTGATCGACACGCCGCTCAGGACGGGGCGCGCGGAGTAGCCGGTCGAGAGCCCCTCAATGCGCAGCATGGGCCACCCATTTTTTGCCGAGATAGGCTTCGATCACTCGCGTGTCGCGCGTGACAGTTTCGGGCTTGCCCTCGAGCAGCACCGCGCCGTGATCCAGCACCAGGAAGTTGTCGACCAGGCGAACCATCGCCTGCATCGTATGCTCGATGATCGCGATGGTGATGTTGTCCCGTGCCAGGCGCTGGATCACCGCGACGACCTCGTCGGCCTCATCGTGGCCGAGACCGGCGAGCGTTTCGTCGAGCAGGAGAATCTTCGGCTGGCCCGCGAGCGCGCGGGCGAGTTCCATCAGCCGCAACTCCTTGGTCGAGAGTTCGCCGGCGATGCGATCCGCGATTGGTGAAAGGCCGACGCGCGCGATCGCGTCGGCGGCCAGCTCTCTCGCCTTGGTGTCGGTTTTGGCCCGAACATAGGCGCCGACGACGACATTGTCCGAGATCGACATGCGCTGAAACGGCCGCATGATCTGGAATGTCCGCGCCACGCCGGCTTCGCAAAGTTCATGCGGCTTGCGGGCGAACACGTCGCGGCCCTCCAGCAGGACTTCGCCGGTATCGGGCCGCAGGAAGCCATTCAGCAGGTTGAACAAGGTGGTCTTGCCGGCGCCGTTGGGGCCGATGATGCCGAGAATTTCGTTGCGCTGAAGCTTGAAAGAGACGTTCTGGACCGCCTTGAGGCCGCCGAAGGAGCGCGACAGATTGCGGACCTCGAGGATGATGTCCTCCGACGCGGCCGGCCGATCGCGCCGCGCCGGAACCGGCAACTGCGTCACCGTTGCCGTCGCCGGTGCAGCGGGTGAATCGGATGACGGTTGTGACAGTTGACGCCGGCGCCAGATATCGCGGACCTTCCAGAACAGGCCTTCCGGTGCGAGCAGGATCACGCTGATGATCGCGAGCCCGAAGATGACGCCCTGGATGCCGGGGAAGCGCGTTCCCGCTTCCGCGTTGAGCGTTTCGGCGAGCGGAATCAGGATCACGCTTCCGATCACCGGTCCCCAGACCGTGCCGACACCGCCGAACATCGCCACCGTCAGCGCCTGCGCAGAAACCAGCATGCCGAACACGGATTGCGGCGTGACCACCAGCAGCACCACCGCATAGAAGGCGCCGATCGCGCCTGCAATCGCGCCGCTAAGGCTGATCGCGCGCAGCTTCCAGGCCAGCGTGTTGATGCCGGCGGCTTCCGCCGCCGCCTGGTTCTGCTTGATCGCCAGCAGCGCCATGCCGAATCGACTTCGCTCGACCGCGCGCGTCAGCAGGATCGTGCCGATCAGCATCGCCAGCGCCAGCAGGGTGTAGAGCCGGGGATCGCTGAACTGCATGTAGGCGATCGGGTTGTCGCGCTTGATCGGCAGCGTCACTTCCTGAAAGCCGAGCCATTCAAAGACATAGAGAATGGCGAGCGGGTAGGCGAGCATTGCCAGCGCAAAGTAATGCCCCTGCAAGCGGAATGTCGGAAAGCCGACCAGCAGTCCGGCAAGGCCGCCGAGCATCGCGGCGATCGGAATCGAGAACCAGGGCGACAGGTCGAAATAGATCTGGCCGAGCGCGGTGGTATAGGCGCCGATGCCGAAGAAGGCGGCGTGGCCGAACGAGATCAGCCCGGTGTAGCCGCTGAGCAGATTCCAGGAGAGGCCGAAGATCGCCCACACCAGGACCAGCGTCATAATCAACTGGTAGTAGGAATTCGTGATTGACAGCGAGACCGCGGCATAGATCACGGCGAAGGCGACGACGGCGACGATCGGGCGCTGGAATGACATCGCTTTACGTCCTCTCGACCATCCGCCCGAAGAAACCTTGCGGACGGAAAAAGATGATCAGGAGGAAGACGGCGAAGATCGCGGCATTCTGCAACTGCGTCGGCAGTACGATGGTCGACATTTGCTGCACGAGGCCGATGGTCATGCCGCCCCAGAACGCGCCGATGATGCTGCCCATGCCGCCGAGCACGACGCCGGCATACATCACGATCACGTAGTCGAGGCCGACGAAGGGATGGAACGGATAGTTGGTGGCGAGCAGGCCGCCGGCGATAGCCGTGACGCCGGTGCCGATCGCAAAGGCAACGCCGTGCGCGCGATCGACATCGATCCCCATGTAGGTGGCGGCTGTCGGATTGTCGGCGGCGGCACGCAATGACTTTCCGATGCGCGAGCGCGTGATCATCAGGCTCAATAATGCCATCGTCACGAAAGCGACGATGGCGTCGATCCCCCGCGCCTTGTTGACGAAAATGCTGATGTCGAAGAACGGGCCGAGTTCCCAGGCCGAACTCGACAAGGGGGTTCGGATCGAAGCGAGCACCGATCCGAACACGATCAGTCCGCCATTTTGCAGGATCAGAGCAATCCCGAGCGTCAGGATCAGTTGCGCATAATGCCCTTCGCCTTCGAGCGAAGCGGTTCGGGTGCCGGATACACGCGAAATCAACAGGCCGTGGATGGCATAGCCGAACACCGCAAGGATCGGGCCTGCCAGCAGAATCGAGATGAATGGCCCGATCGTATTGCCGAAGACGGTCTGCACGCCGGCCAGCGTGAACAGATAGAACGCGGCGTACATGCCGATCATCATGAAATCGCCATGGGCGAAATTGATGACGCGCATGACGCCGAAGATCAGCCCGAGCCCGACGCACATCAGGCCATAGACCGCGCCGATCAACAGCCCGGCGGTCATGGCTTGCAGAAAGCTTTCGATGAATTGGCTCATCGGCGGCCTTGGGCCTCCTGGTTTGGCCGGCCAGTCGCCGCACTCAGGTTGCGATGTTGGTGCATCGCCCGAGGCCGCGCGCTGTCCAGCCGGTTTCACTCCCGATGGCGTCCCGTTGTTTCGAGGCGCCTTTTCGCGGCCTTTTATGCATGGCCATCGGTTCCGACTGTTGAGATTGTCTGTCAATCTGTCAAGCGGGAGAATTTGCGGTCGACAGTAGGTCGCACCCCGGACTAGGATTGTGGGCAGCAATTCGAGGAAATCGCATCGTTGGGAATAATACTCAGGCGACACATTTCCGGATGCGCAAAAATCAGCTCAACCAAGGAAGGAAATCATGAGCAAGACCGAACTGTTCGAAAAGGGCCTCAAAGTCCGCAAAGAGGTGCTCGGCGAAGACTACGTCAACAAGTCAATCGCGGGCGCGGACGAATTCACCCGTACCATGGCGGAATGGTCGACGGAATTCTGCTGGGGCGCGCTGTGGACGCGGCCGGGGCTTGATCGGCGTACGCGCAGCATCATCAATCTGGCCATGCTCGGCGCTCTCGGCCGCCCGCACGAACTGAAGCTTCACGTTAAAGGCGCCTTGAAGAACGGGCTCACCGTCGAAGAGATCAAGGAGATATTCCTGCAGGTTGCGGTCTATTGCGGCGTGCCTTCCGGTATCGACGCGTTCCGTAACGCGCGCGAAGCCCTGAAAGAAGTGCAAGAAGGGAAGTGATCGCGCAATTGAGCGGATAGCAGCCGAATTAGCTATCCGCCGAGACAGTAGACATGAGGGCCGCAGGTGACTGCGGCCTTCTTTGCTTTGGGTACCTAGAGCGCTTTATGCGCTTGCGAGTTCCTCCAGCGAACGCCCTTTGGTCTCGATGCCCATCGTTGTCAGCATGATCATTTGAAGTAATAGCGCGGCGCTGATCAGTCCGAGTACGCCATAGAGGCCGAATTCGTCGAACGTGGCCGCGATGGCGTAGGGGACGGCGATGTTGACGGCACGCCCGGCCGTGTTGGCGATCCCGCTGCCGCGCAACCGGACTTCGGTCGGGAACAGTTCCGGCACGTAGCAGGCGATGCTCAGCGACGACAAGATATAAATCACGCAACTCACCAGGAAGCCGAAGGTGACCACGAGCGTCACGTCGGTGACGCTGACATAGGCCGCGCTCACCGCGATGCCGACCGCCGAAAATGCAACGATACCCCATCGCCGGCCAATCTTTTCACAGAGCAACAGACCGATCAGCGAGCCGAGCGGACCGCCAGCGAAGATCAATGCCGAGACGCCGAGCGAGTTCGAGATGCCAAGTCCCTGTTTGACCAGGAAGGTCGGAACCCAGCTCACAAAGGCAAAATTGAAGGTGAGAAGGCACACCGTCACGACGACGGCCAGGATCGTGCGAACCAATAGCGGCGGACGAAAGAGATCGCCGAGCGTATAGGTTCGGCTTGCGGCAGGTGCCGGTGGTGTCGTCGGCGCTTCCTTGCTGACGGTCGATTCCGCCTCGGCCCGGCTGACGATTTTCTCGGCTTCTTCGAGGCGGCCTTGGGCAACCAGCCATCGCGGCGATTCCGGCAAGGAACGGCGCAGGAACCAGACGACGAAGGCGCCGACGGAGACGATCGCAAACATCCAGCGCCAGCCGAATTTCGGGATCACGAGCCAGCCGATCACCGTTGCCAGGAACAAGCTGCTGTTGATGATCAGGTTGAGCAGTGCGGCAAAGCGCCCGCGGTGGCGCGCGGGAATGAACTCGCTGATGGTGCCGTAGCCGACCACGATTTCAGCACCAAGCCCCAGGCCCATGAAAAACCGCGCGACGATCAGCCATGGCATGGAGGGACAGAACGCGCCCGCCAGCGATGCTCCGCCGAATAGCATCAGATTGAACTGGTAGCTGAATTTGCGGCCGAACCGGTCGCCGAGCAGCCCGGCGCACCAGGCTCCGATCATCATGCCGAGAAAAGTTGCCGAGATGAATGTCGCATTCAGGGAAATGGTCGATTCCCCCGACTGCACCAGGGCGCCGAGAACGCCGCTGGCCAGATAGAGGTCGAACGAATCGAAAAACATGCCGGCCGCAATCAGCGCCAGCACGCGCCAGTGAAACCGTGAAATATTCAAGCGGTCGAGCCGCCAGCCAATATCGACAGCGCTATTCGCCACAACTTCCCCCCGTCTGACTTTTGTTTTTTATAAGTTCGGTATCGCGCCTTAGGTTTATTTGGGTCGCGAGCGTATCTTCACGCCGGCCCATCCCTCCAGCACCCGTGCCACCGACGTAAAGTCGCTGTCTGGGCCAAACGTGGCGTTGGTCACGGCCATTAGCTGCCGCACCGCCGCGCCGACTACCATCGGCACGCCCATGGCTTCCGCCTCATCGACGCAAAGGCGAACGTCCTTGTAGGAAAGGCCGGTGGCAAAACCGAAATCGAAGGTACCGGTGAGAACGGCCTTGGGGAATTTATCGCGCAGCGCGACGTTGCCGCCGCTCGAGGCCATGATGGTGTCGATCATGATCTGAGGATCGAGACCGGCCTTGGCGCCCATCGCCATCGCTTCCGAAGAGATCGCGAGCGCCGCCACCGCAATGATGTTGTTGGCGAGCTTCAGGGTTTGTCCCATGCCGGGCTTGTCGCCGCATACGAACACCTTGCCCAGCACGCTCAATACCGGCCGCAGCGTCTCAACGGCCTCTTTTTCGCCGGAGACCATGACGGCGAGGGTGCCTTTCTCGGCACCGGCTATGCCTCCGCTGACCGGTGCGTCGAGCAAGGTGATGCGTCCGGCCTTGTCCAGCTCGGCGGCGATTTGCATCGCCATCTTTGGACCGGTGGTCGAGAGATCAACCAGTTTGGTCGTGCGATTGGAATCAGTGACCCCGTCGGGGCCGAATACGACATTGCGGACGACGTCGGGCGTCGGAAGGCTCATCAGCACGGTTTCGGAAGCAGCCGCGACTTCCGCAGCACTGGAGGCCCGCCGCGCGCCGCGCGCCACCACCTTCGCCATCGCCGCTTCGTCACGGTCGAACACCGTGAGGCTGTGGCCGGCGTCCAGCAGCCGGATCGCCATGCGGCTGCCCATCTGGCCGAGACCGATAAATCCTAACTCCATGTGCAACTCCCCTGATTTTCTTGGACCATTTCTTGGGCCATTCGCCTCGGCCGCATTTTTGCCAGCGCCGAGGATCTTGGCCGTCGCGATAATATTGACAGACAATCTGACGGAGATCAAACGCAGGGCGCTCTTCTCCCGGGAGATGGCTCCCGCGGGTCAAACGACTTGCTGCGTTGCAGCCGTCCTTCAGGAGGCCAATATTTCACGAGGCCAATATTTCACGTACACGAGGAATGACCTTTTCCCCGTAGAGCGAAATGCAGCGCATGATCCGCTCGTGGGATAACGCTCCCGCGCTGTACTTCATGTCGAATCTGGAAAGACCGAGCGCCTTCGCGGTCGCTGCGATCTTCCGCGACACGGCTTCGGGCGATCCGACATATAGCGATCCATGCTCGATCTCGCGGTCGAACTCGGCCCGTTGCATCGGTGGCCAGCCGCGCTCCGCGCCGATACGGTCGCGCATGACTTTATAGTCGGGCCACAGCTCATCGCGCGCCTGTTCGTCCGAATTGGAAATATAGCCGTGGGAGTGGACGCCAATGGGCAACACCGGCTTGCCGAGTTGGCCGAGGGCCTGGAGATAAAGGTCGACGTAAGGTTTGAAGCGGTTGGGATCTCCGCCGATGATCGCCAGCATCAGCGGCATCCCGTATTTTGCCGCGCGGATCACCGATTGCGGACTTCCGCCGACACCAACCCAGGTTTTCAAGGGCGCGGAATCAACTCGCGGAAACACGCGCTGATCCCTCAGAGGCGGCCGCGTCGTACCCTTCCAGGTGATCGGCTGCTGTTTGATCAATTCTGCAAACAGATCGAGCTTCTCCTCGAACAGCGTTTCATATTGGCTGAGCTCGTATCCGAACAGTGGGAAAGACTCGGTGAAGGAGCCGCGTCCGAGAATGACCTCGGCACGGCCATCGGATGCCGCATCGAGCGTGGCAAATCGCTGAAAGACGCGGATCGGATCGTCCGAACTGAGCACGGTCACGGCAGATCCCAATCGGATACGTCTCGTTCTTCCTGCGATCGCGGCCAATATGATTTCCGGCGAAGAGATCGCGAAATCGGCGCGATGATGCTCACCAAGCCCGATGAAATCGACACCGACTTCGTCGGCCAGCACCGCTTCGTCGATCACGTCGCGAATGACCTGCGCGTGGGTCTTGGCCTTTCCATCCTCATTGTTCGTAACGTCGCCGAATGTGTCGAGGCCGAGTTCGAGAATATCAGTCACAGCTCTGTCTTCCTTATTTGCCGATGCGGGCCGATCGCTTTCTCCGGTGATTTATTGGGCCGAAGGCCGCTTCGCAATGGCTTGTCTTTTGTTCTAATCTGTCCGTATGGCCCAGTCTTCCGAAGACATCGTTCGCCGCGCAACCGCAGCCTTCAATGCGGGCCGGCGCGACGAGGCGAGGGTACTCTGCGAACAAGGCCTGATCCGCTCACCGGGCGAGTCGATGCTGAGCCATCTGCTGGCAGCCGTGCTGTTTGCCTCAGGCGAGACCGAGGCGGCGCGCGGATACGTCGAAACCAGCCTCGTCCAGCGGCCCGACAATGCGTCTGCGCGACTCCTGGCGGCGCGCCTTGCGAGGGCGGCCGGAGATTTCGACCGCGCGCTGTCGCATCTGGATCAGGCAATCGCGCTTGCGCCGCAACGCGAGGCGTTTGCCGAAAAAGCGCGCACGCTCGATCAGGCCGGCCTTCGGCCGCAAGCGCGACAAGCCTGGAATGCGATCCTTGACGCCGTTCCGGGTCACGTCGAAGCGGCTGCAAGATTGGGCCGGCTCGCATGGGAGGATGGCGAGATCGCGCTTGCGGCAAAACTCCTGGAACGCGCCACGCAAACGGAAGTGCCGGCGTCGGTCTGGTTCGATCTCGGCCTTGTCAGGCAGGATTTGCGCGATGATGCGGGTGCGGCTATCGCCTATCGCAAGGCGATCGATCTCAAACCCGATCATGCAGAAGCAACCTTCAATCTTGGCGTCGTGCTTCAGGAAGCAGGCGATCTCGATGAGGCCATGCGCGCTTACACACAAGCCTATCGCTTGCGGCCTTCGAGCTTCGGCCAAATCGCGATGGCGCTGACTTCGGCATCGCATGGCGGCCTGTGGCTCAGCGGGGCTTCACTTCGCCGCGTACTCGATGAAGAATGAGCTCACATGGATGAAATCGAGATCGTCGATTATGATCCCCGATGGGCTTTCTTGTTCAACGAAGAGGCCGCGCGCTTACGGGCCGCCCTTGATCCATCGCTGATCGTGGGGCTGGAGCATTTCGGAAGTACTGCGATTCCTGGCCTGGCTGCCAAGCCCATCATAGATATCCTGATCGCGGTCCGGTCGTTGGCTGCTGCGCGGGCCACGTTCGTCGAAGCGCTTCAAAAACTCGACTACATCTACTGGGCCGACAATCTAAAGAAGGACCGAATGTTTTTCGTCAAAGGCATGCCGCCCTTTGGTTCAAAACGTTCCCATCAGGTGCATATCACCGAGCCAACTGGTGAGCTGTGGCACCGATTGGCATTTAGGGATTATTTGCGCGCTCACCCCGACGAATCCGCAACTTACGAGCGGTTCAAAAAGCGGCTTGCTGTTGAATACCAGACAGATCGCGAGGCTTATACCGACGCTAAATCTGTCTATGTCGAAAGCGTGATGCGGAAGGTGAGCAAGTAGAGATGTTGTCGGCCGGCAATCACGCTCGTCCGCGCCGCGCGCGAAAATGCTTCCTGTAGACGTTGGGGCTTTCGAGAACCAGCGCGAGGGTCTTCTCATATGCCTGCTGGTGCGGCTCATCGAAGCTTGCAAATTCCAGTTCGAGTGCCGTGCGCGGCACCGCAAAGACCTGCGCCACCGGCGTGCCTTTCGGCAGCACGCCGGAAAAATTCGGCTCGGTCCAGATTGCCGGAAAATTGATGCCGCCGTCGTGGAAGAGGTCGGCGTCCACCAGGCCCGTGATCAGACGAAACGGAAGATCGTCGCGGTTGACCGGATGGGTTGCAAACAACGACCATCCGCGTTCGAGTTCGATGGTCCAGAAGCTGTTGAACTTGATCGCGGCCTGTTCGCCCCGCGCAAACGGCGCGCCAACGAACTGCGAGGGCACATGAAAGCTCAAAGGCGCGCGCGGGTGGCCAGATGTCTTGGGCTCCGGAATATCCCAGGCCCACGAAAACGAACCTCGCTCGACGCTGACGTCGCAGGGCAGCGGAATCAAGACGCCGTAGGCCATGGCATCGACAAAGGGTGGGCATTGTTTGACGGTGCGGATGTCACGGCCGTGGACGTCCGAATGCGCCTTGGCCGGCATCGCGCGCAACCAGTCCGGCAGGCCGCCGCGTGCTGAAGCCGGTCGCGGCAGATGATCAGCCAATGCCGGATCGCAGCGAAAGATCATGCGCATGTGTCTACTCCGAAGTCGCAGTTTCTCCCTCTCCCCGTTCTTCACGGGGAGAGGGTTGGGGTGGGGGGCTCTTCCACGAGTTGGACTCGCGGAGATTCCCCCTCACCCGGCGCTTTGCGCCGACCTCTTCCCGCAAGCGGGGCGAGATGATCCGAACCTGTCGCGCGCCTTGAAGTCAACCGCTCAAACGAAAAAGGGCCGGGATTGCTCCCGGCCCTTGGTTGTTGGCATTCCCCCACGCTGCGCAGCGCGGCGCCTTTTGCGGCGCGGTGCGCTGCTGATCCGGGGCCTACTCTTCGGCGACGTTCAGGTCCAGGCTCCGCGATGCGCCACAAGCGCGCCGCATCGCGTCCGGGACACGCCTGCGCCTCAGTTCAGCGACGCCCGCTTCGGCGGCGAGGCCGGCCACGACTTGATCAGCGTGTCGTAGTCGACGGTTTCGCCCTTCGGCTTCTCGTTCGCCAGCTTGCGCTGGGGCGCGATGTTGCCGTCCTTGGCGGATTTCGCGAACCAGTATTCCGCGCTCTCCTTCTTGTTCAGCTTGGGTCCGCAGGCGCCCTGGACGCCGGACTTCTCAAGACGCTCCATCACCGAGTCCTGAGCTGCTGCGAGCGAATCCATCGCGGCTTGCGGCGTCTTCGCACCGGACGACGCATCGCCGATGTTCTGCCACCACAATTGCGCAAGCTTCGGATAATCCGGCACGTTGTTGCCGGTCGGGGTCCACTGCACACGCGCCGGCGAGCGGTAGAACTCGATCAGGCCGCCGAGTTTCGGCGCACGTTCGGTGAACGACTTGTCCCAGATATCGGACTCACGGATGAAGGTGAGGCCGACATGGCTCTTCTTCAAGGACACCGTCTTGGAGACGATGAACTGTTGGTAGAGCCAGGCTGCCTTGCGGCGATCGATCGGAGTCGACTTCAACAGCGTCACCGAGCCGACGTCCTGATAGCCGAGCTTCATTCCTTCCTTCCAGTACGAGCCGTGCGGCGAGGGCGCCATACGCCACTTCGGCGTGCCGTCCGCGTTCATCACGGCAAGACCCGGCTTCACCATGTCGGCGGTGAAGGCGGTGTACCAGAATATCTGCTGCGCGATATTGCCTTGCGCCGGCACCGGTCCCGATTCGGAGAAGGTCATGCCTTGCGCCTGCGGCGGGGCATATTTTTTCATCCAGTCGAGATATTTGACGATCGAGTAGACCGCTGCCGGACCATTGACGTCGCCGCCGCGCTCGACCGACGAGCCTACGGGGCGGCAGCCTTCCATGCGGATGCCCCATTCGTCGACGGGAAGTCCGTTGGGAATGCCACGGTCACCATTGCCGGCCATCGAGAGCCACGCATCGGTGAATCGCCAGCCGAGCGAGGGATCCTTCTTGCCGTAATCCATGTGGCCGTAGATGCGGACGCCGTTGATTTCCTTGATGTCGTTGGTGAAGAACTCGGCGATGTCCTCGTATGCCGACCAGTTCACGGGAACGCCGAGGTCGTAGCCATATTTGGCTTTGAACTTGGCCTTGTAGTCCGGATTGGAGAACCAGTCGTAGCGGAACCAATAGAGGTTCGCGAATTGCTGGTCCGGCAACTGGTAGAGATGGCCGTTCGGCGCGGTCGTGAACGACTTGCCGATGAAGTCATTGACGTCGAGGCCGGGGTTGGTGACGTCCTTACCTTCGCCCGCCATCCATTCCGTCAGGTCGACAGCCTGACCGTAGCGGAAATGCGTTCCGATGAAGTCGGAATCGTTGATCCAGGCATCGTAGACGTTCTTGCCGGATTGCATTTGGGTCTGGATCTTTTCAACGACGTCACCTTCCTGGATGATGTCGTGCCTGACCTTGATGCCGGTAATTTCCTCGAACGCTTTCGCCAGCGTCTTGGATTCATATTCGTGCACGGTCAGCGTTTCGGAGACCGCGTTGATCTCCATCCCCTTGTAGGGTGCAGCGGCCTTGATGAACCACTGCATCTCCTTCATCTGGTCGTCTTTGGATAGCGTCGACGGTTGAAATTCGCTGTCGATCCACTTCTTGGCGGCAGCTTCGTCCGCGAAAGCCGGTGAGTTGATCGCGGCCGACGCCGCCATCAGCGCCACCGCGCTTGTCATCATCAGGATGCGTGTCCTTGCAGGACTCTTCCTTGTCTCCACGTGTCGCATGATGCTTCCTCCGTTGCAGCAACTGACAATTAATTCAGGTCCAGGTTGATCCCGGATCTGCTCTTTTTCGCTTCCTTCAGACGGTGCGGAAGATCGCAGCCGCTGAAACAAACGAAATTGCGGTGGCGAACCATAGGCTCGACAATTCGATTCCTTCTCCGACCGGCAGCGTCGCAACTGTGTCGGTGCCGACAAAGCCGATCCAGGCGAGATGAATGACCGCGGCCATGATCAGCGAAATGAACAGGCGATCGCCGCGCGTGGTCGGAATCCGAAGGATTCCGACCCGTTCGGCTTCGGGATAGGCGATGGCCAACCAGGTCATGACGGCGAGCGTCATTGCCAGCAGCACAAAAAAGATCGCGGTTGGCAGCGTCCAGGCCATCCATGCGAGGCTTTCCATGGCTCTACTCCTTGCGCATGATCTGGTCCGAAAACTGCTTCACACTTTTCGGGATCATGAGCTCTCCTACACCCTGCCGAGCGCAAAACCGCGCGCGATATAGTTGCGGACAAACCAGATCACGAGCGCGCCGGGAATAATGGTCAAGACGCCGGCGGCGGCCAGCAGGCCCCAATCCATGCCGGCGGCCGAGACGGTCCGGGTCATCACGGCCGAGATCGGCTTGGCGTCTACTGAGGTCAGCGTCCGCGCCAGCAACAACTCGACCCATGAGAACATGAAGCAGAAGAAGGCCGCGACGCCGATGCCGCTCGCGATCAGCGGCATCAGGATCTTGATGAAGAAGCGCGGGAACGAATAGCCGTCGAGGAACGCGGTCTCGTCGATCTCGCGCGGCACGCCGGAGACGAATCCTTCCAGGATCCACACCGCGAGCGGGACATTGAAGATGCAATGCGCCAGGGCCACCGCCCACGGCGTATCGAACAGGCCGATCGCGGAATAGAGATTGAAGAACGGCAGCGCGTAGACCGCGGCCGGCGCCATCCGGTTCGACAACAGCCAGAAGAACAGGTGCTTGTCGCCGAGAAAACGATAGCGCGAGAACGCGTAGGCCGCGGGTAACGCGACCGAGATCGAGATCACGGTGTTGATGACGACATATTTTAGCGAGTTGATATAGCCGGAATACCAGCTCTCGTCGGTGAAGATGCGGACGTAATTGGCGAGCGTCGGATCGTGCGGCCACAGGTTCATGGTCGAGACGATCTCGACATTGGTCTTCAGGCTCATATTGACCAGCCAGTAGATCGGCAGCAGCAGAAACACCAAAAACAGCGACAGGATCAGGCGGCGGCCGGGGATCGAATGCATCACACCGCCTCCTTAGCCGGGCGGCGTTCGGCGCCGGCGTTGGTCATCACGGTGTAGAACACCCAGCAAACGATGATGATGATCAGGTTGTAGACCAGCGAAAGCGCCGCCGCCTTGCCGAGGTCGAACTGCCCAAGCGCGATCTTGACCAGTTCGATCGATATGAACGTGGTCGAATTGCCCGGTCCGCCGCCGGTGACGACGAACGGCTCGGTATAGATCATGAAGCTGTCCATGAAGCGCAGCAGAACCGCGATCAGCAGCACGCGTTTCATCTTCGGCAGTTGAATCGCGGTAAACACCGCCCAGCGCGATGCGCCGTCGATCTGGGCGGCCTGGTAATAGGCTTCCGGAATCGACTTCAGCCCGGCGTAGCACAACAGCGCCACGAGGCTGGTCCAGTGCCAGACGTCCATCACGATGACGGTGGCCCAGGCATCGAATTCGTTGGAGACGTAATTATAGTTGATCCCGATGTGGTTCAGCGTATAGCCGAGCAGGCCGATATCCGGGCGGCCGAAGATCTGCCAGATCGTTCCGACCACATTCCAGGGAATCAGAAGCGGTAATGCCAGGGTCACGAGGCAGGCGGCCACGCTCCAGCCTTGCCGCGGCATCGACAGCGCGACCACGATGCCGAGCGGCACTTCGATCGCCAGGATCACAAAAGAGAAGAACAGGTTCCGCCAGAGCGAGGCGAAAAATCTTTCGCCGAGGTCGCTTGAGGGATCGAGCAATTCCTTGAACCAGCCGACACCGTTCCAGAAGAACTGGTTGTTGCCGAAGGTGTCCTGCATCGAATAGTTCACCACCGTCATCAACGGCAGGATCGCGGAGAACGCGACCACCAGAAACACCGGTGCTACCAAAAGCCAGGCTTTCTGGTTGACGGTCTTGTCCATCAAGCCTCACCCTCGACCAGGAGACTGTCGGCATAAATGTGCACGCGAGATGGATCGAACACCAAGCCAGCGCTGTTACCAGGAACCGAAAATCCAGGCGGCACTTTCGCGGAGAATCTGGTGTCGCCAACCCGGACATGGGCAAAGCGAACGCGGCCGAGATCGTCGATGCGCTCGATATTGGCGGCCAGGAGGTCGGGAGCAGGGGCGACGACCTGGACAAATTCCGGCCGCACGCCGATTTCGATCTTGGCGCCCGCCGGCAAGCGGTCGTAGCTGCGTTCGAGCGCAATGGTGTGGCCGTCGATCCGCGCCTGCCGTCCCTTGACCTCGGCGGGCACGATGTTCATGCCGGGCGAGCCGATGAAATAGCCGACAAACGTATGGGCCGGTCGGTCGAACAGGTCGGCCGGCGTTCCGCTCTGCACCACCCGGCCATCATGCATCACGACGACCGTATCGGCGAACGTCAGCGCCTCGGTCTGGTCGTGGGTCACATAGATCATGGTCAGATCGAGGTCGCGGTGCAGCGCCTTCAGTTTCGACCGCAATTGCCATTTCAGTTCGGGGTCGATTACCGTCAGCGGCTCGTCGAACAAAACAGCAGCAACATCGGAGCGCACGAGGCCGCGGCCGAGCGAGATTTTCTGTTTGGCGTCGGCGGTGAGACGCAGCGCTTTACGCGATAGATACGGCGTGAGGTCCATGAGCGCCGCGATTTCCTTCACCCGCGCATCAATCGCAGCTTTCGGCATGCCGCGATTTTTCAGCGGAAACGCGAGATTTTGCCCGACCGTCATGGTGTCGTAGATCACGGGGAATTGGAACACCTGCGCGATGTTGCGCTCCCGCGTGGACTGCGTCGTGATGTCGACGCCGTCGAACAGGATCTTGCCGCGCGACGGTGTGACGATGCCGGAGATCAGGTTCAACAGCGTGGTCTTGCCGCAGCCGGACGGTCCGAGCAGCGCATAGGCGCCGCCGCGCCGCCATGTCATCGTCACCGGCTTCAGCGCGAAGGTTTCTCCGGGCGCATCGTTGCCGCCGTAGGAATGCGCGAGGTCGACGAGGTCAATGCGCGCCATGCTTCACCTCACGTATTTCTCGTTGACGCGTTTTCTTCACGCGAACCGCCGGGCACTTCGCTTGAAAACGCTACGGCACTCGGCGATGCGACGAGACGGCCCGCCGCATCGAACACAAAGACATTGTCCGGATCGAGCACGGCATCGAGCACATGTCCGGGCTGGTATTCGTGCACGCCCGGCAGCACGGCGACCCAGTTGGAGGCATCGCGATTGAGATGCACGAAACTTTCCGAGCCGGTGATTTCCGTCACGGTCACGGTGGCATGAAACGCGTGGCGGCCGGGGATGCCGTTGGCAATCTCCAATTGATGGGCGCGGAAGCCGACCCGGTAGGCGCCATCGGCAAGGCCGGCGTAAAGTCCACCCGCGGGCGCCGCGATGCCGCCGGCATATTGCACGGAGCCGTTTTTCTTTTCGATACCGACGATGTTCAGCGGCGGATCGGAAAACACTTGCGCAACGCGCAACGTGTCGGGGCGGCGATAGACCAGCGGTGTCTCGCCGGCCTGCAGCGCCTCGCCCTCCCACATGCAAATGGTGCGTCCGCCGAGCAACAAGGCTTCTGACGGTTCGGTCGTTGCATAGACAAAGATTGCGCCGGATGCCTCAAAGATACGCGGCAACTCGGTGCGAAGTTCCTCGCGCAGCTTGTAATCGAGATTGGCGAGCGGCTCATCGAGCAGTACCAGGTCGGCGCCCTTGACCAGCGCGCGGGCGATTGCGGTGCGTTGTTGCTGACCGCCGGAAAGTTGCAGCGGCGTGCGGTCGAGATATGGCTCGAGCTTAAGAAGCCGCGCGGCCTCTCGCACCCGCGTTTCGATTTCGTTCTTGGGCTTGCCCTGCACCCGCAACGGAGAAGCGATATTCTCGTAGACCGTGAACGAGGGGTAATTGATGAATTGCTGATAGACCATCGCGACCGAACGCTGCCGCACGTCGGCGCCGGTCACGTCCTTGCCATCGACAAGGACCCGGCCCGAGGTTGGTTTGTCGAGACCGGCGAGTAATCGCATGATCGAGGTCTTGCCGGACAGCGTCGGCCCCAACAGAACGCTCAAGGTGCCGCGCTCGAGCTTGAGCGTGACGTCGCGAATGGCGGCGACGCCATCGACCGACCGCGAGACACTGACAAGTTCAACGCTCATGGTTGCCCTCCCGCTCCGGTCATGAGAGTCTTCGAGGAGATTTGCTGGGCGGCAATCCAGAGATCGAGGGCTGCGATCTCTTCCGGCGTCAGACGCAGGCCGAGCTTGGATCGCCGCCAGACGATGTCTTCGGCGGTGCAGGCCCATTCCTCCGAAATCAAGTATTTGACTTCGGCCTCGGTCAAGCTCGCGCCGAATGCTTTGCCAAGTTCGGCAAGCGTCTTCGCGGTACCCAATTGCTTGACGGCGCGCGTGCCATAGGCGTGCGCGAGCCGGTTGGCATGAGGCGCGCTGAGAAACGGATAGTCGCGCATCAGTTCCGCTGACAGGGCCGGGATGGCCGAGACGTCCATATCGCCGCCGGGTAGCGGCGCCTTGCCCGTCCAGCCTTCGCGCGCCTCGTCGCCTTTCAGATAGGGAGCGAGTTTTCCCAGCGCTTCTTCGGCCAGACGCCGATGGGTTGTGATCTTGCCGCCATAGATCGACAGCAGCGGCGCGCCGCCGGGCAGATCGAGCTCGAACACATACTCACGCGTCGCGGCCTTGGCTTCGCTGGCGCCGTCATCATAGAGCGGGCGAACGCCGGCATAGTCCCACACCACGTCGGCAGGCTTGACCGGCTTTGCCAGATATTCGCTGACGGAGGCGCAGAGATATTCGATCTCTTCGGTGGTCGCCTTCACCTTGGACGGATCGCCGTGATAATCGCGATCGGTGGTGCCGATCAGCGTGAAGTCGTCCTGATAGGGAATCACGAAAACGATGCGGCCGTCGCTGTTCTGGAACATGTAGGCGCGGTCGTGATCGTAGAGTTTACGCACCACGATGTGGGAGCCCTGCACCAGCCGCACCTTGGCCCGCGCATTGACGCTCGATCCCGCCGCCAGCACCTGCTCGACCCATGGCCCGCCGGCATTGACGAGGACGCGCGCGCGAACCGTCGAGCGTTCGCCGCTCAAGGTATTTTCGAGGGTGACTTCCCAGATGCCGTCGACCTGGCGGATTTCGACCGCGCGGGTGCGGGTGCGAATCTCCGCGCCGCGGTTGGCGGCATCGCGCGCCGTGAGCGCCACCAGCCGCGCATCGTCGACGAAGCAGTCGGAATATTCGAAGCCTTTGGTGTAGCGGTTCGGAACCAGCGGATTTCCGACTTCGTCACGGGAAAGATCGACCGATCGCGTCGGCGGCAGCCGATGCCGGCCGCCGATGTGGTCATAGAGAAAGAGGCCGAGCCGCAGCAGCCAGGCCGGGCGAAGCCCGTCGTGATGGGGCAGTACGAACCGAAGCGGGCGGATGATGTGCGGCGCGATTCCCCAGAGGATCTCTCGCTCGATCAGCGCCTCGCGGACCAGCCGGAACTCATAATATTCGAGATAGCGCAGGCCGCCGTGCACGAGCTTGGTCGACCAGGACGACGTCCCACTCGCCAAGTCGTTCATTTCACAAAGAAAAACCGAATTGCCCCGTCCGACAGCGTCGCGCGCGATTCCGCAGCCGTTGACGCCGCCTCCGATGATCAAGAGGTCGAAAATCCGATCCAAGCGCTTCCCCGGCTCGCCTGTTGAGATTGGCGATTTTACTTTCGTTTTCGATTAAATCACAACTAAATGCGAAAGCAACACGGATGGTCCGTTTTCCAGCTTTGTTCTCGTGAAATCAGCGCACCGACGTCGCGGCCGGGGGAAGCTCGGTGTCGGGCTCGTCGGCTTCGAGCGATCCCGGCAACGCCTCGATCACCTGGATGTCGCGCGCCCGGCAAATCTCGGCGACCCGCGCCGGCAGCGCCACGTCGGTGATAAAGGTGTTGATCTGGCTGATATCGGCGATGCGAACCGGCGCGCTGCGACGGAATTTCGTGGAGTCCGCGACCAGCATCACGCTTCGCGCGTTGGAGATGATGGCCTGCGCCGCCTGCACTTCGCGATAATCGAAATCGAGCAGCGCGCCGTCCTCGTCGATCGCGGACGCACCGATGATGGCATAGTCGACCTTGAACTGTTCGATCAGGCTGGTCGCAGTCGAGCCGATCACGGCGCCGTCGGCACGGCGCACGGCGCCGCCCGCCACGATCACCTCAATGCGCGGATAGCGATACAGCAGCATCGCGACATTGAGGTTGTTGGTGATAACCAGCAGATCTTCATGCGAGGTCAGCGCGCTCGCCACCTCTTCGGTGGTGGTGCCGATATTGATGAACAGCGAACAGCCGTTGGGGATCAGGCTTGCTGCCGCCGCACCGATCGCCTTCTTCTCCTCGGCGGCGACGAAGCGGCGCGCCTCATAAGCGAGGTTTTCGACGCCGGAGGCGATGATGGCGCCGCCGTGAATGCGCGTCAGCACGTGGTGATCGCAGAGATCGTTGAGATCTTTCCGGATGGTCTGCGCCGAAACCTCGAAGCGCCGCGCAAGATCCTCCACCATCACGCGGCCCTGGCCGCGTGCGATGTTCAAGATCTCGGTCTGACGATTTGAAAGATCGGTCAACCCTGCACCCGGCAACCAGTAAGAGCAACGAGAACGCGTCCATGGTGCGGCGGTTCGTGCGGCCGGTCAACGGTGGTGATCAACTCTTGCCCGGATGAAGCGGGTCCATGAGAGAACGAAATCGGCGGGAAAGAGCGTATTAGTATAGTAATGGATGACAGCGATATAGCTATTGGCGTCGCTGCTGCCCGCAGTTGGAAACCCCGGAGAGTTCTGCCATGGTGGCGGCAACAGAAGAAAATATTCGGGAGACGTTTGCCATGACCACCACTGTCGAAGTGCTCGCCGCGGCGTTCAGGGACGCCGGCACGCCCTTCATTGTCGGCCACCCCGGCGGTGAATCGGTGGAACTGATGGAAGCGGCACGCCAGCGACAGATGCGGTTTCTCCTCATGAAGCAGGAAGTCGCCGGCGCGATGCTGGCTGCGACCTGGGGCGATCTCACCGGCAGTCCCGGAATATGCCTTTCCACCCGCGGCCCCGGTGCGGCCAACATGGTCAACGGCGTGGCGCACGCCTTCCTCGATCGCTCGCCGCTGATCGCGATCACCGACACGTATTCGCGCTCGACCTTCGAGACCGGTTTGCGCCAGCGCATCAACCAGCAGGCGATCTACGAACCGATCGTGAAGTGGAGCACCGTCGTCGACGCCAAGACCGTGCGCCAGCAGGTGCGGCGTGCCATGCGCACGGCGACCGCGACGCCGCCGGGCCCGGTGCATTTCGAGTTTCCCCAGAGCGAGACCACGCGCGAAGCCGGCGACTATGTTTCCGAGCCACCGCTGATGCCGAACTGGATTACGTCTCGTCCCGACCGCGTTGACTTGAAGCCGGCGCTCGACATGCTGAACAGTGCCAAGCGGCCGATCCTGATCGCCGGCATGGGCGTCTACTGGTGCGGCGCATCGGCGGAGTTCGTCAAATTCGCCGAACGGCTGGGCGCGCCGGTGCTCACCACCACCAAGTGCAAGGGCATGATCCCTGAAGATCATCCGTTGCGTGCCGGCTGCATCATCGGCGGCTTGATCGAGCGTAAGCTGGTGACGGAATCCGACCTCATCATCACCATCGGCCTCGATGCGGTCGAGCTGCAACCCAAGCCCTGGCCCTATACGCTGCCGGTGCTGTCGCTGGCCTCGGTCCCGAGCACGGATGCGCTGGTGCCGGCCGATCCGGAAATCATCGGCGACCTCAAGGCGCTGCTCGCGGGGTTGGCGGAATGGGCGCCCGAAGGCACCAACTGGGGCGAGAAGTCCGCCAGGACGTTCCGTAGCGAAGTGCGTGATGCCCTCAACACGCCAGCCACAGGTCTGTCGCCACAACGAACCATGGAAGTCGCGCGCGCGATCCTGCCGCGCGATACGATTGCGACCTGCGATGCCGGCGCCAGCCGGTTGCTGGTGGTGCAGAAATGGGAATCCTACGGTCCGCGCGAATTCCTCACCTCCAACGGTCTGGCCTCGATGGGCTATGCGGTGCCCGGCGCGCTCGCCGCGCGCATGGCCTTTCCGGACCGGCCGGTGGTGGCGTTCACCGGTGACGGCGGTTTCCTGATGACGGTTGCGGAATTGCAGACTGCGCAGATCGAGAACCTGCCGATCATCGTGATCGTGTTCGACGACCGCGAGATCGGGCTCATTCGCGTCAAGCAGGAGATCAAGGGTATTCCACGCAACGGCGTCGCGCTCGGCGGTGTCGATTGGGAAAAGCTGGCGCAGTCGTTCGGCGCCGACGGCGTGACGGTTGAAACCGAACAGGCCTTCAGCAACGCGCTCTCCAGCGCGCTGAAGACCAAAAAGACCACTGTCATCGGCGTGCGGATCGACGCGTCCGGCTATGTCGCGCAGTTCAACGCGCTGCGGGAGCTGTAAAACTGGTCATTCCGGGATGGTCTCAACGGGTCGCGCGAATGCGCGCCCGATGACAGGCTCCGGACCACACCCGGAATCTCGAGATTCCGGGTTCGCTTCGCGCCCCGGAATGACGGCATCGGCCGTCACTTGAGGCCGTCGCGAATCTTCGTGGTCCATGCGGAGGCAGCGGCCGACAGGAAGCCGATATCCGACTGCGTCGTGATGAACCGACAACCCTTCTGGATCAGCTCGAGTTGACGCGCCGGATCGCGATTTCCGCCGCAGCCGGCAAAGATGCCGTTGTTGCGACAGGCGGCGATCACCCGCTCTTGCGCGGCGACCAGTGCCGGGTCGTCGAATTTTCCAGGCTTGCCCATATTGGCCAGCAGATCGTTGCTGCCGACATGCAGGACGTCGACGCCCTTCACTGCGGCGATGGCTTCGACGTTGTTCAAGCCCTCGACTGTCTCGATCATGCATACCAGCAGGCAATTGTCGTTGAGCTGCGGCACACAAGTAGCCAGCGGCATCGAACGATAATCGAAATGCGGATAGCCGCCGCTGACCGAGCGCTTGCCAACGGGTGCGAACTTGCAGGCATCGACCGCGCGTTGTGCCTCTTGGGCCGTGTTGATATCGGGATAGACGATTCCCATCGCGCCGTTATCCAATAGCAGCGATACGTCGGGATCGTTGATGCCGCGTACGCGCACCAAGGGCGCAATCCCGCACGACATCGCCGTGCTGGTGATGTGGCCGATGGTCTCGAGATTGAACAGCGAATGCTGGCAGTCGATAAAAAGAAAGTCGTGCCCCGTGGATTTGGCGATGCGGGCAATGTCGCCGGAGCGTGAAAGCCGCACCGGCATGCCGAGCGCGACATCGCCCGCTTGCAGGCGTTGCTTGATCGGATGGGCTAATTCGTTCGCAGCCGCCATGACGCTTCCCTCAGGCCAGTTCTAAGCCGCTTCTCAAGCGACTTGGCCGAGCGGCTGACCGCCCGCCAGTGCTTCAAGTAGCTGCGAGGCTGCCAGCATGGAACTGCGCGCCTGGGTTTCGATCGTACCGGCGGCCGCGTGTGGCGTTCCTACAAACGTTGGCAGCGACATCAGCGGATGGTCCGAGGTCGGCGGCTCGACCTCGAACACATCGAAACCGGCGCCGAATAATTTTCCGGATGAGATCGCCTGATAGAGTGCAGCTTCATTGACAATGCCGCCGCGCGAAGTGTTCACCACGATCGCGCTCGGCTTCATCAGCGCCAGCCTGGTGGCGTCGATCATGTTGCGGCTTTCGGGAGTCAGCGGCAAATGCAGCGACAGGATATCGACCTGCGGCAGCATTTCTTCGAGCGAAACGGCCCGCTTGTGCGGCAGCTCAGACCAGCGGTTCGCCGGAACGTAAGGATCATAGCCAATGATTTTGGCGTCGAACGCACCGCGCCATTTGCGCGCAACTAGAGTCCCGATATTGCCCATGCCGACAATGCCGACCGTCTTCTGCCAGGACTCGTAGCCCAGGAAATTCGCGCGCTGAACCTTGCCGTCGGCTCTCGTCATCCGGTCGAATTCGGTCACGCGCCGCACCACGCTGAGCCCCAGCGACAACGCCATTTCCGCAACTGCCTCGCTGTTAACGCCTGGCGTTCTGCACACCGCAATTCCGTGGGCCTTTGCGGCCTCCAGGTCGATGTTGTCGAGCCCGACGCCTTGCTTGGAGATGACGCGCAGCTTTTTGGCGCGCGCCATGTCTTCGGCAGCAACCTTCTTGCCGCGAACCATCAGTCCATCGGCGTCTTCGTGCCAATTCTTGGCTCTCGGGTCGTCCCACCGGATGACTTCCGCCTGCTTTTCGGCCAATTCGACGCCGCTGAGGTGAAATGCATCAAGCACATATATCTTCATTTATCGTCTCCTAGGCGCTCAGTATTGTGCGGGATCCGTCTTCAGCTACCCGCGAGTTCATGGCATTCGGGCATGTACAGGTCCTTCCACGATGAAGGCTGTCGTTTCATGGTGCCGACCTTATGCATGAAGCCGGCAAAGGTCATGGTTTGTTGCGGCGTGGTGGTCCAGATGTTGTCGGGATCGGAAATGAACCTGGTCATTTCTTCCTGATTGCTGCGCTTCTCGCTGGTGGTCTTGATGTAGATCTGCGCGGCGTCGCCCGGGTTCTTGTTGATGAATTCGTGCGCCTCGGACAGCGCGGCATTGACGGCCTGCGTCACCTTCGGATTGGCGTCGCGGAATTTCTTGCTCATGAGCATCACGCCATTGGTGGCGGGACCGCCCAGCGTATCATAGGATTTCAGCACGTTGTGCACGCCTGCGGTTGCGAGTTCGTAATAGTAATAAGGCGCGACCGAATAGTGGGTGTCGATTTCGGTTTTCGCCATGATCGAGAGCGCTGCGTCCGGGTGCGAGCGTGTGATCGTGTAGGCATCCAGCTTGGCGTATTGGTCGTCGCCCCATTCTTTCGCAGCCGCCATTTGCAGGCAGATCGCCTGGCTCGATACTTTGATGGCCGGAACCGCGATCTTGTCCTGATTTGTAAAGTCCTTGATCGTCTTGATCTCGGGCTTGTTGGTCACCAGCATGAACGGCATCGATTGCACCGCCGACAGCGCGCGGACTTCGTTCGGTGTGCCGGCGGTTTTGTCCCACAGCGTGGCGAGGCTCGGCACGCCCGTGACGCCGAAATCCATTTGCCGGCTCAACAGCGCATCGATCAGCGACTGCGTGCCCCCTAAGCTTTTATATTCCGGCTTGATCGTGGCAATGCCGAGCTGACCCGCGTGTTTTTGCACAAGGGCAAGCGCATCCATCACCATCAGCGGCAGATAGGGCAGCCCTGTCTGGCTGATAATCACAATGCTCGATACTTCGTCCGCGAAAGACGATCGCATCAGCATCGGCGACGCCAAGGCAATGGGCGCGGCGGCGAGCGCCTTGCAGAAGCTGCGCCGGTGCAACATGAGAGTTTTCTGACTTCGCGGGGCCGTCATTACGTCTGCATGCCCCAGCGCTGAACGGTCCGGGCTTCGATCAGGCGAAACACCCCGTTCTCGACCGCGAGTCCAATGAGGATGATGGTGAGCAAGCCGGCGAAAACCTCGGGAATATCGAGCTGGTTCTTGCTCTCGAAGATGTACCAGCCAAGCCCGCCCTGACCGGACGAGACGCCGAACACGAGTTCGGCCGCGATCAGCGTGCGCCAGGCAAAGGCCCAGCCGATCTTGAGGCCGGCCAGAATGCTCGGAAACGCCGCCGGAATCAGAATCAGGCAAACGAAACGCAAACCTCTTAGATTGTAGTTGCGGCCGACCATGCGCGCGGTCGTCGATACGCCACGGAAACCGGCGAGCATGTTGAGCGAAACCGCCCACGTCACCGAATGAACCAGCACGAAGATCAAGCTGCCATTGCCGAGGCCGAACCAGATCAGCGCCAGCGGCAACAGCGCAATCGCCGGCAAGGGGTTGAACATCGCGGTCATGGTATCGAGGAAGTCGGTGCCGATCTTGGTACTGATGGCGAACACCGTCAAAAAGCCGGCGAGGACCGTGCCGATGGCAAAGCCGACCAGCAGCACTTCGATCGAGCTTAAAGCGCGGCTTGGGATGATGCCGTTGGCGACGTCGGTAATCAGCGCGTGGACCGCGGCGCTGAACGGCGGCACCAGCAGCGGATTGTCCAGCCATCGGCCGTAGATTTCCCAGGCCAGCGCCAATACGACGAGGATCATGACCTTGCGCAGCCAGGCCTTGTTATAGATCTGCTCGGCAAGCGTCAGCGGCTTCTCGATGATGCCGAACTGATCGGGTCCCAGCGTTTCGCAGTAGATATTCGGACGGTCAGTCGCCTGAAGCATTGGGAGCCTTCTTGATCTGGTCGGCGAACAGCATCTCGTGAATTTCGCGCCCGAGAGCGGCGGCTTCGTTGGAATTTTCCTCGCCGCGCGGCACGCTGTTGATCTCGGCCTTGACCTGGCCCGGATGCGGCGACAGCAACAGAATGCGGTTGCCGAGCTTGATCGCCTCGGGAATCGAGTGCGTCACGAACAGCACGGTGAAGCGGGTTTCGTCCCACAGCGATAACAACTCGTCCTGCATGCGCGATCGCGTCAGTGCGTCGAGCGCCGCGAACGGTTCGTCCATCAGCAGAATATCCGGCTCCATCGCCATGCCGCGTGCGATCGCGACGCGTTGTTTCATGCCGCCGGACAGGGTGTGCGGATAGCTATGGGCAAAATCGGCGAGCTTGACCTTTTCGAGATATTGCATGGCGCGATCGGTCGCCTGCTTGCCGCGCAATGCTCCGGTGGTCTTGAGCGGAAAGGTGACGTTCTCAAGTACCGTCTTCCACGGCAGCAACTGGTCGAACTCCTGGAACACCATCATCCGGTCTGGACCGGGGCTGGTGACCGGCTTACCCTTCAAGGTGATCTCGCCTTCGGTCGGGCTTAAGTAACCACCGACCGCCTTGAGCAGGGTGGACTTGCCGCAACCGGACGGACCAACCACGACAAAGCGATCGCCTTGCAGCACGCTGAAGCTGACGCGGTAGGTTGCGGTGATCAGGTGGGCTTGCGTCTTGTAGCGCATGGTCACGCCACGGACGTCGAGCAGCGGCCGGCCGGCCTCGCTGTCAGGCACGGCGCGGCCACGCGGCGCTGATAGCGCCGGCTTCATTCTTGCCGTGTCCGGGGCCGTCTTTGGCGCGAGTGCTGGTCCACCCGTCATCCGCTATCCTCCCGAGGACTTCTTTTTATTGAGACTTCGCTACACTAGGTCATAACTGTCCAATAACAATTTGGCCGGTTTCCATAACCCTGTCTATTGGCTTGGCTCGGCGGCGATCACCCGGCCGAGATGACCGACGAATTCGTTCATGATTTTCGATTGTGGCGCCGTCTTGTGCCGGATCAGCAGGGTTTTGACGTCGATGCGCGGCTTCAGCGGCCGCGTCACGACGCCCGGCAGGCCCATCGACGCCACCAGCAAGGGTTCCACCAGTGCGACACCGGCGCCGTGGCGCGCCAGCATGATACCGGTCAGCGACAGGCTCACCTGCGCGACAATATTGGGCACGATCCCGGCGGCGCTCAGCGCGCGGTCGACATAGATGCGCGACAGCGCCTGCGGCAGGTAGGTGATGATCGAATAGGGTTCCAGATCAGGCACCGCGACTTCCTTGCGGCGGGCGAGCGGATGGCCCGCCGCCATCACGCAGGCGATGCCGGTGCGCATCAGCACTTTGGTTTCGACTTCCGAACTGACGACCGGCTCATAAGCGATCCCCAGTTCGACCTCGCGATGGACCACCCGGTCGAGCACCTGCGGCGAGGTCAGCGATTGAAGCGCGACACGCACATTGGGCCGCTCGACGACGAAGGTCGCCACCGCCTTGGCCAGATAGCCATTGGCAATCGGGAAGGCGGCTGCAACCGACAGCGTTCCGAGGCGGCCGCCGACCAGGTCTTGCGTCAGGGCGTTGACCGCGTCGACCCGGCCGAAAATCGCGTCGATTTCCGGAAAGATCGCTTTCGCTTCGGCCGTCGGCTGCAACCGGCCGGATACACGCGCGAACAGCTTCATCTTGAGCTGGCCTTCGCAGTGCTTGAGGATGGCACTGACCGCCGGCTGCGTGACGTTGAGCGCGCGCGCAGCCCCAGTGACCGATCCGGTCCGCATAATGGCGTGGAACACCTCCATATGCCGCAAGTTCATGGTGTGCGAAGGCTTTTACCGTTGACCTCATCGGACATAAGCAGAGCTTATGGACTATGCCAAGGTCCTGATTGGACGCGGTTGACCTCTGGCGCCCAAACTCGCTTTCAAAATAGAAAATAACACGAGGAAACGCCCCCATGAGCTCGAAGGACACGGTGCGTGTCGGCTCCGGCGCGGGAACATCTGACGACCGGATGCTGCCCGCACTGGAACTGGCCGAACGGGGCGATATCGATTACCTCGTCTTCGAATGTCTCGCCGAACGAACCGTGTCGCGGGAAAACCTGTCGCGCAGCAAGGATCCCGAGCAGGGCTATGCGCCGTCTCTGCACGCACGCCTGCGGATGGTGCTGCCGGCCTGCATCGAGAAGAAAATCCGCATCGTCAGCAACATGGGCGCGGCCAATCCGGTCGGTGGCGCCCGCGCGGCACGGAAGGAAGCCGTCGACCTCGGTCTCGGCGATGTTGCGGTCGCGGTTGTGCTCGGCGACGACGTCTCGAGCCTGGTCAAGCACAAGGGCGACTTGCGCCTGATCGAAAACGGTGAACCGCTGGAATCGATCGTCCCTAAGATGATTTCTGCCAATGCTTATCTCGGCGCCGACGTGGTGTGCGAAGCGCTCAACACCGGCGCGCCGATCGTGCTGTCTGGTCGCGTCGCCGATCCGTCCTTGTTCCTGGCGCCGATGATGCACGAGTTCGGCTGGGCCTATGACGATCTGCCCAAGATCGCGCAAGGCACCGCGGCCGGTCACCTGCTGGAATGCACGGCGTCCGTGACCGGCGGCTGCTTCGGCTGGCCCGGCAAAAAGGACGTGCCGGATTTGGCCCGCAACGGCTTTCCGTTTGCGGATGTGAAGGCCGATGGATCGATCGTGATCAGCAAGACGCCCGGTTCCGGCGGCCGGCTCGATGTCATGACCTGCACCGAGCAACTGATCTACGAAATCCACGATCCGACCGCCTACATCACGCCGGATTGTGTGCTCGACATCTCCACCATTGCGCTGACGCAGGAAGCTTCCGACCGCGTGCGCGTCACCAATGCCACGGCGCGGCCGGCGACGCCGACCTATAAGGTCAATGTCGGCTATGCCGACGGCTATATCGGCGAGGGCGAGGTGTCCTATGGCGGCATCGATGCGGTCGCGCGTGCCAAATGGGCCGCCGAGATTGTCAAGGAGCGGCTCAAACTCCAGGGCTTCACCTACGACGACTTCCGCGTCGACCTGATCGGCATGTCGAGCCTGCACGATAACCTGGAGAGTCGGCCCGAGCCCTACGAAGTGCGCTTGCGGATGGCTGGCCGCACCCATAACCGCAAGGCGGCGCATGCGATCGGTTTTGAGGTTCGCGCCCTGCACATGCACGGACCGGGCGGGGCAGGCGGTGCCTGCGAGCCGCGGGTGCGCGACGTCCTCGCGGTCAAATCCGTGCTGCTGCCCAAGAGCATGGTCAACCCGCAGGTGGTCGTGGAGGGCACGCTATGAGCGTTCGCGTCTATGACCTTGCCCATTCGCGTGCCGGCGACAAGGGCAATACGTCCAATATCTCGGTGATCTGCTACGACGCCAAACACTGGGAATTCCTCGAGCGCGAGCTGACCGTCGAACGCGTCGCGGACGCGTTTGCCCGTATCGCCAAGGGGCCGATCCGGCGCTATCCCCTGCGCAATCTCAAGGCGTTCAATTTCGTGATCGAGAATGCGCTGGCCGGTGGTGTCACGATTTCGCTGGCGCAGGACATTCACGGCAAGAGCTACAGCAATGTGATGCTGGCGATCACGTTGCCGGATCCGAAGTGACGGCATTCAAGGAGTTGATCGGGTGAAGGCGAGCGAGGTCGTCCGCAACATCGTCAAGGAGAAACTGGCGCGTGACGAGGTCGTTGCGTCCATCACCGTTCGCCTCGTGCGCGGGGTCGAGATCGTGCGCCTCGCCGCCACTGCCGGTTTCGACATGATCTATATCGATCTCGAACATTCGACGCTGACGCTGGAGGCCACGGGGCAGATCTGTCAGGCGGCGCTGCATGTCGGTGTTGCGCCGATGGTCCGACTGCCTGCCAATACGCCGGAATATATCCAGCGGGTGCTCGATGCCGGCGCGCTCGGCGTCATCGCGCCCGGCGTTCGATCCGCTGCGGAAGCGCGTGCAGTGGTGAAAGCGGCGAAATTCGCCCCGCTCGGCGAGCGCGGTGCCGGCGGTGCGTTGCCGCATCTGGAGTATCGTCCGTTTCCGACCGCTGAAGCCAATGCCGCCATCAACGACGCCACCATGGTCATCGTGCAGTTCGAATGTGCCGAGGCCGTGGACAAAGCTGACGAGATCGCCGCTGTCGAGGGCGTCGACATGGTGCTGGTCGGTGTCAATGATCTGCTGGCTGATCTCGGGCTCGCCGGCCAGCATGAGCATCCCAAGGTGCGCGAGGCCTATGCGCGGACCATCGAAGCCTGCCGCAAGCACGGCAAGCATGTCGGCGTCGGCGGTCTCTCGACCAAGCCGAAACTGGCGGCCGAATTCATCGCCATGGGCGCGCGGATGATTTCGACCGGAACCGACATCCAGTTCCTCTTTGCCGCCATGAATGAGAAGGCAAAACAAGTCCGCGAGATTTCCGCGACATGAGGACCTTGCTCAAAATTGTCGGCGTTGCGCTCGCAGGGTTACTCGTTGCCGGTAGCGTTCAGGCTGAAGTTGCGAAGGTGCGGGTGTCGCGGCAATTCGGTCTGCCGTATTTGCCGATGATCGTCATTGAAGCCCAGCGTCTCCTGGAGAAGAACGCCAAGGCATCAGGAATCGACGTCGAAGCGGAATGGAGCCAGCGCGCCGGGCCCGCGGCCGATCTCGATGCTTTGCTGGCGGGACAAGCCGATTTCATCGGGCCGGGCATTCCGACGCTGGCGACAGTTTGGGACAAAACGATCGGCACGCCGCAGGAAGTGCGCGCACTGATCGCGATGCAGTCGATGCCTTACGTGTTGGTGACGCGCAATCCTGCCATCAAGACCATCGCGGACTTCACCGACAAGGACAAGATCGCACTGCCGGCGGTCAAGCTGACCGGCCACGCTATCGCGCTGGAAATGGAGTCAGCCAAGATCTGGGGGCCGGAGCATTACAACAAGCTCGATTCCATCACCATCACGCGCTCGCACGCCGATGCCGCGGCCGCGCTGATGTCAAACCAGTCGGAGATCGACGCGCATTTCGCCAGCGCGCCGTTTTATTATTACGAACTCGCGACGCCCGGCATTCATCAGGTGCTCAAGTCGTATGACACGCTCGGCGCCAAGCACACCAACGGCGTGCTTCTGACCAGCAAGAAATTCCACGACGCCAATCCGAAATTATGCGCCGCGATGGTTGCCGCGTTCGAGGAGGCTGATACGTTCATCAAGGCGCATCCGCGCGAGGCCGGGCAGATCTACCTTGATGTGACCAAGGACAAGATCGCGCTCGATGCGCTGGAAAAAATGGTGGCCGATCCGGACGTCGAGTATACCACGACGCCGATCAACGTGATGAAGGTCGTCGACTTCATGCACGAGGTCGGACGTATCAAGAAGAAGCCAGCGTCGTGGAAGGACATGTTCTTCCCCGAGGCCCACGGATTGAATGGTAGTTGAGCAGGCAGTTGAGCGGCAATAAAGCGGATAGCGATGAGATCAAAAGATCAGGCAAATGCCGAAACGATACAGGGCCCGCTTTACGTTGACGAAGAGGCGGCGGAAACGTTTGGCCGCAGGCTTCTCGTCGCGCATGATTTGCCGGAGGAAGACGCGGCGACAGTTGCGCGCTGCCTGGTGAAAGCGGATTTGCGTGGCGTCGATACCCATGGGTTGCAGACGCTGCCGCATTATCTCGATCGCGTGCGGCGCGGGTTGATCAATCCGCGGCCGAATTTGAAAGTGGAGCGCGTCACCCCGATGGTCGGCTCGCTCGACGGCCAGGATGCGTTCGGCTTCGTGGTTGCGACCAAGGCGATGGCGGAGGCGATCGATATGGCGCGCGAGTTCGGCGTCGGCATCGTCTCGGCGCGCCGCAGCACGCATTTCGGGGCGGCCTGCAATTACGCGCTGCAAGCGATGGACGCCGGCTATATCGGTATCGTCTTCACCAATGCCTCCAAGGCGATGCCGCCATGGGGCGGTCGTGTCGGTCTGCTCGGCACCAGCCCGATCGCAGTGGCCGCGCCTGCGGGCAAGGAAACGCCGTTCGATCTTGATATGTCGCCGGCGGTCGCCGCGCGCGGAAAAATCCGGCGTGCGGCGCGGCGCGGCGAGACGATTCCGCTCGGTTATGCGCTCGATGCCAAGGGCCGTCAGACCACCGACCCGAACGTTGCGCTGGATGGCGGTACGGTGCAGCCGATCGGCGGCCCGAAGGGGTCGGCACTGGCGATGCTAATGGACGTGATGGGTGGCGTGATTTCCGGTGCGGCGTTCGGCGGTGACGTGCGCAATCATTTTGAGGAATATGACAAGCCGCAGAACGTCGGTCATTTCATCATGGCGATGAGGCCCGATTTGTTCGTCAGCCGCGACGAATATTTGCAGCGTATGGATACGCTGGCGCAACGCGTGCACGCCAACCCGACCGCGGAGGGTTTCGACGAGGTGATCATGCCCGGTGAACGCGAGCGCCGGCTGGAAGCAAAGCATCGCCGCACCGGGGTTCCGTTCCACGCCAAAGAGGTGGCGGCGCTGCAGGAGGCTGCTGCCAAAGCCAACCTGCCGCCGCTGGCGGTCTCAACCGCGCCATTGAAATAGGTTTCCTTCATGCCCACCCACATCAAGACCTTGATCGTGGTGCCCGAGAACAACTCGACCATGGAGCCGGAGATTTCGGCGCTGTGCCCGGCGCTCGCGCCGCTGGCAGTGGCGCGCGTCAAGCGCCCGCCACGCACGCTGCTGCTCGAGGATTTGCCGGCCTATGCCGGGGCGACCTTGGACGCCGTCGCGCCGTTTACATCTGAGCGTTGGGACCTCCTGATCTACGGCTGCACCGCCGCCGGCTTCCTCGGCGGTCCCGGCAGCAACGCGGTCATGGTCGAGTCCCTGCGCGAGCGCACCGGCGCGCCCGTTGTCTCGACCGCCGGCGCCGTGGTCGACGTGCTGCGCGAAGGCAAAGTCGCTGAGACCGCGGTGGTGACGCCGTATCTCCAGCCGGTCAATGACGGCTTGCGCGCCTATCTCGAGGCGTCCGGCATCCGGGTCGAGACCTTGAACAGTTTTTTCTGCAAGACCACTGCGGAACTCGGCTCCGTCACCGAAGAAGAAGTGCTTGACCTCGCGCGACGGACTGTGACGAAACAAAGCAAGAGTCTTTTCCTCGCCTGCTCGCAATTGCCGACGCTCAACGCGATCGCTCAGTTGCGCCGCGAGCTTGATATCCCCGTCTGGTCGTCGATCCAGGCGACGGCGTGGGCGAGCGCCAGAGCGATGATCAGCAACGGATTTGAAGTGCGGACCACGTGAGACAAGCATGATTGAGACGACCACGCACGATCCCGACGCCGGTTTTGAACCGGCCTTTGCCGCGCCGCCAAACGCCTGCGATGCGCATTTCCATGTATTCGGCCCGGCCGACAAATATTCGTATGGCACCGACATCCGCTACAAGCCGCCTTACGAACCGGTCGAACGCTATCTTAAACTGGCCCGGCGCCTGGGGCTGGTGCGTTATGTGTTCGTCCAGCCGAGCGCCTACGGTTTTGATAATTCCTGCATGCTGGATGCGATGCGCGAACTCGATCCGGCGATCCGCCGCGGCGTCATCGATCTCGATGAGAATCATACGAGCGATCGTGAATTGGGCGAATGGGATGCCACCGGCGTGCGCGGGATCCGCGTCAACATCTCGCCGATCCGAAAACCCGAAGCCGGGCTCGCCGATTCAATGCGGCCACGGATCGCGCGGCTCGCCAAGATCTGCGTCGAACTCGGCTGGCATCTCGACTTCCTCACGCCAGGCTGGCTGGTCAGCGAGTTGATGCCGACGCTGCACGAATTGCCGGTCGAGTTTTCGGTGGCGCATATGGGGCTGTTTCCGTCCGAGGATGGTCCTAACCAATCCGGCTTCCGGGAATTCCTCGATCTGGTCGATGACGGTTCAGCGCGATGTTTTGTCAAGCTCACCGGCATCTATCGCTTGTCCACCGCGCCTGATTTTTCCGACGTGAAGCCGATCGCGCAGGCGCTAATGGCGCGGGCGCCCGGCCAGTTGATCTGGGGCAGCGATTTTCCGCACTTGTCATTTCATGATCGGGTTGGCACCATCCAGCTCTATAATCTCATCAGCGAATGGGCACCCGATCCCGGCTTGCGAAAGCTCATTCTTGCCGATAATCCCGCGCGCTTGTTCGGGTTCGAATAAAGCTCGCGACAAGCCTCGCAACATCGGGGGCCAGGTGATCAAGCCATGGTGAGCAGACGCGAATTCGTCGGCGGTCTCGTTGCGTTGCCGGCACTGGTGCGCCCCGCACGCGCCGAAGTAGCAGCAATCAAGCTCGGCAAGCAATATGGCTTGCCGTTCCTGCCGCAGATGGTGATGGAGGATCGCAGGCTGATCGAGGCGCATGCGGCCAGCCTCGGCATCAATGGCCTTAATGTCGTCTGGCAGACTATGGGCGGCCCGGGTGCACTGAACGACGGGCTCTTGAGCGGAAATATCCAGTTCGTCAACGTCGCCTCGCCGTCACTCGCCACGTTATGGGACAAGACGTTTGGGACACCGCAGGAAGTGCGCGCGGTCTGCGCGGTGCAATCGATGCCTTACATTCTGACCACGCGCAATCCGGCGGTGAAGACGATCGCCGACTTTACTTCCGCCGATCGTATCGCGGTGCCGACGGTGAAGATTTCCGGCCAGGCGATGGCGCTGCAAATGGCCGCCGCCAAGTTATGGGGTTTTGAAAAATACGACCGGCTCGATGAATTCACGGTTTCGATGGGCCATCCGGACGCCATGCAGGCGGTCGTCTCCGGCCAGACCGTGAACAGCCATTTCAGCGTGGCGCCGTTCGACACTTACGAATTGCGGCTGCCCAACATTCACCAGGTGCTGTCAAGCTACGAGACCGACGGCAAGCACACCAATGGCCTTCAGGTGACGACCAAGGCTTTTCATGATGCCAACCCGAACATCTGCAAGGCGGTGCGGGCGGCGCATGAAGAGGCCAACGCGTATATCAAGAGCGAACCGAAGGCCGCCGCCGAAATCTACCTGAAGCTCGTCAACGACAGGAAGAACTCCGCCGACGATCTCGTCGCGATGATTACCGATCCCGACATCGACTACACCACGACGCCGGCCAATCTGATGAAACATGCCGCGTTCATGCACAAGGTCGGCCGCCTCAAACATTTGCCGGCGTCATGGAAGGACCTGTTCTTTGCCGAGGCCCATGACCTCAGCGGAAGCTGAGACGCCGCTTTGGTCGGCCCTCGCGGGCGCCTTATGAATTCTTGGTGATGTTCGTCTGATGTTCGTTTCCCGGCCGGTCTGCTCTGCGGGAGCCGGGGTCTGGAATGGCACACAATGGTCCGAAAAGTGCATGAGCGTGGAAGGCCATTCTTGGCTAACATCAGCTACCTTTCGATATCCACGACCGGAGTTATTTGCATGAAGCGTTTGTTCGTTTGGGCCCTGGCCTGCCTCGCGGTCGCAGCGATCCCCGGGGCGGCAAATGCCGATCCGGTCAAGATCCGCTTCATCCTGGACTGGAAGGCGCAGGGACCGGGCGCATGGTTCTATGTCGCCCGCGACAGCGGTTATTTCGCGGCTGAAGGGCTGGATGTGACGATCGACCAGGGCGATGGATCGGCCGCCGCCGTCAGTCACATCATGACAGGCACCTATGATGCGGGGTTTGGCGACATCAACGCCGTCATCCAGAACGCCGCTCTGCATCCGGGCGAACAGCCGCTGATGGTCTACATGCTGTACAACCGTGCGCCCTACGCCTTGATCGTCAAGGCGGATGGCCCGATCAAGACCTTGAAAGACATCGAGGGCCACATCCTGGCGGCACCGGCCGGTTCGGCAACCGAGCGCATGTTCAAGCCGCTCGCGCTCAAGAACGGCGTTGATGCTTCCACGGTCAAGGTCCTGAACGCCGCGCCCAACCTGATCGAGCAGCTGCTGGTCACCGGACAGGCTGATGCGATCGCGCAATTTGCGCCGACCAGCTACATGAATTTTCTCGCCATGAAAAAATCACCGGAGAAGGATTTCCGGTGGTTCTTCTACAGCGAGAACGGTCTGGATCTTTATTCCAACGGCATCCTGGTTTCCCAGAAGCTGCTCAAGGAAAAACCGGAAGCCGTTCGCGGTCTCGTGAAGGCCCTGAACCGGGCGATCATTCAGGTCGCGGCCAATCCCGATATCGGGATCGCGATCCTGCAAAAAGTCGAGCCGCTCACCAATTTCGACCTAGAAAAGCAGCGGCTGATCTATACCGTCGATCAGCAATTGCGAACGGAAGAAGTCGCAAAGCTTGGGCTTGGCGATCTCGACGACAACAGGCTCAACGCCGCGATCAAGACGGTCGCGGATGCGTATGCGCTCAGCCGTACGCCTGCAATCGACGAAGTCTTCAGCCGTGCCTTCCTGCCGCCAAAGGCCGATCGCATTTTGTCGGCGGGCCACTAAAGCGCGATGAGATTTGGTTGAATCATCATCGCGCTTTAGTTCTTTGATGAAGCATGATCTTTTCGGAAAACCGCTTCACACTTTTCCGGGTCATGCTTTAGCCGAGACGGTCCACTAATCGAAACGATCGCCGGGCCGGCGAATAGAAAAGTAAACGATGGAGAACGACATTGGAACTCGATCATAACCGCTTCATGGCGATCGCCATCGAGGAAGCGAAAGCCGGCGGGGCACAAGGCGAACAGCCGTTCGGCGCGGTCGTGGTCGACGGCAACGGCGAGCTTGTTGTCCGCAGCCGCAGCCTCAAGGTGTCGGCATGCGACGCCACCGCCCATTCGGAGACGCTGGCGGTCAAATACGCGACGCAGAAGCTTGGACGGCGTATGCTGCCGGATTGCACGTTCTATGCGACCTGCGAACCCTGTCCGATGTGTCTGGGCGCCATTCTCAACGGCGGGTTCAATACGCTTGTGCTCGGCGCCCGCAACCGGGATATCAAGCAACTCGCCAAGATCGCGTTCAATTTCAAGGATTATACGGTCGAGCGTTTCGCCGAAATGACCGGGTGGAATTTGAAAGTGATCGAGGGGATCAGAACGGCGGAGTGCGTCCAGCTGTACGCGACCTCCAAAGTCGAACTGACCCGCTAGGACGGTGCGGTTTTCGCCTTGGCAAAGGCAATGCCTTTGGCCTCGGTACCGACCGCCGTCAGAACAGCGATCACGAGAGCAACCGATCCGGCGACGACCGCCAGCGCCAGTCCGTAATTGCCGTTGTAATGCGCAGCGATGCCGGCTTGGAGCGTCGCGTTCACCGACGCGATCAGGTTGCCCAATTGATAAACGAAGCCGGGAAACGTCCCTCGCGCATTGTCCGGCGACAACTCGTTCAGATGCACGGGAATGACGCCCCAGGCGCCTTGCACGGTGAACTGCATCAGAAACGCACCGACCGCGAGCAAAGCGGGGCTATCCGAGAAAGCCCAAAGCGGAATCACCGGAAGGGATAGAAGGCTCGCGATGATAATGCATCGCCGTCTGCCGAAACGCTCGGACAGCGTGCCGAACAGAATGCCGCCGCAGATGGCGCCGATGTTGTAGATCACCGCGATGATGCCGACGGCGTGCGGCGACAGCTTGTGTTCTACTTCCAGAAATGTCGGATAGATATCCTGGGTACCATGGCTGAAGAAATTGAACGCCGTCATCAGCACGACCGCGTAGATGCCAAGCTGCCAGTGCGATTTCAGAACCGCTAACGTGCCGCCTCGCTCGGCGGCCGCGGCCTTGCTCCAGCTTGGCGATTCCGGAACGTTGCGGCGTATATACAAAACCAGCAGGGCTGGAATGACGCCGACCATGAACATGCCGCGCCAGCCGATGTAAGGGAAAAGAAGCGCGTAGACGATCGAGGCCATGAAATAGCCGGCGGGATAGCCCGATTGTAGCAGGCCGGAAACAAATCCACGCGCATGGGGCGGAATGGTTTCCATCGTGAGTGAGGCGCCGACGCCCCATTCGCCGCCCATCGCGACGCCGTACAGCGCGCGCAGGATGATCAACACCGTCAGGCTCGGTGCAAAGCCCGATGCGAATTCGAGGATCGAATACAGGAGAATGTCGACTATCAGAGTTGGCCGTCGGCCCCAACGGTCGGCGGCACGGCCAAAAATAAAAGCGCCGATGGGGCGCATCGCCAGCGTCAACAGGATCGCAAGCGTAACGTTCGAAATGTCGGTGTGGAATTCTTCGGCAATATCTTTCAGCACAAAAACCAACAGGAAGAAATCGAAGGCGTCCAGCGACCATCCGAGAAAGCTCGCCGCGACGACATGCTTTTGTTCACTGGTCCAGCCGGACAACGCTGCAATGGCCATCGGGTTTGCCTCGAGCTAAAATGAAAAAATATCACTCTTGCGGATCATTGGGTTATGCCGAAGCGATGGCAAGTGAATTAGAGGTGACCCTGGCTTACCGTTGGTATGAACCTGTTTGCAATGCAACAGACGTTCAGCCTGCGTTGGTGACGCGGCCGCCGAGGAACGTTTCCGACACCACGGGATCGCCGATGAGTGCCTCGGCCGGACCTGACGTGACGACGCGGCCGGTCTCCATCAGATAGGCGCGGTCGGCGATCTTCAGCGTTTGCCGGGCCTTTTGCTCAACCAATAACACCGTGAGCCCTTCGCGCCGCAGCTCCTGAATCATCTGAAACACAGCTGCAGTCATTTTGGGCGCGAGCCCGAGCGATGGTTCATCGAGCAGCAACAGCCGGGGTTTTGACAGCAGTGCACGCGCAATCGCCAGCATCTGCTGTTCGCCGCCGCTCAGCAGGTTCGCAAGGACGTGGCGTCGCTCGCCAAGAATTGGAAAGCGCTCCAGCATGGCGGCGAGGTCCGACAAGCCCTGCGCCTTGTCCGCGCGGGTGTAGAGGCCCATCAGCAGATTCTCTTCCACGCTCATGGAGCCGAGAATGCCGCGCCCCTCGGGCACCAGCGCAATGCCGCGCCTGAGGTTGCGTTCGGCGCTGTTGGGCCTCAAAGTGTCCTTCTCGAACGCAATCGTCCCCTGGTAAGGCAGGAGCCCGGCGATGGCGCGCGCGACGGTGGTCTTGCCGGCGCCGTTGGCCCCGATCAGCGCCACGATCTCGCCGTTGGCGATGTCGAGGTCGATGCCGCGCACCGCCTGAATCGCGCCGTAGCGAACGCTGAGATCGCGAACAGTCAGCATCAGTCGGCCTGTCCCAAATAAGCGTCGAGCACGGCGGGGTTGACCCGGATTTCGTCCGGCCGTCCTTGCGCGATCAGGACGCCGAAGTCGAGCACATAGAGGGTGTCGCAGAGGTTCATGACAAAGGCCATATCGTGTTCGATCAGGAGAATACTGAGGCCGTCGTCCCGAAGCTTCAGCATCAGGGTTCGGATGGTCTCGGCTTCGTCGTGATTCATGCCGGCGACCGGTTCGTCCAGCAGCAGCAGTTTGGGTCGCGCGGTGACCGCGCGCGCCATCTCGACTTTGCGTTGCAGCCCGTAAGGCAGCGAGCGGGCGAGGCGGTTGCGGACCTCACCGAGCTCGAAGAACTCCAGCACCTCTCGCGCGCGAGCGATGGCTTGCGGATTGGAAAGGCGGGTCGGCAGCAGCCTTTGCAAGGCGAATCCGGTACGTGGCTGCGCCACCAACAGATGTTCCCACACCGTCATGTCGGTGAATAGCCGGATGTTTTGAAAGGTGCGCATAATTCCGGCCCGCGCGATTTGATACGACGGCTCGTCGGTCACGGCCTTGCCGTCGAGCATGACGGCGCCGGAAGAGGCGCGATAGGCGCCGGTGATGACGTTGAAGGTCGTGGTCTTGCCGGCGCCATTGGGGCCGATCACACCGACGATCTGGCACGGTTCAACTTGAAGCGAAAGATCGGTCAAGGCGTGGACGCCGCCAAACAGCTTGGAGACGCGATCGAGCTGCAAACGGGGAGGCGTTTCCATCACCGCGCTCATGCCGGCAATGAAGGCAGCGCAAAGCGCAGCAGCGCGCGGTCGAGCAGACCCTGGCGGCGCACCACCAGCATGCCGATCAGGAGCGCGCCGAACGCAGCAAAGCGCCAGTCGGCGAGAAACCGCAGATATTCCGGCAGCACCACCAGGATCACCGCGCCGGCGAGCGCGCCGGGTGCTACCGTCGACCCACCGAGGATGACGGCGAGCACGAAGTCGATCGAGCGTTCGAATGAGAAATTCCCTGGCTCGATATAGACGTGGTGATGCGCAAACAGCCCGCCGGCGATCGCCGCCACCGCGGCGCCAAAGCCGAAGGCGCCGACCTTGATGCTGGTGGCATTGAGACCGACCAGACCCGCGGCGGTTTCGTCATCGCGCACCGCGCGAATCTCGAGCCAGATCTGCGATGTCTCGAGCACCATGACCAGCACAAGCACCAGGAGCGCCCAGATCCAGATCGTGCCGGTGGAGACATGCTGCATGCCGTGAAAGCCTTCCGGTCCTCCCATGGCGGAAAAGTTCAGGAAGAAGCTGCGTACCATCTCGCCGAAGCCGAGCGTCGCCATGGCAAGATAGATGCCTTTCAGCCGCAGCGCCGGAAAGCCAACGACCACGCCGATCACGCCCGCGACAAGCGCTGCGATCAGGAGCGAAGGCGTCAACGGCAGGCCGGCTTTGACCGTCAGCCAGGAGGTGAGGTAGGCGCCGATCCCCATGAAGCCGGCATTGCCGAGCGACAATTGCCCGGTCGACAAGATGATGTAGACGCTGAGCGCGCCCAGCAGGAGAATGCCGACGTCGGCAAAAATCCCTGCGTAATACACCGACATCGTTACACCCGCTGATCTTGATTGCGGCGGCTGCCGCCGAGCAATCCTTGCGGTCGAAGCAACAGGATCAGGATCATAAAGCCGTAGACCACGAAGTCGCGGATTTGCGATCCGCCATAGGCAACCGTCATCACTTCCACCACGCCCATCAGAGGTCCTGCGATCAAGGCGCCCCAGATGCGCGTCGTGCCGCCGACCACCATCACCGCGATCGCTTTCAGCCCGATCTCGACGCCGATATAGGGCGTGATCGCCGCATAGTGCAGGCCGATCAGGACGCCGGCAGCACCAGCCAGCGAACCGGACAACATGAATGCGATCAGCGTGATCCGGCCGGCCGAGACGCCGAGCAGGCGTGCGACGTCGCGGTTTTCGGCGACGGCGCGTAGCGCGCGTCCGATCGACGTGCGCTGGACCAGAAATGCAAGCAGCGCCACCAGCACAATGGTCACGCCGAGCACCGTGAGCTGGATGGCGCTGATGCTCACCGCGCCGATGTTGAAGCGCTCGGCGAAGACCTCTTCGGTCAGTTGCAGCGGATCGGAACCCCAGATGTTGGTTGCGACATTTTGCAGGATGATCGAGAAGCCAAGCGTGGACAGCATCGGCGTCACCACGGGCGCGGTGCGGAACGGCTGGTAGCCGACGCGTTCGATGACGGCCGCGACCAGTGCGGCGCCCGCCATGCCGGCGATCAAGGCGAGCGGCAGCGGCAGTTGCGCCAGCACCACGGCGAACCCGAAATAACCGCCGAGCATGAAGAGTTCGGCGATCGCCAGATTCAGGACGCCCAGGATTCCCATGACCAGCGAGTAGGACAGGGCGATCAAGGTGTAGACCGCCCCGAGCGTCAGGCCGTTCACGAGTTGCTGGATCAGCACTTCAGGGGCCCCCAGAGGAGAGGTTCGCGGATTGTGTCGTTTGGCTTTGCAGTCATCGCCCGGCTCGACCGGGCGATTTAGCAGTGCGCAGCTTCAATGGAATATTCAGTGTTTGAGGCGTGCAGGCCTCACCTCTCGATGGTCGTGGTTACTGGGTCGCCCGGTCATAGGCGAGCGGAAGCGACGCCGTTCTTCGAACGGCTATGCCGGGCGACGACGGGTGATCCTCAACACCCTTGTTTGCCGTCCGGCGCGCTGCAGCCGCGCACCTTCGACTGCCAGGCGCCATTCTGGCCCTGCACGATATAGAAGGCCTTGATGGCATCGCCGTCTTCGTTGAAGCCGATCGGACCTCCAAGCCCGGCAAAGCCCGCGAGCTTCGCCATGTAGTCGCGGATCTTGGTGCGGTCGGCTTCGAGGTCTTCCGGCTTGCCGGTGACGCCGGCCTTTTTGATCGCCTCGATATAGATGCTGCCGATCTCATAGATATTGGCGTCATACATGCTCGGCTCGATCTCCGGCGGCAGGCCTGAGATCTTGCGAAGGACCGGCGTCAGTTCCTTGACGAATTTCTCCGGCTTGTCGCCGGTCATGCTGGCGTAGAAGGTCGCCGGCGCCACGATCGGAATTTCCGGCGCAGCTTTCAGGATCGCCGACGAAATCAGTTGCGTCGAGCCGACCACCGGCTTGATGACGCCCTGCCGCTTCATCTCGCGAATAACAGTGACGGCCTGGCTATAGTCGGCGCTGACCACGACGCCGTCGGGGTTGAGCGCCTTGATCTTGGTAACTTGCGCGCTGACGTCGAGATCGCCGGTGTTGAAGGAGAGCGGATCGCTGGCGTTGGCGACTTCGATGCCGTTGTCCTTCATCAGCCCCGGCATGATCTTGCTGCCGACAGTCGCGGCGGTCGCGTCCTTGGCGTCGAAGATGATCGCGACCGTCTTGATGCCGAAGGCCTGCTTGTAATACGGCACCGTGGTTCGGCCGAGCACGCCTTCGTCGATGGTGTTTCGGAAGGCCCAGGGGCGGTTGAGCTTGGCGACGCCGGGCTTTGAGGAGGCCTGCGAGGTCGAGACCACCTTCATCTCGTTGGCGACGGGGAAGGTGACTTCGGCGGCGCTCGACGTCAGCGGCCCCGCAACCGCGAGCACATGGTCGTCGCCCGCGAGCTTGCGAAGGTTGTTGGTCGCCTGCGCCGGTTTGGTGGCATCGTCGAGAATCAAAATGCGTAGCTTGGCGCCGTTGATGCCGCCGCCATCGTTGACTTGTTTCTCCAGCATTTGCAGCGTCGCCGTATTAGTTCGTCCCCATTCGGCGAAGGGGCCGCTCGACGGCACGATCGCGCCCAGCACGATCTCGGCGTCGGCCGCTTTGGCCGTGCCGCTTGCGATTGCTCCCGCCGCCATCAGACCGGCGGCCATCAACACGCTCATTGATTTAGACGTCATGCGGAAACTCCTCATTAGCCTCGCCAATCCGCCAGCCCCGAGGTCCCCTAGCATCTTCCCTCCGGGCTTACCTTGCGAGAAGCTAGCACTAGAAAGCGAGCTTGAAAAGCTTCGTTAGTTATGTAATCTTAGAAGATAGTTTAAAGGAGGGAGAGCGATGACTGAGCCGGGCGCCAAGATGCCGATCAAGCGGGTCCTCACTTTTCTCGACGAGATCAGGAGTGCCGACGGGCGCGACGTCGTGCCGCCGCTTCGTATGGCAGCGGCGGTCGCAATCATCGACAACCCGTTTGCCGGGCGTTTTGTCGAAGACCTTTCGCCTCTCACGCGCGCCAGCGAAGCGATCGGCCGCGAAATCTGCGCAATTGCTGTGCGGCTGTTGGCGCCGGATCAGGCAGTCAGTTACGGCAAGGCCGCCGTGGTCGGCACCAATGGCGAGCAGGAGCACGGTAACGCGATGCTCACCACCGTATTCGGCAACGTCATGCGCGAGGCGGCCGGCGGCGGCAAGGCCTGGATTTCGTCGATGACCAAACGCGCCGCGCCCGGTGCGGCGATCGACATCCCGCTCGCGCACAAGGATGCGCTTTACGTGCGCTCGCATTACGATGGCATGACCTTGACGCTATCGGATGCGCCGCAGCCGAACGAGATCGCGATCATCGCGGTCTATGCCACGCGTGGCCGGCCGAACCAACGCGTGGGCGGCCTGTCGGCATCTGACATCAAGGGCCAGGACGGATTGGTTTAAAGACCAAGAAGTGGAGCACAACATGACGGTTGCAAAGACAGGCGCGGAGCACATTGCCTCGCTGCGGGACGGGCGCACAGTCTATATCGATGGCGCGCTTGTGGAAGACGTCACCACGCATCCTGCGTTCAGGAATGCAGTGCAGTCTTCGGCCTCACTCTATGACTTTCAGGCCAGGCCGGAGAATATCGAACTCCTGACGTTTATGCCGGAAGGATCCAACCGCCGCGTCAATCGCGGCTGGCAGATGCCGAAGAGCTATGAGGAAATGGTGACGCGCCGCAAGGCGCTGCAGGCCTGGGCGCGAGTGCATTACGGCTTCATGGGCCGCTCGCCGGATCACGTCGCCTCGGCCCTGATCGGGCAGCGCATGGGCATTGAGGTATTTCGTAAGCACGGTCCGCAGCGTGCCAAAGCGCTGGAAGATTACGTCGACTATGCCACCAAGAACGACCTGTTCCTCACTTACGTGATCATCAACCCGCAAGCCGAGCGCGCCAAGAACTGGGGCGACCAGACCCAGGACCTTGTCGCGCGCATCGTCGATGAAGATTCCACCGGGATCACCATCCGCGGCGCGAAGATGCTCGGGACGTCCTCGATCATGGCCAATGAGGTGCTGGTCGCCAATTTGCAGCCGCTGAAGCCGGGCGAGGAAGACCTCGCCTTTTCCTGCGCGCTGCCGATGAACGCCAAGGGCATCCGTGTGCTGTCCCGCAAATCCTATGAAGCGTCGGCGGTATCGGTGTTCGACAACCCGATCTCGTCGCGCTTCGACGAAAACGACGCGTTGATCTATTTCGACGACGTCAAGGTTCCATGGGACCGTCTGTTCGTTTACCGCGACACGGACGTCTGCCGTCAGCAATTCCACGACACCTGGGGCCATTCCTACCAGAACTACCAGGCGCAGATCCGCCTCTCGGTGAAGATCCGCTTTCTGGCAGGGTTGGCCCGCCGGCTGACCGAGGCCATCGGCACCACCAATATTCCTTCCGTCAGCGAGAAGCTCGGCTACATGGCGGCGCAGGCCAGCATGGTGGAGGCGATGCTGTCGGGTATGGAGGCGAGCGGCTCCAAGGCCGGCGAGTACTGGGTGCCGAACAAGCATTTCATGTATTCGGCACAGGTGCTGACGCAGGATCTCTATCCGCAGTTCATCAATGCGATTCGCGATCTTTCCGGCGGCGCCCTGATCATGCTGCCGTCCTCGATCAAGGACTTCGGCGATCCCATGATCAACAAGATCATCCAGACGACCCAACGTGCCGCAACCCTGGAGCCGGAAGACAAGGTGAAATTCCTGAAAGCCTGCTGGGATGCCGTTGGCTCGGAGTTCGGTTCACGGCATCAGCAATACGAGATGTTCTACGCCGGTGCGCGCTTCGTCACCGCGGGCCACAGCTTCCGCACCTATGACTGGAACGGGGCGACCGCGCTGGTGGAGAATCTTCTGGCCTCGTATGCGCTGAGTGACGAACAAGGCGGGGTGAAACACTAAAGGACGCCGCACATGAAAGTCGCGATTACCAATCTCGGCACCATCGTTTCCGGCGACTGGCGCGCGCCGTTCGTTCAAGGCGACACCGTCATTGCTCATGACGGAAAGATTGCCATTGCTGGCACCGCAAACGCGGCCGAGGTCGAGGCCTGCGACGTCGTGATCGACGCCGGCGGCATGACCGCGATCCCGGGTCTGATCGATTCCCATGTTCATATCACTTTCGGCGATTACACGCCGCGCCAGCGCACGGTCGGTTATCTCGAGAGCTATCTGCATGGCGGGGTCACCACGTCGATCTCGGCGTCCGAAGTGCATGTGCCCGGCCGCCCGCGCGATGTCGAGGGCGTCAAAGCGCTGGCGTTGGCGGCACAGCGCTGCTTTGCGGATTATCGCCCCGGCGGCATGCGCGTGATCGCGGGGTCGGTCATTCTCGAACCTGGCTTGAAGGACGAAGACTTCACCGAGTTGGCGGGTAAAGGCGTCGGCCTTGCCAAAGCCGGTTTCGGCGCGGTGAAGACCGCCTACGATTACGTGCCGCTGGTCGCTGCTGCAAAAGCGGCGGGCATGATCACCACCTGCCACACCGGCGGTTCGTCGATCCCCGGTTCCGGCGCGATCACCGGCGATCATCTGTTGAAAATGCATCCGCACGTCTCGTTCCACATCAACGGCGGACCGACGGCGATGCCGGACCGCGACTTCGAGCGCGTCATTCGCGAAAGCGAGATGGCGCTTCAGGTCTGCACGGCCGGCAACCTGCGCACGACGTTACTATGCGGCAAACTGGCGCTTGAGCTGGACGCCTTCGATCGCTTCATCATCGCGACCGACACGCCGACCGGCAGCGGCATCATGCCGCTCGGCATTCTCTACACCATGGCGCATCTGGCGAGCCTGACCGTGATGACGCCGGAACAGGCGATCTGTGCGGCGAGCGGCAACAATGCGCGCGTCTACCGGCTTGACAGCGGCTTGTTGAAGACGGGTCACGCCGCCGACATCGTGCTATTGGATGCGCCCGATGGCGGTACGCAAGACAATGCGCTTGATGCCATCCGCCATGGCGATATCGCCGCGATCGGCGCCGTCGTCACCGCCGGCATTCCCCGGTTCGTCGGCCGCAGCCGCAATACGCCGGCAACGACGCGTAAAGCGCACGTCGTGAAATCCACGGTGATGCAGGACTTTGCAGCAGCGGCGCATTGAGGGGAGGGGGCGCAGTGTGCGCCCTGACCGATACTGTCATCGCCCGCTTTAAGCGGGAGATCCAGTAAACATCAGCGTTGCGATCAGCCCGATTGTTGCAAGTCGGTACTGCGCTCGACCACGCGCATCGTGGGTACTGGATCACCCGGTCATAGGCGAGCGGAAGCGACGCCGTTCTTCGAACGGCTATGCCGGGCGATGACTGAGAAAAGCGCGACCTCAGTTCACGCCGGATCGAAATAGTGGATTTCGAACAGCAGGCAGCCTTTTTCCGACTTGAACGGTCCGTGCCAGGCGCCGGGCGGCCGCGAGGCATAGGTGTTGGGCTTGAAGGACTCGCCGCCCTCGCCCTGTTCGTCGTTGCCGACCGTGAGATCGCCCGACACGAGATAAACCTCTTCCCAATATTCGTGTACGAACGGCTTGGTCGTGAAGATGCCAGGTTCGAAGCGCAACAGCCGCGAGCGCGAGCCCTTCTTGTTTTTCTCGTCCAGAGCGCCCGACAGGATTTTCTGCTGAATGCCCGCGGGATAACCGGGCAGCGTCTCCCAGCCGCTCGACATGTCGATGGCGTGAAATTCCTTGTGTTCCTTGTTGACGGCCATCCGGTTGTTCCTTTCTTGATCGAAATTGCGAAGACAAATGCCTCACCAGCCGTGCAGAAGCTCGGCTTCCGGCGGTGGCGCGTGGGCGGTCGCAGCACTCGCAAGCTGGCGATAACGTCCTTCGAAGAATACGAGCGGCCGGCCGCGGGTGAAGGCATGTTCGTGCATGGCCTCGACCCGGCCGACGAAGATCTCGTGGTCGCCGCCGTCGTAGCGCGCATGGCTCGTGCATTCGAACACCACGGCGGCATTGGGGAGCATCGGCACGCCGCTGGGCGAAGTGAGCGCGGGCATGTCTTCCCATTTATTGCCGCCCGCGCGCGCGAACCGGTTGGACACCTGCTCTTGATCCTCGTTCAGCACGTTGATGGCGTAATGCGAGACCGATTGCCAGGCCGCAAAGCTCAACGTTCCCCGATGCACGCTGAACAGGATCAACGGCGGATCGAGTGAGACCGAATTGAACGAACTCATGGTCATCCCGATCAGCTCGCCGTTTGGCGTGCGTGCGGTTGCCACCACGACGCCGGTCGGAAACTGGCCAAGGGCATTGCGGAATTTGCGGGAATCCATGCTGGTACCGCCTATTGGTGCTGCGATCGTGCACGAACTTTGGAAAGTGGGCGCTGGCCTCCGGAACGGCCTTGGGTTATATACTCCATAACTTAGCTAGTTTTCAAAGTATTTTACGAAAGTGCGAAGGAGGCGTTTCGCGGCATGCTCGATTTCCACTTGCTCCCGCGGCAGGGCGATAGCGAACGGATCGGCTTCGACGTCGGGACGCTGGTCGTTGCCGGCTGGACCGGCCGCGACGAGGCGGCTTTGCGCCATCATATCGAGGAGCTTGCCGCCATCGGGGTGCCGCGGCCGTCTTCGGTCCCGGTATTCTACCGAAACGCGACGCTGAATGTGACTCAAACTTCGCACCTTCAGGTGCTGGGGCCGGACACTTCAGGCGAGGCCGAGCCGGTCGTGGTCGCGCATGGCGGGCGGCTGTGGCTGACCGTCGGGTCCGATCACACCGATCGCAAGGCGGAGACGATGGGTATTGCACTGTCCAAGCAGCTCTGCGGCAAACCTGTTGGCCGCGAACTCTGGCTGCTGGATGATGTTGTTGCGCATTGGGATCAGATCAAGCTGCGTGCGTTCGCGACCATCGACGGAGATCGTGTTGCGTATCAAGACGGCACATTGGCCGGCATGCGGACGCCGGCCGACCTGATCGCGCGGTGGGGCAAGCCGCTCGCGCCGGGCACCGTGATGTTCTGCGGCACGCTTGCCGCCATCGGCGGCATTCGTCCAGCCAGCCGTTTTGAGGTCGAGCTGGAAGATCCGGTGCTCGGCCGCGCGTTGCGTCACGCTTACGACATCAACGTGCTGCCGGTCGTCAGTTGATCGGCGGCATCAGGACATCGTACTGATTTCTTACGAGCACGATTCGCGCCTACCGATTTCGGGACCTGCCGATCACCTGGAGAATTTCCTTGTCGCGCCAAAAAGCAAAACCTGAGCGCAGTCCGGCGCCGCGTCGCAACGAACCCGTCCAGTCGCGGAGCGGTCTGCCGTTGACGGTGACCCGTACTGAACTGCTGAACGACGGCACCGACCGCGACTTTCGCAAACTCGTGCACAACATCTTCGCCTTCATGGCACGCCATGAGGCGATCCGCGACAATCATGCCAAGCAGATCGGGCTTGCCGGTATCGAATATACGATCCTGATTTCGATCGGCCATCTCGGCCTCGACGGCGATGTCAATGTCAAGACGGTTGCCGACCATCTGCATATGAGCGGCGCCTTCGTCACCACCGTCACCAGCAAACTGCAGACACTGGGTCTGGCGGAAAAGAAGCCTGATAGTGTCGACCGGCGGCGGATCTCGCTCGCCATCACTGAAAAAGGCCGGGCGCTATTGCGCAAGCTTGCGCCTTATCAGCGCGAGATCAACGACGTCGAGTTCGGATCGCTGACGCGCGAAGACTTTCAAACGATGTCGCGGATTCTCGAAGCACTGATCGCATCGAGCGACAAGGCGTTTGCCCTGCAGCGCTACAAGTCCTCGATCAAGGATTCCACGAAGGTGGCTTGAGCGGCCTGAAAACGATTCCAGCTAGCTTGCGGTTCGCGTCCGTTTTCCGGCGCCGCGATGCTCCCGTGAGGCGAGCTTGGCTGACGATTTTTCCTGCCGGGCTTTCATTCCAGGGTGGTGATCGGCGTATTCCTTGCCGTCGACCGGCGCCACATGCGGCGGGTCTCGATCGAGATAAGGCCGGCCGACGCCGAACTCCTTGCCGTGGTCATCGACCCATTTCCACAGGATTTCGCTGGCAACCAGTCGCTGCGCCCGCGTTGTGCCGTTGACGCTCACGATATCGGCCGCAAGCCCGTGACCGTAGCCGCCGTGGGAACTGCCGCCGTGATACGACCTGTCGTTGGCCGCCTTGAGGCCGCTCGCAATCGATTGGCGATAGTCGTCGCGGAAGCCGCTGGTGATCCCCGGCGACAGTCCCGCTTTGTCGGCGGCGCGAAGCATCTGAAACAGCTTCACTTTGAAATCACGATCGATGCCGCCGATCACATAATCCGACGCGGGCATGCCGACTTTGTCGGCGGCCCTCGGATCCTTCCACGAAAAGTCTTCATCGGTCACGGTCGTGAAGGTCCTCGTGACCGTCACCATCCGGCCTTTTCGTTTGACGGATACTTTTCTCTGTTCCGATACCCTGATCGCGTCTTCCTTGGGCGTGCGTTGGTAAAGCCCCCAAAGATAACGGTCGATGCAGGCGTCCTCAGGCGGACACTGATCGAGAACTTCGAACGAACTGGCGACATTCGAACCGGCGGCGTTCGAACCACTGGCTTGATCCACATCGCCAGGCTCCAGAGACGCCACCTTCGTTTCGGCCGCCGGCTTCGGCGGAGCTTCAGCCGGCGCCACTTCCGGTGAATTGGCCAACGCGGCGGTGACGATCGGGTCTATATCGGATTTGTCCGTGTCAGGTTTGATCGCGGCTTTGGCGGGGTCTTCGGTCATCGACCTAGTGACATCACCCACATTGGCGGCGCTAAACGCGATCGGCGGTGGTTGAACGGCGGGCGCCGTTTCGATGGCCGGCGGCGCAGCGCGCTCGGCGACCGACGCGCCGGTGTTACCGACATCAGCAGAACCAAGCACAGCGAGGCAGGCGAGAACCGAAGCCGGCATCGCTATCTCTCGGCACAACGTGGCCAATGCTACTAACCGCGGGTGCATGATCACCGTCTCCAATGGGGTCGGATACCACGTGTCATGCCGGCCATTTTCGAGCGGTGGGTTGGACAAGCAACGGCCAAATCGCTGGAACCACAGTTTAATAACGCGGTGTTGCTCAAATGCAACGCGTCGCTTTTTCATACTTTGGCAAATTACGGGCCCGGCGGAGGGGTTACCGGAGGTATCGAGCAGAAACCATTTTCCGGCCCGACGACATCGATTTTGGCTGGCGACGAAATCGGCCCGCAACACAAGGGCCGCAGTCTTGGTCATGCAATCAACAATGGAGTTGGTGCCATGACATTCATTCTTCGCTTCATCTATCGCGAATATTGCCGGTCCTGTTTCCAGCACATCAGGTACCTCTGAATAGTCATCATATGCCCCGGCGCAAAACGATCGCGATTCCGACCTTTCTTGCGGCGGCGTTTACCGGAATAGCCATCTGGCTGATCGTGGGGCCGGCGCCTCAGTCCAAAGCCGGTCAACGCCCGCCAGTTCATCGTCTCGATCAGATAGCCGCAAGGTAGCTACCAAGTAGCTGCGTCCCATTTCATCGCCCATTCGATCCGGAGATTATTATGCAGCGCGAATTGCCAACCATCGATTTTTCGACCCAGGCCGAAGTGCGGCTGGAAGCCGAACACCGGCGCACCGAGGAAGTCTCTGGCTTGTTGAGGAGCTGGTTCGGCGAATGGCGGGCCAAATTTCGCCAGCTCGCGCGCCCGGTTTTGCAGACCGTTCAGCATTCGCATCGGACGACGGCTGGCGGAAATCCGCTGGCGCGGTTTGACCGCGCCTGATCCTGCCTAACCGGGCAGGCACCACGCACGCAGCATCGAAGTTCGTAAATGAGGGGCCAAACTTCGGAATCGGGACACTAGTCGCCGGACAACAGTTTGGCCGGTTCGTTGGTCGCGGCGGCATTTTTGGAAGCCGGCCAGAAAGTCGAGCCGGTCAAGATGTGCAAAGCAAGAAAGCCGATCGCGGTCGCCACCAACAGCGCGTACTCGCTCAACCGAACAATCGAAATTTTGCGTTCAGAGCGCCGCTCACTCAGCGTCATCGTCAATTCCTTTCAATATGGGATCGCGGGCCTGGTGCGGAGCCGCGCTGTCAATCAAGTGCTGATATCGTCGAAGAATACGTTGCGCCTCCAGGCGCCTTGAATGATGCAAGGCCTCGAGAACGGCGGCTAAAAATCCTTTTCGCTTCGCCCGGCGTTGATTCGTTTGAGGTTGAGATGAAATTATTTCGGAATGGAAAATCTCATTTTTAGGCAATGACGCATCGCTCATGGGGTAAGCTCTGCTTCGTGATCAAGGCATGGATCGTGCCGCTTTTCGTCGGAAAAGCCTGTGAGACACCTCACATATCAAAGGAATGTGAGTGCGATCGACGCGATCGGATAACGACCGAAAATTTTTTCGAAAATAATTGTTCAGCTGGCGCGGTATTGTCGAACTACTCGTGCACCCATTCGCCGACCACGCGATGCACCTCGAACATGTGCTCGCGAAGCTGCTCAAGCGCGAAGCCGAGCGCGAAAAACCTTTCCGCCGCTTCGCTTTTCATGTCGCGCGTCAGTCCCTCATATCGCACCGCGCCGAATTCCTCGATGTAATCGCGGAACGCGGCCTCTACCGCATCCAGCGATGGTGGCGGTTTCTGGTCCCGCAATGCCGCTCCGCTGGCGCGGAGGAAATCGCGCCCGGCGGCCTCGATATGTTCGAGCGGCGGCGTCAGCCGTTCTGTTACTTCCTCCGGCAACTCGCAGCCGACGACGCGGCCGAGCAATACAATGTCATGGCGCAGCCGTAACAGCGTGCGCAGAAGGGGCCCGGTATCGGGGCCTGAGGTGAGGCGCGCATTGCGCTCGTGCTCGGCTTCGGCGCCGGTCATGTTCAACCGCGTCAGCGCCGAGGCAATCCCGTCCTGGATCCGCCGGCGTTCCGCCTGATCCAGCTCGCGGGTGTGGTCTTCCAGAAATTTCGAGAGCGCATCCGCCATCAGGTCGAGCATGTCGGCCGCGGCCTGGATGGTGATCGCATGCGCGCGCGACGGAAACAGCAGAAAGGAGACGACGAAGCCGACAGCCCCGCCGACGGTCACCTCCAGCACGCGATCGAGCGCCGAAGCCGCCGGACTGACATGCTGCATGCTCGGGACCAAGAGCACAATGATCGCGGTCACCGGCAGCACGTTGAAATTGGCGCGAAACGAAGCGATGAAGGCGAGCGGCGCGATTGCCAGCGCCAGCACCGCGAGCAGCGCCCATTCGCTGTCGTGCGGAATCAGGATCGCAATCGCGCCGCCATAGGCGACGCCTGCGAAGGTGCCGATCAGATAGTCTTTTGCCACCTTCACCGAGCGGCCCAGACTCATCTGGGTCACGATCACCGAGGTCAGGACCGCCCAGAGCGGCAGATGCAGGTGCAGGACCTGCGCCAGTGCGAAGGCCGACAACGCGCCGACCGTCACCCGAAGCGCCAGGATCAATTGCAGCCGGTAGCGGCGAATCCACGTGCGGATTGACGTCAGCAGGCTGGCGGCGCGGGTTTCGTTGGCTGGCATGCGGCTCTAACTGAGAAGGTGAGTCCCCCTTTAGGCCAGCTACCGCGTGAAGACAATGTCAGCCGGGAATGCAAATCGGGCTCCGCAACCTATATGGCGCGGAGCCCGATTTATTTCGAAGAGCTGTTTTAAGCGATCAATGCGCCAGCGGATCGGGCCGCATCTGCACCTTGAACACTTTCGGATAGGCGTCCTTGCCGCCTTCGCCGTGGAAGTTGGCGCGCGTGCCGGAGGTGGTCCAGATGCCGCGGCCTTTCCAGCCCTTGGCGTCATCGTCGATCCGGCCGTCGACATTCTTGGTGAAGAAGCCCTGCGGGTAGGGCATGCGCAGTGTGACGAACTCGCCGTTGACGAGCGCCATCAGCGCTTCGGCACCATTGGCTTCGGCGATCGGCACATTGGCGCCGAGGCCGAGCACATTGTAGCGATCGACCCACACATAATAGGAGTGGTTGGCGCTGCCCTTGGGATCGAGCCCCTTGAATTGCGGCCCCGGCAGCCGATAGACGTGCCAGCCTTCCGGACATTGTTTGCCGTCGGCGGTGGTCGGGCCGTTGAGCGGGCCCTTGCACAGCCTTCGGTCGAAGCTTCCGAGATGGCCGCTTGAGAGCGCCGTCCAAACCACGCCATCCAGCCCGATGTCGATGCCGCGCGGACCGAACGTGCCTTCCGGCGGCTGGTACACTTCGGCGAGCGCGGTGTTGGCGGGATCGGAGCCCGGCGTCAGGCGAATGATATAGCCGGGCTGATCGATGCGCGAGAAGCCGCGGTCCATTGCCTGACCCCAGATCGAATCGTCGACTGGGCTCGGCATGATGCCGTAGAACGAAGCGGCGATGCGCTTGTCCTTGGTCGGATCGACGGGATCCTTCGCGCCGACATAGGCATCGCGCTTGCCGTTGCCGTTGGTGTCGATGACGAGCGCAGTCCAGCCCTGTGAGGCGACGCCGTCCTGCGTCTCGCGGAACTGCTTGGTGTTGAGCCAGCCGACATAGCCGCCGCCGGTGCCCGGACCGCCGGCGCTCATCCACAAAGTCTGGTTGGCGTCGTGTCCGAAATAAAGGTGATGGGTCGTGAAGCAGGTGTTGATCAAATCCCATTTGCCGGTCGCAGGATCGAAACGCGACAGCTCGCGCACCGCGGTCGCCTGCGGATCGGCCTTGGCGGAAGGAAGTTCCGATCCTTGTTTGCAGTAATCGGGGTTAGCCGGCGGGCGCAGCTTGGCGGTGAACCAGACCTTGCCTTGCTCGTCCATCATCACGTTGTGGATGCTCGTGTGCCCGTCCCAGATCGCGTCGTCGCCCCAATAGGCCGAGGTACCGTGCGGCGCGTCCGCCGAACCCGTCATGTTGGGATCGAGGTAAGGCTCCTTGATCGTGGAGGCGATGTTCTTGATCGGATCGAGCGTCGGAATCAGGTCAGTGCTCTCTTCCGGCGATCCGTAGATCAGCCCGTTGGCATTGACATGCGGATTACGTTTGTCGGTCGAGACCGCGTCGTGCTGATAGTGCGTCGGCGAGGCCCAGTCCCACAGCGTGAACACGACGTTGCGCTCGACGCCTTTCGGACGCTCCGGCTTGTCGAACGGCAATGCGCCGGCCGCTATCTTGTCGGTCCACTTCGAGAAAACTTCAGGCACCTTGTCGGGGCCGATGCTGTTGATCGCGGTCGCCATATATTCCATGGCTTGTCCAGCTTGGGTGCGGATCGCCCAGGCGGTTTCCGAATTAGGGACCTGATCGGTGAACATCTTCGGTATTTCGCGGATGCCGCGCGTGCCAATGGCGTGGCAGGACTGACACATGTTCTTCACGGTATCGACGAACTGCGCCTGGCTCTTCATCGTGTCGGGCATCTTGTTGCCTTTGGCGCCGGTGCCGGGAAACTCACTGGGCGCGGGAATGTCGATCAGCGAATACCAGTACATGCCGGGATAAAGCTGCGCGTCCGCGGCACGCGAAGCGGTCGGCTTGACCTTGAAGTCCACCTGCTTGCCCGGTTTTGACTCGACGGGCGCGCTGTCGGTCAGGCCATAGCCGCGAACCCAGACCTTGTAGTTCGCGTCCGGCAGTTCGGGAATGACGAAGCGGCCCTGATCGTCGGTCACCACGATCTTCGCATATTTGGTCGGCAGGTCTTTGGTCTCGGCGATGATCCAGACGCCGGCTTCCGGTCCCTTTTCGCCGGTGACTTGCCCGCCAATGTCATGGGCGGAGATATCGATGTTGGCCGCGAAGACGGCGCCAGCATGCAGCAGCGCCAAAGCGCTTACACCGGTGGCAATCAATCGATTCAACTTCATGGTTCGTTTCCTTGATTTAGGTGGCACTCTCGCGCCAACCGCGCGTCTGTTATGGCATGCGGTCGGTCATGGGGGCTATTTCGACCAAAGTCTTCTTCTTGTCGAGGTACCTCCCATCGGCCGCCTTCCCTTCTCACATGGTGAAAACGAAGGCTGTCGGAACATAATGAGTTTGATGCTGCGCTGCCGATTCCAATTCATGGTCCATTTCTATTGCCGGTACGCATCGCAGCATTCGATTACCTCAGGTTTCAACCGCGCCATCGGCTGGTGGAGGCCGTCGGCCAGTATTGCTTTTTGCCAGATAACCCCTAGGAATCGAGGGGCTGGGCTTGGCGCAACGTGGCGCCGGAGTTCCGGGAAAGACCAAGTCGCAAAAGACCAAGTCTGGAAAAAGAATAATGGCGGAAGCCCTTGAAACAGGGATTCCGCCGAAGGAAACGATAGGAGGACGGCTTGGCTGGGGCAACACCGCTTCGTGCGCTGCTGCAACGCGATGAGTGCCTGACGCTTCCGGGCGTCTTTGACGGCATCTCGGCGCGAATGGCGGCAAGCATCGGTTTCGATGCGCTTTACATGACCGGATATGGCGTCGTCGCCTCGGCACTGGGCGTAGCCGATGCCGGCACCGCGACCTTCACCGAAATGCTCGATCGCGTGCGCTGCATCGCCGGCGCGACAAATCTGCCGTTTCTGGCCGATGGCGACACCGGTTATGGCGGATTGCTGAATGTCGATCGCACGGTGCGCGGTTATGCCGCCGCCGGCGCCTCCGGCATTCAGCTCGAGGATCAGGAATTTCCCAAGAAATGCGGCCACACGGAGTTTCGCCGCGTCATTGCAGCGGACGATGCGGTTGCGAAAATTCGTGTCGCGGTCGATGCACGACCAAGCCGCGATTTTCTCATCGTCGCTCGGACTGACGCGCGCTATGCCGAAGGGCTGGACGCCGCCTTGCGCAGAGCGGAGCGATTCCTGGAAGCCGGCGCCGACGTGCTGTTCGTCGAGAGCCCGGAGAGTCTCGAGGAATTGCGTCGTATTGCCGAAACCTTCAAGGGCGCGGCGCTCCTGGCGAACATGGTCGAGGGTGGCCGCACGCCGTATCTGTCGACCAGCGAACTCGCATCCATGGGCTTCAAGATCGCGCTTTATCCCGGCTCCGGGTTTTTGACGGCGGCCGGCGCCCTGCAACAGGTCTATCGCCATCTGAAGACCGACGGGATCGGCACCGGCGCCAACGCGCCGATGCTGCCGTTCTCCGAAATGAATCAATTGATGGGCTTTCCCGCCGTGCATGCGTTCGAAAAGCGCCACGGCCTCAGCGGGAGCGAGCGTTAGGAACAATCGTCGCGTGTCTCAATCAGGAAATCCTCGCACCGTCTCTTAAAGAAGGATGACGCCATGACACAGGGAAGTTCGCTTTCGCGCTTTCGACGGGTGCTGGATCCGGTTGTTCGGCGCCTTGGTTTTCTCCTTGTTGCAGGCGCTATCATCCTCGCCGGTGAATCTCGGGGCGTGCGGGCCGAGACCATCACGGTGACGCATTGGGGCGGGCAGTTCTATGGCGTTCCCTATGCGGTCGCCATGGAGAAGGGCTTCTTCAAGAAGAATGGCGTCGACGTCACCGGCATCCTCACCGCGGCGGGCGGCGGCACGGCCGTGCGCAACACGCTCGCGGGCGGCATTCCCTTCGGCGAAGTCTCGCTCGCGGCCGCCGTTCAGGCGATCAACTCGGGCCAGAAGCTCATCATCATCGGCGCAGGGTCCTGGTCGGTCGCCGACCAGATGTGGCTGGTGAAAAAGGATTCGCCGCTTCACACCATCAAAGATCTTTTCGGCAAGCAGGTCGCCTATACGGCGCCGGGCTCGGTGAGCAACATGCTGATCCTAATGGCGCTGAAGGCCAACGGCATGACGCCCCAGCAAGTCAAGCTGGTGCCGGCCGGTGATCTCGGCGCCAACATCTCCGCCGTCGGCAGCGGCGCGGTCGATGCGGGCTTCTCGGACGAATTGATCATCGCCCAGAACAAGGAACTGGTGCGGCCGCTGTTTATGGTGCGCGACGTGCTTGACCCGCGCATGATGCAGACCGTGATGATCACCACGGCCGAATATGCCAAGTCGCATGCCGATATCATCAAGGGCCTCGTCAATTCGCGCCGCGAGGGATTAGCCTATACGCTCGATCATCCGGATGAGGCGGCCGACATCACGGCGAAAGCCTACAACAATCCGCACACCGATCTCTTTCGCGATCACATCCGCGAACTGATCAAGGAGAATTACTGGAGCGATGGCCGGCTCGATTATCCCGCCATGAACCACATGGTCGAGGGTCTTCAGATCACAGGACAGATCAAGGGCGATGTCGACTGGCCGAAATATGTCGATACGTCCTATCTGCCGGCGGACCTGCGTCCGACGCAATGAGGGGCTGGCGATGAGTGGGCAGCCGCAGATACAGCTGTGTGAGGTGGTTCGCCGTTATGGCGGACCATCCGGCTTGCAGGCGCTGGGCCCGGTCAATCTCGAGATCCGCAGCGGCGAGTTCTTCTCCATTGTCGGCCCGTCCGGTTGCGGCAAGTCGACCTTGCTCGATGTGGCCGCGGGCCTGGTCGCACCGACCAGTGGCAGCGTGCGCTTCGAGGGCAAGGAATTGCACGGCGAGGTGCCGGACGGCATCGGCGTCGTGTTCCAGGAAGATGCGAGCCTACCGTGGCTGAGCGTGCGCGACAACGTCGCGTTCGGTCTGCGCACGTCGGGTCTGCCGAAAAAGGAAGTGGCCGATCGCGTCGATCACGCCATCGATTTCATGGGGCTCGCGCAATTCGCCGGTCATTATCCGGCGCAACTGTCCGGCGGGATGCGGCAGCGCGTGTGCATCGCGCGGACGCTGGTGTTGCGGCCGCGTTTGATCCTGCTCGATGAACCTTTCGGTGCACTGGACCAGCAGACGCGATTACTGATGGGCGACGAGCTTTTGCGGCTCTGGCGCGAGACCGGCGCGACCGTGTTGCTGATCACGCATGCGCTCGATGAAGCCGCGATGCTGTCGGATCGGGTCGGCGTCATGAGCGCGCGGCCGGGCCGCTTCATCGACATGATCGAGACCGTATGGCCCAGGGATCGCGACAGCCGCATCGTCTCCGACCCGAAATTCGGGGCATTGACCGCGCGGCTGTGGTCTTCGCTGCGTGAGGAATCACTCAAGACCATGGGCCGGGCGGCATGAGGTGGCGGCACGCCGCGCTCATCGTGCGGTCCGCCATCCTGGCGTCGTTGATCGTTCTGCTCGAACTTTGTTGCCGCACCGGCCTCGTCGATTCCCTGGCGGTGATCCCGCCGAGTGAGATGATTGCCTCGATGGTCGATCAAATCGGCTCCGGCGAGCTCAACGCCAGCATCGCGACGACATTTTCGACGATCCTGATCGCCTTCCTGCTGGCCGTCGTCCTTGGCACCATGGTGGGCGCGCTGATCCATCGCTGGTCTCGGTTGCGCGATGTTGCCGATCCGCTGCTTGCATCTTATTACTCGGTGCCGACCTTCATCTTCTATCCGTTGCTGGTGGCACTTCTCGGGCTCGGCAATGCGCCTTTGGTGGTGCTCGGCATTCTCTCCGCCGCTCCGGCGGTTGTGATCTCAACGCTATCCGGTCTCGATGGCGTAGCGCCCGTCTTGATGAAGCTTTCGCGCGTGCATCGGTTGACGCCAGCGCAAACGCTGTGGTGGATCGTAGTGCCGGCGGCATTGCCGCATCTGTTCACCGGCTTCAAGCTCGCATTGAGTTACGCTTTGATCGGCGTCATCGCCGGCGAATTCATCCTGTCCGGCACCGGGCTCGGTTACGCGATTTCCTTTGCCTATCAGAGCTTCGACAACAGAACGATGTATGGCGCGATGCTGTTCGTGCTGCTGGTCGCGGTGACTGCCAACGGCATTCTCTATGTATGGGAGGGGCGATTGGCGCGCCGCCGTTCACGGGGATGAGTGACCTCTCACTGGAAAACGAGCAGGCGACGATCGCGGTGCGCCGCCGCTTCCGTGGCTTCGACGCCATCGTACTCACGCTGGTGATGCTGGCGCTCTGGCAGGCGGTCGGGAGTTGGACCCAAGGCGTAGCGATCTCGCCGCCGTTGCTGACGCTGGTGTATCTCTTTGGCTTGCTCCGTACCTGGATGTTCTGGGATCATGCGGCGGCGACGCTTGCAGCGTTTTGTCTCGCTTTCATGTTGTCGGCGCTGATCGGCCTTGCGCTCGGCTTGATCTTCGGCGTCAGGCGCTTTGCCGGCGAAGTCGCCGAGCCGATTTTGGCCGGCTTCTACACCATCCCGAAAGTGACGCTCTATCCGGTCGTGTTGCTGCTGTTCGGGCTCGGCATGTCTGCGAAGGTGGCCTTCGGCGTCATGCACGGGCTGGTGCCGGTGACGCTGTTCACGCTGGGCGCGGTGCGCAACCTGCCGCCGGTGCTGGTCCGCACCGCCAAAGTATTGCGGCTTTCGCCCGGGCGTACCATGCGCTGGGTCCTGGTGCCGGCGTGCCTGCCTGATATCGTCAACGGCCTTCGCATCAGCTTTTCGCTAAGCCTGCTCGGTGTATTGATCGGAGAAATGTTTTCATCGCAGCGTGGCCTCGGCTTTCTTTTGGTCAACGGCATGGCGCAGAACAACGTGCCGCTGTCGACGGCGATCGTGACCGTGATCGTTGTGATCGCTATTGCCGCCAATACGCTGATGCTGCGCGCGGGGCGGCGTTTCGCGCGGCGACCGGATACTACGGCGAGATAGGCCGCGACAGGAGATTGGTATGACAAGGCCGACCACGATCTTGAAGACCATATTCAGCCGCCGCGAGGGGACGATTTTGCCCGGCGCTGCCAACGGTCTGTTTGCGCGGATCATCGAGGACCTCGGCTATGAGGCCGTCTATGTCACCGGCGCCGGTGTCGCCAATATGTATCTCGGCGCGCCCGACATCGGTCTGACTACGTTGACCGAAATCGCCAGCCACGTCGCGGCGATTTCGGACGCGGTCGCCGTTCCCCTGCTGGTCGATGCCGACACCGGCTTTGGCAATGCCGTCAACATGGTACGCACGGTGAAAGTGCTGGAACGGGCAGGCGCGGCCGGGCTCCAGATCGAGGATCAGGTGTTTCCGAAGAAGTGCGGCCATTTCGACGGCAAGGAGGTCGTGCCGCTGGAGGAGATGCTGGCGAAGATCAAGGCCGCCGTCGATACAAGGAAAGACAGTGATCTCCAGATCGTGGCGCGCACCGATGCACGCGCCGTCCTCGGTCTTTCCGCCGCGATCGATCGCGCCGGCGCCATGATCGAGGCTGGCGCCGATGTGACCTTCGTGGAAGCGCCGACCTCGGCCGAGGAACTGGCGCAGATTGCGAAAAGCCTCATCGTGCCGCAGGTCGCCAACATCGTGTTCGGCGGCCGCACGCCGGAACTGGGGCGGCAGAAATTCGCAGAGCTTGGTTTCGGCTGCGTGCTCTATGCCAACGCGGCGTTGCAGGCGGCGCTCAAGGCCTCTCACGACGTGCTGAAGGCGTTGAAGCAGGAGGGGGCGCTGGCATCGGTCGCCGATCACCTTGCAGATTTCGCCGTTCGCCAGCAGACCGTGTCCAAACCGAAGTTTGACGAACTCGAACGCCGCTACCGTGGGGGATGATGTGAGCTATCGCCGGGGATGGGTCGCGCTGCTGATTTTTACCGTCGTGATCATCAACTATATCGACCGCATCGCATTGTCGGTCGCCGCCAGACCCATTGTCGCTGAGTTCGGCTTCTCGCCGGTGCAGATGGGCTATTTGTTTTCCGGCTTCCTGTGGACCTACGTCGTCTGCCTGATTCCGCTCGGCCTTCTGGTCGAGCGGGTCGGCATCAAGAACATGGTCGGCGGCGGCATCGCGATCTGGTCGACCGCCACCGTGCTGACCGCCGCGGCCGGCAGCTTTGTCACCATCCTGGCGGCGCGGCTCGTGATGGGCGCAAGCGAAGCGACGACCTTTCCGGCCTGCGGCGGTGCGATCCGCCAGTGGTTTCCGGAGCGCGAGCGCGGTTTCGTCACGACGTTATTCAACGGCGGCTCATCGGCGGGTCCCGCGGTCGGCGCCATTCTCACCGCAGCGCTGGTCAGTTCGTTCAGCTGGCGCGTGGCCTTCGTCGTGCTGGGGGCGATCGGCTTTGTTTGGCTGATCGCGTGGTGGATCTGGTACGCCCCGCCGGAGGAAGCCCCTTGGCTGAGCGAAATTGAGCGGACAAAAATCCTTAACGAGCGGAACGGCACCGGCGTGGCGACCGAGAAAGCGCCGCCGCCGTCTTCGCCCGGTTATCTCCTGCGCCAGCGCAGCGTCTGGGGTCTGGTGCTGACCCAAGCGTGCCTCGTCTACACTGCCTATCTGTTTTTGACGTGGCTGCCGACATATTTGCAGTCGACCCGCGAACTCTCGACCATGAACACGGGCTATCTCACCGCGGTCCCGTATCTCTGCACTGTCGTGCTTGGCGTCACGATTGCCCGCATCAGCGACCGCGTGCTTTCGTCAAAGGACGTCCAGGCCGGCCGCCGCCGCAACTTCATCGCGGCCATGGCGATCCTCGCGATGACCATTCTGCTGGCCCCCGTCGTCGACAGGCTGTTCCAGCTATTGTGTGTGCTGACGGTGGTGCTGACGGGGGCAACGACCGGCTCGGGTTTGAATTTCACGCTCGCCAGCGATCTCTTGCGCAACCCGCGCGATGTCTCGCGCGTGGTCGCCATGACGTCGTTCGGCGGCAACTTTTTCGGCCTGATTTCACCGATCATCACCGGATACGTGGTCGCCGAGACCGGCGGCTATACGTGGGCATTCCGTATTGCGGCGGTGTTGTTATTCTGCGGCTGTCTGGCGACGCTCACTTTGACGCGCCGGCCGATCGAGCCGCAACACGCCTAGTGCGGTGAATTTGAAGTTCCTGTCAGTTTCGCGGCAATCTCTTCATAGGAACTTCAAATTCGAAACCGCACTAGATCATATAGTTAGCTAGTGCTGCTTTGATTCCGAAGTTCGCAAACGTGGAACCGCGATATGATACGAACTTTGGAATCGGAGCACTAGACGTTTCAGGAGAAAACGAAATGGCCAAAAATATGAAGCACCATTACGCCAGCCTGCGCCGCCCGGTCACCGATGAAACGCGCGCCGGCGTGATCGAGGATTTTCCGGAGATCGAACTGGTGCCGGACAAGGCGCTGGGCACGCGCTGCGTCGAGGCCTGGAGCTATTCGCTCTGCTGTTCCGATTTCCACCGCATCCGGGACATTCCGCCCTGGGGCAATCCCAATGGCCCGATCCTGCGTAAGGGAAACCAGACCGAACATCTGCGCGGCGTGGTGCGCATGACCAAGGCGATGGCGGAGGAATTCGAGCATTCATATCCGCAGGTGCACATCGATTGGGACGTCCTGATCGCGGGTGCGGTGTGCCACGACGTCGGCAAGCCGTATGAGTTCGACCCGAGCAACCGTGCGCGGTGGCAGGCCTATCCGGCCGACAGCGGCGAGCCAACGTTTCGGCATTCGGTGTTCGGCATGCATGTCTGCCTCACGGTCGGTTTGCCGGAGGAGGTCGCGCATATCGCGGTCGGTCACTCCTACGAAGGTTTGCACATGGGCGTCAGCGCCGAGTGCATGATCGTTCGTCAGGCCGATCACGGCTGGTGGCATATTGCCGGCGGTTTGGGCCTGCTTGCGCCCGACAGTATCGGCGTACTGCCGGGCAACTTGCGGGCCCGCAATCTCTGACATACTGCTTGATCAACAAATAATCAGCGCTCCGTCAGTGGGCGCAAAAAATCGGGGGGAAGAAGATGAAGCGCCGGTACTGGATTTTCGTTTTCATGTTTCTGCTGGCGACGATCAATTACGTCGATCGGGTCGCGCTGTCGGTGTCCTCGACGCCGATTGCCGCAGAGTTCGGCATCAGCAAGGTCGAACTCGGTTATCTCTTCTCTTCCTTTCTCTGGCTTTATGTCGTCTGCCTGGTCCCGATGGGCATGATCGTCGACAAGCTGGGCACCCGCACGGTCAATGCGGCCGGCATCGGCCTCTGGTCGATCGCGACCGCCTTGACGGGACTGGCAACCGGATTCGGCATGCTGATCGCGACCCGCGTGGTGATGGGCGTCGGCGAATCCACCACCTATCCGGCCGCGGGCCGCGTTATCCGCGAATGGATTCCACTGAAGGAGCGCGCGCTGTTCACGGCGATCTTCAACGGCGGCGCCTATTTCGGCCCGGCGCTCGGCGGCCTCGTTCTGGCTGGCCTCGTCGGCGCGATCGGCTGGCGCATGACGTTTCTCATCTGTGCGGCCATCGGCTTTGTTTGGCTGCTCGCCTGGATGATCTGGTTCCGCAAACCGGAGGAGGTGAGCTGGCTTTCGGACGAAGAGCGCGCGTTCATTTTGCGCGAACGCAACGGCAGCGCCGGAGCAACGCCGGCCGACGGACATTCGATCGGTCTGCGCGGGCTGTTGAGCTCGCCCTCCATGCTCGGGTTGATGGTGACGCAGGGCTGCGCGGTCTATACGCAATATTTCTTCCTGACCTGGCTGCCGAATTATCTTCAGACCGAGCGCGGGATGTCGATCCTGAAAAGCGGCGCGCTGATGTCGCTGCCGTTCATCGGCGCGGTGATCCTGACCGTGCTGTTCGGCAAACTGAGCGACAGCATGCTGGATGAGGAAAGCGCGCGGGTCGGCGGCCGCAGGCGGCTCGGGGCGCTCTGCATGTTGTTCGGCTCGGTGATCCTGATGACGCCGCTGGTCGACAACGTCTATCTCGTGCTGGTGCTGATCACGATTGCGCTCGGTGGCGTGGCATCCGCGGTCGCGCTGAATATCGCGATGGTCGGCGACCTCTTGCGCACGTCGGCCGATTGCGGCCGCGCGACCGGGTTGCTCATTCTTGGCGGCAACATCTTCGGCATCATGGCGCCGATCGTGACCGGCTATGTCGTGCAATCGACCGGCAGCTTCAACATGGCGTTCGTCGTTGCCGGCGCGTTGCTGGCGTTTGGCGCCGCGACCGTGTTTCTGCTGGCGCGAACGCCGATCGGTCCGAGCGAGAGCGAGGCGGCGTTGGCGGTTCGGACGGCGTAAGGGAGCGCGATCTTGTTTTTCCATCCGCCAAAAAACCTCTCGACCAGCGTGTTCGCGCGGCTGCCGGAGGAGTTTCGCAAGGCCGATCCCAACAACGAGTGGGCGCGCTATCAGCCGAAAGGAAGTCCCGCGCGCTCGCTGCTCGAAGGGCCGTCGTTCGACCGCAACGGCCATCTCTGGTGCGTCGATCTGCCCAACGGCCGCATTTACCGGATCACAGCGGACGGCCAGTTTCACGTCGTCGCCGAGTATGACGGCTGGCCCAACGGGCTGAAGTTTCATCGGGACGGCCGCATCTTCATCGCCGACTACAAGAACGGGATCATGGAAATGGACCCCGTCAATGGCAAGGTGAAGCCGTATCTGACCCGCGCCAGCCTCGCGCCGTTCAAGGGCTGCAACGATCTCTTCTTCGCCGCCAATGGCGATCTTTATTTCACCGATCAGGGCCTCACCGGCCTGCACGATCCCACCGGACGGCTGTTTCGGCTAACCGAAAAAGGCCAGCTCGACTGTCTGCTCGATAATGTGCCGAGTCCGAATGGCCTCGTGATGAATCTCGCCGAGAACATGGTCTATCTCGCGGTGACGCGCGGCAACTGCATCTGGCGGGTGCCGCTCAGTCCCGACGGCGGCGTGGCCAAGGTCGGAATCTACATCCAGCTTTCGGGCGGCTGGGGCGGCCCCGATGGGCTGGCGCTCGACTCCCAGGGCCGGCTGTTTATCGCGCATGTCGGCATGGGCGCGGTGTGGGTGGTCGATGCGCTCGGCGAGCCGGTCTACCGTATCCGAACCTGCGCCGAGCCTCACACCACCAACATGGCGTTCGGCGGCGCGGACAACAAAACGCTGTTTATTACGGAGTCCGGCAGCGGCTCGATCCTGACGGCGCAACTCGACGTGCCGGGCAAGCCGATGTTCTCGCATCAATGATGTGAAGCGATGGAACGCGTTCCTATCGAGGCGCGGGATCGGTTGTCGTCACGGTCTCCTTGACCTGAACCACCATCGGCTTCGGCGGGTCGGGCAAGGTCTGTTCCCAGCCGCCGCCGAGCGCCTTGAACAGCGTGACGAGGTCGAGCGCGACATTGGTTGTGCTCTGCGCCAATTGCTGCTCGTTCTGCAACAGGTTGCGTTCCGCATCGAGCACGGTCAGGAAGTCGGCGACGCCGTCATTGTAGCGCGAGCGGCCGAGATCGAGCGCGGCGCGGGTGTGATCGAGCTGGGCGCGCAACCGCGCGCGGCGGACTTGTTCGAGCCGCAGCGAAGCGATCGCGTTGACGACCTCGTGCCAGGCTTGCAGCACCGTCTTGTGATAGGTGATGGCGGCTTCGGCCTGCTGGACCTCGCTCAGATGGAGCGAGCTTTGCAGCCGGAAGCCGTCAAAGAGCGGTATCGTCACGCTCGGCCCGGCCGTGTATTGCAGCGAGCTTGCGTTATAGAGGCTAGAGAACTGAAGCGAATCCAGCACGACTTGGCCGTTGAGCTGGAATTTCGGATAGAACGAGGCGATGGCGACGCCGATATTGGCGGTCGCGGCATGCAATTGATCTTCGGCCTGCCGGATATCGGGTCTCCTTCGCGCCAGCTCCGACGGCAGACCGAGAGGAACATGCGCCGGCAGCCGCAGCGCGGCGCGGCCATAGCCGAGTTCGCCATTGAGCGAAGATGGCGGCAGGTCGAGCAAAAGCGCAATCGCATTCTGATACTGGATTTGCTGCTGCTGCAGGGCCGGCAGTTGCGCGCGAATACCTTCGACTTGCGCGGCCGCATTCTCGGCATCGAGCCCACTGCGCACGCCCTTTTGCTGGAGCTGCTGGGCGAGCTGCAGGATGTCGCGATCGACCCTGAGGTTGTTTTCGGCAATCCGGATCTGGTCCTGGGTGCCGCGAAGCTGGATGTAGTTGCGCGCCAACTCCGCAAGGCTCGAGACCAGCGCGTCCCGTCTTCGATCCTCGGCCTGGTCGACCTGCGCGTCGGCGGCTTCGACCTGCCGGCGCACGCGGCCCCAGAGGTCGAGCTCCCACGACATGTCGAGACCAACCGTATATTCGTTGATCGGCGTAATCGGGATTCCGCCCGAGCTGCCCGGGCCGAGCAGGGGCGACAGGAGGCTGATGATGCCGTTCTTGCTGTAGAGTTCGCGCTGATACTTGCCGTCGCCGTTGATGCTGGGCAATTCGGCCGCGGCGGCCTGGCCGCGCTGGTAGCGGCTCTCTGCGATGCGGATCGCGGCGGTCCGCACATCAAGATTGGCCTCGGCGACGCGGCTTTCGAGATTGGTCAGGATCGGATCGCCGAAAATTCTCCACCAGTTGGGATCGGTCGGCGCCGGCAGATGGGCGTCCGAGACTACTTGGCCGTTGAAGGTCGCATTGTCAGGCAGATGCGGATTCGGTTCGCTGAAGTCGGGCCCAAGTGCACAGCTAGAAAGCGCGCAGCCGGAGAGCAGCACGACCATCGCGGCAACAACGCCATCGCGGCGGCGGTGGAAACGCGACATCAGTGGCCCCCTCCGGGGCGCATGCCCCCGGTCTTCGGCGAAAGCAGAAAGCACAGGGGCACAATGAGAAACGCCACGATCGCGCAGTAAAAGAATACGTCCCGATAGCCGAGGATCGCGGCCTGCGTCCGGAACACCTGATAGACGCGCCCGACGGCGGCATCATGCGCGGCGGCGCCGACGCGGCCCAGTCCCCGCAGCGTCTGTTCGTATTGGGCTACCAGCGCCTGATACGGCTGGTTGAGCGGCGAGGTCCATTGCGCCAGATAACTCTGATGGACCTGGGTGCGCTCCGTAACCTGCGAGGTCCCGAGCGCAATGCCGATTGAACCGAAAATATTCCGGAACATCGCAAACAGCGCGGCGCCGTCGCCATTGAGTTCCCGCGGCAAGGTCATATAGGCGATGGTCGAGATCGGCACGAACAGAAAGGCCAATCCGGCGGTCTGGAAGGTTCGCATCAGCACCAGCGTCTTGAAGTCGATGTTCGGCACCAGCGTGCTCGAATAAACCAGCGCGCAGCCGATGATGGTGAAGCCAAAGGCGATGAGATAACGAATTTGTACGACGGCCATCAGCCGGCCGACGAACGGGATCAGGATGATCACCGCAATGCCGCCCGGTGACAGAATCAGCCCGGCCCAGGTTGCGGTATACAGCAGCACGGTCTGGGCGAATTGCGGGATCAAGACTGCGCTCGCGTAAAGGATGCCGCCGGTGGCGCCGATCATGACGCAGCCGCCGGCGAAGTTTCGATCGGCAAACACCGACAGATCGACGATCGGCTTCCTGGCGATCAAAAGCCAGCCGATTGCACCCAATATCCCAAGGAAAGCGAGCAGTCCCATCAGGCAGATGAAATTGGACTGGAACCAGTCGGCATCCTCACCGCGGTCCAGCATGATTTCGAGACAGCCCAACCCCATGGTGATCAAGGACAGGCCGATATAATCGATGCCGCGGCTGCGCCGGTTCTTTTCCCACGGCGGGTCTTCGACCATGATCGAGACGAAGAAGGCGGCGACCGCGCCGACGGGCACGTTGAGGAAGAAGATCCAGCGCCACGACACTTGATCGGTGATGAAGCCGCCAAGCGTCGGACCGAGCACCGGCGCCACGATGGTGGCGATCGCCGTGACGCCAAAGGCCGCGCCGCGTCGTGCCGGCGGAAAATAATCCAGAATGATGGATTGCTGATTCGGTTGAAGGCCGCCGCCGAAGAATCCCTGCATCAGGCGAAAGACGATGAGCTGGCTCAGGCTCTGTGCGACGCCGCACAGAAACGAGCAGACCGTGAACATGATGATGCAGATGATGAAGTAGCGCTTGCGCCCCAACAGGTCGCCGAGCCAGCCGGAGATCGTCAGCACGATGCCGTTGGCGACGAGGTAGGAAGTCAGCGCCCAGGTGGCTTCGTCGTTGCTGGAGGAAAGGCTTCCGGCAATATGCGGAAGCGCCACGTTGACGATCGTGGTGTCGAGAATCTCCATAAACGCGGCTGATGTCACGATCACCGCGATCAGCCATGGATTATATTGCGGCTTCCAGGGAGCCTCAGGCTTAGCCGTTTCGGGCGCCGCGGGGTCGGCCTCGCTCATTGCACCGAGACCTTCGGTGAGACCGAAATCCCGAGCGGCAGCGGAATGTTGGGATCGAGCCCCTTGTCGATGACGATCTTCACCGGCACGCGTTGAACGATCTTGATGAAGTTGCCGGTGGCGTTCTCAGGCGGGAAGGCCGTGAATTTCGAACCGGAGCCGAGCTGGATGCTGTCGACATGGCCCTCCAGCCGCAGCTGCGGATAGGCATCGATCCGGATCGCGACATGCTGGCCGGGCCGCATGTTGACGAGCTGGCTCTCCTTGAAGTTGGCGGTGATCCAGACTTCGGTCGCGACGATCGAAAAGATCTGCTGACCGGGCGCAACGTAATTACCCTTTTCCACGTTGCGCTTGGTGATCCAGCCGTCTTGCGGCGCCTTGACCACGGTCCAGGACAGATTGAGATTAGCCTGATCGAGCCTGGCCTGCGCCTGCTCGACCTGGCCCTTGAGCTGGCCGACGGCGGCATCCGTCTCGCCGACGCGCTCGGTGACCGGAGAATTTTGCGTCACCTGGGCGTCGGCCAATGCCACCTGCGCTTCGGCCTGCTTCAACGCGGCCTCCGCGGCATCGACATCCTGTTGCGACGTCGCAGCCTTCGGCAGCGCTTTTTGCCGGTCGTAATCGGCCTGCGTCCTGGCCTTGGTCGCCTTGGCGTTTTCGAGCTGGGCCTTGGCCTGTTCGAGCTGCGCCGGGAAATTCTTCTTCGCGACTTCCAGCCCGTATTGCTGCCCGCGATACTGCGCCTGGGCGGTGGCGAGTGCGCCTTCGGCCTGCTCGCGATCGATCTGGTATTGGCGCGGGTCGATATGGATCAGCGGCTGGCCCTGCTTGACGAACTGGTTGTCGTTGACGTCGAGCGAGATCACCGCGCCTGCGACTTGCGGCGCGATCGTAATGGCGCGGCCGTCGGTATAGGCGTCGTCGGTGTCCTCGATGCCGCGCGTCGTGATCCAGTAATAGAGACCGCCGATCGCGAGCAGCGCCAGCACCACGGCGCCAACGATGAGGACGGTCGGCCGCCGCTTCTTTCTGGTTTCCTCGCGGGCGGCCGCAGCCGCTGCCTTGCCGCTGTCGGCAGGTGGAGCCTTGCCGGTGTCGGGCTTTGCCTCGTCGGGTGCTTTGTTCGGCACTTGATTCGGCCCTTGGCCTTCCTGGCCGCGCCGTTCGGCCCGTGTCGCCTCGGGCGAACGGCTCGTTGCCTCAACTTCGTCAACCGCCATCGGGCGCGCCCCTTTGAACCACCAGAATCGTTTGCCTTGCTACTTGTGTAGCGCCCCGGATATAACCGTACCTGATGGTTCGGTTAGAGACAAGGGTTCCGCCACCTCCAACGCGCTCTGCAAGGCCCCCCGCATGCCTAAAGAAGTGGTCAATCGAAAAGTTCCGCGCGGCGATCGGCGCCGCGTGGAACTGATTGACGTTGCTGAGAAAATGTTTCTCGAGCGCGGCTACGCCGAGACCACCATGCAGGTGATCGCGGAAGCCGCCGGCGCTTCCAAGGAAACGCTGTACCGGCACTTCGAAAGCAAGGAGCTTCTGTTTGCCGAAATCGTCGGCCGCAAAGCGCAGATGATCTCCGGTCCCGACACCGGAATCACGCGTGGCGGGAAACCGGAAGTCGTGCTGTTGGAGCTCGGCACCAATCTCTTGCGCGCGATCAGCCGGGGGCAATCATCGTTTCTGTTCCGAACCGTCGTTGCCGAGGCGGTGTGGACGCCGGAACTCGGCGATCTCTTCTATGAGCGCGGCCCCGGCCTGACGGTTTCACGGCTCACGCAATATCTGGCGGACGCCAGCGAAAAAGGTGAGTTGCGCTGCGACGACCCGCTCATGGCGGCGCGGTTATTTCTCGGCGCGGTGGTCTCGCAATTTCACCTGTGCCGTCTGGTCCAATCGAGCTGGAAACCGCCGACGACCAGCGAGATCGACCGGCACGTCAAAGCTGCGGTGTCGATGTTTTTGACAGAGTTCGGCGCGCGGCGAGCGAGCCCCACGCGATAGGGCGCACAACCTCGGTTTAATAAACGCATCTCTGCCGTTGTTCCCTCGAGACATCTCCTAGAGCCTCAGGAACTTCGCTGATGTTCTCGGATTGACATGAGAACCGACCCGAATATCGCCTGGAGGCTCACATGAATAAATGGATCGTTTCATCCGCTTGCGCCGCGCTGCTGCTGGCGCCTTTGGCGTTTGCTCAATCGGTGGGAGAAAAAACCGGCGTCAATTCGACACTCGGCATCAGCCCGACGACACAGGACTTTGTCACCGAGGCCGCCAACAGCGATATTCTGGAATTGGCGGCAGCCAAGCTCGCCGAAGGCAAGGGCAACGCCGACGAAAAGAAATTCGCCGAACAGATGACAACAGATCACACCAAGACGAGCAAGGACCTCAAGGAGCTGGTCGATAGCGGCGACGTCAAGGCCACCATCCCCGTCAAGCTCGATTCGTCCGGCCAGAAGAAGCTCGACGAGTTGAGCGACGCCAAGCCGCAGGATTTCGCCGGCTACTACGATCCGATGCAGGTGAGCGCGCACAAGGACGCGGTGTCGCTGTTCGAGCGTTACGCCAAATCCGGTGACAATCCGAAGCTGAAGGATTGGGCAGGCAAGACGCTGCCGGCGTTGCAGCATCACCTTGAAATGGCGCAAAACCTGAACAAGAACCGCGACTGAGAATCGGCTGGCGGCGCGACGAGCACCTTCTCCCCGCGTGCGGGGAGAAGGTCGGCTTCGTGCTATTTTTTCTGCGTCTATTTCTTCGAAGCGATCGCAGCCGTATGCATGGGTTCGCCCGCCACGTCAGATGGCGCGGAGGTGATCATGTGGCTTGCGACGGTTGCCAAGACCATCAGCGCCATGACCGAGCTGTAGAACAACAGGCCGCCGCGCAGCCATTTCTTGTACAGGATGCGATCTTCCGGCGATAAAAGCCGCAGCTGGCTCTGTGAAGGGCCCATAACCAATTCTCCCTAAAAAGGGCAATCCTCCCGAAATATCCTCGCAATCAGAACGTCGCCAGTAACTCCTGCGGATCAAAGGAAATGACCGGCGTATTGAAGTGTGCGGATATGGCAATCAACAAGAGCGCCACGGCCCAAATGGCCAACGGTACGCTCAACATCAGATACTGCGACGCAAACGATTTTGGTTCTGAAACCCGGATATAAGTCGGCATGCAAAAGCCTCGAGTTGTCCGCTGTGATGGCGGCGGTGATTGCTTGTTCAGTGACGTTTGAGATGGATCGTTCGCGTCAGGGAAATACGGTCATGGATACGAGTTGTTCAGCCGGCGTACCCGCCGATATCGAAGCCAGATAGATTGCAACCAAAAGAACAATCGTCAGCGCGCCGCTGGCAAATAGGATGGGGACGTCATAGTCAGGCGCCTTGGTGCGGGTTTTATCGATTGCGTCGAATTGGGCAAAATTCGTCATCACGTCCTCCAATGAAAGACCTGAAAAATTCGAAAGCGAATGACTCAGAACAATATTGCCGTCAGTTGCTGAATACGCTTCGGCTGTGAAGGCAAATATGAACTCGTTCACACGCCGGAAAATTCTCAACTGTTACAAAGCGGCATAACTTCGCGACGACTTTTACTTCGACCATCGCGCGAACAAAAATGAGCCGCACCCGACGCAGCCAATGCTGTCCGAGGATCGCATCACAACGCTGCATTCTTATTACGAAGGACGTATCAGCAAGATGCGTGTCAGCAAGATGCGTGCCAACGGCCGGCCGCTAAAAAGCCTGAGTTTTCTCATCGCCAGGCGCGAGGGACCTGTCCGTCGGATTAAATGATATGCAGAAGGCCTAATATCGATTCACCTTATCGATTCAGCCGTGCGCTTCTCGATATTGATTCGCTGATATTGAATTCGCTGGCAGGTTCACGTGGCTTCTTTTCTGGTTCAAAATCACGTGCCAAGTGGAAACGTCAGGGGCACCTATGACCGATCACGCGACCTTCATGGCCAAGGCCTACGATCAGGCGTTCGAAAGCTACAAAAGCGGTGGCGTGCCGGTCGGCAGCGTTCTGGTGCGCGCCGGCGAGATCGTGAGCGCCGGGCACAATCAACGCGTCCAGCAGTCGGACCCGATCGCGCATGGCGAGATGGACTGCCTGCGAAAGGCCGGGCGGCAGCGCAGCTATCGCGACACGGTGATCTATACGACGCTGTCGCCTTGCATGATGTGCACGGGCACCATCATCCTGTTCAAGATCCCGACCGTGGTGATCGGCGAGTGCGTCAATTTCGGCGGCAACGAACAATTGCTCAGGGATCACGGCATCGACGTGATCGACCTCAACGATCCCAGCTGCATCGATCTGATGGCGCGGTTCATCCGCGAGCGTCCGGATATCTGGAACGAGGATATCGCGGAGTAGACTCCCTCGCCCCGCTTGCGGGGAGAGGGTTGGGGTGAGGGGCAGGTAGCCCTCGCAAAAGGTTGATTCAGGTGTAGGGAGATTCCCCCTCACCCGGATCGCCAGAGGCGATCCGACCTCTCCCCGCGCGCGGGGAGAGGTGAAGCAGTGTCTTTTACTTCATCGCATCATAGATCGCGAAGGAGTAAGCGCCTTCCGGCTTCTTGGTGATGACGGGGTCGGAGCCGCCCGCCATCAACTCTGCGACCGTGCGGTCGTAGTCCTTGACGTCGAGTTTGCCGTCGCCGGTCGAGAGCAATTTGCCGACTTCGCCCATCATCCGCTTCTGATCCTTCTCGGTCTTGGCGCCGGTGGTGTCGGCGGCGAGGATGATCTTCACGGCTTCATCGACGTGGGTCTTGGCGTAGTCCCAGCCCTTCATCGACGCCTTGACGAACTTCGCCATCTTGGCGACGAAGGCGGGGTCCTTCAGGTTCTTCTCGAGCACATAGAGCCCGTCTTCCAGTGTCGCCACGCCTTCGTCTTCATACTTGAAGACCACGAGCTGGCTCGGCTTGTAGCCGCCATCGATGACCTGCCAGTATTCGTTGTAGGTCATGGTGGAGACGCAGTCGGCCTGCTTCTGCAGGATCGGATCGACGTTGAAGCCCTGCTTGATGACCTTCACGCCTGATGGCGAAGAGTCGGTCTTGATGTTGAGCTTCGACATCCAGGACAGGAACGGATATTCGTTGCCGCCGTACCAGACGCCAATGGTCTTGCCCTTGAAGTCGGCGGGCTTCTTGATGCCGGTGTCGGCGCGGCAGGTCAGCTCGAGCCCGGATCGTTTGAACGTCTGCGAGATGTTGACGAGCGGCACGCCCTTTTCGCGCGAGGCGAGCGCTGACGGCATCCAGTCGACGACGACGTCGGCGCCGCCGCCGGCGATCACCTGCGGCGGGGCGACGTCCGGGCCGCCCGGCTTGATCGTGACGTCGAGGCCGGCGTCCTTGTAGAAGCCCTTTTCCTTGGCGACGAAGTAGCCGGCAAACTGGGCTTGAGAGACCCATTTGAGCTGGATGGTGACGGTGTCGGCGGCCTGGGCGGCGGTGACCGCGAGGCCGAGCGTGAGACCAGCGGCAAGTGCAAGACTGTGTTTCATGAGTAACCCCAAATCAAAGGACCTTGCCGACCTAGGTCCGGTACGATGGATGCCAGAAAGTTGTCGCGCGTTCGGCGAGCGTGACACATCCGTAGAAAGCCATTCCGGCAAGGGCCGCGAGTGCGATCTCCGCCCAGACCATGTCGATTGCCATGCGTCCGGCCTCGGTGGAGATGCGAAATCCGATCCCTTGCGTCGGTGTTCCGAAAAACTCTGCAACGATCGCGCCAATCAGCGCAAGCGTCGCGTTGATCTTGAGCGCGTTGAAAATAAAGGGCAACGCCGCCGGCAAGTAAAGCTTGGTCAGGCTCTGCCTTGGGCTGGCGGCGTAGGAGCGCATCAGGTCGCGCTCGATATGGCCGGAGGCCGACAGGCCCGCGATGGCGTTCACCAGCATCGGGAAGAAGGTGACCAGCACCACCACGGCCGCCTTGGAAGGCCAGTCGAAGCCGAACCACATCACCATGATGGGGGCGACGCCCACCAGCGGCAGCGCTGAAAAGAAATTGCCGAGCGGCAGCAGGCCGCGGGCCAGGAAGTGATAGCGATGCGCCAGGATTGCGACCGCAAGCCCGGCGCCGCAGCCGATCACGTAACCGATCAAGACGCCCTTGATGAAGGTCTGGGTGAAGTCGCCGGCCAAGGTCGGCAGCGAGGAAAAAAAACGCGCGGCGGCCGCGCTCGGCGGCGGCAGCAGCACCGTCGGCACGCCGAGCCCGCGCACCGCGACTTCCCAGAGATAGAATGCGGTCGCGCCGAACAGGAGCGGCACCGCGAGGTTCACCGCTTGTTGCGCCCTACGCCGCAATTTCTGCAAGCCGGCGAGATTGACCAAAGTGAGCACGACCGAGAGCCATGATGCTAACACGATCATCCAGAATCCGGCCTGCGCTGAGCCTGCCACCGAGGCGTCGTTCAATAACGCGAGCGAAACCGCGGCCGTGAGCAGCGCCCCGGCAAGGCCGACGACGGTCGCGCGGTTATCCGCAAACCATGCCGCGAGCAGGAACAGAAGTCCTGCGGCGCCGGCGATTTCCTTCAAATACGGCCGCGCCATCATCGACAGTGCTTCCGGCGCGATCGGCAGTACGAAGGCCAGCGCGATGGCGCCGGTGGCGAGCAAAAATCCCAGCCGTAATTTGCGCGGGTCCATCAATGGGCCCCCATGCGTCTGTTGACGCCGCGCTCGATCAGGCCGACGATTCCAATCAGCGCGGAGGCCAGCACGGCAGCGGCGACCAGTGCGGCCCACAACTGGATGGTCTGGCCGTAATAGGAGCCGGATAACAGCCGCGCGCCGATACCGGCTTCTCCGCCGGTCGGCAATTCCGCAACGATCGCGCCGACCAGGGAGATCGTGATCGCGACTTTAAGGCTCGCAAACAGGTAAGGTACCCCGGACGGCCAGCGCAGTTTCCACAGCACCTGTCGCGAGGTCGCCGACCACGTCCGCATCAATTCGATCTGCAATGGATCGGGCGAGGTGAAGCCTTTCACCATGCCGATCGCGATCGGGAAAAAGCAGAGATACGCCGAGATGATCGACTTCGGCAAAAGGCCTTGCAGGCCGACCGCGCCCAGCACCACGATGAAGATCGGCGCCAAGGCCAGCACCGGCACCATCTGCGAACAGATGATCCAGGGTAGGAGACTTCGCTCCAGCACGCGGCTGTGTACGATCAGAAGCGCCAGGGCAATTCCGAACAACGCGCCGAGGATAAAGCCGAGCACGGTCGCCGACAGCGTGACGAGGGAGTGATAAATCAGGCTGCGCGGCGCCAGCGGCGGATAGCCGAACACGCCGTCGACAAAGGCGTTGATGACCTGATGTGGTGCGGGCAATAGCGGGCGCTCGGCATCCATGGTGCCGGCCAGAACGTCGCTGACGGTATAGGGCGTCTCCTCGCGCTCAAAGCCGTCGCGGACCAGCGTCCAGTTCATCGCGACGGCCGCGACATACCAGATCGCGATCAGCGCCAGCACCATGGTCGCGACCGGCACATAGCGTTCGACGATCGCGTTGCGAGCAGCAAAGAAGGTCGCTCGCCGCGCCGGTAGCGTTAACGAGCTACTCGTCATAGGAGTGTCCTGCGCGCAGGCCGTTGCGCACGCGCTGCGCGATCTTGAGGAACTCCGGCGTCTCGCGGATTTCCAGCGAACGATCGGCCGGGAAGTCGCAATCGATGACGTCGATAATGCGTCCGGGCCGCGGCGACATCACCACGATTTTGGTCGAGAGAAAAACCGCTTCGGGAATCGAATGGGTGACGAACAGCACGGTCTTTTCCGTCGACTTCCACAATTGCAACAATTGCTCGTTGAGATGATCGCGCACGATCTCATCCAGCGCGCCGAACGGCTCGTCCATCAACAGCATCGCGGGATCGAACGACAAAGCGCGCGCAATCGAGACCCGCTGCTGCATGCCACCGGACAATTGCCAGGGAAATTTGCGTTCGAAGCCTTTCAAATTGACCATTGCCATATAGCGCTCGGCGCGGATTTTTTGCTCGCTTTCCGAGAAGCCCATGATTTCCAGCGGCAGCTTGAGGTTCTTTTCGATGGTGCGCCAGGGAAACAGCGCCGGGGCCTGGAACACATAGCCATAGCTGCGGGCGAGCCGCGCATTCTCCGCGGTCATGCCGTTGACCAACAACGTGCCGGAGGTCGGCTGCTGCAAATCGGCGATCACCCGCAACATCGTGGTCTTGCCGCAGCCAGACGGGCCGATGAACGAGACGAACTCGCCCTCAGCGATTTGCAAGGAAACATTGGACAAAGCATCGACCGGGCCGTCCGCGGTCTCGAACCTCAGCGAGATCGCGTTCGCCTCGACCACCAGCCTTTTGGACACAGGCTCGGTGGACATCAAGTCAATACTCCTGACGGGTGCGGGCCGTGACATTCTTTCACCCGGGGAAGGGGCCGCTGGCGGGTCGCCGGCGATCGAAATGCTCTGTTTTGGCGATGCCATATCCGAAGTGTGGCAAATGCGGCTTCCGTAGGCGCGCACAATGTTTGCGCAGCCCGATAGAAAGTTGAGCAGCCTTTCGCTGGGTTTCGGCGCCATTTGCCCGCGGACACGCGCTCTTTTTTGACTTGCCTGAGTTGGCGACCGATAATCGTGCATGTTGCGTTCGCGAAGCGGGCGCGCATGCTCTGCCGCCGGACGCAAATTATGAAGTCTGCTCCATTCGAATACATCGCCGCCTCGTCCCTCGATGAAGCGCTGGCCCTCAAGGCCGAATATGGCGAGGAGGCGCGTTTTCTGGCCGGCGGGCAGAGCCTGATACCGGCGATGAACTTCCGCCTGGCCCGTCCGGCTGTGCTGATCGACATCAACCCGCTGTCCGAACTCGCCGGGATCGATTGCTCGGGCGGCGAGACGATAAGGGTCGGCGCCGTGACGCGATATCGGGCGCTGGAACGGGATGCAGCTTTCCTGAACGCTTGTCCATTGTTTGCCGACGCGCTGCCCCACATCGCCCATCCGCAGATCCGCAACCGCGGCACCATCGGCGGCAACCTTTCGCATGCGGACCCGGCTTCCGAATTGCCGGCGGTCGCAACCGCGATGCGGGCGCGCATGAAAATCAAGTCGGCACAGGGCGAGCGGGAACTGGCCGCATCCGAATTCTTCGTCGATCTGCTGACGACATGCCTTGAGCCGGAGGAAATGCTGGTCGAGATCGCTTTTCCCGCAAGCGCGCCGCGATCGGGAAGCTGCTTTATGGAGTTGGCGCGGCGGCGTGGCGATTTTGCACTCGCGGGCGTGGCGGCGATCGTCTCGCTCGATGAAGGCGGGAAATTCACGGATGTACGCCTCGCGCTGTGTGGTGTCGGCGGAACACCGGTCGACGCGAGTGAAGCTGCCACGTCGCTGATCGGGCAACGCTGCACGGACAAAGCGATCGAGACGGTTGCAGCAGAGGTAAAAAGCATGATCGCGCCGTCCGGCAACGTTCATGCGAGCGCCGACTACCAGCGCCACATCGCGGGCGTGCTGACGCGCCGGGCACTCGCGTCTGCGCATGAGCGGGTCGCTCACGCCTGATGAGGCGCAACGGCTGTCTCACGCCACACCCGCCGGTTTTTCCAGGTCGGCCCAGATTTTCGCGAAATATTCCTGAAACAGCGGATCGGTGCGCAACGCTGCCGGATCGCGACCCTCGCGCGGCAGGTTCACGACATGCAGCGCGCGCACGGTCGCAGGCCGCGCGCTCAGCACTAGCACGCGGTTGGCCATGGCGATGGCCTCGCCAATGTCGTGCGTAACCAGGATCGCGCTCTTGCCGCGCTCGGCGATGATGCGGGAGACGTCGGCCTGCATCAGCAACCGGGTCTGAAAGTCCAGCGCTGAAAACGGCTCGTCGAGCAGGACGACTTCGGGATCGAAAGCCAGCGTCCGCATGATCGCGACGCGCTGGCGCATGCCGCCGGATAACGCCGCCGGCTTGGTATGCTCAAAGCCGGCGAGGCCGTAGGTTTTTATGAGCTCCAATGCGATCTCGCGCGCGCGAGGCTTTGGGACTTTTCGGATTTCGAGCCCGAGCATGACATTGTCGAGCACGGTGCGCCATGGCAGCAGCAGATCCTTTTGCAGCATATAGCCGACATGGCCAGCCGCGTCGCCGACGCGTACGCCTCCGACGTCGACATGACCGGAGGTCGGCCGCAGCAGACCGGCAATGGCATTGAACAGCGTGGACTTGCCGCAGCCGGAGGGGCCGACGATGGCGAGGGTCTCACCCTGGTGCAATTCAAAATCTACCTTCCGGATTGCCTCCACGGGCTTGCCGTTGCCGTGAAAGGTCACGCCGATATTTTCGGCGCGCAGCACGACCGGCGCGGCATTCGTTTCACGAGCGAGAGTTGGTGCGGGTGCGTTCATCGGTGAATTGTTCAAGAGAGCAGGCGGCGTTCGATCAGGTCGATCGCGCCGTACATCAGAAGCGCAACCGCCATCAGTGTCGCAATGCCGACCCAGACCGCGTTGAGGTCGTACAGCACACCGGCGTAATAGATCATGTAGCCCAAGCCTTCCTTGGAGGCGATGTACTCGCCGACGACGGCGCCGATCAGAGCGAAGCCGACATTGAGTCGGAACGCCGCGACGATCCACGGCATCGCGCCCGGCACGATCACGGTGCGCCAGGTCTTCACGCGGGTCGCGCCCAGCGAGCGCAGCAGTTTGATCAAATCGGTATCGACCTGCTTGGCGCCTTGCAGGGCGGTGATCACAGCGACGATAAAGGTGATGATCGCGGCGATCGCGATCTTGGAGGAGATGCCGATACCGAACCAGACGATAATCAGCGGCGCCAGCGCGATTTTCGGCAAACCATTGAGCGCAACCAGATAGGGCCGCAGCACGGCGGCGCCGGTCGGCACCAGCCAGAGCGCAAGACCCGCCGCGCTGCCGAGAATCGTGCCGATCAAAAAGCCGGCGATGGCCTCCCACGCCGTCAGCGCGGCGTCCCGCAACAATTCGCCGTTGCCGATCAACGTGACCGCCTTGGCGGCGACGCCGCTCGGTTGACCGTAGATATAGACGGCGATCAGTCCGAAGCGGATCGCAAGCTCCCACGCTGCGAGCAGTGCTGCCAGCAGCGCGATTTGAAGCAGCGCAATCCGAACGGCCGGCGGCAGCCCGGTCCGTGTGCCGCCCGTCAGCGTGGGTTGTTCGGCGTCGATTGTCACCACGTCATGATCCTCGCGAAGAAGATTGGTTCGCCGTCATCACGCCAGACCAAATTGCTTGGTCGCTTGCGCGGCGAACTTGTTCTCGACCATCTGGGCATAGGGGAGGGGAGACTTCACCGCGCCGCCGCCCTGTTCAAGCTGCATCGCGCGGTCCCATTCCTCTTCCGAGATGGTCGGATTGCGCGGGATCGCGGTTTTCGATCCGAAGAAGTTCTTGGTCGCGTTTTCAACCACCGACGGCGTGACCTTCGGGAAGTATTTTTCGGCCACTTCGGTGAAGACCGCGTTGTTCTCGTGCATAAGCTTCTGGGCTTCAGCGATCGCGTTACAGAACCCCTGAACAGCCGCGGGGTTGCTGTCGATCGTCTCCTCCGTCGCCATGGCGGTGGTAAAACATAGCGAGCCGATCACGTCGCCGAAGGACAACACCGGCACGAGGCCGAATTGTTCCGCGGCAATGCTGACGTCCCACTCAAAGGCCGTTGCGATATCAGCCCGTCCGTCTTTCACGGCGGCCGCCTGTGCGCCCGGCGGAAGCTCCATGAAAGTGACGCCGGCTTCCTTCGGATCGAACTTGCCGACGGTCTTGATCGCAAAGGTCGGGACTTGAATCGTCGAGGAGGGAAACTTGAGGGTGGCAATGGTCTTGCCGCGCAGGTCGTCGATGGTCTTGATGGTGCTGTCGGCGCGCGCGATGCCCCACATCGAAACGCCACCAACGATTTTAGCGATGTTCTTGATCTTGCCGCCTTCGCGGACCGCGTTGACGGACATCCCGGGGCTGGTCACGCCGATCTGGCCGCGTCCCGATAGCAAAATCGGAACGGGAAGCGCGATACCGCCCGCTGTCGTGAGATCAACGTCGAGGCCATGCTTGGCAAACAGGCCCTTGTCGGCCGCGACATAGAGCGAATTATACATGCCGAGCCGAAGCGCCTCGGCGACGGCGAATTTAGTACCTGCCGCGAAAGCGGGAGTGCGCGCCAACGCGAGCGGCGCGGCCGCACCGAGGACCGAGTATTTCATGAGATCGCGTCTGTTGATCACGTCCTTAGTCCTTTTTTGTTCGCGTCCAACGTCGTTTAAGTCCGGCGCAACGATTTCAGATAGGCTTCCGGCTTGTCGGAATCGAATTCGCTGCCGAGGATGATTTCCTTGCCGAAACCGACCGGCGGCGGCGTGACACCGCTCTCCCGCAGGATCGTGGCGGCGTTTGTCGCCAGCATGACCTGCTCGGCGAGCTTCTTGTAGTCGATGTCTTCTTTGAGGATGTCCCAGCGCCGCAACTGCGTCATCAGCCAGACGGCGGCCGCATAATGTGGAAACGGTTGATAGTCGACGCGCCGGGCATCTTCCTTCACCTCGCCGAGCCCGTCGGCGTAGCGGCCGGTGATCACCTGCTCGATGACGGGTTCAGGCGCATTGAGGTACTGCGGCTGCGCGAGAACCTTTGCCATGCCGGGCCGGTTAATCCGGTCCGAGACATGCAAACTCGCCGAGACGATCGCGCGATAGAACGCCATGAAGGTGTTTGGATGTTGGGTGATCCAGCTTTCCGCCGCGGTGACCGAACAGCAGGGATGGCCGTCCCAGATCTCCTTCGATATCAGGTGGATGAAGCCGGCGCCTTCATAGACGGCGCGCTGACCGCCCGGTTCGCCACCGAAGAAGCCGTCGATGCTGCCGACCCGCAAATTCGAGACATATTCGGTCGGGGGCACCACGCGGTAGGCGACGTCCTTGTCCGGGTCGAGGCCATGCGCGGCGAGATAGTTGCGCAGCTGCATGGCCTGATGACTTTGATCGAACGGGACCGCGAAGGTGAACCCCTTCCAGTTTTTGGGATCGCGGTTGTCCTTGTGCTTGTTGGCAAGCACGAGCGAATTGCCGTTTTGATTGAGAATGGTCAGAACCTTGATCGACTGCGCGTTGCCGCCGAGGCCCGCGCTCATGGTCAGCGCAACGGGCATCACCTGCTGCGATACATCGAGTTCGCCGTTGATCATCTTGTCACGGATCAACGCAATGCCTGCGACCTTCTGCAGCGACACCTCAAGCCCTTGCGCGGCGTAGCTGCCCAACTGCTCACCGTAGATCAGAGGCGCCGCACAAGTGATCGGCAGAAAACCGACATTCAGTTTGGTTTTCTCCAGCGGCTTCTTCTCTTGCGCGATCGCCTTCAACGTCTCGATCGGCAGCAGCGCGGACAACGAGCCGAGCAGGACGGCTGCGCCGACCTGGTTCAGCAGGGTTCTGCGCAGGACGGAATCGGGAAACAGGCCATGCAGCAACGCGGTCTCGACGCCGTCCGAAATCGCGTCCCCTGCAGACAGCCTGGATGTCGGCTTGCAACAGGGGCAAGTGGCCTGGAGCAGCTTCCCGTCATGATCACGGCTTTTCATGTGTGAGGCGCTCCTGCCGGCTTTGCATCACGAGCAGATTGTGATCGAGGCGCACGAACTCGTATCGACGCGTGTTCGTTCACGCATGAACAGTCTCCGCCAGAAAGCGGGAGATGATGTCATTGAAGACCGCCGGGTTGGTCACGGAGTAACCGTGTCCACCCTCCGCCGTCACCGAAAGGTGGGAGCCGGGAATGGCGCGGGCGAGCGCTTCGGAACTCGTATAGGGAACGAGGACATCGTCGCGCGCGGCCGCGACCAATGTCGGCGTTCGGATCTGACCGAGCTTGCTGGACGGGTCAAACTTCAACAGCGCTCCGATCCGCTTGAGCAGGGTCTCCTTGCCCTGGAAATGCGCGATGCCATGGGCATCATCCTTGGCAATCGTGTCCGCATGCTGCGACAGCCACCAGGAGGGATAGATGAAGATCGGTTGGGCGCGGACATAGGCCTCGGGCCCGACGTGTTCGAGAAGCGCAAGGCGTGCTTCAAAGCAGCGCCGCGTATGCCGGTCGACCACAGGCCATGCGTTGATGAGAAGCAGGCTGTCGAGGCGATCCGGACAGCGTAGCGCCAAGTCTAACCCGACCAATCCGCCGAGCGCATGGCCCATGAAATGGCATTTGCTTACGCCGGCCTGATCCAGGATGGAAACGACATCGTCGCCCATATGGGAGATCGTGTAGTTGTCGGGCAAATGCTCTTTGTTCGCGCCGGTGCCGCGTTGATCGTAGGAGATGACACGGTAGCGGGCCGCAAGCATGTCGTATTGCGGCCGCCAGAAACCACCCATGCCGCCGAGGCCGGCCGACAAGACAATTGTCGCGGCCTCGGGTTCAGAACGGCCAAAACTCTCGTACTTCACGCGTTCACCTCGTCGCGCTTTATTTTTTGCCGATATGCGCGAAGGTCGCGATTTCAACGAGCGCGTCGGGCTTCACCAGGCCGCATTGGATGCAGTAACGGGCCGGTTTGTCGCCCGGAAAGAACTCCGCGTAGACCTTGTTGACGGCGCCATAGTTCGCCCAATCCGTGATGAAGATCGAGTTGAACGTGACGTCGTCCATCGTGCCGCCGGCGGTCTCGACGACCGACTTGATCGTGGTGAGGATATGCTTGGTCTGCGCCGCGGCGTCGCCGACGTGCACGACGTTGTTGTCCTTGTCGAACGCCAGCGTGCCGGAGACATAAAGGACGCCATCGGCGAGCGTTCCGGGCGAGTAGGGGGCGAGCGGTTTTCCAGTGCCGGGCGGCAGAACGATCTTCTTGGGCATGATGACCTCAGTTGTTTGCAGGTGGAGTTTGCGATACCGCGCCGCAGAAGTCGGCGACGGTTGAGACCCAGCCGAAGAACTTCTCGATGTTATAGAGAGAGGCTTCCTGGATGAAGGCGGGGCCGAGATGATGCGTCGCATCCTTGAGCACGACGCCGAAATATTCGAGATGAAACGCATCCCGCAGCGAGGATTCCACGCAAACATTGGTCGCAACGCCGACGAACACCAGCGTTCGAATGCCGCGGGCGCGCAGGACGCTGTCGATATTGGTGTTGAAGAAGCCGCTGTAGCGCGTCTTCGGTATGACCACATCGCCGGGCTGGGGCACCAACTCGTCGACGATGGCATAGTCCCAGGTGCCCTTGGCGAGCAGCGTGCCGGCAAGTTCGGGCCGCGCCCGCATGGTCTTCAGCGCATTCGACTTGTGCCAGTTCGGTGAGCCCGGCGTGCCGGCTTCGAGATAGTCCTTGTCCCAGCCGTTCTGGAAAAAGATGACGGCGATGCCGGCGGCGCGCGCCGCATCGAGAACCTTCTTGGTTTGAGCGACGGCGGCCGCCGCACCACTGACATCGAAGCCGGCGATGTCGACATAGCCGCCTTCGGTGGCGTAGGCGTTCTGCATATCGACCACGATGACCGCCGTCTCGCTCGCCTTCAGCGTCAACGGCTCCGGGCTTGCGGGCAGCGAAACAAGCTCGCTGTCAGCTGGCGGCTGATAGCCTGTGCGAACCTGACTGCCCATCAGACAGCTTCCTTTGTTTTGAGATGGCTGCGCGACTTCATCAAGGGCTGGATCCGTTCGCCGAAATTCTCGACGCCTTTGACGAAATCGTCGAAGGTGAGCAGAACGCCTTCCGCGCCGGGCACGGTCGCAACCTCGTCCAGCATGCGGGCGACGTTGGCGTAGGATCCGACCAGCGTGCCCATGTTGAGATTCACGGCTGACGCCGAATCCGCCAGCTGGCGAACGTTGGTGTCGGCACTCTTGTCGACGCCGGATTGCTCCTGGAGCCAGGCGATCGCTTCCTGGTCGGCACCTTCCTTGTACAAATTCCACTTTGCGCGTGCGGCTTCATCGGTTTCATCGGCGATGATCATGAACAACGCATAGGATGTGACGTGACGGCCGTACTTTTTGTTGGCTTCGAGCAGCTTCTCCGCCGTCGGCGCAAAGGCGGTTGGTGTGTTGACGCCCTTGCCGAGGCAGAAATTATAGTCGGCATATTTGGCGGAGAACGCCATGCCGGCTTCGCTTTGGCCGGCGCAGATGATCTTGATCTCGGCCTGCGGCTTCGGACTGACCCGGCAGTCTTCCATCTGGAAGAAGTCGCTCTTTCGGCTCGAGGTGCCCGTCGCCCAGAGATCGCGCATGATCTGCACGTATTCGGACAGCATATCGTACCGCCGTTTGAAAAAATCGTCGCCGGGCCAGAGACCCATTTGGGAGTATTCGGGCCGCTGCCATCCGGTGATGAGATTGAGACCAAACCGGCCGTGTGAAATGGAATCGATGGTGGACGTCATGCGCGCCGCAATAGCCGGCGGCACGGTCAACGTCGCCGACGTCGCAAACAGCTTGATCTTGGTCGTCACGGCAGCAAGCCCTGCCATCAGCGTGAACGATTCAAGATTGTGATCCCAGAATTCGGTCTTGCCGCCGAAACCCCTCAGCTTGATCATCGAAAGCGCGAAATCGAAATCGTACTTCTCGGCCTTCTGGACGATCTCCTTGTTCAGGTCGAAGGACGGCATGTATTGCGGCGACGTGCTGGAGAGAAGCCAACCGTTATTCCCGATCGGGATGAAGACACCAATTTGCATGGTCGTTCTCGCGTTTTTAAGGGGCCGATGGGCCGGAACTAACGCATTGCCTAGCAGGCTTCGTGCCACATCCAATTCAGCAATAATTTTCAATCCCTTGCAAGACCGTGATCGGACCACTCAGTCTTTTTCGGACCAACTGGTCCGTTTTTGTCGGCGCTTTGCCACGTTCCTGAGCAACATGCTGCCCGTTCTGAGGTCAGGCTTTGTCAGGCCGGCCGACAGAATAACCAAACTCCCTCTCAAGACGAGCGGATTTTGATTCCGCTCAATATGATCCGCTGCACGTTCAACGTTGCCTCTTCGAAGAACGCCTTGTCCGTCAGGCGCTTCTCCAGGATGGCATGAACCTGGGCCGAGAAGTCCGCGTAATGCTGCGTCGTCGACCAGATCGAGAAAATCAGATGATAGGGGTCCACGGGTGCGATCTTGCCGGCGTCGATCCAGGCCTGAATGACGGCTGCCTTCTCACTCACGAGCCGTTTGAGGGAGGTGCGCAGCTCCTTGCCGAGCAGAGGCGCGCCTTGAACGATCTCGATGCAAAACAGGCGCGAGGCTTCGGGATATTTGCGCGAAAATTCCATTTTTCGCCGGATATAATCGCTCAATGACTTGATCGGATCGCCCTCGACGTCGAGCGCGAGCATCGGCGCGAGCCACTCCGTCAGCAGGTTCTGCAGGGCTGCGACATAGACGTCTTCCTTGGTCGGGAAGTAGTAAAACAGATTGGTTTTGGAGACGTCGGCGGCTTCCGCGATCTGGTCGACGGTGGTTCCGTGCAATCCGTATCGGGCAAACAGCTCAAGCGCCGCGTCGAAGATGGCGATCCGCTTGTTCTCAAGCCGCTGTTGGCGGCGCGGCGTTTGGTCTGACGCCGCCGTGGCCGTCCGCTTTCGATCCGTGCGGCTTCGGGTGCCTGCAGACCGAGCCTCTCTGCGCTCTCGCTTTAACCTGACGGATTTCATGCTGCCTATCTAGTTAGCGAATGCGGGCCTGCCCGTCACGAACAAAAGCAGCCAGCGATTGAGATGTATCTGTCGCCCGCTCGAGCCTTGTTGGACAAAGCGGGCCTTCCAAGGCTTGCCCGCAAAGCTCGCCTGCAAAACTCTCTCGAAAGTTTTCGCACCTCTCGAAGCGGCGCGGAGAATCGTTTCGCTTCGCCAATACACCTTTTGGTTTTCAAAAATTATTACACCATTTTTGCGAGCGAATTTGCATGCGGAGAAATCTATGAGTGACTGCGCGCAGCGGTAGAATTATGGGTTTTTGCGGCCGCCGCCTTGCGCTGGCCATCTTGGTTAAGCCGCCGCTAAGGAATTTCAAGCTATCGTGAGCGAAGCCATTCAGATCGGCGATTTTTTTGTCCTTATTTTGGAGACGTCTCGATGCTGCGCAATATGACCATTGCCCCCAAGCTCGGCATTCTGGTGGGTGCAACGCTGCTTGGTCTTTGCGTGGCCTGCGGAATCGCCAGCTACCTGATGCAGCAGGAAATGTTCAACGCGCGGGTCGACCAGACCAAAGCCATTGTCACCATGGCCAAGAACATGGCGGGCGAATTGAAGCGGCAGGTCGATGCCGGTGAGATGACCAAGGACCAGGCGATGGCGATGTTCCGCAAGCTTGGCAACGCCATGACTTATGACAACGGCTCCGGCTATCTGTTCGCCACCGGCTATGACGGCATCACCCAGTTGGCGCCCGATCCCAAGCAGGTCGGCATCAACCGCATGGACGTCGTGACCAACGGCCGGAAGCTCTCCCAGGAATTGATGGATGGCGCCCGCGCCAAGGGCGAGATCCTGTTGCCTTATGAATACGTCAAGCCCGGCCAGGAGACGCCGATCCGCAAGATCGGCTATGCGGTCGCCGTTCCCGGCTTGGATATGTTCATGGGCACCGGCGCCTATCTCGACGACCTCGATGCCAAGCTCCGGCCGATCGTGTGGACGCTCGGCCTTTCCACCGTCGGCATCGGCCTGTTCTCGGGCCTCATTGCCTGGTTCATCGGCCGCGGCATTAGCCGTCCGCTCAATTCGCTCGGCGCCCGGATGGAAGGGATCGCCAATGGCGAACTCGACAATGACATCCCCGGCGCCGGCCGCGGCGACGAAGTCGGCAAGATGGCCAAGACCGTGCAAGTCTTCAAGGACAATGCACTGCGCATGCGCGGGCTTGAAAAGTCGGAGGCCGAAACCCGCGAGCGGACGGCAGCCGAACGTCGCGCGGCGATGGAGAGCCTTGCAGGCGACTTCGAACGCAGCGTCAACGGCATCGTCCGTTCGGTCTCGACGGCTGCGACCAGCATGCAGACGACGGCGCAGTCGATGACGGCGACCGCCAGCGACGCCAGCGCGCGCGCGGCCAATGTCAGCGCAGCCTCGCAAAGCGCTTCCGGCAATGTCGGCACCGTTGCCGCCGCCGCCGAGGAGCTGTCGAGCTCGGTTGCCGAAATCTCGCGCCAGGTCAGCCGTTCCACCGAAATCGCGAGCCAGGCGGTGACCGATGCCGAGCGCACCAATGCGACCGTGCAGGTGCTTTCAACCGGCGCGGAAAAAATCGGCGAGGTGGTGAAGCTGATCCATTCGATCGCTGCGCAAACCAACCTGCTCGCGCTCAACGCCACGATCGAAGCGGCGCGCGCCGGCGAGTCCGGCCGCGGCTTTGCAGTGGTCGCCTCGGAAGTGAAGGCGCTCGCCAACCAGACCGCGAAGGCCACCGAAGAAATCTCCGGCCAGGTCGAGGCGATGCAGCAATCGACCAACGATGCGGTGACCGCCATCAACGGCATCTCGCGGACGATCGCGCAGATGAGCGAGATCACGACCTCGATCTCCACCGCGATGGAGCAGCAGGGCGATGCAACGCGCGAGATCGCCCGCAACATCCAGTCGGCAGCGGCCGGCTCCAGCGAGATCAGCACTCATATCGGCGGCGTCACCACCGCGGCGGCCGCTACCGGCACCGCGGCCTCCGAGGTGCTGGAGAATGCGCGCCAGCTCGACACGCAATCCGGCATGCTGCGCAGCGCGGTCGATGGCTTCCTCGCCAAGGTGCGCGCGGCTTAAAGATACAAAAAGCTACGCGCGGGCTTCAACCCAGCCATTGCCGGAATTGCGGATTGCTGCCACTTTACATCGGTCACATCGACGGTAGAGGCGAAGGTGCGTCATGGCACGATTTTTGATGGCGATACTATTGCTCGCGCTTCTGCCCGGCTGGACCGACACCAGGGGCATCGTTCGCGTCGAAGCGGCGGCGCCGGACAAGCCTTATGACTTTGTGGTGCACGTCAGAAACATTCCGGACATCAAATATAATCCGCTGGTGCGCCAGGACCGCAACCGCATGGCGCTTGATCTCGTCCGCGGCGAATGTCCGAGGGGCCGTGTCGTCGGCGAGGACACCGTGAACACCGAGATCTACGGCATCACCTCTCAACTGCCTGACTATGTCGTGCTAGTGAGCTGCGCGCGGAGTCGCTGAAGGCGCCGCCCAGGGATTGGGACTGCATCGCTAGAGCATGATGAATTTAGGCGCAGGGCTCAATCGCTTCGCGCCGCGCTCGCTACCTACCTTAACAAGTTCATATTTTATTAATGTAAGCGAACGATAACATTTAAGATTGTCGTCGAACGACGACATTTCTCTATGTCAACGAACGCTAACATATGCTAATGTTAGCAAACGCTGTTAGGGATGCGCCATGCTCATACGTTCACCTGCCGACCTCGGCGCAATTATTCGCGATAAGCGCAAACGCCTCAAGATCGATCAATCTACCCTGGCCAAACGCATCGGCGTCAGCCGTCAATGGGTGATCGAGGTCGAGCATGGGCACCCGCGCGCCGAACTGGGACTCGTACTGCGTGCTCTAGACGCCTTGGACATCCGTTTCGATGCGAGCAGCGAACTCGCTAAGGACCGCAGCTCAGCCAAATCCGCTGTCAACATTAATGCCATCTTGGCCAAAGCCAAAAAGAGCAAAACATGACCGACGAACTTGTCGCTCTGTTGGATGGCAACGAAGTTGGCCGCGTACGTAATGGCGCACGTGGCCGGTTGACCTTCGTCTATGACAGCAAGTGGCGCGACACAGGCGGAGCCTATCCCTTGTCGCTTTCGATGCCGCTCGCAGCCGAAGAGCACGGTCCCGCCGTCGTTCAAGCCTTCCTATGGGGACTTCTCCCGGACAATGAGCGCGTGCTTGATCGGTGGGCCAAGAAATTTCAGGTGTCGGCGCGCAACGTCTTCGCCCTCATCTCTCACGTCGGCGAAGATTGCGCGGGCGCTGTCCAGTTTGTCAGGCCTGATCGTTTGGAAGCCTTGAAGAGCGGGAAAGAAGACAAGGTCGAATGGCTCGACGAATCGGCAATCGCAAAGCGCCTCCAAGCCTTACGCGAAGATCATGCCGCCTGGCGTTTGCCACGCGACACAGGGCAGTTTAGTCTTGCCGGCACCCAGCCGAAAACCGCCCTTCTTTTGCAAAAGAGCCGTTGGGGTGTTCCTTCGGGACGGATTCCAACGACGCATATCCTTAAACCGCCAACGGGCCATTTTGATGGTCATGCTGAAAATGAGCACATCTGCCTACAGCTCGCACGCCACCTCGGCTTCCCTGTCGCAGAAACTAAAGTCACGCGGTTCGGAAAAGAGATAGCTATCGTGATCGAGCGCTACGACAGACAGATCATCGGAAACGATATCGTCCGTATCCATCAGGAAGATATTTGCCAGGCACGTGGGACGTTGCCGACCAAAAAATATCAAAACGAAGGGGGACCAAGTCCTTCCGACATTATCGAGCTATTGCGTACCTACTCTACGGATCGCGAAGTTGATATTGACACTTTTGTCGACGCCCTCGCCTTCAACTGGCTTATTGCCGGCACCGATGCGCACGCCAAAAATTACTCGCTGCTGCTTGCCGGGGGTCCCGAAATAAGGCTGGCACCACTTTACGATATCGCCAGCATTCTTCCCTACGACGAGGTCGATGCTCAAAAGATCAAGCTCGCGATGAAAATCGGAGATGAGTACAAACTCAGCCAAATCGGCTTACGCCAATGGCAGAAATTCGCGCGCGAAATGCGATTTGATGCGGACAAAGTGCGTGCCGGACTAACCCAAATGGCCGAGCAGCTTCCCGACTTCGTTACCGCAGTGCAGATGCAAGCGAAAAAAGATGGATTAGACAATGCCATCATTGGACGCTTGGCGACGCAGCTGATCGTGAGGGCCAAGGATTGTGCGCGTCGTCTGAAGGAAACCTAGATTTCGGCGTTACGTCACGCCGATAATAATCATTGTGATCGGTGCCACTACCACCATTACTGACAGCGCGAGCGCCGCTCGTCGCGCCCCCGTAAGCACGACGTGAGAGAGCAAATCGAACCCGCGGTACTGGCTCGGCCAAAACTCATCAAGCGCGCTTTACATCGACGCGTTTTCTTCACGCGAACCGGTGTCGACCCCCGGATCAGGTCCGGGGGCATGCTTCGCTCGAAAACGCTACCTAAGCCCTTTGAGCTTCCGGCACCGGCTGCTTCACCGGCTCGACGGTCGCGATGCCGCGCAAGAGACGGCCGAGCAGGTCGGAGCCTGTGATGATACGTTTGCGCGTGCTCCACACCAGAATGAGATCGTTCTCGATCAAGTCGTCGTCGGGCGTTTCCTGAACCACCCGCATCTGCCCGATCACGTCGCCAAGCTTGGCCTTGGTGTCGCGGACCACGATCGGCCGATGCCAATAGGCTGATGTGTCCAACTCAAGCTGGTTGAACAGCGCATCGCGCAGGAAATGATGGGCGTCGAGCACAAAGACCGGCTCGCCGGTCGCAGCGTCGGTGATGATCACCCATTTCATCCCGGATGCATCGACTTGCCGCAGGAACGGATCGTCGGGCGAACGCTGGAACGACGGCAGCACGCAGCGCTGATTGACCAGCGGCAGGCTGATAATGCTTTTGACGTCGACGAACTCACCCTCGTCACAGACGGAAATATCGTCGAGGTCGAGAAAATTCTGCGCGCCGGTGGCCTCCAACTTTCCGATCGTGCCTTCGCTTCCACTGTGGCGCGCGAGCATCGATCGCAAGTCTCTTTCTTTCATATAGGCCGGGCCTTCCGGTCCGAGCCAGGCATCGAGCAGCATCGCAGTCGGCTTCGCCAGCGGATACAGCACGACGCGGTAGAAATTCAGGAACGGCAGAAAACGCGAGGTCACCCGCAGCGCGTTGCGCGAGAAGTAGGCCTGCGGGATGATTTCGCCGAGCATGGTGATGGCGAAGGCCGAGAAGAAGAAGGCGGCGATGCCGTGCAGAACGGAGTCGGACAACAGGGTCAGAAGAACGTTGGTCGTGACGTTGCCCCAGATCACGGTCGCCAGCACCTGGTTGGCGTTATGGCGCAGCTCCAGCACCTTGACGGCGTCCTGGTTGCCGCCATCGGCTTCGACCTGAAGCCGGAGCAGGCTAAGACTGAAGACCGCAAGGTTGAGGCCGGCAAACAGCGCCGACTGGATGATGCAGGCGCAGACGCCGAGCCATGCGCCGGTTGTGCCAAACGCAGCCATGCTTGCCGTCCCGGTTCTGTTGGTGCGGTGCCGGCGTCACGACGGTACAGCACGCATTTGTTCGACGGCCGCTACTCCGCCGCCTGCTGGGCGACGGCGTCGACCTCCTTATTATAGTCGAACACAACGCGGCCGTAAGGCAAGGTGAGATCGGCGATGTAGTGGTGGGCGCCGATGACGCGGCGGACCGGGAAGTCGGCGACCGGCGCGTTGACGTGGGGAACCAGATGCAGGCGGCCGGGCCCGACCCACGATCCCTTCACGACGATGTCGATCAGGTTGATCGCGACCAGCTGGCAGACTTCGGCATGGCCATCGACGCCGGGGATCAGCTTCAGATTGATCTGGGTCTTCGACAGCGTGGCGCGGGTCGGCGAGCCGTCGCCAGCCATCGCTTCGTGCTTGTAGCCCATGGTGCCCATGGCAACGAGTTGCCCGGCATATTCCAGCGTGCCGGTCAGCGTGTCCTTGACGATCTCGAGCTTGGGATGGGCGTACTTCTTCGGAAAGCCCCAGATCTCGCGGCCCGCCACGATCGGCGGATCGTCGTCGAGATACATCTGCGAGATGAAGTTGACGTCCTCGCCGTTCAGCCGCGCCGGGATCACGAGGCCGGATTCGGTATAGCTGCCGAAGCCGGAAGAGTCCGGCATCTTGATCCATTCATAATGCACGATCGGGGTCTCGATCGGCTCCAGCGGCTCGGGCAGTCCGGCCCGGATCAGATCGGGATCGGTCTCATAGCTGATCACAAGAAATTCGCGGTCGATGAAACGATAGGGACCGGCGGGATAGCTCGGAGCGGCGAGCGGCATGGACGGAAGCTTCAGGACATCTGCCTTGCGCATCGAAAACCCTTATCTTCTGGAGCAAGTTATTGTTTGAAACTGGTTTGACGTCACCCGAACGGCGTCACACTCGCGCGAGCCGCATCGGATTGCCGGATCGAAGCTATTTTCGCGGTACGGTAACCAAGGTGTTTGACGGCCGGATGAAACACCCGCGAGCGGCGGGCCGTGTCATACCAACGTCACCGCCGTTTTTCACTCTGCGCCCCTGACGCAACGACTGGATCGGATGTGATGGATCAATTCGCGGGTGATGAACGACTGCTGAAATCCGAAACGGAAGCTGCCGCGCCGTGGCGTCCCGAAGCCTGCCATCGCATCGCGCTGGTGTTGCAGGGCGGCGGCGCGCTCGGCGCCTATCAGGCCGGCGTTTATCAGGCGCTGCACGAAGCCGGCATGGAGCCGGACTGGGTTTGCGGCGTGTCGATCGGCGCGATCAATTCGGCCATCATCGCCGGCAACCCGCCGGAGAAGCGGCTGGAAAGATTGCAAACCTTCTGGGACCGCATCACCGCGCGCAAGGTCTGGCACTATACGCCCGATGGCGACATCTATCGCAAGGCACGCAACCTCACGAGCTCGTTCATGACCTCGACGCTCGGCCAGCCCGGCTTTTTCAAGCCGCACGAGGTCAATCCGTGGCTCAGCCCGGCCGGCGCCAAAACCGCCACCAGCTATTACGACACGACGCCATTGCGCGAAACGCTGCTGGAGCTTGTCGATTTCGACCGCATCAATGCGCGCCACATGCATTTCGCGGTCGGCGCGGTGAACGTGCTCACTGGCAACTTTCTCTACTTCGACAACAAGAAGGAAGTGATCGAGCCCGAGCATGTGATGGCGAGCGGCGCGTTGCCGCCGGCGCTGCCGATGGTGCGGATCGGCACCGATCATTTCTGGGACGGCGGCATCGTTTCCAACACGCCGTTGCAGCATCTGCTCGATCAGGAAGACGGCCAGAACTCGCTGGTGTTCCAGGTCGACCTGTTCAGCGCGCGCGGGCAGTTGCCGCGCGACATCCACGAGGTCACCTCGCGGCACAAGGACATCGTCTATTCCTCGCGCACGCGCCACAACACCGACGTCTACAAGCGCATGAACAACCTCAAGGCCGCGCTCTACAAGGCGCTGTTGAAGGTGCCGGAGGCGGAATTGAGCAACGAGGAGCGCACGATGCGTGATAGCCTCGCGCATCTGTCCGCCATCACCATTCTGCAATTGATCTATCAGCAGAAGGCCTATGAGGGCGACTCGAAGGACTTCGACTTCTCGGCGACCTCGATGCGCGAGCACTGGATGAGCGGCCTGGAGGATACCCGCCGTACCTTGCTGCGCCGCGACTGGCTCGCGATGCCGACCGAAGGCATCGTCGTCCACGACGTGCACCGCGAGCGGGATTACTGAAGCGGCCGTTCAATCGCTTGGCGGACGGCGGTCATCGCCATCAGTTCGCCGCGCACCCGCGCAATGACACCTTTATAGTCGCGCGTCTCGTCCTGCCTGAACAGGCGCACGCTCGGATACCAGGGATTGTCGTCGCGGTTCGTTAGCCAGCGCCAGTCGGGCGTATGGGGCAGCAGGATCCAGGTCGGCCGTCCCAGCGCCCCGGCCAGATGGGCGATGCTGGTGTCGACAGTGATGACAATATCGAGGCACGCGATCAAAGCGGCCGTCTCGGCGAAATCTGCGAACCCGGACGTCAGGTCGATGATGTCGGATCGCTCGCGCAGGATCGCTGCGTCGCTGTCTCTCGGGTCCTTCTGAATACTGATGAAGGTCGCGTCCGCATCGAGCACGGGCACGAGCAGTTTTAGGGGGATCGAGCGGTTGTGGTCGTTGAAATGCACGGGATTGCCCGACCAGACGACGCCGATCCGCAGGCGTTCGCGCGGGCCGAGCCGGTCCTCCCAGGCCTGCACACGCTCCACATCAGGCGAAGGCAGATACGGCAGAGACGCCGGGATCGTCTCGAGCCTGGTGTCGAAGGCGAGCGGCAGGCTGCACACCGGACAATACAGATCGAAGTGGGGAAGACTGCCGGCTGATTTGGGCAGCACTTCCGCGACGCCGGCCATCCCGGACAGAAGGGAGACGGCGGGGTCCTCGACCAGAAGGATCACGCGCGCTCCGAGCGCGGCCAGCATCGGGATGTAACGCGCGAACTGAATCAGATCGCCAAAGCCTTCGTCGTTAACGACGAGAATGGTCTTGCCGGCGATGGAGTCCCTGCCGAGCCACCGCGCCTGAGGGAAATCGAAATGCGCGAAGCCAACGAGTTTCGACCGCGCTTCGCGCCCGGCCCAGCCAGCCTCGAAGTTCCCGATCAGGAGCTCAACGAGGGAAGCGTCGAAATCTGCCTTCGCGTCGTCCGGATCAAGCGCCTTGATCTCGTCGTAAACCGCGAGCGCTTCCACGAAGCGGTGAATGTTGGTCAGGGTAAAGGCCTTGTTGCGAAGTGCGCCGATGAAGTCCGGTTGAAGCGCGAGCGCCCGGTCAAACCATGGCAGCGCCTCGGCCTCGCGATGCAGCCGCTGCAGGAAGACGCCGAGCTGGTTACAAAGTCCGGCGTTGGCCGGATCGCGCTCCTGAGCGCGCGTGATGTCGACGAGACCCTGCTCGAACCGGCCCTCGATATACATCGCAAGCGCGCGCATCTGCAGCGCCAGATTGCTTTCCGGCGGCATCTTTTCATGCAGCTTGAAGAGCTCGAGCGCCTCCTCGCTCCGCCCCTCGTGATGGAGCAGAAATCCGGCCTGGAACGCGGCATCCCAAAGGCAGGGATCGAGCTTGAGCGCATGCTGAAAGCTTAAGGCCGCCTCGGAAAGTCGTCCGGCATCGGCGAGGGCACTGCCGAGATTGCGCCACAGGCCGCCGTCGTCCGGCTTGAGCCGGACTGCCTTGTCGAAAGTCAGGAGCGCGTCGTTGTGCCGCCCCTGACGCTGGAGCGCGGTAGCCAGACTAGTCAGATAATCCGCTTTGGGCTGCTGCCGGATCGCGCGCGATATCCATTCGACCGCATGATCGTATTGGTGCGCCTGCAGCGCGATCACGCCCATCAGGTGCAGCGTCTCGGCGTTGGCCGCATCGCGTTCAAGCGCCTGCTGACAACAGAGCTGGGCTTCGAGGTACTCGCCGGCGGAAAAGTGCCGGACGGCGGCTTCATGGAGCGCTGCGGCTGTGGTTGTGGCCGGCACGGCCAATTCGGTGTCCTTGTGGGCCGCTCTGCGTTCGCGGCGGGTCATCGGAATGTCAGCGTAGACGATCCCTCATCACCTAGTTGATTCTGCAGCATGCAGGAAGGCCCGGCCACCGCGAGCGGAAGAGACCCGGCGCGGCGAAACCTACCGCCGTCACGCAGTCGCGGGCTGGAACAGGCGCTTGATCATCGACGAGAAGCCGTGACGGCCTTGCTCGCGGTCGACGACGGACTGGTCGGTCACCCAGTTCAACTGGATCGCGCGGCGCTTGCCCGCAAACGGGTGATGGCCGTGCCACGACGTGTCCGAACGCTTGAAGATCAGAAGTGTCCCGCCGGACGGCTCGACTTCGGCGACGTAATTTTCGAGGTCCGTGCCGTTGCGCAAAATGCGCAGGCGCCCCGTCGAACTCTCCCAGGAATCGTCGTTCATGTAGAGCAGGACGGTGATGATCTTGGTTTTGGAATCGGTGTGGATCTTGCCGTCGCGCGCCCGGCAGAATCCGCGCACCGTGTACATCGTCGGCCGGCCGGTGAGGTCGATGTCGAACTTTTCCTCGACCAATTGCCGGAACGAAGTCGCGAGAAGTTCGTCGATCATCTCCTTGAAATGCCCGGCAATTTTCAGGCCCGCCGGCGGATGCGAGCCGGGCCCGGGCACTTCGGGATAGTCGGAAAGGACCTGCTTCAGCTTCTCGCGTTCGACGAAATCCCGCACGATCAGATATTCGAAGGGATCGCGTTGCAGCGGCGTCGAGCGAAGCGTGTCAAGCTTGAGCATGGTTCCTCCTGTACCCGGTCCGGTCCGGATAACTCGCGGGTTCGGTCTCGCCCGCGTTTTGCCGGCCTTTTTCCGTCAGGCCAAGTGGGCTTTGTCCTTCGGTCCACAGCCGGTCATAAACGCTGCGGATGCGGCGCGCCTCGGCTGCGAGCGAGAAATTGGCGTGTACGAATTCCAGCGCCGCCCGGCCGTGTTCTTTAGCCATATCCGGCTCGCGGAAATAGGGTTCGATCGCGGCGGTCAGCGCCTCGGCGTCGCCCGCCGGCACGATGGCGCCGTTCACTCCAGGCTGGATCATCGACGGAAACGATCCGGCGTCCGAGGTGACGACCGCCGTCTGAGAGGCCATGGCTTCCAGCGGGGTCAGGCCGAAACCTTCCTGGCGCGACGGCGCCACAAACAACGTGAAGCGCCGGTACCACACCGAAATATCATCGACATCGCCCAGGAAGATGATGCGCTGTGTGAGCCCTGCGGCCGATATCTTCGACTTCAACTCGCGCTCGAAGGCGAGATTGTCCGACGTGGTGCGGCCGGTAATGATCGCGGTCCAGTCCGGATAGTTCGGCAAAAGCTGCACCATCGCATCGACAAACAGATCCGTGCCTTTCTGGTGGCGGATTCTCCCGGTGCAGCCGACGGCATATTTGCCGGGAAGCCCGGTCGCGGCGTAGTCGTCCTCGTGGCCGCGCGGCGGATGGAAGTGGTCGAAATCCGTTCCATGCGGGACGACCGTATAGGGGACGTCGAGGAAACTGCCCGAGCGTTCGCTGGTCGCAATCACCGCATCCATTCGCTTCAACATCCAGCGCGTCAGCGGCTTGTGCCGGCGCTGACCGGCGGAGTTGAAGATCAGCCGCAGCGGCGCGCGCAGGACGTACCTGAGCAAAAGCCCTGCGATCATCTCGTTGTTGCGGCGGCAATGGTAGATTCGAAATGGCCGGTTGGCCGGCCGGCGAAACAGTTTTGGAACGTCGCGCCAGCGCATGCGCGGCACCCGCTCCGGCAGGTCGAAGCCGAGCGCCGCGATTTTCAGCGTCTTGGCCTGTTCCGGAACCAGTTGCACGACCGCCGTCGTGCCGCCGGACTGGCGCCAGTTGAAGTTGGTGGCGACCACTTCGATTTCCGAAAAATCGTCCGTCAATGCGATGATCCCTGGACGAGGCAGACTATCCCTTATCACGCTGAGAGGGGTTAGCAGCGGCCGTAAACGTTCACAAGATGCAGGCATTGCGAAGTAAAGGCTAAAGCGAAGTGCCAAAGCCGAAAATGAAAATTCATTAATAATAGCAAACACCTAGAACGACTGCCAAGGTTTGGCGCGGGCAGGATTTTGGTCACCCGGGAGGGCGGCCGTGTTACCTGAGGAAAATCTCCGGTAGCATTATTCCGCTCGATCCGACGAGGACAAACCATGACGAAATCGGCGTGCCTGCTGACTGCGATCTTTCTGGTGTGGGCACACACCGCATTCGCCGATGAATTTCAAAACCTGCCATGTGGCGCTGACATTCCCAAAGCCCTGATCGGGAAGCGCTCGTCGAACGAGCCGGTCGTTCAAACCGAGAAAAAATACCGTGCCCTCGGCCTCAAGGGTCTGGGCGGCGATGAAATTTCCGATCAGCTCTCCTCGGTCAACTGGCTGATCTGCGGCGCCGAATATGTCGAACTGATCGACCGGCGCGGGCTCGTCCGCGACGCGCTGTTGTTTCCGCCGCATTCCAAAACCGAGCCCGCCTTTTCCGGCATTTGCCAGGCCAAGGGCCGCGATCTTCCCGACATCATCCTGGCGGTGCTGGACGGCAGCACCGCCGCCGATCTTTTGCCGGTCAAGACCGCGTGGAAGCTCGACCAGAAGGGCGCTAGATTCGTACCCGTTTCGGGCGAGGGCCTCGTTTGCCCGCGAAGCGGCATCATCACCCTGGATGGTGGCCGCTGAGGCGAAAGCGGCTTCCGGGGTAGCCGCGGATCGCTGCCATGCGGTGTTACCCAAGAGACACCACCGATGGCAGGTGCTAATGTTGCCATTCGCGGCAAGCCGAAACGGCGCCGCACCTTTCGCCGTCCCCCAACCGGCGTCGAACGGGAATTGAGCAACGGGAGAGCAGGGGTATACCCGGCCATGAACGACAACAGGGAGACTTCCATGAACAAGACCGCTGAAATCGCATTCGCCGCAAGCGTTGCGGTTGTCGCGTTCGCAAGCACCGCGAGCGCACAGAATTCGCAGGCCCAGGCCGCCATCGACGCGAGCCTACGTGGCGCGGTCGAGGGCAAGGATGTGCCGGGCGTGGTGGCGCTGATCGCCGATCGCAAGGGCGTGCTTTATGAAAACGCATTCGGCGTGGCCGACGTTGCGACCGGTCGCCCGCTCAAGACGGATGCGTTGTTTCGCATCGCCTCGATGACCAAGCCGATCACGTCCACGGCACTGATGCAACTGGTCGAGCAGGGCAAGATCGGTCTGGATGATCCCGCCGAGAAATATCTGCCGGAACTGAAGAACCCGAAGGTCATCGAGTCCTTCGATGCCATGACCGGCGATTACAAGCTTCGTCCGGCGGCAAGCGCACCGCTGGTCAGGCATTTCCTGACCCACACGTCTGGGCTGGCCTATCCCTTCACCAGCGCGATCTGGCGCGATTTCAAACCGCATGCCGGCGAAACCTATCCGTTCGGCGGGCCGATGCTGTTCGATCCGGGCGAGCGCTGGCACTACTCGACCAGCATCGATGTCGTCGGCCGGCTGGTCGAGGTGGTGTCGGGGCAAAAGCTCGAGGATTATTTCCACGATCACATCTTTGTCCCGCTCAAGATGACCGACACCTCCTACAATGTGCCGGAATCCAAGGGCCCGCGCCTCGTCGCGCAACAACAGCGCGACGGCGCCAAGATGGACGGCCCGGTCGTGCTGCAAATCCCGCCGCTGGTCGGTCTCATAATCGCCGAGCCGATCGGCGGCGGCGGGCTCGCCTCGACCGCCGATGACTACGGTCGCTTCATGCGCATGATCCTCAACGACGGCGAACTCGATGGCGCCCGTGTGCTCAAGGCCGAGACGGTCAAGCTGATGGAGCAGAACCATATCGGCGTGGTCTCGGTGCCTGCGCTCAAGAGCGCGTTGCCGCGCAGCGCCGACTTCAGCTTCATTGCCGATGGCCGCGACAAATGGGGCTATGGCTTCCTGATCACGGTGGATCAGCTTCCGGGCATGCGCTCGCCCGGCTCCTTAAGCTGGGGCGGCATCAACAACACCTATTTCTGGATCGATCCGGCGCGTGGCGTCGCCGGCACGATCCTGATGCAGTATTTGCCGTTCGCCGACGCCAAGGCGCTGGAGGTTTACCGCGCGTTCGAACGCGGCACCTATCAGCTCGTGAGCGCGGAGAAGTAGAACATTTGCGAAATCCGGCCGGCGTCATAGGCGAGCGAAGCGACGCCGTTCTTCGAGCGGCATAGGCGAGCGAAACGACGCCGTTCTTTAAACCTTGATGCCGGCCGGTATTGCAAATGTAACTCGGGTGTTGCGGGTGTAAGGTAACGCTTGGGGACAAGATCCGGAACGCCGGTCATACATGCTTGTCACGACACGGCTGATCGCGCCAAGAATGTGCCCGTGACCTGACTTGGTCCAAACAATAATTTTTCACGCTAAAGCCATCACCTGAAGTTATTCTTCGTACCATCGATTATCCGACCTATTCGATATATTAGAAAAATTTGAGAGACGCGGTTTTTGAGGCAGCGCATGGCACTCGAAATCATTATTCGAAGGCGTCGAGCTATCGATCGACCGCCAGAAACGGGTTCGCCGGATCCTTCCGCGCCGCCCGAAAGCGTCACGGCCGAGCAACAGTCAGCAAGCGATCCGGCCAACGACAATAGCGACGGGGCCTGGCCGTTTATCCCATTTCCTGAAGGTTAGCGGGCCGCAAGGCGAGTAAATCTATTCGCCTTGCGCGTCGCTTGATGTCGCGCCTCAGTAGACCTTCGGCACGAACATCTCTTCCGGGATGTTGTCGCGACGATAGGACGGATCGTGAATCCGTTCCGGCAGCACGACCGATTGATGCGTCACCTCGTTATAGGGCACTTGCGTCAAGAGATGCGCGATGCAATTCAGCCGTGCGCGCTTCTTGTCGACGGCTTCGACCACCCACCACGGCGCTTCCGGAATATGAGTCCGGTGCAGCATGTCTTCCTTGGCCTTGGTGTATTGCTCCCAGCGTGCGCGGGACTGCACGTCCATCGGGCTCAGCTTCCATTGCTTGAGCGGATCGTGGATGCGCATCAGGAAGCGGAATTGCTGTTCTTCGTCGGTGATCGAGAACCAGTATTTGACGAGGATGATGCCCGAGCGCACCAGCATGCGCTCGAACTCCGGCACCGTCCGGAAGAACTCCTCGACCTGGTCTTCGGTGCAAAATCCCATCACGCGCTCGACACCGGCGCGGTTGTACCAGGAGCGGTCGAACAGCACGATCTCGCCGCCGGCCGGCAGGTGCGTCGCGTAGCGCTGGAAATACCACTGTGTGCGCTCGCGCTCGTTGGGGGCGGGCAGCGCCGCGACCCGGCAGATGCGCGGATTGAGGCGCTGGGTGATGCGCTTGATCACGCCGCCCTTGCCGGCGGAGTCGCGGCCCTCGAAGATCACGACGACCTTCAGCTTCTGATGCTGCACCCAGTCCTGCAACTTCACGAGTTCGCCTTGCAGGCGCAACAACTCCTGGAAGTAATGCTGGCGGTCGAGCCCGTCGTCGGCGTCGCGGGCGGAGGTGCCATCTTGAAGCGTCTGGAGCCGGTGGTCGTCGAGCTCCATCTCGATTTCTTCGTCGAGCGTGTCCTGAAGGTCGGCGTCAATCAGTTTGCGCATGTTGGCGCCGTTGGCCGCGTCGGTCATCGAGATCCCCTGTTTGAGTCGCGTCCCTAAAATTCCCGCGTCGTTTGACGGGGGTATGACAGTTCGAGACGACGGAAGCCGTTGTCCCAGAAGAGCCGGTTACCGCTGCCATTCATATGACCGTCAAGAACGGCCTCTAGACGGGTTGTTTGGCCCCTGACGGGCGAGGACATCGATGCAGCAGCGGATGATCGAGAATTTGAAGGTCGGTCCCTATGCGATGCGCTATAGTCAGTTTGTCCCCCGTCTTTACAACCTGTGCCGATCCCTGGGCTTTAAGCGCGATCGCATGCTGCCGTCGCGGGCATTTTGTTCCGACGAAAGCCAGGGCTATCCGGTCATTCTGATCGCCCAGCATTTCGGCACGTTTCCGTTCGATCACGGCCGCGTCGGTGGCAAGGTCTCGGTCAATCGCCACGGCCCTTACGCCGCCCACGGCGAGGACCTCGTCATCATCCAGGCGAGCCATGTCGGCTATGACGCCGATAGCGGCCGCTTCGGCGTCTACCGGCGCGAGCGCACCGAGAGCTGCGGCTTCGGCTCCAATTGCGGGAAGCTCGCCGCGGTGCTGCATTGGTATCACGACGAATATCAACGTGCGCGCGAGCTCATTCGTTTTGGCAAGCTCGACGGCGAGGCGGTGGTCTATCTCGACAATCAGTATCTCGACGACAGGCGCACTGAAGGCCTGTTTCCGAAACTCGATCAGTTGGTCGGGGAGGCCGACGATCCCCTCAAGGCGCTCGCGACCTCGAAGGCGTATCTCGCCTCGCAACGGTTGCGCGCTTGCCTGCCGGCCGATCGATGGCAGGATGAACCGCAAGCCTTGGGCGCGCAGTTGACCGCGGAGCTCTTCAGCTTCCGCAGGCAGTTGTCGCAAGATCCCGAAGAGCACGACATTCTGGAGATGGAGCTGTTCCCGGCGATGCCGGCGCTCGTGACCTCGGCCAATCCGGCGCTCGATGCCGCGCGCTTCGTCACGCAGGTCGAGTTCGACCGCTGTTACCGCAGCATTTTGCGCGAACCGGCCTACACCGGCAAAAACCTCCTGCTCATCTCCGGCGTCAACATCGACGTCTCGCCGCGCGCCGGCTTTCCGTTTCCGCTGATCAAGTTCGTGCCGTGGGCCGCCTATGCGAGCTTGCGCGACGGCCGCAAATTCCTGCTCGAGCAGGCCGAGCTGAACGAGCAGTTGCGCGACCAGTCGCCCGACAATCCCGACCGGCTGTCGTTTGATGACTCGATCCGGCGGATGGCGGACGCGGAGGAAATTCGTCTCGAGGTGTGAGTGTAGCGTTTTCGAGCGAAGTGGGTATCGGTTCGCGTGAAGAAAGCGCGTCAAAACGAAAATTTTGTCGGCAGGAGGCTATTTTGGATCGACGTTCATTTCTCGTTTGCTGTCGTGGCTTGCTCGCGATGAAAGCCGTCAGTGTTGCGCGCTCGGCCTGGCGGATGCCGCTGTTTCGTTTGCGCGCCTGACGCGGCATCCCCGCCAGCTACAGTCTTTGGTTATTTTTTCTTGTTTTTTCGCGCGGCGTAGCGCGCATCGCGCAGGGTTTTCTGCTCGGCTTCGAGTGCCGCTTGCCGTGCGAGGGCCTCTTCCTTTTCGCGCAGGAGCTGGGCTGCGGCCGTGGCAGCCTTCTCTTCCTCCACGCGCTTGCGCTCGGCCTTGGCGGCCTCGCGCGCCAGCTGGGCCTTGGCACGCTCGGCGGCCAGCGCTTCGCGCTCGGCCTGCCGCGCCTTCACGGCCGGATCATCGGGGCCTGGCTGGCTACGAAACTTGCTCAGGATGCTTTTCCTGGCTTCCTGGGCTGCTTTCTGCCGGTCCGCGAAGCTCGGTTCCTTGAATCCGCTCATAATAAGGTCGTGTCACTTTCTAGTTTGCGCCGATCCGCTATCCACGACAACCGCGTCAGCGTTGCTGGCAGCGGTGTATATTTCCCGCACGCGGATAAGTCATCAAAAATAGACCGAAAAAGGGAGATTCCGGAGGCGATACCATCGCTTTTACCCGCAAAGGTGACGGGTTTCGCAAGTTGCTCAACCCAACCTGCGCGCTGCGGTTTCATTCGGGTACCACGGCTTTCGCATTGTGGTCCGAGAAAACCTCGGGCGCCTCGAATTTGCCGGTCTCCAGATCATATCGGCAGCGCCAGCCGTGGACGACGCCGGTCTGCATCGGCTTGCGGCCCTTGATGTCGGCATCTCCTGACAGCGTGATCACAAGATAGCGGTTCGCCGGCCAATCGACGCCGAGCTGGCGATAGTTGTCTTGCAGCCCTTTCAGGAGACCCGCGGCCTTGTGATACTCGGGCGGCTTCGCGATCCTCCGCCACTCGGGGCGGGTCTTGAGGTAGGCCCACGCCAGGTCGCCGAGCGGCTTCTTGCTCGCGGGGACGGTGCCGTGCGGGATGACACGATAGAGATAGAGTGTCTCTTCGCCAGAGCCGGTCTTCTGCATGCGAACGATCCATTTCAGATCGCCCGTGAAGATAAAGGCCGCCGGGTAGCCGGCCGGCTCCGGATCGAGCAACGTGAATGTGCTCTGCCGGCGCACCCAGAACTGCCATTTCCGGTCGTCGTCGGTATCCTTGTTCAGGTATTGCTCGATTGATATCGCGCCGTCCGTGGAGACCTGAGTGAATTCCGGATCGATCTTGTAGCCGGCGGATGGCACCGCTGGCTGCGCGGCGGACATGCCGACGCTCCAGGCGCCGATCGTGCAGGCGAAAAGTGCAAAGACAACGAGCGCGCGAAGCAAAGCTGTTGCGACCCTCATGTTCTGGCTCCTTTGACCCGGTCACGCCATTAGTCGCGCAGGTCCGGCTCCAGTTCATTGAGGGCGCCGCTCACTTGTGCCCCAACGACAAGCGAATGGGGCTATGCAGGCATCGGTGATAGAAGTGCTTGCCGCGGGCTTGAGCGGTGCTAACGTGCAAATCAACAAATCTGGAGCGGCTAGTGTCCCGGTTCTGACATTCGTATCTCGTCGCAGCGGGTACTTTTACGAATGTCAGAACCAAAGGGACACCAGCAAATATATGATTTTAGTGTGGCTTTGACTCTGACGTTCCTTCAGAGATCGCCGCGAAACTGAAAGGAACGGCAGAGTCGCCACACTAATGAACGCCTAATCAATCAATAATTCCGGGGAGGACGGTCATGGCAAAAGACCCGAAAATCGGGCGCCGTGAATTTCTGACAGTTGCGGGAGCCGCTGCGCTCGCACCTGCGGCGCCTGCCGCAGCGCAGCAGGTATCCGCGACGCCATCTGCTGCGACGACGCCTGCGACAACATCAACGCAACCGCCGCCAGTTGATGAGCCGTTGCTGACGCTGACGGCAACCGAGCATGCGTTCTTCGTGGCCGCCGCCGACACGATCATCCCGCCCGACCAACTTTCGCCTTCAGGCAGCGACTGCGGTGTTGCCAACTTCATCGACCGGCAGCTCGCCGGGGCCTACGGCACGGGCGCGCGACTTTACCGGCAGGGACCATTCCCGAAGGGAAAGCCCGAACAGGGCTATCAGCTTTCGCTTAACCCCCGCGAGTTTTTCCGCGCCGGCGTCGCATCCGCCAACGAGTTCACGCGCAAGACGTATGGCAAGGACTTTGACCGGCTGAACGAAGACCAGCGGATCGCTGCGCTCAAGACAATGGAAGAGGGCAAGGCCGAGTTCAAGGGGTTCGGCAGCGCGATGTTCTTCAACGCGTTGTTGCAGATCACGATGGAAGGCTTCTTCGCCGATCCGATCTATGGCGGCAACCGCGACATGGCCTCGTGGAAGATGGTCGGATATCCGGGCTTGCCGGCGACCTACCGCCATGACATCCGCAAATATCTGGGCAAGATCTACGACAAGCCGCCGCGTTCGATCGCGGACTTCTCGTGAGAGGGGCCGCGTCATGACAACCATTCTCAAGGAAGTCGATGCGGTGGTGATCGGCGTCGGTTGGACCGGCAGCATCATGGCCCGCGAACTCACCAAGGCCGGGCTCAATGCGGTCGGCCTTGAGCGCGGCGCCAAGCGCATGCCAAGCGAGGACTTCACACTGCCGAACGTTCGCGACGATCTCAAATATTCTTCGCGCCAGGAGCTGTTCCAGGACGCGCAGGAAGAGACCGTCTCGTTCCGGCATTCGCCGTCGGAGGCGGCGTTGCCGGTCCGCAGGCTCGGCTCGTTCTTGCCGGGCACCGGGCTTGGCGGCGCAGGCTCGCACTGGAACGGCCTGACATGGCGGCTCTTGCCTTCGGACCACAGTTTGAGGACTCATCTCACCCAGCGTTACGGCCGCAACGCGATTTCCTCCGAGATGACGATCGAGGATTTCCCCGTCAGCTACGACGAACTCGAGCCGTATTACGACCACTTCGAGAAGATCTGCGGCGTGTCGGGCAAGGCCGGTAATTTGCGCGGCGAGAGGATTCCCGGCGGCAACATGTTCGAGGGGCCGCGCCAGAACGAATATCCGAACAAGCCGCTGCCGCAAACCATGGCCGGCTCCATCATGGAGGCGGCGTGTAAGGATCTCGGCTACAGCACCTTCGCAGGTCCCTCGGCGAATGCGAGCGAGGTCTATACCAACCCTGAAGGGTTGACGCTCGGCGCGTGCGAATTCTGCGGCCACTGCGAGCGCTTCGGCTGCGAGGCGAACGCCAAAGCTTCGCCGAACGTCTGCATCCTGCCGAACCTTCTGAGCGACCCCAAGTTCGAGCTCCGCAACTACGCCTATGTGAAGGAACTGGTCTACGACAGGCAGGCGAGGCGGGTGAAAGCCGTGCGCTACATCGACACGCGCACCGGCGAGGAATACGAACAGCCCGCAGGCATCGTCGTGCTTGGCGCGTTTGTGTTCAACAACAACTTGCTGCTGATGACCGCGGGGATCGGCGAGCAATACGATCCTGCGACGGGCAAAGGCGCGTTGGGGCGCAACTACTGCTACCAGCTGAGCGGCAACACCGTCACCGTGTTCTTCGAGGACAAGGTGATCAACCCGTTCATGGCCTCGGGCGCGCACACCACCAACATCGACGATTTCAACGGCGACAACTTCGATCACAGCGGTCTGGGCTTCTTCGGCGGGGCGATCATCGCCGCCGGCACGACCAACGGCCGCCCGATCCTGACCCGCCCGGTGCCGTCGGGAACGCCGCGCTGGGGCCGCGAGTGGAAACAAGCCACGGCCAAGTGGTACAACCACGCCTTCAACATCGGCGCTTCCGGGTGCAGCTACGCGCACCGCGAAAATTTCCTCGACCTCGATCCGACGTACAAGGACGTGCTCGGCCGGCCGCTGATCCGGATGAGCTATAACTTCCGCGAAAACGATCAAAAACTGGTCGAGTATATCGGCGCGGCGATGGAGCGGATCGGACGCGCGATGAATCCGACCAAGATCAGCCCGGCCTCGGTACGGCGCGGCAACTACAGCGTGGTGCCGTACCAGTCGACCCACAACACGGGTGGAACGATCATGGGTTCGGATCCCAAGACGAGCGTGGTGAACCGGTATCTTCAGGCCTGGAATGCCGACAATCTCTTCGTCGTCGGCGCCTCGGTGTTTCCGCAAAACGCCTCCTACAATCCGACGGGTCTCGTCGGCGCGCTGGCTTACTGGTCGGCTGAGGCGATCACCCAACGCTACCTCAAAAACCCGGGTCCGCTGATTCCTGTCTGATGGCTTTCGTGCGAAGGATCTCCATGCAACGTATTTCGATCATTCTCGGCGCCGCGGTTCTCGCGGCGCTGGTTAAACCCGCGGCCGCGGCCGACGCCGAGCATGGCAAAGCGCTCTTTGTTGCCTGTGCGGCGTGCCATCAGGAGAAGCCGGATGCGCTGGGGCCGAGTCTCAAGGGCGTGCTTGGCCGAGAGTCCGCCGCGCTGGATGATTTCCGCTATTCCAATCCGATGAAGCGGGCGAATCTGGTGTGGGACGAAGCCAACTTGCGTGAGTACATCGCCGATCCGCAGGCCAAGGTGAAGGGCAACCGGATGCCATACGACGGTCTGCACGATCCGAAGGATGTCGACGACATCGTCGAATACATCAAGACGTATAAGTAATCGACGGTCGCAGAGCCAGATGTCCGCTGAGTGGCTATCGTGAGAGTTAGATTTGGAGTCTCGCTTTGATACAGGGATACTTAGAAATGAAGTGTTTTACATGCATCGCGCTCATCAGGTCTGGTTGCCTCAACCTCAGGCGCAATAGCCGCACCGCAGAGCTTATAGGGAAAAACGCTTCGCGTGACCTGGAATGAATCACCTAGTCAACGCGTGCAAGGGGAAGGCGAATTTAAATCCGTTTCGATTCCGTTGTCATATACGGTCTATGTCGGCAGCAAGGGGCAGCTCTTCAAGCGTTTGACATCGACCACTTCCTCGGGGGGCGCCAGTCAGGTTCGAAAGACCGCGTCGGCACCTCCGGGTCCGACTCTCAGGGCTCGGGCAACGTCTCCTTTCAGGGCAACACACTGATAGCCACCGCCAATAATGGTGGGCTTGGCCGAAGAATCCGCGTCGCCTTCGACGGCGGCTCATCATGTAGCGCTGAAGTTTTGACGGGTAAGGCTGGAGCAGGTACGGCGACGGTTCGCAGCAACGCTACAGGCAAGATGATGGAATTCGTTTCGGTCTCGGCCGGAGCCGCTTCGTGCTCCGTTCAGGACGGAAATGCATTTGCAGATTAAGGTCTTCGAAACTGGGCCCATCTGGCGCATCCGGGAATCTGCCTAAAACAGTTGCGTCACCGCAAAGATGATCAGGCCGACCAGTCCGCCGACGATGGTGCCGTTGATGCGGATATATTGCAGGTCGCGGCCGACCGTGAGCTCGATCCGCTCGGTCAGCGTCTCGGTGTCCCAGTTCTCGACCACGTTGCGGATGAATTCGGCGATCTCGGCCCGCCGCGGCGCTACCGTGCGCAACACCGCGACGCGGAGCCAGCGGTTGATGCCACTGCGAAGGCGCTCGTCGTCCTGAACGCGCTTTCCGATGTTGATCAGCAGACGCTCGATCACGCGGGTCAATTGTGCCTGCGTCTCGGGCGCCTCGAGCCGATTTTCGATTCTGACCCAGAGCGCGTCGATCTGACCGGTCACCGCAGGCGTTGCCAGCAGTCTCGTCTTCAGCTCTTCGCCCTTTTCGATCAGCTCGGGCTTGGTGGCGAGATCGCCGATCAACTGTTCGACGGTCGAAGTCATCTCGATCCGCCAGGGATGGCTCGGCTCGCGCATCTCATCAAGAATCCGCGCCACGCCGTCGATGATCTTGTCGGCGACCATGCTGTCGATCCATTTCGGGATCAGGCGGGAAGTTCGCTTGGATACTTTGGCGCGCAGCGTCTCGCGGTTCTTGGCGAGCGTCGTGGAGGCCCAGTCCAGAAGTTTTTCGGCGAGCGCCTGCATCTCGCCATGGGCCCAGAGCAACGACAGGATCCGTGAGGCGAACGGGGATGCCGGCACGTTCTCGATGCCGCCGCGCACCGCGCCGCTCAGGAACGCGTTGAGGTCTTCGCGCGGCAGCGCGCCGAGCGCCTGGTTCAACGACGAGGTGGCGCGCTGAGCGACATTGTTCGCGTTGTCGCCGCGCAGGACCCAGCGCGCCGCCCAGCCGGAGATGTCGACGTCGCGCATGCGTTCGGCGAGCACTTTGGGCGAGAGAAAATTGTTGGCCGTGAAGCGGCCGATCGCAATCCCGATGCGTTCCTTGCTGCTCGCGACGATGGCCGTATGCGGGATCGGTATTCCAAGCGGATGACGAAACAGTGCCACCACCGCGAACCAGTCGGCGCAGGCGCCGATCATGCCGGCTTCGGCAAAGGCCCTGACGTAGGCGAGCCACGGCCAGTCCTTCATGCCGATGGACGTGGCGATGAAGATCACCAGCATCAGGACCAGCAGCGAGGTGGCAAAGGCCCGCGCCCGGCGCAGCGCGCGGCGTCGTTCCTCCACGCTGCCGCCCGCGGTTGCGGCCCGGCTCAGCCTGGCTTTCTTTTCCGGAGGTGCGAGATCAGGAGACCGCATTGGATTTTGGCGGGGCGAGTTCAGCATAGCGCTCTTTGATATGGGCGCTCCCATAGGTACGTTCCAGACGGCGCAACGTAAAGTGCGCGTGTGCGACCCGCTGGAAATGGTCCATGAACACGATATTGACGGTGGCGCCACCCACCGCGCCCAGAATCGGCAGCGCGCCGGCCGCGACCTTGTCGGACACGACCAGCCCGAAGCGCGAGACGATTTCGCTGACAAGGCTCGCCACCACCGGCGCTGAGGCATCGATTGCGCCGCGTTCCAGCGCGAGAGCGGCGATGTCGTGGCTGTATTTGCTGATCAGCGCGCGGGCCGCGTAATAACCGACGTCGAGATTTTCGTCGGTTCGTTTGGCCCCGTAGGCAAAGACTTCGAGGCAGGCCAGACGCGCCTCCAGCGTGGAGAGGTCCTCGCCCTGATGCTGCGCGATTTCGGCAATCGCGCGTAACATCAAGGTGGTGGTGAGCGGCAATTCGAAGGCGAGCGCGCCGAACCCGAACAATCCGCTGACCCCGCCGGTCACGCCGGCGAGAAACGACGAAAAGCCCATCGCGGGCGAACGCGGCGGCTTGTCGTCGAGCGTATCGACCGCGACTTCAAGTCCCTTCATCACGGCGCTGCGCACCATGCCCGAAAGCTGCTTGTTGACGGCTTTGGGCAGAACACCGAGCACGCGGTTGACCGGTACACCGGCATAGTCGGCGAGCCTCGCCGCAAAATTCCGGCCTTCGAGATATCTGACCGCATTTTTCAGGGCGGCATGGTCGGCCGAGGCAATGGAGGGCGCAAGGGCTGTTTGATCGCTCATTGGTAGCGCAGCATCGGCCGCACGCCGTTGGCGCTGGCCAGGATCGCCGAACCGTTAGAGATGAGAGCCGTGACTTCCGGCGAGATCAATCCGCCGGGCAGCGCCAGCCCCAGCGCGATCGCGTTCAGCGTCGCCACGATCGCGTAATTCTGCCTGATGAGGCTGACCGCGCCTCTGGAGATCTCGACCGCCTGCACGAGCTTCCAAAGTGAGTCTTCCATCAGCACCACGTCGGCGGATTCGTGCGTGACTTCAGCACCGTATTTCATGGCGATGCCGACATCGGCAAAGCTCAACGCGGGCGAGTCGTTGATGCCGTCACCGACCATGGCGACGCGGCGGCCCTCGCGCTGCAAATCCTGGATCACGCTGGCTTTGTCGGCCGGCAGCATGTCGGCGAAGTGCCGCGCGAGGCCAATATCGTTGCAGACCGCACGCGCCACCACGGCGTTGTCGCCGGTCAGCATGATGGTGTTCTTGATTCCCATCTCATGCAGCTTCCTGATCACCGGCCGGCTCTCGTCGCGGATCTTGTCCGAATAGGGAACAAGCCCGGCGAGTTCGCCATCGACTGAGATATAGAGGCTGGAGAAGCCTTTTTCATCGAGGCCGGCGCGATCGATCACGGATTTGTCGGTCGAGATGCTGCACTGGCGCATGAAGCGCTCATTGCCGACATGGACGTAGTAGCCGTTGACCTGGCCCTCGACCCCGAGGCCGAGACGGTATTGAGTCTCGTTACAGGACGGAATATTGACGCCCAACTCGCGGGCCTTGCTGCGCAGCGCTTCGGCAACGGGATGCTGAAGCTTGGTTTCGGCGGCCGCTGCCAGCCCGAGCAGATGGTTCGGCGTGATGTGGTTCTGATAGGAGACGATGTCGATCACGGCCGGGGTGCCATGGGTGAGGGTGCCGGTTTTGTCGAACACGACAGTGTCGATGTCGGCGAGCTTTTCCATATGGCCGCCGCTCTTGATGATCATGCCGGCGCGCGCCGCATGCGTCATCGAGGCCAGCACGGAGGTAGGCGCTGCGACGCGAATGCCGGTGCCGAAATCGACGATGACCAGCGACAGGAAACGGTTGAAGTCGCCGGTCACGGCCGCGGTGCCGGCGGCGAGCGCCAAGGTCGGCGTCACCAGGCGGTCGGCGAAGCGCTCGGCATGGTTCTGCATGCGGGTGTCGCCGATCGGCGCGCTTTCGACCAGGCGGACGATTTGACCTGCGGTGGTCGCCGAGCCGACGCGCAATGCACGCACGGTGATCTGGCCCTCGCGGATCACGGTTGCCGCAAAGGCCGCTTCGCCCTTGCCCCGGCTGACGGGCAGGCCTTCGCCGGTGATGGTCTTCTGGTCGATCGTCGCATGACCGTCGATGATCTCGCCGTCGACCGGGATCATCTCGCCGGGATAGACCACGACCAGATCGTCGACCTTGAGTTCGGTTGCCGGAATCGAGATGACTTCGCCGTCGCGCAACAGCCAGGCGGTCTTGGTCTGGAATTCCAGCAGATCAGAGATTGCGCGCTTTTGGCCTGCCGCTGTCAGGTCGCGGATCCAGTCGCCGAGCTTGATCAGCCAGGTCACGATGCAGCCGGCCATCGGGTTGCCCTGCAGCATCGAGGCTGAGATCGCCAGCGTGTCGAGCACGTCGATGTTGAGCCGGCTTTCGTTGGACCACACTTTCCAGGCGCGCCTGGCGATCGGGATCGCATTCCACAGCATTACGGGCACGTTGACCGCCATCACGACCGGGTTGGCGGAAAACGCCATCAACAGCGAGATCGTCGGCAGCGCCAGCGGGGAGTCTTTTGATACCTGCAACGCGGTCTTCTTGGCGGTGGCGTCCGCTGTAGTCTGGGCGCAAAGCGCCTTGATATCCTTGAGACTCGCGCCCTTGAAACGCTCGAGCAGCGCCATCAGGAACGGTTCATGCGCCGGGTCGTATTCCATCACCAGGCTGGCGCAGTCGAAATTGATCCGGGCGCTGCGGATGCCGGGTTGGGCCTCCAGCCAGGAAAGAAGTTGCTCGCCGAGGCGACGATTGCGAAGCGCCGGAATATGAAGCCTGGCGCGGCCCTGCATCAAATGTCGGATCGAACATTCCATGGAGTTTTCGATCTCGCCGGCCGGCTTTTTTGAACCAGAAAAAACAAGTTCGATCAGGCCGGTGCGAGAATCTCCTCTTCTTCTTCCGAATTTTGTGCCGCGCGCGCGGCGGCTTCCGCCATGCCTGCCTGGATCATGTGATTAAGCGCAAAGATCGAGATCGTGACCCAGACCGGGGTGGCGGCGCTGGCGCCGACCTCGAAAATGGTGAAACCGGCAATGCCCAAAGCGAGCACGATTTTCAGGTCGACGACGTTTTCGGTCGCCAATTTGATCTGCTCATCGAAATGTTTGAAGTAATCGACGATGACGCGGGCGGTGTGGGAATGCTCGGCCAGGAATTCGGCTTCCTGCCCGATCTTGTTGGCGAGCGCGTCGATCTCGTTGGTCGGCGGCCGGTCTTGGCCGCCGGTGTGATGCTGCTCGAGGTGGCCGTGGAATTCGTCGTGTCTGTCGGTGTCGTAGCACAGCACCACGCTGCCGGTGGTCGGATTGACCGTGACGTCCTCGATGCCCGGGATCACGTGGAACATCTGCTTGATCTGGTCGACCAGTTCCGGGTTGTCTTTCACATTCGGCACCTTCAGGCGAATGCGGCCGGGGACCTGATGGGCGACTTGCACGTTCATCGTCGTGGTCATTGCTGATCTCAGGTCTCGTTTAGTTCAGATCCCTCAAGTCCAAACACGCGTTTGTTCAAGCGCGCTGCACTTCAAGCTTTGCTTCAACCATCGGGCCAAAGCATCAGCGGTCTTAAAAAGGTTTTGCCGCCGATGATTCTTTTCAAGGTGTGAAAACGGCCGATCAGGCCGCGTGGCGCTCGCTGTCTTTTGCGGCCGTCTCGGCTTCCGCCTTCACTTCGGCCACCGCGTCATGCACGTGCTCGCGCGCTTCGTGGAACATTTCCTTGGATTTCTGGGCGAGCTTGTAGGTGCCGCGAACGGCCGACTTGAACAGCGGGTTCAAGGCAGCGCTGAGCTTCGGAAGGTACTTGGGTGCTGCGACCGCGGCCGCGCCAAGCGCGATGCCGGGCAAAAGGGCCACTTCGAACAGGGCAGCGCCGACTGCGACCACCGCAACCGCGGCAACCGCCTTGCCCACCACGCCGTCTTCGTGGGCTTCCTGCGATGGAGGGGTCACATCTTCAGAAAATGAAGCCTGCCCGTTACCTGTCGGCATCGTACTATCCCTTCCGGTTAAACCACATGGCGCAATGTGCACTGCATAAGAGCCGAATTAGAAAGTCGAGTGACACTTTAATGACATCTGTGCCACGGTGTTTTCCGGCGAGGTGAGGTTGCCTCGTCAAAGACCTGACTTGGCTGAAAAATTCGGCAGCGTGCTCAAGTCCCACCCAGGTGCCGGTGCGAGGCGAATGGCCGGAATAAGAATGCCTTGAAGTGGGGTCTCGTATCTCCTGCCGCACATAGGATCGGCGTGAGGCTCTGCTAGAAGAGGCTTTGCTAGACGTTTTGGGCAAAGACCTAACTCCATCCCTCATCACGGAAATCCCATCGCCATGAACGATGCAACAACAGGGGGCCAACCCCCGCCGGCTAAAATGCGTTCCTTTGCGGCCATGCGCCATCCCGGCTTTCGCGCGCAGTTCACGACTTACGTGCTTGCGATGATGGCCGACAATATCGAGCACGTGATCAGCTACTGGGTGGTGTTCCAGAAATTCCATTCACCGGCCTTGGGCGGCTTTGCGGTCGTCTCGCACTGGTTGCCGTTCCTGATGTTCTCGGTGGCGTCGGGCGCGCTCGCCGAGCGCTTCGATCCGCGCCGCGTCATCCAGTGCGGCATGGCACTGTTCATCATTGCGTCCTTGAGCTGGGGCTATTTCTTCTTCACTGACAGTTTGCAGATGTGGCAGGCGATGGCGATTTTGGTCGTTCATGGTTGTGCCGGCGTGCTGTGGCAAACGCCGAACCAGATGTTGCTCTATGACATCGTCGGTCCGGCGGAACTTGAAAGCGGCGTGCGGCTCAACGCGATGGCGCGCTATCTCGCCGTGCTCGCGGGGCCTGCGGTCGGAGCCGCCATTCTGCTGGCGTTCGGTCCGGCCTGGGGCATCATGCTCAACACCGTGTTCTATCTGCCGCTGGTGCTGTGGCTGATCGCGGCGCCCTACGGGCCGCGTTTCCGCAAAGACAAGCCCGCGCCGCGCCGCGCGGTGCGCGGGCTCAACGACATCATCTCGACCATTCGCGACATCAAGGGTCATCCGACCATCGTTTCAATGGTGCTGCTCGCCGGCGCCGCATCGTTCTTTGTCGGCAATGCCTATAGCTCGCAAATGCCGAACTTCGCGATGGACCTGCAGCACGGCGATCCTGGTCTGGCCTACTCTACGCTGCTGGCGGCCGATGCGGCCGGTGGACTGCTGGCGGGTCTGATTCTGGAAGGCGGAGGCTTGCTGCCGCCGAAGCCGCGCACCGCGATGATCCTGGCGCTGTTGTGGGGCGCGGCGCTGGCGCTGTTTTCGCTGTCGAACGTCTATTGGCTCGCGGTCGGCTTCCTGTTGGCCGCCGGTTTCCTCGAACTGTCGTTCAATGCGATGGCGCAGAGCCTCGTGCAGCTCGATGCGCCGCCCGACAAGCGCGGGCGCGTGATCGGCCTGTTCAACATGGCAAGCCTGGGCTTGAAGACGTTCAGCGGCATCTCGGTCGGCCTGATCGGCAGCCTGATCGGGATTCACTGGTCGCTGGCATTATCGTCGCTTGCGGCGATGCTGGTCGCAGCAGTGCTTCTGGTTTTGCCGTAACCGGCAGGCGGGGAGCCCTGCGATCGTTGGCATTCCGGATGGCAGGACCTATAGTCGCCCTCGGTTGAGAAGTTACGAGGGGCAGTTTGCGCGTTACAGTTATCACGGGGGCGGGGTCCGGAATTGGCGCGGCGGTAGCGCGCCGGCTGACGGGCTCGGACGCATGCCTGATGCTGCATGGTCAGGGCAGTGACGCGGCAGGCTTCGCGCGCCTGAGAAGCGTGGTGACGGAATGCGAACGCTTCGGCGCCAGGGTGGCGTTTTCGACGGGCGATCTCGCCAAGGCCGGCGTTGCCTCCCGGCTTGTTGGCGCGGCCCGCGAGAAGTTCGGCAGCATCGATGCGATTGTGCATGTGGCGGGCTTTGCCGACCGGCGCGGTTTTAAAGAGTTGCCGCGCGAGAGCCTCGAACGCGCCTTTGCGGTGATGGCTGCCGCCTTTCATGAAATGGCAAGCACGGCACTGGAGGATTTGCAGCGAAGCCCGCACGGCCGCATCGTCGCGGTATCAAGCTTTGCCGCGCATCGCTTCACGCCGGAAATGACCTATCCGGGATCGGGCTCGGCGAAGGCCGCGCTCGAGGTGCTGGTGAAATGTCTTGCGATCGAGCTCGCCGGTTCCGGCGCCACCGCCAACGTCGTCGTGCCCGGCTTTACGCGCAAGGACGCGGGGCTAAAAGGCGCGCTCGACGCACAAGCGTGGCAGGCAGTCGCCAAGGCCAATCCGATGTCGCGCCTGGCCGCGCCGGACGAAGTCGCCGCCGTCGTCGCGTTCTTGTTGTCGAAAGAAGCCTCGCATGTGACGGGCGTATCGCTGCCGGTCGATGGCGGTTTAACGTTGATGTAGAGGTTGAAGTGAATGTCTGAGAACGGGGTGGGCCAATCAATCGATGTCGCCGTGCTCGGCGCAGGGATCGTCGGCATATCCGCCGGCATCGCCGCGCGGCAACGCGGCCTCTCTGTGGTGGTCATCGACCGCCGCGAGCCCGGCAGCGAGACCTCTTACGGCAATGCCGGCATTCTCTCCAGCGGATCGATCCTGCCGCTCAACAAACCCTCCTTGTGGAGCGCGCTGCCGGGTTATCTCGGCAACACCAGTGCGGCCTTGCGCTGGGATCCGATGTGGGTGATGCGCAACCTCGATTGGGTCGCGCGCTTTCTCGGCAACGCCGTCCCATCGCGCACTCGGCCGCGCGCCGAAGCGCTGCATGGTCTGATCGGCGCGTCGCTGAAGCTGCACCGCGAATGGATCGTGAAGGCCGGCGCGCCACAGCGCATCCGCGAGACCGGCTGGCTCAAGGCATGGCGCAGCGATGCGACGGAGGCCGCCAAACAAGAGCAGGCGTTCCTCGCCGAGTTCGGCATCAAGAGCGAATTGCTCGATCGTCAGGCGATCTCCGCGCTCGAGCCGAACATCCTGCCGGTCTACACAACCGGTCTCCTGCACACCCAGACGGCTTCGGTGGATTCGCCGGGCAATGTGGTCAAGGCCTATGCGCAGATGCTCAGGGGTCTTGGTGGCGAGGTTCGCCAATCCGACATAAGGGGAATCGAACTTTCAGGGAACGGCTGGCGCGTCGTGCTCGGCGATGGCGCCGTCTCCGTGCGTCATGTGGTTGTCGCGCTCGGTCCGTGGTCCGCCGATCTGTTGCGGCCACTCGACTATCGCGTGCCGCTCGCGGTCGAACGCGGCTATCATCAGGAGTTCACGCCCAATCCGGCACGCGCCTTGCAACGTCCGATCCATGATGCCGAAGGCAGTTTCCTGATGTCGCCGATGGAAAATGGCATTCGTGTCACCTCGGGCGTCGAATTGACCGACCGCGACGCGCCGTCCTCGTTCGCGCAGCTTGACATGGTGGTGCCGATGGCGCGCGGCGTCGTCGAATTCGGTTCACCCGTCGCCGAGCCCTGGCGCGGGGCGCGGCCGACCTTGCCGGATAGTTTGCCGATGATAGGGAAGGCGCCGCGGCATCAAGGCCTGTGGCTCGCCTTCGGCAACCAGCATATCGGCTTCACCACGGGACCGGCGACGGGCGCTGCGATCGCCGCGATGATCGCGGGCGACTCGCCGAGTTTCGATGCGAGCGCGTTCGCGCCCGGGCGTTACATTTAATGGGCGGTCGCGACGATAGATTGATCCCTCCCCCGCGGAACGCGTGGGGAGGGTGCATAGGCGACCTTCGGTCGCCGTATTTAGACGACAAAGCGCCGCTGCCTTGCATCGGCTATGCGCGAAGCGACGGTCGGGTGGGGGTGTGCAGCATTATAGAAAGTGTTTGGTGGACTGAGCGAACCCTAAGAGCTCCCACCCCGGCTCGCTTTTGCTCGCCGACCTCGAGAGCGAGCTTTGCTCGCCTCGGACCCGCAAGGGGGAGGGATAAGAGCCCGGGCGCTCTGGCGCGATCGCTTTATAAGCGGTTGCCGGTATGAATTACGTCTGGGATTTCGGCATCCTCGTCAAATACAGCCATCTGTTCTGGCTCGGCATCGGCTGGACCATGGCCTACACCGTGGGTACCATCGCGCTTGGCACCTTGATCGGCCTTGTCGTCGGCATCCTTCGGCTGCGGCGTTATCCCGTGATCGACTGGCTGCTGGTGGCCTATATCGAGCTGTTTCGCTGCACGCCGCTACTGGTGCAGATCATCTGGTTTTATTACGCGTTCCCGGTCGTGATCGGCGTCAATATCCCGGCGCATGTCGCCGCGATGACCGTGCTGTCGCTTTATGGCGGCGCGTTCTATGCCGAGATCGTACGCGGCAGCATCGAAAGCATTTCGCGCGGGCAGTGGGACGCGGCGCGTGCGCTCGGCCTGTCGTCCTGGCGATTGCTGCGGCTCGTGATCATCCCGCAGGCGCTCAAACCGATGCTGGCGCCTTATGTCAATCAGTCCGTCACACAGTTGAAGAACACTTCGCTGGTGTCGGTGATCGCGGTGCCCGACCTCGTCTACAACGCCACACTGATCAATGCCGATACTTATCGCCCGCTCGAGGTCTATACCGTCGTCGCGATGATCTACTTTGCGATCCTGTTTCCGGCGACACTGATCGCGCGCCGGCTCGAACGCGGCATGACGTACGATAAGGCGTGACTCTTTATATCCTTCCCCCGCGGAACGCGTGGGGAGGGTGGCCGTCGCGCAGCGACGGTCGGGTGGGGGCTTGGGGCGCAATCAAATACTCAATTCCACGGGCACATCCTCCGGCTTGACGCCGGACAATGCCAGTCCCTTGACGAACCATTCGCGCATCTGGCCGATGCCGCGGTTGTAGTCGATCCAGACCGAGAGGAAATCGCGCCAGCGTTTGTCCTGCTCGCGCCGCACCGCGCAGCCGCTCGCGACGGTGACCGAGGGCGAAGCCAGGATCTTGTAGGTGCCGAGGCTCGGGTTCTTGGCGATCGCCGTCAGCCCCAGCACCAGCGCGTTGACCACGCAATCGACGCGGCCTGACGCCATTTCCAGCATCACCTCGTCGCGCGACTTCATCGACTTGATGGTGGCGTTCGGCGCGAAACGCCGCGCCACTGCTTCGTTCGCCGAGCCGACGTCGACCGCAATTCTCACTTCGGGCTTGTTGATGTCGGCCCAGGTCTTGGCCTCAAGGCCCTTCTTCAGCATCGCGCCGAAGGGATGTGGAAACACCAGGCTGGTGAAATCGACCACCAGTGCGCGCTGCGGCGTCGGGTTGAGCGCAAAGCCGAGGTCGACCTTGTTGGCTTGAAGATCGAGGATCGAATTACCGTAAGTCGATTCCGTATATTCGAGCTTGACATCGAGCAGCTTGGCGATGTCGTTGGCCATCTCGATCGAAAAACCGGACCAGGTGCCGGTGGCGAGGTCCTTGTTGAAGTAGGGCAGTTCGCCCGGCAGCACCGCGATGCGCAGCGCTTTGGTGGAGCGAATCTTGTCCAGCGTGTTGTCGGCGGCGGTTTGCGCCAAGGCTGGACTGCTTGCGAGCGTGGAAGCGATCGCCGCACCGCTGCCGAGCGCCAGCGCATAGCGCAGCGCTTCGCGGCGGTCCTCGGAAATCTTTTGTGCGTCCGACTTGGGTTCGTCCGATGGCGTCACCTGCCCCTCCTACCATAATATTCAGGGACCCTAGCGCGCGTGCCGCATGGCAGCAATAGCGCCACCATCTACCCTTTTGTCGCGGTGGCGTTTAGTTCTAAGGTCCGTCTGCATCCTGTTCAGACCTTGAAAGCGCGAGAAATCATGTCAGCAGAACTCAACATCTATAATCCCGAAGAACTCGGCCCCCCGATGGGGCAGTACACCCATGTGACGCGGGTGAAGGCGAACGAATTCCTGTTCATCGCCGGCATGCTGTCGGGCGATTCCGCGGGTAACGTGATCGGTGACGGCGATTTCGACACGCAGACCACCCAGGTGTTTCGCAATGTCGAGGCGGCGCTGAAATCGGCCGGCGCGTCCTGGGCCAATGTCGTGCAGTTCACGACCTATCTCGTGCACTCGCAGGACATTTCAAAATTCATGGCGTTCCGCCTGCGTGAATTCCCGAAGATGTTTCCGAACGGGAAATATCCGCCGAATACGCTTCTCATCGTCGACCGGCTGGTGAAGGAACAGTTCCTGGTCGAGGTGCAGACGATCGCGGCGGTGTGAGGCGCGCGTATTAAACCGGCGCCGCGCTGCCCTTGATTTGCGTGCGATGCATGATCCGGCGGGACGAGGCTTCGAACGGGTCGCGCCGGTGCATGGTGCAGCGGTTGTCCCACAGCACGAGATCGCCGACCCGCCAGACATGCTCCCAGGCGAATTGCGGCCGCTCGATGAAATTCCACAACTCGTCGAGCAGCGCTTCGGATTCGGCAAGCTCAAGTCCCACGAGATAAGCGTTGCGCCGGCGGCCAAGATAGAGCATGCGCCGGCCGGTGTCGGGATGGGTGCAGACCAGCGGATGCACGGCGCCGGTCGAGCTGCGCGGATCGTCCGTTGCGGTAACGCCCTGACGCAGATAGCCGCCGCTGTTGTAGGTGCCGTCGTGCTTGATCTTCAGGTTCGCGATCCGGCGCTTCAATTCGTCCGGTAGCGCGTCGTACACCGCGTACATGCTGCAAAACGAGGTGTTGCCGCCGGCAAGAGGCACCTCGATCGCGTATAGCATGCTCGCCATCGGTGGCACGTCGAGATACGACATATCAGTGTGCCAGACGGCTTCGCCGGCACCTAAGCTGCCGATCGGCTGTCCGTTGATGGTCACGTTCGAGACGATGTAGATCTCGGGCAGCCCCTCGACGAAGCGACGGCCGGTTTCCTGGACCGGCGCCCAATCGAGGTCGCCGAAGCGGCGGCTGAACGCGATCAGGTCCTGATCGTCAAGCGTTTGCCCGCGCACCAGAAGGACCTGATGGTCGTGCCAGGCGCGCCTGAGCGCCGAAAATTGAGTTTCGTCGCACTTCTTGAGATTGACGCCGTGGACTTCAGCGCCGAGTGCGGCGCCGGTCGACGTCACGATCGGTCCGGGATCCATCTTGCGTGCAACATCGCTCTGGACGCTAACGGCCATGGAGACCTCCTCCCGCCAAGTGGACTAATCAGTGGACCAATTCCGCGCACCGCTACCGCGAACGTTAGTCAATTGAGGTGACCAGATAGTGCAACATTATGTTGCAATTTCGATGGCGAGTTTCAGGTTTAATCCCTCCCCCGCGAGCGAAGCGAGCAGTGGGGAGGGTGGATCATCGGAGCGGAGCGAACTATGAGCCGGGTGGGGATACCGCAACAGGAAAAAGCCCCCACCCCGACGCTCGTTTCACTCGCGCCGATCCTCCCCACGCTCCGCGGGGGAGGGATGAGAGCCTCCGAGTCCGTCGTTCAACCAAAACTCAGATTGTAATATTTTGCCGGCTCGTTCAATTGCTTCGCCGGAAGGCTGTAGCGGCTGCGTAATTCTAGCACGCAGTCGAGGCCGGTGCGGTCGATCTCGCAGTTGCGGAAAAAGCCGCGCTTGGAATCGAGCAATTCGCCATAACTCGCCTCAGCGATCTCTTGCGGCATTTGCAGCAAATGATGCCGCAAGATCGCGATCGCCTCGGTGCGATTCTCAGATTCATATAGCCACGCGATCGACCGGCGATAGGCGCGGATATAGGCTTCGACCTTGTCGCGGTTGCCTTGTGCCCACGGCCGGCGTACGGCGGCGACATTGCCTTGATAGGGGCCGATGACGTCGGTCGCTTTCACGAGTTCTCTAAAACCCGCATTTTGCGCGATGATGTTATAGGGCGCCGACAACAGCGTCGCGGCATGCTGGCCTTCGCGCAGAGCGTTCCAGCGCTGCACCATGCCGCCGGCGCGCACGATCTCGTAGTCGCCCTTGTCCTTGTCCAGACCATGACGGCGCATGATCTCGTAGAGTACGAAGGCGTAGCCGGTTGTCATCGCATCGACGGAGAGCGTCTTCCCGGCGAGGTCTTCGATCTTCGAAATAGCTGGCGAGGCGACGAGACTGAGGAAGCCGCTGTCGCTGCCCATTACCGCCATGAAATCGCCCTGCGGCCCGATCGGCGCTTCGCCCTGGCTCTCGACATAGGCGACGATATTGTCGACCGCGGTCATCGCAATATCGAATTTGCCCAGCGAGAAGTCCGTCATCTGGGTGACGGAGTTGGGCGTGCCTTGCACGTCGACCGCAATGCCTGTGTCTGCGAAGAAGCCTTTGTCCTGGCCGACATAGACACCCCAGTTGAAGCCGCCGGGGAAAACGTTCACGGAAACCACGGGAAGGTTATCCTGTGTCATCGTCGTCACGCTGCCTGCTTTACTGGCCGCGACATTTGCTCCGGCCGCAGCGCCAACGACACGACCGCGCCGACCAGACACAGCGCCACGAGCTGGATATTACCCGCAACCGTCCAGCCCGCCAGCCCAACGATCCAGCCAATCACATAACCTGCGACGGTGGCCGAGCCATAGACGCAGCTAACGAACAGCCCCGAAGCGCGGCCGGCGAGGGAAGCCGCCACCGACTTGACGTGATAAGCGGCGAGGTTGACGAAGATCGTGCCGCTAAAGGTCGCGCCGAGCACGAAGGACAATGCGGCTTGCGTTGCGAAGTCGGCCGGGCCGTTGAACAAAAGTGCCGCGATGGCGCTCGCGAGCAGAAAACTCAGGCCCAGCACCAGCTTTGGCGAGAAGCGATCCCCGAGCCAGCCCGTGAACAGCGATACCAGCACGCCGAGCCCGTAAATGCTCATCACGCGGCCGGCGTCCGCCGGCGCGTAGTGCAGCTGTTCGCGCAGGAAAGTCGGATACATGCCGAGATAGCCATAGAGCGCAAGCCCAAACAGCACGCTGAGGATCGCGAGCACGATGGTGTTGCGGTTGTTGAGCGACGCCGCGCCGCCCGCCGCGATCGTCGTATTCTCCTGGCCGGCGGTGTTGGTCTCGGACAGATACGGCCGCACCACTGCTGCAATCAGCACCATCATCGCGAGCCCAATGACGCCATAGATGATCATGGGCGCGCGCCAGGTGCCGTAGTCGACCAGCAGCTTGGCGCCCAGCCACGGTCCGACCGCCGCACCTCCGGCATAGGCATAGTTGAGCAGGCCGACGCCCGCAGCGCGGTGGCGCGAGAAGTAGCTGGAGAACACCGCGAGCAACGCGGTGAGCTGCATCGCTTCGCCGGTGCCGGTAATCGCGCGATAGAACAGCATGTCGGCAAAGCCGATCGCCGTGACCGTGATCACCGTCGCGGCCGAATAGATCAGAATCCCGACCTGGATCACGGTTTTGCGGGAATAGCGCGACATCAGGTAGCCGGTCGGAAGCCCGGCGAGCGTCATGCCGAGCGTAAAGATGGTCGACATCAAGCCCGCCTGCGGCAGGGCGAAGCCGTATTCGCGCCGGACATCCGTCAGCATCAGCGGAAACAGCGTGCGGTCCATCGCATTGACCGCGTAGGAGACGATCAGCACCGCGATCGCGGCAATCGCGATCGCGCTATCTGTCGTGCGTGACGTCGCCTCGGTACCCGGAGGCGTTGCAGTCTGATCCATCGTCTCGCCCTTCAATCCCGCTTTCGCCAATCGTCAAAAGAGGTAAGCGATCGGTAAACAGGCTGTCAAATCGCACCCCGCCGCGCGGCATTTTTACCGGTTTTTTCCGTTCGCGGGCGCCGATCAGGCCGTGGAGGGCCGCACAGGGCAGCCAGAGTTAATGAAGGGTCACTGGAAGCTGCGAAAACTCGGGGAAAGTGAAACCGCACCATTAAAAATTGCGGTTTATGGCTTTCGCCTAGAGATTTTATTACCTCACTGGATTGCCCGATGACTGAAGTCAGTCACGCTTTGGAAGATTTGAACGACGCGATTGCGCGTGGCTCGAGCGAGAGCCGCGCGAAAGCGTTGTGGCATGCGACCGATGTTCTCGTCGAAGGCGAGTTCAGCGAAGATGAGATCCGCATCTTCGGCGAGGTGATCGGCCGGCTGGCCGAAGAGATCGAACAGGTGTCCCGGGCCGAACTGTCGTGCCGGCTGGCCCATTCCAACAATGCGCCGGACAAAGTCGTGCAGATGCTTGCCTTCGACGATTCGATCGAGGTCGCCGGGCCCGTCCTGCAATTTTCTCCGCGTCTCGACGTCAAGTCGCTGATCGCCAATATCCGCACCAAGAGCCAGCCGCATCTGCTGGCGATCGCGCGCCGGCCGACGGTGCCGGTCGAGGTGACGGACGAACTCGTCACGCGCGGCAATCAGGAAGTCGTTCAGTCGGTCGCCGCCAACGATGGCGCGCGGTTCTCCGACTTCGCCTTCCGCCAGATGATCAAGCGCGCGGAAACCGATGCCGTGTTGGCCGAACGGGTGGGCCTGCGCAAGGAAATTCCGCCGCAGATGTTCCGCCAATTGGTCGCAAAGGCGTCAGACGGCGTCCGGCGCAAGCTCGAGCGCGAACGCCCCGAACTCACGGCGGCCATCAAGGCCTCGGTGACGAAGGCATCGGGCGAGCTTTATTCCAAGTTTGCGTCGGGCCAGGAAAGTTATCTGGCGCTCAAACAGGCCCTGACCGAGGCGCACAAGGCCGGCCGGCTGAACGAAAAGAGCATTCTCGGCTATGCGCTGGCGCACAAGGTCGAGGAAGCCGTTATTGGACTGTCGCTGCTTTGCTCGCTGCCGCCGGAGGTTGTCGAGGACGCGCTTTCGCGCAACAACCGCGACATGATCCTGGTGTTGTCGAAGGCGCTCGAATTCTCCTGGGATACCGCGATGGCGCTGTTGTTCTTGGGAGCGGAGAATCACCGCATTGCCTCAAGAGAGCTCGATGATCTGAAAGCCGAGTTCAAGCGTGCTGATGTCAGGATGTCGCGCGGCATCCTGGAGGTCTACCAGTCGCACTGGAGCCCGGCCGAGCCCGAACAGCGGCAGTCGGCGTAGGCTCACCAGGCTTTTATGCAGAGCTACCCCCGCGCGCCGGGACGATCTGACCGGCATCAGTGGGGATGGCCGGTTCAATTCCAAGCCGCTAAGGTTGTCTCTCCAACGAAGAGCACACCATGCTGGCTTCCCAACGCGACCTCTTCGATATCCCGCGCGACATCTGTTATCTGAATTCGGCCTCTTACAGTCCGTTGCCGCGGCGCACGCAGGAGGCTGCCCGGGCCGCGGTTGGCCGCAAGGGCGCGCCGTGGACGCTCGATGCCGCTTTCGCCAACCGCCAGCATGAACGCGCCAGAGCCGCCGCCGCACGCCTAATCAATGCTGACGCCAGCGACGTCGCGCTGATTTCCTCGGTGAGCTATGGCGTGGCGACCGTTGGAAAGATCCTGTCGATCCCGGCCGGCATGCGGGTGCTGGTTCTGGAAAACGACCATTCCTCGCCGATCCTGGAATGGCAGACACGCGCGGCTTCGGCCGGTTTCGCCATCGAGACGGTGCGTCAGCCGCCCGATGGCGACTGGACCTCGGCGGTGATGGCGGCGATCGAGCGGCCGGGCGCGGCACGCCTCGCGCTCGCCTCGATCTCCTCGGTGCACTGGTCGGATGGCGGCTTGATCGACATCGCGAAAGTCGCTGCGGCGCTGAAGCGGCAAAGCGCGCTGTTCCTGATCGATGCGACGCACGCCGTCGGCGTGCTCGCGATGGACGTCAAAAGCCTCGATCCGGATTTCGTGATCTTCCCGACCTATAAATGGCTGATCGGGCCCTATGGCCGGGCCTTTATCTATATGGCCAAACGTCACCAGAACGGCATTCCGCTGGAGCAGACCGGTTTTGGCCGCCGCGGGGTCCGCTCGGAAGCGGAAGTCTACTTCGCCGATGTGAGCTATGTGCCGGGCGCCCGGCGCTTCGATATGGGGGAACGCGATCATTTCATCTCGATGGAAATGGCCGCGATCGGCATGGAGATGATGGCCGAATGGGGCGCGGATGCGGTCGTCGCGCGTCTGGCGATGCTGACCGCGCGGATCGCCGAGGGCCTGAGCGACAGCAAGGTCCGCCTGATGGAGACACGTTTTCGTGCGCCGCACATTTTAAGTCTAGGGTTTGCCGGCGGCCTGCCGGCCGGGCTGGTCGAGGGTCTGGCCGGGGAGGGTGTCTATGTTGCACCGCGGTTGTCGCGCATGCGTATCTCGCCGCACGTCTTCAACGACGAGGAAGACGCCGACCGCTTTGTGGCGGCGCTGAAGAAGCGGCTTTGAGGGCTGAAACGGGCGCGGCACTTCATCCCTCACCTTGCGGGGAGGGTGGGTCATCGTGAGTGCAAGCGAACGATGAGCCGGGTGGGGGCCTCTAAGGAAAAAGCCTCCACCCTGGCCTCCGCTTCGCTTCGGCCTTCCCTCCCCACAAGGGGGAGGGATTGGAGCGCGCGGCACCTTTGGAACCCGCCGGCCCCTATCGCATTGGTTCACGGGATTGAACCTTGTGCCGCCGCGCGCGACTTAACTGGCAGGAGGCAGTCTCAAGGAGGCTCTCATGACAGAATGGCGTGACGACATGGTGGACCGGCCCGAAACCGAAGACGGCGCTTACGCAGCCGGCTGGACCGTCTCGGGTCTGGCCGTTCTCGGCGCCATTGTCGCCCTCTGGGTATTCGGGATTTAGCTTTTCGAGACCTAGGTCATCAGATCGCGATCTAGCCGTGTATGGGCAACATTGCCCCGTCTTACCGGTTTTTTGGCTTGAACCCGATAACGGTTAATTCAACGTCATCAACGCTACGGCCTGTTGGCAAAGGCCGCAGCCATTTGCTGTGTGATTTTATATCAAGGATTGCTCGAGGGGAGTTGCCATGCTTCGATTTTCAGTCGTTCTTTTTGCCGTACTCGTACTGACAGGGACAACCGCCATCAGCGTTTCACCCGTATCGGCTTACACGGGCGCGGCATATGATAGATGCATGTCGAAATGCCAAAAATCGGGCATGACGAACAGGTGCCCATATTGGTGCGAGAGCAAGCACTGATCGCCCAATCCCGCAAATTCTCTCGGAACCGCTTTCAGCACCTCTGGACGGCGCGGCGGCGCATGGGCTAGGGTCAGGCCCGATAAGCTTAGGAAACTAAGGTTTTCGGGAGAGCGGCCATGCTGACGCAAGCAGAAAACGAGCTGTTGTGCCGGGTCGAGGGCGATGCGCCGATGGGACGGCTGATGCGCCGCCACTGGGTGCCGGCGCTGTTGTCCGAACAGGTCGCCGAGGTGGACGGCGCGCCGGTTAGGGTCCAGCTGTTCGGCGAAAAGCTCGTCGCGTTCCGTGACAGTAACGGCAAGCTCGGGCTGCTCGGGGAAGCCTGTCCGCACCGCAAGGCCTCGCTCGCCTTCGGCCGCAACGAGGAATGCGGTCTGCGCTGTCTTTATCACGGCTGGAAGTTTGACACCGACGGCAATGTCATCGACATGCCCTCGGAGCCGAAAGCGAGTGCGCTGCCCGAGAAGGCCAGGCATTTGTCTTATCCCACGCGCGAGGCCGGCGGCTTTGTCTGGACCTATATGGGCCCGCCGGAGGCGATGCCGGAATTCGAGGCGCCGCCATGGGCACCACATGCCGAGGCGCGCGTCGCGATTGCCAAGGTAGAATTGCCCTGCAACTGGGCGCAGATCATGGAAGGCCAGATCGACTCGGCGCATTCCTCCACACTGCATTCGTCCGACATGCGCCCGGCCAAGGGCGATGCGACCGCGAAGGGCGATCACTGGGTTCGTCCCTCGACCGACAAGAATCCGCGCATTCAGGTCCAGCTCACCAATTACGGCATGCGGTACGCGGCGATCCGCCGTCCGATCGTCAACGCCAACTCGCATGATTACGTGCGCATCACGACCTATGTCGCGCCCTTCACCGCGCTGATCCCGCCGAACAGCACCTACAACGTCACGAGCGTGATCGTGCCGCGCAGCGACACCTCGAGTACCTTCCACTTCATCGCCTGGGCGGAAGGCGAGCAGGCCGGCATCGGCACGGAAGCATGGCGCAAGTTCTGTGTGCTGGAAGTGGGCGTAGATGTGGATAGCGCGTTTCGCCCGATCAAGCGCCACGCCCATAACGACTATCTGCAGGACCGCGACGCGATGGCCGGCGGCGACAGCTTCACCGGCATTCCCGGCATTCCCAACCAGGACATCGCGATGTGGGAATCGATGGGCGCGATTGCCGATCGCACGCAGGAGCGTCTTGGCGCCAGCGACATCGCGATCGTGCAGTTCCGCCGCCTGATGATCGACGCGGCACGGGCGTTTGAGCAGGAGGGGCGGGTGATCGGCCAGATCCAGCCGCATTTGCCGCCATCAAAACTGCGCTCTTACCAGGGCGTGGTGGAAAAGATTGTGCCGTGGCGCACGCTGGGCGCTTCCGACGAGGAGGTGAAGGTTTTATCCGGTCTCGAAGAAGACGAGACCGACAAGGAAATGGCCGGCGCGGCCGCCTAGCGTTGCTGCCGATAACTCATTACAAAGCACCAAACGCCAGCGCCAGGTATCGGGAGGATCGATTGCGCGTCCGCATCATTCTTGTTGCCGCCGTATTTGTCTGCGGACTCACCATAGCGCAGGCCGCCGATCGGGAGATCAACGTGATCCTGCCGCTGACCGGCGGCGGCGCCTTCCTCGGCAAGGCCGAGCAGCAGGCGCTGATGCAATTCGAGAAGGCGGCCAATGCGGACGGCGGCATCCACGGCCAGCCGCTGAAATTCGTGTATCACGACGACCAGTCGAGCCCGCAAGTTGCGGTCCAACTCGCTAATCAGGTCAAGGCCACCAATCCGCCTGTCATTCTCGGATCGTCGCTGGTCGCGCTTTGCAATGCGATGGCGCCTTTGATGAAGGACGGCCCGCTGCTTTATTGCTTCTCGCCCGGCATCCATCCGGTGAATGGCGGCTTCGTCTATAGTTCGAGCATCTCGACCAAGGAACTCGCGGCGGCGCTGCTGCGATACTTCGGCCGCAAAGGCTGGAAGAAGGTCGCGCTGATCACCTCGACGGATGCGAGCGGTCAGGACGCCTACAAGAATTTCAAAGCGCTGTTCGGCACCGACGACCACAAGGACGTCGAACTGATCGCCGAAGCGCAGCTCAATCCGACCGATGTCAGCGCCGCGGCGCAGATCCAGCGTTTGAAAGGCGCCAACCCCGACGTGCTGGTGGCGTGGTCGACCGGAGGTCCGATCGGCACCGTTTTCAAGGCGATCCATGATGCCGGCATCGAATTGCCGGTCGCGACCACCAACGGCAACCAGACCTATGCGCAGATGGCGCAATACGCGGCCTTCCTGCCCAAGGAGCTTTACATTCCGGCCGCGGATTTTCTCAAATCCTCGCAACCGCCAAAGACGAACGAAGCGTCCGCGGCAAAGGACGCCTTCTACAAGGCGTTCGAGGGTACCGATATCAAGCCGGACGGTTCTTCGACCTATGCATGGGATCCGGCGTTCCTGGTCGTCGACGCCTTGCGTAAGTTAAAGCCGGATGCGACGGCCGAAGATCTGCGCAAGTATTTCGGCGATCTCAAGGGCGTCGCCGGCATCAACGGCTTCTACGATTTCAAGGCCGTACCCAATCGTGGGCTGGACGAATCCAACGTCGTCGTCACCCGCTGGGACCCTTCTGCGCAGACCTGGGTCGTGGTCAGCGACCCCCTCGGCATCCCCCGCGCCCAATGAAGCGAACGGGCATAGCAAGTTGAGTGGATTTGACATTCGCTATAATCCTAGCCGCGAACTCGTAATGCGAATGTCAAATCCAAAACTCCACTTGATACACATATTTGCTAGTGGTCCCTTTGATTCTAACATTCGCAAAAGTGGCCGCTGAGGAGGGATGCGAATGTTGGAATCGGACCACTAGTGCTTGAGTTTGCGCAGATCGCGATTGGCGGGCTCGTTGTCGGCAGCATCTATGCCGCGATTGCGCTGGGCTTCTCGCTGATCTATCGCGTCACCGGCGCGATCAATCTCTCGCAAGGCGGCTTCGCGCTGATCGCGGCGATGATCGGCTATACGTTCGGCGTCGCCTGGGGCTGGCCGCTGGTGGTGGCGATTCCGGCGGCGGTCGTGACGACGGTGGTTATCGGTGTCAGTCTCGCGACCTTTACGTTTGTGCCGGCGTTGACGCGGCTTTCCAACGCCAATGTGCTGATGCTGACCGCCGGCATCCTCACCATGATCGAGGGATTTTCGCTGGTGGTCTGGGGCAGCCAGCCCTATGCGATGCCGCCGTTCTCGGGCGAGCGACCGCTGGCGTTCGGCGCGATCCTGATTCCGACGCAAGCCTTCTGGGTGTTCGGCGCCACCGCACTCTGCATCGTCGCGCTCTGGTTTCTCATCGCCCGGACCAAGCTCGGCAAAGCTCTTCGCGCGTGCGCCGAAAATCCTTCCGCCGCGAGCCTGATGGGCATCGACGTGCCGAGGATGACGCTGTTAAGCTTCGGTCTCGCCGTGCTGATTGCCGCGATCTCGGGCGTGACGGTCGCGCCGACGACCTCGCTGCAATTCGACACCGGGCGTCTGTTCACGATTTCCGGCTTCGTCGCGGCCGCGATCGGCGGCATCGCCTCGTTTCCCGGCGCCGTCATCGGCGGCCTTTTTCTCGGGCTCGTGACGCAGCTGTCGACCGCTTACATCTCCTCGCTGTTTTCGAGCGCGATCTCGCTTGTCATTCTGCTGGTGGTGCTGATCTGGCGGCCGCAGGGCTTGGTCGCGGTGGGTGTCGGGCGGCGACAGGATACCCGCGACGAGGTGAAAGCCGCCGGCCATGCGGCCAAGCTGCCGGCGCACCTCGCATGGTTACTCGCGGCGATCGCGGTAATCGTGGCGGTGGTGATTCCTCTTGTCATCACCGATAACGGCATCCTGAGCGGGCTCGTGATCGCGGCCATTTTGTTCATGACGCTGATGGGGCTCGATGTGCTGATGGGTTATGCCGGGCAGGTCAGCCTTGGCCAGGCCGGCTTCATGGCGATCGGCGGCTACACATCAGGCTATCTCGCGATCAACTATGAGATCGAGCCGGTACTTTCGATTCTTGCCGGCATCGGCGTATCGCTCGTTTGCGCGCTCGTGCTCTCGGTGGTGACGTTGCGTTTGCGCGGGCTTTACCTCGCGCTCGCCACGCTCGCCTTCGGGCTCCTGATCGATTCCTGCGCGGTCGGTTTTCTCGACATCACCGGCGGTCCATCTGGTTTGGTCGGCATTCCCTCTTTCTCGGTCGGCAGCTTCATCTTCGCGAGCCCGCGCGCGATGTATTATCTCGTGCTGGCGCTCGATCTGATCATCCTGATCGGCCTTGTCGGCGCGATGCGCTCCGGCTTCGGCCGCGCGCTGAAGGCGATCCGCTCCGATCAGATGGCGGCAGCCGCGCTCGGCATCAACACCGTGCGCTACAAGCTTGCTGCGTTCCTGATCAGCGTGACGCTGGCCTCGCTCGCGGGAAGTCTCTATGCGTTCTTCTTCAACTTCCTGGCGCCGGAAATGGTCGGCACCTCCCGCTCGCTGGAATTGGTGGCGATGCTGATCATCGGCGGCGAGAGCACACTGGTCGGCGGGTTGTTCGGCGCACTGCTGTTGACGCTGCTGCCGGTGATCTTTGCGCCGCTCGCGATCTACAAGACCTTTGCCTCCGGCGCGCTATTGGTCTCGAGCTTCCTTTATCTGCCGCAGGGAATTTACGGCGCGCTGATCCAGATCATGACGCGGATGTTACGCCCGCGCGAGGCGAAGCCGAACGCGGCCAAGACGGAGGTGCTGATGTCATGACGGCGATTGATCCGCAAGCTCAAGCACGAGACGAGGCAAGTGAAAGCACGATCCTGAGCGTGCGCGGCCTTGCCAAAAGCTTTGGCGGCCTGAAAGCCATCAACGACGTCTCGTTCGATGCGGCGGCCCATCAGATCACCGCGTTGATCGGGCCGAACGGCGCGGGCAAAACCACCGTCTTCAACCTCATCACCAACATCATGTCTCGCGACGCAGGGAAAGTTGTGTTTGCGAGCCGCGACCTCGATGGCTTGTCGGCGGTGAAGATCGCGGGCCTCGGTTTGATCCGGACGTTTCAATCGGCGCGGGTTTTTCCCGGCATGACGGCGATCGAGAACGTCATGGTCGGCAGCCATCGTCTTGGCCGTCATTCGTTTCCGGGCCAGGCGCTGTGGCTCGGTGGAGCGCGCGACGAAGAGCGGGCGCTGCGCCGCCGCGCCGAGGAGATGCTCGAGCTCGTGGGCCTCTCGTCCTTTGCCGAGACGCACGCGATCGAATTGCCGATGGGTGCGCAAAAGCTGCTCGAGGTCGTGCGCGCGCTGATGGCGCGGCCCAAACTACTCTGTCTCGACGAGCCGGCGGCGGGGCTCAACGACACCGAAACGCAGGAACTCGCCAATCTTCTGCGCGCGATCCGCGGCCTCGGCATTCCCGTGCTCGTCGTTGAGCACAACATGTCGCTGGTGATGAACGTCGCCGACCGCATCGTGGTGATCGATTCCGGTGCGATCATCGCCACCGGCACGCCTGCGGAAGTCCAGGCCAACAGCCGCGTGATCGAGGCTTATCTGGGAAGGGAGGATCATGTCGCTCCTTGAATTGAGATCGGTCGCGATCGGCTACGGCCACCATTGCGTGCTGGAGGATATCAATCTCAAGCTCGAGCGCGGCGAGATCGTCACGTTGTTGGGCGCGAACGGCGCCGGCAAATCGACGCTGGCCAAGGCCGTTTCCGGATTGTTGCGTCCTCTCAGCGGCGCCATCCTGCTCGATAGTGTGCCGATCGAGACGTTGCCGCCGGCCGAGCGGCTGCGCCGCGGCATCGCCCATGTGCCCGAGGGGCGCCAGATTTTCGCCGGCATGACGGTTGCGGAAAACCTCGCGCTCGGCGCCTACGCCACGCCAGCGAAGGACAGCACGGCGCAGCTGGAGAAGGTGTCGGCGCTATTCCCGGTGCTGCGTGAGCGCATGAACGATATCGCCGGCAATTTCTCCGGCGGGCAGCAACAAATGTTGGCTATCGCGCGCGGGTTGATGGCAAAGCCAAAAATCCTCGTGCTCGATGAGCCGTCGCTCGGCGTCGCGCCGTTGCTGGTGGCGGAAATCTTCCGCCTGATCGTGGCGTTGCGCGACCAAGGCATTACCATTTTGCTTGCCGAACAGAACGCACGGCAGGCGCTGTCGATCGCCGACCGCGGCTATGTGTTCGAGAATGGCCGCATCACGCTGTCGGGGTCGGCTGGGGATTTGCTGAACTCGCCTGAGATCGCGGCGCGTTATCTCGGCATGAGCGGGACGGCCGAGACATCAGGGGCTGTGGCGGCGTCGCTGGCCGAGAGGCTGCGTGGTGTGCTGTTTGCCGAACTCGGAAAGGTCTGACCATGGCAGTGATCCGTGTTGAGCCGAAATTGGACCCATCCTCCGGTCTCTATTATGTCGAGATATTTCATCCCGCCGAGGCCGAGCAGCCGTTTGTCACGACCGAGCCGCGCTACAAGACCGCGGCTGTCGCCGAGAACGATTTGATCGCGATTATTGCTTCAAGGGCGAATAGTCCGAAGGGGTGAATTCGCGGCGATCTCTTTCTTCACCTCTCCCCTTGCGGGAGAGGTCGGCTGCGAAGCAGCCGGGTGAGGGGTGATCCACCGACAGACCGTGACCCCTCACCCCAACCCTCTCCCGCAAGGGGAGAGGGGGCTCACCTCCGTCGCCGCAAAAGCGAGTCGTCATCCCCTAGATTTGCCACTTCAACTCCACCTCACGCCCACTTCTCGCCGATTCCAATATCCCCAGGCAAATCTCCAGCGTCGCCAGGCCCCATTCGCCTGAATGCAATGGCTCCGTGCCCGACATCGCCGCGGCGTAGAGTTCATCGACGACTTCGGCGCGCGGGATTTTCGGCGGCGGGATTTCGTCAAGATGGCGGCTCTTGTCGCCATAGACCATGACGCTGTGCGGCAGCGGACGCAGATCGGCGTGCTCGCAAGCTACGACCACAAACCCGAAATGATTGTGCGACAGTTCGCCATCGATGCGAAACGCATCGCGGCCGAATGGGCCATAGGCGCGGGCGTTTTTCATCGCAATCTCGTCGGCGACGTCAGTCGCCTTCTGCAAATTGAGCCGGGCGCGGCCGTAAGAGGCCTCGGCATCGCGGCCTTGGCCGAGTTCGCCCCGCCAGCCCATGAATTCATCGGTGTCGAAATGCGCGTAGCCGCTATAGGTCAGCGATGCACAGCTTCCGTCTTCGAATTTGATCTGCGCCGAGTACGCGCCTTCGGTGTTGCGCGCGGCGTCCCAGTTGCCCGTGAAAGCATGCACGGAAGCGGCCTTGGCGCCCGCGAGCAGGCGCACGATATCGACCTGATGAGCGGCCTGGCTGAACACCACGCCGCCGCCTTGGAGCGTATCAAGTTCTTCGGGCCGGCGCGGACGATAGAGAAAGTCGGTGAAGTTGAGCGCGTTGATCATGCGGACGCGGCCATAGGCGCCGCTTCGGATCATCGCGCGCGTGTGCAGATAGGGCAGGTCGAAGCTGTGGCTGTGGCCGACCAGCAGTTTGACATTTGCGGCGTTTGTCGCGGCGATCATGTCTCGGCAATCATCCACCGACAGCGCCATCGGCTTTTCGACCAGCACATGCTTGCCGTGTTTGGCGGCGCACTTCACATGCGCGAGGTGGAATTGATGCGGCGAGGCGATGTAGACGGCTTTCACGTCCGGATCAGCGCACAGCGCTTCCGCGTCCACATAAACCTTCGCGCCGAATTCCTGCGCAAAACGCTCGCGGGCGTCGAGGCGCGGATCGTGTGCAGCGACCATCCGGATGCGGGGATCGGCCACGAATGTCGGCAGCATCAGCGTGAAGGCGCGGCCGAGGCCGATGACGCCCAGTTTCAACGGTTTGCTCATTGGTTTTTCCGAACGGCGGCCCAACCGCCTTCACCTCCCCCTGAAAGGGGGAGGTCGGTGAGCTGAGAAGCGCGCTTTCGCTTCGAAGTGAACCGGGAGGGGGTCGCTTTTCCAGATATTGCGACTTTCTCCGCCCCTTGCATCGTCGAATTGACCCCCACCCCAACCCTCCCCCTTTCAGGGGGAGGGCGCTTCAAATCGGCGCAAGCTGGGAAAGGGAGCATCGTCTGTCGCGGCTGCAAGAGGATCATCTGCCTCACCTCATAGATCCAGCGTCAGGGTTCGCGATTTCGCGCGCGACACGCAGATCATGATGTCATACCCCTTTTCATCGTCTGACAGTACGAGGTCGCGATGGTCCACCTCGCCCTCAATGAAGCGGCAACGGCAGGTGCCGCAGGTGCCGCTCTCGCAGGAGCTTGCCAGCACATGGCCGTGTTGTCGAAGCGTATCCAGGATCGAGACGTGGGCGGCGACTTCGTAAACCTCGCCGCTTTTGGCAAGCCTCACTTCGAACGCTTGGTCGTCGGCATGCGGGGCGGAAGCGCCGACAAAGTCCTCGAAATGCACCACCGAATCCGGCCAGTGGCCGGTCATGTCGCGCACGGCGTCCATCAACCCGCGCGGTCCGCAGCAATAAAGATGCGCGCCGCGCTGTTGCTCCAGCACCGGCCAGAGGTCATAGGCCTGATCGGGGTCGCCATTGTCGTGATGAAGCACGACCTTGCCTTCGAAGGCGCTTGACGCAAATTCGTCGCGAAACGCCATCGCGGTCGGCGTGCGCGTGAAGTAATACAGCATGAAAATGGTTTTGCCCTGACGCAGGCAATGCAGGATCATGGCGCGGATCGGCGTGATGCCGATGCCGCCGGCAATGAAGATCAGCCGTTTCGGCTCGGCCTTGGCCATTTCGAAGTCGTTGGCTGGCGGCTCCACCGTAACCTCGTCGCCGTCGTTGACGCCCCTCGTGAAGCTCAGCGAACCGCCGCGGCCTGATGTTTCCTGCTTGACTGCGATCAAGTAACGATCGTGCTCTGCGGGATCGTTGCACAGCGAATAGCGGCGCTTTTGCCCCGACGGCGCGGTGACGGTGATGTGGGATCCCGGTGTAAACGGCGGCAGTTCGCCGCCATCCGGCGCGGCGAGTTCGAACAGGAACACGCCGTCGGCAATTTCCGACTTGTGGCGGACTTTGAGGGTCAGTTCCCGCACGTCAGGATCGGGCGTCATGTTGTCCTCGGGGGGCGCTTCCGACAGATACTTAGCAACCTAAGCAAATCGCGCAAGTCCCGGCAACGTGTGAAAGCGATGTGTTTGCCTGCGCTTCACGAATGTGCAATCTGGGCGAGAGACAGGAGGCGCCGTTGACGAGCGTGAAGAGAGCCGTCGTGAGGAAGGCCGGTGGCAAAAAGGCCGCCAAGCCGCGGAAACGGGGTGCAGGCGCCCCCGAGGCCGATTTGCCGTTTGACGAGAGCATCGGCTATCAGATCCGCACCACCCACCGTGCGATGCAGCGCTTCCTTCAGTTCAAGATCGCGCCGCACGGGATCACGCTCGGCATGTGGTATTTCCTGCGGGCGCTCTGGCATGAGGACGGGTTGACCCAGCGCGAGCTGTCGAACCGCGCCGGCACCATGGAGCCGACCACGCTGAGCGCCATCGTGATCATGGAGAAAAAGGGTCTGGTCCGGCGGGTTCGCAACCGGGACGACCGCCGGAAATGGCATATCCATCTGACGCCGAAGGGAGGCGCGCTGAAGAGCAAGCTGCTTCCGCTGGCCCGGGAGGTCGTCGATACCGCAGTGCAAAATCTCGCCCGTAGCGAGGTTGCGCAACTGCTGAAGGCGCTCGCCGAAGTGCAGAACAGCGTCCACGCCAGGCTTGCCCGGCTCGATGAAGCCAACGGGGTCGCCGAATAGCGCTCAAGGCAGACCCGCGCGCAAAACGTGTAGGCAATATTTCACGCCGCCATTATGCTCCGTCCGCCTGATTGGAGGAATGCATATGGCAAAACTCAATATCAACGGCACAGTCAAAGACGTATCGGCGGAGGCCGACACACCCTTGCTGTGGGTTATTCGCGAACATGTCGGTCTCACCGGCACCAAATATGGTTGCGGCATCGCCCAGTGCGGCGCCTGCTCGGTTCACTTCAATGGCGAAGTGCAGCGCTCCTGCCAGATCCCGCTGGGCCAGATCACCGAAAGCGATGTGATCGTCACCATCGAGGGATTGTCGGAAAACCGCTCGCACCCGGTGCAAAAAGCCTGGGCGACGGTGGACGTGCCGCAATGCGGCTATTGCCAGTCCGGCCAGATCATGGCGGCGGCAGCGCTCCTGAAGAAGAATCCGAAACCGACCGACAAGGACATCGACGATGCGATGACCAACATCTGCCGGTGCGGCACCTATCAGCGCATCCGCGAGGCGGTGCATATCGCCGCCAATGGTGGCACCACCGGACAGGGAGGTTAGTCATGAACAGACCTCTCCTGGAAAAGGATTTCGAACTCTCGCGCCGCAGCTTCATCGTCGGCTCGGCGGCGATTGCCGGCGGCGGCCTGGCGCTCGGCCTGAGCGTGCCGTTTGACGCGGCCTATGCGGAAGGAACACCCGAGGGCGCCGTTCAGGTCAACCTCTGGGTCGCGATCAAGCCGGACGATGCCTGCGTCATTCGCGTCGCGCGCTCCGAGATGGGGCAGGGCACGCTCACAGGTTTGGCCCAGCTCGTCGCCGAAGAACTCGAATGTGACTGGGGCAAGGTCACGACGCAGGGCGTGACGCCGGGCGAGAATCTCGCGTCCAAGCGCGCCTGGGGCGAAATGGGCACCGGCGGCAGCCGCGGCATCCGTACCTCGCAGGATTATGTGCGCCGGGGCGGTGCGGCCGCGCGCATGATGCTGCTGCAAGCGGCGGCCGAACAGTGGAACGTTCCGGCCGGTGAACTCAAGGTCTCGAAGGGCGTCATTACCCATACTGCGAGCCAACGCTCGCTGCGTTATGGCGAAGTCGCGGCAGCCGCCGGCAAGCTGACGCCGCCGGATGCCAAGACCATCACGCTGAAGGACCCCAAGAGCTGGACCATTGCCGGAAAACCGCTGAAGCGGCTCGACACCGCCGATAAGCTCGACGGCAGCAAGATATTTGCGATCGATCTCAAATTGCCGGGCATGCTGTGCGCGGCGATCAAGGATTGTCCGGTGTTCGGCGGCAAACTCAAGAGCTATGACGAAGCCAAAGTCCTCGGCATGCCCGGCGTGAAGAAGGTGGTGCGGGTCAAGGAAACCGCCGTTGCGGTTGTCGCCGACACCTGGTGGAGAGCGAAAAAGGCGCTCGACGCTTTGCCGATCGTCTGGGACGAAGGGCCGAACGCGACGCAATCCAGCGCCACGATCGCGGCGATGCTCGAGGATGGCCTCACAGCTACCGCAACCAACGGCGAACGGGTGAATGGAGATGCGTTGAGGGCGATCGCGGACGCGCCGAAGAAGGTCGAAGCGGTCTATATGACGCCCTTCCTGGCGCACGCACCGCTCGAGATGATGAACTGCACGGTAAAACTCTCAGGCGATCGTGCCGATGCCTGGGTGCCGACGCAGAATCTCGAGGCGTCGCTCGCGGCGCTGTCGGAAACCTCGGGCGTTCCGCTCGACAAGTGCGAAATCCATCGTCTCGACCTCGGCGGCGGTTTTGGCCGGCGTGGCGGCACACAGGATTACGTGCATCAGGCGTCCGAGATTGCGAAGTCTTTCCCGGATACGCCGATCAAGCTGATCTGGAGCCGCGAGGAAGATCAGGCGCACGACTTCTACCGCCCGATCTCGCAATGCAAGCTGTCGGCCGGCCTCGACAATGACGGCAATCTGGTCGGGTTGCATGTTCGCGTCTCCGGCCAGTCGATCAACGCGATCGCCAACCCGAGCGCTATTGTCAACGGCAAGGACATGCGGCAGTTGCAGGGCTATTACGACACGCCCGGTGACGCGCAGTTGGGCTACGACGTGCCAAGTCTCTCGATCGAATACACGATGCGCAACAGCCATGTGCCGGTCGGCCCGTGGCGCGGCGTCAACACCAACCAGAACGCCGTCTACATGGAATGCTTCATGGAAGAGGTGGCGCGCGCGGCCGGCAAGGATTCGCTCGATTTCCGCCGCGCGCTGATGAAGGAACATCCCAAGCATCTCGCGGTACTCAACGCGGCGGCCGAGAAGGGCGATTGGGGAAAGCCGTTGCCTCCGGGCGTCCATCGCGGCATCGCGCAGTTCATGGGCTATGGCAGCTACTCGGCGGCAGTCTCCGAAGTCTCGGTGAGCCCGCAAGGCAAGCTCAGGGTTCATCGCGTGGTGCTGGCCGTCAATTGCGGCCATGCGGTCAACCCGCAACAGATCGAGGCACAGGCCCAAGGCTCGGTCGCGTTCGGCCTGACCGCGACCATGTACGGTGAAATGCCGGTCGTGAACGGCCGCATGACCAGCCTCAATTTCGACAGCTATGAGATTATGCGGCTGGCCGAAATGCCCAAGGTCGAGGTCGTGGTGGTGCCGACCTACGATTTCTGGGGCGGCGTCGGCGAGCCGACCATTTGCGTGGTCGCGCCTTCGGTGATGAACGCCATCTTCGCCGCGACCGGCAAGCCGGTGCGCAGCCTGCCGCTGAAGAATGTGAAGCTGGTGTGAGGCGAGAGCGGTCGAGATAGAGCCGCAACGGCGCTGCTCTCCCTCTCCCTGAAAGGGGGAGGGTTGGGGAGGGGGTCTGATCCCCTCCCGCTTTGCTCTCGCGAGCAAAGCGACCTCCACTTTTCAAGGGGAGGTCAAATTGCTGAGAATTCGCGATGAGTCGAGAAGCAAATCGCCCACGCGCTCCCAGTCAGGAGCCCGCAGGCGATTTATTTTCATCAAGTCGTCAGTCGTTCTGATGGATGACAGTCTTGCTTCGGTTGCCGTCGCTGTCTTCCTTCTTGATGACCGTGGTGCGGTCAGCCGGTTCGTCCTTACGGATCACGGTCTTTTCCTGGACCCGATCGCGGTCGTAATCGCGATGGCTTTCGCCAACGGTCACGCCAGCACCTACGGGGCCAACCCGAACGCCGACATCGTCGGCCAGAGCCGGCGCGGCCAAAGCACAGGTCGCCGCGGCCGCCAATAGAATCTTCCTCATACCATCCTCCTTCTGTTCGATGGCTGGTCAACGTTACCGGGGTGGCGCTGTTCCGCCGGCGCACGCACAAATATTTCGCTCATGACGTGATAAAGAGGGATCGAATTGCTTGTTCCATTGCCACACTTGAACCATCAGCCTGTGGAACAGGGGAGAAGGCTCTCGGGTCGTTGTTTTATGGTTAGCGGAAGCGTTTCAATGTCTGGCCAGGTCGAACTTGTGTTGCAGAAGATTGGTCAATCCTTGCGCCCCCTCAGCGAGGCGCCGAAGGACGGGCGCTGGATTCTGGCGAAATCCGCCGATGGGTTTGTGGTCTGCCACTGGGACCGCGATCCGCCCGGCCTTGCCGGTCCGACCTGGACCGAGGCCAACGACGCCTCGCGCGGTTATCTCGATAATCATTTCGAAGGCTGGATCGACCCGGCCGAACTGAAATTGTGGGATTACGCCACGCTCGCCGATCTCCTGATTGCCTTTGTCGACGACGCCAATGCGCGCGGCGACGAGCGGGCGCTGCGAATTATCAAGGCCCGCGCCAAGGCTTGAACGAAGCCCGACGCAAACGAATTCAGGACAGTGCGCGCATCAAGGCTGCAATCTCGATCGTCGCAAAGTTGGAATACGTATCGGATATCGCGTACGGCAAAATGATCTGATCTTTGTGCCGCATCGCCCCGCAGGTATAGACCACGTTGGGGACATAGCCTTCGCGCTCCGACGGCTCCGGCCGCAGCAACGGTTCGACCGAACGCGCCAGCACTTTGGTGGGGTCGTTCTTGTCGAGCAGCGCCGCGCCGATCGAATATCTTCGAACCGGACCTACGCCGTGCGTGAGCAACAGCCAGCCCTCGTCGAGTTCGATCGGTGAACCGCAGTTCCCGATCTGCACGAATTCCCAGGGGAATTGCGGCTTCAGGATCGCCTGGCCGCCGTCCCACCGGTACAAATCCTTCGAGTAGATCAAATAGAGATTCTCGTTGTCCTGACGTGCGATCATGGCGTATTTGCCGTGGATCCGGCGCGGGAACAGCGCCATGCCCTTGTTGCGCGCGGCGGCGCCGTCCAGCGGGGTCATTCGAAATGACCGGAAGTCGCTGGTCTCAAGCAACTCCGACCGGATCGCGAGGCCCGTATAGGCTGTATAAGTCGCATAATAGGTCTTCCGGCCGCCGTCGATGAATTCGACGAAGCGAGCGTCTTCGATACCGTGCGACTGGGATTCCGTGACCGGGAATATAACGCGTTCGCTGATGTCCCGGCTCTCTTTGAAGGTCACCTCGATGTCGTCGCCGAGTGGTCCGAATATTCGATATCCAATCTCGGGACTCGAGGCGAGCCGGGCGGTCGGATCAACCGTCAGGCCGCCGTCGGCCGCGATGGTTCCGGTACGAAAGGTCAGCGAAGACACGTGGCCCTCGCCGACGGCCCGAAGGCTGAGAATGAAGCGCAAGCCGCCTTGCGGGGCGCCTTGCTGGTGGGGGTGCGGTACGATGCTTGGATTGAACAGCGCCGACGCCTCGAACGAATATTCGTTCAGGAAGTAGGCGCCGAGAAGCTGGCGCTGGATTTCGGAAAAGCTGTCGTGCCTCGTGAGTGCGTCTTCCATTTCGTCGGCGCGAAGCTCAAAGGTCTCGAGCAAATTGCGATGCCGGCCTTGAAAATTTTCCAGCACATCCGCCAAGAGGCTGGCTGCGGATTTCGCATCGAGCGCGAGAATACGTGCGACGATATGGTTGGCGCGCGTCTTGTCCGTCGGGTTGAGATCACGGGGTTCGGTTGCCGGTTTGAAAGGCCGCACGATCACGCGCGTGGGATCGGGACGCAGATAGAGTGCCTGCCGATGCAGGAAAGAGGCTTGCGACAAAATACCCTCGGTTCGCTGGAGGTGAACTGAAATCAGGCGCTGACGGAACGAAGCGCCGCAGGGGGTGTCACGCTGACATTGACGCGTGCAAGCTGACGAATATCCGCAAGGCCGAGCAGATATGACACGACCGACTCGCCGCCGCGGTTTTCGTTGGCGCGGTCGGGATGCAATCCATCGCGGCAACTGCCGGTCTCGGGATCGACGAGCGCGACTGACAAATCGTTACGGCCGAGAAACCAGGCGAAAACGTTGGCGGCAATCGCTTTCCATTCGACGTCGCCGTCGGCTCGCCACGCTGTCAGGCAGGCGGCGATCGTGGCCGTCGCTTCCACCGGCTGTTGATCGAACGCACGAGGCGGTTGGCGCAGTTCGCCAAAGCCTAAAGTGCCCACGGGGCGGAACTGGCCGGTCGGCGTTGTCTGTTGCGTCATCAGCCAGCGCAGCGATCTTAATCCGGCATCGACGTAGTCGGGCGTTTGCGTGGCGATGCCTGTCTGCATCAGGGCCTGCGGCAGCCGTGCGTTGTCATAGGCGAGGCCCTCCTCGAACCACGACCAGTCCGGCGTCTCGACCGCCGCGAGGCCGGACATCAGTCGGTCGGCGAGAGAATGCCTGATTTCCCGGGCGCGCAGATCAGGCACGACCGCGCAATAACCGTCCAGACCCAACAGCGTGAAGGCCAATGCCCGGGGTGAATGAAACGTCAGCACGGTTGGCAGCGCCTCGGCAAACAGCGCTGCGGCCCATCGCCGCCGCGACGGGCTCGCATCTTTGCGGGCGCACTCGCCGAGCGCCCACAAGGTTCGGCCGTGGCTGTCTTCCGAACCGCAATCTTCGAGCCAGGTTCGATTGAAGCCCATGAAATTACGAAAGCGTTTGGTGTCGGGATTCCACGCGTGCTGCACGAACGCGGCAAACCGGGCGGTCAAAACCTCCGACAGGCGTTTTTCGCCGGGATTGTTGAGAGCGCAGGCCAGCAGCAAGGCGCGCGCGTTGTCATCGACGCAATAGCCGTGCGAACGGTCCGGCACCGAATGCACCGCGTGCTGGAACAGGCCGGTGTCGTCGCACATGGAAAGAAAGTGGCCCAATTGCATGTCCGACGCCGCGGGGCTATGGGCAATCGGGACCGGTCCGGTCCGCGCGATCACCTTGAGCCAGTCGCCATGGCGCGCATTTTCGAAGACGGCGATGTAACGCTCGGCCGTGCGCTCCCACGTCATCGACCGGCTGACGGCGTAAGCGCGCTCGCGCATCGCCTGGCGGCGAGGGGCGTCGGTGAGCAATAGCGCGATTTCCTTGCCGATCGCGGCGGCATTGCCGAACGGCACGATGACGCCGCGGCCGTCATCCAACAGCTCCAGCGCGTGCCAGTAAGGCGTCGATACCACCGGCTTGCCCAGTCCAAAGCTGTAAGCCAGCGTGCCGGACGTCATTTGCGCTTCATTGAGATAGGGCGTGACGTAGACGTCGCACATCGAAATGAATTCGAGCAATGTCGCCTGATCCACGAACTGGTCGAGGAAGACGACATGGTTCTCGATGCCAAGTGCGTGTACACGCGCCACCAGGCTGTCGCGATAGGCCTCGCCCTGGTCGCGCACCAGATTGGGGTGCGTCGCACCGAGCACGACGTAGACCGCGTCGGGCCGATGCTGCAAGATCGCAGGCATGGCGTCGATCATGACCTCGATGCCCTTGCTGGGAGAGAGCAGGCCGAACGTCAGAATGACGGCACGGTCGGCGAAACCGAGTTTGGCTTTCGCCGCATCGGGCTCCGCAAACGGAAATTCGGGGATTCCATGCGGGATAACCTCGATTTTATCGTCTGTGACGCCATAGACGCTGCGCAACATCTCCCGGCCCTTGCTGGCCATCACGATGATCTTCGAAGAGGCCTCGACGAGTCGCTCCATCACCGCGCGTTGCGCGGCGCTCGGTTTGGCCAGCACCGTGTGCAGCGTCGTGACGACCGGCATGCTCAACCGTGAAAGCAGCTCGAGAATGTGGCTGCCGGCTTCGCCGCCGAATATTCCGAACTCGTGCTGCAGGCAGATGAGGTCAAAACGGCCGGCGTTCAGGAATGAAGCAGCGCGCACATAATCGTCGATCGTGTCGTCTTTGATCTGAAAGGCGACCGAGGCGGGATATTCGTAGCTTTGACCGTGGTCGTTCATCGCCACGATGCAGGTCTCGACCTTTGGTTGCGAATTCGCGATCGCTCGTACCAGATCGGTCGTGAAGGTGGCGATGCCGCAGCGGCGGGGCAGCGAATTGCCGATCACGGCGATGCGGCGATGCGGCGTCATGATTGCACTCCGGCAGGGCCCGCGAATTGCGGAAGGGCTGGAGATTTGACCGGAGTGGCCGGCGGCTCAGCGAGCGACTGCAACAGCGCATCGATCGGGTAGCTTGCCGGGTAAGCGATCAGCGCCTTCAATCCGTCGGCGCCAACCTCAATGCTGGCGCGGCCGCCGCCTACGAAGATGGCCTGTCCGATCGATACGGTGGTTAGTCCGATCGCCGCGTGGCCATCGAGAGCGAGAATCCAGGTCTCGGCCTCGGCCAACAGCGCCCAGCTTGAACCCGCAAGGAGCTCAACTCGCTCCAGGACGAAATGCCGGCTGATGACCAGCGCCGTCCGGGCTGTCGTGAGGCGGGTCGGATCGCAGCGCGCTGGAAGCGGCCACGGGTGGGCAACCGCGATGCCGTTGTCTTCGTCCAACGCGCGCTGCCTTCCAAAATCGAACAGGCGGAATGTCGTGTCGCTGCGCTGCTGAATTTCAGCAAGCACGATACCGGCGCCGATGGCGTGGATGGTGCCGGCCGGGATGTAGATCACGTCGCCCTTCGCGACCGGGCGCCAGTCAACCAGCTCGGTGATCGAACCGTTCTGGACCGAAGCCCGTAATTGCTGGAGCGTGACCTGATGCTTCAATCCGACGCCTACCTTCGCGTCAGGCTCGGCCGAAAGGATATACCAGGCCTCGCTCTTGCCATTCGGCATTCCCATCGCGCGGGCGAACGTGTCGTCAGGATGAACCTGGATCGACAACGGTTCGCTGGTGAACAGAAGCTTGAGGAGCAAAGCCGGGGTGGGAGCATGCGTGCCCTCCCGTTCGAACCACAGTTCGCCGATGGCATCGCTCGAGCCGTCAAGGCTGCTCCAGGGTTGCAGATCGCGGACCCCCCACGGCTTGTGAACGACCCGCACGGCGGCAAGCTCGGTAGGCATACATTTTCCCGATCCATGACGCGCACGTCGGGGTGACGTGCCGTTGGCTGATATCGTTCGTGAGTTTTCGCTTAGCTGCGGCGTCGCGTTTTCAAGCAGAACTTGCTGCAAGAATCGATCAAGCTGGTGCGCCCCCGTGGCTTTCCGGAGTTGGTCGAAGTTGTGCCGCGATGGCACGAACTGCGGAAAGTGGGCGCTAGATGATCATATGGGGACTGGCATGCCCGATAGCAACCATCGAGCGGCGCGTGTTTTGGGGGCGCGCGGCGCCCAGCAGTGCCGCTATGGCTACTGCGGAACGGCCGCTGCGATCAGGCCGGGATTGTTTTGCAGCTTTTCGGCTTCCACCTGACCGGACGGCGTGTTGTCGTCGAGGAAGCGGTCGAGAATCGACTGGATCGTGTTCTTGACCCCGTCCGGGCCGCGGTCGCTGAGATCGTTGTGCTGGTAGGTGGTCTTGACCACGGTGATGCCGGCCTTCTGGCACACCTCGTCGTTGGGCACGACGCCGGGATCGGCCTTGAACACCGGATCTTTCGAGCGGAACGACAGGATCTTGAACTTGCCGTCGGTGATGAAGGGGACGCGCAGGTTGTCGAGCGTCACCACCTTCTTGATCATGTCGGGATAACGCTTGGCGAAATACATCGAGATGTCGCCGCCGTTGGAATGGCCCACCATGGTCAATTGATGATAGTCGGCGTTCGGATAGCTGGTCTTGAGTTCGTCGAGCGCGAACATGATATTGGCGATGCCGCGATTATAGTGCGACCTGCGGCCGACATATTCCTCGCCGACCTGCGTTATCATGGGCCCGTCGGAATCGATGTCGTGCTGGACGCTCACGACCAGATAGCCGCGCATCGCAAAGACATTCGCGAGGAAGGAATACTCGGTGAACTTGACCGTGTTGCCGTGGTTGAGGATCGCCACCGGCAGCGTGATCATCTCGGCGATGGATTCCATCTCCCTGTCGCGACGGACCGCGATGTCGATTTCGACCGGCCGGTCGGTCCGCTGGGGATCGTACAGCGTCAGCGTCTTGTGACGGATCGCCCACTTGCTGGCGGTGAAATAAGCGACTGTAGCCAGCACGCAGACCGACAGCAGAATGGCCATTCCGCGTTTCATGATCGCTCTCTTGAATGCCTGAATGAAAGATTGAAGATCGCAAGGCGTATTGTCCCGCGCTTTCGTCACAGCGGCGTGACACCTGGAGCTCAGCTTCCGAAGTTTGCATGGTCTCGCCGCACCCGATATTTCCGTCACAACGACGTGACACCGGGGCAAGACATTGGGAATCAACCACTTCCTTGCGGGGTCGCGCTTGCGCGTCGGCGGGCCTCATGGCTGACTATGCGGGCTTCAGGTAGCCCGTTATGGGCGGTCATTTCTAATACAGGGGGAATTTAATCGATGGATCGCGTCAGCAAGTATACGCCGGAGTTGCTCAGCATCGTCCGTCTGGTGGTAGGGCTGTTGTTTCTCGAGCACGGCACCTCGAAGCTGTTCGACTTTCCGCACGGACCGGTGCAGCCGGCCATGGGTTCGCTGATCTGGTTTCAGGGCGTCATCGAACTCGTCGGCGGCGTGCTGATTGCAGTCGGTTTCCTGACGCGGCCCGTCGCCTTCATCCTCGCCGGCGACATGGCGGTCGCCTATTTCATGGCGCATGCGCCGAAGGGGTTCTTCCCGATGCTCAATGGCGGCGACGGCGCCATTCTCTACTGCTTCATCTTCCTGATCTACTTCGTGGCAGGACCGGGCCGCTGGGCCGCGGACGGATCGGTGAAGTAGCGAGATCTTTCTTATCCTCCCCCGCGAAAGCGCGGGGAGGGAGTAGTGTCCGGGCCGTCAGGCGCCATCCAGGATCACGAGATTTCCCTTCGAACTCTGGTGCCGCAGCCCGATGATCTCCTGGTATTCGGCCGATTTGTACCAGCCCTCGGCGGCTTCGCGCGACGGAAATTCGATGATCACGGTGCGCGGGTGCTGCCACTCGCCCTCAAGCACGGTGAATTTGCCGCCGCGCGCGACGAACCGGCCGTCGAACGGCGCAAGCGTGGCGGCGACGCCCTTTGCGTATTCGGCAAACATCGCCTGGTCGTGGATCGTCTCCAGCGCGATCACATAGGCTTTCACGGTGCGCCTCTCGTCTACACAAGTCCGGTGAGGTAGTAGACGCCGATCACGAAGAAGACGCCGAGCGTCTTCAGACACGTGACGGCAAAGATGTCTTTGTAGGATTGCCGGTGGGTGAGGCCGGTCACCGCGAGCAGCGTGATGACGGCGCCGTTATGCGGCAACGTGTCCATGCCGCCGCTCGCCATCGAGGCCACACGGTGTAAGACCTCCATCGGAATGTGCGCGGCCTCCGCCATGGCGACGAAATCCTTGGACATGGCGGCGAGCGCAATCGACATGCCGCCGGAGGCGGATCCCGTGATGCCGGCGAGCGCGGTGACGGTGATGGCTTCGTTGACCAGCGGATTGGGAATCGATTTGAGCGCATCCTTGATCACGAGAAATCCAGGCAGCGCCGCGATCACGCCGCCGAAGCCATACTCCGAAGCCGTGTTCATCGCCGCCAGCAACGCACCGCCGACGGCGGCCTTGCTGCCTTCGGCGAAGGTGGAAGCGAGTTTGCCGAAGGCAAAGATGAAGACGGTAATAATGCCGCAGGCCAACGCGCCCTCGACCGCCCAGATCGCCTTGATGCCGGGAATCGGATTGGCGATCGGATGATCGAGCGCCAGTGTCAGATCGTAATTGGTGCCGTAGGCGCGATCGATCAGGCCGCCGAACAGGCCCGGGAAACCGCCGAGCACGAGGTTGACCACAAAGACAACGATCAAGGGCAGAAAGGCGATGAACGCGGGCGCGAGGTCCTTGGTGTCGACCGGCGGCGGCTCGTTGCTGTGTCCCTCGCCATAACCTTCGCCGGCTTTGGCGGCCGCGCGGCGCCGCCATTCCAGATACGTCAGCCCGAGCACCAGGATGAAGATTCCGCCTAACGTGCCAAGAATGGGCGCCGCGCCATTGGTGGTCTTGAAATAGGTGGTCGGAATGATGTTCTGGATTTGCGGGCTGAAGGGCAACGAATCCATGGTGAAGGAGAACGCGCCGAGCGCGATCGTGCCCGGGATCAGGCGCTTGGGGATATTGCCGGCGCGAAACATCTCCGCCGCAAAGGGATAGGCGGCGAACACGACGACGAACAGCGACACGCCGCCGTAAGTGAGAACGCCGCAGACCAGCACGATCGCCAGCATCGCGCGCTGCGGGCCTACGAGATCGATCACGGCGGCCACGATCGATTTCGAGAAGCCGGAGAGTTCGATCACCTTGCCGAACACGGCGCCCAGCAGAAAGACCGGAAAGTACAGTTTTGCAAAGCCGACCATCTTGTCCATGAAGAGGCCGGTGAAGGCGGCCGGCACCGCAGCGGGATCGGTGAGGAGCACCGCGCCAAGGGCTGCGATCGGCGCAAACAGGATCACGCTGAAGCCGCGATAGGCGACGAACATCAGGAAAACCAGCGCGGCAAGCGCGATCAGAAAACTCATCGATACCTCCCCATGGTTTCGCTTTTGTGTTTTGCGCATCGTTTTCGCGAACCGCCACAAGTTTGCTCTAGGAAGTTGCGGACTCGCAAGCGATTTTGCCGGGGCTTTCGTTTTGCGCGGCAAGACAAAACAAAAGCCGGCAGGAAAATCCTGCCGGCCCGAAATGCCAGATGCCAGAAAGCGTGGAGCCTTATGTCATCTCAGCGTCAAATCTCTAGGCATTCAGTCTTTATGCATTGAGTCTTGGCAACAGCTTCAGCGCATTGCCGCGCTCGATGTCCATGATCTGCGCGTCGGTGAAGATGCCAGAGCTTCGCAAGCCCTTCACATGATCGATGCCGGTGCGGTAGGGAAAATCCGTGCCGAACACGATTTGCGAGGTCGGGATGATCGCGGTCAGCGCCGACATCGACGCCTTGTTCGAGGTTTGCGCGGTGTCGTAATAGAACCGCGTCAGCTCGGCGAGCGTGCCATCCGGCACCATCGGCTTGTATTTCGCCTCGATCATCGGCTGGCGGATGAAGCGCTCGATCAAAAACGGCATGGTGCCGCCGGCATGCGAGAAGATCCACTTGATGTCGCGGAATTTTTGGGCGTTGCCGGAAAACACGATGTCGCCGATCGTGCGCGTGGTGTCGGTGCCCCATTCGACCAATGTCGGCGGCTCGTTGGGGAGCAGGTTGACGCAGCAATCGGCGGTCGAGGGATGGGTATAGACCACGCATTTGCGGCGGTTGAGTTCTTCCATGACCGGCAGGAACGACGGATGGCCGAGCCACTTGTCGCGATAGTTCGTCATCAACCCGATGCCGTCGAGCTTGAGCGTATCGAGCGCGTAGGCGATTTCCTTCAGCGAACCCTCGGTGTCGGTGAGCGGCAGCATCGCCCAGCCACCGAAGCGGCCGGGATGATCTGATATCAGCTTGGCGTTATATTCGTTGCATTCGCGTACCAGTTTGCGCGCCGCTTCGCCGGAGGTGAAGTTGACGCCGGGTTGCGTCACCGACAGCATCGAGACCGCGATGCCGGCCTGGTCCATGTCGGCAAGGGATTTCTCCACCGTCCAGCCGCGCAGCAGGCCGTCGCCGAAATTATTGGCGACCGACGCCTGAATATAGCTCGGCGGCGACAGATGATGATGAACATCGATCCGGTAAGATTTTGTATCGGCACTTTGCGCCAATGCCTGTCCGGCGCGGCCAAAGCCGGTCGCCGCTAGCGTGGCCGCGCCCGCGGCGCTCGCCATGAATTGGCGCCGGCTCAAGCCGCCATTGGTCAGCGACAGCGTGTCGTCGCATCCACAGGCGCAAGCGCCGATCGATAGGCGCATTTTGCCTTCGTCCCCATGATTCATGTTGTTCTCCCTTACCGGTCCCTATTCAGGACTTCTTGATCGAAACGGTCACACCTTAGCGATGTTGCCGTGGCAGACAATAGGGCCTCAAGCTCACCTCCTAGAGCGCTAAAGGGAATAATCCGGCGTGTCCGAGGTTAGGTGGGAGAGGGGCCGCGGCTGCTTTTTGAAAGTTGAGCTTTGTGAATTCAGGCTTTTGGAGAAATGAAATGATGGCGTCGATCAGATCCGGATTGTTTTTGCTGGCGGCTTTCGCGGCGATAAGCGCCTCACCGGTCGCGGCGCAAACGCCATCACCCGCCGGCGCCAAAGCTTACATCATTAATCTCAAGGACGGCGCCGAAGTGACGAGCCCGTTCCTGGTGCAGTTCGGCCTGTCGGGCATGGGCGTAGCGCCGGCCGGGGTCGAAAAGCCCAACACCGGACATCATCATCTCCTGATCGACACCAAGCTGACCGACGAGCAGATGAAAGAGCCGATCCCCGCCGACGACACCCACAAGCACTTCGGCGGCGGCCAGACCGAAGCGATGGTGACGCTCTCGCCGGGCACGCACACGCTGCAACTGATGCTCGCCGACTGGTCGCACATTCCGCATTCCCCGCCGGTGATGTCCGAGCCGATCACGATCACGGTGAAGTAAAGTCATTGAGAAACAGCGGATAAGAAAATAGTCAGGCCTGCTGTCTATCTAATCACGCTTGTCTCACAAGCATGCTGCGTTGCAGTGCAGTCGGTGGAAAAATAGATTTATTCTTTTTTCTTGGCCAAAAAAGCAACACACGGAACTGATGAAGTCTGCTAGCGTGATGCCGTTACTTGGCTTCACACAGAAGGAGTGGAGTTCATGAACAGGCTCGTTGAAATTCGCCGCCAGGAGCATTTTTGCCGTGAGCGTGCGTTATTCGATTCCGAGCGCAAGACGTTCTGGCTCGCGGAGGCCGAAATCTGGGAGCAGCGCGCGCTCGACGAGATCGCGTTCCACTTCCGGGAGTGCAATATCGAAACTCCGGGTATTGAGACGCCGGGCCACTCAATTCCAAGTCAGTCCCTGAACGCCGCGTAACTCAAAAGCGAAATCGCGATGTTGATTGCGGGTGGCAGAGTCGCTGCCCCGCGGAAGGCTTGTCGTCTCCAAGATTGACGTTGCTGGTAGCATGCGTCATGGCAGGGCTTGACCCGGCCATCCACGCCTTCCTTTTTAACGGAGTTTAAGACGTGGATGCCCGGCACAAGGCCGGGCATGACGAGAGAACGCGGTCGACCCCGCCCCAGCCCTCCGCCATTCCGCTAGGAGGGAGCCTTCCGCCGACCCGCCCCCTTCCAGAGGGAGGGACCGTTCTGCTAAAGCCAAGTCCGTGAAGATCAACAACAAAAGCCAAACGGGCAAGGGCAGGGCGGGATGACGGTTTTGGGCGCCTCGGGCGATGTCGGTGCATCGCAGGCGGACGCAGCCAATGCCGTGCTGCAAAGCGCGGTGAAAAAGGCCGCGCTCCGGTTCGTGCCGCTGCTGACGGTTGCCTATCTCTTCAATTATCTTGACCGCACCAGCCTCAGCGTCGCAGCGCTGACCATGAACCAGCAATTGGGATTGACTCCGTCACAGTTCGGGCTTGCCGCCGGCATCTTCTTTCTCGGCTATTCCGTGTTCGAGATCCCGAGCAACCTGCTGCTCTATAAAGTGGGCGCGCGGCGCTGGATCGCGCGTATCATGATCAGTTGGGGACTGGTGTCGGCTTGTATGGCCTTCGTGGTCGGTCCGAACAGTTTTTATGGCCTGCGGCTTCTGCTCGGCATCATGGAAGCCGGCTTCTTTCCCGGCGTGACGTTTTTTCTCGCCGCCTGGTTCCCGACCCAATTCCGCACGCGGATGCTGGCCTGGTTTCTGGTCGGCATTCCCTTGTCGTCGCTGATCGGGACGCCCGTTTGCAGCATGTTGCTGCAAATGGATGGCATCTGGGGGCTGCACGGCTGGCAATGGATGTTTCTTCTGGTGAGCTTGCCTTGCGTGCCGCTCGGCATTCTCACGCTCACCCTGCTGGCCGACCGGCCGCAGACCGCATCCTTTCTTACGAAAGAAGAGCGTGACACGCTCGACGGCGTACTGGCCTGCGAAGTGCGGGAACGGCCGCATTCTTCGCTGTGGGGAGCGCTAAAGGATGCGCGCGTGTTGATTTGCGCCGCGATCCAGTTCGGCTTCACGCTCGGCTCCTACGGCATCGGCATCTGGCTGCCGTTGATGCTGAAGGAGTATCACCTCTCCAATGTCACGGTCGGCTGGGTCACCGCGATTCCCTATCTCTTCGCGTCCGTCGGCATGATCCTGTGGGCGCGCTATGTCGACCATAAGGGGCGGCGCATCGCCAATCTCGCGCTGGCGTGCCTGCTCGGCGGCATCGGCCTCTTGGCGCCGATCCTGTCCAACTCGCTTATATCGGCCGTGATCGGATTTTCCCTTGCGCTGATCGGTGTCACCGCGGCCCGCGCGATTTTCTGGACCATCCCGACGCGCTTCCTCACCGGCGTGGCAGCCGCCGGCGGTCTTGCCTTCATCAACAGCGTTGCCACGACCGGAGGCTTTTTCGGCCCCTATATGATGGGCTGGCTGAAGGAGTTTTCCGGCTCTTACGTCATCGGCCTGCTGGCGGTCGCCGCCATCATCTTTGCCTCGACGCTCGCATCGCTGTCGCTGAAGCTGTTCATTTCGAAGGAATAAAAAGTCGGGCGAACCCGCGTCCGATTGAAAATGTTTTGCATTTGCAGATGACCTCGCCCTGCGCCCTTTGCGGGACGATCGGGCGTTTTTGTTTCCATGGTTTTCCCGAATTTTACGGGACAAATAGGAAAATATCGCAAACCCTTCGCATTCCTGTAACAGGCGCTGAGCAGATTGCGCGGCCTTAGCTCATCTTTGTCTTCGCGGCGTTTCGTATCGCGAGGCCTCGCATTCTGGGAATATAAAATGACACTTAAGGAAACGCGTTCGCTTCGCGGACGCTCGCTCTCGAACACGCGCTTTGCCCTCGCGCTGCTTGCCAGCACCGCACTCGGCGGCACGCTCGCTTTTGCCGACGAAATCACGTTTTTCGCGCCTGGCCATCTGCTGTTGAGCCGCAGCGTCTACGACGCCCCCGCCAGCATCATCACCCCGGGTGTGACCCAGCTCCCGCCGGGCTGCACGCCCGGCAATTGCGTCACCGCAACCGCCGACGGCACCTATCCGACCGTGTTCAACAATGTGATGGTCGATGCGTCGTTCGGCGTCACCGCGCCGATCCTGCTCGACGAGATGCTCATCGTCCCCTCCGGCGATGTCGTGCAGACAATCCAGGTGCCGAACAGTTCCGAGAAGGGCGTGAAGACCACCGCCGACCAGATGGTGACGAGCTTCTCGTCCAAATCCGAAATCGGCCTCAACCTCTCGCTCGACCGCAACAGCGTGTCGTTCATGGGCTATCTGGCGCCTAACAGCACGATCGACGTCTCCAACTCCAACACGCCCGATGTGGTCGATCCGACCAATCCGGTCCCCGGCACCGACTTCCGCGTGGTCGCGAGCGTCGACCATCTCGGCCAGTTCCACTTCACCAAGACCAACGCCTATAGCGGCAATAACGGCCGCGCCGCGATCCTCAACAACGCGGGCGGCGCCAATGTCTATTACACCACGGGCAATGCCGGTAACGGCTCCAACCCGCAGCCGAACGGCGTCATCGTCGGCGCCGGTGCCCAGATCATCACGCCCTCGAAGCTCGCGCTCGCCCAGCAGCCGGATCCCGGCCAGCCGACGCCGGTCGGCTCGTTCAGCGTCACCGAACTCGGCGACAAGGCCGACAAGGTCGGCAAGGACACCAACTTCCGCGGCCTGACCGTGTTCAACAACGTGATCTACACGACCAAGGGCAGCGGCTCGAACGGCGTCAACACGGTGTATTTCATCGACACCTCCGGCTCCGCCAACGGCAAGCCCGCCGCTTGCCCGACCGGTTCCGGCGTGCCGAGCCCGTCGGCGACGCTGCCGACCACGCCGATCGCGTTCAACGCGGCTAACCTGCAGACGCAAGGCGTGACGCCCCTCAACATGTGCGTGCTGAGCGGCTTCCCGACCGGCCTAGCGAAAGCAACCTCGCCCGTGCCGCTGTTCCCGTTCGGCGTGTTCTTCGCCAACGCCACGACGCTCTACGTCGCGGATGAAGGCAACGGCGACACCACGTTCAACGGCAGCACGTTCACCGGAGCCGCCGCCCAGACCACGGCGGGATTGCAGAAGTGGGTATTGAACACGACGACCCACACCTGGTCGCTCGCCTACACGCTCCAGGCAGGTCTCAATCTCGGTGTGCCCTACACCGTGAAGAACTATCCGACCGGCATCAATGCCGCGACCGGCCTGCCGTGGGCGCCCGCGACCGACGGCCTGCGTAACCTGACGGGCCAGGTCAACGCGAACGGCACGGTGAGCATCTGGGCGATCACCTCCACCGTCAGCGGCGGCGGCGACCAGGGCGCCGATCCGAACCGGCTGGTGACGATCACCGACAAGATCGCCGCGACCACGCTGCCGGCAAACGAAAGCTTCTCCACGGTGCGCACGGCAAAATCGGGCGAGGTGCTTCGCGGCATTTCGTTCACGCCGGGCACGGGCCTCTCGCCCGGTCAGGAAATCTCTTCGTTGCTTTGCGACTTCGGCATCTGCCTGCCGTAAGACCGATCGCACGAGCGTTTGGTATCTCTCTCTCCCCGCGTGTCTCACGCGGGGAGATTTTTTATGGGATTAAGCTGCCGGTCGCATCGCGGGCTTGGCTGGTGTTGCGGCCAGCTGCGAGGCCGCGCCCAAACCCAGCAGTCCCAGACAAACCGCCGGCACCAGCATCGCGGCGGTAGCACTTCCGCCCATCCCGGCCACCATCGGCATCAGGTTTTGGGCTGCAAAGCCGCCAAAGCTGCCGAGCATCGAGATCGCGCCGATCCCGGCCGCCGCGCGCTGTCCGGTCAGGAAGCGCGACGGCAGCGACCAGAAGCACGGCAACAGCAACGAGATGCAGGGCGTGCCGACGATCATCGCCGAAAGGCGCATCCAGTTTTCCGGCACGACGGTCGAGAGCCAAAACGCCACCACGCCGATGCCCGAGAGTACGACCATCGCCATGATGACGGAACGATGCTCGCGCAACCGCTTCGGCAAAATGAGCAGCATCGGCACCGTCACCAGCCACGGCAGCGCGGTCAGAACGCCATTCTCGGTGCCGCTGGCGCCGAACGCCTTGATCACGGTCGGCGTCCAGTAGATGACGCCGTAGAGCGAGGTCAGGATCAGCGCATAGACCGCCGACAGGAACCACACCCTGCCGTCCCACAGCACCTGTAGAAGCGAATGGCTCTCGCGCTTGGCTTCGTTTTCCTCGTCGAGCCGTCGGGTCAGCCAGCGCTTTTCGGAGTCGTCGAGAAACGCCGCCTCATCGAGCCGGTTCGGCAACCGCGTGAAGACCAGAAGCCCGAGCAGCACCGCCGGCGCGCCGGTGACGATGAAAACCCATTGCCAACCGGACAGGCCGAGAAAGCCATGCAGGTCGAGCAGGGGACCCGAGGCAAGCGCGCCGAACATGTTGCCGAAGGCGCTGCCGAGCGTGATGATGCCCATCACGCGCACGCGATAGGCCTGCGGAAACCAGATCGAGGTGACGTAGATGATGCCGGGATAGGCGCCGGCTTCGGCAATGCCGAGCAAAAAGCGCATCACGGTAAACGTCCAGTCCGACGACACGAACGCCATCGCGACCGTGACCGCGCCCCAGCTCACCAGAATGCGCGTCAGCCAGGCTCGCGCGCCGAAACGGTGGATCGCAAGCGTGCTCGGAATTTCGCAAATGAGATAGCCGATGAAGAACAGCGAGGATGCTAGCCCGAACGCCTGCTCGGACATCTTCAGTTCGCGCGCCATTTGCAGCTTGGCAAAGCCGATATTGCTGCGATCGATCACCGCGACCAGATAGACGAGCATCAGGATCGGCATGATCCGCCAGATGATGCGCGACATCAGTTTTGGTTCGTCGACGACGCGATCCATTTTGGTTTCCCCGCCGTGTTCGGCTTGTTCAGTCTTTTGAATTCTGCGAATCTGGCGGCACATAGTTGCGCCAGTTGCCGTCAAGGCGCGGCATATCCGCAAAATTCTTGCGCGCGTCCGCGGCGCGGCCGATCAAATCCTGCGCCACGATTTCCTTAGCGTTGAGATAGTCTTTCAGCTCTGCGAGCGAGCGTTCGATTAGCTCAAAACCACGCAGCATCACCGGCGAGGAGATCTCGGCCGCGCTGGCGCCGGCCAGCATCGCGCGCGCGATGTCGAGACCGTTCTGGATGCCGTTGGTGGCGATCAGCGGCCTGTCGCGTCCGACGGCGGCGCGCGACAGCGCGAGCCAATGACAGGTGAGCGGCAGGTTCCAGTAACCGCCGACGCCCAATGTCGTCCCGAGAACGGGCTGCATGGTTTCAAGATCCGGGATCAGCCCGAGCAGGCGGCCCGCCATCACGACGCTGTCGGCGCCGGCTTCGAACGCGGCGCGCGCGAGTTCCGGCACCCGCTCGCTCTGGCCGGTGATCTTGACCCATAGCGGCATCGACACGGTGGCGCGGATGGCGCCGACGATCGCGGCGACCCGTTCCGGTAACAGCTCGGTGGCGACCGCGCCCTTGGCCGCCTGCGACGCATAGGGCGTGCCGATATTGAGTTCGAGCAGGCGAAGTCCGGCCTCCTGCACTTGAAGTGCCATGCGCTTGGCGTGATCGAGGTCGCCGAGGATGAGGCTGGCGGCGACATAGGCGTCGCTTTTGGCGGCTTCGCGATCGAGCCGGGACACACTTTCGAGCCAACTTTCGAAAGTGCCCGGATAAAGCCCGGAGCGGCAGGCGATGAAGGCCGACGCCGGTGCCGAGGCGTTCCATTGCCGCCTGTGCCAGAGTTCGTCGAACACCGCGTATTCGGCAGCATCGAGCTGAATTTTCGCGGCCTCGACTTCATTGGTCGATTTCATCACGACCACGGCCGCACCGGCGCGCAGCGCCGCGCGCACGCCCGATTCCTCGATCAGATGTTCGGCCGCGCCCGCGATCAGCGGGTTTTTTAAACGAAGTGAACCTATCGTGACACCGGTTATGCCAGACATATTTTTCAGGCCGCCTGCTGGTCGAGGCCGAGCATTCGGGAGGCGTTGGTTGCCACCATCTTGTGGATGTCGTCATCGCTGTAGCCGAGGTCCATGCACAGCGCGACGCCACGACGAAAACCTTCGAGCGGTGAGAACACGCCGACCTGGCCCAGATCCGAGCAGATCACGGTCTGGTCGATGCCGGCGGCCTCGATATGGTGACGCAGGTCTTCAGCCGTGGCGACCTTGAACTTCGAACCTTCGAGGAACATGCAGATCGAATGTTCGACAAAGGCGCCCATCGCGGCGATGCCCTTGACGTCGTTGAGGCTGGCGCCGACGATTTCTTCGGGATGCGTAAAGGCGAGGCGCTTGACGCCGCGGCGCTTGGCTTCCTCGAAGATGATCCAGGTCTCGCTGACATGCAGATGGCCGCTCGCCAGCAGCAGGTCGTTTTTGGCGATCACATCCAGCACTTCCTTGACCGAGTCCAGCACCTTCTTGTTGGCATCGAGTACTGGCACGGCGGTGGCATGACGCATCTTCGAGGTCGAGGCCGGATGGGCGAAGCTGGCGTTCTTTTCCCAGCGCAGATGGTTTTCGGCCGCCAAGGTTGGCATCCAGACCGTCTTGCCGCCCATCGCGGCGGTGTGTTCGACCGCATAGGGATTGATGCCGCCGACCACGTTATTCAGCACGATGCCGGAAAAGATCTTGGTGCGCAGCTCCGGATGATGCTTGGTGATCAGTTGCGCGGTCGCCACGCCCGCATAATCGTGATCCTTGGTCAGGACGGCGGCGAAGCCCGCCTCCGACAACTCGCGGACCAGATCGAGATGATCGATGGCGCGGGGCGCGATCGACGGCCCGCTGTGGACATGCGGATCGACCGCGCCTTGCAGGATCTTGTCGATGCGCGCTTCCCGTGCGGCTGCGCCGGCCTTGTCGGCACTTTTCGTTTCACACATGATCGTTCTCCCTTTTCTTTTTAGTTAAGTGTTATTTTAAGTAAGTGCTTGCCGCGCCGCTGTTGTCAGGCCGTTCTTTGCTTGGCGGCGCGCATTTCGGAATTGCTGACCCGGCCCTGACCGAGCGTTCGCGAGATCTGTGCCGTCGCCGCCTTCAAGGCGTTGATGCTTTTGGCATCGAGCTCGGCGGGGAGGAACTGGATCGAGCCGACCAGCGCCAGCGCACCGGCGCAGGAATCCCTGGCGTCGAAGATCGGCGCAGCAAAGGCATTGATGCCGAGCATCGCCTGCTCCGGCGCAGTGGCAAAGCCTTGTTGCGCCACGCGGGTCAATTCCTGTTCGAGCGGCTTTACATCCGTCACCGTATGCGCGGTGAAAGCGGGCAGGGGCTTTGACAGTATGCGCTCGCGTTGCGGGCGCGGCGCGAACGCCAAAAACACCTTGCCTTGCGCGGAAGAATGAAACGGCAGTTCGCTGCCTGGACGCACGCCGATCTCGATCGCGGCGGTGCCGACCACCATGCTCAAGACCAGCGCGCCGCGCGGCGAGGATTCCGACAGCACGACGGAATGACCAAGAAGGTCGCGCAGCTCGCGCATCGGCCCCGCGGCGAGTTGAATGAGATCGGTCCCGGGCGCGTAATGTGCGAGCAAGCGGCTGCGCGGCCCGCGCGAATAACGCGTCGTCGCCGGATTCTGCACGAGATAGCCGCGCTCGACCAGCGTCAGCAGATGACGGTGCACCGAGCCCTTGGTCAGCCCAAGCCGTTCGGCGATCTGGGTGACGCCGAGCTCTTCGTCGGAGAAGGCGACGGCCTCCAGCACATCGAGTGCAACCTGCACCGAGCGCACCCCGCCGTCCCCGCGTTCTTCCGGCAGTGAAGGCAATTCCGCTTTGGTTTTCAAAGGCAAATCCCTGTTGCTTCGCGCTGGTGAAAATTCATGTTGACGTTCTCGGGCGTATCGATATACAGAACGCTGTATCACGGTCGCGAACAACAAACAATCGGTCATTTCCGAAAAAATCGCGGCCCTCGCTGGAGGATCTCTGAGATGAGCGAAGCGATGCGCGCCGCGACCCATGCCCGGCATTATGCCGAACCGCCGCAGGCCACCGATGCCGACGGCACGCGCCACTGGATCACGCGCGCCGCCAATTTCGTCACCGTAGTGAGCCGCGCCGAGGAAGGCGCAGTCCTCGAGCGCAATAATCCGGACGAATACATGCTGCTGCTGGCGCCGGGCACCAAAGTGACGGTCGAGGTGGGCAGTGAGCGCATCGAAAGCCAAGGCAACAGCCTGATCATCGTGCCGCCGGGCCAAAGCCGCGTCGTCGTTCGAAGAGCGGGCATGGTCGCGCGAATATTTTCCAAGCGCGCCGAAGACCTCGCGGCAAAGGCCGTGAATGCGGCGACCTACGCCGATGGCGCGCCTGAAGTAGCTGACCTCAAGCCGTGGCCCGATCCGGCCGGCGGTTTTCGTCTGCGCCATTACGATCTGGACAAGGCCGAAAGTCCCGATCCGAGTCCCCTGAAGATGCGCGTATTTCGTTCGACCAACCTCATGGTCAATATCTTCATGCCGTGGCAGAAGCGCCGCGACGAAACCAAACTCTCACCCCACAGCCACGATGATTTCGAGCAGATCTCGCTCAGCATGGAAGGCGCCTTCGTTCATCACCTGCGTTATCCGTGGTCGCCCGACAAGACACGCTGGCGCGAAGACGAACACGCCCGCTACGAGGCGAGCCCGTCGGTGCTGGTGATCCCCGCGCGCGTGTTGCACACCACGCAGGACATCGGGGACGGCACGACCTGGCTGGTCGATGTGTTCGGCCCGCCGCGGATGGATTTCTCGTCGCGGGAAGGCTTTGTGCTCAACGCGTCAGACTATCCGATGCCCGCCGCGCATTAACACATTCCAAACATCGCGAGGCCAAAACGGCCCGCTTCCGTGCAACGCCGCGGTTCAATCAGGGAAGCCCAAGGAGGGCCCGACAGGATGGCTCAGTTCTTCACGCGCGTGTCGTTCGGCTCGGACGAAGAAGCCGCGGCTTACAATCGCGCCGCCTGGAAGCTCATTCCGTTTCTGCTCATTCTCTACATCATCTCGTTTCTGGATCGGGTGAACGTCGGCTTTGCCAAGCTGCAGATGAGCGCGGATATAGGCCTGTCCGATGCCGTGTTCGGGCTCGGCGCCGGCATTTTCTTTATCGGCTACGCGGCCTGCGAGATTCCGAGCAACCTGCTGCTGCAGCGTTTCGGCGCGCGGTTCTGGATTTCGCGCATTCTCGTCGTGTGGGGCATCATTTCGGTTTGCTTCATGTTCGTCACCACGCCGGCGCAGTTTCTGACGCTGCGCTTTCTGCTCGGCATTGCCGAAGCCGGCTTTTATCCGGGCATCGTGCTCTATCTGACCTACTGGTTTCCCGGCAAACTCCGCTCGCAGGTCTGCGCGCTGTTCTTCGTCGGCATTCCGATTGCCGGCTTCGTCGGCGGTCCCCTGAGCGGCTTCATCATGAAGACGATGGCCGGCGTGTCCGGCTTCTCGGGGTGGCAATGGCTGTTCCTGCTCGAAGGCGCGCCCGCGATCATCGGCGGCATCGTCACCTTCTTCTATCTCTCGAACGGACCGAAGGATGCGAAGTGGCTTGGCCAGCGTGATCGCGACATCATCGTGCCGGCGCTTGCGGCCGAGGAGGCCACCCATCGCGCGATGGGTCACGGCCACCGGCTGATCGATGCGCTGTTGAGCGGCAAGGTCTGGCTGCTGGCGGTCACTAACTTCACGCTGCTCGGCGGCATCTACGGCATTTCGTTCTGGATGCCGCAGATCGTCAAGGATCTCGGCGTGCAGGATGTGTTCCTCAATGGTCTCGTCACCAGCATTCCTTTTGCGGTCGCCTGTGTCGCGATGATCGTGGTCGGCCGCTCGTCCGATCGCGCGCGCGAACGCAAGTGGCACATCATGCTGTCGGCGTTCGTCGGCGCGCTCGGCCTCGTTGGCGGCGCGACGCTGACGGCGACGCCGGTCCTGGCGCTGGCGAGTCTCTCGCTGGCGCTCGGCGGCGCCTTGGCCTCGATCGCCGTGCTCTGGGTGTTGCCGAGCGCGCTGCTCACGGGCGCGGCCAATGCCGGCGGGCTGGCGTTGATGGCGACCATCGGCAATCTCGGCGGCTACGTCGCGCCCTATGTCGTCGGTCTTGCCAAGGAAGCCACGGGACGCACCGATTTCGGCCTCTATCTGATGGCGGCGGTGATGATGCTGGGCGCGCTGCTGGTGCAACTGCTGCCCCGCAACGCCTCGATCGATGAGGCCGGCCATGGCGTGGCGCTAAAAGAGGGCGCTGCGGTTGGAGTGACGTAACGTTGGTCACACCACCTCGTGCTTGCGCAAATCCCTGACATGATCGAAGCACGCCACCTGCAGATCGGCCGCTGACGTCGCGATCTCATGGACGGCGGCCTCGCTGAGGATTTCCTCTGTGACATCCTCGACGATTGAATCCGCGATCTCGTTGATGAAGCTGATATTGGCGTATTCGCCGGAGGAAATGCGCGAGATGACCTCGCGGCGGGTGATTTCGGGATCGAGGATGGCCTCGCCGCGCCTTCCGTAATCGATCATGACGACGAAATACTGCATGCGGGATGGAATGACGCGAGGTTCCATTGTTTCTGAAATTCAGTAATTTTACAACCTAAAATTCGGATAATCAGGAATGGCGTCATTCCGGGATAACCCGTAGGGTCAGGCCCGGAATCCATTCATCCCAGTGTTCAGGCGGCATGATGGATTCTCCGATGTGCAATTGCACATCGCAGCTCGCGCCAAGGCGCGCCCCGGAATGACGGCGGCACTATTCACGTCGAAGATTACTTACCGTCCTTATGCGTGGTCTTCCGCCGCGAGCGCCCGCGGCGCGCGCCCGCAGGCGCTCGATCTGGCCCCTGGGCAGGGTCACGCAGATTTCCCCGATCCATTCCAGCTTGACGCCTGATATCGGCTTGGCGTTGAAGCTCGTGAGGTTGACGACCTGGCCGGTCTTGCCGCGCTCGATCGTCTTCAGATGGCGCTCGCCACTCTTCAGGCGCACCGCGGCTTCCTCGCCATAAAAGCTCGTCAATGGATGCCGCTGGTCGCGATAAACCACGATTATATCGCCATTTTCGTATTTCGGCAGCATGGAGTCGCCGACCACCTCAAACGCGATGGTTTCCTCCGCGATCGGGAACGGCAGTTCGACTTCGCCCAAGCCCTCGGGCGGCATCTGCTCCAGCTCCGGGCCGATCGAAGCGCCGGCGCCGACCCGTCCCATGATCGGCACCGCGTTGAGTTCGAGGTAATCGATGATGGGCGCCAGCTCGGACGCCTTGATCAGCCGCGTCTCGGACAGGATCTCGGACACCGCGCCCGGCCGCACGCCCATCGCGGCCGCAAGGCCGCCCTTGGTCTTGCCTGGCTTCGCCAGACCCCGCTCGATCATCTTGACATCCAGCATGGTCGGCTCCCGTCGACACCGAATCTGGCTGCACCCTACCAATTCCGATTATCCGAAATCAAGCTTGACATAATTCGGAATATCCGAAATAAAGAAACACAACTGCAAACTTTAAGAAATAAACAATGCAATCAAAATGGGAGGAAGCGCACTCCGTGGCGCTGCGCGACTGCCTGGAAAAGGGAATGTCGTTTGCGGAAATCGCCCGCGCGTTCAATGAACGGTTCGGCACGGCCTATACCCGCAATGCCGCGATCGGCCGCGCCCGCCGCCTGGAGCTCTCGGTTCCGATGCGCGAGCGCGCGGCGCGCGCCCTGAAAGAAGCGCCCGCCCGCCAAGACAGCGTTACGGCGCGTGGAGGCGGCATGAACGGTACGGCTGATCTTATGCTCGCAAGGTTGAAGGTTCTCCCGCGGCGGCTTCGCCTCGCGCATTTGGCCGCGCTGATACGTTGTGAGTCGCATGGTTCGCCGCGCTCAAGCATTTGCTGGCTTCCATGAATGGCGGCCGCGCCGGATGAAGCGACCGTGGATGCCGCTTTATGTCGGCGACTATCTCGGCGATACCGGTTCTGACCACGGCGCAGCATGGCGCCTATCTGCTTCTCATGATGCATTACTGGCGCAAGGGCGAATTGCCCGACGACGACCGCCAACTGTCGAAGATGACCAAACTGTCGTTCAAGACCTGGTGCGACTACCGGCCGATCCCGCAGGATTTCTTCCACGATGGCTGGCGACACAAGCGGATCGATGCCGAACTGGAACGCATGGTGCGGCTGTCGGAGAAGCGCGCCATCGCCGGCCAAAAAGGCGGGCTCGGTTCGGCGCTGGCCCGCATGAAACTCGAAAATGCCTCGCGTGCCGTTCATTGCCGCCAGCAATTGCTGTCAGCTTGTCGAGTGAGGCATTAGCGGGCGCCAACCACTCATACCAACACTCACATCAGAATCTTTCTTCGAAGTCAGCCGGCGACAAGGAGGGTGTGAAGTCCGACGCAGCGTCTCCCGCGACGAAAGCAAGCAAAGCCATACTTGTCAGCGCGGAGCTTGCCGCATCTGTCGCGCGCAAAACGTCCTGAGCCAAAAAATATCACGAAAGGAGTTCTCGGCCATGTCCCGCGCCAAACGCACCCGAATTCGAAAGAGCACCAAGGTTCACGACCGCCGGGCGCGGGATCTTCCCTTGAATGCGCAAGTGGCGGCGGTCGAGATCGACGATCCGCTCGCGCTCGAACCCGGCGAAAAGATCGTCGCTTTGCGCTCGATCCGCAACGATCCGTTGTGGCGGTTGCACAGCCATCATCAGATCGACGAGGCGCGTTATCGCGGCGGGCGCGCCTTTCAGGACGATTGGGAGAAGGCCGAGCGCGGCCCTCGCGCGGTCGATCCGACCCGCGAATATGTCGACGGCGGGCAATCGCGCGAGCCGATCACCGAGCGGCAGCGACGCGCGGTGCTGCGGCTCAACCGCATCGAGCGCGAACTCGGCGCCGACGGCATCATGCTGGTGCATGAGGTACTGGTGCAGGGGCTGACCATGGAACAGATCGGCCAACGCGGCCAGCGCTGGATGGATTATTTCGCCAAGCGCTTTCGCGAGTGCCTCGATCGCCTGGCGCTGATTTACGGTTTTGCGACCTCAAACGAAAAGGCCGCTGGCAAAAACCAGCGGCCTTCCGGGTAGAATAAGGGATAAGGATCAAATGCGCTCAGCCCCGGATGTTGGTCATCATATATAGGATGGATGAAGGAATGGAGTCGGAAATCGCGAAGTTTGCGTGACAGAGCGTCGCTGTTGCGACTGCGGCACAGTTTCGTGTGAGGAATATCGGAATCCATCAGGCTACCGGGTTCCTAAGTTACAAAGCATACGTTGCGCGCGGGAACTTCCGCGCTCGCGCGCGATTGATTGGCTATTGATTGGATCAACGGTTCAAGGCGCGCCGCCGGAACAGGCGCTGGAGTAACTGGCGCGTGACGGCGACTATGCAGAACTTTTCGGGTGGTGACGTGGTGTACTCCCCTGAAGTGATCGAGATCATGTCGCTCGCACTGGAGGCTTCCATCGCGAGCCTGCCGGAACCGGTATCCGCGACCCAGGTCCATCATCTCGCTGAATCGATCCTGCACACCGCCGGCCGTGGCGAGTGCGACATCGGCGTGCTCGAACGCATCGCGCTGGTCGAATTGCGGATCACCCCGCGGGCGTAACGGTGAATTGCAGATCATAAGAGTGCTGAACGTCAGTTTTGCGTCATTCCGGGATGGTCCCAACGGGTCGCGCGACTGCGCGCCCGATGACAGGCTCCGGACCAGACCCGGAATCTCGAGATTCTACGATGTGCAACTGCACATCGTAGTTCGCGCTGGCGCGGCTCGGAATGACAACTGAGGCCTGAATTGACGAGCGCGTACTTGCGCTGATGCTGCTAGGCTTGGCCTGTTCATTCAGGCCGCCCCCGACATGACGAATTCCACCTTTCGCAACCAGCCGCAACTCACTCGCGTCACCGCGCATGCGCTCAATGTCGGCGAGCGGATCAACACTGCTGGCTTCGAAAAGGAAGCCCTGTCGGCGGTGCCGCTGGCGCTGCGGGCCGGCCACGACGGCGTCGCGGTGCTGTTTCGCTACGGCGCGGTGGTGTTCCTCAATATGACGATGGAGGAGGAGGCTGCCTTTCTCGATCGTTTGCTGCCGCGCATCGGCGGGCGCTTGACCCCACCGGAAGAGGAAGCCGCCACCGTCGAAATCCTGGGCGAGACCGAAGATCAGGTGGGCTCGGGCGGCCCGATCCACGTGCGCGACATGTCGATCGCGCGGCTCTTGGTGGTGTCGGACGTGCTCGCCAAAAGCGTTGCGCTCGCCCATGACGAACGCGATGTGGCGAAAGTGTTCGAAACCATCGAGCCCTTTGTGCGGGAGCTGGCGTCTTCCGGAAAAGTATCCCGCGATCGTCGCGGCATCCTGCGGCTGATCGGCGAGGCGCTCCTGGTGCAGCACAACGTCTCCGGCCGGGTCGCGATCACCGACAAGCCCGATGCGCTATGGGACCGGCCGGACCTGGAGCGGCTCTATGCGCGGCTGGAAGACGAATATGAGCTGATCGGGCGGGTCGAGACGCTCAACCGTAAGCTGGAGGTGGTGTCGGACACCGCCGATACGCTCGCCGACATCATCGACACCCGCCGCTCGCTGCGGCTCGAGATCATCGTCGTGCTTCTGATCGGCTTCGAGATCGTGATCGGTTTTTGGCAGATCTTCATCGCCCGCGGCGGGCATTAGAGGCCGTTCAGCATCCGCTCCAACTGCGCCCTCCCCCTGAAAGGAGGAGGGATGAGGACGGGGTCGATTTTACAAGTCGACAGGGCAAGTGACCCCCTCCCGGCTCGCCTCCGAAGCGCAAGCGCGCTTCGAGCGCGCCGACCTCCCCCCATTCTGGGGGAGGTAATGGCAGTGGCTCAGCTTATTCTGGCTCCCGCGCCTCCTCACCACGAGGGGTTTGGCCGTGCAGGCAACCAGACACCGCAGGCTCCGGAAAGCCACACTCATATCCCGGCATTGTCCCGAAAAGGGACAGAACTCTGACATTTCCGGCCACAATCCGGCGCGACGTTAACCAAATGCAAACCATTACGGTCATAACCATCTTGGCGCTGCTGGCGATCTCCGGAGCGGTGGTCTCCGATCAGGTCCTGACAAGCCAAGATCTTGCAAGCCAGCAGACTGTAGCGGCGCGTTTCTGACCTTTTGCCAATTTGGTGGGCGCGTTTGGCGGGTGTCGACTTAATCCTTGGGGGACGTCGAACATGCTTTCCGTTGATCAATTCCTGAGACTTATCAGCGTGCCGGCCGTGGTTGCGGCCTTTCTGATCGCCTCGCAGGTGTCGGGAGCCGGCGTGTTCCACGCCCAGCCGGCGCAATTAGCCAGCCAGTAACCATTTTTCCGGATCTGGGCTCTCGGATCTGAAACCGCGAGATGGCGGCCTTTGGAACCGCGACGTTTGGCCGGTTCCAAAATTCCCCATGTTTCCCGATATTTGTTACGGAGTGACCGTTTGCACGCCCTGCTTGCGGGTGCGTGAAACACACTTTCGATTAAAATTGTGCATCGCCCCTTTAATGCAACCTTAGAGAGCGCCCCGTAGATCTACGGGTGCGCGCGCTGGTGGCGATGGAAATGCCGGCGTGCGGGCATCTCTTGCTCACACGGAGGCGGACTTTGCGGAACATTCTTCAGAAGTTTTGGGCCGATCAATCCGGCGCAACCGCGATTGAATACGGCCTGATCGCGGCCGGGATCGCGCTTGCCATTATCGCGGCAGTCAACGGTCTCGGCTCCACGCTGAATACCAACTTCACGAGCATCAACTCCTCGCTGAAATAGCCGAAATCCCCTGCTCAGAGGGGAAAGCGGATGACACCTGGTGCATGACCCCCGCAGGAAGCCCGGCTTCCCGCGGGGTTTTTGTTGCGGCCGCTCGAAGTCGACCTCACGCTCCCTTGCCGAATCGCTCTTCTCCGTAGAAAGCCGGCCTTGGCCGGAGCCGCCGAATCTTGTCATGGAAATGGCTGGCAAGGACCGGCGAGAAGTGCAGCGAGAGTCTATTGATGCGGCACGATGGCATAGGGCGTGGTGTAGGGCTCGACCCGCAGCGACGAGTTGGCGATCAGCCCGATTTTGGCGGTCGGTGCCTGCTGCAATTCACCGTTCGCCCCGCGATGCACATTGTACTGCCACACCGCCATGTCACCTTTCTGGGCCAGCGCATGTGCAACCGCGCTGGCATCCGAGCCGCCGAGCGCCATGAGCTCGTCGGTGGAAAGGCCGATCACGATTTCGTCCTTCACGGTGACGATCTTGAACAGGCTGGTCTTGCTGTCCTCGGCCAAAGCGGGGGCGATCAAGCCGGGAGTGATCAGACCGGGGGCGGTCGAGAGCAGGAGTACCGCAAGTGAGCCGCATAAGAGGATTTCGCGCTGAAGCATGGATGATTCCCGCTGATTGGATGACGCATGCGTTTGCTTGGTCGCAACCACGCGGCATTAAGTTCACGGCGCGGGTCGCGCTTGCTCCCGGTTTGCGCCGCGTCGAGGCGAGCCGTGACTCTCCAAACACAGTCCACAGCTATTAAAGCCATAATTCATCTCGGGTGAAGACATTGGCGGCGGCTGCGCTAAGTTCAAAGTGGGGTAGTTAGACTGGGATTCTTTCGTAAAATGACGCATCACCTTCTTTCCAACCCGTTTCATTCGAAACAGGACAATCAGGAGCGCCCGCAGGAGACGCGGCTGCGCACGGTGGTGTCGACGCGGGCGACGCCGGTCTGCGGCCATTGCCGCTCCGACGACATCCTCTCCAAGGCGACCGCGCAATGGAGCAACGAGAAGCAGGAATGGGAGCTGGCCGACACCTTCGCCCAGCCGGCGCACTGCAACACCTGCAACATGGCCTGCGAGATCGTCTGGCTGCCGCTGAATTAGAGCATCGGAAAATGGCGCCTGCCTCCGTGAGGCAGGTGGCAGTTTTCCTGCTTGTTTATCTGTACCAAAATTGGTACATTCTCGTGTGACGAGCGGCCTGTGAAACGACTGCCCGCGGCTTTTTTCCAGCTCCCCTCCGGCCGGGAACCAGTTCGGGAATGGCTCAAATCTTTGCAGGAGGAAGATCGCAAGGTCATCGGCGAAGACATCAAAGACGTTGAGTTTTCCTGGCCGATCGGGATGCCGCTATGCCGTTCGCTTGGCGGAGGTCTTTGGGAAGTTCGCAGCGACCTCTCGTGCGGCCGCATCGCGCGGGTCGTATTCTGCATCGCGAGCAGCCAACTGGTCCTCTTGCATGGTTTCATCAAGAAGACCCAAAAGACACCCACCGCGGATATCGAGATGGCGTTGAAACGAAAGAAAGACATCACATGAAAAAGAAAGGCCGGATCGGGTCGTCGTTTGACGATTTCCTGAAAAAGGAAGGAGTCTATGAAGAGGTCACTGCGCGCGCGATCAAGCGCGTGATCGCGCGACAGCTCGATGCGCTGATGCAAGACCAGGGATTGTCAAAATCGAGTCTTGCGAAACGCATGAAAACGAGCCGCGCCCAGCTCGACCGTTTGCTTGACCCCGATAACGAGTCCGTCACGCTTGGAACCCTTACCCGCGCCGCCCAAGCTGTGGGACGACATTTGCGGATGGAGTTGGTTTGAACCGGCGCCATGCGGCGCGAACGCTCGCGCCTTTTCTGTTGTCGAAGGCCGATGAACCGACATTTCGAACTGACAAAAGGCAATAGCCGGTAAAGCCTTTTTGTCTCGGCTTTTCGTGACTGAGGGCCTATATAGCCACGAGCAAATCAGCCGGCCCCAAGGAGCAGCGTGAATGAAACCGATTCGTATCCTGGCAATCCTGTGTGTGTTCGCCCCTAGCGTCGCAGTCGCGCAGGATTGGCGTCCGAAGCCGGTGGTGACCGCGCGAAAGGCCCCCGCATGGGGAGACTTTGTGGCGCCCGGCGTGCTGCGACAGGATCTGTTCTCGCGCAACAATCCGAACAATCTGCGCCACGATTATCCGTCGGCGCCCGCGCAGCCCGGTCAGTTCTGATTCCCTGTTAGACCGCAGAAATGACCAACCGTCAGCCTTTCATCGATCCGGGCGCGGCCGCCTGGCTTATGATCGAGGCGCTGCCGGGCGTCGAACGCATGCCGCTCGCCGAACCGGTGCCGCAAGGTTCGATCCACCGCGCGCGTCTCGCCGCCGGCACGATCATCCCCGTTCACACCCACCCGGCTGATGAGTTTGTGCAGCTGCTGTCGGGTACGGTTGAGACCGGGGGCAGGCTTTGCGAACCCGGCACCTTCTGGACCACGCCGGCCGGCACGCGACAGGGGCCTCACGTCGCCGTCAGTGACGTCGAACTGCTGACGGTGCGGCTTGGCGCGATGGTGCCGTTCGGGGAATAAGACGTAAAGTTCAAGCGGCAAGCCGCAGTGAGTATCGGCGCGGCTCGCCTCGATCAACGATCGTCGCCCCAGCGCCATCTCGGCGGTTCGCCCTTCCACCAGCAAATGGCGGTCAGGACCGCCGACAGCGCGATGACATAGGCCACGAATGCGACGGGCGATTGGTGCGGGGGCACCAGGAAAACCCCGGCGATCACCAACGCAAAAAAGCCGGTCAGGACAACCCAGCCTTCCCAGGTGGCGGGAATGCCCCAACCCCAGCCATAGCGCTTCGCGGGAAACCAGTATCGGGAATCGTCGGACGGCATCTGACGCTCCTTCAAGGACTAGCCTGGCTAAAATAGCGATACGTTCTGGTCTGTGAAAGGGGCGAAGCCAGCCGCCCCTCGACGAAATTCCGACGCAACAGCGCGATGCTCTTCCTCCCATTCGGGTCCGGAGCTACACCTCGCATTCCAGATTGCGCACGGCGCGCCATTCGGCCGCCGCCGCGCCGGGTGGTGCGTCATGTATCTGTTCTTCAGCGGAATGCTCCTCAACCTGTTCAGGCGCCGCTTTACGGTCTTTCCTTTGCTTTTTGCCTTTGGTTTTATTTTCCTGGCACTGCTTCAGTGTGTGCCGGTCGCAGCGAACGCGGCAGAGGCAAGTCCGGCGGAGGTCAGCCCGATCTCAAACGCTTTTTGCAAGGACATGAAGAACCACAAGACGCTCACCGGACATGGCCCGGTCGGTTGCGAGCGGCTGGCAAGCGTCAAATTCAGCTATCTGGGTTTCGACGGGCGCGTGCACGGCGACGGCGAGATGATCGTACTGGATGCGGTCGCAGCCCGTGTTGCCAGGATTTTCGACAGGCTTTTGCAGCTTCGATTTCCGCTCGCGAAAGTGCTGCCGGTCAATCGTTACGACGGCGACGATGACGCCTCCATGGCGGACAACAACACGTCCTCCTTTAACGATCGCGTGGTATCGGGCCGGACAAGCCTGTCGATGCACGCTTACGGTCTCGCGATCGATTTGAACCCGGTTCAGAATCCATTCCTGGAAGGCATCGGCGCGTCGCGTCGCGTCTCCCCCGATGGCGGCAAGACGTATTTGGATAGAAAAGATATCAGGCCCGGTATGGCGGAACAGGTGATCGATGTCTTTGCCGATAACGGCTTTCTGATCTGGGGAGGCGATTGGCACAACCCGATCGATTATCAACACTTCCAGGTCGATCGCGATCTGGCGGAACAGATGGCCCGGCTTTCAAGCTCAGCGGCCAGAGAGGTCTTTGAAAAGCGTGCCGAGGAATATCGCCGATGCCGCCAAAGCGGAAAGAGCAGAACGGCGTGTCATTCGCCGCCGAGAACTTGAAAATGTTTCAGGCGACCAGCGGGGTCAGCATCGGCGCGTTGTCGCGGCCGAATTCGGCAATCGGCACCGGTCTGCCGAACAGATAGCCTTGCGCGAGTTCGACGCCGGCGTTGCGCATATATTCGAACTGCTCTTCGGTCTCGACGCCTTCGACGGTTGTGACGATGCCAAGCCCTTGCGCCAGCGCGAGTGTGGAAGCCACCACCGCCTTGCAGTCGGCGCGGCTGAGAATGCCCTTGGTGAAGGACTTGTCGATCTTGATCTTGTCGAACGGAAAGATCGTCAGATAGTTGATCGACGAGAAGCCGGTGCCGAAATCGTCGAGCGCGATCGACAGACCCAGATTCTTCAACTGCCGGATGGTCGTCAGATGGGCTTCCTGGTTTTCCAGCAGCGACGTCTCGGTGATCTCGAGCTCGAGCCGCTCCGGTTGCAAGCCGGTCTCCACCAGCACGCCGAGGATGACCTCGAACAGGTTGCCCTTCTTGAACTGGATCGCCGAGATATTGACGGCGACCTTGACATGCGCGGGCCAGTTGGCGGCGTCCGCGCAGGCCTGGTTCAAAATCCATTCGCCGAGCGGCACGATAAGGCCGGTGGATTCGGCGAGCGGAATGAAGTGATCCGGCGCGATCATGCCCTTGTCCGGATGCCGCCAGCGGACCAGTGACTCGACGCCGCGAAGCTCGCGCGTCTTGCCGTCCACCACCGGCTGGTAATACAGCTCGAACTGGCCTTGCGCGATCGCCTCGCGCAGTTCGCGCTCCGCCGATTGCTGGGTGTGGACGATCTCCAGCATTTCGATGCGGAACAGACAGAAGTCGTTGCGGCCCGAGGATTTGACGCTGTAGAGCGCGAGGTCGGCGCGCTTGAGCAGTTCGTCCGGCTCGACGCCGTCTTCCGGCGCCATCGCAATCCCGATCGAGGTGCCGACTTCCACCAGTTGTCCGTTGAGATGGAAGGGGACGGAGATCGCGCCGATGATCCGCAGCGCCAGGGCGACTGCGCCTTCGCGCTGATCGGCGCCGCCTTCCTGAATGATCGCAAATTCGTCGCCGCCGAGCCTGGCCAGCACGTCGATGTCGCGCACGCTTGCTTGCAGGCGGCGGCCCACCTCGCTCAACAGCTGGTCGCCGGCCAGATGGCCGAGCGTGTCGTTGACCGCCTTGAACCTGTCGAGGTCGATCATCATCACGGTGACGCTGCCGCCGTTGCGAATCAGCCTGCGGCTTGCTTCTTCGAGCCGGGCGTTGAATTCCGCGCGGTTGGCGAGCCCCGTCAGCACGTCATGCCGCGCCAGATGGACTATTTCGGCCTCCGCGCGCCGCCGTTCGGTGATGTCCTCGATCAGCGTGACCCAGCCGCCGCCCGCCATCGGCTGGCGCGTCAGCATCACGAATCTGCCATCGGACAATTGGTCGACCCGGGAGGCATCGGGCGCCAGCATCAACAGCTCCGTTACCCTCAGCTTGACCGAGGGATCGTCGATCGTTCGCCGCATGTCGCGGGCGACCCGGTCGGTGAGAATCTCGCGAAGCGGCGTTCCGACTTTCAACAGATGCGCCGGCATGCCGAGAAGCTCGACGTAACGGTCGTTCCAGACCGTCAGCCGTTGCGCGCCGTCGAACATGCACAACCCTTGCGCCATGTTGTCGAGCGCGGTCGAAAAGCGCGTGTTCATCACCTCGAGTTCAGTTGCCTTTTCGGCGAGCAGCTTTTCGCTGTGTTTCTCCGCCGTGACATCCTCATGGGTGGTCAGCCATCCGCCGTTGGACATCGGCTGCCGCTTGATCGAAATCACGCGCCCGTCGGCGAGCTCCTGGGTCTCGGTGGCCTGTTTGACATTGACCCGGACATAGTCGTCCGGGTCGATCACAAAGCCGGTGCCGCTGTCCTCGCGTGCCTGCAAGATTTCCCGCAAGCTGGTGCCGGGTTTTATCTGGTCCTCGCGCAGGCGGTAGATCTCCGCATAGCGGGCGTTGGCAACCACCACCCGCTGGTTCGGATCGAACAGGCAAAGACCCTGCGACATGTTGCGAAGGGCGGCGGTGAAACGCGTATTCGCCAGTTCGAGATCGGCCTGGCTGCGGTCGAGCCTGATCTGGTAGCGGACGGCAAAGCTGATGCCGACCAGGACAAACAAGGTGACGATCGAAGCCACCAACCGATAGGCGGTGCGATGCTGACGGTATTCGCTCAGGATGCTGTCTTCGGACAGCCCTACCGTGAAGATCAATGGGAAGCGGTCAGACTTGCGGTAGGCGATCAGCCGAATGGTGCCGTCGATATTGCCGTGCCCCCAATAGTGGCCAGAGGAGGACTTCGCCAATTCGCTGGACAGCATCTGGCGAGCCGGTTTGACGCCGATGGTTTCGGTCGAGAACCCCTTGGCTGCGAGAATCACACCGGCCGTATTGCGCATCGAGAGGCCGCCGTGACTGCCGAGATCGACGCTGCTGGCGAAGGGTTCGATGAAATTGGGATCAATTGAGAGCAGGATCACGCCGGCCGTACTGCCGTCGGGATAGCGAAGCCGCCGCAACAGCTGGATCGACAGCCGCTTCGAGGTCCGGCCCAAAATCGGTTCGCTGATGATCAGCTCATCGTTGGTGGCGTCCAGTTGCTTGCGGGTGTGTGGACGGTCGCCGACGTAAAGATGCGGACCGTTATAGTCCAGCGTCGTCGCGACCTGGTAACCGTCGGAGTCGATCAAGGAGAGCTGGAAAGCCTCCTGGCTGATCAGCGCGGTCTGTCCCGCCCATTTGCGCAGATCGAAATAGGCGGGATCGTCCTCGAAACTCTTGCGCAACAGCAAAAGCGTGCGGTCGAAGCGGTTGACGGTTTCGATGGTGTCGTGCTCGAACAGCCGCACCAGGCTGTCGGATTGCTTCGTCGCTTCCTCGACCGCCTTCTCGCGTTCGACGGAGGAGATGTAGGCGGCGACGAACCAGCTCGCGGCAATCAGGACCACGCCTGCAATAGCAGCCGAATGCAGGAAAGCCCGCATCCAGAGCAGCCATTTGCCGCGCACGATCATTTTTCCCAAGCCCCCAGGCGAAAACGCGCAACTCGAGCGTGTTTTATCGCCCCGGGGCAGTTTAATCCGTCGTTACACGGACATTTCTCCGCTTGGCGTAGTTAATAGCGCTCGAATTTATAGCTGCAGCAACCGGAAATTTACCATGCGCCCGCCCGCGCGAAGACCTCGCGGCGGTGTCCGCTGCAACGCACTCTCTAATATTGGCTGCGGTCCATCACCGGGGCGGGGGCGCTTTGCTGGGCGACGGCGGCGGCCCGCCGCGCCTCATCGAGCACCGCACGAATCTCCTTGGCGCTGATCAGGGCCTTGCGGACATTGCGGTCATCCACCGTCATGTCGAAGGTGATCAGGCGATTGCAGTGTTGGCAATTGGTCTGAAAACCCGGGCGCACCCGTTGCGCGCGCTCGCGGAAGATTTGCGAGCACTTCGTGCATTTGATTCTGACTTTGTCGTCGATCATGAGCGCCCCCGGCTGGAAATATCGTATTAATATCGCGATACAGTCTGCGCGAGCGGGCCTTAAGGCCATGTTCGAGCCTTCGCTAAAACTTGAACGAGCGCGCGTTCGCGCCGGCTTTCCGGCTTTGATTCAAATTGCCCGGGCCAAGGCTGCCGTTAAGGTTGCCGATCACGCGTGCGGGTCCCGCGATCGCTAGCTTAACAATGCTGTAACCGGGTAGGGCACAGCATGGGGCATGGCAGTCGAAACCAAACCGAAGCGGCTTTTCCCGCGCGTTGCGCCCGCGAGCGGCGAGGCTGCAAAAGCGCAGATCATCGTGGGTGCGAAAGCTCCGCCCGTCGCCTGCCGGTTGGTCGATTATTCGCGCGGCGGTGCCTGTCTCGAGGTCTCTCCCACGGTGACGTTGCCGGAGCGGTTCGAATTGCTCCACGGCGGCGTCAAGAAAAAAAGCCGCGTGGTCTGGCGGCGCGGCATGCGGATTGGCGTGGCGTTCTAATCCCCCGTAAATCTACGCCTGCGCGGCCGGGCTATTACCTCCGATGTAATTGAGCCGAGCCGCCAGCTCGCTATTTTCCTGATCATTCACTGGCGCGCGGGTCACCGCCGCCGGGCCAAGAGCCAAGATCAGGAGCGAGACATGCAAGTCGTATTTACGAAAAAAGAAGCGCCAAACTGGCTGCTCGAGATGTGGAAGGAGATCGACGACAAAACCTTCGGCAAGGGGTTTGACTGTTTTGCGGAAGATGCCGTCTGCAACCTGGGCGTGGCGGACTGGAAGGGACGCGAAGCGATCCGCGCCAACTTAAAGGCCTTCGTCGACACCGGCTTCACGGCGCTGCATCACGTCACTGAGTACTGGGACGGCGGCTCGCTGAAGGTGTTTTGCGGGGTCGTCGACATGACGCCGGATGGCAAGCCGGATGCGACCGTGCATCCGACCATGACCCACTTCTTCTACATGGACGAGAAGGACAACACCAAGGTGCGCCGCTGGGTCGGCGCGGTGGGTCCGACAGCCTTCGGCTAGTTCCGAGAAGCCCTTTCGCGAAAGGACGAGACAAGAGGGGACCAGAATGGTGCCTTTGAATAATCTCTGGGAATGGTGCTTTCTCGTGATGTCTTGGATCAGGGCGTTGGCCCCTGATCCAAGGACCTTCACGCGTAGAAGATCAAACGAAGGACCGGTCGACCATGAACGCTGTGATCAGCGAAGGAAAACGAGCCGCCAATCCCGCCGGTGTGCTGTTGCGCCAATGGCGGGATGTTCGCGGCAAGACCCAACTCGATCTGTCGTTCGATGCCGGAGTCTCGCAGAGGCACATCAGTTTCATCGAAAGCGGCCGCAGCACGCCGAGCCGCCAGATGCTGCTCGATCTTGCCCAGGCGCTCGACGTGCCCTTGCGTGAACGCAATGAACTGCTGATGGCCGCGGGCTATGCGCCGCTATATTCGGGCCCGTCGCTCCAGGCGCCGGTCATGGACAGCATCAGCAAGGCCTTGCAACGCGTGCTGCGTCAGCATGAGCCGTTTCCGGCTGTCGTCATGGACCGGCACTGGAACGTGGTGATGACCAATGATGCCGCACCGCAGCTCTTCAACTGCTTCATCGATATGGCCAGGCGGCCTGGCCCACGCAATCTGTTGCATCTGATGTTCGATCCAGCCGGCATGCGCCCGTTCGTCGTGAACTGGCCGCAGGTCGCACGCGGGCTGCTCGCGCGCGTCTACCGGGAAGCGCTCGGCCGCGTCATCGACGAAAAGACCAGGACGTTGCTCGCGGAATTGTCGCAGTATCCCGGCGTCAAGGCCGAATGGCGCGCGCCGTCGCCCGACGACACCCTGCCGATGATCCCGATCACCTTGGTCAAGGACGGCACGAGGCTGAGTTATTTTTCGATGATCACCACGGTCGGCACGCCGCAGACCGTCACGTCAGAGGAGCTGCGGCTCGAATGCATGTTTCCGGCCGACGATGCGACGGAGGCCGGGCACGACCGCTTCATCGGTGCGAATTCGCCAGCGGCCTCGACACGGCATTGACCCAGACGGGCAGCGACGTTCCGTCCCAGGCTCGATTTTAAGGGGTTTTGGCGCCTTCCGGCGCCGATTTGCTATCCTCTGCAGCATTGCCGGGCCCGCTGTGGCCCGATATTGATGTCCCCTAATTGCTTTAATACCCCTGCCGGCCTTCTTTTTTGGGCCGGCGTCCTTTTGAGTGACCGGTCATCCCTGATGGCCGGGTTAGAAGTGTGAGTTTGGGGATTTGCGATGTGGGGTCTCTTGGCGTGGCTGGTGCTGCTGGCCGCAACCGTCGTACTCGCAAGCGTCGCTTTTCATTTCGACGTGGCTCTCCTGCCGGCGGCGTTCCAGGCCTTGTCGCCGACCCAGCAGGTCGCCGCGATCCTGATCGCGTTGGTGGCGCTGGCGCTGACCGCCTCGACGCTCTGGCAGTCCTATCGCTTGACGCGTGAGGCACGGGAAGCCCGCGCGATGCAGGGCGGCATTCTGGGTGCAAAAAAGGGCGCCGTATTGGCGGCCGCCTCGCAAAAGGATTTCGACGCGGCGGTCGCCCATCTCCAGATCAACGATCCGGAGGATGTGCTGTCCACCGTTCACAAGCAGTTGGCGGAGTCCGAGGCGCGATTGGTGTTGCAGCGCGGGCGCAACGAAGCCGTCGACATGAAGGAACGGCTGGAGGACGTCCGCCGCCGCCAGCAGGCGCTGCGCGAGCAGATCGGCGAAGTCGCCGAAAAGCGCCGCGCCATCGAGCCGGTGTTCGAAGAGTTGAAGGATCGCCAGCGCCAGCTTGCCCGCTCGCTCGACAAGATCGAGACCGACGACGACAACAACAACTTCATCGATGCGCTGAAGGAGTTCGACCAGAAGACCGCGCCGCTTCAGGCCAGACACCAGGCGCTGCAAGACGCCTTTGCGTTGCTGACGCGGCTCAAGCAGGGGATATCGACCTCGCAAAGCCAGCTGGTGCGGCTGCAGGCGCCGGACGGCGGCGTCAAGGCGTTACTCGGCGAAGTGCAGGTCGCACGCGATCATCTGGTCAAGGCGATCGAGGCGCTGGAGACGACCGGCGAGGGCGAGGTGCTCACCGCGCGCGTCGCGGCGCTCGACACCGGCAAGAAAGACGTGGAACTGCGAATCGCCCGGCTCGAGTCGTCGTTTGCCGTACTCGACACCATCCGCCGCGACATGGCCGAATTCAAGAAACGTCAGGAAGATCTCGCGGCCGCCTTTGCCGAGGTCGAAACCGACGCCGACGGCAAGGGCCTCAAGGATCGATTGGCCGAGCTGGATCAATTTTCAGGCGAGACCCGAAACCGGCTGCGCGCGTTGCAAGAAATTCTGACCACGCTCAATCGCTACCGCAAAGACCTGATCCATTCGCAAAACGACCTGTCGCCGCTGCGCGCGCCCGGCGAAGGCGTTCAGGCCGTGATCGCGGAATTGAACATCATACATGCTGAACTGACCGCCGGTCTCGAAGACATCGAAACCATCGGCAACCAGACGCTGGCTGCCCGCGTGGCGGGGTTCGCCGACAACAAGCGAATGGCCGAGCAGCGCATTGCGGAGGTGCACCGGCATTTCGCGCAACTGGAATCGATCCGCAGCGAAATCGCGGTCGCGTTCGCCGACCTCAACAGCGCGTTCAAGAAGTTCGTTTGAGGTTTGGGCAGTTTGCCGGCCGGCGACCGGGCGACTGCCGAACTGATTCATATTCTTAGATTCTTAGACCGACTTCTCGGCCGGCCTGAACTCGCCTGATTGCCGAGTCGCAACCCTGGAGCTGGCTCTCACCCAGCGGCTTTCCATCCCATCTGTGGCGGCCGGCCCTTTATTTTTGTGGCCTATCGGCCATTTCTAACTGTGGCCGGTTGGCCACGGTCGGGCCGTGCTTGAGCCTGAAGGTGTGGCTTAAAAGTCTTAAAAGCCGAGCAGCGCCAGGCCAACCCAGCTGAACGCAAACAGACCGCAGGCAGCTGCTGCGACCGAAGCAAACGTTGCAATCATCTTCCTGACAGGCATTGCCGCACCTTTTCGAACTGACAAACGCACTATGCTGGACGATCTCATCTCAATGATGGCGAGAAAATGCGCGCGCCAAAAAACGAGGGGTTGTGGCAGTGCTGCAACATGAACCTCATCCTGCCCGCAAAAACCCTCATTCGGACGGCCTAGTGGGCGAATCGGAACCCGCTTTTCGACGATCGCAGGGGCTCGCGGCGTCACGCTCGTTTTGCGAATTTAAGGTTCAAGTGGGTGCCGGTATTGGGTGGGGTCTGGTATCTCTATCGGTCTGAAGTCCATGGGGAACGCTGATGTCGGCGAGCCTTCAGGATTTCGAATCGGGTGCTGCGGGGAACCGAGGGAATGTTTGATTTAGGGAATCGCGAACGGATCTGGCTGGTGGCGGCTGCAGCCGCGGCTGCCTCCGTTGCACTCCTGGTCGTATGGCTTTTCCCCGGCGGGTCATCGCCGGATTTGGCGCGCGATTACGAAGATTGTGTCGAGCGGGCGCAGGCCCTGGGTTTGGGCGGCGATCAAGCCGGCAATCTGATGAGTGGTTGCGGCGCGCGGTTTGCGGGACGGCGCAAGCCGGACGGCGGCTACAGCTATTACGATTTCATGCAGGATCGGAAGTTCGACATCGCCGGTCCCAATCCGAGCGCGGACGAACGCAAGGCGATCGATAGCGAATATATCGGTTATCTCGAGTCGCAGCGCCGCGAAGCGATTTCGGCAGCCCTTGCCAAACAGCAGAACGAGAAACTGCGCGTCGATATCGAAACCGCGCGTCAGCCGGCCGGCGCGCCGCTGGCGCTGCTTCCGACCAGCGTACCCTTGCCCGTCCCGCGCCGTGTGGCCGAGCAGCGGGAGCGGGCGCGGCATTGCGCCGAAGACGCGCTGTACTGCACGCTGACGAAACTCTCCAGCGCGGTGAAGGACGCTTTCGCCTCGTCGTCGAAGACCAAGACGTCGTCGCACGAGCAGCAATAAGCTTGACGCCTGCTACACTCAGACCATGACCTATGGACGGCCAAATGTCCCTGACGTCTTGAACGTGCAAGGCGGCGGTCGTTGGCGGACGTCCGAATTCTCTGCGCATAACGGACATGGACCCGCCGCCACAGCACTTCCGAGAAGGGCCAAAATCCCCATAGCGTCTGACGCAAGACCTTGCACACCTCCCGCGGTTTCCCTTGGAGGTTTGCGGACGCCACCCCCGGTGTCCGCCGCGCCTCCGTCATGGGGCCGGCATCCGAAAACCTTCACAGATGGCAGATGTCCTTTTCGAACGAAAGAGGCCGCCAGCACAGGCGGCCTTGTTTTGTGCGGAGGCCCGACATTGGGTGCCGATTCCGTGGTATAGAGATGCGACACAAGCGGAGACAGCCAAATGTGGTGGCTTATTGTGATCGTTTCGATTGCTTCGATACCGCTTTCCACGGAGATGGCTCGGGAGCGCGCCAGATCGTCCAGAGTTTGGTTTTGGATCGCATTTTTAATCGGACCATTGGCCCCGCTCGCGCTCCTTTTTCTTGGAGACGCAAGAGCGCAAACCAGGTCATTGTCCAGTTCAAACTAGATCCACTGAGGTTGGAAACAGTATCAAGGCGCTAAGGGCGACGAATTAGCAACTCAGCGCACATTCAGAATTCCGCTCAAACTTGCGTTCAGGATCAATCGCGTCGTTCTGAACCTGGGCGGGCCCGCTTCCGGTCTACTCCGATCAACGGACATTAATGTACCGACCCGGTTGGTCCGGTTCGTGCCAAAACCGGAAATGCAGAGAGTTACAAATGCTCCTGCCTATCTTTGCTGTCCGGACACGCGCCAGGCGTCTCCAAACAGGTTGACGCTATAGTCGCGATGACGCCCACCGTGATAGCCGCATCTGCGAAATTGAATACGGCGAACGACCAAGCTTTGTAATACACATGTACAAAGTCGATGACCGAACCGATCCGGGCGCGGTCCAACATATTGCCAAGCGCGCCACCAAGGATCAGGGAAAGGCCTTTTGCCAGGATCGGCTTGCCACGCGGAACGCGACTGAGCCACCAACCCAACAGCCCGGACGCCAGGATGGATAGGCCGACCAGTGGCCAGCGCTGCTGGTCGGCGGCGAATTGGAGAAAGCTGAACGAGATAACTTTGTTGTAGGACAACACGAAATCGATCGATGGCAGGATGGCGATCGGTCGGTTGGCTTCCAACGAATTGACGACAAGATGTTTCGTGCCCTGATCCAACATTACGATGAGAACGATAAGCCAAATCCAGTGGAAGCTGACGTGCAACGGCTTCCGAGTCGTGCTCATCATTTTCCGATCTGGTGGGCAGTCCCGCGCCAATGGTCACGCGCGGCTTTCGATTGCTAAATCTGATTTTCAGTCGATTACGAGATAATTTGAAGATCAACATAACCCAATGTCAACACGGCCCTTGTCAACACGGCCCTTGGGCCTCCGGATATGGCGATCCGTCGGCCGGAAGTCCGCTTCGGATCTTGGTCGTGTAAAAACGCTGTGAAGCCGGTGAGAAGCCAGGACCGGGTCGGTCTCAGGCCACGATCGCAGCGATCAGCGGTTTGATCCCGATGATGTTCATGACCCGTGTCAAGTTATAGGCCAGAACCGAGAGAGCCATCTCGGCGGCTACTTTTGGAAGCGTTTTAGTTAGGAAGTGTGTCGCCCCCATGCGCGCCTTCATCGTGCCGAACGGATGCTCGATGGTCTCGCGACGCTGGCGCATAGCGAGCGGGTTCGCATCAAGGCGCTGCTGCACAGCGTCGAGCAGATGCTCATGCTCCCATCGTGGAATCCGTCGCTCTGGCCCTGTCGTGCATTGGGATTTGAGCGAACAACTTTGACAGGCCGTGGTCCAGTAGCGCCTTATCCGCTTGCCATCTTCCTCGCCAGTAAAGCGATATGGCAGTTGCTCCCCAGCCGGACAACGATAGGCATCTTCCTCCGGCAAATATACAAAGTCCTGTTTGCCGAAGCGCCCGTCCGACTTGGCGTTAGAAGTCATCGGCTTGGGCAGGGTCACCGTGATGCCGGCCTCGTGGCAGGCGAGGATCTCCGGACTGCTGAAGTAGCCGCGATCGGCAACAGCATTGAGCGTCTCAGTCTTTAAAACAGCCTTCGCTTGCTTGGCCATGTTGGCCAATTGCGCTCGATCTGACCCGCTGTTTGTTACCTCATGCGTGACAATCAGATGGTGCTCGGTATCGACGGCGACCTGCACGTTGTAACCGACGACGCCGGAGCCGCGACCGCTCGTCGCCATCGAACGGCTGTCGGGATCGGTCAGCGAGATTTGCTGGTCAGGCGAAGCGTGCATCTGCTTCTCGTAGACATCAAGCTTGCCCATTTCCTCCTTTTAGCTTTGTCAGCTTCTCCCTGAGCCTCGTCACCTTCGCAGTAAGCACTTCGGTTGGCTCCTGCCGGTCGGCCGTGTCAAGCTGGCTCAGATACCGCGCCACACTCTCCTCCAGCTGAGCACGACGCCGTTCCACCTTCGCCCGTGTGAAGTTCCTATCCCGGTTGTTTACAGCCTTGAACTTGCTCCCATCGATGGCGACGCTCGCTGTCGCCAGAAGACCCATCTCACGGCAGAGTTCGACGAAGCGCGCACAGACCTTGCGCAGCCCCAGGCCGTTGTCCTTGCGGAAATCTGCGATCGTCTTGTGATCGGGTGCGAGCCGACCCAAAAGCCACATGACCTCGACATTGCGCCCGGCCTCTCGTTCGAGCCGACGGCTCGACTGAACCCGGTTCAGATAGCCGTAAATGTAAAGCTTCAGGAGAACCGAAGGATGGTACGATGGTCGACCAGTCGCCGCCGGCTCAATTCCCTCAAATCTCATCTCAGCCAAATCAAGCGCATCGACAAACATGTCGATCACGCGAACAGGGTTACTCTCGTCAATGAAATCATCGAGGCATTCAGGCAACAGTATCCATTGCCCACGATCCGCCTGCTCAACGAAGCGCCTCATCAGCTTCCCCCGCAGAATCACGAGAGAATCATAGCAAAGCAGCGGCGTTTTCACACAGCCAGGATCGTCAGCGGAAGTCGGTCGGGACGAAAGGCAATGTGTCCGCTTACCTCGATTAACCGACATGCCCGGCCACTATCTTCCCATCAGACTCATGATCGCGCTTTCGATGACGTGGCTGTAGCGGCCGTCGTTCAGCAGAGCGTCCGTCAACCAAAGAACACCGATGGCGACGCAGGTCGCGCCGATAGTTCTCATGCGAAGCCCCGTTCTAATCGTGGCACCGGAGGCGATGCTACGAGCGGTCGCTTACACGTGCCTTACGGCCGCGGCCTGTCTACCCCTGGACTTGCATATTTAAAGCGCGAGACCTCTGTCTCGTCGCCGCATTTTCGAGAACCACAACCCCGTTCGGGGCAGCGTTGCTGATGAATTCAGCGACAAAGGCGCGCCCGATATCGTCCTGCTCGATCGTGCCAAACGATCCCGGAATCAGGCGCCCCAACCAGGCTACATAACGCGGCGTGTGAGCGTTGCCTGCGACAATTCCGGGGCGAAAAATCGCGAGGCGTTGGAAGCCTATTGCTTGAACCGTCTCTTCCTTCAACCCCATGATCCGCGCATACCGAATTCTGCTTTTCGCGCTGCTTCCCGCCGCCGAGAGCAGAGAAAACCGTGCGATACCCCCGGCCCGGCAACCGCGGGCAAAGCCGCCCACCACGCCGATTTCGAGCGCCTTTAATTGCTCCTCGCTCCAGTTCATGCTGCCTTTGCCGACGCCGACGCAGGATGCGCCATAGACGGGATCGCCTTGCGCAACGAGGCTCCGCGCAAGCTGGGTCACCTCTGCGGGAAACTGGGCTGCCGCCGTATCCAGGGTGATCGCCCGCACACGGGGATTAGCCACTTGAGAAATCGGTTTGCGATTGACCATCACGACTTCAGCACAGGTGGGCTCCGCGGCGAGCGCGCGCACCACTGCGGCTCCGACTTGCCCCGTGCCACCGATGATCAAGATACGAAATGCCATCAGGCCTTTTCCCGCGCTACTCGTCTGTCCCGTGACGCCTGACGGCATCAGCCCACTCTATCGCAAAATGCACGGCGCGGGCGACTTGCGAGAAGCGATAAGCCTTGAGCGGTGACAGTATGGGATTGCCGGTTTCCAGTGTGGAAAGTCCCGTAATTCTACCTGCTCGACATATCAAGCTTTCATGGGCACTGTGGTCGAGCTTATTTGAAACCAATATTTTCCAGCTGCAATGCTTTTTCAGCGACTGAATCCCTCTGAAGCGCTCAATCTCGTGAGCTATGCGGATATCGACCATTTCCGCGAAAGCGAACGGTATCTTCGCGCTTCGAGCATGCCACTTGCGGCAGGTGACTTTTCCATTCAGCGTGCAGAGCTCGCATTGCCATCCTGCACCTTATCGCTGGTGCGCACATTTCCACGTATCGTCAACGGATACGAACTGGCCGGTCGTCTCGTCTTCGTCATCCCAATGAACGACGTGTCTACGGCGCGTATTAACGGCGAGCAGATCGGCCAGGCGGTCCTGGTGCTCAAGGGCAACGAACAACGTACTGTGTTTGAACCCGAAGGAAGGCTGGTCGCTATCTTGTCTATCGAGCAAGAGCGGCAAGGTCGCCCGTCGCTCCACTTTGACCGAGGCTACCAACTAATCAACCTATCCCGGTATGAACTACTTGGTCTTCGGGCTCAGATCACTGGCGCACTTGAACTGGCAGCCAAGGACCCGGAAGCCAGCCGGCTTCCCGCGATCCGCGTCAGCGCCGAGGACACGTTGCTCGCGGCGATAGAACGGGCGACGCGCCTCGGGGAACTCGTGAATGGGGATCGCTATGGTTCGCTTGGTCGCTACAAGAGAATCATTGATCAAATCGACAATTTGATCCAGCACCAGCCAACGACCAATTGGTCCTGTGAACAACTCTCGGATGAACTCGGCACGTCAACTCGCACCATACAAACGGCAACTCAGACCCTCTGCGGCTCGGGAACTTTGCACTATTGGCGGTTAAGACGGCTCTGGATGGTGAGGCGGCAGCTTCGCTCTGGAGTTCCTGGATTGACTGTCAGGGCCAGTGCGCTCGCGCACGGATTTCACCATATGGGCGAATTCTCGAAGCTGTATTGTTCGACGTTCGGGGAATTGCCGTCATATACGCTCGCGGCAGCCCGATAGGAAAGATCGGGGAACCTTCCTGACATGGCCGACGCCGCAAGGCCGCCGGATTGAGCGGCATAGCCGCTCGGGATGATTTACCTGCGGAATAATCCGCCGATCGCGCCACCGATCGCGCCGATGGGGCCGCCAATACCACGGGGGTGAGGATGATGGGCGCGCCGTTCAGTTCGGCCTCGCTCCGGAGGATTGGATTCGGGAGGGGTGGCCGTATCGGCGGAGGCCACCGCTTCGCGGGGCGTGGTGCTCAGCCCTGCTTGAGCCGCATTGGCGTTGGCCAACACGGCCAGAATTGCCACCGTAAGGATCAAAGCACGCATGGCTTGTTTTTCCTGAGTTCGATGCTTGGCAACCGTTATCCGTGCCGCTTGTTCCATGGCGGCGCGTCGATTGTTGGCGCAATCGCGCCACGCCACCCTACGCCGTCTGATGCCGCTTCAGGAAGTTGCGCGCGCGGTTGATGGTGCGGGCCTTCAGATCGGGCGGCTCCTTCCACGGGAACACCGTGATCTCGGCATTCGGGCAGAGCGAGGCGACATCGATCGAAGCAACCAGCGGATGGGCGTCGACGTCATCGGGGAGGACCAGCATCGACGTCTGGCATGATTTCGCGAAATCGCGCGAGACGCTGTACACGAAATCGGGCTGCACGCGGTAAAGGTTGTGCAGATATTTATCGATGGTCTCTATCGAGACGTTGGGCTGGCGCTCGCGCTGCTCCTTGGCCCAGACCGTCTTGCCGGCGTCGTACATGTAATCCGGGACCCTCGGATTGTGCCCGACCGGCTGGCTCAATATCGCGGCCGTGACGCGCTGCGGCGCCTTCTCCATCAGCTTCATCGCGAACGGGCCGCCGATGCAGTTGCCGAAGAAAAAGAACTTGTCGATGCCGAGATGGTCCATCACGCCCAGCTGGTCGCTCGCGAACGCGCCCCAGGGATCGTCAACCGGTACCGGTCCGGTGGACTCGCCGCCGGTGGCGTTGCGCTGGTCCATGGTGATCACGCGGAAGTCACCCTTGAACTCCTCCGGAATGTTGATCACCGCACGCGCCCACACGGCCATGCAGGAGTTCAAGCCGCCGCCGGGCGTCGCCAGCAGCGGGAAGCCCGAGCCGATCTCGGCGTAGCGGATGCGGACATTGCCCTTCTCGTAGAAGCCGACCTTGGCGCCATCGGGCAATCCCGCAACCGCTCCCGCCGGCTGGGCCTGTGCCGGTCCTTGGGCGAATACTTGCGGCACCGCGCTTGCTGCTGCTGCGGCAGCACTGTTGGCAAGAACAGTGCGCCGGCTCGAATCGATCATCGGTTCCTCCCTTGTCGTGTACGGTCGTGCGACCGGCGCCCAGCACGTTTGCCGTACTTGTTCCGTACTTGGGCGATCGGACGGGAGCCCGGCTTCTTTATATTCGATTTGATCCGGCGCTTCGTCAATCACGAAGGCACGCCCGTATTCCTGGTCGATCAGGCCGACTTGCGCCAGGGCAATACCATCGAAACCCGCTGCTTGTAGCGGCGATAATCGTCTCCGAACATCTCGACGAGGTCACGCTCCTCCAGCAGGATCCCGACAAAAATGTAGGCCGTCGTCACGGCGGCAAACAGCAAGTGTCCGATCGTCATGGTCGCCGCTGCCCAGAACGCGATGATGAATCCGAGATAGATCGGATGCCGCACGAATTTGTAGTAGAGCGGTGTGCGGAAACGCGGCGCCGGCATCGGCTGGCCGGTCAGGTTATTGGTGACCTGATGCAGCCCGAACAACTCGAAATGATTGATCAGAAACGTGCTGGTCAAAACGATTAGCCAGCCAAACATCGAGAATCCCAGTATCGCCGTTCTGGCCGGCGGATCGGTTACTTCCCAGACCACGGAGGTCATCGGACGCCACTGCCAAAACAAGAGAACGAGCGCGAGGCTGGCCAGCAGCACATACGTGCTGCGTTCGACCGACTTCGGTACGTATTGCGTCCACCAGCTCTTGAATTGCCGGCGCGCCATCACGCTGTGTTGCACGGCGAACAACGACATCAAGAGCAGGTTGACGACGATCGCCTCGACCGTCGGCGCGACCGTGCCGGAATCGATCGTCTTGGGCACCGCCAGGTCCGATACGAAGCCGATGGCGTACAGGAAGGTCACAAAAAATATGGCGTAGGAAATAACCCCGTAGAGAAACGCTACGGCTCTCGCGGCGCGAGTAGCCTTGATATCTTCGCCGATGGCGGGGATTTGGGTCATAATCTCTCTCCTCTGATCCGAACGCGATGATCGCGATCGCAATTTGGGAGTTCTGACGCTGCCGCAGACGAAGCCCCGTGACTTTGCGCCAGGGTTGATTTGTCCGTGAGAAAGGCTTGATTATCGCCTGAGAGCAGCAGGAGACTGACCGGCTCTGGAGCCATTAATTGCAATTTATATTTGAAAATCATGTGCTTAGCACTGATCGACGAGAGCTGCGTCGGGGGTGTGAGCTGGTTGCAGTCGAGCCGCAGGTATTCGACCTCCTGATCTATCTGCTTGCTCACCGGGACCACGTCGTCAGCAAGGACGATCTGTTCGCCTCGGTCTGGGCTGGACGCGTGGTGTCGGATTCGACGCTCACCAGCCGCATCAACGCGGCCCGCAAGGCGATTGGCGACAGCGGCGAGGATCAGAAGCTGATCCGCACCGTGGCACGCAAGGGCTTCCGCTTTGTTGGTTCAGTTCAAACGAGCGAGGCGGGTGCGGACAATGCCGATGCCGGTGGCGCTGCCGTAGAAGGCCGCGAACCGCGACCGATTACAACGCATGAACGTCCGGCCATTGCTGTACTTCCCTTCACCAATATGAGCGGCGATTCAGAACAGGAATATTTTTCCGATGGAATCAGCGAAGACATCATCACCGCGCTGTCCAAGCTGCGTTGGTTCTTTGTGATCGCGCGCAACTCGTCGTTTACCTACAAGGGAAAGGCGGTCCACATGAATCAGGTCGGGACCGAACTCGGCGTTCGTTATGTCCTGGAGGGGAGCGTTCGCAGAGGCGGCGACCGGGTGCGTATCACGGCTCAGCTCAACGACGTCTCAACCGGCAGTCATCTCTGGGCGGAAAAATACGATCGTAAGTTGGCGGACGTGTTCGCCGTGCAGGACGAAATCACCGAAGCCATCGTCGCTGCGATCGAGCCGCAGCTTTATGCAGCGGAAAATTTCCGTGCACAGCGCAAGCCCCCGGACAGTCTGGACGCCTGGGATCTCGTGATGCGGGCGTTGTCGCATTACTGGCGCGTGACACGCCAGGACAACGTCGTCGCGCAGGCGCTGCTGGAAAAGGCGATTGCGATCGATCCCACCTACGGTCAGGCCCTTGGGGTGCTTGCCACCAGTTATACCTTCAGCGCCCATATGGGATGGTCGGACATGGCCGGCATGGCTGGCATCGCCGAGCGCGCTGCGCTTGCCGCCATCCAGGCTGACAGCGAGGATCCGTGGGCTCACCTGGCGCTCGGCAGCGTGTTTCTATTCCGGCGGCGCTTCGAGGATTCGCTGGCGGAATTCGAATCGGCGCTCGATCTAAATCCGAATTTCTCGCTAGCCCAGGCCTACTACGGCCTGACATTGTCGTATTGCGGGCGCTGGCAGGAAGGCTGTGTGGCGGCACAGCGCGCGCTGCAGCTGTCTCCGCGCGATCCATTCTCTGCGGTTTTTTGCGGCATCTCGGGTTATTCCCACTTTGTCGGCCGCAAATATGATGAGGCGACACGTCTCGCGCGCGAGGGCATCCGGCAACGCGGCGATTTTGTCGGTTGTCACCGGGTGCTGACGGCGGCGGCCGGCATGGCGGGTCAGCACGATGTGGCCAAAGCCGCCTTGCTCGAACTCAAGCGCGCGCAGCCTAATGTCTCACTCGCCTGGATCGAAAGCGAAATGCCGATCAAGCAGGATGCCGACCGGGAGCATTATCTGGAAGGCTTCCGTCGCGCCGGCCTGCATTAGACCAGCGCTAAAGGTCGTCACAGGCAGCGGTTGACGCGCTTTAAGTCTTCACCATCTCGGTTCGATATTTTGGCAGCAGCGCCGCGATCAGTTTGCCTTTCTCGGCCATCTCTTCAGGGGTCGGCTTCGGTGGTGGCGATGTACGGCCTTCGACGGGAAATCCGACCGCCAGGAAGAATTCATCCTGTCCCGCCGGCGTACACATGCAGAGCATGCGGGCCATCTTGCCGGACACGTTCTTGAACGCGTGCGGGGCGTTGGCCGGAACATTGACAGTCGATCCCGCGCCTACGGTCTGCGATTTTCCGCGAAAAGTGAATTCAAGTTCGCCTTCGAGAAGCGTGAACATTTCCTCGAAATCGTGGCGGTGCGGCGGCGGTCCCCCGCCTGCGGGAACCAGCATGTCGACCAGGCAATAGCGTCCCGCGGTCTGCGCGCCTGACACCAGGATCGTGTAGGTGCCGCCGGCCACCGAGATATGCGGCACGCCGGCATCGTCGGGATCGGCCACCGTCAGGGCGCGGCCGGGATCGTCGGCGGGTATCGAGGAAGCTGACGGAGAATTTGCAGACGAGGTGTTGGTCATCTGGAGCCTTTGCTGTTCTGGAGCCTTTGCCGTTGAAGATGTCGGGAAGACACCGGATGTAAGCGGTGCCTTTCGATGCCACGTGTCGGCGGTCTGTGCAGGCGAAGGCTACAAGATAAACGACCGTTTTAAAATCGTATCAGGCAAGGGGTGAGCGGCACGTTTCGGTGCCCGAATAAAATCCCGAGACTGCCGAATTGGGGTCGCATTGCGACCCAGTTCGCGTTCGAACGTCGTGCGCGGGTGGGTGCGCAACACCGGAGTTTCCATGTCCGGCCATTGGCGCTTTTGCGTAACGGCTTTTCTCCTCTCTGCAGGTCTCTCGACTTCACCTGCGTTTTCGAACCCCTTGACCGACTTGTTCAACCCTGCTCCTCCCGCTCCTAAAGAGGAGGCCGCCGCGCCTGCGCGCGCCCAAGATGCGCCTGTTCCAGCCCGAGAGGCGTGTGTGCCGCAACCGGGCAGGTCAACGGTGCCCGGCCAGCACTGGGTCTATCATCTCAATAGTCACCGGAGATGCTGGTTCCTGGCCGACGAGGCGACTGTTTCGGCGAAGAAGCAGATCCGTCATCATTTCGCGAGGCGGCCTGCTGTCGCTCCTGAAGAGAATGAGGCCGCGCTGCGTAAAAAGACGGTTCTCGATGCGCGGGCTCAGGTGCTGAACGCGGCCGCGGCGGCCGCGCCCGATCCGGCGGCGTCCGCGCCCGAGGTGGTCGATACAGCGTCTGCGCGCGCTCGCGAGGCGGCGATAGCCGTGTCCGCGGCACCCATCGCTGCCCAGCCCGCAATCGATCCGCTCACTCCGGACCGTGCCGCGCCACGCTCGGTCGACGTGGAGACGCTGTTGGCCGCATCGACGCTTGACAGAGAGATGGCGGCCTCCTCGGTGCCACCGGCGACTCCCGACGTGCCTGCTGCCGCAAGCGCGGACAACTGGGAATCAACCGCAGCTTGGGCGGGCACAGTGCTGATCGCGCTGGGCTTCGTCTTCTTACTGGGGTCGCTCCTGGCCAGCCGATTCTTGGGTGCGAGAGAGACATCGATTCGTCGGGCGTAGGTGTCGGTCGAGACGGTCGTGCCTGTGCTTTGCGACCAGATCCGCAAGATCTCCTGCATAACCTGGGCTTCACGATGCGCGGGGCTGTGCGGGCGCGTGCTGTTGTGTCGTCCTGTTGTGACATCACTTGCACGTTCCCGCGGCAGTCTCGCCCGCGAATTCGTTTTTTCGTCACCGCTCGTCGTAAACGCTACACAAATCCTAATCTCTTTTGTCATCGAGCTTGATTAATTATCGCGTGGAGTTGTCCCGAATCTGCCTCTTGAAAGAGAAAAAGATGTCTCCCCAAACTTCGATTCGTCGAAAAAGCCGGCTCAAGATGATCGCCGGCGTTTCTGTCACGGCCCTGTTGGGTTTGGGTGCGGCTCTGTTCCCGAATGGCGATGAGCGCGGTGCGCTCGCTGCGACGCCGTCAGTGCTGCTGCAGCCGCTGCCGTCATTTCCGTTCCCGCCATTGCCACTGCCGTTTCCGGCGAAGCAGTTCTCGACGGAAACTCCGATCAAGCACGTCATCTATATCGTCGCCGAAAACCGCAGCTTCGATAATATCTACGCCACGTATCAGCCGAAAAACGGGCAGAAGATCTGGAATCTGCTGTCGCAGGGGATCGTCAATGCTGACGGAACGCCGGGCAAGAATTTCGCCAAGGGACAGCAATTCGAGGTAACGACCGGCAGCAACAGCGGCCAGTTCTTTTTGAGTCCGGTGAGCAAAACACCTTACACCTTCCTGCCGGTGCCAACCCTCAACTCGGCGCAGCCTTTCGGCATCGGCATTGAGGCCGGCATCGTCAACGCGGCCGGCGTGCCGACCGCCAATTTCCCACAAGGCGACCCCGACTTGGCGCCTCAGGACCAGAAGACGCTGGCGACCGGCGGCTTCGCGCAAGCCCCTTCGCCTATCACATCGACCAAAGCGAGCGGCACGGATATCCGGATTCCCGGTGTGAATCAGTTGCCCGGGGGGCCCTTCCAGCAGACCAGTGCCAAGCTGCCTTACGACGCCTATGCCGGTGACACGATCCACCAGTTATTCCAGATGTGGCAGATGAACGATTGCAGCATGCACCACGCGACATTGGAAAATCCGACGGGCTGCCTGCACGATCTGTATCCGTTTGTCGCTGTCACCAACGGCACCGCGCCGGGACAGGCCCCGGGCGACGGCGGCCAGGACATGGCGTTCTTCAACATGACGGACGGAGACGCGCCGATCTTCAAGGCGTTGGCGGACCAGTATGCGATCGCCGACAATTTCCATCAGGCGATCATGGGCGGATCGGTCACCGGCCATTTCGGGATCGCCTACGGCGACAATCCGTTCTTCGCCAACCCCGACGGCACCCCGGGGACGCCGACGGGAAGCATTACCAACCCCAATCCGCAAGCCGGCACGGTCAACACCTATCAGTCGAACGGCACTTGGGTGATGTGCAAAGACCGGACGCAGCCCGGCGTTGGCGCCATTCACTCCTACTTGTCCTCGCTTCCCTATTCTGCCGGTCCGAACTGTGCACCGGGCGCCTACTATCCCGTTCGTGACGCCGACCCGGCATTTACGCCGACCGGCACGCTGAACCCGGTCACTTCGACCGTGATGCCACCGATAACGGTCCGGCATATCGGCGATGAGCTGAATGCCCATAACATCTCCTGGGCATTCTACAGTGGTGGCTACGACTCCGCGGTGAAGGTTACGAACGGCGCCACGGACACCTTCGACGTGATACTCCGGAGCGGATACTGCGACATTTGTAATCCGTTCCAGTATTCGAAGTCGATCATGGCCGATGCGAACCAGCGGGCGGCTCATCTCAAGGACATCGCCGATAACCTCTACGCCGACATTGCGAGCGACAACTTGCCGGCGGTTTCTTTCGTGAAGATGGACGGCGGTCTCCAGGGCCATCCCGGCAGCGGCAAGGTTAGTCTTCTGGAAGAGTTCATCCAGGATATCGTCAATCGCATCCAGGCCAACCCTGCGCTGTTCGCTGAAACCGCGATCATCTTCACTTTCGACGAAAGCGGTGGGCTGTACGACAGCGGGTTCATTCAGCCGCTCGACTTCTTCGGCGACGGCCCGCGTATTCCGCTCCTCGTGATCTCGCCGTACTCCACCGGAGGACGCGTGTCGCATACCTACACCGATCAGGTGTCGGTCCTCAAGTTCATCGAACGGAACTGGCGTCTCAACAAGATTTCGAATCGCAGCCGCGACAACCTGCCGAACCCGATCATGATCGAAGAGTTGAGCCCGTGGGTGCCTTTGAACATGCCGGCGATCGGCGATCTCTTTGACATGTTCGCTTTCCCTCCGGGTGAGGACCGCCTCTGACAAAGCCCCGGCAGCGTCGCGCGATCTGAAAAAACAGCGCCGGTTTGGTCCTGGGGCCAACCCGGCACTTGCTTCATACCCCCGACTTTGAGGTTGCTTGCTGCCACTTTGCAGCTTCGCGAAAACGGAATTCGCCTCACCCCATGTACGACGGGATGATGCGTCCACATCGAGTCATCAGCGGAAGTCGGCGCAGCCGACTTCGAGGGGGCGTTGCGCGTCGAGACCAACGCCTTCTCGGCGCGAGATCATAGAACCTTCTCGCGATCGAATACCTGCTTGCTGGTTGGACCGTTGCGACGGGTTACGATGATTTGAAGATGTGCGCCGGCGTCGATAGCCTCGAACGAAATCCTGTCGTCTTTTGGTTCATTTCGCCATCGCCCGGGCTCATCGGCCCAGATAACGCGGCTACCCTCGATCCTGCACCGATAAGTCCAGACAAAACTGTCGATGGGTCGCGCATAGGTCAGGAAGAAAACGCCGTCTCTTATCAGGGCGACCTTGATCAATTTCGGATCGCGGTCCTTGATGGATGCAATCGCAGCTCGGCAAATCGCTTCGGGCTCGAACAACGGCGCCGCCGCGACCAACGATCCGGTCGTCGGCAAGGCAGCCAACAGAACCGCCCCGAAAGTTTTTGACCGATTCATCGATCACCCCCACCAACCGCAGAAGTCGGCCCGAAGCTGTTCGGAGTCGGTCCTGCTGAGCCTCGTTAGACTAGAAGCAGAAAGCGTATGCGTCCATATGAGGGGCCAATAGGAGGCCCTGTTCGAGGTTCGATGCGGGGTTGGAGCAGACCGCAATCCGATTACGACTAATAATGGGTGAAATTCGAAAACATAATTGCAGGAATGGAGCGATACCTTCCGCAATCCTTGGTTGCTAACCTACAGCTGCTCGAATCCGTCGATGGCGAACGGCTCGAAGGTGAGAAAGATATGTTGCGCATCAGCTCGGTTAAGGCATTTGTCGTCTCGAACATAATCCAGTTTGTTTTGTTTTCGGCGATTGCTGTCGCGCTGGCGTTTTCGATGGTTGCGCTTCGAATACCCATACCTCTTCCCGCAAAAGGTGTGATGCCGTTGGGTGGCGCAACGATACTGATGGTTTGCCTATCGGCTATCCCGTCCTCGCTGATTGCGGGCTTTGTTGCAGGTCGCATCGCTGAATACAGACCCGTTCTGCACGGCGTGCTTTCTGGCACCGCCTGGCTCATTCAGGATTTGTACGCTGCTTTGCATACTGCCGTTCTCGGGGGGCCATCACGCGCGCACTTTCCGATCTCATTGAGCCTCACACTGACGTTCGCCGTTCTTCTGTGCGGCGCACTCGGCGGTTATGGCGCAGCCAACGTGGCTGGTAGCGCAAACCGGTACAATGTCGCGCCTGTGCCGCGAAATCGCCTCGTACAACGCGGCCTTGTACCGAAACTCTTACTGTCTCTGGCCGTGACGACGTGTGTTTGTGCAATCATCCTCTTTTCCCCGACGATATTCTGTCACGGAGAGGGAGCCGGAGGAAACTGCGGTGAGGCTTACATGCTATCCATACCCGCTGCCATGTTGGCGTTGCCAATCGTATTTGCGGGCGCGGTGTTCTTGATCTAGGTCGTTTTTGCTGCGCGATATTGCGATGGTGGGGATGAACCACAGCCACTCTTCTGGTTCTCGCCATAAGTGTTACGTCGGTCATAAACAATTTTATACAACCGACCCCGTCTCGGCTATGCCACCGGAAGCTGGCGCCCTCGGCCACAAAGCCTCTTTTACCCTGCCGAAAGCACATCGCCGCCGTCACACTGCCGCAGCCAAAACTTGCGAAAAATGGCGCATGCGTGAAACATTTCGCGTGAGCCCGCGTTTGCTCACGGCTGCGCAACGATGCCTCTGGGGGATTTTGAATGACCGACTTCGCGATCGAAGAGGGATTGCCGTATCCGCTGGGCGCCCATTGGAGCGGCAAAGGCACCAATTTCGCTCTCTTCTCGGCCAACGCCACCAAAGTGGAAATCTGCCTGTTCGACGGCGAGCGCGAGACGCACCGGTTCGAACTGCCTGAGTACACCGACCAGATCTTCCACGGCTACATATCGGGCGTCGGCCCCGGCACGTTCTACGGCTATCGCGTGCACGGGCCCTATGAGCCCGACAACGGGCATCGCTTCAATCCGAACAAGCTGCTGCTCGATCCGTATGCCCGCGCCCACGTCGGCGCGCTGACCTGGAATCCGGCGTTGTTCGGCTACAAGATGGAGAGCGGCGACGACCTGACCTTCGACGAGCGCGACAGCGCAGCCTTCATGCCGAAATGCGTCGTCGTCGATCCCGATTTCGATTGGCAGGCAGATGCGCAGCGGCAAAACGTGCACTGGGACGAAACCATCGTCTATGAAACGCACGTCAAGGGTTTCACCGAAAAACATCCCGGCGTGCCCGAGCACCTTCGCGGCACCTATGCCGGCTTCGGCACGCCGGAGGTTGTCGAATATCTGAAATCGCTCGGCATCACCTCGGTCGAGTTGTTGCCGATCCACTCCTTCATCAACGACAGCAATCTGCTCGAGAAGAAGCTGACGAACTACTGGGGCTACAACACCATCGGCTTCTTTGCGCCCGATCCGCGTTATGCCGCAGATGTTGCAAACAGCCTTCGCGAGTTCAAGGAGATGGTGGCAAAGCTGCACGCCGCCGGGCTCGAAGTGATCCTAGACGTGGTCTATAACCACACCGCCGAGGGCAACGAGCGCGGGCCGACTTTGTCCTACAAGGGCATCGACAATGCGAGCTACTACCGTTTGCTGCCGGACAAGAAGCGCTACTACATCAACGACACCGGCACCGGCAACACGGTCAACCTGTCGCATCCGCGCGTGATCCAGATGGTGATGGACTCCTTGCGCTACTGGGCCGGCCATATGCATGTCGACGGCTTCCGCTTTGACCTCGGGACTATTTTGGCGCGCGAAGTCTACGGCTTCGACGAGCAGAGCGGTTTCCTGAAAGCCATGGACCAGGACCCGTTGCTGGCGACCGTCAAGCTGATCGCCGAACCCTGGGATTGCGGTCCCGGCGGTTATCAAGTCGGCGGTTTCCCGCCGGGCTGGGCGGAATGGAACGACAAGTTTCGCGACACCGCTCGCGATTTCTGGCGCGCCGAAGTGCCGCCCTCAGTGCTGGCGCCGCGGCTGCTCGGGTCCGGCGACGTCTTCAACCGCGAGGGACGGCGAAGCTGGGAAAGCGTCAATTTCATCACGGCGCATGACGGCTTCACGCTGAACGACTGGGCGAGCTACAACGACAAGCACAACGAGGCCAACGGCGAGGACAATCGCGACGGCTCTTCGGACAACCGGTCCTGGAATTGCGGCGCGGAGGGGCCGACCGATAACGCGGATATCCTGGCGTTACGCGAGCGGCAGAAACGCAACATGCTGGCGACGCTGCTGTTGTCGCAGGGCACGCCGATGCTGCTCGGCGGCGACGAGTTCGGCCGGACGCAACAAGGCAACAACAACGCCTATTGTCAGGACAGCGACATCTCGTGGTTCGACTGGACCATGAGCGAGGCCGCGCAGAAACAACTCGCCTTCACCAAACGCCTGATCCAGTTGCGGCGCGATTATCCGATCCTGCGCCGCAGCCGCTTTTTGACCGGTGAACACGACACCCAGCTCGACATTCGCGACGTGACCTGGATCAGCGCCGGCGGCGGCGAAATGACGCCTGAAGAATGGAACACGGGCTGGATCCGATGCTTTGGCGCGATGCTGGACGGCCGCTGCCGCAAAACCGCGATCGCACGCCAAGGCGAGGACGACAGCGTGCTGATCATCATGAATGCTTCCGAAGACGACGTCGATTTCAAGTTGCCGCACACGTCCGCGGGCCCACAATGGACCTTGCTGCTCGACACCGTTTTCGCCGACGGCGCGTCCGCCACGCCGTTCGCGTTCGACAGCACCTACAAGGTCGCCGGACGGTCGTTCTCGCTTTTCGTGGCTGCGGAATCGACGCCGTCCGTTTGAGCGCGAACGATTCCCGGCTTATCGGCACCAACAAAAAGGCCCCGCGCTCTGAAGGAAAGAGCGTGAGGGCCGAGGTCGGTACTCTTTGCTGAAACAACGGCCTCGAGCGACACTCGTTCCTGACAAGGATTTTTGCGAGGGTCCAGATTTGAACACTCGCGATCGTGAATGAGGTGCGAGAAACCTGATGCCGTCCCGCCCGTAGCTCTTTGGACGGCGGTTTGCCTTGACTCCTCGGGTGCCCACCGCTGTCAGCGGCTCCGCCTTTATGCCCGTATCGGCGGGGCCGTTTTTTGTCGCAGGACTTTATTCTTTTTGTTTTTGCGGCGAGGAACGAATGCGCGAGGCTGCGCTTGGTTCAATACCGGCTGGCCCCTGCGCCCCATCGGCTTATCCGGTGAAATATCGGCCTCAGCTTTTCCCCGAAGCTGGGGCCGTTTCGTTTCGAAACGATGGAAGGAAGCGCCAATGGCCGAAGAGAGCGAAATCCTGTGGCACATCGAGCAGATCGCGAAGAACCGCACGATCCTCGAACAACTTGAGGGCGGGAACACGGCCGGCGGCGAAGTGTTCCCCGAAACCCAATCTGAAATCGAGCGTGTCAAAGCTCAACTCGCCCAGTCGGAGTTGATTGTGGCCACGTATGAGAAAAAGAATTAGGTGCTTTGCGCGCTACCCAGGAAATTCGACGTGGGATCGGACACAGCTTTTCTGCCCTGTGTCAGAAGATGCCGGCACAAATCACAGCTTGATCACGGGAGAAATTGCCTGAGTTGGCGAATACGTACTTGACCCGTCCCTTGGGGCAGCCTCGATAAGGATTGCGGTCCGCCAATGACGAGGTGATTCGTGAGCCCCTCCGCGCAATTCCTGAGTGCTTCCGAGGCCGCCACGCGGCTCGGTGTTTCCGTCAAGGCTTTGCGGCTCCACGAACAACGCGGCCTGATCGCACCAGCTCGCACGTCGGCCGGCTGGCGAGCATATGGTCCCAATGAGATGGCCCGCGTCGCCGAGATAGCGGCGTTGCGCGAGCTCGGTCTTAGCCTTAGCCAAGTGGGGCGCGTGCTGGGAGGCGATTCCGAGAGTCTTGAACCGGCACTTGCCGCGCACCAAGCTGCGCTCGAAATTAGCGTTCATCAGCTCGTCGACACAGTCGATAAGGTCCGCCGTTTGCGAGCCGACATCACCGGCGGGCGGGCGCTTGCTGCCAGCGAACTTGCGCGCCTGCTGAGACTGGCCTCCAAATTCAGCGTCGCGTTCGATCTGCCGTGGCCTTGGGGTGGCGAGCGGTTTGAATTGCGAGATATCCGCTCACTGAACTACATCATTGGTCCGCTCGGCAGCGGCGAGACACGGCTAGCCAAGTGCATTGCCGAGAACGTGCCGGGCGCCGCGTTTCTGGGCCTGGACCGGCTATCGCATGGGGGTGCGGCTGCCAATCCACTCCTGCACTGCGACCCGGCCCTCAAGTCGCGCGTTGATCAGACGTTGGCCTGGCTTATCGAGGACGGCGCTACGGCTTCTGACGCCTTGACTGGCTTGCTCGCCGGACTGGAAACTGAGGGGCCGGCAGTCCTGGTGATTGATATGCTGGAACAAGGGCTCGACAAGGCCACTCAGGAAGCCTTGATTGCATGGCTGCGACGACGTGACTCCAAGCGTCGGCCACTCTTCTTTCTTACACGATCCAGTTCGATCTTGGATTTGGACGCGGTGGGGGATGATGAATCCATCATCCTTTGTCCCGCCAATCACAGCCCACCAACCAACGTCCGTCCATACCCCGGCTTTCCAGGTTTCGAGGCCGTCGCGACGTGCCTTGCATCACCCGAAGTGCGGGCACGCATCGCGTCGCGACCTCAAGTGGCCTGAGAGCCCAACCGGACAGATGAATATCCGCTTCGATCAGCCGCAATTCCAAACCGGGCCGATCGGCGTCCGCGTCCAGCACGGACCAAAGGTGCCGCCATTATAGTGGCCGTTGTAAAAGCCGGGCCGGCCGGGATAGTGCAACTCGCCGTCCCAGCCGTAATAGCGAGGGGTCGGGTCGATGTACCAGGGCCGCCGGTTCTGGCGTGCCAACCGCCGCAACCCGTCTTTCTGGGCAAAGACAGGCTGGCTGTTGCTCAGCGGCTGTTGATAGCCGGGCAGGAAGCCGTAGCCGTGCCAAACCGGCTTCGGCTTTTTGGAAGGCGGCGCGGCCTGGGCTGCGACCGACAGCAGCGCGAGAGCCACAGCAATGGATAGACACAGAAGGCGCGACATCGAAAACACCATAGACATTCGGTGACGGGAAGACCATTCAAATCCGGGTGCAAAGTTACCCGTCACCTCATAACATGGACTGAGAAGCTCTTGTTCAAGGGCCGTCAAAAAAATCCACGGAAATCAATTGTTGTCACGTCCAAAACTGCCGCGTCCCAAAACGTTTCTCATCCTCGCAAGCCTCACGGCCTATTTCGCCACTCAGCTTCCTACGATGGCCGACGAGCCGGTTCGCGTGATGGCGACCGGCGTTTTTGCCACCGCCTTGCAGGCGCTGGCGCCTGCCTTCGAGGCGGCGACGGGTGCCAAAATGCAGGTGTCGATTGCCAACGCTGGAGAAGTCGCCGCGCGTGTGGCTTCGGGCGAGCCCGCCGATCTCGTGATGACGTCTTCGGCAGGCGTCAAGGCGCTCGCCAATCAAGGCGCGCTGGCCGCCGATGAAGTGGTGATCGGCAAGATGCGGCTTGGCGTCGCCGTCCCCTCAGGCGTCACGATGCCCGATCTCAATTCGACCGAAGCGTTCCGGGCGCTTCTGCTATCCGCCAACAAAGTTGCCTATATCGATCCGAACGGCGGGGGCACTTCAGGTCCGTTTTTCGAGAAGATGTTCACTTCGCTTGGCGTTGCCGACGCCGTGCATGCCAAGGCCGTGCTCTGCAAAACTGGCGCGGAAATCGTCAACGCGGTTGCATCGGGACGGGCCACGATCGGCATGACGCAGGCGAGCGAGATCATCGGCGGCAACGGCGTTGCCTTCGCCGGCTATCTGCCGGACGCGCAGAACCTCACGACGGTTTACGCGGCCTCGATCGCGACGCGATCGAAGAACCCGAAAACCACTATCGCATTTCTGGAATTTGTCGCCGGCCCAGTCGCATCAGATCGTCTTCACCGGGCCGGCTGGGATATCGAGCGATAGCAGCCAATGAGGTTTGGCTGCTATCGACGCAAGACCTCTATATTTCTGCCTTAATGTCCGCCTCAGTGTCTGTGACCGGCATTGACCTCGCGGATCAGCTCGATCGCATAAAAGGGCTTGGCGAAGAAGGTGACGTCATCCGGCAACGCCCGGGCCAACGGCTGTCCGGACATCATGATGACGCGGAGTGCCGGATTGATTTCACGCGCGCGCTCGACCAGTTCGATACCCGTCATGGCGCCGACGAGCGTGATGTCGGTAATCAGGAGGGCAGGGTGCCGGCTCAAGGCAAGCTCGGCGGTCTCGGCGTCCTCGCATTGAATGACGTCGTAATCCGTTTCCTTCAGCAACAGGACGATCATCTCGCGCTGGATCGGATCGTCCTCGACCAACAAGGCGGTCGGGCGGAAAGGTTTTGACTGTCCCATCGTTGTTCTCTCTTTCTGATATAACGTCAATCAGGAGAGTTGTAGATGGTTGCGCAGGGAACTTGCTGAAAGAAAAGTCAGTTCCCCTGAAACCCGAAACGGAACCTGCGCCGGGGGCAACCGCGGACATGTCAGCTAATCAACGATGTCTGCTTGGCTGACGCCGAGTCCTTAAGCCTCATTCGGCGCCGGGGTGAAGGATCAGCTTTTGTACCCGCCAGTTGGCGGTCTCGGCCGCATAGACCAGATTTTCCGACGGGCAGGCGAGCGCGTGGGCACCGGAGAATTCCTTGATCTCGCGTCCGGATTTGCCGATCACACCCAGCACCTTGCCGTCGAGCGCGACTTTAAAGATGCGTCCGGGATACGTCGTTTCGCCGACGAACATCACCTGATTCGGTCCCGGCGTGATGCAGATCGAATTCGGCGCACCGATCACCTGGGTGAGGCGGTCGCCGGTCGGCGTAGGACCGTAGACGGCGCGCGTGGTCGTATCCGGCGGCACGGTGATCGCGAACATCCGCAAAAACTTGCCGTCGGTATCGAACACCTGGATGCGGTGGTTAGAGCGGTCGCCGACATAGACGTTGTCGTTGTTGTCGATGGCGATCGCGTGCGGCAGGTGGAACTGGCCCGGCTCGGTGCCGGGCTCGCCCCACGACTTCACCCATTTGCCGTGCACGTCGTATTTGGCGACCCGCGAATTGATATAGCCGTCGCTGATATAGGTGTTGCCCTTGGAGTCCCAGGCGACATCGGTCGGCTCGCGGAACAGGCCGTCGACCGGCGGCAGGGGCGGATTGACGTGCTCCCACGGCTTGGCATCGTCGGGGGATTCCTTGCGGCGGCCGAACACCCACTGCACGCGGCCGGCCGGATTGAACTTGACGATCATGTCCGAGCCCTTGTCGATGGCCCAGATGTTGTCGTCCTTGTCGATGCGCACACTATGCGCAAAAGCCCAGGCGTAGAGGCCCTTGCCGATCTCGCGGACGAAATCGCCCTCGGCGGTAAACTCAAGAAGTTGGGCGGCGGTCGGTGCATAGGCCGGCCCATTGGCGCTGTTGGAGCGCGTGAACACGAAGACGTGGCCCTTGGAGTTCACGGCAACGCCGGGCACTTCGCCGAAATTCATGCCGTCCGGCAGTTTTGGGAAATCTGCTACCGAATCGAATGGGATCTGCGGAACGCTCTGGGCAATGCTCTGCTGCGCAAGGCTTTGTTGAGTAAGACACGGCGTTGCGGTCAGCACCAGGGCTGCGGTGATCAGCGCTTTCACGAGAAATTCCTCCCTTTTTTGTTCGGGATGCGCGCGCCTCTCTGTCTCAAGCTTCGTCCTGGGGCGCGGCTACTCCCACGCCGAGGCTGTCATTTTTTTGCGGGTCTGACCAGCCGCCCGCTCGTCATTGTAAGGGGTGCACGTTGACGATCCGGCCGGATCGTTTTACCCCGCGATCGAGCCCCAGTTGGTGGCGAGGTTTTGCGCCGCGTGCAGCGACGGCGCGAACACGACCGGCGACGTAGAAGTTCGGCACCTTGCGGCTCAGTCGAATTTGATTCCCAGCCGGAATTCGGTGCGCCGGATCACCTCACACGCTATCTCCAGCCCGTCCTCTGGAATCACCAACGTGAATTTCGCAGGAGCGTTTTTTGCGTCAAAGACTTCCAACGAAGCACCGGTCAGCGAGAGGTCGCATACCGTGCACGTAATTTTGTCGCCGCCGTACTTGATGAAAGCAGGCTTCCTGACCCGGTATCTCGGTGCTGCTCGGTCTTCCGCCATATCTCAGCTATTAGACCATAAAAACTAAGGTTCCACTTATGGGAAGTCCAATAGCCCCGCAAGCGGGGAGAGGTGAAGCGCCAAACGAGACTGCGTATCACCTCACCCCGCGATCGAGCCCCAGTTGGTGGCGAGGTTTTCCGCTGCGCGCAGCGACAGCGCGAACACGGTGTAGGTCGGGTTCGAGGCGCCGCAGGTCGGGAAGATGCCGGGGCCGGCGACATAGAGGTTCGGCACCTCGTGGGTCTGCCCAAAACTGTTGACCACGGAGTTATCCGCAGCGGTGCCCATGATGGTGCCGCCCATCAGATGGATCGCCGGCATCGCGGCGCGCACCTGCCAGACTTCCTTGGCGTCGGTGGCATGCCCGATCTTCATGCCTTCGTCGAGATTGGCGGTCCACAACGCCATTTCGTTGTCGTCATAGTTGTGGGTGATCCTGGCGAGCGGCATCCCGAACTCGTCCTTCTGGCTGACCAGTTCGACACGGTTCTCGATCTTCGGCTGCTCCTCGCAGGCCGCCGTGTAACGCGTGTAGCCCCTGACCGCGCGCTTCATGAAGGTGGCGAGTTCGGCGCCAAAGAGATCAGGTCGTGAGTTGTGGATGCCGGTCAGGCCGCTCACCTTGGCGGCGGCGCCGACCGCAAACAGCGTCGAGCCGAACGCGCTCTTGTGGGCGGTTTTCGAATAGCGCTCGTAGGACATGAACTGCCCGCCGATGGTGCCTCTCGCCGGCTCCAGGTCGTCGTCGAACATCGCGTTGGTGACCGCCGTGAAGTGCGTCATGATGAATTTTCCGACGAGCCCGCTTGCGTTGGCAACGCCGTTCGGATGTTTGTCGGTGGCCGAATTGAGCAAGAGCCGCGGGTTCTGCGCGGCCCATGAGGCGCAGACGACAACGCTCGCCGGCTGGATGTGCTTGTCGCCATCGCGGTCGACGTACTCAAGCCCGGTCGCCTTCTTGCCGGATGCGTCCGTCAGCACACGCGTCACCGTGCTCCAGGCGCGGACTTCCGCACCGGCCGCTCGGGCTTCGCCGAGATACGTCACCAACGGATTGGCGAGCGCACCGATCGGGCAGCCCACATGGCACCAGCCGTCATAGATGCAAGCAGGCCGGCCCTTGAAGTCGGTCGAGTTCATCGCGACCGCCGCCGGTACCAGGCGAATGTTGTTGGCGGCAAATCCCTTCTGCCACACCTCGCCGTTCTTGAAGGTCTTCATCGGCGGCATCGGATAGTTGCGCCCCGCGGGCCGCCACAGTTCTTCCGCCTTGGCGTCGCCGGAGATTCCGATGTCGTGCGCGACCTTGTCGTACCACGGCGCCACATCTTCATAAGCTATCGGCCAGTCGTGGGCGCGGTTATGCTCGCTCTTGATCTTGAAATCGTTCGGCAAAAGACGCGGCACGTTGGCAAACCAGTGCAGCGCCGCGCCGCCGACACCCCAGCCGCCGTGATAGCCGATCGGTGCGACTTGTTTGCCTTCGAGAATGAACGGCGGTCCCGCCGGCTTGATGCGGCGTCCCCAGGTGTCCGACGAGATCAGATCCGAAGCCTGCCAGTCCGGCCCGTTGTCGATCAGCACCACCTTCTTGCCGGCTTTGGCGAGCACGGCGGCGAAGGTCGAGCCGGATGCACCCGCGCCCGCGATCACGACGTCGACTTTTTCTTCGATTTTTTGCGTCGCCATGTTCACCACCTCTTGTCGGGTTCGATATGCGCCATGTAGGGAACGCCGAGTGACTCGTAGCCCTCCATGGTGCCGTACATGACATCGACGGTGTCGCTGCGCAGGACGAAATAGACCAGGCCAGCCGGCGGACCCTGCCATCCCTCGATCTTGTTTTGACGAAGCGCATCGATGAAATCGTGCTGCTCGCTTGGGTTAAGCGCCGCAAACCGTTTGCCGCTGCGCGCGGTGGCCGCCTTGTCGATGCCGGCGATCGCCGCGCGATAGAAGTTGATGTAGGGCGGCTTGACGTTGACGATCCGCGCCTCGAGCAGCGCCTCGCCGGGCGTCACTGAGACCTGCTGGTCGATGAAATGCGCCACGCCGGCTTCGCGCGCGCCGGGCAACAACGTCTCGCCGAGCGCCTCTAACGTCTCGGCCTCTTCGGCCTTGAGGGTGCGGAACGGCACCGCGCGGGCGCGGGCCTCGCCCGGCGTCATCAGGATTTCAGCGCCGCCGACGGTAAAAGCAAGGAGGCCCATGCTGGCCCCCTTGAGAAAGACGCGCCGTTGCAAATCGCCTAACGGTTTCGCGTCCAGACGATTGGCGTCCATCGGTTTTCTCCCTTTTGATCGGACGCTGACCGCGCCATTTGGAATCGATCTTGAGGGGGAATGAACGCCAAAGAGCAAAGTGAATCAAGCGCATGCCGCGCCGATTTCGAGAGCACGCGAACAACTTTATGTCAGGCGTGCATTTTGGTGCGAGACGCAGCGCGCTTCGGTCGTCCCTGCCTTGTGCGCAATTGCGAACGGGAGCAGGGACCCATAGCCACCGGCGCGTGCGAGAAGGCGAAGGCTCGCATTTTTCGTGAGCAATGATCGCCGCGGCAGTATGGGTCCCCGCTTTCGTGGGGACGACGTCGTGGATCGCACGAATCTCAAGCGTTCGCGCCACCGTCAACGGTCAGCGTCGAGCCGGTGATGTACTTGGCCTTTTCGCTTGCGAGGAACGCGACCGCATTGGCAATGTCGTCCGGCTTGCCGTAATTACCGAGCGCCATGAACTGCCGCAGTGCATCGCCGAACGGGCCGTGTGCCGGATTCATATCGGTGTCGATCGAGCCCGGTTGAACGAGATTGACCGTGATCTCCTGCGGACCGAGCTCGCGCGCCAGCCCCTTGGTGAAGGCGACCAGCGCCGACTTCGTCGCCGAATACACCGTCAGCACCGGGGCGGGGACGCGATCGGCGAAGTAGCTGCCGATGGTGATGATGCGGCCGCCTTTCGTGAGATGCGCCAGCGCCGCTTGGCTCGCGACGATCGGCGAGCGAACATTCACGTCGAGCAGCGCGTCGATGTCGGCGAGCGAATTGTCCTGCAGTCCGCCGACCCGAAGAATGCCGGCATTGTTGACGAGGATGTCGAGCCCGCCGAGTTCTCTGACCGTCTTCTCGATCGAAGACTGAACCGCTGACACGTCGGCGCTGTCGGCCTGGATCGCGACGCCCTTGCGTCCCTGTTCCCGGATGGCTCGGACGACCTCGTTGGCGCGATCGGCCGACTTTTCGTAGGTGATGGCGACATCGGCGCCCTCGGCCGCCAAAGTTTTCGCGATGGCCGCACCAATGCCCCGGCTCGCGCCCGTCACCAGCGCCCGTTTTCCTTTTAATAACATGATCTTGCTCCATTATGTAATGATCAACACAGAACACATAGTCTATTGATCGGCAGGATCAAATGACTTATGTGTTACTCATTACAGAAAGAACGGCGAAGGACTGTTATGGCGGTGATCGGGCGGCCCAGGGAATTTGATCGCGAGGCGGCGCTTGCCGCCGCGATGCTGGTGTTCTGGCGCAAGGGCTTTGCGGCAACCTCGATGAATGATCTCTGCGACGCCATGGGCATTCGCTCGCCGAGCCTCTACGCGGCTTTCGGCAGCAAGGAAGCGCTCTATCTCGAAGCCATCCAGCATTACGTAAAGACCGTCGGGCCCTCGATCTGGGACAAGCTGGCGGCGACGAGTGCGCGCGACGGCGTGGAAAAGATGCTGCTGGCTGCGACTGAGATCTTGCCTGAAACCGGGCCGATCCCGGCTGGCTGCATGGCGGTGCTGGGCGGTGTCGGCGACGAGTGGCCGGCCGCGATCGCCGACGTCGTCAAAGAAGTCCGTCTCGAAATGCTCGGCAATTTACAGTCGCGTTTGAAAACGGCTGTGACGGAAGGCGAATTGTCCGCCGCGACCAACGTCGATCGCCTCAGCCGTTTCTATCTCAGCGTCTTTCAGGGCATGGCGCTTCAGGCGCGCGACGGCGCCACTTCAACAGAATTGAAAGGCGTGGCGGCGTCGGCGATGCTGGCCTGGCCGGGGGAGGGGAAACCACAAGACAGTTAGAGTGATAAATTGAATTGCTGCACACGGAGCAAAAGCGTGACGCGGGCGGCGAAGGTAAAAAGGGGGATGGCGGCTATTCGGGGGTTACATGAAGCCGGCCAACCCAAAAGAATATTGCCGTGATCGTCGGTTCGCCCGGAACCAAAACGATAAGCACAGGGTTGTAGAGATAGTTCGGGAACGTGGAGGAAACTCCGTCCTGGCCGTTTTCAATTCGGAAAGCCAAGCTGCATCATGCATTCGCGCCCGCATCGCGAAGCGAACGGTTATCCATGCCGACGAAGCGGCGTCTTGGGATCACCTTCATGAGCGTTTCGAGGTCAAGAGAATCAGCCATCAGGAGGCATACAGCCTCGATGGCGCTGGCGCTGACATGGCTGAGGAATACTTCTCCCGGCTCCGTCGCGCCGAAAACGGCATCCACCATCCCATCGCGGGCGCGTACCTCCTCCGCTAAGTGCAAGAATAATCGCGGCGTAAAGATATCCGCCGCATAAGCAACGGCGATCAGGTGACCTGCGACCGCCGCAATGGCCCCCATCGTCGGTCTGTGCTCTTGTCGATTACATAAGTCCCCTCGCCACGACACCTACCGAAACAAATCGCCACACTCGCTCATACGATTGAGCGCTAACGTTGGTCCGATTCGTTTGGACAGTCCCCTAAACGCGCCCAGCGGATCAAAACCGGCTCCAGTGAATATTTGCCCGCTGGAGCCGGTTTTATGTCGGGTGCGCGTCGCCTCGCGCTCGGCGTCGCTGCGAACCAGTGCAGCCGCGAGGGCAAGTGCGACGAGAGATGGTCGGTCACTTGCGATGGTGCGTCTTCATTCCGGCGATTGCAGCCCCGGCGAATTGGCCCAATCGTGCAGATGTGAGGCTGTTTCCGCCTGACGAATCTTGCGCAGTGCTGTGTCCCGTTCGGGACCGGGCGGGAGCAGCAAGGCCTTTTTGCGTTCGTCCTCCGCGAAGGCGCTCAGCCGTTTCTGGAAGGACGCCGAGTCTTTCGGGCGATCCATCACACTATCCTCCGTCTACGACCCGCCATATGCCGGCGGTAAAAACATTTTGAAATGTGATGTCGGGATAGGCCAGCGGTTTATTGGAGCAAGTCGAATCGTCTCAAGGGAACGATTCGTCATATTCCAAAACGCGTCGATTAACGAGCGGCAAGCCAAGTCTTCCTGGCGAAGTCTTCCTAGCGAACCGATCGTTCTCGACTTCACGTCAGCGCCATCTCGCGGCGAAGCGCAGCCGCGGCCGGATGCACCGGCACGACTTCGGTCGGCATATCTGCCGCCGCGTTGACGGGATCTTTTTCCACGATCCGATAGCCGCATTCGTCGAGCTGGGCGATCGCCCGGTCGGCCAGGTCGCGATCGTGCTTGGGGAGAATGTGGGCGATGGCCTCGGTCGGGGAAATCTTCGCCATTTCAACGGTCTCCAGCAGATTGATGCGCCGCAATAACCCGTGGGCGACTGCAAAGTTCCAGCCCGCAAGTTCCAGCCGTAAGGTTGGTGTCAGCATCAGCGGCTAGCTTCGCTTTGACGCGAGGGTTCGGCGGGTGGAGGACTTCACGATTTCGGGCATTCAAGGCCAGAGCTGGACGCTGGCGGCCGACATCATCGTCTTCCTGTCGCTGGTTGCGGCGGTGTGGCGTCGCAGCTAAGCGGCGCGGAGTGTTAGCGATATCAGCGATTATTGCTGCGGCGGTTTGGTGCAGAGGATCACCGCCTGCGGCGGATCGCTTTGGCCGGGCTTGGTATCGCAGCTTGCGCCGCTCTCGCCCATGGTCCGTGGCGCTTGGGCTGCCTCGCCGACTTTCACGACGCAGGTGGCGGCGATCATGACTTCCTCGGTGCCGCATAGCGCCGGTTTGGAAATTCCGTTGTCGACCCCCGAGCGCACCACGCGAAATGGCAGCGGCGGCGAAACCCCGTCGCGCCCGTCCTTGCCAGGCGCGCCCGCGAGGCCTTGAGGTCCGGCCGGGCCCGTGGGGCCGGCCGGGCCGGCCTCACCCTTGTCGCCCTTGTCACCTTTATCGCCCTTGACGCCGCAGCCGCTCACGGCGAGCGCGGAAAGCAGGACGCAAATCAATAGTGCCGGCTGTTTTTTCATGACGGGAACTCGCAAGAGGAGAGCGACCGGTAACTCGCGACCGCGCCTTTAAGTTCCGTGCGTCACACGGTGCGCCAGCAGGGCGCGCGCCCAGCCGCTTGAATCAATCGGCCTTGCGGCCTGCGTGAGGTGGTGCGCTCTGTGTCACCTGCTCCATCGCCTCGACATTGGCGAGGACACGACGCAACAGACCGAGGAGCGTCTCGACTTCGCGCGCCGACAGACCCTTTGTCATTTCGACGTTGCCCTGCCGGAGAACGGCGCGGCCGGCCGGCACTTTGGAACGGGCCTGTTTGGTCAATGAAATGACGCTGCTGCGCCGGTCGTTGGGATCGCTCTCCCGGCGGATCAAACCATCGCGCTCCATACGCGCGAGCATCTGCGCCATCGTGGGCTGCTCGACCTTGGCCCAGCGCGCGAGATCGGTTTGCGACATCCGCGCGCCGTCCTTGAGCGCGGCCAGGACCGGCAGTTGTGCCGTGGCGAAGCCGAGGTCGCGAAGCCGGATATCCCCGATCCGCGTTAATGCCCGCGCGATCCGACTGAAATAGTGGCCGGGGTGAGCCATGGGATCCCAGTCGTCGTCAGCACTTGCCATTACATAGGGTCCTATGTATATTATATAGGTGCCTATGTAACAGGAAGGTGTCCCTATGACAAGCAAGCCGCAGATCGCCATCGTCGGAGGCGGACCGGGCGGGCTGATGCTCGCGCGCCTGCTTCAGCTGCGCGGGTTTGAGCCAACCGTGTTCGAGCGCGACGGCCACGCCGGCGACCGGCCCCAGGGCGGCTCGCTCGATCTTCACGGCGATACCGGCCAACGCGCGATGCGCCTCGCCGGCCTTGAGAAAGAGTTCAGCGCTGCAGCGAGACCCGAAGATCAGGGTGACCGGCTCTACGATCAGAACGGCACGCTGCTGTTCGATCGGGACGGCGGCGACGACGACCGCCCGGAGATCGACAGGACCGTGTTGCGCCAGATCCTGTTGGATTCGCTTGCGGCGGGAAGCTTGCGATGGGGCAGCAAGGTCAAGGCGGTCAATCCCCTTGCCGGCGGCGGCTACGGCGTCATTTGCGGCCGCACGGCTGAACGTTTCGATGTCGTCGTTGGCGCAGACGGCGCCTGGTCGCGCGTGCGCCCGCTGCTCACCGAGGTGAAGCCTGTTTACGAGGGTGTGACGCTGGTTGAGCTTGGCTTTGACGCCAAGCGCCACGCCAAGGTCGACGCGCTGGTCGGTGGCGGCAAGATGTTCGCGGTGGGTGACAACAGGGTGCTCATCGCCCAGCGCAACGGCCATGGCCACATTCGCGGCTATGCGGGGCTGCGCCTCGCCGAAAACGTCGCCCAGGAATGGACCGCACAAGAGCCCGCACGCGTCCGGGCGACGCTGATGCACATTTTCGCCGGATGGGCGCCGGCGTTGACATCGCTGATCGAGGCCGGCGATTTCATCGCGGTCCGGCCGCTCTATGCGCTTCCGATCGGGCACACATGGCAGAGCAGGGCCGGTGTTACGCTGCTTGGCGACGCCGCACACCTGATGTCACCGTTCGGTGGTGAGGGCGTAAACTTGGCGCTGGCCGATGCCGTCGACATGGCCGATGCGCTGATATCAAGGGAGGGTTGGCAGGCGGTTGTTGCCTGTGAGGCTACGATCGCTGAGCGGGCCAGGCCGGCTGCCGAAGGCGCCGCCGAAGGATTGAATAGCTCGATCTCGTCCGATGGCGTGGCCGCCGTTCTCGACCATTACCGCGAGCGCGTCGGCGCCTGACAGGAGCAGGCGCGTTGGTCTAATCTGAAATTATAGAGCAGATACTTATAGATGAGCGAATTACCGATACAATCAAGATGTATCTTGATTTCCGATATATCTTAACCTATATCGTGCTAACGAAATTCAAACATGGATTGGAATGAATATGAGATTTGGACACCGATTTGGTCGCCACCGCGACCACGACGACCGCGATGATCACCCTGGCAATCGCGGCCAACATCACCACGAACGTGGTCTCCACCATCGCCGCGGCCGGCATGGCGGGCGGCTGTTCGACTATGGCGAGCTGCGCATTCTGCTGCTTGCGATGATCGCGGAGCGGCCGCGTCACGGCTACGAGCTGATCAAGGCGATCGAAGAGCGCATGGGCGGCAGCTACACCCCGAGTCCCGGCGTGATCTATCCGACGCTCTCCTGGCTCGAAGACATGGGCTATGTCGCGCTCGACACCGAAGAGGCCGGTCGCAAGCGATACAGCATCACCTCCGAAGGCGAGGCCTTTCTTGTCGTCAACCGTGCAGCGGCAGACGATCTGCTCGCGCGCGGCAGCTCGCCGCAAGCTGACGGGCCCGATCGCGTGCCGTCGCCGGTCGTGCGGGCGATGGAAAATTTGAAAATGGCGATGCGCCTGCGCCTGCGACAGGGACCGATCAATCCGGAGGCAGCCGCGACCATTGCCGCCGTGCTCGACGAGGCCGCCAAGACCATCGAGCGCACCTGACGGCGTGAGTTTGCGGCTCAGTAATTCTGAGCCGCCGCCGAGATCTCAAGCGCTAGTGGTCCGATTTTAACATTTGCCTCCCAATGAGGCAGGCATTTTTGCAAATGTCAGAATCAAAGGACCACTAGCAAATATAGGTTTCTAGCGGAGTTTTGGATTTGACATTCGCTTCACGCACCCATGGCAACAGGTTAGCGAATGTCAAATCCACTCCACTAGTCGGTATCGGTCTTTGGCGCGGCGTCTTTCGGCGCGCCGTTTTTCTTGGTCGCGTCCTTTTTCATCGCGCTCCTGGTCGCGGCCTTCTTCGGCTTCGTCGTGTCAGTGGACGCGCCGCGGGTGACCGCCGAACTCGGCAGGTGCGAGGTGTCGTTGTCGGCGTCGCCCTTTCCGAATGGCGGATCTCTCGGCGAAATTGGATTGCCCGGGCTGTAGCTATACTTGCTGCCGGCCGAGTTCGGCTCGTGCATCGTGTCGTTGTCCGCATTTCCTTTTCCGAACGCGGGCTCGCGCGGCAGAAGGTTCTGGTTCGAGGCGCCATGCGTGGTCCCGGTTGAGTTCGGCTCGTTCATGGTGTCGTTGTCCGCGTTCCCTTTGCCAAACGGCGGATCCCGCGGCGCGAGGCCCGACGTCTGCGCGATCGCGCCCGAGGTCAACGCGGAAGCTAATGCAACGGCCAAAACCAATCTCATCACGATCTTCTCCGTGGTCTTTCGAGGCGCTCATCTCAAGAGCGTTCCTACCACCATTCAAGAGAGGCGAAGACGGGAGTTTTGTTGCTCTTTATTGCCGCCGCGTGGGTTCAGCGGCGAGCAGACCCAAAAAATCCGCCGGCCTTTTGCGGCCGGCGGATAGATCGTGTTATCGAGAGCGGTCGTTACGGAATCAATCCGCTAAACGGGCCGAAGTCGAAGAGATCGAACAGATCGCCGATCGCCGGGCTGTTGACCGGAACATAGGGATTGTTCGGGAAGGCAATCGGGTTCGGGTAGTTGTCCCGGCTGCGGTTGGTGATCGGCTGCAGCCCCCAATTGCGCTCGATGAACTTGATGATCGAGACGTGGTCGGCATAGGTGTGCGAGATGTGGCCCGGCGTCAGGTACGGAGCGACCACGATCAGCGGGATACGGGTGCCGTCCCCGAAGAAGTCGAGCGGCTGCACGTAGCCTGAGTCGTAGTAACCACCACCTTCGTCGAAGGTGATGAAGATCGCCGTATCCTTGGCGTAGGGCGAAGCCTCGACCTGGTCGACGATCTTCTTCACGAAGCCTTCGAACAGGTTGAGCTTGGAGGACGACGGGTGACCGTCGGTGTACCCGCTCGGCTTGACAACCGAGACCGCAGGCAGGCTGTGGTTCGAGATGTCGCTGTACAGGTTGACCGAGTCCTGGATGTGGGCTGCGACCTGATCCGGGTGCGACATGATCGACGTGTCGTACTGGAACGGGTTGCAGATATTGCAGTACTCGTCGGCGAGCGGTCCGGCGGCAGCCCAGTTGAGCTGATACGGATCGTTGACGTAGTTATTCCACTGATCGGCGTAGTACTTCCAGGAGATATTACGCTCGTTCAGGCTGTCACCGATGCTCTTCACCGACGAAGGCGGAATGGTGAATGGCGTGTTCGACGGATTCTGGTCGAGGTCGGCGCGGTTGCCGTTGCCGAAGTAACCCGGATTGTAGTTGTTCAAGAGATAGTAGTGGCCGGATTGGCAGTTCGGGTTGATCCGCATCGTCTTCAGATAGGCCGTGACCGGGCCAACGCCGGGCTGGCTGGTATCGGAGCAGTTCGAGTACGAACCACCGCCGGAGACCGGGGCTGCACTGAAGGGCGGCGGGAATCCGGCGTTGAAGCTGTTGCCGTAACCGTCCTCGGTGTACCAGTTGTTGGTGCCCGGCGCCGGATTCGGATTTTCGATCTCGTTGACCGTGCCCGCGTCCGGATTTGGGCCATTGTTGTAAGGCGCCGTGAAAACCTGCACGCCGTTCGGTGGCGGAAGCGGGTGACCGTTGCCGTCGGAGTACCAGATCGCGTCGGCGTGGCCGAACATGATGTGGTTGGCGCCGGTGCCGCCGTTGACCGACTGGTGGAAGTTGTCGCTCATCGCGTACTTCTGCACTAGGCTCGTGAAGTAGGGCACGTCACCCTTCTGCACGTTGTAGAAGCCGAGCGCAGTCGAACCTTCGCCCGTGGTCGCATTGGTGAGCGGGGTCGGCTGTGCCGCACCGTTGGTGCCGGCGCCGACCGTCGTTTCGACCCAGGCAAACAGGTTAGCGCCGCAGCCCGACGGATTGTCGCGGCTGGCGGCCGAGGTGTTGCAATTCAGCTGCTGCCACATTTGATAAAAACGATGCACCGGGCTCTGCGTATACGAGTCATAGGGCAAGGTGGCGCCGGTGAGCTGGAAGGGACCTGCCGGCAGCGCATTCACGTTGGTGATACGTGCGTCCGGTTGGCCCTTTTGCAGGCTCGGATCTTCCGATTGGTAGCTGCCCGTCAGAAGGAATTGGTAGTAGTCGGGCGACAGTCCGCTTTCGGTTTGCTGGGCCAATGACAGCGTAACCAGACACTGGGTGAAGTCATTGTCGGTACACTTCTTGGCGCCGCCGACGATCGGCGGTGGCAGAGTGGGGAACGCCACCTGGTTCGGCGGGCTTAGCAGGAAGCTGTCCGCAGGACCGGTATCCTTCGTCGAGTTCTGTTGGGCTGCCTTGAAGTTCGGGCCCGGAATGGCGTTCTTGTTCGTGTCGAGCTTGACGATCCCCTTGGAAAGAAGATTGTCGACGGTCTCGCCGGGACGGATTGGCACGTAGGTGGCGAACACGTGATCGAAGCTGCGGTTTTCGCCGATGATGACGATAACGTGCTTGATCGGCGTCCTGGCTTGATTGTCGCCGGGGTACGGGATGCCGGGAAGTCCGGGGAAGCCAGGCAATCCGGGGAAGCCGGGAAATCCCGGGAATCCGAGCGGATCGGCGAGGACGGGGGTGGCGATGAACTGACCCAGCGCCATGACGCTGAGGGCAAGGCGGCAACCTTGCAGCCAACGTGACTTACGTTTGTCGTTAGAGTTCTCCTTTGGTATGATGTTTGGATGGCGTCGTCGAAGTCGAAGTCACCCTCGGCACGACCGTGATTTTGCCCATCATGCCGCCGTCCTCATGCTCGAGGACGTGGCAGTGGTAGACAAACGTGCCGACGATGTTGGGATCGCGAAAATCCATGCGCAGCCGCACGCTGGGATAGGCCAGCATCCGGCCGTTGAAGTAGGGGACGTTCACGGTATCGCGCAGGAAGGGTTCGTTGACTTGAATTCCGGACCATTCGCGCAGTTCGAAGTGGAGCTGGTGGATGTGGAAATCGTGCAGCTCCATCGAGCGGTTCTCGATGATCCAGTCTTCGACGTCTCCTTGCCTGACGACGATGTCCGCGGTGTCCGATTGCGGATCGAACGGCTTTGGCGTTTCGCCGTCGGTCGTGAGAAAAAATTTGGTGGGACTATTGGGGTCGTTCCGGTTCTCCTGTTGCTCGGAAAAGAAAAGTTTGCGCACGCGTACCGGCGCGACCTCGCCGAGCCATGGCCGCGACGGTTTCGGTAGCGGCTCGGCATAAGCGGGCAGCGCGGCCTGCGGCTCGCTTGCTTCAGTTGACGCCGTGATCGCCATCAGCGCGCGGTTGGGATCGTTCTCGCCCGCGGGCCCGGTATCGACCGCGCGCGTTACCAGCAATGCGCCGGATCCAGCCGGCGGTCCCTCGACGATGAATTCGGCGCGCGAGCCCGGCGGCACGCCGATATGCTCGACCCATTGGACCGGCGGCGACGGGCTGCCGTCGAATTGCAGCGGCACGCCGTCCAGCGCGACGACGCCGATTTTCTGCGGCGTGCGGCGAACCAGCACCGCCAGATTGAGATAGGTGATTGCGGAGGCATTCAGCACGCGCCAGAGCTGCTTTTCGTCCGGCTTCATCGACAGCTTTGCCGGCGGATAGTTCGGATAGGGGACGGCCACGAAATTGACGGACAAATCCTTCGACGGTTTGCCGAAGCCGGTGCCGGAATTGATGGCGTCGCCGTCACTATCGAGTTGGCTCTTGGACATCACCGGCTCGGACCGCGACGGCAGTGCGTCGGGATGGACGAGATCCCGGTCGCGGATCACGAGCACGCGCTCGGGCAATCCCGGCAGCGAAGCGTCGGCGCGCTCGATGCCCTCGATGATCAGTGCGCCAGAAGCGCCGCCCAGCACCTGCGTCTTGGAGAAGCCGTGGAGATGCGGGTGATACCAATAGAGGCCAGGGGCGGCGTCGTCGGGAATGCGCAGGCGATAGTCGAACGGCGCGTCGTCGGGCTGGATCGAGGTCTTCACGTCGTCCTGATGACAAACCGGCGGCACGGTGAGCCCGTGGAAATGCAAATTGGTCGACACCGGCGTCATCGCGCCGCTCGCGCAAGGGTCGGCGCTCTTTTTCGCCGTGCAGATCGGCGCACCGGCCAATGCGCGATCGATCGCAGATATCGTCGTATCGATGGTTGCGTCGAGATCAACGAGGTCGTTCTTGAAATGAATGACCAGTTGATCGCCCGGCTTCACGCGCAAGGTCGGTGACGGCTTGCCGTCCGGCGTCAGGTAGCAGTAGCGGCTGCTGCCATCCGGCAGCTTTTGATCGAGGATGCGCAGATCGGTTTCGAGAATGCCGTCGTGACTGCGTAATTCTGCCGGCTCCGGGACAACACTTCCGGGCTCGGGCCGGACGCAAACGTCTTCTCGACCCTGCGTGGCAGCTGCTTGCGCTTGCAGCACGGTTGCGCCGAGCCACGCCGTCAAGCCGCTCGCAGAGAGCCCAAGGAAAATTCCAAGGCAAACCGCGGCGATGACACGAGAAATGGCCGAAAACCGTCGCACCTTGCCGCACCTGCCCATGCGCGCGCGTCCGCCGCGCGGAAGCCAGCGATGGCTCCAGCCCGCACGTTGCGATCGCGATCACAGAAATTTTTGATTCAGAGAGGGAATATGCTGCTCGACATCAGTGTGGCGAACCTACCCGCGCGTTGTTGCGGTAATCTGGCAGGTTTCTAACAGCGCAATGACAGTTCTTTGCGACGCTTCGACACAGCATGCGAACATAACGTGCAAACCTGTTGCCCGATCAACCGGATGAATGGTCAGCCAGCTGCATATTGGGCTGACGTGTCGCGCGAGATTTTTTGCCGGTTTGTTTCGAAAGGCGCGTTCGACGCGATTCCACTTCTCTTCCAGCTCGCGGAATAATCGCTGCTCGCGCGGCGACGACATCATGAGTCAGAGATCTGACCGCGCTGCAGCAAGTTTACGATATCCGATCGGTGGGAATCGTAGCTGAACGTTCGTTCATAATTCTTGTGTTGGCGGCAATGGGCGCGTTTGTTATTCCTTGTTTCGTGCCTGAATCAGCATGCACCAAGAGGGCGAGAGGGATTCCATGAAAAATTTTTCTTATGCGCTGGCCGCGCTGGCGGCCATCGCGTTTGCAATGCCGTCGGTCGCAAGCGCAAAAGACGCCAAGCCGATGGGTAAGCCGATGATGCATCATCATGTGCACCATCACATGCACCACCATCACCACATGCATCATCATCACCACATGATGAAGAAGCCGATGATGGACAAGAAGATGTAATTTAAGAAAATGGCCCCTTCCCGGGGCCATTTTTTTCGAGCTGCAACAGAAAGCGTTTACGGCGTTCTTGTTACCGGCGCTCTCCGGCCTCGCGTGTCTCTCCAGGGATCGCCGTAGGTTACGTTGTTACTGGTCGTGCCCCACCCAAGATCGCTCTGGTTCGGCAGGTGATAGGTGTCGTTGCCGGGATTTCCCTTTCCGAACGGTGGGTCCCTCGGAGAGGGATCATAATAGGTTTGCGCCGTCGCGCCCGTAACGACTGCGGCGGTCAAAGCAGCGGCCAAAAGAAATTTCTTCACGATCGCCTCCATAAATTTCCATCGCACAGGAATGTGAAGGGCAGTATTCCTGTCCTCTTTTTTGATGTGAGGTTTCGCTCGCACTGCTTCAAGGGGACCTATACCAAGGGGTAGGGTCGCTCTCAGAATGGTGAAGCCGTGAATCCGAGCGGCTGCGTCACGTCATAGGAGGCTTTGGTGATCGGCGCGGCATAGCTCACGGTGAGCCCGCCGAACGGCGAGGCCCAGGTCAGCCCGGCGCCGACGGAAGAGCGCAGGACATTGGAATTGGCGAGTTGCAGCGACTGGCTAGAGCCGGGAAACGTCGTTGGTCCGTTATAGCGGAACACGCTGCCGGCATCGACGAACGCGATCGCCTTCAGGCCATATTCCGCCGGCACCCCCGGAATATTGCTCTGAAGTTCGGCCGTGGTCGCCCAGTACATGCTGCCGCCGACATTATCCATGGTGGTGCCGGGGGTGAGGTCGCGCGGCCCGAAACCATACGGCGCAAAACCGCGCACCATCGACGGGCCGCCGAAGAAGTTGTCGATCAACGGCACCTGGCTGCCGCCCCAGCCGGTGATGTAGCCGCCCTGCGCGCGGGCCAGCGCCACCACGTCGTCGTTGAGCGCATGGTAATATTTGAAATCTTCGGTGGTGCGCAGGAAGCGGACATCGCCGCCGAGCCCTGCAAGGTCCTGACTCAGTTGCGAGGTGAAGCCGTTGGTCGGCGCCTTCGGATTGTCGACCGTCGAATAGGTCGCGGTGTCGCCGACCGCCGAGACCCATTGCGGGCCGGTCGCGGCCGCCTGCTGCACCACGATCGAGGGCGGGGCGGCGAGCGAGGCGGGGTCGATGGTGAGGTCCTGCCGCGAGATCGAGTAGCGCCACTTCACGCCGAGTTCTTCGGAAATCGGCGTGCCGATCAGCATGGTCACGCCGTAATTTTCGGTGCCGTAAGACACATAGGGACTGGCGTCGGTCTGCTTGGCCGACAGGTCGATGCCGGCCGAGGCGCGGTTGCCGAAAAAGCCGGGATCGGTTGCGGAAACATCGAAGCCGCGGGCGTATTGGCCGTAACTGAAGGTGGAGTTGAGCACCACGCCGGTACCGGCGAAATTCTTGTCGCCGAGTTTGATTTCGGCGAGCCAGCCGTCGGTGGTGGAATAGCCGCCGGAGATGTTGAAATCGCCGGTGTTCTTTTCCTCCAACTCGACGTCGAGAATGACACGATCCGGCGCCGAGCCCGGCTTGGTCGTGATCTTGACAGTCTTGAAGTAATCAAGAGCCTTCAGTCTTCGTTCGGCGCGGTCGATCAGTCCCTTGTTGAAGGCGTCGCCTTCGGCAATATCGAACTCGCGGCGGATCACGTAACCGCGCGTGCGGGTGTTGCCGCGGATGTCGATGCGCTCGAGATAGGCACGCGGGCCCTGTTCGATCGCAAAGGTCACGTCGATGCGGCGCGCGGCGACGTCGCGCGAACTGCGCGGCAGCGCGCGGGCAAAGGGATAGCCGAGCTTGGCCAGTTCAGTCGAAATCTTGTCGTTGCTCTTGTCGAGCGCGGTGCCGTTGAATTGCGCGCCGGTTTGCACGTTGAGCAGCCGGCGCAATTTTTCCGGATCGACGCCGTCGACATGGCAGTCGATCGTGACCTCGCCGAAATGATAGAGCGGGCCTTCCTCGATCGCGTAAGTCAGCGTGAAGCCTTTTGTCGCGGGATCGTATTCCGGCGTGACCGCGCGCACATTGGCGTCGGCATAACCCTTGGCGCGATAATAGGTGCGGATCAGCTCGCGATCGGAATTGACCACATCGGGATCGTAGACGTCGCCGCCGAGCAGAAAACTCAGCATGTTGGAAGCCGACGTCTTGATGACGGCGGCGAGCTGGCGTTTGCCAAAGACAGTGTTGCCGGTGAAGTTGATCTGCCGGACCGGCGTCTTGGCGCCTTCGGTGACCTCGAAGACGAGATCGACACGGTCGCTGCCGCGATCGATGAGCACGGGTTTGACCGTGACGTCGTCACGCCCGAGACGCTTGTAAGTCTCGATGATGTGGTTGACGTCGGCCTGCACGGTTGCGCGTTGCAGGCTTCCGCGCGGCTTGGATTCGATCGCAGGCGCAAGCTCGGTGTCTTTGACGCGCTTGTTGCCCTCGAAGATGACTTTATCCAGCACTGGCGCCTCGTGCAGGTGCACGACCAATTTTTCGCCGGAGCGCTCGATCGACACGTTTTCGAACAGATGCGTTCCGACCAGCGCTTTCAGCGCCGCATCCCGCGCGGCCTCGTCGAAATGACCGTCGGGCGAGGAATGGAAATACGAGCGCACGGTCGCGATATCGACGCGCTTGTTGCCTTCGACTTCGATGGCTGCGCGGGCCGTTTCCTCGAAATCGCTGGTCTTCTCGTCGCCGGCCGCCGCAAAAGACGGCATGCCTGACAAGAGGCCTGCGGCTAGGCCCAATACGATCAATACTCTCGTTACACTTATCACGCTCGGCTCGATATCCCGCGCGCCCTTGCCCAACCTCATCCAATTTTGCAGGCGAGGCGAAACAATGTCTGCGGCGGGGAGAGTTGGTGCCTTAAACCTTAACGGCCGCCACAATTTCGACGCGAGCGGTGCGAGGTCATCCAGAAAATGTCCTTATGCGGGCCCAAATGTTTTTTAGCCTGTTGCCCAAATGGCGCTCTCCGCATCGAAAGCTGCGGCGCGAGCGAGCGCTACTAGTGCCGCCTATTTGAAGTTCCTGCACGACAAGCGGCAAATTCTGTCCAGGAACTTCAAATAGAAAGCGGCACTCGAATCGTAAATTTGCTAGTGCCCATGACTTTCCGAAGTTCGTGAAAGGTGGGTGTTGAGGGTGCCGCACGAACTTTGGAAAGTGGGCACTAGTGGAGCATCACATGCGTAGCGTCGCCTTCATCCTTGCTGTTCTGCTTTTCGTCGAGCCTGCCTTCGCCGTCTCCACGCAGGAGATCGATCCGCGCGCCTCGCTCGGCGTGGTGCAGCAGTGGATCTACAACTACCGCGCCAAGCCGGATTACGGACATATCCCGGCGGCCGTGCGCGTGCTGTTTCATGCGCAGACCTTCAAGGAGCCGGAGAACGCCGGCATCTATCTTGGCTTCATTGCCGGCGCACTCGCATCGAATCCGGCGAAGGCCGAAGCGCTGGTCAACAGCTTCTTCCCGGTGCCGGCGGAAGACGAATGGGTGATCATCCGTGCGATCGCGTTTTCGGGTCTGCCCGACTGGCGCAATCTGCTGCGTAAAGTCGCGCCGAAAATGCCCGGCCGGCAGGTGATGATCGATGCGTACCTCGCCGGCAGCTTGCCGACGCTGATCGACATTCCGCTGGAGGAAAAGCAGCCCGGCATGATGGACAAGGTCAAGGGCGTCTTTACCAAGAATCCTTTCGCCAAGGACGACAAGAAGATGAAGATGCAGCAGACCTTCGCCGGCAATCAGGATCTGCTCGACACGCTGTGGGGCTATTACTTCGCGACCGGCTCGTTCCGCCCGATCCTGCGCATCATGGCCATGCTGCCCTGGAGCAAGAGCCGCGACACCGTCGACAAGCTCACCGTCGGCAGCATGGCGCGCTATACGCTCGCAAGCTACGCCGTGCGCGATGCGTCTTTGCGCGAATATCTCCGCAGCGAACTCAAGGTGCAGCCTGAGGCCGTGAAGGTGCCACTGACTGAAGTGGTCGAGGCAGCTGACACGGTGCAGTTAGGGGCCGTGCGCAAGGACGCGCTCGCCGCGGTCGATGAACTGAAAGCCAAAGGTTCGGACTCACGGCGCAACCTCGATTTCTGGGGCCAGGTCGGCGTCGGTGCGGTCGCGCTCGGCTGCGTCTCGGCGGCAGCGCTTGGCGCGGTTGCGGTCGGCATTCCCTGCGTGATCGGCGGCTCCGCCGGCCAGGGCCTGCTGTCGTTCTGGGAAAAGCAGCAGTAGTACTTTTCGTGGTCCCCGCGAACGCGGGGACCCATAACCACAGGGAGTGGTTGTCGCGAGCGGCGTCTGCCATATCGCAATACGGAAGTATTCCGCGGTATGGGTCCCTGCGCACGCAGGGACGACAGTTCGCTTGCAGACCCTACGCTGGCGAAGCGAGCGGCTTGCCCTTCTCGACAATATACGTGCTCACGATATGGCTCTTCTTGTCGCCGTTCTTGCCGCCGGCATGTGGCGTGTTCGGCGGGATCACCACGCCTTCGCCGGGCTTGAGCGTCTTGGTCGGCTGTCCCTCGATCGGCAGGTCAAAGCCGCCTTCGAGCAAATAGGCGCTCTCGATACCGGGATGGGTGTGCCGTCCGATCGTGACGCCGGGCTCGATCTCGATATCGACGATCAGCGTCACATAGCCGGGCGTCGGCCCGTCGGTTTGCGACAGGATCTTCCGCGTCACGCCCGGCGTGCCGTTGGCGGCTGGTGGCGTTTGGGCGGAAGCGTCGGTGGCGATAAATCCGGTGAGGGAGCAGAGCGCGCAGGACGCTACGCTCGCGAAATCTCGGCGTGTCAGCATGGTGGCCTCCCTTAAGTTTTGACCGGCCTTCTGACGAGGCCGATTAGGCCGGGAAAATGCCCGAGGCAAGAGGGCTTTGCAAGGCCGATTGGCAAGCGGGAAGCTTCGAGGTGGCCTGTAGCTTTGGCTTCATCGACCCCACATAGAGGTTGGCCGTCTGACTGAACAATGAAAGCTTCGGGAGCGGCCAAGGGAGAACGCCATGGGATTTATTTCAGTTCTGATTTTGCTGGCGATTATTTATGCCTTCGTTTCGATCCGCGTGCTGAAGCAATATGAGCGCGGCGTGGTGTTCTTTCTCGGCAAGTTCGAGGGCGTGCGCGGCCCGGGCCTGACGCTGATCTTCATGCCGATCCAGACCATGACGCGGGTATCGTTGCGCACGGTGACGATGCAGATCCCGTCGCAGAAGATCATCACCAAGGACAACGTTTCGATCGATATCGCAGCGGTGGCCTATTATCACATCACCGATCCTGAAAAGGCGGTGATTGCCATCGAAAACGTTTTCAACGCGATCAACCAGATCAGCCAGACCACGGTGCGCAACGTCGTCGGCCGCTTCAGCCTTGATCAACTGCTGTCGGACACCTCCAGCATCAACGACCAGATCAAGAACGTGATCGACCTCCATACCGAGCCGTGGGGCACGCAGGTGACCGCGGTCGAGATCAAGGACATCACGCTGCCGGACAACATGCAGCGGGCGATGGCGAAGGAAGCCGAGGCCGAGCGCGAGCGCCGCGCCAAGATCGTCGCCGCCGAAGGCGAGTATCAGGCTGCCGTCAAGCTTGGCCAGGCCGCCGACATCATCACGCAACACCCGGTCGCGCTTCAATTGCGCACGCTGCAAACCATGGCGGAAATTTCGGTCGAGAAGAATTCCACCATTATCTTCCCGGCGCAGTTCATGACCACGGTGCAGGAAGCGATCGCGCTGCTGTCGAAGGATTCGGCGCCGAAGTAGAAGCTGTTTCGGCATGCAGGATGCTTATCCCTCCCCGTTGCGGGGAGGATACGCATCGCGGAAGCCGCGCCCAGTTCGGCGCATTACGCAGGCTTAACCTAGCTTTCCGATTTGTAACGCGCCCAGGCTCGAACGGCGCCTCGGCATCGCCTCACCAATGATGAGAGCGATGGAGGCTTTCGATGAAGATGATGTCCTGGTCGCGTTATCATTGCCGATCGTGGCTGTCGTCATGCATCGAGCGCCGCCGCCGCGGTCGTGTCGTCCCTGCGAAAGCAGGGACCCATAACCACAAATGTTTCGTTATGAAAGCACGTCGCCAAACGGATAAGGCCCGCGGGATGGGTCCCCGCGTGCGCGGGGACCACGATGGAGGCGCATGATGACCCTCGCTTGAGATCGGCCAGCCAATTCGTCCGGCTGCCCAGTATGAGATTCATCATCAGGCTAATTCGAACTTGAAGAGCATCGCCAAATACCAATACGGTAAGGCGATTGCCTCGAATCTCTCACGTTCGGATTTCATGGATCGATTTCACAAAACCTTGCCGGTCTGGGTTCGCGCCGTTCTCCTGGTCGGCCTGATATGCCTGGTCGCGGGTGCTGGCCTGGTCGCCTACCGCTATTACCAGCGGCCGACCACACTTACGGTTGCAGTCGGTTCGTTCGACGGCGAAGCGCGGCAGGCGGCCCAACTCGTCGCAGGCCACCTTGCCACCACCAACTCACCGATCCGGCTCAAAATCGAAAATGCAGGCAATGTGCTCGACGCCGCGAAGGCGTTTGCATCAGGCAAGGCTGACCTTGCGGTGGTGCGCGCCGATGTCGGCGATCTCTCGCAGGCGCGTGCGGTTGCCGTGATGGCGGAAGGCGTCGTCATGATCGTGGCGCCGCCGGGATCGAACATCACGACCATCGCCAAGCTGCGCGATCACACGGTTGGCGTCGCCGGCGGCGAGATCAATCGCAGCGTGGTCGAGGCGCTGAAGAAGGAATACGACCTCACACACTCAAACGTCACCTTCAAGGACATCGCGCCGACGGATTTGCGGCGTGCGATACAGGCCAGGGAAGTCGCCGCCGTAATCGTGGTGGTGCCGCTCACCGACAAATATCTCTCGCTCGTGAAGGGCCTGTTTCGCGAAGGCGCGACCTCGGCGCCCGTGCTGATCCCGATCGACTCGGCTGGCGCGATCACCGACACGAAAGGTCCTTATGAGAGTTTCGATATTCCCAAGGGCACGCTGCGCGGTTCGCCGCCGGTTCCCGACGACGACGTCACGACGCTCCGGGTGCCGTATCTTCTGGTCGCTAACCGCCATCTCGACCAGCAGGTGGTCGCCGAACTCACCAAGCGTGTGATGGCCGCGCGGCGGGATCTGGCATCGCAGGAGCCGTTGATCGTGGGGATCGCCACGCCGACGCTGGACGCAGACGCCTACATCGCCGTGCACCCCGGCGCGGCCGCGTTCTACAACGGCACCCTGCAAAGCTTCATGGACCGCTGGGGCAACGTCATCTATCTGACGCCGATCGTGTTCGGTGCGCTCGCCTCGGTATTCGCGGCCGCTTGGCGGTTTCTCGGCATCCGCAGCCGCGACGCGGCTCAGAGCACGCTGGAACAGCTCTGCACGTTGCGCGAACGCATCCGGGATCTCGAGGATGAGGCCGAGTTGCGCAAGATCGAGGACGACATCGACGTCATGCTGCGTGCGCATCTGGCGAAGCCGGGCAGTGACGAGGAGAGCGGGACGGAGGCCTTGGCGCTGATCGCGCTGGCGCAGCGGCTCGACAATCTGGTGCATCACCGCCGCGTGGTGCTGTCGGCGCGGGCAGCCAACGGCAGCGGCTAGCGACAGGGGGCGGGAGCTTTTCCCTCCCCGTTGCGGGGAGGGTCGACCTGCGTTAGCCGGTCGGGGTGGGGGTATTCAAATGGCGTAGAATATCTTCCTTTACGCCATCTAAATTGTGATCCACGTCTGAATTCCAGTACCGTAAAACACGAAAGCCTCGTGTTCGAAGAAACTTATCGCGCTCGTCATCCGACCGAGCTCCCTGCGGCAGGCCGTGTTGGCCGCCGTCTATCTCGACGACGATTCCAGTCGTCAAAGACGCGAAGTCGACTATATACGCGCCGGTCGGAGCCTGCTTTCGAAAATGAAATCCAAGAGATTTCAGTTCGCGCAGCTTCACCCACAATTTGACTTCTTGGGCGGTAAGACGCTTTCGGAGCGTGCGAGCCGTCTCGTTCGCCAAATGCCGTCTCCGCCGTAACCCCCACCCGACCGGCCTTCGGCCGGCCACCCTACCCGCAAGGGGGAGGGAGTAGCCCACACAGCCTCCGCTCACGAGAGCACTCACGTCCGCCGGCGCGTTTCCAGCCGGTCGGCGAACCAGTCCGCGATATAGGTGATGCCAAGCGTGACATTGTCGCCCTGGCAGTGCTCGTAGCCGCCTTCCTCGGTCGTGAACACCTTCAGCGTCTTGTCGATGGAGCCGACCGCGTCGAACAGCGCCCTGGCATCCTCGATCGGGATCTGCGCATCGCGCTCGCCATGCGTGACCAGATAAGGACATTTGATCTTCTCGGCGACGCCGGCGAGCCGCCAGTCTTTCAGCTTCTCGATCGCGGCATCGAGGCTATCGACGCCGAGTACCCACATGATGTGATCGCCCGGCACCGAAAGCGAGCCTTTGAAAGCCTTGTCGACGCGGCGCTGCCAGACCGCGTGATAATCCCAGATCGCGCCCCAGGAAACGCAGGCCTTGAAGCGCGGCTCGAAGGCGGCGGAGCGTGCGGAATAGTAGCCGCCCAGGCTGATCCCCATGATGCCGATGCGGTCCTTGTCGACGTCGGCGCGGGTCTCGAGATAGTTGACGGCGGCGGTGCCGCCGACATTGGTGTCGTAGCGCGCCGGCATGCCGCGGAAGCGGATCGACTCGCCGGTGCCGGGAATGTCGACGATCAGGACCGCAAGGCCGCGCTTGGCAAGCTCCGGCACGCCGTGGAAAAATTGCAGCTCCTTGGTGATGTCGAGCCCGTCGAAAAACACCACGGTCGGAAGCGGCGCATTGCCGGCGTCGCGGCTTTTGACGAAGTAGGCCGGAAGGCTCTTGCCGCCTTCAAAGGGGACCTCGACCGCCTCGACCGAGACGGCGGCCATTTCGGTCATGCCCTTCTTGAACAGCTCGACCGAAGTCGCATAGGCCCTCTCGCTCTCTTCGCTGCGCGGTTGCAGCAGGCGCTCGCCGGCCTGACAGTAAACCGCGGCGCGCAAATAAGCGCCGGCCGCGGTCTTGTCGTGACCTTTGGTTTTTGCCTCGTCGCCGAGTTTCGCGACCTTGCGCGCCATCGTAGTCCATTGCTCGAACCACGCGGTGTTCTTTCCGACGTCCGGTTTGAGCGCGGCGACCACCTTGTAGATCTCGCCCATATCGGCGCCGCCCCACATCTCGCTGGCGACGACCATGCGGGTCGCCGCCGACCAGGTGTAGTTGCCTGGAAACATCATCAGGGAGAGATCGGGCTTTTCGTCGCCGGCGGCTCGCGCCGGTGTCATCCCTTCGACAGCAGCAAGACCAACCAGGCCACCCGCCGTCAACCGCAGCACATCGCGTCGTTCCATTGCGCCCTCCCTGAAGTTTTTTGTTTGAGTATTGGGCTTAGCGACAATCCTCCAACAATCGAACGGGAAGGCAAGCGGAAACTTTTCGCATCGTCCGGCGCTGAAGTCAGGCCAGCCATGTCGTGTTTGGCGGGATGCCTGTTTTGCGCCAGGCAACATTTGCCAGCTGCAGGCAGGCCCGATGTGCTATCGTTGGGTTGAGACAAAGGAATGTTATCACGCCACGACGCTTAACCAGGCGGGTGTTCAGATGATTACAATTCCGGAATTGGTAGCGGGGGCCTTGGGATCGTTCCTGACGTCGGACACCAAGAGCCGGTTTGGCTCTTCACATGCCCGCCTGGCTGAAGTTGTCCCCTTCGCCGCCAGACTGACGCTTGATTGCATCGGCAACAGCGACGCGCTGTATCACAACATCGAGCATTCGATGCTGGTTACCCTTGCCGGGCACGACATCCTGATGGGACGGCAGATGTTGCGGGCGACAACCGCGGATGACTACGCCAATTTCATATTGGCGTGTCTTGCTCACGACATCGGATACGTTCGCGGAATTTTGCAGGGCGACGACAACGATTCCTATGTCGCAGATCTGAGCGGTCGTACGATACGTCTGCCGCGCGGGTCGTCCGACGCCGCGCTCGCACCCTATCACGTGGACCGGTCGAAGTTGTTCGTCGCTGAGCGCCTCGACGGGACCGAAGAGGTGGACGCCCGCCGTATTGCGCGCGCCATCGAATATACCCGCTTTCCATATGCCGCGTCCTCGAACGAAGACGATCTGAACGAGGAGGAGGGCTTGTTGCTGCGAGCGGCCGATCTCATCGGTCAACTCGGCGATCCCAACTACCTGAAAAAAGCGAATGCACTGTTCTACGAATTCGACGAAATCGGTCTGAACAAAAAGCTCGGCTACGATACGCCAGCCGACGTCGTCTACAAGTACCCGCAGTTCTACTGGAATAACGTCGCCCCGCAAATCCAGATGGCGATACGCTACCTCAACGTCACCTCAAGCGGACGCCAATGGATCGCAAACCTGTATGCCAATGTTTTCCGCGCAGAGCGTGAGCTGAACCTGTCGGGTCCGCAGTTGTGATCATACCGCGGGCTGCGTAAACGCAACTACGCCACCGCTTGGCTTTTCGCCTCACCGCCGGCAAAGGTCGCGTGAGTAACGGTGACGGTCGTTCCTCGTGGTCCACTCAGAGTATTGACCTGGGAGTCGAGCTGCTTGGCGAGCGCCTTGACAATACCGGTGCCAAGCCCGGATTTGGGCTGGGCAAAGACGCCGTCAGGTTTTCCAACCCCGTTATCGACGACGGATAGTTTCCAGTCGGTCCCGGAAACTTCATAAGACACGGCGATCTGTCCGTTTTGCGTTCCTGGTTTAAAAGCGTGCTTTAACGCGTTTATCACAAGTTCGGTGACGATTAATCCCAGGCTCTCGGCGTCGCGACAAGTTGCCCTGCCACCTTGACCGAGCACCCTCAACGAAATTGACTGGTGCTCGGCTATCATCGAGTGGGCGAGCGCTTCGCAAAGCTTGGTCAGATAGGGCTGCATTTCCATCGAGCCGATGCCCGCCGAAGCATGAAGGTGCTCCTGCACGGCCGCAACCGAAATGAGCCGGGTGTGAGCGTCCCGCAGATGGCGCCGCGTTTCCTCCGACTCCACCGATTTTGCCTTCATCATGATAATACTGGCGATGATTTGGAGACTGTTGGCGACACGGTGCTGGAGTTCGTCGAGCAGCACATCTTTCTGGCGCAACAGGTCATCCTTGTCGCTCTCCAGACCGCGTTGAACCGTAATATCCTCGATCCCGATCAGGATATTGGTGTGCGCTTTCTCGTAACGGACGATGCAGGCATTCAACAGCATCACCCGTCGTCCGATACGGGGAAAGTCATGCTCTACTTCGTATTCGGCCATCGGGCTTTGATTGGGTATGATTTCCTCCAGCAGCAAGCGGAGCTTCGGAATGTCCCAATCGCGGTCGCCCAGTTCATAAAAGCGCTTGCCTCGTGTGTTGCTCGGATCGGCCGAGAACTTCACATAGAACGACCGGCTGGCGGCGACGACCCGCAGGTCCTTATCGAGGACGATCAGAGGTTCACGAACGGTGTCTACCATCGCCTGCGCCAGTGCACAGGCGTCTTCGACCTCACTGAATTGCTTTCTGAACACAGGATCACCTTTCACCGCGCGGTTTTCAAAATCGCGCGGGATAAACGAATGCGTTGGAGGAGATCAGGTCCAACGGTCTTAAGTCAGTTAAGGTCCGTCGTTGGAACGGCTTATTACAGTGCAATATTGATCACTCGCGGAAGCGGTTTTCGAAAACGCCGTTGTCCATACAACGTGTAGTTTAGCACGGTTTAGCACTGTCGGCAGCTGTACGGCGGACATCGCAGTGTCCGCTTCGTGCCAATCGGCAAGGTCAGTTCAAATTTAATCAAGATAGAGACTTCACTGGCTCGGCTACAGGCTTGCCGGCAAACCACACCAACGCAAGCGCAACCAGCGCCACCGCCGACAACAGCGCCCAGGCTTCGTTGACCGAGATCGCAAAGGCGGCGCGTTCGACCATTGGACGCACGTAAGCCTCGATCGTCGCTTGCGTCACATCCGGCGGCGGATGCAGGAAGAGCTGCACGTCAAGACCGATGGCCTTGGCCGCCGTCACGTCGCCCGCGATCAGGCGGTCGCGCACCGCCTCGCCGTGGCCGACGGTGCGGCCATAGAGAATCGTATCGATCACGGCGATGCCGATGGCACCGCCGAGGTTGCGCATCAGGTTGAACAGCCCGCTCGCATCCGGCACCTGCGCGGGCGTGAGTGCACCGAGCGCCAGTTGCGTCGGCGGCAACAGGCAGAACATGATGGCAATGCCGCGCAAGACTTGGGGTAAGAACATCTCGTCAAAGTCGGCGAGGCGGCTCTGGAAGAAGCTCAAGCCCAGGCCAATTGCAAACAGCGCAAAGCCCGCCGTGGATAATTTGCGCGGATCGAGCCGGCTTTCAAAAAAGCCCGCGACCGGCGCGCTCACGAGTTGCGCTGTGCCCATAACCAGCATGATGCTGCCGATCTCGAACGCGTCGTGACGGCGGACGTAGGCGAGGAACACCGGCATCAGATAGACCGAGCCGTACAATCCGGCACCGAGACAAAAGCTCAAGCCACAGCCGACCGCAAACGCGCGCGCACGCAGCGTGGTCAGTTCGACGACCGGATGCGCGGCCTTGATACTTCGCTTGACGAAAATCCAGCCGCTGATGAGGGCGCTTGCGAACAGTACGAGCGGGCGCGGCGACAGCCAGCCGTCTTGCGGGGCCTGCTTGAGGCCGATCTCGAGCGTGGCGAGCGCGACCGCCATCAGCGTCAACGATATCAGGTCGAGATTCCTGAATTCGCCGAAGTTGATTTTGTCGCTCGGCAGCAGGAACGGCGTCGCGGCGGCCGCCAGCAAACCGGGCGCGACATTGATCAGGAACAGCCAGTGCCAGGACCAGGTCTCGGTAATCCAGCCGCCGACGATGGGCCCGACGGTCGGCGCCAGCACCGCGACGATTCCGGCAAGCGTCGTGGCCAAAGGGTGCAGGCGCAACGGAAACAGCAGGAACACCGCGGAGAAGACCGCCGGGATCAGCGCGCCGGCGGCAAAGCCCTGTAGGATGCGAAACGAAATCAGCGTCGAAAAATTGTCGGATAACGCGCAGCCGATCGAGGCTGTCGTAAAAACGCCGATCGCGGCGACGAACAACCAGCGCAGCGTCAGACTACGCGTTAGCCAGCCGGTGAGCGGAATCGCGATGATCTCGGCGATGAGATAGGCGGTTTGTATCCAGCTCATCGCATCGCGCGAGATGCCGAGCGCCTCTTGAATGGCGGGCAGGGATGTCGCGACCACCTGGATGTCGAGGATCGCCATGAACATGCCGAGGCACATCAGCAGGAAGCCGAGCCAGGTCTTGGAAGTAGCATCAACGACGAGCGTGCTGACGGCGCATTCGGCTTCGCCAATGCTGTGGCTCGCGTCGCTCATGCGGTTTGTTTGGTTGCATCCAGCGCCTGATTTTCGGCGCGGATGCGGATGAAAATCACACCGGCATTGAGGAGCGAGAAGATTGCCGCCACCGCGGGCAACTGAAGCGTCAGCGGCAGTATCGCGATCTCGCCGGCCACGACGGCATAATTGGGGTGACGCAGAAAGCGATAGGGACCCAAAGTCACCAGCGGCGCATTCGGCAGCACGATGATGCGCGTGGTCCAGCGCGCGCCGAGCGTCGTCATTACCCAGACGCGCAAGGCCTGAAGCGCGAGATAGATGGCGAGCGCTATGATATCGATCGGCTGGTCGTACCCGAACGCCCAGAGCGAGATCAGCCACGCCGAGTGAACGGCGACCATCAGGGGATAATGACTGGCTGCGATCTCGATCGCGCCGCGCGCTATCAGCGCCCTCGTGTGAGCGCGCGACAGTAGCAATTCGCCGCCGCGCTGGGCCGTGACAGCCGCGAGTATGATTTCCGCCGCCGTCACGCCGCGTGCCGCAGCGAGACGCAACTGGCGGTGAAACCGGGGCCGAGTGCGGTTAGCAACGAACGCGCCGGCAATCCTTTCGCCAGCGTGCGTTCGAGGATGAACAGCAGCGTCGGCGCCGACATGTTGCCGTAGTCGGCGATCACGCCGCGTTCGTGCTCCAGCGTGCCTTGATCCAGCGACAGCGCGGTCTCGATCGCGTCGATCACCTTGGCGCCGCCGGGATGGCAGATGAACTTGTCGATGTTGCCGACATCCAATTCCATGCGGCCGAGAATTTGCGTCAGCGCCGGCTTGAGTTCGGTCGTGACGAATTCGGGCACGGTGCGGCGAAGGATCACGCCGAAGCCGAGCGGATCGACATTCCATCCCATGACGTCGAGCGTATCCGGCCACAGATGTTCGCCGACCGCCTCGATCTGGGTCTCGCCGCCATCGCCTGCGCGCAGCACCAGCGCGGCGGCGCCGTCGGCGAACAGGCTGGTGGCGATGATGTTGGCCTTGGTGAGTTCGTCGAGCCGAAGCGCGAGCGTGCAGAGCTCAACCGTCACCAGCAGAACGTTGGTGCCCGGCCGCGCCTGCGCCAGGCGGGAGGCGATCGAAAGACCGGAGGCGCCGCCGGCGCAGCCGAGCCCGAACACCGGCACGCGCGAGACGTCGGAGCGAAAGCCCATGCGGCGTGCGACTCGCGCGTCGAGACTCGGCGTGGCGATACCCGTCGAACAGATCGTGACGACGGTGTCGACATCGCTTGCTTTGAGGCAGGCTGCGTCGAGCGCCTTGGTTGCGGCATCGATGAACAGTGCTTCCGCGCCTTCGAGGAACGCTGCGGTGCGTTCCGGCCAGCCGCGCTGGGTCAGATACCATTCGAACGGCTTGACACCGTAACGTTTGACGATTCCGGTATTGGTGAAAATACTGGCGAAGCGTTCGTAATCCGGAAAGCGGCTGCCGAAGAAGCCCCACGCGACGTCCAGAACGTCCTTCTGCAGGAAGGCGTGGGGAGGGACCGAGGTCGCAAGAGAGAGAAGGGCAGCAGACATCAACAGATCTTCCGTGTTGGTTTCCGTCATGATGGGAACAGCGACTGAGCGCGTTTATTTCGGCTGCCTCCTACCTCGTGCTTTCCAAAATGGTCACTTAAAAGTGAGATTTTACCTCCGTTCGCCGTGGTGCTGGTGAGGCAAATCGGTCCTTCGACGCGCGCCAATCGTGGCTCGCGCGGCGCCAATATGTTTCACCAGACGAAAGGCGGTGAGGGTCAGAGCAACCCGGGAATCGAGGTTGCGATTCAAAGTCGTTTTTTGAGTGACGCCGACAGTCCACGGTCGCCGCAATTGATGCAATCAAGCGCGGCGATGTTGCGATCATCTTGTGGTGGCCGCGCGGGGCTCCGACAAAAACGGGTATTTAGGGCTTAATACTACCTCCGCGAAAGTTCCCTTCGCACCTCAACCCGACACAGCCTTGCCCGCGTGGGTGTTCCTTGGCATACTTTCCGGCGCGACAACTTCGGTTGGTTTTTTGCCGTTTTGAAATTGCCGCTAAAAGGCGCGGAATGAAAAATCGAACATCCGCTTCAGAAGTCAGTGCCACGCTCGGGTTTCCTTCCAGTGAAACCGTGCAGGGTTTGAGGCTGTGGAAGGCGTTCGTCAGGCTTTCGCCGTCGCAGCGTTCCGAGGTGCTTGCTCTGGTTGAGCAACTCGCGACCGATCCCGCACCGCTGCCGGGCGGGGTGAGCGGCAGCTTGACGACGCGCTGACAACCTTTCAAGTGGCAAGCTTTTAAGCTTAAAGCAATCGATGGGCTGCACCGCCGATCCGTAAAAACGGCGCTTTCCGGACGAACCATTCGCGTCTGATTTATTTCATCGCGATAAAAAATCCGCTCGCCAACAGGTCCGCAAAACCGCGCTTACAAAACCGGGCTCACAAAAAAGGCCGCCTTGAGGGCGGCCTCTTCCGTATAGCTTGAGAACTTACCTTTCGAACCAGAACCAGTCGGCATGGGCCCGGCGCCAGTCGGCACCGCGCTGTTCGTTGCGGCCGATGAGGATGCCGAAACGAACACAGGCTTTCCGGTCGCCCTTGTCGCAGAGCTGGTGGAAGCCGATGATTTCCGCCTCCATGGCGTTCTGCGCGTGGGCCGGGGAAGCAATCATCGAGGCCGATCCGCCAACGCCGGCTGCGATCACCAAAGCAGTCATCAATCGCCTAAAGATCATGGGTTCTCCTGTCAAAACAATTCGCGCCCAGCGCCAGAGGTTTAGATCGCCAAATCTGAACGCAATCTGAACCCAGGCCGTCGGGTTGGTCGCTGTATGGGTTGTCAGCGGCCGCGCCCGCATAGCACGCCGAACCACCCCTCCATGTGACGCCAAAGCAGGTCCTGCCGGTTCGCCTCGGCGGCCTAACTGTGCTACGCCCCTTGGGCTGGGCCAATGAAAACAAGAGGGATGTTCTCCGATGTCCGAACCAAAACTGGAAGTGCCGGCCGAACTGCGCGATATGGCCGAAAAAACCATCGATCAGGCCGAGCGCGCGTTCGGCATGTTTTTCGAGGCCGCGAGCAAATCCGTCGCCGCGATCCCGACGCCGGGAACCGAAATATCGAAGCAGGCGCTGTCGTTCACCGAGCAAAATGTGAAGGCGGCTTTCGAACATGCCCGCAAGCTCGTGCATGTGACCGACCTTCAGCAGGCTATGCAAATCCAGTCGGAGTTCTTGCGGAGTCAGTTCACCAGCGCCGGCGAACATATGCGACAGATCACCGGCGAGGTGATGTCGGCCGCCAAGGATATGAAGCCGAAGTTCTAAAACGCCGTTCGATTTTCGAAGGCAACCGGCAATCGCGCGAGGCGCCGCAGCGGCGTCTCATAAATGCTGAGCGCTGGGATTCGGGTTCCACATTGCTCGATGTGTCTGATGCACGCGAATTGACGCGCGCCGCGTGGCGAACCGTGCGAATGGTGCTGCGCGCTGTCGCCCGGGAATGATGGTCTAAAGTTCATGAAACGCGCGGCGTCTTCCTGTGTTGGTCCCACGAGGGGCATTCCAAAAACAAGGAGACCGACATGCGTTCATTTCTTCTCACCGGCGCAGCGCTACTCGTGCTGTCGCAGGCGGCGATGGCCCAGAGCCCGACTTCAACACAGCCCAATCCGGCGCAACCTGGCGCCATGCAGAACGGCAACGCGAGCGCGAGCAATCCGCATCTGCGGGCAAACCTGCAAAGCGAGCTGGAGAAGGCTGGCTACAAGGATATTCGCGTAGCCCCGACCGCCTTCATGGTTCATGCGCGCGACAGCGAGGGCAACCCGGTGGTGATGACGATCAGCCCCGACTCCTTCAGTGAAGTCACGGCGATCAACGACTCCAACAATAACAATGCCTCGTCGACGACGGGCGCGGTCGGCAATACCTCGTCCAGCACGTTCGTTGCAATTCCCCAGAACGACGAGCTGAGTTCGAAGGTGGTAGGCCTTGATATCTACAACACCGACAACAAGGACATCGGCCAGATCAAGGATATCGCACTCAACCCCAACGGCCGTTCGCAGGCCTATATCGTCTCGGTCGGCGGTTTCCTCGGGCTTGGCGAGCATTATGTCGCCGTCAATCCGTCGGCGGTGAAGGTCAGCTACAATGAGCAGGACAAGAAGTGGCACGCCTCAATGAACGCGACCGCCGATCAGTTGAAGGCGGCACCCGAGTTCAAGTACACCGGCCGCTGGCAGTCGAACCGGACGTAAAAGCGGGTCGGACGCATTAAGCACAAGAAAATACAGGGCGGAATCCGGGCTTGGACTCCGCCCCTCCGCGCTTATGGATAGGGGCCCGGTCCCATCTTGGCAATCAGCGGATTATCGGTCGGTACCGGCGACAGATCGCTGCTTGAAGAATCGCCCAAGAACTTCTCCAGCGTCGCCTCGATCTGCTCCCGCGCTTTTTCCGGACCGCGGTCGCTCATCCATGTGTGCTGGAACGGCGTCTTGACGATGTCGATGCCCTCGGCCTTGGCCTGTTCCGGCGTCGGCAGCACGCCGGGATCGGTCTTGAAGTTCGGGTCGTTCGAGCGGAACGACAGGATCTTCATCTTGTCGTTGAGCACGAAGGGAACGCGCAGGTTGTCGAGCGTGATCACCTTCGACACCAGCTCGGGGTGTTCTTTCGCGGTGTACATTGCGACGTCGCCGCCGTTGGAATGGCCGACCAGGGTCAAATGGTCGTAGTCGGCGTTCGGCTCGATCTTCTTCAACTCGCCGACGACAAAGAGAATGTTGGCCTCGCCGCGCTTGTAGACGTCGAGGCGGCCGACATAGGGCATGCCCACTTTGGTGACCAGCGGCGGATCGCTCGGCAGGTCTTGCTGAATGCTGGCGACGAGATATCCGCGCGCGGCCAGCACGTTTTGCAGGAAGGAGTATTCGGTGTTCTTCACCGTGTTGCCGTTACTGATGATCGCGACCGGCAGCTTCCGGTCGCTGTCATTGGCCCGCATCTCATGGTCGCGGCGCACGGCGAGATCGACCGACACCGGCCGTTGCCGCGCGGCATCGAACAGATTCAGCGTCTGATGTCGGATGGCCCATTTGCTGCCGGCGACATACACGCCGCCGATGACCGCGCAGATGCAGGCCAGAATGACCAAGCCGCGTTTCATTATCTTTTCCCTCTCCTCCCACCTCAGATAATGATTTGGACGTGGCTTCAGTGGGTTCAGGTGAAGGATTGGGCAGATTAAATTTGTGAAAGTTATTGCTTTGCAACAGGTTTTTGCGTTGCGGTATAGGGGCGTCCGGAAGCTGCTTTAACCCGCCGCGCGGCGGCCAAGACCCGCTCTTTGCTTGATCATTCCGGTCACGGCCTCGATCGCGGCCGTGATCGGGCCGCGCCGGTAGGCCCAGCGCGGGTCGTTATCCGGCGAGGCGATCACCATGGTGGCGTTGGCCTCGAACAGCAGAAGGTCTCCTCCCGCGTTCACGGCGAAATCGATGCCGGCATAGTCCAGCGCCAACGCCTTGCAGATCGCATGCAATGCTGCGATCGCCTTGTCGCCGAGAACCGCGGGCATGTTTTGCAGGAAGGCCATTTCCTCCTGGCGGTGATCCGGCTTGTCGGCCATGTCGGAGGTGAAATAGTGCACCTTCCAGTTTCGCGAAATCGCCAGATGCAGCGGAAACAGTTTTCCGCCGATCATCATCACGCGATATTTGCGGGCGCTGCCATCCTCACCGCGCGCGTCGAGATATTCGATCACGAGGATCTCCTCGCCCGGCAGCTCCGCGACGGCCACTGGAAGATCGGCGGCTTTCTCCACCAGCACGAAATTGCGCCCGGTGTGATAGCCGGGCGAGCGCAACAGCAGCGGAAAGGCAAAACCGTGTTTGGAAAGCCAGGCGGTCGCCTTGTGGCCGGCGAGAATCGCGCGGTCGACGGATAGCGTTGTTGCCGTCACGACGCCGGGCAGCGCCGACAACCGCGCCGCATTGTTGATCCGCCCGCTTCGCATCACCGCGGAGGGATCGTTGATGACGGGCGCCTTCGAGCGCGCGGTCAGGCGGATCGCGGCTTCGAGCGCGGGCTGGCACAGATCAGGGTCGCCAATCGCGTTGAAGATCAGACGGTGCGGCGGCAACGGCGTTGCGGGGTCGAGATAATCCGTCACGACCACCGTGGTCAGGAATACGCCATCATCGAGGAACGGCGCGGTCGGAATATTGCCGCCCCCGGAAGACACCAATTGCAACAGCGGGATCGGTGGGCCTTCGCCGCGATAGGGCAGCGTCGAGACCGCATGTCGGCGAAATCCTTTGGTGAAATGTTCGCGCGCGCCGTCGCGGTCGCCCTCGTCTGATAGCACCGCGCCCATGCCCTGATGGGCTGCGGCATGATCGGGATCGGCCTTCAAGGCGGTCTCGTAATGCGCGCGTGCTTCCGCATGGCGGTTGGCGCGGAGCAGCAGGTTGCCGAGGTTCACATGCGCCATCGGATTGTCCGGGTGATGCAGAATCGCCTCGGCATAGACGCGGCAGGCGGCGTCGATGGCGCCCTGGCTTGCGAGCCACGTGCCGAATTCGTTGAGCGCGCTGAAATGGGTCGGATGCCGGCGCAGAATATCGATGAAGGCTGTTTGCGCCTCGGCCTTGCGATCGAGCGCGCCGAGCAGCGCCGCGCGCTCGATCTCGACCGGAAGCAGCACATCTCGATCGAGCGGCAACGCCAACTGTGCGTCGAGCTCGCGCAGCCGTGTTTCCTGCGCGAGGCGGGGCGCCCAGTGGCCTGTGATGGACGATTTGGCTTGTGATTTGTTCACGGGCTTGGCGCTTGCGGCTTTCGCGGCTGGTATCAGGAGGCGCACTATCGGCTGATTCGCCGAGGTTGGCATCCTGCCAGCATTGCAGGCTTCTTCTACTGCCGGCGTCACTCCCAGCCGTTTTCCTTGTCAAAGGTCACGCCGATGCGCTTTTCCTTGCGCCAGACCACCCGGCAGGGCCGCTGCTCGCCGTCGATCGCCAGCATGAACTCGGTCGGGATTCCGAGCTGGCTTGCGACATCGAGCGCCGCGCCAGTCTCGGAAATGTTTCTGATTGTGCAATCGATCGCGCCGCCGCCGAAATGAACTCGGCCGCCTTTCAGCACCCGATGTCGGTTTGCGCTCCGGTGTTCCTCGTCCATCCCCTCACGTCCCAGAACGTCGAAATCCCTACTTTTCGAGTGAAACCCCTTAAAGCCTCCGGTACTTCTCCCCTTACCCCGGAAAATGATCAAGTTGCCGGAAGGCTTGTTGGCGCCTTTTTTACAGCCGGAGGTCGCGGAAGCGGCCGCCCGCGCTTGCCCGCCCTTGGGTTCCACGCCACCGGAATATCAGAATCGAAAGCTTGCGGCTAAGCTCGCACCGTTATGTGACATTGTGAAAGGTTTCCACCGGTGAACGCTTCAGAGCCAGCAAAAAAGATCGCCGTGCTTGGCGCGCCGATCGAAATCGGGGCGTCGCAACGCGGGACGCTGATGGGGCCGGCGGCGCTTCGCACCGCGGGTCTTCTGACCGTGCTGGAGGAGCTCGATTTTGCGGTGGAAGACCACGGCGATCTGACGGTCGCCGGCGTCGCGGCGCTCGAGGACACTCCGCCGCAAAACGCCAAGCACTACCGCGAGATTCAGCGCTGGATCCGTACGATCAGCGCGCGCGCCTACGAGTTGGCGAAAACCGGTGCCATTCCCATTTTTCTCGGCGGCGATCATTCGCTCTCGATGGGCTCGATCAACGGCGTGGCGCGTCACTGCCGCGAACAGGGGCGGGAGCTCTTCGTCATGTGGCTCGACGCGCATGCCGACTACAACACGCCGGCGACCACCATCACCGGCAACATGCACGGCATGTCGGCGGCGTTTCTGTGCGGCGAGGAAGGGCTCGACGGGCTGTTGGGTCACGAGCCGCGCGCCCCGATCGACTCCTCGAGGCTCGAGCTGTTCGGCACCCGATCGATCGACAAGCTCGAAAAAGACCTGGTGAAGCTCCGCCGCATCAGCGTGGCGGATATGCGCAAGATCGACGAGTTCGGCGTCAGCGTGCTGATCCGCCGTGTCATCGACCGGGTGAAGGCGGTCGACGGTGTGTTGCACCTGAGTTTCGACGTGGATTTCCTCGATCCCGAAGTGGCGCCCGGCGTCGGCACCATGGTGCCGGGCGGGGCGACCTATCGCGAGGCGCATCTGATCATGGAGCTGTTGAACGATTCCGGCGTCGTACACTCGGTCGATATCGTCGAACTCAATCCGTTCCTCGACGATCGCGGCAGCACCGCGCGCAGCGTGGTGGAATTGATCGCGAGCCTGTTCGGCCAGCAGATCACCGATCGTCCGACGCCGACCAACGCGATGTAGTTCGCGGTTTTGTTCCCCGAACCGGCCGCAAAACCTCGCGGAACCTTCGCCGCCGCGCGTCATTGACGTTTCAGGGAAACATCAGGCGAGGGTGTTCGATGGTCTCCGATCATGCGAGGCAGAGAGGCGTGCGGCCGGTCATGGTCGCGCTGGCGATAGCGGTCTTCGGGCTGGTGGCGATGCTGCTTGTCGATCACGGGCCGTGGGCGCGGCCGCATGCCCAATCCGCCGAAGTCGCTTATTTCCATACAACGGGGGAGGCCGCGCGCGCCGCAGGCGCCAAGGTGGTGCCGACCGAACCTAAATCCGAACTCGAGCCCGATCCGCTCGGGCCAAAACGTGTCGCGCCGCCAAATCCTGAACAAGAGTGAAATTCGTCGTCGTGCCGGGGAAGCGCTCCGCTTCAGCGAATGCTGACGAAGGCCGCCCATAGCCCGGCGAGGATGGCGCCGACCAGCACGTAATAGGGCTTGTCGCAGAACACGTCGCCATATTGGCACAAGGTCGGGCCGAACGAGCCCATCTCGTTGTTGCCCGCGAGGTAAAAAAGGCCCGAAAGGACCGCAAGTGCTCCAGCAACAAAATACATCGGACCCTCCGCAAAGGGATCAATTCACGACCGCCTCGAATGTGGACGGCCAGGTGCGTGAACCATTTCACGCCAGTTTGATGTGATTCTCTTGCAATACCAAAAATAAATTAGTGAAAATTCTCGCTTTCAAGCGGCCAGTTTGTTTCAAGCGGCCGCTCGCGCGGCCTTCGCCGAAACGCCGAGCCAAATATCGTCACAAGATCCAACGAGAGTGTGGCGGCTAGAATCCCGATAACGTGAGTTTTAACGGAGAGGGGTCGTGAGCGCGTTGGAAACGGTGGAGATCAAGGCCTTCGTGCCGGCGCGGGACTTTTCGAACTTTCCAAGCAGTTTTACCAGGATCTGGGCTTTGAGCTTGCGTGGTCGAGCGAGAACATGGCGTACCTGCATCGCGGAGACTGCTCGTTCCTGCTGCAGGATTTTTACGTGCTGGAGCACGCCGACAACTTCATGATGCATCTGATCGTGACGGACGTGGACGCGTGGTGGCGTCATGTCGAAGCCAAGGGGATCGCGTCGAAGAGTGGAGAGCTGGTAGGCATTTCGGAAGGTGGCGCGATGATTGGTTGTGAGTCTGGAATGAAGGTTGGAGAAAAGGGAAGTCTACGCCTTTCGGATCTCTCTTCGGCACTCCCGTTCGTCGTTCGCGCCCACGAGGGCGAAGCCATCCACGTCGAATTCCACTTCGCCAAAGCGCAGGCTGCGAGCTTGCAGGAATGGTTGAATCGGCATATTCCCACGACTTCCGCCTTGGCCTCTTGAGTTGTCCTCTAATACTCAAAATTGGGGTCCGTTGTCCGTTCCGGATCGTCAGCAGATGTGCCGACAGTCTTGCAAGAACGCGGACGTCTCTGTTTATGCGCGCGTGCGCTAATTCGGCGCGGGTTGCGCGAGTTTGTTCTGTGCGATGATGCCCTCAAGCCGCGCGATGTTTTCCAACAGCCGCTGGCTGGTGAGCACCAGGAAGTAGTAACCGAACTGCGGATTCTGGAAATAGATTTCGAGGAGCTTCTCATAGGTGATCGAGAGCACGTGGCCGTCTTCAAGGCAGGTGACGGTCGCGGTGCGCTTGTTGTCGGGCGAGAGGAATCCGAGTTCGCCCATCAGCCGTCCGGGCGGCAGTTCGACGTTGATCTCCTTGACCAGGAATTTTCCGGTCATGGTCAGGAACATCTCGTTGGCGGTCTCGTCGCGTTTGAACAGCACGTCGCCCTTGCGATATTTGCGTTCGGTCATGAACGGCTTCAGCCATTCCATCGAGGTGTTGCCTTGGGTGGCGCTGCGCGCCTTCTTCACCAGGTTGAGCATCTGGCGGAGCCGGAAGGCGTTGATCGGCACCATCAGGAAGTACAACAGGAAGGTCGTGATGTTGCCGGCGAGCGCGCCGAAGCCGGCGAAGAAGGCGCAGCCGAACATGTTGGCGACCCGCAGGGGCACCATGGTTTGGGTGAGCAAGGTCGCGACAAAGAAGATCGCGCCGATCAGCGCGAACAGATTCGCAAGCGTGATATTGGCGAGAAACAATTCGAGCAGGCGGTTGAAGATCGCGTCATAGGTGATGTTGTCGGGATCGAGCCCGAGCTGGATCAGGATCTTGGCGACCCGCAAGTTGTCCGCGGCGGTGTCGAGAATACGATTAAGAATCGTCGACAGGTCTGCAGCTGGAGTCATGGCCTTGTCCTTGAGCCGAAATAATTTGCCGGTTATTGCCGTATCTTCGGCTTGCCCTTGAAATCCCGGGCCGCCGCATGGGCCGTTACTACCGGGCCAAACGCTACCCGGCAACTTATAGCCTGAAATAGCCGGCCGGAGGCGGGCGGCTTCCTCATCCTCTGGTCGAATTGGCGGGGCCAAGGCGAGGGTACGCGCCCGCAAAACGGCAGGCTGGAGAGAGGCGGGCGAGATGCTCAGGAGGCCAGCAGACAAGCCGCCGGGGGCGCGGTGGCCGTCTTGCCGGGTGATCGAATAGAGCGCAGGTGTGGCCAAGAATTAGGCCGAGAAATAGGCCAAGCATAGGCCGAGCGATAGGCCGCCGAAGCGGCCATTCCGAAACAGGCTGAGATTAGGATTCTAAGGAATCGGAGCGAGCGAGAATCAGCCCTGAAAAATCCGGCCGGGAGAGCCCCGATTTCGGCCGGTCGTGGGATTGTTTCTGGCGGATGATCGACGCCGCCGATGCCGGGCCGAGGCGTCACGGCAACGCTGAATGTGAAAAGCGAAGTACGCTGCCCAACGCGCGCATTCGACTTCAACGTTCGGCGGGTTGGTTCCATCCCTTGCGTCACTGGGTCGCGCCAATGCCGCGCTTGTGAAGCTTCACGCCCGCTTACGCCGGTCTCAAAGAGTAAAATGGCCTCTTCAAAGCCGCGCAGGGATGCATATGTTAACAAAAGATTAACGAGCGTCTACAGCGCGCCAGTAGCGGACCGGATGTGGCGAGATAGCTACATCGTCTAAGAATAAACTAATTTTCGACAATGGCGGATCGTCTAGCACAAGTATTGCATTGCCTGATCGAGTCGGTCGCGTGTCCAATGGAGGGCAGTGCGGAGACTGATTCGAGGGGCCGGTACAAGGCAGCGTTTGATGACGTGGTTATGACGCGCGTTTCAGCGTTGCAGCAAAACCAGATGAGGAGCGGGATCAATGTATAACGACTCTTTGTTCAATGCATTCGCCAGATCGTTCGAGGCGCGAAGCGAAACTGACATGTCGATGGCCGAATATCTGGAGTCGTGTCGAGGGGACCCGATGCGATATGCCAATGCGGCAGAGCGGCTACTAGCGGCGATCGGTGAGCCTCAGATGATAGACACGGCCAAGGACCCACGCCTTGGCCGTATTTTTTTGAACAGGACCATGCGCGCCTATCCGGCCTTCGCCGGCTTCCACGGCATGGAAGAAACCATCGAGCGCATCGTCGGGTTCTTCCGGCACGCGGCGCAAGGTCTCGAAGAGCGGAAACAGATTCTCTATCTGCTCGGCCCGGTCGGCGGCGGCAAGTCCTCGCTCGCCGAACGGCTGAAGGCGCTGATGGAAGTTCACCCGATCTACGTGCTCAAGGCCGGCGATGAACTCTCGCCCGTGTTCGAGTCGCCGCTCGGTCTGTTCGATCCCGAGCAACTCGGACCGATGATCGAGGAGAAGTACGGCATTCCGCGCCGTCGTCTCTCCGGGCTGATGAGCCCGTGGTGTTACAAGCGGCTGGAAGCTTTCGGCGGTGACATCTCGCGCTTCCGCGTCGCCAAGATCCAGCCCTCGCGGCTGCGCCAGATCGCGATCGCCAAGACCGAACCGGGCGACGAGAACAATCAGGACATCTCCTCGCTGGTCGGCAAGGTCGATATCCGCAAACTCGAAACCTACGCGCAGAACGATCCCGACGCCTACAGCTATTCCGGCGGCCTCAACCGCGCGAACCAGGGCGTGCTTGAATTCGTCGAGATGTTCAAGGCGCCGATCAAGATGCTGCACCCGCTGCTCACCGCCACGCAGGAAGGCAACTATATCGGCACCGAGAATATCGGCGCGATCCCCTGTACCGGCGTCATTCTCGCACACTCAAACGAAGCCGAGTGGCAGAGCTTCAAGTCCAACAAGAACAACGAAGCCTTCATCGACCGTATTTGTGTGATCAAGGTGCCTTACTGCCTGCGCGTCACCGAAGAGCAGAAGATCTACGAGAAGCTGATTTCGGGATCCGAGCTTGCAGCCTCGCCTTGCGCGCCGTCGACGCTGGAAACGCTCGCGCGTTTCTCGGTGATGTCGCGGCTTCGCAAGCACGAGAACTCGACGACCTTTGCCAAGATGCGCGTCTATGACGGCGAGAGCCTGAAAGAGAGCGATCCCAAGGCGCGCAGCGTCCAGGAATATAAGGACGCGGCCGGCGTCGACGAAGGCATGGACGGCGTCTCCACCCGTTTCGCCTTCAAGGTCCTCGCGTCGACCTTCAACCACGACACGTCCGAAATCGGCGCCGATCCCGTGCATCTGATGTATGTGCTGGAGCAGTCGATCCGGCGCGAGCAATTGGCCGAGGAGGTCGAGAAGCGCTATCTCGAATTCATCAAGGCCGAACTCGTGCCGCGCTATGCCGAGTTCATCGGTCATGAAATCCAGAAGGCATATCTGGAATCCTATTCCGACTACGGCCAGAACCTGTTCGACCGCTACGTCGATTATGCCGACGCCTGGATCGAGGATCAGGACTTCAAGGATCCCGACACCGGGCAGATGCTCAATCGCGAACTGCTCAATCAGGAACTGACCAAGATCGAGAAGCCGGCAGGCATCGCCAACCCGAAGGACTTCCGCAACGAGGTGGTCAAGTTCTCCTTGCGCTCGCGCGCCCAGAACAACGGCAAGAATCCGTCCTGGACCTCTTACGAAAAGATCCGCGAAGTGATCGAAAAGCGTATATTCTCGCAAGTTGAGGATCTGCTTCCGGTGATCTCGTTCGGATCGAAGAAGGACGGCGAGACCGAAAAGAAGCATGGCGATTTCGTCGCGCGGATGGTGGGGCGCGGTTATACCGAGCGCCAGGTCCGCAGGCTCGTCGAGTGGTACATGAGGGTGAAACAAGCCGGCTGAGGCGGGATGCAACAGTGCCGCCTATTTGACGTTCCTGAGGTGCAACAACAAACTTAGGAGAGTGGGCACTAGTGGCGATGTTCATAGTCGACCGGCGCCTGAATCCAGGCTCTAAGAGCTTGGAAAACCGCCAGAGGTTCCTGCGCCGCGCCAAGGCGCTAGTTCAAGGCGCCGTCAAGAAAACCTCCGAGGGCCGGGACATCAAGGATGTCCTGGAAGGCGGCGAGGTCTCGATCCCGCTCGACGGGATGCACGAGCCCCGTTTCCGTACCGAAGGCGGCACGCGCGACCGGGTGCTGCCGGGTAACAAGAAGTTCGTCGAAGGCGATATCATCGAGCGGCCGAAGGGCGGCGGTGGCCGCGGTTCGCAAGCCGGTGAGGGCGACAGCGAAGACGATTTCCGCTTCGTTCTTTCCCGTGATGAATTCGTCAATCTGTTCCTCGACGATCTCGAATTGCCCGACCTTGCCAAGCGCAAACTGGCGGAGGCCGAAAGCGAGGGACTTCAGCGCGCCGGCTATTCGACGTCGGGCTCGCCTGCCAACATCTCGGTGAAACGCACCGTGCAACTCGCTTTGGCGCGTCGCATCGCGCTCAAGCGTCCGCGGCCGGAGGCAATCGCCGAACTCGAAGTGGAGCTGGAGACGTGCTCCGACGAAGCGCGCCGCATCGAGCTTCTCGCCGAGATCGAGGCGCTCAAGTCCAAGGCCAAGCGCATTCCCTTCATCGATCCAATCGACATCCGCTACCGGCGCTTCGACACGGTGCCGAAGCCGGTGGCGCAGGCGGTGATGTTCTGCCTGATGGACGTGTCGGGCTCGATGACCGAGCACATGAAAGACCTCGCCAAGCGGTTTTACATGCTGCTCTACGTCTTCCTGACCCGGCGCTACCGGCATGTCGAGATCGTCTTCATCCGCCATACCGACCGCGCCGAGGAAGTCGACGAAGAGACGTTCTTCCACGGCCCGGCCTCCGGCGGCACCATGGTGTCGAGCGCGCTACAGGCGATGAACGACATCGTGCGCTCGCGCTTCCGTCCCTCCGACTGGAACATCTATGCCGCGCAAGCGTCCGACGGCGACAACTCGATCTCCGACAGCGCGCTCACCGGGCGGCTTTTGACCGAAAACATCCTGCCCGTGAGTCAGTTCTTCGCTTATCTGGAAGTCGGCGAAGCGAACGGATCAACGTTCGAGATGCCGGACTCCTCGCTCTGGACGCTGTACCAGCGCCTGCGCAGCGAAGGCGCGCCGCTCTCGATGCGCAAGGTCTCCAACCGCAGCGAAATCTTCCCGGTGTTCCACGATCTGTTCCAGCGTCGCCGAAATCAGGAGAAAGTCGCGCCATGACATCCGAACGCCTGTACGAAGGCGCTGATTGGGATTTCCGGCTGTTGCAGCGTATCAATGATGCCTGCGAGGAGATCGCGCACGGCGAACTCGGTCTCGATACCTATCCGAACCAGATCGAGATCATCACCGCCGAACAGATGCTGGACGCCTATTCCTCCTCCGGCATGCCGTTGTTCTACAAGCACTGGTCGTTCGGCAAGCGTTTCGCGCATCACGAAACCTTCTATCGCAAGGGACTGATGGGTCTCGCTTATGAGATCGTGATCAATTCCTCGCCTTGCATTTCCTACCTGATGGAAGAAAACACCGCGACCATGCAGACGCTGGTGATCGCGCATGCTGCTTTCGGCCACAACCACTTCTTCAAGAACAACTACCTGTTCCGGCAATGGACCGACGCCGACGGCATCCTCGATTATCTGGATTTCGCCAAGGGCTATGTCGCGCACTGCGAGGAACGTTATGGCCGGCTCGCGGTCGAGATCACGCTCGATGCCGCGCATGCCTTGATGTCGCACGGCATCGACCGCTATCCCGGCAAGAAGAACCTCGATCTTCGTTCCGAGGAGAAACGCGCGCGCGAACGCCGCGAGCACGAGCAGAGCGTATTCAACGATCTGTGGCGCACGGTGCCGACGGGACCTGCGAAGAGCACCGAGATCCTCAACACCGAGCGGCGGCGCAAGCTTCTGGGCCTGCCGCAGGAAAACATTCTTTATTTCCTGGAAAAGACCGCGCCGAGATTGCAGCCCTGGCAGCGCGAATTGCTGCGGATCGTACGCCACATCGCGCAATACTTCTATCCGCAGAGCCAGACCAAGGTCATGAACGAGGGCACCGCGACTTACGTGCACTACCGTATCATGAACCGCCTGCATCAGCAGGGCCGGCTCACGGACGGCAATTTCCTCGAATTCCTGCAATCCCACACCAATGTGGTGTTTCAGCCCGAATTCGACGATCAGCGTTTCTCCGACTTCAATCCATATGCGCTCGGCTTTGCGATGATGCAGGATATCGAGCGCATCGTCACCGCGCCGGACGACGAGGACCGCGAATGGTTTCCGGACATCGCGGGTGCAGGCGACGTCATGGGCGTGCTGCGCCAGGTCTGGGCCAACTACCGCGACGAGAGCTTCATCAGCCAGTTCCTGTCACCGAAGCTGATGCGAAGCTGGCGGATGTTTCATCTGCACGACGATCCTGAGTTTACCGAGGGCATCAAGGTCGATGCGATCCACGATGCGCGCGGCTATCGCCGGATTCGCCGCGAACTGGCGCGACAATATGATGTCGGTCATATTGATCCGAATATCGAGGTGGTCGATGTCGATCTCGCCGGCGACCGCCGGCTGATGCTGCGCCATGTCGTGGTGAAAGGCGCCACGCTCAACGAGACCGACGCGCGACGCGTGCTGCAACATCTCGCCGATCTTTGGACCTATGACGTATCTCTGGTTGAGGTCGACGCCAAGGACAACGTCCTGAAGGAGTATGTGGTCAGCCCGCGGGGTCTCGCGGTAGCCGCCTGATCCGGCCGACTTATTCGTCCGCATTTTGCCGCGTTGACGTCCGGGATTGATGTCCAAATCGAGGCAGCCAGAGCCATTCCTAATCGGCGGGGGAAAACTCCACGACGCCATTAAATGATCCCTTCCGACGCCGAATTTTGCCCCAATCAACCACAGATATTGGCATGCGGGTGTTCAGTAGGGGATTACCAATGGCGTACAAGCGGACTGAAGTTGCTATCGAAAAAATCATAGCATCTTGCGATGGCAACATGCGGGGTGCGCTTGAGGCGCTGATGCTCGTCAATGAGCACCTCGAGGAAGAATTGCAGCGGCTTTATACCATCATGTCGCTGGGCGACGAGGGCGAGGAATACCGTTTCGAGACGGTGCACTGAAGGCCGCGTTATTGCGCTTTTTCCGGCCAATAAAGCCGCATTGGGTTACCCACGAGCAGCCTCTGTTGCAGTTCGGGCGTGACTGCAATGTGCGGAATAAAGTCGACCAGAAGGCCATCGTCGGGCATGTGGCCCTTTAAATTGGGATGTGGCCAGTCGGTGCCCCAGAGAACGCGGTCGGGAAATGTCTCGACCAGGCGCCTGGCGAACGGGATGACGTCGCGATAGGCATTTTGCTCGCCATTAAGCGCCGGGGGCCCCGAAACCGACAACCGTTCCGGGCAACTGACCTTCGACCACACGTTTTTGTGGTGCTCCATGAAATCCACGAACCGGTTAAATTCCGCCCCGTCGACCGGCTTGGTGACGTCCGGCCGTCCCATATGATCGACCACCACGGTTGTGGGCAGGCCTGCGAAAAAATCGATCAGCTCCGGCAGGTCCACCGCCTCGAAATAGATCACGACATGCCAGCCGAGTTTCGCGATGCGCCCGGCGATTTCCATCAGTTCGTCCTTGGGCGTGAAGTCTACCAGCCGCTTGACGAAGTTGAAACGCACGCCGCGGATGCCGGCTTCATGCAACGCCTGCAATTCGGCGTCGCTGACATTGCGCTTGACCGTTGCGATCCCACGGGCTCGCCCCTGCGCGGCGTGAAGCGCATCGACCACGGCCGAGTTGTCGGCGCCATGGCAGGTCGCCTGGACAATTACATTTCGCGCAAAGCCGAGATGATCGCGCAACGCAAAGAGCTGTTGTTTCGACGCGTCGCAGGGCGTGTATTTGCGCTCGGGCGCGAACGGGAATTCGTCGCCAGGGCCGAACACATGGCAATGCGTATCGACCGCGCCCTCAGGCAATTTGAAACGGGGCTTTGAGGGCTGCGCATACCAGTCGAGCCAGCCCGGTGTTTTTTCGAATTGCATGTCGTGGCTTTCTTTAATTTGCGGGCTGTCCATCCGTCGTCCCCGCGCAAGCGGGGACCCATACCGCGGGATCGATCCGTATCGCGATAAGGTAGACATCCTTGTAAAAACAAAGGCCTGTGGTTATGGGTCCCTGCGTGCGCAGGGACGACATCATATGTTTGGCTTCTGCCGCTTAATCGCCCCTAGGATCCGATCGGCTTCCGTTCGCCAATCCGCAGCTCGTGCAAACGCCCTGGTGCCGCGTTCGCCGAACAGCCCTTCGTCGGCCAAGTCGGCGACCCAGGCCTGACGCTCGGCGGTGCCTTGCGCCGACCACGGGGTCAGGCCGGCCTCGCGCACGGTCTCGGCGACTTCGCGCACCTCTTCGCTGCGGCGGCGGCCGTGTTCGATCACGCGCTGGAAGAAATAGGCGCCCTGTTTCTCCCAGTCGATGCCCGGAAACGTCTCCTTCAGCGAGGCCAGCACGGCGTCTTCGACGCCATAGGCGCGCGCGGTGGTGAAGCTTTCGATCACCATCGCTTCAAGCCCCTTGATCATGACGCTGCGGCACATCTTCACCGCGGACGCGACCCCGAGCTTGTCGCTCGCAACCTTGGCAACAAAACCTAACTCGACAAGCTGCGGCGCCAGCGCAGCGGCGTCGCCACCGCCGAGCAACAGCGGCACCTTGATCCGATAGGGCGGCACCGACGTCATGACCGCGCCTTCGACATAGCGTCCGCCGGCGGCATCGATCAGCGCGGCAGCACGCTGTTTCGCGCCGGGCGAAGCAGAATTAAAATCGAGATACCACGCACCTCGCTTGACGGCCGTCGCGCACGCTTTCGCCACCAGCACGGCCTGGCTCGCGGTCACCGCCGAGACGATGAAATCCGATTGCGCGGCGAGATCGGCATGCGAGGCGGTCAACGTCACGCCATGTTGTCCGGCGTGGTCGCGCAAGGCGCCGCCGGTCTGGTCGCTGCGAAGCTTGATGTCATAAGCGGCGACCTTGACCTCCTGTTGGCGCAGGTCTTCGGCAAGGATGCGCCCGACCTCGCCATAGCCGATCAGGCCGACATTCCATTGCTTGGGATCGCTCGATGGGGAAGTCATGGCGGCGTCTCTCTCTTGGCGCGATTTTCTTGGGGGAGTTTTTTGGGACGAATTTTATTGCTTCGGGATATTCGCCTTCTCGATCACGGCCCGCCACTTCTCGATATCGGACTTCAGCCGGTTGCCGATATCTTCCGGCGCACCTGCCTTGCCCTCGATGCCGAGCACGAGCAGTTTCTTCTTGGTTTCGGCATCGCCCAGGATCTCCTGCAACGCCGTATTCAGCGTCTTGACGACTTCCGGCGGGGTGCCTGATCGGGCGAACAGCGCATTCCACGACACCACGTCATAGTTGGCGACGCCACTTTCCTGCACGGTGGCAAGCTCCGGCGTCGATTCCGAGCGCGCTGCGCCGGAAGACGCCAGCGCAACGAGCTTGCCGTCGGCGATGTTGCCCTGGAGCACCGAATAGCTGTCGACCACGAGAGCAACATTGCCCTGCAACAGCGCGACCTCGGCCTCGTGGTTGCCGCGAAACGGCACCAGCGTGAAGTCGATATTGGCTGATGTCTTGAACAGTTCGGCGGAGAGATTTTGCGTCGAGCCGACATTGATGGTGCCGACATTGAGCGCGCCCGGCTTGGCCTTGGCGGCGGCGATGAATTCGGCGAGCGTCTTGAAGCCGGAGGAGGCGCTGGTGACGAATGCGAAGTCGAAGAAGCCGAGACTCGAGACCGGCGTGAAATCCTTCACCGGGTTGAACGGCAGTTTCTCGAACAGGGACACGCTGACGGCGGTGCCGTTGGTCAGCATGATCAGCGTATAGCCGTCGGCGGCCGCACCCAGCGTCGTGCGCGCCGCGGTGATGCCGCCGGCACCGGGTTGGTTTTCGACATAAAAGCGCTGCTTGAGCTTTTCGGCGAGTTTTTCCGCGACGATGCGCGCGGTCGAGTCGGCGACGCCGCCGGCCGCGAACGGCACGACAACGCGCACCGGACGGCTCGGATAATTGGCCTCGGCAAACGCGGGCCGCGACGCGCCGGATGCGGAGACCGCCAGAACAGCGAGGGCCAGTAACAGGCGGGGCTTCATCGAATAGAATGTTTTCATCGCGCGCACGATAGTTTGGAAGAATGGATCATTCAATCCGTCCCGCAGGGGAAGCGGCCATGCCTTTCGCACCTTGCCAAATCAGATGAGTGACGACAACGTTCCCGCGGCTGTCAGCAGCAGCACCACCGTCCAGGACGGCAGCTTCCAGACCGTCAGCAGCAGGAAGCCCAGGAGCGCGAGCGCGAAGTCGCGCGGGGTTGCCACCGCGCTGGTCCAGACCGGACTATAAAGGGCGGCGCCGAGGATACCGACCACGGCCGCATTGGTGCCGCGCATCGCCGCCTGCGCGGCCGGGCGGGTGCGAAAGCTATCCCAGAACGGCAGCATGCCGTAGACCAGCAGCATGCCCGGCAGCAGCAGCGCGACCAGCGCAATCGTTGCACCGGCCGCTCCGTTCGGAGGCATGTTCATGACCGCGCCGAGATAGGCGGCAAACGTAAACACCGGTCCCGGAACGGCCTGGGCCAGACCGTAGCCGGCAAGAAACGCCTCGTTGCTGACCCAGCCGGGCGTCACGACTTCTGACTGCAACAGCGGCAACACGACATGGCCGCCGCCGAACACCAGCGCGCCGGAACGATAGAAGGCATCGAACACGGCGAGTGCATGCGAGCCGGTCGCTGCCGCCGCGATCGGCGTCGCCAGCAACACCGCCGCGAACAGACAAAGTGCGACGCTGCCGTTCAAGCGCGTCACCGGAAAGTTCAGCCGGCCCGGGACGGCCGAAGCCTCGCCCCGGCAGAGCCACAGGCCAAGCACCGCGCCGAGCACGATCGCCGAAATCTGCGCCAGCGATCCCGGAAACAAGACGACGAACGAAAGCGCAGCGAGCGCGATGGCAGCGCGCGGGCGATCCGGTGTCAGGCTTTGCGCCATGCCCCAGACCGCTTGCGCGACCACCGCGACTGCAACGAGCTTCAGCCCGTGCAGAAAGCCTTCGGCGACGGGGCCGGTGAAATGCGCGGCACCCAGCGCGAACGCAAACATGATCAAAGCGGAGGGCAGGGTGAAGGCCAGCCACGCCGCCAGTCCGCCGAGCAGACCATTGCCCCGCAGCACGCCGAGGGAAAAGCCGACCTGGCTCGACGCCGGGCCCGGCAGGAACTGGCAAAGCGCGACCAAATCGGCAAAGGTCGCTTCATCGAGCCATCGCCGACGGATCACCAGCTCTTGCCGGTAATAGCCGAGATGGGCGACCGGGCCGCCAAAGGACGTCAGGCCAAGTTTGACAAAGGCCGCGAATACTTCGCCGATCGACCCGCGCTCTTGTGGCGCGGAAGTAGCGTCGGGCAAGGCGGATGGCCTCACGGCAGTCTCCGGAATTAGATCGCCCTACCGGATACCACGCGGCCACGGGCGCGGTCACCAAGCGAGATCGCAAAGCTGCAGCCATTTGCGTTGACACGCAAGTCTCCCAGCCTTCTATTGTCGGCCGCGGATTTCCGGGGAGGAAGCATGCCCAATTTCAATCGACGCGACGCGCTGAAGATATCAGCCGGTTTCGCCGCTGCCGCAGGTGGGTTTTCCTGCATCGAGCTCGCCAAGGCCGGTCCCATTCAGGTGCCTGTCATCGACAAGCTCAGCGTGCGCGTACTCGTCGATAGCGCCAGCGACCTTTTCTTCAAGCCGGCTGAAGTCGCCGGGGTGAAGGCCGAACCCGGCCGGTTGGCAAATTCACTGCGGCCGTTGCACAGCGAATGGGGCCTCGCGCTATTTTTGGAACCGCAGCGCGGCGACCTCAAGCGCACATTGATGCTCGATTACGGTTGGACGCCCGAGGCCATCAACGGCAACATGGAATTGCTCAAGGTCGATACTTCCAAGGTCGACGCGCTGATCATGAGCCACGGCCATTGGGATCATCTCGGCGGTATGATGGGCTTTCTCGACAAGCATCGCAAATCCATGCCCGCCGACCTCACCATGTATGCCGGCGGCGAAGACAATTTCTGCCAGCGCTATAGCCGCAACGGACCGGGCGAACTCAGCGATTTCGGCATGCTCGACCGCCGCGACCTCGCCAAGCGCGACGTCAAGGTCATGCTGTGCGAAACGCCGACCGTGATCTCCGACGTGGCGTTTACGACCGGCAAGATCAAGCGCAACTCGATCGAAAAGGTGCTGTCGAACACGATGGTCGAGTTCAAGCAGAAGGACGGCGCGGGCTGCAACTGGAGCCATTATTTGCCGGCGGAGATGGAAGGCAAGATCGTGCCCGACGAGCATATCCATGAGCACGCGACCTGTTTCAATCTGAAAGATAAGGGCCTGATCGTGATTTCTTCCTGCGGCCATGTCGGCATCGTCAATTCGGTGCGGCAGGCGATGGAAGTCTCAGGGATCGACAAGGTACACGCGATCATGGGCGGTTTTCATCTCGGTCCCGCGCCGGCCGATTACCTGACGGAGGTGGTGGCCGAGATCGGCAAGCTCAATCCGGATGTGCTGATCCCGATGCATTGCAGCGGGCTCAACTTCACGCAGGAAGCGCAGCGGCAGATGCCGGGCAAGGTGCTGACCACCGCGACCGGCGCCCGCATCACCTTCGGCATCTGATCGCGACCCGAACGGCGTCACATTTGGCAGGGTTGTCGTATTTGACCGCGCTCTCTTATCCCTCCCGCCGCGAAGCGGAGGTCAGTTTGGGGGGCCTCTTTTTTATACCCCCCACCCTGACGCTCATTTCATTCGCGTCTTCCCTCCCTACCACTCGCTCACGCTCGCAGGGGGAGGGATCGGGAGCCAATCCAGGGATTACGCTCCAGCCTCCCGGTATTGCTTGCGGTCCTATACGCGTGCTGGTTCTGATCGCGCTCTTATTCTGGGGTGGCAGTGCCGCCCTGGCCGAAGACACCCCGCCGGATCAAGCCACCGCCGCGCAGATGATGGACGATCTGATGTACGGCCGCGGTACGGTCGGCGGTCCGTTCACGCTCACCGACCAGAGCGGTCGCCAACGTAGCGACGGCGACTTCCGCGGCAAGTTGATGATCGTCTATTTCGGCTACACGTTTTGTCCCGACGTGTGCCCGGCCGACCTGATGGCGATTACGCAGGCGCTCGATGCATTGGGTCCCGCCGCCGATGGCGTGCAGCCGGTCTTCATCACCGTTGATCCCGAACGCGACAGCAAACTGCTCGCCGAATATGTCCGCGCATTTCACAAGAGCCTCATTGGGCTCACCGGCTCGCCGGAAGAAATCCGAAAGGTCGCCAACGCCTACAAGGCGTTTTACACGAAAGTACCGGGCACGCGTGATGGCGACTATGCGATCGACCACACCGGGGTGATCTATTTGATGGGTCGCAGCGGCGAATATCTCGGCTTCCTGGCGCCGCAGACCGGGCCTGAAAAACTCACCGAAATACTGCGGAAATATCTTTCGAAATAGCGATATTCTTACATCAGCCTTACGGCGGACGGTTCCCGTTAACCCAGCTGATGTTTGCAAGCTTGTCGTGCGAGCTAAAAGGCCGCAAAGCTGGCAGATGAGAATTCCCCGCAAGCGGGCCGCCTGATGCGTCTATTGGTTGTCGAAGACAATGCGACATTGTCCGAGCTGCTCGCCAAGGGCCTGCGGACGGCCGGCTATGAGGTCGACCTGCTCGCGACCGCGGCGGAAGCCCGCGCCGTGCTGATGACCACGACCTATGCGGCCGTCATTCTCGATCTCGGTCTGCCCGACGGCGACGGGCTCGCGGTGTTGCGCGAATTGCGCCATCGCAAGGATTCGACGCCGGTGCTGGTGCTCACCGCGCGCGGCGGCTTGCAGGACCGCGTCTCGGGCCTGCGCAGTGGCGCCGACGACTACATGGTCAAGCCGTTCGCGCTGGAAGAGCTGGTGGCGCGGCTGGAGGCGCAATTGCGCCGGCCGGGTCAGCAGCTCGGCAATTCCCTGCACATCGCCAATCTCGAATTCGACCTGCGCGGCCGGCAGGCCCTGATCGACGAACAGCCGCAGATGCTGTCGGCCCGCGAAACCGCGGTGCTCGAACTTCTGATGCGCAGCAAGGGCAGGGTGGTCTCAAAGAAGCAGGTCGAGGATCATATTTTCGGGCTTTCCGGCGATGTCGCTTCCAACGCCGTCGAAGTCTATGTTCACCGCCTGCGCAAGCAGCTTTCCGACCGCGGCGCCAAGGTGACGATCCACACCATCCGCGGCGTCGGATATCTTATCGCCGAGGAAAAGCGTGATCCGGTTTGACTCGATCATCTCGCGGATCGTGATCCTGCATGTGATCGCGGTGGCGATCACATCGGTCCTGATGTCGGTGGCGCTGTCGTGGCTGCTCAGCATGGCCACCAACAACATCCATAACGAGGCGATGGAAGAGCAGGCGGTCTCATTGGCCGCGCATCTCGTGCTCGAGCCGGACGGCCGCCTCTCGCTGGTGTTGCCGCCGAACCTTCAGGGCTTCTATTCGCAACCCTATGGGCGATATTCCTATGCCGTGATCGACGACACCGGCAAGACGCTGTTTTCCTCGCTTGCCAACAACGCGCCGATCTTTGCCGCTGATCCGCGCGCGGGCACGGTGCAGTTCCTGGAGGCCCGCAAGGGGGAAGCCGCCATTTCAGGGGCCAGCGTCCGCCGCAACGTCGGCGGCAAGACGGTATGGGTGCAGGCGGCCGAAGACCTCGCCAACAACGATGTCCTGATCGACGATATCGTCGAGGACTTCTACCGGCATGTAGGCTGGATCACACTGCCGATCCTGCTGGTGTTGCTGGTCATCGATATCGCGATCTTCCGCCGCGCGCTGCTGCCGCTGCGGCAAGCGTCCGAAATCGCCCAGCACATCACGCCTGCGCGCACCGATATCCGCCTGCCGGTCCGGGAAATTCCGACGGAAGTTCGGCCGCTGGTGTCCGCGATCAACAAGGCGCTCGATCGCCTCGACGAAGGATTCCGCCTGCAACGCGAATTCACCGCGGATGCGGCCCATGAGCTGCGCACGCCGCTGTCCATCCTGCGGACTCGTGTGGAGACGCTCGACAATCCCGGCATTGCCAAGGCGCTGCATCAGGACATCGAATCGATGAGCAGGGTGGTCGGCCAACTGCTCGACATTGCCGAGCTCGAGGCGTTTGCGATCGACCCTTCGGAAGTTGCCGACCTGCAAGCCGCGAGCGCCGAAGTCGCCGGCTTCATTGCGCCGCTCGCGCTCGAACAGGGCCGCGAAATCGCGCTGTTGGGCGCAACCGCTCCAGTCCTCGTCAAGGGCAATGCCGAGATGATCAAGCGCGCGATTCGCAATCTCGCTGAAAACGCCATCCGTCACGCACCCAAAGATACGGTGGTGGAGTTCGTCGTCGAGGATAACGGCACGGTGGCTGTAAGGGATCGCGGCCCCGGCATTTCGGACGAAGAGCGTGAGCTGATTTTCCGTCGTTTCTGGCGGCGCGATCGTAACAGCCAAGGGAGTTCGGGGCTGGGCCTGTCGATCGTGCAGCGCATCGCCGAACTGCACGGCGCCAGCATCGAGGTCGAGAGGCGGGTGATGGGAGGCGCGCAGTTTTCCCTGCATTTTATTCCGGCTGAGCCATAGTGTGGTTGGATTTGACATTCGCTTCAGTGCCACGCCGCGAGTTCTCCGAGCGAATGCCAAATCCAAAACCACATTAGAATCATAAGTTTGCCAGGGTCCCTTTGGTTCTGACATTCGTAAGCGAACCCACCGCGACAGGATGCGAATGTCAGAACCGGGACACTGGGCCGAGGCTTGACGCCGGCCGGTCCCGTGCGTTCAACATAGCGCCATTCAAAATCCCCGAGAGGACGCGACGGACCTCGCGGGAAAAATCAAAGGACACCTCTCAGGGTCCCCGTCATTTCTGGAGGAAATAGCAGATGTATCGTTCGTTTTTGGCGGCTGTCATGGCCGTCGCCGGTCTTGTTTCGCCCGGCGCCGCCCGCGCGCAAGATACAAGTCAGCCCGTCACCATCGTGACCTATACCGAAGTCGCCCCTGCCAAGGCGTCCGAGGGCAGAAAACTGATTCTTGGCTACGCCGCGCAGGCGCGGAAGGCCAAGGGCGCGCTCGAGATCACCGCGCTTCAGCGGATTTCCGATCCGGCGCATTTCGCGCTGGTCGAACGATGGCAGTCGCAGGCCGACAAGCAGGCGTTTGCCTCGACCGATCCCGTTACCAAGTTTCGCGCTGGGCTCGATCCGCTGCGAAGTGCCGCTTACGACGAGCGCATCCACGCCGACCAGGCGGTGGGCCCGGCAAAGCCGACCAATGGACAATCGGTCGTGGGCCTGACCCATGTCGACGTGATTCCGACCCAGCTTGAGCCGGGAACGGCCAAGGTGAAGGCGTTCGTCGAGGCCGGCCGCGCTGCGCCGGGCAATCTTCGGTTTGACGATGTCGTGCAGGCGAACCGCAAGAACCACTTCACGGTGATCGAGGCCTGGAAATCGCAGTCCGACAAGAATGCCTGGGTTTCGGGCAAGACCGCACGCACCTTCCGCGAGGAACTGCAACCGATCGGCGGCGCGCTGTACGACGAACGCGACTTCAAGGTCGTGCAATAAGCGGCCTGTTGCCGTTTCAGGGTTTTACGCATGGCGGGAAGGTAATACTTTCCGCCATGAATCGTTTTTGGCCAATCTTTTTCGCCAAGATATGCTTATCCGTTCAGAGCCTATTCATGCGTAGTGCGTCAGATTGGCTAGCCTTAGGCGGTCTGGCGTTTTTCGGCCGCGTTAAGGGATTTGCATGACGAGCCCGCTTCAATGGAACCGAACGATCGAAGCCAGTTCCGCCGCGGCCTGACCCGCATTCTCTCATGCTGGGTTATCGCGGGCGCGGCCGTCTTCACGAGCACAGCCTATGCGGCCGATCTGACGCCGCATGATCTGATCCTGCTCGATCGCCTCACCTTCGGCATCAACGCGTCAAGCGCGGCGCATCTGCAGGCAGTCGGCGTCGAGCGCTGGCTCAACGAGCAACTGCACCCCGCGCCGAATTCGCCGTTGCCGGAAGCGGCGCAATCGCAGATCGAGGCGATGGCGGATGTGCACAAGCTACCCTTTGATATTCTGGTGTCGTTCGATGCGCAGGCCAAAAGCGCCAATCAAGTCGTCGATCCCGATCAGAAAAAGGCAGCGCAGCAGGTCTATCAGCAGGCGATGAACGACCGGATGAAGCAGGCCGCTTCGCGCTCCATCCTGCATGCGCTCTATGCGCCGGACCAGCTGCGTCAACGCATGACCTGGTTCTGGTTCAATCATTTCAACGTCCATCAATACAAGTCGAACCTGCGCATTCTGGTCGGCGATTACGAAGACCACGCGATTCGCGCCCACGCGCTCGGAAAATTCCGCGATCTGCTGGTCGCAACGTTGCGGCATCCGGCGATGCTGCGTTATTTGGACAATACCGACAACGCCGCCGGCCATTTGAACGAGAACTACGCCCGCGAGATCATGGAACTGCACACCATGGGTGTCGGCTCCGGCTATACGCAAGGAGATGTCGAGGCGCTGGCGCGGATTCTCACCGGCGCCGGCATCGATGCGAAACCAGAAGAGCCGAAACTCAAACCCGAGCTGCAATCGCAGTTGCTGCGCGAAGGCGCTTTCGAATTCAATCCGGCGCGGCACGACTACGGCGACAAGACCTTCCTTGGCCACGAAATCAAGGGCAAGGGCTTTGCCGAAGTGGATGAGGCGATCGATATCCTGGTGCATCATCCGGCAACGGCGACGCATCTGTCGAAGCAGATCGCGACGTACTTCGTCTCCGACAGCCCGCCGGATGCGCTGGTGCAAAAGATGGCGCAGACCTTCAAGACGTCAGATGGCGACATCGCCGCGGTGCTCGCCGCCATGGTGCATGCGCCGGAGTTTGCTGCCTCGTTGAAGCCCGGAACGAAATTCAAGGACCCCATGCATTGGGTCTTTTCGGCCGTCCGGCTCGCCTATGACGACAAGGTGGTTCTCAATACGCAGCCTATTCAGAACTGGCTCAACCGTCTCGGCGAGGGCCTGTTCAATCACGAAACGCCGGACGGCTATTCGATGATTTCGGCGTCTTGGGATGGTCCCGGCCAGATGACGCTGCGTTTCGAGATCGCCCGCCAGATCGGTTCGGGCTCGGCCGGGCTGTTCAAGCCGGATGTGCCGAACGCGGTTGAAAAGCCGGCGTTCCCGCTGATTCAGAACGCACTATATTTCAACGGACTGCGCCAGACGTTGGGGCCGGCGACGCTTACAGCGCTCGATCAGGCGGTATCGCCGCAGGACTGGAACACGCTGTTTCTGTCGTCGCCCGAATTCATGCGCTAAAACAGAGCATGATCCGAAAAAGTGGGAACCGGTTTTTCCTCGCGACAAACGCGCTAGCGTTTGCGCGGAGATCATGCTCATTGAGCAAGGGAGGCCAATATGAACCGCCGTGAACTGATCAAGGCCTTTGCGGGTGCTGTTCCCTTGACGGTGGCCGGCCGTGTCTGGGCCGCACCTGCCACCGATACGCGGCTGCTCGTGGTGTTCCTGCGCGGTGCCTATGATGCGGCCAATGTCGTCGTTCCCATCGGCAGCGACTTCTATCGCATGGCCCGTCCGAACCTCGGCCTCGCCAAGCCGGATACCGGAAATCCGAATGCGGTGCTGTCGCTGGATGCGGATTGGGGCCTGCATCCGGCCTTGCGCGACAGCATCTATCCGTTGTGGGCCAAACGCGAGATCGCGTTTGTGCCGTTCGCCGGTACGTCGGATGATCTGACGCGCAGCCATTTCGAAACACAGGACACGATCGAGCTTGGGCAAGCCGCCGGCGGTTCGCGCGATTATCGTTCGGGCTTCATGAGCCGCTTGGCAGCCGAACTCACGCGCGCGAAGCCGATCTCCTTCACCGATCAGTTGCCGCTTATTTTTCGCGGCAAGACGCAAACGCCGAATATCGGCATCAACAGCGTCGGAAAACCCGGCGTCGACGATCGCCAGGCGCGCCTGATCAAGGACATGTATGCGCAAAGCGACCTGTCCTCGTCGGTGTCGGAAGGGTTTCGGATTCGCGACGACGTCTATCGCTCGATCTCGGAGGAAATGACGGCGGCCAATCGCGGCGCGGTTTCGCCGCGTGGTTTTGAATTGTCGGCGCGTCGGATCGGCCGGCTGATGCGCGATCAGTTCAATCTCGGCTTTGTCGATGTCGGCGGCTGGGACACCCACGTCAATCAGGGCGCTGCGACCGGCTATCTCGCCGATCGCCTTGGCGAGCTCGGCCGCGGTCTGGCTGGCTTCTCCGAAGAGATCGGATCTTCAGGTTGGCGCGACACCATCGTGGTCGTGATCTCCGAGTTCGGCCGCACCTTCCGCGAGAACGGCGACCGCGGCACCGATCACGGTCACGGCAGCGTCTACTGGGTGATGGGCGGCGGCATCAATGGCGGGCGCATCGCCGGCGAGCAGATCAAGGTCGAACAGGCGACGCTGTTTCAAAACCGCGACTATCCGGTGCTGACCGATTATCGCGCGATGTTTGCAGGTCTGTTTCAACACCTCTATGGATTGCAGCCGGCGAGCGTTCAGCGCATCTTTACCAACGTGCATCCCGCAGACCTCGGTCTCGTGTAATTATTCCGGATTCATACGGAATGCATGGCTGCTCCTCCTGGGAGCTGAATTTACGCGGCCTTCACAGACTAGCAGGTAGCGTCCGCCGACGGCAACGTGTCCGAGAGCGGAATACCTATGTTGAAGGTTTATAATTGTATTGCCACGGAGCACGATCTTAAGCTCGTCGCGCTTGCCGCTTTTGTGTGCATTCTCGCCTCGGTCGCTGCGATCAGGCTATTGCGTTATGCCCGTCATTCCAAAGGGCGCATGCGCCGCATATGGTTGACGGTTTCTGCCATCTCGACCGGCTTCGGCATCTGGGCGACGCATTTCATCGCCATGCTCGCGTTCACGCCGGGTTTGCCGGTTGGCTATAACATCGTGTTAACCGTGGTGTCGCTGATCGCCGCCATCGCACTCACCGGTATCGGCCTCACTGTATCGTTGATGAACTGGCGTCACGGCCCCTGGATCGGCGGCGCGATTGTCGCCGGCGGCATTGCCGCGATGCATTACACCGGTATGGCGGCCTTTGAGGTCGCCGGCACCGTGATGTGGGATCCGGTTCTGGTGGCCGCTTCCATCGCGATTGGCGCCGCGATCGGCGCGATCGCGCTGCCGGTTGGGCTGCACGGCGATAGTGAACGGTGGAAGATCGGCGGCGCGCTGCTGCTGACGCTCGCGATCTGCGGCCACCACTTCACCGCGATGGGCGCGGCTTCAATTCTCCCCGATCCGTCCATCACGATGTCGCAAACCGCATTGCCAGCCGAATGGCTCGCGTTTGCCGTGGCGATTGCAAGCCTTGGCGTTCTCGGATTGGCGACGGCGGGCGTCGTCATCGACATCCGCGATCACCGCCGCTCCGAGCTCGAGACCGACCGGATGCGGGAACTCGCTGATGCTTCCGTCGAGGGACTTCTGGTCTGTAACGGGCAAACGATCGTCTCGGCCAATAAAAGCTTTTCGCAGCTCGTGGGCATCCCGGCCGACAGCCTCGTCGGCGGTACACTCGAAAACTGTTTCCCGGATCCCATCGCCCGCTTCTCACTGATGTCTCAGCCCAACCACGGAATCGAAACCGAGTTGCGCCACCGCGACGGTTCGATGACGCCGGTCGAACTGATCATGCGGCCGATCATCTTCGCCGAACGGCCCCATCACGTCATTGCGGTGCGCGACCTGAAGGCGCGCAAGGATGCCGAGCAGCACATTCATTTCCTCGCGCATCATGACGCGCTGACGGGACTGCCGAACCGCAGCTTCTTCAACGCGCGCGTCGATCAGGAAATCGCGGCGCTCGAGCCCGGCAAGAGCCTCGGTATCCTCTGCCTCGATCTCGACCGCTTCAAGGAGATTAACGACCTGTTCGGGCACGCCACGGGCGACCGCACTTTGCAGGTCGTTGCTTCGCGCCTCAGTGCCTTGCTCGACGACCGGAAGATGATGGCGCGCCTTGGCGGCGACGAGTTCGCCATTCTGATGCCGGACATCGCTGGACCCGCGGCGGCCAGCCGTCTCGCCGAATCCATTCTGGAGGCGCTTCGCGAATCGTCTGATGCGCCGGAAATCTCGATCGCCACCAGCATCGGCATCGCGCTCAGCCCGGACGATGCGACCGATCGCCAATCGCTGCTCAATCACGCCGACGTCGCGCTCTACCGGGCGAAGCAGGAAGGCCGCAACACCTATCGCTTCTTCGAGGCCAAGATGGGCGCCGAGGTGCGCAACCGCCGCTTGCTCGAACACGACCTGCGGCAGGCGATCGCGCACAAGGAGTTGTGGCTGGCCTACCAGCCGCAACTCGATATCCGTCGCGGCAAGGTCGTCGGTTTCGAGGCGCTGTTGCGCTGGAAGAACCCCACTCGCGGCGAGATATCGCCCGGTGTCTTTATCCCGATCGCGGAAGAAATCGGCGCCATACTGCCGATCGGCGACTGGGTGCTGCGGGAGGCTTGCCGCGAGGCCGCAACCTGGAAAACGCCGCTCAAGGTCGCCGTCAACGTTTCGGCCGTGCAGTTGCACACCGCGACCTTCGCCAAGGACCTGCATCAAATCCTGATCGAGACCGGGCTGCCCGGCAAGCGGCTGGAGATCGAGATCACCGAGACGGCGCTGGTGCGCGACCTCAACCGGACGCTGGCGACGCTCCGCCAGGTCAAGGCGCTCGGCGTCGAAATCGCCATGGACGACTTCGGCACCGGCTATTCGTCGCTCTCCAACCTGCGCGCCTTCCCGTTCGACCGGATCAAGATCGACCGCTCCTTCATCAAGTCGGTCCATAACAACCAGCAGGCGGCGACGATCGTGCGCGCGGTGCTCGGCCTCGGCAAGGGCCTTGGGCTGCCGGTCATCGCCGAAGGCGTCGAGACCAACGAGGAACTGCGCTTCCTGCAGGAAGAAAGCTGCGACGAGGTCCAGGGCTATCTCCTGGGCAAGCCGGCGGCGATCGGCAGTTTCCGCCAATACACCCACTTGGACACGGACATGCCCGAGGCTGCTCCTCCCCGGCGCGCCGCCAGCGCCTGACGCGGTTTTTGCCCGCCTTCGAGGCAGAGATCCCAAAGATATCCCAAGCAGAGATCTCAAGCTTGGGGTCGTTTGGCTGTCGCAATCGGTGGCGATACTTTGTAGGAATGTCAGGCCTGTAGTGTCCTGACAGAGCATTCCTACGAACGGCAGGTCTATGACCGAACAAGCCATGCCAAGTTCCGATGCGTCAAGTTCCGATGCGCCAACTTCCAGCGCGCGGCAGGTCCCGCAGGGGAAGATGCCGACGTTGGCGCTGTCGGCGCTGGGCATCGTGTTCGGCGATATCGGAACCAGTCCGCTCTATACCTTCAAGACGGTGCTCGGCACCGCCGACATGCCGTCGGACCCCGCGACGGTTTTGGGCGCGCTGTCGCTGGTGTTGTGGACGCTGTTCCTCATCACTACGGTCAAATACGTCTCCTTCGCCATGCGCGTCGACAATGACGGGGAGGGCGGCATTCTAGCGCTGATGGCGCTGCTCGGCGTGAAGAAACAACATCGACCTTCGATCGTCGCCGTCGGCTTGTTCGGCGCGGCCTTGATTTACGGCGACGGCGCGATCACGCCCGCAATCTCGGTGCTGTCGGCGCTCGAAGGCGTGAACATGGCCACTCCCGCTCTGCAACCTTATGTGGTTCCGGCCGCGGTCGTGATCCTGCTCGCTCTGTTTGCGATCCAGTCGAGGGGGACGGCTGCGATCGGGCACTTCTTTGGACCGATCATGCTCGTCTGGTTTGTCGCGATGGCGGTGATGGGCGTGTCCGGCATCGTGCAGCATCCGACCGTGTTTGCCGCACTCAATCCCTTTTACGGGCTCTCTTATCTCGTCTCGAACGGGCTCACCGGCTTTCTGGTGCTCGGCGCGGTGTTCCTCTGCGTCACCGGCGCCGAGGCGCTTTATGCCGATATGGGCCATTTCGGCAGCCGGCCGATCAAGCTTGCCTGGTTTGGAATCGTGTTTCCAAGCCTGATCATCAACTATGCCGGCCAGGCGGCCTTGGTGCTCGAGGGCGCGCCGACCGACGGCAATATCTTCTTCCGCCTGTGCCCCGCGCCGTTGTTGTTGCCGCTGATCGTGCTCGCCACCATCGCCACCATCATCGCCAGCCAGTCGATCATTACCGGCGCGTTCTCGATGACGCGGCAGGCGATCCAGCTCGGCTGGCTGCCTCGTCTTTACATCAAGCAGACGTCGTCGGAAGGCTATGGCCAGATCTATGTCGGCGTCGTCAACTGGCTGTTGATGATCGTCACCGTGGGCTTAACGATCGTGTTCGGCAAGTCCGACAACCTTGCGGCTGCCTACGGCATCGCGGTTTCGGCCACCATGCTGATGACGTCGGCGCTGTTGTTCATCGCGATGCGCGAAATCTGGGGCTGGAGCATTTTAGCCGCCGGTTTCGTCGCCGGCTGTTTTCTCGTGGTCGACAGCGCGTTCTTCCTCGCCAATCTCACCAAGATCGCGGAAGGCGGATATGTGCCGCTGTTGCTCGCGATCCTGATCTACGGCGCGATGTGGATCTGGCATCGCGGCGCCATGGCGGTCGCCGCCCGTATGCGCGAGGCACTGATTCCGATCGGCGAATTCATGGCGCGGATCAGGTCGGCGAATATTCCGCGCGTGCCAGGCACCGCGGTGTTCCTGACCCGCGCCGAGCGCGACACGCCGCCGGTGATGATCTGGCACGTCAAGCATAACCGCGCTTTGCACGAGCACGTGTTCGTGCTGCGCGTGGAAATTCTGTCGGTACCGTGGCTGCCATCCGGCGAGCGCCTCACCATCGAGGAGATCGCGCCGAACTTCTGGCGCGCGGAAGCGCATTTCGGCTTCATGGAGCGTCCGCATATTCCGGAATTGCTCGCGGCGAGTAAATCGCTCGGTTGCACCGTCGACCTTGCCGACGTCACCTATTATGTCGGGCATGAAACCGTGATCGGCCGCGAGGACGGGATGGGGATGCCCGGCTGGCAGGAGCGGTTCTTCGCGGTGATGGAGCGCAATGCGGTCCATGTCAGCGACTTCTTCAGCTTGCCCAACGATCAGGTGGTCGAGATCGGCCGGCAAGTCGCGATTTGATCCTAAGGCAAAGCCCTGTAAGAAAAAGCTATCCTGTAAGCCAGGAACAGATCAGAGCGATCACCGCCAGCGTCATCAACGCCGTGCCGATCCAGCCCAATGCGATCAGCCAGGTGCTCGCCTTGAATCGCCCCATCAGTTTCGAATTGGCGACGATCAACATCATCATCGCCATGATCGGCACGGCTACAATGCCGTTGAGTACCGCGCTCCATACCAGCATGTGAATGCCGTCGATGCCGGTAAAGCCCAGCGCAAATCCGATCACCGTGGCGGCGGCGAGAATGGCGTAAAAGCCGGTGGCGTCCGGGACCTTGGCTCCGAGACTCGCGTGCCATCCGAACGCGTCGGCGACGCCATAGGCGGCTGAGCCCGCCAGCACCGGAATCGCCAGCATGCCGGTGCCTATGATGCCAAGCGCAAACAAAAGGAAGGTGAAGTCGCCGGCCAGCGGTCTCAACGCCTCGGCCGCCTGGCTTGCCGACGTAATATTGGTTACGCCGTGGGCGTTCAATACCGCAGCCGTGGTCAGGATGATGAAAAAGGCGATCGCATTTGAGAAAATCATCCCGATCGTGGTGTCGATCGTGATGCGATCGATCTCGGGACCGCCGCCCCGGGTCAGCTCGCGAAGCGGGGGGTGCTTGCGGCCTTTGTTCATTTCCTCGACCTCCTGCGAGGCCTGCCAGAAAAACAGATAGGGGCTGATCGTCGTGCCGAGCACAGCAACCACCATCAAGAAATAGTCCGAATTAATGATGGCCTTTGGCCATACCGTTGCGAGCAGAGCGGTGCTCCAGGGGATGCTCACAGTCAGGGCGGTCGCGACATAGGCGAACAGCGAAAGTGTCATGAACTTGAGCACCGGCGCATAGCGGCGATAGGGCACGAACACTTGCAGCAAGACCGAGGTCGACGCGAAGATCAGCGCGTGTTCGTGATTGAGCCCGCCGATGACAAGCGAAAGCGCTTCGCCCATCGCCACGATGTCCGCGGCGAGGTTGAACGTGTTGGCGATGACCAGAAGAAAAATCAGTGCCAGCACCACCCAGCGCGGCGCGAGCTCCATCACGTTGGCGGCGAGTCCCTTGCCGGTGACCCGGCCGATCTGTCCGCTCACGAGCTGGATCGCGATCATGAACGGCGTCGTGAGAAGCACCGTCCATAGCAGGCCGTAGCCGAATTGCGCGCCGGCTTGCGAATAGGTGGCAATGCCCGAGGGATCGTCATCGGCGGCGCCCGTCACCAATCCCGGGCCCAACAACCGAAACAGTATATTTCGGGGCTTCTTGGGCGCTGGACGGCTGATTTCGGCCATGAACGGTTTGATGTCCTGAAATGATTTGGCCGACAAATCCTAGACGAAATATTCTCGCGGCCGGCACAAATTTCAGGGCTTCGGGTGGCCGCGGCCGCCGGACGACTTCTTCAGCCACCCCACGATCAAGTGGTCGAGATCGGCCGGCGGGCAGCGATCTGGGCAAAGCGTCGCTCGGATGCAATCGGGATTGCACCGAAGAGATCGTCATTTCGGGGCGCAAGCGGAGCGAGCGAGCTACGACGTGAAATTGCACATCGGAGAATCCATTCGCCACAGGAATTTTAGCAGAAATAGATTCCGGGTTCAGCCCGGAGCCTGTCATCGGGCGCGCGTTCGCGCGACCCGTTGGGGCTGCCCCGGAATGACGACGAGGGTTGCAGCGCGCGAATCCCTACGGCTTCGGCCCCTTCGACGTGCACGCGCCTGACGCGCATTTCAGGTTCGAGGTGACGACAGGGCCGCCTTTGTTCGGCGGCGTGACGGGCGGGCTCAGTCGTGGGCTGGGCGCCTGACCCATCGCGGCGGTGCTGGCGGTCGGCGTCACTACGCCCGTTGAACCTGGCTTGGCAATGTTGACGACCGGGCCCGGCTTTGGCGGGGTGGGCGGCGTCGTGTGGATCGCGGCGCCGCCGATCACAGGCGCGGGCTTCGCCACGCCGCCGATCTTGTTTTGCTGGGTCTTGGCGCCGCCAAGCGTGCTCTGCGCATCAACTGGCGCGACATTGGCGATGAAGATGCCGAGCGCGCCGATCGCCATCCATTTCATTGTTGTATTGTTCATGGCGGTGCCTCGCGCGCTTGCCTTCGACACCATCATACGTAGTCTTCTCGCGTGACTTAGCCAAGAGTTCGGCCTGGCTATTTTCCGGCTATTATTCGCGCAGCGCCCGCAGAAACAAATTTGACACGACGGGCAAATCACTAGCATAGGTGCATCGTCACAAGATATGGCCCGCGCCGGGAGACCGGCCGCGGGCTTTTTCGTTTCCATTTTTCCGAGATCGGGCGGCGGCCGCCGGGCGCAGCAATCTCTTCGAAGCGCATTTTGCGAGGCGCCATCGAAGCGCGCCGCCGTCCGAACCAGTTTGCCGGTGCGCGCGAACGCAACCGGCCGCGGCCTCTCATCCTCCCGAGAGAAGACAGGGTTCGCGCCCCAAATGAGCCGCGCGCGCGAAAGTCGCGCGCCGTTCTGCCGCGCTTTTCATCAAAGCAGATCGTCAAGATGGAAATCCGGCATGTCACCCACCGCCGCCTATCTGATCGCGCTCGCGCTGACGTTACTGATCCTCGTCATTCTCTGGGAGGGCTTATCATGAGTGCGGAGATCATTCAGTTCGTACCGCGGCCGCGGCGCGATCGTGACATGGACCATACGCAGCTCTCGTCCTGGTTGCCGTTGCGGGTAGATGATCTCGCCATGGATCACGCCGACACCGCACCGTGCGAGTACGCGCCGCCGCTTGAGATAACCTGCGACGACGACACGCCGGCGTGACGGCAAGCTCTCACGGAGATTCAGAATTCAACATGCCAAAAGCCGTTACCGAACTGCGCGCCGACTTCCAGCACTTGCGTCGGTGGCGCAAAAGCGTCGAACAGGCGCAGGGGTTTCACCTTCAAGGCCATCATCAGCATCATCGTCGCGGGCTTTCTCGGCGCGCTGTGGCTCGGTATCAAGGCGATGCTTGGCAAATGATCCTTTTTGCACTGCTGCTCGTTGCACTGCTGGCGTCGTCGCCTGCGGATGCCATTCCCTGCTGGGTCGTCAAGCGGGCGGTTTCCCAATATGGCGAGGCGGCTGCGGGAGCCTGGGCACGCGCCAAGGGCTTTTCGCCGAAAGATATCGAACGCGCCCGGCGGTGCCTCAAATCGTGAATATTGCTTACCGGATTCGCGAGGTGGACGGCCGGGATGACGAGTTCGCCGATGTTCTGACCGAACTGCGTCGTCTGAGCTTCTTCAGCGGCGCGTCCATCCCACAGTTCGACGGGGGACATTGGTGGCTCGCTTTTCGTGAAGCGACGCCGGTCGCCTTCGCCGGCGTGGTGCCATCGACGCATGTCCGCAACGCCGGATATCTCTGCCGGGTCGGCGTGCTGCAACGGCACTGGGGTCATCGGCTTCAGTTGCGTCTGATGCGCGCCGTGGAAGCACGGGCGCGGCGCAATGGCTGGAGTTGCCTAGTGTCGGATACCAGCGGCAATATCGTTTCCGCCAACAACTTCGTCCGCGCCGGTTACCGGATGTTTGCGCCGTCCCATCCGTGGGCGTTTCCGGATACGCTTTACTGGCGCAAGAGCCTGACTTGCGCTCCTCCTTCTCATAGCACCTATTCGAAAACACGATAACGGCCAAGCTTCGATGGCGAGTTCGCTTGGAAGGATGGCAAAGGCCCGTATACAATCTTCCGCGAGGATACTGGCCACCAATAAGCCAGAGACCAATAACGGGAAGGAACGGGCCGATTATGACTGCGAGACCGAAACTGCCGGGGCGGCTGCCGAGAGAGAAGGGGGCCCCGACCGCCCTTGATGGTCTGTTGGTCGTGGATTTCACCCGGGTCGTGGCGGGGCCGGTCTGCACGCAGACGCTCGCGGATTTCGGCGCCAACGTCATCAAGATCGAAAACCCCGAAGGTGGCGACGATTCGCGGCATTACGAACATGCCGATCTTGCCGGCGAGAGTGCGGCCTTCGTCAGCATGAATCGCAACAAGCGAGGCATCGTGCTCGATCTGACCAAGCCTGAGGCTTGCGTGGTAGCGCATGAATTGATCGCGCGGGCCGATGTGGTGGTCGAGAATTTTTCCTCCGGCGTGATGAAGAAATATGGTCTCGACTATGCGTCGGTAGCGCCAGCCAATCCGCGGCTGGTCTATTGCTCGATTTCGGCCTATGGCCGTAAAGGCCCGTTCGCATCCCGTCCCGGTTTCGATCCGATCACACAGGCCGAAAGCGGCTTCATGTCGCTCAATGGTTTTCCGGATGGACCGCCGGTGCGAACCGGGCCGCCCGCGGTCGATATGCTCACTGGCATGTCGGCCTGCAACACCATTCTGCTGGCGCTTCTCGCCCGCGACAAACTCGGCCGCGGTCAACATGTCGAGGTGGCGCTGTTCGATATGGCGCTGACCATGACGCAGTTCTACGGCATGGCCTATTTGATGAGCGGCGTGAATCCAAGCCGTCAGGGCAATTCGCCGAATGGCTCGCCTGCCGTCGGCCTGTATCACGGTTCCGATGCGCCGTTTTATATCGCCTGCGCCAATGATCGCCTGTTTCGCCGCCTCGTCGTTGATGTGCTCGGACGCCCCGATCTCTTTAGCGGCGAGTTTGGCGATCGCCGCTCGCGCGTCGCCAACAAGGACAAATTGCGTGCCATCCTCACCGAAGTCTTTGCGAAGGACACCCGAGAGAACTGGGTGACGAGGATGAAGGCCGCCAATATTCCGGTCGGTTTCCTGCGCACCGTCGAAGAAGCCTTTAATTCTCCGGAGGCGCGCGAACGTCATCGCGTCAGCGAGATCCCACACCCCAAAGCGGGCACCGTTCCGAATATCGAAACCCCCCTCAATCTATCGCTGACGCCCGTGATCGATCCGGTCGCGGCGCCGTTGCTCGGACAGCACACCAGGCAGGTGCTGCGAGATACACTCGGCTATGACGAGGCGCGGATTGCGGCCCTGGCGGAGGCCGGCGTGTTCGGCAAGGTGTTGGCCACGGCCGGCTGATCGCTGCAACAAATCATTGAGAATAAAGATGCCCGGTGGCCGTTCGGCCGCCGGGCTTTTTTCGTTTTGGAAGCTGTATTTGAAATTTGACTTGCTTTCGAGAGGTAGCCGGGGGTGTATTCTGCCCTCGCCACGGCAATCTAAACGCACCGCGCCCGTGATCCCGGCGACGATGTGGTCGCCCTCATTGTCCATCTTCAAGGAGTTGTTCCCATGACGCATGCCATCCGCTTTCACAAGACCGGCGGCCCCGAGGTCCTCGTCTGGGAGGAAGTCAACGTCGGCAAGCCTGGAGCAGGGGAAGCGCGCATTCGCCACACTGCGGTGGGACTCAACTTTGTCGACATCTATAACCGTTCGGGCGTCTATCCGTTACCGCTGCCGAGCGGTCTGGGCGGCGAGGGCGCTGGCGTCGTCGAGGAAGTAGGCACGGGCGTCACCGACTTGAAGCCGGGCGATCGCGTCGCCTATGGCGCGGCCCCGCTCGGCGCTTACGCCGAAGCGCGGCTGATTCCAGCGGAGCGGCTTCTTAAGCTGCCTGACGGTATCGACGACAAGACCGCGGCAGCGATGATGCTCAAGGGCCTCACCGTGCAATATCTGATCCGCCAGACCTATCGCGTCAAAGCGGGCGACACGATCCTGCTTCACGCCGCCGCCGGCGGCGTCGGCCTGATCCTGTCGCAATGGGCCAAACATCTCGGCGCCACCGTGATCGGCACCGTCGGCAACGACGAGAAGGCTACGCTTGCGAAAGCCAACGGCTGTGCGCACGTTGTCGTTTATTCGCGCGAGGATTTTGTGAAGCGCGTCGACGAAATCACCGGCGGCAAGAAAGTCCCGGTGGTCTACGATTCCGTCGGCAAGGACACGTTCCTGAAATCGCTGGATTGTCTCGCGCCGCTCGGCGTTGCCGCTCTGTTCGGCGCGTCCTCCGGTAACGTCGATCCGCTCAACCTCGGCCTGCTGGCGCAGAAAGGGTCGCTGTATGTGACCCGTCCGACGCTGAACACTTACGCGGCCAAAACCGAAAACCTTCGCGCCATGGCGAAGGAATTGTTCGAGGTGGTAACGTCCGGCGCGGTCAAGATCGACGTGCGCCAAACCTATGCGCTGAAGGATGCCGCCAAGGCGCATGCCGATCTGGCCGCGCGCAAGACCACGGGCTCGACCGTTCTGCTGGTGTGAGACGCGATGGCCCGTGTTCTCATCCCTTTGCCGGCGCGGGACTTCGATCCGAGCGAAGCCGCCGTGAGCTGGCAGGTGTTGTCGAACGCGGGCCATACCGTCAGCTTCACGACGCCGGATGGTAAACCCGCGGCCGCCGACGACATGATGTTATCAGGAGAAGGCCTCGATCTCTGGGGTACAATTCCGCTGCTGCGGAAACTGCCGCTGATCGGGCTTTTGATGCGCGCCAACCGCGATGCCCGCAACGCCTATGCGGCGATGATTGCTGATCCCGGTTATTCGAGTCCGCTACGCTGGGATTCCGTCGATGCTGCCGCGTTTGACGGATTGCTGCTTCCGGGCGGACATCGCGCACGCGGCATGCGCGACTATCTCGAGAGCGCAGCACTTCAGCGTCACGTTGCAGATTTCTTTGAGGCGCAAAAGCCGGTCGCCGCGATCTGTCATGGTGTTCTGTTGGCCGCGCGCAGCCGCTCGGCCCGAACAAGCCGTTCGGTGCTTTACGGCTACAAGACAACGGCGCTGACCTGGGCGCTAGAGAACAGCGCCTGGAAACTCGCCCGCATTACGCGGTTTTGGGACCCGGACTATTACCGGACCTATCTGGAGCAGGCGGGTGACCCCGACGGCTATATGTCGGTGCAGCAGGAGGTGACGCGGGCGCTTGCGAGCCCAACCGACTTTCTCGATGTTCCCACATGCGATCCCGACTACCGTCGAAAGACCTCCGGCTTGCCGCGCGATTCCATGGGCGACGCGCGGCCGGCCTTTGTCGTGCAGGACCGCAACTATATTTCGGCACGATGGCCCGGTGACGTCCACACCTTCGCAAAAGCCTTTGCCGGCCTGCTGAAATAATGGGCCGGCGAAGCCCAGGTAAGAGCCGAGGCAAACTTTGGCTTGGCTGTTATCTCTTCGCACACTAGCCGAAGCGGAGCCTGTTGTGCTTTGATGCACCTAAGGCCAGGGCCCAAAGAGGCCTTCTTATCGAGCCGTGCCAAAAACGGCGGATGACGGTGAAAGTCCGTGGCCAGACAGGGAGGATACGACGTGGAAACACGAGGCCTGGAAGGATTCGGCCGGACCATGCTGGCCAAGATCTGGAACCAGCATGTCATCGCTCGCATCAGCGACGATACAGACCTTCTTCATATCGATCGCCATTTGCTGCACGACCTCGGGGGTTCGCGCGGGCTGCTCGACCTCAAGAGCCGGAATCTTCCCGTGCACAATCCCGAACTCACCTTCGCCACGCCGGACCATGCGATTTCCTCGGCGCATGGCCGGGCCGGCACCAGCAAGACAGGAATCGAATTGCTGGAGGGGCTGCGGGCCGAGACCTCGGCAAGCGGCATCACGATGTTCGATATCGACCAGCCCGGTCAGGGCATCGTCCATGTCATCGGTCCCGAGCTTGGCCTCAGCCTGCCGGGCTGTTTGATCGTCTGTGGCGACAGCCACACCTGCACGCATGGCGGACTGGGCGCGCTCGCGTTCGGCATCGGCTCGAGCGAGTTGGCGCATGTGCTGGCAACGCAGTCGCTGATCCAGCGCCGTCCGAAAACCATGCGCGTGAAGTTCGAAGGTAAGATGTCGGCAGGCGTGACGCCGAAGGATCTTATCCTGGCGCTGATCGGTCATGTCGGTGCGGCCGGCGGCACCGGTTATGCAGTCGAATATGCCGGCAGCGCCATCCGCGAGATGGGAGTCGAAGGCCGGTTCACGATCTGCAATCTGTCGATCGAGCTCGGCGCCAAGATGGGCATGATCGCGCCGGATGAGAAAACCTACGACTATGTCCGCGGCCGGCGCTATGCGCCGAAGGGCGCGATGTGGGAGCGCGCGCTCGCGGCGTGGCGTCAACTGCCGAGCGATGCGGACGCCGTGTTCGACCGCGAAGTCACCATCGATGTTACGAAGATCATCCCGCAGGTGACCTGGGGCATCAGCCCCGAACATGTCATCGGGGTCGATGGCCGGATTCCCGATCCGAGCGAGGTTTCTGATCCCGCCCGCCGCACCGCGATAGAAACTGCACTCGATTATATGGGACTGAAAGGCGGCGCCCCGATCATGGGCACACCGGTCGATTGGGTGTTTATCGGCTCCTGCACCAATAGCAGAATGAGTGATTTGCGCGCGGCCGCCGCGATCGCCCGTGGCCGCAAGGTCGCGCCCGGCGTGCGGGCCTGGGTGGTGCCGGGCTCGGAAACGGTCAAGCGAGAAGCAGTGGCCGAAGGGTTGGACAAACTCTTCGTGGAAGCCGGCTTCGAATGGCGCGAGCCCGGTTGCTCGATGTGTCTTGCCGCCAATGGCGAGATGCTAGCGCCGGGCCAGCGCTCGGTGTCGACCTCCAACCGCAATTTCATCGGCCGCCAAGGGCCGCAAGCGCGGACTCATCTCGCGAGCCCGGCGATGGCGGCAGCCGCCGCGATCTCGGGCGCGATCGCCGACGTGCGAACGATGGAGCGATAGATGCCGAAGCCTTTTACCAAACTGAGCGCGATCGCGGCTCCGATCATGCGTGGTAATATCGATACCGACGTGATCATACGCATCGAACGTCTGGTCGGTAATTCCATTCGCGGCACGCTTGGCAAATGGGCATTCGGCTCGCTGCGTTATCTGCCGAGTGGTGCGGAAAATCCCGACTTCATTCTCAACCGCGAACCTTACCGGAACGCGGAAGTGCTCATCACCGGCCCGAACTTCGGCTGCGGATCGTCGCGGGAAGGCGCGGTGTGGTCGCTTCAGGAAATGGGCATCCGCGCCATCATCGGCTCGGGCTTCGGCGACATCTTCTCTGCCAATTGCTTCCAGAACGGAATCCTCCCGATCATGGTCGACAAGCAGATCGTCGACGCGCTGGCGATGGAAGTCGAGCACAGCCAGGGCGCTGGGCGCGTCAGCATCGATCTGGAAGATCAGACCATCACATCGCCCACGGGAAAGGTGCATCGCTTCGAGATCGATCCGCGCCGTCGCGCCGGACTCCTCAAAGGCCTCGACGAGATCGCGCTGACGCTGCAACGCGACACCGAAATCCGTGCCTTTCAGGCAACGGATCGCGAAGCGCGGCCATGGATTCATCTTGCAAGGAATCAGGCATGAGTACGTCGTCGAATATGATGAAGATCGCCGTCGTCGGCGGCGAAGGCATCGGCCCCGAGGTGACGGCGCAGTCGCGGCGCATTCTCGACTGGTTTGCCAGCAAACGTAGCGTGCCGATGGTGTTGCGTGAGGCGCAATATGGCCTCATTCCGTATCTTTCGACCGGCAAGGTACTTCCCCCCGATACCGCCGAAGCGATGGAGGAGGCCGACGCGATTCTCTGGGGCGCGACCGGCGGCCCTGAGACGAAAGAAGTGCCCGCGGAGGCCCGCAAGGCGGGAGGGCTACTGTCGTTGCGCAGCAAATACGATCTCTATGCGAACCTTCGGCCCATCAGGGCCAATCCGGCTCTGGCGGAATCGGCGCCGCTGAAGGCGCGGGTGCTGAAGGACGTCGATTTTGTCATCATCCGCGAACTCACCAGCGGCATCTATTTCGGCGAACCACGCGGTATCGAAAAGCTCGCCGATGGCCAGCGCCGCGGCTTCAACACCGAGCAATACACCACGAGCCAGGTGCGACGCGTGGCGCGCGCTGCGTTTGAACTCGCGCGAACCCGGCGAGGCAAGGTCTGTTCGGTCGATAAGGCCAATGTGCTCGAGACCAGCGTGCTGTGGCGCGAGGAAGTCATCGCGTTGCATGCCGAAGAATTTTCCGACGTCGAATTAAGCCACATGTATGTCGATAACGCCGCGATGCAGATCGTGCGCGAGCCTGCGCAGTTCGACGTGATGGTGACCGGGAACATCTTCGGCGATATCCTTTCGGATTGCGCGGCGATGGCATCGGGTTCGCTCGGCATGCTGCCGTCCGCTTCGCTTGGCCCGGTCGATCGCCACGGCCGGCGCAAGGCGCTGTACGAGCCGGTGCACGGCAGCGCGCCCGACATCGCCGGACGCGGCATCGCCAATCCACTTGGCTCGATCCAGAGCGTGATCATGATGCTGCGTATGACGCTCGACCGGCCTGACGATGCAGACCTGCTCGAACAGGCCGTCGATCTCGCGCTCGCAAGCGGCGCGCGAACCGCCGATATTGCGGAGCCCGGCGCCAAAAGGCTTTCGACCAAGGAGATGGGCGATGCGGTATTGGCGGCGCTCGAGAGGGTCTCAAGCAGCGTAAAGGAGAGGGCTTGATGGCGGCCTTCATCACCCGACGCTCGGCGCTGACCGTGATCGCAGGTGGCGCCAGCTTCGCTGCTACCTCGGCGCGGGCCGGAGATATGAGCGGCCGCGCCATCTATCCCGTTGCCGTGCCGATCTATCAGTCGCAATTTGTCGCCGACCGCGCCGGTTATTTCAAGGACGCCGGCCTCGACTGCAAGCTCATCCAGGGCGGCAGCGGCGTCAAGACGCGCGAGATCATCGCCTCATCCCAAGGCGATGTTGGCATCGGCGACGTCACCCATCCGATGCAACTGGCCAATCACGGGCGGGCAGGGCGGATTCTGTTGCCGACCGACACCCGCAGCAGCTCAGTGATGTTCATCATCGGCAAAGACCTTTGGGACCAAGGAATCACGACGCTGGAGAAGCTGACCGAATGGAAGCGGCCCGATGGCCGCAAGCCGATCGTCTCGGTCTCGTCGCTCGGCGGCACCAATCACGTCTGGTCGTCGTATTACATGGAGACGATGGGGCTCGCCGAGAAGGTGACCTGGATCGGCACCGGTAATGTCGACACGATGCTCGGTTCCCTCAAGAGCAAGCAGGTCGACGTGCTCGTGAGCTCGCTTTCCTTGCTGAACGAGTCGCAGCAGCAGGGCTGGGGAACGCTGTTGTTCGACGGAACTGATGAGGCAATCTGGAACAAATATATCGGCGGCAAGGTTCCGGTGACCTGCCACTTCACGGTGCAGTCCACGATCGACAAGGACCCACCCAAGATGCAGGCTTACGTCACCGCGTTGTGGCGCGCGGCGCAATGGATCAAGACGCATTCGCCGGACGAGGTTTGCGATGCGATCGAGCCCTATGTCGGCAGCACGTCGCGATCGGCCAACCTGCTCGAAGTCTCCGCCTTGCAGAAGGTCGCGGACTATGACGGCGCGATCGATGCGGCGAGTTTTGCGCGCGGTGAAAAAGTCTGGTTCCGGGAGATGACCGGCATCAAGCCGTTGACGATCGCCGAAGTGGTGGCTCCCGACTTCGTTCAATCCGCCCGCAAGGCGTATCCGGGTTGATGGCGACAGCCGCCATGCCCCTTGATCGATCGCAGGATGTGAGCCGGATCGACGTCAGAGGCCTGAACAAGACGTTTCAGCTCGCGGGCACCGCCATCGAAGCCGTGCGCGGCGTTTCCTTCAGTGTCAGGCGCGGCGAGTTCGTGGCGCTGCTCGGGCCATCCGGCTCCGGCAAGAGCACTGTGCTTAACATGATCGCGACCCTGATCAGGCCGACCAGCGGGCAAATCCTGATCGATGGAACGCCGATCTTGCCGCGCAAGGCGACGCCTAATGTCGGCTATGTGTTCCAGCGCGACACTTTATTTCCGTGGCGCACGGTCGCGGACAATATCGGCTATGGCCTGCAACTCGAGGGCCGCGGCGAGGCCGAGCGCAAGGAGCGCGTCGCGGCCTGTATTGCGCAGGCCGGCCTGAAAGGTTTTGGCGACGCCTATCCGTCGGCGCTGTCCGGCGGCATGCGCCAGCGCGCGGCGCTGATGCGCACGCTGGTTGTCGAGCCGCAGATCCTGTTGATGGACGAGCCGTTCGGCGCACTCGATACCCATACCAAGATCGACATGCACGAGGTCCTGCTGCGGATCTGGGAGCGCGAGCAGCAAACGGTGCTGTTCGTCACCCACGATCTCGGCGAGGCGCTGACGCTCGCCGACCGCATCATTTTATTCTCGGCGCGGCCGGGCCAGATCAAGGACATGTTCGAGGTGGATTTTCCGCGGCCGCGCGATGCCGTGAAAGTGAGGGAGACGCCGCGTTACGCCGAACTGTTCCAGCACATCTGGCACTCGCTCGGCGAGGAATTCGTCAGGGGGCGCGAACGATGAGCATGCGCCAGAACGGGCTCAGCACGCTGGCGTGGCAGGTATCGATCTGCGTCATTGTGCTGTCGGTCTGGCAGTGGGGCTATCAGTTGCACACGCGTTTGCCGTGGCTCGTGCCGGACTTGCTCGATCCCTATTTCATCTCGAAACCATCGGAGATTTTCGAGCAGTTTCTGATCCTCAGCTGCCTCAAGTCCAAGCTTGGCGTCTTCAACGGCTGGTTCAACGGCGACTTCGCCAAGTGCATGGCGCGCACTGAAAACAACCTCTGGGTCGCAACCGCCATCACGCTCAAGAACACGTTCTTCGGCTTCATCATCGGCGTCACCAGCGGCTTTGCCGCAGGCCTCATTTTGGGGCGTTCGGACCGACTGAGCGCGATCTTTCAGCCTTTTATTACGGCCGTGAACTCGATTCCCCGGATCGCGCTCGCGCCAATCATCGTGCTCGCCTTCGGCATAGGCGACACTTCCAAGATCGTGACGTCGTGGATCGTGGTAGTTTTTCTCGTGTTCTACAACACGTTCGAGGGCGCGCGTTCGATCGACGAAGGCTTCATCAACGCCGCGCGACTGCTGGGGGCGAGCGAATGGCAGATCACCCGCACGGTCGTGATCCCTTCCACGATGGCCTGGGTATTTGCCTCACTGACGCCCGCAATTTCGTTTGCGCTGATCGGCGTCATCGTCGGGGAATTCATTGGCGCCGAAAAAGGCATCGGCCGTCTGATCATCGAGTCGGAGGCGCGTGGCGAAGCATCGGGCATGATGGTCGCGGTCACGGTCTTGATGCTGGTCGGCGTCGTGCTCGCGGCTCTCATCCGCCGGCTACAGGCCTATCTCCTGCGCTGGCAGCAGCACAACCGGGCAGACTGAAGTATTTGTCTATTTGCTCGCGAATGCTATGAGCATGCGGGCATTAAAGAGGTTTCCGATGAGCATCACGGTCTACGGGTTCTGGCGGTCGATTGCGTCCTTTCGCATCCGGGTCGCGCTGAAATTGAAGGCACTTCCGTTCGAGGAAATCTCCATCGACATCCTCCAGGGCGAGCAGTTCAAACCCGGCTATGACGAGGTCAACCCCGAGCATGTGGTGCCGACCTTCATCCATGATGGTCACACGCTGTACCAGTCGCTCGCGATCATGGAATATCTCGACGACATCAAGCTGAGCCCGCGGCTGTTGCCGGACGACGTCAAGGAGCGAGCCTATGCACGCTCGCTGGCGCTGATGACCATTGCCGATACCCATCCGCTGACCGTGCCGCGGGTACGCAAACATCTCGCGACGACCTTTGGCGCCGACGCTCACGCGATCGAGGCATGGGGTGCGCATTGGAGCACCGAGGGGCTTGCGGCCTATGAGCGGTTTTTAGGTCGCCGTAAGCCTGCGCCGTTTGCACTCGGCAAGGACGTCGGCGTTGCCGATATCTGCATCGCTGGCCACGTGGTCGGGTCGCAGTACTTGAAGATTGGGCTCGACGCGTATCCGCTGGTCAAGGAGCTTTCGGATCGCCTCTTCAAGCGGCCGGAATTTTCGACCTCACATCCGTTCGAACAGCCTGACTACAAGACGTCAGGCGCGAAGCATTAGCCTCGGACTCAAAAACGGCGGCGGTGCCTTCCCTCCCCCTTGCGGGGTCCGAGGCGAGTAAGCTCGCTCTCGAGGTCGGCGGCGAGAGCGAGCCGGGGTGGGGTTTAAAAGGCTAACGTCTATTCAATTTTGTCAGCTCTGGCGCCCCACCCGACCGTCGCTTCGCGATGGGCATCCTCCCCACGCTACGCGGGGGAGGGATAAGATGAGGCAATCCTCAGACATCCAATCCCAGCACGCGCGCGGCATTGCCGCCAGCGATCTGCGCCAGCGTCGCCTCGTCCATGCCCTGGACGCCCGCGACATGTCCGAGCGGATTATATTCGGCCATGTCGAAGGGATAATCGGTGCCCATGACGATGCGGTCGGGGCCGAACACGTCGATTAGATATGCCAGCTGGTGATAGCTGAACACGACGGTGTCAAGATAGACCTGACGCAAATACGTCGTCGGCGGCAACGGCAGTTCGCCATGCGAATCCTTTCGCGCGCCCCAGGCATGGTCGATGCGGCCGGAGTAGCCCGGCAGATAGCCGCCGCCATGCACGGCCATCAGCTTCAACTCGGGGAAGCGCGCCAGCGTGCCTGAGAAGATCAGGTTGTGAAGCGCGAGCGTCGTTTCGAGCGGATTGCCGAGCACGTTGTTGAAATAGAAATTCGTCAGGCGATCACCATGGGTGAATCCGTTCGGATGCATCATGATGAAAGCACCGAGTTGTTCGGCGCGGGCAAAGAAGGGACGGAATTTCGGATCGGATAATTCCTGGCCGTCGACATTGGTCAGGATTTCGACGCCCTTCAGCTTCAAATCCCTCATGATGTAATCGAGCTCGCGCACCGCCAACTCAGGCTCCTGCAAGGTGACGACGCCGAGCCCGACAAACCGGTCAGGCTTGCGCGCGCAATATTCCGCCACACCGTCATTGGCGAGCTTGTGCGCCTGCTCGGCGATCTCCGGCTTGACCGCGTAGTAACATTGCGGCGGCGCGGGCGCGACGACCTGGATATCGATGCCCATCTTGTCGAGATCGAACAGGCGGCGGTCGATCGTCGTCATGACCTCGGCGACATCCTTTTCCTGCTGCGCGTTGATGTCCTTGGTCTCAGCATTGGCGAAATGCGCCAGCGGTACCCGCGACAGATCGACATGCGGTCCTGCGAGCTTGGCGGCTTGCGGAACGACGATGTGGGCGTGAATGTCGATCGTCGTGGACGAGGGCCGCCGCGCAAGGCCGTCGGCATCGTGGTTGCGTGCGGCGGTGCGGCCATAGCGGTTCTTAGCATCGATCATGGAAGGACTCTGTTGTTGGGTTGAAGCAATAGAACAGTCGAATGTCGGTTGATCAGGATCTAGGCTTGCGCCGGGTCCAGTGGACGGAAACCGTGGTCGCGTCGGCCTCGCCAAGCCCGTCCGCTTCCGCCTCCTCAAAGCAGGCCAGGGCGCTTTTCGCAACCGGCAGTTCGGCATGGAGGGAGGCGGCAAATTGCACGGCGGTGGCGAGGTCCTTTTTGGCGGCCGTGATGCCGAAGGCGGTCTCGCCGAGCGGCGCGCCGCCGAGCACTTTGGCGATGATCGCGCCGCGGCCTTTCATCGCGGCCGGTGCGCCGGCGGTGTCGGAGAGGATATCGATAAGCCGCTCGGCGGGAAGGTTGAGCGGCTTGCAGATGGTGAGGGATTCACCGAGCGCCTGCCAATAAACCAGCAATGGAAGATTGACCGCGAGCTTCAGTGTGGCGCCGGCGCCGAGCGGACCGACGTGCTCGATCCTTCGGCAAAGCTGCTCGAGCAGCGGTTTTGCGCGCGCGACGTCGGCTTCAGAACCGCCGACAAAGCCAAACAACTTGCCTTCCTTTGCCGGGACTTTGCTGCCGCCGACCGGGCATTCGACAAAGCCCGCGCTGAGTTGCATGACGGCGTTGCCGACCGATGCCATCGTCTCGGGGCGGATTGTGCTCATGTCGATCACGAGCTTGTCAGCGAGCTTGGCTGTCAGGAGGCCATTCGCGCCGCGATAGACGGCTTCGGTCGCCGCATCGTTCAAGAGCATGACGACCACGGTGTCGCACCCTTCCGCAAGCGCGGCCGGAGAGGCGAAGGCCTTGGCGCCGGCGTTCACCAGCGGGTTTGTTTTTGCCGTGTCGCGATTCCAGACGCCGACCTCATGTCCCACCGCGATCAAACGCTGCGCGATCGCGGCTCCCATTCTTCCCGTTCCGCAAATGCCGACTTTCATTTTTGCCTCGATCTGATGCTGTCTGGTTTAGTGGGCATGATACACGCCAAGATGCTGCGTGATCAGCTCTTCGGCGATTTCGGTCGCGTTGCCCGTAAAGACGCAGCGGCCGGTGTTGAGAATGACGGCCTGGTCGGCCACTTCCAGCGCCAGTTTCCGGTTCTGCTCGACCAGAACGATGGACTGGCCTTCTTCCTTCAGCCGTTTGATGGTGCGGCCGACTTCCGCGACGATCAGCGGCGCCAGCCCCTCCGACGGCTCGTCGAGCAGCAGCACACGGGGATTGCCCATCAGCGCGCGGCCGATCGCGAGCATCTGCTGCTCGCCGCCGGACAGCGTACCGGCAAATTGCGCGTGCCGCTCCTGCAAGCGCGGAAACAGCTCGAAGATGCTCGCGACGTTCCATTGCCTGGCGGTCGCGTTTTCACGCTGGCGGGCGACGATCAGGTTTTCGCGCACCGTTAGCGACGAAAAGATCCTTCGGCCCTGCGGCACGAGGCCGATGCCGAGCCGAGAAATCCGTTCTGGGCTTAGGCCTCCGATCGGCTCGCCGAACAGGCGGATGTCGCCTTCCTTCGGCGTCAGGAAGCCGACAACGGTGGAGATGCAAGTGGTCTTGCCGGCACCGTTGCGCCCCAACAGCGCCAGCACCTCTCCCTCCCTCAAGGAAAAGCCGACGCCGTGCAGAATATGGCTGTCGCCATAGAAGGCGTGCACGTTCGAAAGGGTGAGGGCCTCAGACGCCAAGGTACACCTCGCGCGTTCGTGCGTCGGCGATCACCATGTCGCGTTCACCGTCGACGATGACGCGGCCGTAATTGAGCAGCGTCACCGTTTCGGCAAGATCGAGTGCGGTGTCCATGTCATGTTCGATCATGACCACGGTCGTCTCTTTCGAAATCGACGCGATCTCGGATTTGACGGTGGCGCGTTCGCTGTTGGAAAGGCCGGCCAGCGGTTCGTCCAGCAACAGCACGCGCGGCTTTTGCGAAAGTGCCATCGCGAGTTCGACCCGGCGTTTTTCGCCGTAGGCGAGGTCGGATACCGGATGGTCCGCGAGGTGAAGGAGGCCGACGCTGTCGAGCGTGCGGCGGGCTTCGGTCGCAAGATGCCGATACGAGGACAGCGGCCGCCACATCTGCCAGCGCGAGGGCAACAGGCCGAGCAGGCCGAGCGTGACGTTGTGTTCGAGCGTATCGCCGGCAAACAGCGTAATGATCTGGTAGGTGCGGGACAGGCCAAGATGCGCGCGCCGATAGGGCGCAAACATCGTGACGTCTTTGCCGAACAGTTTGATCTTGCCGGAGTTGGGCCGCATGTCGCCAGAGATCTGGTTGAACAGCGTAGTCTTGCCGGCGCCGTTGGGGCCGATGATCAGGCGGCGCTCGCCCGGCCGGATCGAGAGCGACACGCCTTGCGTGACCTTCAAGCCGCCGAATGATTTGTTCAAGGCGGCGATTTCAAGCGCGAGGCTGGATGACGGCGCGGTCATGACGATCGCCTCCGCAATCGCGCAGTGAGCTTCTGCAAGCCCGGAACGATTCCCGTCGGCATCGCGAGCACGATGAACAGGAACACGAGCCCGAGCAGCATGTTCCAGCGCTCGATATAGGCCGAGGCATAGTTCTTCAACAGCAGCACGAGCGCCGCGCCGACGGCAGGTCCCCCGAGCGTTCCGGAGCCGCCGGCAATCACGCCGAGGAGGGCTTCGGCCGAGCTCGTGGTCGAGAGCGAGGTCGGGTGGATGTATTTGTTGTAGTAGACGTAAAGCAAACCGGCGACCCCGCCCCAGAACCCGGCATAGATGAAGGTGATCCAGCGGATCATCCAGGGATTGAAGCCGAGCGCGGCCATCCTCCTTGGCTGGTCGCGCACGCCCTTCAGCGATGAGCCGAACGACGACGATACGAAGATCGCCATCATCGCGAAGGCAATCACCGCGACAATCAATGCGAACCAATAGAACGAGGCGGCGCTGTCCAGCGAAATGCCGAAGGGCGAGGGGCGGGTCAGCCCGGCAAGGCCGTTGTCGCCGTTGGTGACATCAGACATGCGATAGGCCAGGCCCCACAGCACCTGCGATAGCGCCAGCGTAATCATGAGAAAGCCGAGGCCGGTGGCGCGAAGCGCAACGACGCCGAAGAACGCTGCCATCGCGACCGTTCCCAGGATCGAGATCAGCGCGGCGGGGCCGTGGCCGAAGCCGTAGCGGCTGGTCAGAAGCGCGGAGAGATAGGCGGCGACGCCGAGATAGGACGCATGCCCGAGCGAGGTCATGCCGCCGAACCCAACGAGCAGGTTGAGGCTGAGCGCGAAGATCGCCGCGATCAAGATCTGGCTGGCCAGGTTGACGTAGAAATCGCCGGCGACAAGCGGTGGCAACAGCAACGCGGCGGCAATGAGGGCGCTCCCGATCCACTTCATGCGCCGGCGCGTCCGAACAGGCCCTGCGGGCGAAACGCGATCACCACGATCATCGGCAGGAACAGGATGACATAAGCGAGTTCGGGAAACAGCGCGGTGCCGAACGTATAGATGAAGCCGATGATGAAACTGCCGATGAAGGCGCCAAAGAGACTGCCGATGCCGCCGAGAATGACGACGATCAATGCGAGCGGCAGCATGTCGGCGTCAAGTCCGGGATAGGCGGAAAGAATCGGCCCGCCGAGCACACCCGCCGCGCCGGCGATGCCCGTGCCCAGACAAAACACGATGGTGAACAGGCGCGAGACCGGGATGCCGACCGCGCGCGCCATCTGGCGGTCGTCGACGCCGGCGCGGATCATCGCACCCAGCCGCGTGCGATCCATCAGGACATAGAGCGCGATTGCGGCGACGATGGCGACGGCAACCAGCACCAGCCGGTAGGTCGGGAATACAAAGCCGAACAGCCGCGTCGGCGTCTGCAGACTTTGCGGCGTCGGCACCGGAATGGAATCGCCGCCCCACAGCACGAGGCAGGCATCCGAAATGATGAAGGACATGCCGAGCGTGACCAGCACCTGGCCGAGCGGATTGGTCTTCAGCCGCGTCAGCACCAGCCGCTCGAACAGGCCGCCGAGCGCGGCGACGGCGATACCGGCGCCGAGCGCCGTGACCCAGATATTCAACCCGCTATAGTCACGCATCGCTACGGCGCCGAAATAGGTGCCCAGCATGAAGAACGCGCCGTGCGTGAGGTTGGCGAGCCGCATCAGGCCGAAGATCAGCGAGAAGCCGGACGACAGCAGAAACAACAGGCCACCGAGCGACAGGCTGTTGAGACCCTGGATGATCCAAAACTGCATCTAGCGGTCTCACCTTCCGTTCCACTCGCTTGCGGGGTTTTATCCCGCAAGCCCGCGCAAGATGTCAAAGCTCCAGATTCTTGGCCGGCGGATAATCGCGCGAGTAGACCGGGTTCTTGAGGAATTCGTTCTTGTCGTAGGTCCAGAACTGGCTGACATCCGGATAGGTCTTGATCACGGAATTGACCAGCCGGCCGTCGCTCCGCGTCACCTTTCGGATGTAGACGTCGCCGATGATATTGCCGAATTCGTCGAACTTGATGGGGCCGCGGATCGTGTCGACGTTGGTGCCGCGGATCGCGGCCATCAGGGCTTTCCTGTCTTCGGCATTGGCCTTGATGGTCTTCAGCGCGGCTTCCAGCACTTCGCCGGCAATGTAAGTGCTCGCGGCATAGTAGCCGGGGTCGTATTTGAACTGCTTGCGGAACGCCGGCGCGAACACCTTGTTGAGGGGGTTGTCGACTTCGGCCGAGTAAAAGCTCGTGGTGACGATGCCGAGCGCCTCGTCGCCCATGTTGCGCAGCACGGATTCATCGAGCGCGGTCATGCCGCCGATCACGGCCATCTTGTCCTTCAGGCCGTATTCGACGAACTGGCGCAGGAAACGAAAACCGTTGGAGCCGGCATAAGCGACGAAGATTGCATCCGCGTTTTTGACCTGCGCGACATAGCTGCCGTAATCCGGCGTCGCCAAGGGCGTGAAGATCTTCTGGATGATCTTGCCGCCATTGTCCTCGAACACGCGCTGGAAGCCGGCGCACATTTCGTGGCCATAGGCAAAGTCGTCGGCAATGGTGACAATCTTCTTGTATTTGAGCTCCTTGGCCGAGTATTCGGCCAGTGGATAGGCGCATTGCGCCGCGGTCGAACTCAACCGGACGTACCAGGGGCTCGGATGCCGCTGGGTCATGTCTTCAGCCGCCGAGACGCCGAGCGTCGGCACCTGCTTTTCCGTGAGATAGTCGGCGATCGCGAGTGCTTCAAAGGCCGCGAGCGGGCCGATCATGCAATGGACGTCGTTCTTTTCCACCAGCTCCTGCGCCTTGGTGCGGGCGGTGGCGGGGACGCCGGCGGTGTCGGCCACGATCAGGTCGACCTTGCGGCCGGCCAGCGTGAAGTCATGCTCCTTGAGGAACATGGTCAGCGCCAATTCCATGTCGATGCCGCCGGAGGCGAGCGGTCCGGTCTTGGCCGCCAGAAGCCCGATCCGGACCGGGCCGGTGCCTTGCGCAAATGCAAGGTTGGGGCTCGCCAGCGTGGCCAGACCAGCGCCAGCAGCGCCTGATACAAATTGTCGTCGCGAAATCGTCATGATCCCCTCCCGAGGCAACTCAGCCGAAACACCGCGCTTGTTGTTTTCTTGGACGATTTATCGGACGGAAGCGCTAAATGATCAAGTGATAACCACGCTTTCAGCCCTGACCGGCCAAGCACTAAAGTCAAAAACAGGCGCTGGTTGAGGATTTTGACGCGGTGCGGTAGCGCCAATGCGCCAGATGCGACGATTGGCCTTAGAGCGTTTTGAGCTAAGCATGCCCTCGGACTTGATCCGGGGGTCGGAACCGGTTCGCATAGCAATCAAGTTTACGCAGATTGCGTAGACTTATCTGCGGTAGAAAACGCGTCAAAACAAAAGACTAGGCGCCGCCCGTAGGGCAGCGCCTATTTGCCGTTTTTGTTGCCGCTTTTGGGAGCGGTGACGATGGTCTTTTTCAGGACTTCGAACACCGAAGCCGTGTCCTGATCGCCGAGCCCCATGGCCATGGCCTGCGTATAGACCGGCTGGGTCAGCGTGAACATCGGCGTCTCAACGCCGACATCGCCGGCGAATTCGGCGATGATCGCCATGTCCTTTTTCCAGGTCGAAACCTTCATCGTCGCGGGTTCATATTTGCCTTCGACCATCATCGGCGCCCGCATCTGGAACATGCGCGAGCCGCCAGCGCCGGGGCCGACCATCTCGACCACGAGCTTCGGGTCGAGGCCGGCACGTTCGGCCAAAATCATCGCTTCTGCCGTTGCGACATTGTGGATCGCGACCAGATGGTTGGCGACGAATTTCATCCGGCTGCCATTGCCGTAAACGCCGAGGTCAGCGCTTTGCTTGCCGAAGTCGGCAAACAGCGGAACGCACTTGGCGATCGCAGCGCTGTCGCCGCTCGCATAGACGATGAGATCGCGCAACTTGGCCTGCGCGCCGGTGCCGCTCAAGGGACAATCGAGCGCGATATGGCCGGCTTGTTTCAGGATCGCCTCGAACCGGAGCTTGTCGGCGAGCGTGAGCGTCGAGAGCTCGACGACGATGCGCGGTGGCTGGCCGGAATCGGCGATGGCTTTCGCGACGCTTTCGACCGCGGCCGGCGTCGGCAGGCTCGTCATGATGATCGGCGCATTGCGGACGACATGGGCCACGTTTTCGACGATCACGACATCGGCTTCGGCAAGTTCGGCGCATTTCGCAGCGTCGGTATCGAAGCCGATCACGCGCCAGCCGCGTGCGACCAGATTGCGCGCAATAGCGCCGCCCATAATGCCGAGCCCGATGATCCCAACCGTCTTGTCCATCAGAAATTCCCACCGAAAGTCTCGCGCCGGAAATGGCGCGACCGTGTTCTCAATAGCGATTGATCGGCCGCTAGACAATCGCCAAGCCGATCTCTCCTGACGCGGCTTTGTAGAAAATAGGAATTGTTCTGCAGATATTGTGCAGTTGCTTAACGCGCCGGATTTCGACACAAACAAATTCGATATGCGTGATCGATCCGCTGGCCTGTCGCGGCAACCCCAGATATTCACCATATGAAAAAACCCGTCATCGTCGTCACGCGCTCCGATGCCGTATGCGACTCCGCGTCCGCGCAATTCAAACCGGCATGACCTCGATCTCGCGGCGCTGGACGCCAGCGAAGCGCGGTTAAAACGCACGTTCGGGGCGGGGATCCCCACCAACGCCGATTGCGCTGCCGCCGCGCTCTCCGGGACCGCTGGCCATCACGCCGCAGATATGAACAAACGCTCAAAATCCGCTGGTTCGAGCGGTCTGTATTTTGGCCGAATTCGATTGACGGGCAAGGCCGGCCGCGCCTTAATTAGTGATCGGGCGATAAACAATGGCTCAACGCCCGGGGCGAGCTACCCTTGATGGAAGCTTGGAACGAGAATCGAGCGTATAAGAATACGTCCGCGCAAGTAGCGATCGGGAGGATCGCGAGATGACAGCACCCGGTCTGAAGACCCATGCGGCATCCCCTTCCGGGGCGGAGGCCGACAGCCGCGCCTACTCGGCGATGGTGGCGCGCGCCGCGGCGCTGGCGCCGCGCCTGCGCGAGAGCGCGCGAAGTTCGGAGCAATTGCGCTGTCTGGCTGAGGAGACTGAACGCGAATTGCACGAAAGCGGTCTGTTCCGGATCGTGCAGCCCAAGCGCGTCGGCGGCTCTGAGCTGGATTATATCGCGCTGATCGATTGCGCCGACGCGATCGGGCAGGGCGATGCCTCCGCGGCCTGGACCTTCGCCAACCTTGCGAGCCACCACTGGATGCTCGCGATGTTCGATTCCCGTGCCCAGGATTCGGTCTGGGGCAAGAATCCCGACGCGTTGATTGCCTCCTCCTTTATCTTTCCCGCGGGCCGCGCCCGAAAGGTCGATGGCGGATATGTGCTGCGCGGCAGTTGGCCGTTTTCGTCCGGAGTGAATTGCAGCGAATGGAACATGCTGGCGAGCGTGGTGTCGTCCGAGGATGACGCCGACGGCATCGAGTATCGCATCTTCCTGCTGCCCAAGGGCGACTATCGCATCAAGGATACCTGGGACGCGGCGGGCCTGCGCGGCACCGGCTCGAACGATGTCGAGGTTGCAGACGCGTTCGTCGCCGATCACATGACGGTCGGAGTCCACGAAGTCGCCGGCGGGCCTACGCCCGGCAGCCGCATCAACCCGAATGCGCTGTATACGCTGCCGGTGTTCTCGCTGTTCCCCTATGTACTGTCAGGCGTAGCGCTCGGCAACGCGCAAGCCTGCCTCGACGATTATGTCGATCTCGCGCGGCATCGCGCCTCGACCTATAACCGCGCCAAGATCGGCGATCTCCAGGTCACCCAGATCAAGATTGCGGAAGCCGCCTCCAAGATCGACGCGGCGCGCCTGATCATGCGTTCCACCTGTATCGAGGCGCTGGCCGATGCGCGGCGCGGACATATTCCCGATATGGCCGCGAAGACCAGGATGCGGCGCGACGGCGCTTTCTCGGTCAATCTCTGCACCGAGGCGGTTTCGCTCCTGTTTGCGGCGAGCGGCGCGCGCGGGCTTTATATGTCCGGCGCCTTGCAGCGGCAGTTCCGCGATGCGCACGCGATCAACTCCCACATCGCCTTCAACTTCGATGCGGCGGGCACCAATTACGGGCGGGTCGCGCTTGGCCTGCCTTCCGAAAACCTGACGCTGTGAGACGATGAACGACAAGCCAACGCACGTGCCGGAGCCCGAGACCGCCAACGAGCTTTCGAGCGGCAGTTCGGCGCTCGATCCTCGAGACTTTCGCAACGCACTCGGCACCTTTGCCACCGGCGTCACCATCATCACGGCGATGGCGGACGACGGCAAACCCTACGGGCTGACCTGCAACTCCTTTGCCTCCGTCTCGATCAATCCACCGCTCGTGCTGTGGAGCCTGGGGATGTATTCGCAGGGCTTGCCGATTTTCCAGAATGCGAGCCACTTTACGGTGAATGTGCTCGGCGCCTCGCAGGAGGCGTTGGCGACGACATTCGCGAAGTCCACGGTCGACCGGTTCGCCGGCGTCGACTGGAAGCCGGGCCTCGGCAAAGCGCCGTTGCTCGCGGGCAGCGTCGCTCATTTTCAATGCCGCGCCGCCAACCGTTATTATGGCGGCGACCATGTGATCTTTTTGGGCGCCGTCGAAGCCTACGCCTATAACAAACAAGAGCCGCTGTTATTTCTCGGCGGCGGCTTTGGGCGATTTGCGGTGCCGGCCGGCTCATGAGCAAGAAAGCCATCGCCAAACGCTCACGGGTCAAGCAGAAGCGGTTGTCGCCCGACGACCGCCGCCAGGAATTCGTCGCCAAGGCCACTGAGTTCTTTGCGGAGGAGGGATTTGGCGGCGGAACGCGCGCGCTGGCGCGACGGCTCGGTGTGACGCAGCCGCTGCTCTATCGTTATTTTCCGAGCAAGGACGACCTGATCAAGGAAGTCTATCGCACGGTCTATCTCGAACCGCTCGGCGACGGATGGGAGAAACTGCTTGCCGACCGCTCGCGGCCGCTTCCTGAACGTTTGAAGGAGTTCTACGAGGCCTATACCGGCGTGATCTTCAGCCGCACCTGGCTGCGCATCTATTTTTACTCCGGCCTGAAGGGGCTTGAGATCAATCGCTCCTATGTCGGCATCGTCCGCGACAAGATTTTATCCCGCATTATCCGGGAGTGCCGGCATGCGGTGGGATTATCGGCGCAAAGCAGGCCGAGCGCGGCCGAGATCGAAATGGCCTGGGTGTTTCACAGCGGCATTTTCTATTACGGCGTCCGCAAATTCATCTACGAAGCGCCGGTGCTCGAAAGCAAGGAGCAGATGATCAGCGACGCGGTCGATGCTTTTCTTGCCGGCTTCGCGCATGTGTTCGGCGAGAAGGAGAGCGTGCGCCGTTCTCCGGTGAAGGCGCTGGTTTAGACGAGGCACCACGGTGAGGGTGCGCTCCCTCCCCCTGAAAGGGGGGAGGGTTGGGGTGGGGGTCAATCACAACGCTTAGAGAAAGTCGCAAGGCTTGGAAAAGCGACCCCCTCCCGGTTCGCTTCGAAGCGCAAGGGTACTTCTCGGCTCACCGACCTCCCCCTTTCAGGGGGAGGTGAAGAAGCGTCGAACTTGCATGCGATTGCGTTGCTGCAACGGAATAAGAAGATTGCGTCCGCTACTTCCCCATCCCCGCATTGACCCGCGGCAGGACTTTTTCCGCCATCAGGATCATCGACTGGCGGCCGAGTTCGCGGTCCTGCCAGTCCTTGCCGGCATAAAGCAGCGTGCCGAAGGTGCCGACCTCTTCCTGAAACGCCAGCAACTGATCGGCGACGCTTTCCGGCGTGCCGTGGATGATGAGCTTGTCGCAGATCGATTCCAGCGTCACCTCGTCGTCGGGCTGATCGCGCCGGGTCTTGAAAAGTTCGAGGCGGCCGTTCTTCTTCAGCTTGGTGAAAAGCGAACGATAGTAGAAAGCGTAAGGACCATTGGGATCGGTCGCATAGGCTTTGGCGGTTGCGGCGTCCTTCGCGACAAACACGCTTTTGGCGACGCGCCAGTTGGCGGGATCGGCGGGCCGGCCGCCGCGCTCGCAGCCCTCGACATATTTCGGCCAGTGGCTCTTCACCCAGGCCGGCATCAAAAAATTCGCCGAGATTGGTTCCCAGCCGCGAACGGCGGCTTCGGTAACGCCTTTCGAGAAGGGCGCCACGGCGGTGACGACGATCGGCGGATGCGGCCGCTGCAACGGCTTGGCAATAAAGCCTTGCCCGATATCGGCCATCAGCGTCCGTTCAACCGAGATGTTCCAGTACTTGCCCTTGATGTCGTAGGGCGGTTCGCTGGCCCAGATTTCAAGCACCTGGTTGATCGCTTCCAGGAACATCTCGTTGCGGTTGGCGTCGAGATTGCCGAACAGTTCGGCGTCCGACAGAAGCCCGCCGGGGCTGATGCCGAAGATCAGTCGCCCGTCCAGCATATGATCGAGCATCGCGAGGCTCGCGGCGGTCGTCGCGGGGTGGGTGTTCGGCATGTTGATGGTGCCGGTGCCGAGCTTGATTTGTTTGGTTGCAGCCGCAATCCAGGCCAGGAACGCCACGCAAGAGGTGATGTTTTCGGCCTTATCGGTCACATGCTCGCCGACATAGGCTTCCGTGAAACCGAGCTCGTCGGCCAGAACGAACGCCTCGCGATCTTCGCGGAGCGAAACCCGCCAATCCTTGTCGAGAGGATGGATCGGCATGGTAAAGAAACCCAATTTCATCGCGCGTTGGCTCCCGAAAGACGTATCTAGGCATTTGCCTCTCATTATGGCCGATATCGGAAACGCGAGCCACCGGAAATAATCGTTCGATAAACAAACTTGACCTTTGACGGGCCGCCCCGTCTAATCCTTGGAAAAATCGCAGGGAGGCCCGAACCTTGGCAGCCGGGGCATGACGGCAGCGCATCCCATTTCGCTCGAGGTCAACGGCGAGCGCGTCGAAGCGCTGATTTCGCCGCGGATCAATCTTGCGGATTTTTTGCGCGAACACCTCAAGCTGACCGGCACGCATGTCGGATGCGAGCATGGCGTATGCGGCGCATGCACCATCCGCGTGAATGGCGAGATCATTCGCTCCTGCTTGATGCTCGCGGTGCAGGCGAACGAAGCTTCGGTCGAAACTATCGAGGGCCTGTCGGACTCCGGCGAAATATCGGACCTTCAGGCGGCCTTTCGCGAACGCAATGCGTTGCAGTGCGGCTTCTGCACGCCGGGAATGCTGATATCAGCGCAGGATCTGATCAAAAATGAGAGCGAGCCGGACCGGGAGCGGATCCGCGAACATCTCTCGGGCAATTACTGCCGCTGCACCGGCTATCAGGCGATCGTCGATGCGGTCGAGGCTACCGTCAAAGCGCGCAAAAGCGGTAACAAGAGCCGCGCATGAACAAGCCCGAAGGCAACCCGCAAACCTTGTCGGAGCTCGACCGGCCCAACTCCTACATCGGCAAGTCGGTGCCGCGTCCCAATCTCGACCGGTTGCTGCAAGGGCGCGGGCTCTATGTCAGCGATCTCGAACTGCCGCGGATGACGCATGTGGTGTTCGTCCGCTCGCCCTATGCCCACGCCAGGATCGTCGCCATCGATACGAGCGCGCCGAAGAAAATGCCCGGCGTGATCGCCGTTGTCACCGGCGAGGAACTGGCCGCCGTCATCACGCCGTGGGTGGGCGTGCTCTCGCATCTGAAGGGACTGAAGTCGGCGCCGCAGCGCGCGATCGCGGTCGAAAAAGTCTGCTGGCAGGGCGAGGCCGTCGTGGCGGTGGTGGCCACCAGCCGCGCCGCGGCCGAGGACGCCGCCGAAGCGGTGAGCGTGGACTATGAGGAATTGGAGGCGGTCACGGACATGCGTACCGCGCTCGATACCGAAACGCCGGTGATCCATGCCTCGCTGGGCGACAACCTTGCCTTCGAACGCGTGCTCGATGCCGGCGCCGTCGATGCAGCGTTTGCGGAATCAGATGAGGTCGCCGAGGCCGAATTCGTGTTCGGCCGTCACACCGGCGTGACGCTGGAACCGCGTGCGGTGGTCGCGGACTGGAACGCGGCGGAAGTGCGGCTCACGATCTATCAGGGTACGCAGGCGCCGCACATGGTGCGGAATATCGCAGCACTTCATCTTGGCCTCGAGGAGGCACAGGTCCGCGTGATCTGCAAGGACGTCGGCGGCTCGTTCGGCATCAAGGTCCACATCTATGCCGACGAGATGGCGACCTACGCGCTGTCGAAAATGCTGCGGCGGCCGGTCAAATACGTGGCCGACCGGATGGAAAGCTTCAACACCGATATCCATGCCCGCGACCATCGTTGTCGGGGGCGCATCGGCGTCAAGCGCGACGGTACCATCACGGCGTTTGAAATCGACGATCTCACCGGCATTGGTCCGTATTCGATGTATCCGCGCACCAGCGCGATCGAGGCCAACCAGGTTGTCAATCTCGTCGGCGGCCCCTACACGACGAAGAACTATCGCGCCCGCACCCGCGTCGTGTTCCAGAATAAAAACGTGATGTGCCAGTACCGCGCGGTCGGACATCCCATTGCGTGTTCGGTCACCGAAGGTTTGGTCGATCTTGCCGCGATGAAAATCGGCATGGACCCGGTCGAGATTCGCCGGCGCAACCTCATTGCCGACGATGCCTATCCGTGCACGTCGGCTTCGGGCCTCCGTTTCGAATTGCTGTCGCATCATCAATCCCTGAACAAGCTGCTCAAGATGATGGACTACGACGCGTTGCGCGCCGAGCAGGCGGGCTTGCGCAAACAAAACATCCATCGCGGTATCGGCATTGCGAGCTTCATCGAAGTCACCAATCCGAGCGCGGCGTTTTATGGTGTCGGCGGCGCCAAAATCTCCTCGCAGGATGGCGTGGCGGTGCGACTCGACGCGCAAGGCGCGGTGTTCGTCCAGACCAGTATCACCGAGCAAGGGCAGGGCTCGGAGTCGCTCACGGCGCAAATCGTCGGCAGCGTGCTCGGCGTGTCGATGGAGAAGGTGCGCGTCATGTCAGGTGACACCGATCAGACGCCCTATGGCGGCGGAACCTGGGCCTCGCGCGGCGCCGGTATTGGCGGCGAGGCGGCGCTTCAGGCCGCCAAGGTCCTCAAACGAAATATTCTGGATGTGGCCGCCGCGATTTTGCAGTCCACCCCGTCAGAACTCGACATCGCCAATAATGCGATCGTCACCGCTAATGACGGTACGCCACGAATTGAGCTGCGCGAACTCGCGCGCATCGTTTATTTCCGCCCTGATACCTTGCCGCCGGGCATTCAGCCGGAGCTGATGGCGACGCGTCATTATGTGCCGCGCGAATATCCGTTCGCCTTCACCAACGGCGTTCAGGCGTCATGGCTGGAGGTCGATATCGACACCGGCTTCGTCAAACTACTCAAGCATTGGGTCGTGGAAGATTGTGGCACCATCATCAATCCGCAATTGGTCGACGAACAGATCCGCGGCGGCGTGGTGCAGGGCCTTGGTGCGGCGTTGTTCGAAAAATGCCTCTATGACGAGCGTGGACAACTGACCAACGCCAACATGGCGGAGTATCTGGTGCCGATGTCGGGCGAGATGCCCGATATGGAAATCGGCCATATCGTGTCGCCGACGGCAGACAGCGAACTCGGCGCCAAGGGCGCGGGCGAGGCAGGCACTGCCGGCGCGGCCGCCGTGGTGGCCAATGCCGTCAACGATGCGCTTGCGCCATTTGGCGCCGTCATCACGGAAATCCCGCTGACGCCGGAACTGATCCTGACGGCGTTAAAACGAATCTGAGACCGCCCACGCTTGCCGGCGTTATTTTGATCGATGCCACGTCGAGATCCGTTCGCTCAGATCGGCACACACGCGGCCGAGCACGTCGGCATAGTCGCGGGTCGCCGTTTGCCGATACAGGCGCGCCGTCGGATACCATGGGCTGTCGTCGCGATCGGGCAACCAACGATAGTCCGGCAAATAGGGCAGGAGGATCCATACGGATGCACCGATTGCGCCGGCAAGATGCGCGACGCTGGTGGCGACCGAGATCACCAGATCCAGATGCTGGATCAGCGACACCGTGTCGGCAAAGTTCTCAAGTCTGGATGCCGCGTCAAGAACGTCGCTGCGCTCGCGCAGGAGCGCGAGATCGGCTTCTCGTGCGTTCTTCTGAAGGCTGACGAACGTCGCGTCGACCCCGAACAGCGGCGTCAGCGATTCAAACGGAACAGAGCGCCGGTGATCATTCGCGTGTGTAGGGTTGCCCGACCAAACGATTCCGACCCGCGGCCGGTCGTGAGGGCCGAGTAAAGCGTCCCAGCCTCCGATCGGTGCGTGGACCGAAAACTGCGGGACGGGCGGAATGGTTTCGAGCCGGGTATCGAACGCCAGCGGAAGGCTCGCCAGCGGGCAGTGAAAGTCGTGATCCGGCAATGTCCCCGTCCGGTCCACGCATTGCGCCACGCCCTTGACGCCTGTCATTAATTCCTTGAGCGGCCGATCGATCTCCAGGATTGCTCCACGCTCCGCCAAAAGCGGAACATAACGACAAAATTGAATCGCATCGCCACTGTTCGGATCGAGCGCGAGCACCGCCTGGTAGCTCTTCAAGGCTTCATCGGGCCGCAACAGATGATCAAGGCAGGTTCCGAGATTAGCGTGCCCACTGATCAGATCCGGCTTGAGAGCGACAGCGCGCCTTGAATCGGTCAGCGCCTCCTCCAGGCGATCATTCGCCATCAGGAGGCTGCCTCGATTGATGAAGGCTTCGGCAAAATCGGGAGCAAGTCAATGGCGCGATCGAGCGCGGCGAACGCCTCATCGAAGCGTTTGAGCTGGTTCAGGGCACCGCCGAGATTGCAGAAAGCAACGGCGCGGCGGGAATCGATCTCGGTCGCCTTGCGATAGTGTGTGACGGCTTCCTCGGGTTGGCCCATTCCGAGCAGGAGGTTGCCAAGCTTGATTCTAGCGTCATAGTTTTTTGGGCCGCAAGCGCCATCGTATAACAGGCCGCCGCTTCTTCCAGCCGCTTGAGAGCCTGAAGACAAACGCCCTTGCCGATCAGGGTCTCGGGCCGGCCGGGATGGATCGCATGGGATTGTTCGAATTTCGTGAGCGCTTCGCCATGCCGCTGGAGTTCGATCAGCAGCAATCCGCTTTTGTTGACGGCGTCAAGATGGCGCGGATCGAGCAACACTGCGCGATCATAGGCGAGTAGCGCGTCCTGGAAGCTCCTCTGTTGGCGCGAGAGATCGCCAAGTCTGACCCAGACATCGGCGTCGTCCGGCTTGAGCTTGAGCGCGATGTAAAAAGCTCTTTTGCGCCTCTGCATGGCGATTGCGGCGGGCTAGCAAGCTTCCGAGATCGGAAAAATAATCCGGATTGTCTTGTCTGATGCGGATCGCACGCGCGATGAAATCGATGGCGCCGTCGATCTTGTCGGCCTGCGCCTGAAGCAGGCCGGCGAGATAAAGGGAATCGGCGTGTTCAGGCTCCAGTGCCAACGCTCGCCGTATCCGCTCTTCGGCGACCGCAAACCGTCCAGCCTGGAAATGGCGCAAGCCGGCAGTATGGAGCGAAGCGGCCGAATCGTTCGGCGAACTGCCGGTGCTGCCGCTGGCGCGGAACTGCTTGCGCTTCATTGGATGGTTTCAGGACAGTCGCCACGCAAGCGGTAGCTGATTCCTGGCCCGTGAGAAACCATTGCCCTTGAGCGCGCTCCGATCAGGGCACCCCCAAGCGCAGCGGTAGCCGGATGGGTTGCAATCCCCCTAAGGTACCCAATTCCTTAGTTTAAAATCGCCGTTTGATCCCCCACTCGGAAAGATCATTCTTTTTTTCCTCCACACTATTGCCGCGCCGAGAAATATAATCCTACCTCTTCCGTGGCGACCTTTGGGGCTCTTTTGGCGTGATCGATCCGATCTATGTGGTTTCCGGCTTCGGCGTCGGCCTTCTGGTCGGCATGACCGGTGTTGGCGGCGGATCGCTGATGACGCCGATCCTGATTTTGTTGTTCGGCGTTCACCCCTCCACGGCCGTCGGCACCGATCTGTTGTATGCGGCAGCCACCAAGAGCGGTGGCGTCGCCGTCCATGGCTGGGCGCGCACCATCCATTGGCCGGCGGTGATCCGGCTTGCCGCGGGCAGCGTACCGGCGAGCCTCCTGACACTGCTCGTGCTCTGGCAGCTTGATCTGTCGACCGGAGCGGCGCGCAGCCTGGTCAATTCCGTATTATGTTTTGCGCTGATATTGACCGCGACCGCGCTCATTTTCCGCAAGCTTGTTATCGACAAATTACGCGTTCGCATGGAGCGCGTGGACGACGCGACAATCGCCCGTGCCACGGTGCTGGTCGGCGTGGTCCTCGGCGTGCTGGTGTCGATCTCTTCAGTGGGCGCTGGCGCGGTCGGCGTCACCGCATTGCTGCTGCTTTATCCGCAACAGCCGATGGTGCGGATTGTCGGTTCCGATATCGCGCACGCCGTGCCGCTGACGCTGGTCGCAGGTATCGGGCACTGGATCATGGGGTCGACCGACTGGCAGTTATTGGGCGTGCTCCTGATCGGCTCGCTGCCGGGGATTGCGATCGGCAGCTATTTTGCGGTCCGCGTCCCCGAAACCGCGTTGCGGCTGCTGCTGGCCGGGATCCTGATCGTGGTAGCCGGCAGGCTCGGCGCGGAGCAGTGGAACTCGCTCGGCTCCAACCTTGCCGCGGTGACCGAGCGCGCTACCGAGCCAGCGCCTGTCGGTGCGCCGCCTGCGCAGATCGTGGTGCCGATTGCGGTTGGCGCGCGCCCGGCCAACTGAATCAGATCTTTCGGCCTAAGCCCTCGACCGGCGGATTTGTTTGCCAAAGCTTGAAGTATAAAATATATCCGAACCCGAGGCCTTTGAAACCATTCGGGGAGATGGCGCGTGACGAGACTGCCGCATTCCCCGCATGCCGTCGTGACTGGTGCGGCGCGGGGCATTGGCCGGGAAATCGCCGCTCAATTGACCAAAGTGGGCGCCGTCGTCACCGCGCTCGGCCGCCAAAGCGCCGCCCTTGACGAACTGGTCGCCCAAGGCATTGCGCAATTTTCCGCCGTCGCTGACGTCACCGATCCGGCTGCGGTCGGTGCCGCGATGCGAGAGGCGGCTGCGCGCCGACCGATCGATATCCTGATTGCCAACGCAGGCGCGGCCGAATCCGCGAGCTTTGCCAAATCGGACGCCGCGCTGTTCCAGCGCATGATGGACGTCAATTTCATGGGCGTGGTCCACTGCGTCCGGGCGGTGCTGCCGTCGATGCGCGAGCGGCCGCAGGGCCGGATCATCGCGATCGCTTCAACCGCCGGCCTGAAAGGCTACGCTTATGTCAGCGCCTATGCTGCGGCCAAGCACGCGGTAATTGGCCTGGTTCGCTCGCTGGCGCTGGAACTCGCGACGACACGCGTCACCGTCAATGCGGTCTGTCCCGGATTTACCGACACCGATCTCATTGCCGGCAGCATCGACGTCATCATGAAAAAGACCGGCCGCGATCGTCTCGCTGCCATCGCTGAGTTGACCAAACACAATCCGCAAGGCCGGCTTGTTTCGCCTGCGGAAGTCGCCGACACGGTGCTCTGGCTGTGCGGCGAGGGCGCGGGTGCGGTCACTGGGCAGGCGATTGCGGTCGCGGGCGGGGAAGTTTGACGCCAGCGGCGTCGAGAGAGGAAACGTCACATGAGCCAACCAGCCAATCCCGTCACGTTGCCGCTCGCGCAATATCAGCCGAAGCATTTCCTTTTGAAGGTGGAGGCGGGCGTCGCCAACGTGACGCTGAATCGTCCCGAGCGGAAAAACCCGCTGACGTTCGACAGCTACCGTGAACTGGCGGATTTCTTTCGCGCGGCCACCTTCGACGACGAGGTGAAGGCCGTGGTGGTGTCGGGCGCCGGCGGCAATTTTTCGTCCGGCGGCGACGTGTTCGAGATCATCGGGCCACTTGTCAAAATGGACACCAAGGGCTTGACCGCCTTCACGCGCATGACCGGCGAACTCGTCAAGGCCATGCGCGCCTGCCCGCAGCCGATCGTCTCGGCGGTCGAAGGCATCTGCGCCGGTGCCGGCGCCATCATCGCGATGGCTTCCGACATGCGGCTGGCGGCAACCGGCACCAAGGTCGCCTTCCTGTTCAATAAAGTGGGGCTTGCCGGCTGCGACATGGGCGCGTGTGCGATCCTGCCGCGCATCATCGGACAAGCGCGCGCTTCGGAATTGTTGTTCACCGGCCGCTTCATGAGTGCGGAGGAGGGCGAGCGCTGGGGCTTCTTCAGCCGTGTCGTCACGCCGTCAGAAGTGCTATCTCAGGCGGTGGAGCTCGCCAGCGACATCGCGGCCGGGCCGACGTTTGCCAACACCATGACCAAGCGGATGCTGGCGATGGAATGGGCGATGTCGGTCGAGGAAGCCATCGAGGCCGAGGCGATCGCGCAGGCGTTGTGCATGACGACGGAAGATTTCACCCGGGCGTTCGAGGCTTTTGCGGCTAAGCAAAAGCCGGTGTTCAAGGGGAATTGAGCAGCAGGCGTCTGCGGCCGGCTTACCGATGGCGGCATGCCTATCAGCGTCGTCATGCCCCGCGCAGGCGGGGCATCCAGTATTCCAGAGACCTTTCCATTAGCGCGGCCGCCGCGGCGTACTGGATCGCCCGGTCAAGCCGGGCGATGACAATCAACGAGTGGGGGGCCTATATAAGACGCCAGGCAGCCAAAATTGAAGCCGGCCGAAAGTCGCTTGCCGACCAATTGTTTTAGGTTTAAAATAGTTCCCGGCTTTCGAAAACGGCCGACGAGGTTCCCATGAAGGTCGCGATCATCGGCGGTGGACCGGCCGGTCTTTACTCGGCGATCCTGCTCAAAAAGCAGCGGCCGGAGGCCGACGTCACGGTTTACGAACGCAACCGTCCCGACGACACCTTCGGTTTCGGCGTGGTTTTCTCGGACGCAACCCTCGACAATTTCGAGAAATACGATCCGCCGAGCTATCGCCGGATCACGCAGGAATTCGCCTATTGGGACGATATCGCCGTGCACTTCCGCGGCACGGTACATCGCGTCGGCGGCAACGGCTTTTGCGGCTGTTCGCGCCGCCAGTTGCTCCTGATCTTGCAGGAACGCGCGCGCGAACTCGGTGTCCGGCTGATCTTCGAAACCGACATCGACGATGAGGCGCGGTTCGCCGACGCCGACCTCGTGGTGCTGGCCGACGGCATCAACAGCCGCTTCCGCGAGAAATACGCCGAGCATTTCGAGCCCGAAGTGGACCTGCGCTCCAACGTGTTTGCCTGGATGGGCTCGACACGGCCGCTCGACGCCTTCACCTTCATCTTCCAGGAAACGGAGTGGGGACCGTTCGTCGCCCACGCCTACCAATATGAAGTCGGGCGATCGACCTGGATTTTCGAGACCGATCCCGAAACTTTCAAGCGCGCTGGCCTGACGGGCCTGAACGAGAAGCAATCCGCCGATCGCATGGCGGAAATCTTCAGCTGGTTCCTCGAGGGACATCCGCTCCTCACCAACCGCTCGATGTGGCGGAATTTCCCGATGATCCGCAGCCAGCGCTGGGTCAAGGACAACATGGTGCTGCTCGGCGATGCCAAGGCGACTGCGCATTTCTCGATCGGCTCCGGCACCAAGCTTGCGATGGAGGATGCGATCGCGTTGGCCGATGCCATGGAGCGTGCACCCACTGTCCAGGCTGCGCTCGCGACTTACGAGCAGGGCCGCCGCGAGGAAGTCGAGAAGACCCAGCATGCAGCGGATGTGTCGCTGGTCTGGTTCGAGCACGTCGATCGGTTCTGGGATTTCGATCCCGTGCAATTTGCGTTCGGCGTGATGACGCGCGCCAAGGCCATCACCTACGACAATCTGACGCTGCGCGCGCCGGAGTTCGTCGGCGAGGTCGACAGGGCCTTCGCGCGCCATGTGCGCGACCAGGGCTTTGACGTCGAGGTCGAAAAACCCTTGGCCCCGATGTTCCAGCCGTTTCGATTGCGCGAGATGACGGTCGCCAATCGCGCGGTGGTCTCGCCGATGTGCATGTATTCGGCCGACGACGGCGTGCCGGGCGATTTTCATCTGGTGCATTACGGCTCCCGCGCGCTCGGCGGGGCCGGCTTGATCTTCACCGAGATGACGTGCGTGGGGCGCGCCGCTCGGATCACGCCGGGCTGTACTGGTTTGTGGAATGGCGAGCAGGAAAAAGCCTGGCGGCGCATTGTCGATTTTGTGCATGCCAATTCCGCGGCAAAAATCTGCCTCCAGCTTGGCCATGCCGGCCGCAAGGGCGCGACCAAACTGATGTGGGACGGCATCGACCGCCCGCTCGAGCAAGGCGGCTGGGATGTGATCTCGGCCTCGTCAATTCCTTATTTTCCCGACAGCCAGGTGCCGCGCGAGATGGACCGCGCCGCGATGGATGCGGTCAAGGCCGAGTTCGTCGCCGCCAGCCAGCGCGGTGAATCCTGCGGCTTCGATATGCTGGAGCTGCACTGCGCCCACGGCTATCTGCTCGCGAGCTTCATTTCGCCGCTGACTAATCAGCGCACCGACCAATATGGCGGATCGCTGGAAAATCGCCTGCGCTATCCGCTGGAAATATTCGAGGCGATGCGATCGGTCTGGCCTTCACACAAGCCGATGTCGGTGCGCATTTCCGCAACCGACTGGGCCGAAGGCGGCATCACCGGCGACGACGCAGTTCAGATCGCGCGGGCGTTTGCGGAAAGAGGCGTCGATCTTGTCGACGTGTCGACCGGGCAAACCGTGCGCGACGCGCAACCGATCTATGGCCGCATGTTCCAGACGCCGTTCTCGGATCAGGTGCGCAACGAAGCGCGGGTGGCGACCATGTGCGTCGGCAATATCACCACGGCCGATCAGGTTAACACCATCCTTGCCGCCGGGCGGGCCGACCTCGTGGCGCTCGGCCGTCCGCACCTCGTCGACCCCGCGTTTACGATCAAAGCCGCGGCCTGGTATGGCGCGCAGGATACGTTCTGTCCGCCGCAATATTTGCCCGGCAAGGAGCAGATTTTCCGCAACAGCGTGCGGGACCGGCAGGATTTCGAGGAGCTTAAAATTAAGGCTAAGCCGAAGACCCGGGCCGAGCTCAAGGCGGAGGCCACAAAGCCGCTTGCGGCCGAATAGGCCGGGTGGCACGCTACATCTGCTCCCTCGCCCCGCAGTTGCGGGGGAGGTGAGAGAGTGGGTTGAGTGGAGTAAGCGATGAAGGCGATTATCGTCGGCGGCGGCATTGGTGGGCTGACCACGGCCTTGATGTTGCGGGCGCGCGGCATCGGCTGCGAGCTGTTCGAGCAGGCCGATACCATCCGCGAACTCGGCGTCGGCATCAACACGCTGCCGCATGCGATCCGCGAACTCGCAGGCCTCGGTCTTTTGCAAAAGCTCGACGACGTAGCGATCCGCACCGACGTGCTTTATTATCTCAACCGCCACGGCCAGGAGGTCTGGCGCGACGTTCGCGGCGTCGATGCCGGCCATGACGTGCCGCAATTCTCGATCCACCGCGGGCGCTTGCAGAACGTCATCCTTCAGGCGGTCGAAGAACGGCTCGGCAAGGAAGTCATTCACACCGGTCATCGCCTCGGCGCCTTTACCCAGGACGAGGGCGGGGTGTCCGCGCATTTCTTCGACCGCTTAGGCCACCACATCAAGAGCGTGCGCGGCGACATCCTGATCGGCGCCGACGGCATTCATTCGCGCGTGCGCGAGACGTTGTTTCCGACCGAAGGTCTGCCGTGCTGGAACGGCCTGATGCTCTGGCGCGGCGCGCGCGACTGGCCGATGTTCTTGACCGGCCGCTCGATGATCGTGGCCGGCGGCCTCAACGCCAAGGTCGTGGTTTATCCGATCGCCGAAGGCTCGAGCCCGTCGAACCGCCTGACCAACTGGGCGGTGCTGGTGAAGGTCGGCGACGGCAACTCCGCGCCGCCGCGCCGTGAGGACTGGTCGCGGCCTGGCCGCCGCGAGGAATTGATGCCGCATGTCGCGCGATTCTCGGTGCCGCATGTCGATGTCGCGAGCCTCATCACCGCGACGCCGGAATTTTACGAATATCCGACCTGCGACCGCGATCCCTTGCCCTACTGGTCGAGCGGCCGCGTCACGTTGCTCGGCGATGCCGCCCACCCGATGTATCCGGTCGGTTCAAACGGCGCGTCGCAGGCAATTCTGGACGCGCGGTGCCTCGCTGATTTGCTGGCGCACGCCGAACATCCGCGTCAGGCGCTGGTTGCTTACGAGCAGAAGCGCCTGCCGATGACGGCCGAGATCGTGCGTTCCAACCGCCGCGGCGGGCCGGAAGGCGTCATCGATGCGGTCGAGCAGCTCGCGCCCGATGGATTTAGCGATATCGACAAGGTGCTGAGTTACGCCCAGCGCGAAGCGATCGTGCGTGGCTATGCCAGCAAAGCCGGCTTTGCGGCGGTGCCGGGATTGGCGGCGGTGCGGGGGTAACTTTCGGCCGCGATGCCGTTGGAGACTTGCTTTCGTCATGCCCGGCCTTGTGCCGGGCATCCACGTCTTTGAACGGACTTGGTAGGTAAGACGTGGATGGCCGGGACGAAGCCCGGCCATGACAGTCTCAAAGTTAATCGCTCCCTGTGGGAATAGCTTCACGCGCCCGGAGGCGGGGGCAGGAAGTGGATGTTGTGCTCGGCGGCCAGCGCCACCACGGTTTCCGGATTCTGTTCTTTCAAATTGTGAATGCCCCAGAACAGGTCATAGAGTTTTTGCGTCGGTGAAACCCAGAACAGCACCTTCACGACCTGATCGGACTTGTTGAAGATGCCGTGCGGAATGCCCATGCCGAGCCGCACCAGATCGCCGGGTGTGGCCTGCGCATCGGCGCCGCCAAGCATGAAGTCGAGCTTGCCTTCCAGCAAATAGAGATATTCGTCCTGGTCGGGATGGATGTGCGGCGGCACGAAGGTACCGGGCGGAAACGTCGCATGCCATGAGAAGCTATTGTCGGTGTGGCTCTTCGGGACATAGGTCTGGCCGAGAATGTTCCAGGAGATGCCCTGAATGCCTTCGTTGGCACGGGTGATGCCGGTGATCTCGCTTGTCATGCTGTCTAGCTCCCTCGTTACGCTAACTTAGTTACCCGGCACGCATTCCTTGGCGTAGCGGTCGCCGTAATTCTCGAACACCTTCTGCACGATCTCGGTTTCGAATTTGCCGTCGGCGCGCTTGGCGACCTTGGTCAGATAGAAATCCTGGATCGGATAGCCGTTGACGTTGAATTTGAAGTTGCCGCGCAGCGAGGTGAAATCGGCTTTCTTTAGCGCAGCCGCGACCGCATCCTTGTTGGCGAGGTCGCCCTTGACGCCCTTCACCGCGCTGTCGATCAGAAGTGCGGCGTCATAGCCCTGCATCGCGTAGGTGCCGGGCACGTTGTTATAGGCCGCTTCGTAGCTAGCTACGAATTTCCTGCTCTGCGGATTGTTGAGGTCCGGCGCCCAGTCCGCGCCGCCGAACATGCCGACCGCCGCATCCTGTTGCGCCGGCAGCGTCGATTCATCGACCGTGAAGGCCGACAGCACCGGGATCTGATCGGCAAGGCCCGCCTGCTTGTATTGTTTGACGAGGCTCACGCCCATGCCACCCGGCATGAAGGTGAAGACGGCATCCGGCTTTTGCGAAGCGATCTTGGACAATTCGACCTGGAAATCGAGGGTGCCGAGCGGCACGTAGCTTTCCTCGGTGATCTCGCCCTTGTAATCGAGCTTGAAGCCGGCCGCGGAATCCTTGCCGGCCTGATAGTTCGGCACCATCACGTAAACGCGCTTGTAGCCGCGATCCTGCGCGACCTTGCCGAGGATCTCATGCACCTGATCGTTCTGGTAGGAAGTGACATAGAAGAACGGACTGCAATTCTTGCCCGCGTAACTCGAGGGTCCGGCGTTCGGTGAGATCAGGAAGGTCTTGGTATCGGTGACCGGCTTGTGGATCGCCTGAAGGATATTGGAAAAAATCGGACCGACGACAAAATCGACCTTGTCGCGTTCGAGCAGGCCTTTGACCTTGGAGACCGCGGCATCAGGCTTGAGCTCGTCGTCGACGACGACGACCTCGACGTCCCGGCCGCCCATCTTGCCGCCGAGATCCCTCACCGCGAGGTTAAAGCCGTCGCGGACCTGAACGCCCAACGAGGCGGCAGGACCCGACAGGGTCACGATCAGGCCGATTTTCAGCTTCTCTTGTGCAGCCGCTGGAACAGCGAAAATCCCGCACACGGCCGCGAGCGCGGCGCATTTCATTAGCTGACGCATAACCTCATCTCCCTTGTTCGCCCGCGTGACGGACGGACCCCATAAGTGCCGCCCGGTAGCTTATGCCGATCACGGTGTGACCGGCAAGCGACGACCGCTCACCATGCCAAGCTGGCATGAGCGTTAACCCAACGCCGTCACGGCGTTACATGCAAGGGGCGCGCCAGTTGTTTGAACCTTAAAGAAATTTGCAAAAACCGCCGAACCGGCCGTATCGGGTGCGCGTTTTTTGACTTGAAGCGGCGCTTCAATTACGTGAAGGTCAAAAAAATGGTTGCAGCATGATCCTCGATTCCGAGACCAAGGCCGTCGAGCTTCCCGGAGATCACGGCAGCGAGCTTCGGCTCTGGCTGCGGCTCTTGACGTGCACGACCCTGATCGAGGGCGAGGTCCGCAGCCGCTTGCGTGAGCGGTTCGACGTCACCTTGCCGCGTTTCGACCTGATGGCCCAGCTCGACAAGGTGCCTGAAGGCATGACGCTGTCGGATGTCTCGAAAAGAATGATGGTCAGTAACGGCAACGTCACGGGCCTGGTCGAGCGACTGGTCGAGTCCGGCCATCTCGACCGGCGGACATCGGCGAATGACCGGCGGGTGCAGGTGATCCGGCTGACGAAAGCCGGCCGGGCCGAATTCCGCAAGATGGCCACTGAACATGAAAACTGGATTGCCGATATTTTTTCCGGCCTTTCGCCGAAAGAAGTCCGCGAGCTGATGCGGCTGTTGGCCAAGACCAAAGCGTCCGCGCACAAGTCCGCGCAAGGCAAAACCTAGCAACGCAAAGCGTTAAGGATCTGGATATCGCCGTGACCGGGGTCGATTACGAGGTCGAATATAACAACCGGGCGCGCGTTCCCGAAAACCCCGAGCTGATGGCGGGCTGGGCGAGGGATGCGGCGGCCTATCGCGAGCAGCGTGCGCCGCGCCGGATCGCTTACGGGCCGGGGCCGCGTCATGTGATCGATGTCTTTGCCGGCGAGGGCCAAAACAAAGAGCAAAGCGACGCACCGCTTGTCGTCTTCATTCACGGCGGCTATTGGCAGGCGCTGGACGGTTCGTGGTTCAGTCACATGGCGCGCGGGCTCAACGCGCATGGAATTGGCGTCGCCGTTCCGACCTACGACCTTTGCCCCCAGGTTTCGGTGGCTGACATCATCATGCAGATGCGCGAGGCGATGCGCGAACTCGCGGAGCTGTCGGGGCGGCTCATCGTCAGCGGCCATTCCGCCGGCGGGCATCTCGCCGCTTGCATGCTGGCGACCGACTGGAAGGCTTACGACGAGTACCTGCCGCCGCAGCTCGTGAGCGCGGCCCATGCGATCTCCGGCCTGTTCGATCTTCTGCCGCTGGTTCCGACCTCCATCAACAAGGCGTTGGGCCTCGATGAAGCCTCGGCCCGCGCCGCAAGCCCGCTGTTCTGGCAACCTCCCGCCCATGGCAGCCTCGATGCGGTCGTGGGGGAAGCGGAAAGCGCGGAATATCACCGGCAAAGCCGAAGCATTGTCGAGGCGTGGGGTGGGGCCGGCATCGCCACGCAATTCGGCACCGTTCCCGCCGCAAATCACTTCACCGCGATTGCGCCGCTGGCGGACCCTGCTTCTCCCATGACCTTGCGGCTGAAGGAATTGGCGGGGCGTTAGCCCGGTCGCCCATAAAAGGCTCATACGAGCCCACTTGCGCCAAATTACTTTAAGTATAAAATGTTTTCCGCGGGCGGCAAAGCGGCTGGCCGTTCGGCGTTATGGCCGCGATCCCGAGAAACGGGGGACGACGGAAATGTCTGGTCGAATTTCCCCATCGCTTGGCCCATCCGGCCACGTCGATGATTTTACCCGGCGAAACCTGCCGCCATTCGAGCTGTGGCCCGAGCTGCTGCTCGATCGCGCGGAATTTCAATATCCGGAATATCTCAACGCCGCGGTCGAACTGACCGACCGGAACGTCGAGAAAGGATTCGGCGATCACATCGCGCTGATCGGCAACGGCCGCCAGCGCACCTACAAGGAACTCGCCGACTGGTCAAACCGCCTGGCGCATGCGCTGGTGGAGAATTACGGCGTCAAGCCCGGCAACCGCGTGCTCATTCGTTCCGGCAACAATCCGGCGCTGGTCGCCGCGTGGCTGGCCGCGACCAAAGCGGGCGCGGTGGTCGTCAACACCATGCCGCTGCTTCGTGCCGGCGAATTGAGCAAGATCATCGACAAGGCCGAGATCGCGCTGGCGCTGACCGACAGCCGCATTGCCGACGAACTGGTCGCCTGCGCCAAGACCAGCCGCTTCCTCAAGCAGGTCGTCAATTTCGACGGCACCTCCAACCATGACGCCGAGCTCGATCGCGTGGCGTTGAGCAAGCCGGTTCGTTTCGAGGCGGTCAAGACCGGCCGCGACGACGTCGCGCTACTCGGCTTCACCTCGGGCACCACGGGCGAGCCAAAGGCGACGATGCACTTCCATCGCGATCTCCTGATGATCGCGGATGGCTATGCGAAAGAGATTCTTAAAGTGACGCCGGACGACGTGTTCGTCGGATCGCCGCCGCTCGCCTTTACTTTCGGGCTCGGGGGCCTTGCGATCTTTCCGCTGCGCTTTGCCGCCACCGCGACGCTGCTTGAAAACGCCGCCCCTCCTGAAATGATCAAGATCATCGAGACGTATAAAGCCACGATCTGCTTCACCTCGCCGACGGCCTATCGCGCGATGATGACGGCGATGGATCAGGGCGCGGATTTGTCGTCGTTGCGGCTGGCGGTTTCGGCCGGCGAGACCTTGCCCGCACCGGTGTTCGAGAGCTGGACCAAAAAGACCGGCAAGACCATTCTCGACGGCATCGGCTCTACCGAGATGCTGCACATCTTTATCAGCAATCGAACGGGTAGCGCCGCCGCGGGCACGACCGGAACGCCGGTTGCCGGCTATGAGGCCAAGATCGTCGACGAGAACATGAAAGAGTTGCCGGCGGGCGCGATCGGCAAGCTCGCGGTGCGCGGGCCGACCGGTTGCCGTTATCTCGCCGACACCAGGCAAACCAATTATGTGCGCGATGGCTGGAATCTTACTGGCGATTCCTTCACCCGCGATGAAGCGGGTCACTTTTCCTTTGTGGCGCGTTCGGACGATATGATCATTTCTTCCGGCTATAACATCGCCGGGCCCGAGGTCGAGGCTGCGCTGTTGAGTCATCCCTCGGTCGCCGAATGCGGCGTGGTCGGCGCGCCCGACGAGGCGCGCGGCATGATCGTCAAGGCCTATATCGTGCTGACTTCGAGCGCGACCGCGTGCGAGGCGCTGACCTCCGAATTGCAGGACCACGTCAAGCAGGCGATCGCGCCGTATAAATATCCGCGCGCGATCGAATATGTAGCTCAACTGCCGAAGACCGAAACCGGCAAGCTCAAGCGTTTTGCGCTCAGACAAATCGCGCAAGGCGTCTCGAGCGGCGTTGCGGCCGAATGAACAGGGAGGATGATCGGTGAACCCTTCGAAAGGTCCGGCTTCTGCCGTCCTCTCCGAAAGCGAGACGGGGATGCGGATTCTGCAACCGAGCGGCTGGCCGGCGCCGAAAGGATATGCCAATGGCATGTCCGCCGAGGGCCGCCTGGTCGTGACCGGCGGGGTGATCGGCTGGGACGTTCATGGGCAGTTGCCGCCGGATTTCATCGCGCAAGTGCGCCAGACCTTGCGCAATATCGCAGCCATTCTGGAGGCGGGCGATGCGCGGCCGGAGCACCTGGTTCGACTGACCTGGTACGTGGTCGATATGGACGAATATCTCGCAAGCCTGAAAGCACTCGGGCAGGTCTATCGCGAGGTTTTCGGCGCGCATTATCCGGCGATGGCGCTGGTGCAGGTCGTGAGGCTGGTCGAGAAGGCGGCGAGAGTCGAAATCGAGGCCACGGCGGTCGTGCCGCGCTAACAGTGTTCTCTTTCGCCTCTCCCCGCTTGCGGGGAGAGGTTAAAAGAAAGCACTAGCTGCCAGAAATCTTCGGCGGCTCAAGCGCCGCCAGTTCTTCATAGGCGCTGGTCGCCTTTCGCAGCAGGCGCTTTTTTTGTTTGGGCTGGAGCGCGAGATCGTTTCCATCCATCTTGTCTTCGCCGAGCGCGGCCGCGAGCGCGCGGAAACGCGCATCGTCGTTCAACTGTCCGAGCGACTTCTGAGCCTTGCGTAACGCTTTCAGCATCGCTTGCCGCGCTGGCGTCTCGCTGGACGGGGCCAGTTCCGCCGCCGCCTCGATTGCATAACTCAGCCGCTTGTTGGCCAAGCGCACCCGGTGGCGCTTGCGTGCGCCGAATTCCTTCAGCTTGCGGCTTTTCTTCGAAAGCTTCGCTCGCCACGCCTTTAACGTGTCCGAGCAGTATTGGTCGGCCGGCTGCGCGCGCAGCTCAGCGGCCTTTTTTGCTCGCTTGCGCGACCAGTCGCCGTTCTCGATCCAGGCAGTGAGATCCGCAATCAGCCGCCGGTATCGCGGCGAACGAAGCGCGCGGGTCAAATGACGCTGGCAGGCGGCCCGCTCCTGTTTCCAGGGCCGATCGCTTGCCCCCGTTCGATCCCTGATTTTCGCCAGCCGCTCGAGAGCGACATCGAGATCGCGGACGATGCCGAGATGGGCGTTCAGCCACTTTAATTCCGCGGCAAGTCGCAGCTGTTCGTCGCCAGCAACCATGGGCGAGAACAAGGCAATTGTGGTCTTGAGCCGTGTCATCGCGACGCGCATCGCGTGCAGCGCGTTGGCTTCGCCCGCGCACGTAGCCGGATGCTGCGCCGTCAACTGGCAGAGATAGTGGGTCGCGCCCGTCCGAAACGCCGTCTCGCAGGTCATCGAACCCCGGAACAATGGGGCCTGCTTTATCGATGTTTTAACTTTAAATGTGACGGTTTCGCCCATCGGAACAGGGTGCCCCGCGAGCGCCTTGTTGACAACAGGGCTTGTTCCCGGGCGATCTTTACGGCACTACTGGGAAATTCCCTGAATCCTTGCTCGGGGCGAATTTTTTAAAGCTGCACCCGGCTGTCACAACCGTTGCCCCGGCCGGACGATCCGATGGCCATTTGGCAGGGTTGGCGCGCCGGCGCATCGAACCGGAGAACGGTTACGTGTCCCAGGACAAGACGATCGAACCTCGGCAGGTAACGAGCAGCAAATTGGCGGTGCTGCGCGGGCACTCGATTTTTTGCGACCTTGATGCAGACGCCTTCGAGCAGCTTTGCCGCTACGCCAAACATGCCACGCTGAAGCGCGGGGCGACGATCTTTTCCAAGGGCGATCCCGGAAACAGCCTGATTGCGGTGATATCGGGCACGGTGAAGATCAGTATTTCCTCGGCCGATGGCCGTAGCGCAATCCTCAATTTGATCGGGCCCGGCGAGATCGTCGGCGAGGTCGCCGTGCTCGATGGCCATGCGCGGACGGCCGATGCCACCGCCAACAGCAACTGTGAAATTTTCGTCATCGACCGCCGCGAGTTCCTGCCCTTCGTGCGAAGCCAGCCGGCCTTAGCGATGAAATTCATCGAACTGTTATGCGCGCGGCTGCGCTGGACCTCCGACCAGGTCGAAGAGGTCATCTTGCAGGATCTGCCGGGCCGGCTTGCCAGCGCCCTGATCCGTCTCACCGAACGGCACAAGGTGGCGCAGGGCGGCCGCACCATCGCGGTCACCCAGCAGGAAATCAGCGAGATGGTCGGCATGTCCCGCGAGAGCATCAACAAGCAGTTGCGCGCCTGGGCCACCCGCAACTGGGTTCGCCTCGAACACGGCGCCATCGTCGTGCTCAACCTCGAACCGTTGCAGGAAATCGCGGGCTCGGAAGTGCAAGAAAGTTAACGCGCGAAAAGCACGGTCGCGTTGTGAAGCAGTTCACACGCGTATGATGGCGATCAGGTTAGAAGTGGCATTGAGGGACCATCCCCGAAGTGGAGGCGTCCATGCATGCTCCGTTCGACCGATCGCGCAAGAGCGACGACGACACCAAACCGAGAAGCGGCGCTGGATTTCTCATCCTGCCCGTGCTGATGGCGATTGTGCTGATTGCCCTGACAATCTTCCATCCGAGGGCATCCCTTTGGATATCGCAGGCCGTGCAGGCGGAGTTTGGCGGTAGCGGTATCGCCGACGACATGCCGGTAGAGACCGTGCAACAACCGGGCATGGCACTTCCGATGCGGACCGTCCGCGCCAATTGAAGTGTGCCCCGAGTGCAAGGTTATCAGAGATAACCCTCGCCGGCCTCAGCGGCAAAGCGGCCAGGATCGCCTTCCCAGACGATCCGCGCATGTTCGAGCACATAGACGCGATCGGCATGCGGAAGCGCAAACGTCACGTTCTGTTCGCCCAACAATACCGTGATTGGCGTGGTCTGACGCAGCCGCTCCAGTGCCTTGGATAGTTGCTCCAGGATGACCGGGGCGAGGCCGAGCGTCGGCTCATCCAGGATCAGGATCTTGGGCTGCATCATCAGCGCCCGGCCGATCGCGAGCATTTGCTGCTCGCCGCCGGAGAGCGTCTGCGCCATCTGGCCTTGACGCTCCTTCAGGATCGGAAATAGCTCGAACAGCCAGGCGAGCTGCTTCTCGCGAACTTCGTCAGTCAAATGCTGGCCGCCGAGGTCGAGATTTTCCCGCACGCTCATCTCGCCGAACAATTCGCGCGATTCCGGGCATTGCACGACGCCGCTGCGCGCGATCTTGGCGGGACTGATGCCGCGCAGTTTTTCGCCGTCGCGGATGATGTCGCCGCTATAGGGCAAAAAGCCCGAGATGGTGTTGAACAACGTGGTCTTGCCGGCGCCGTTCAAGCCGACCACCGAGACGAATTCGCCCTGATGGACGTGGATCGATACGCTCTCGAGCGCCTGCGCCTTGCCGTAGAACACGCTGACGTTCTCGACCTGCAACAACGGCAACTTGTCCTTGAAGCTGGTCTCGGGCCGTGCCGAGGTCTCGATCGTGCCGCCGAGATAGACGCGCCGCACGGTCTCGTTGCGCATGACCTCGTCGGCGCGGCCGGTGACGATCTCCTCGCCGAGATACATCGCGAGCACGCGATCGACCAATGCCGCGACGCTCTTGACGTTGTGGTCGACCAGCAGCACCGCACGGCCTTCGTCGCGGAAACTCTTGATCAGTTCAGAGAAGGTGCCGACTTCGGCGAGCGTCAATCCGGCAAAGGGTTCATCGACCAGCACCACCTTGGGATCCCGCGCGATCGCTTTGGCGAGTTCGAGCCGTCTGAGATCCGCAAAGGGCAGCGTCGGCGGACGGCGATCCATCACCGAGCCCAAACCGACGCGGTTGGCGATCCACTTGGCGCGCTCGGTCAGCGCCTTGTCCGGAAACAGCATGAACAGGCTGTCCGGCAGCAGCGCCACCATGATGTTCTCCAGCACCGTCTGCCGGTTGAGCGGCCGCGAGTGCTGGAACACCATGCCAAAGCCCTTGCGCGCGATCTGGTGCGCCGGCATTCCTGCGACGTTCTCGCCCTGGAAAATGACTTCACCCGCGGTCGGTCGTTCGATGCCCATGATCGATTTCATCGCGGTCGATTTGCCGGAGCCGTTCGGGCCGATCAGGCCGAAGATTTCGCCGGCGTGAACCTCGAGATCGAGTTTCTTCACGGCCGTAAGGCCGCCGTAACGCTTGGTGAGGCCGCGGACTTCGAGCACCGGCGGATTATTGTTGGTCGCATCCATTATGAGCGCCCCTCATGCGAGAGGGCAGCGCCCAGGAAGCCGCCGGGGAAGAACAGCACGACAAGAAGGGCGACCGCCGAGACGATGAAGGTCGCAAGCTCGCCTGTGGGGCGCAAGAATTCACCGGCGACGATCAGGAAGATCGCGCCGAGTGCGGCGCCCAGCACGGTACGGCGTCCGCCGAGCACGGCGGCGACGATCACATTCACCCCGACCGCGACGTCGACGACGGTGCCGACCGAGGCGGTGCCGAAATAGAAGACGAGAAGCGCGCCGGAGAGGCCGGAGAAGAACGCACTGACGATGAAGGCGGCAAGTTTATGTTTGACGATGTTGAAGCCGAGCGCGCCGGCCTGCACCGGGTCCTGGCCGCTCGCCTGCAACACCAGACCGATCGGCGATTGCGACAGGCCATACAGAATCAGCGCGCTGATGGTCATGAAGCCGAGCGCGATCCAGTAATTCGCGCTGGCGTTGATGGTGATGACATCGGGAATGGTCAGGCCGATCTCGCCGCCGGTCAGATCGGCAAACACGACGACGAAATTTTGCAGCATCAGCACCGCGACTAGGGTGGTCAGGCCGAAATAGGGGCCGCGCACGCGCAGCGCAGGCAGCGCCAGCACCACGCCGGCGACAACGGACGCCAGCGCGCCGAGCACGATGCAGAGATAGACCGACCAGCCGTACTGGTTGTTAAGAATGCCGGCCGTATAGGCGCCGACGCCGATCAGGAAGGTCGGGCCGAAATTGACCTCGCCGGCAAAGCCGAACAAAAGGTCCCACGACATCGCGAACACACCGAAGTAATAGGCGACCGTAAGCAGCCCAAGGATATAGCCGGAAACATAGAGCGGCAGCGTCGAAGCAATGATGACGATCGCTAATGAGACGAAGAACAGCCGTGACTTGAAGAAACCGCCCATCTTCATCGCCTCCCGAGCAGGCCTTGCGGCCGCACATACATCACAGCGACCAGCAGCAGAAGGGCAGGGATGGTCCGGTAGGCCGGCGAGACCAGATAAGCCGTGAGGGTTTCGAGATAGCCAACGACAAAAGCCGCAATCAGCGAACCCGACACACTGCCGAGACCGCCGAGCACCACGATCGAGAACGCGCTCGCGGTTAGCGGCCCGACGCTGTAGGAGCTGACCCCTAAGAACATGCCGAGCAGCACGCCGGCAATGCCGGCGAGAATACCGTAGATCGCCCAGACCACGACATAGATGTTGCCGAGTTCGAGGCCAAGCAGCGTCACGCCGCGCGGATTCATCGAGGCCGCCAGCACCGCCTTGCCGGTGCGGGTGCGGTTGACGAGCAGCCAGAGCAGCGCGATCACCAAGCAGCAGACGAAGGCGGTGAAGATTTCATTGCGCGGTGTGCGCACGCCGAGGATATCGACCACGCCTTCGACAATCGGCAGCACGGTCTTGGCGTTGTTGGTGAAGAAATAGGCGATCAGTTCCTGGATCATGATGCCCCAGAGCAACGTGCCCGTGAGGACGAAGATTTCCTTCTCCTCATTGGGAATGCGCCGCGACTTCTGGATCGGCTGCACCACCGCGAAGTAAGTGATCAGCGCGGACACCAGCGCTACCGCTACGCCGACCAGCGCGCCGGAATAGGTGTCGACATGCAGCACGCTCGCAGCCGCCCATGCAGCCACCGCCGCCAGCACCATGAGGGCGCCATGGGACAGGTTAAGCACGCCGGAGACGCCGAAGATAAGGGTAAATCCGGTAGCGCCGAGCGCATACAAGGCGCTGATGGCAAAACCGTCGATCAGAATCTGAAACGCAAGCATTTATACGAGTGCCCGTTTTCCGAAGTTCGTCCTACGTCGCGGCACCCTCTTGCACGAACTTCGGAAAGCAAAGGGCACTCGCAAATCCATGATGATTTCAGTGCCGTGTTCCATTTGGAGTTCCTGGTTGGACCCGCGGCGAGTGATGCAGGAACTTCAAATAGACGGCACTGCTCGCGGCAGCCCCCGCTGCCTCCTCCTGGAAAGAGAACGTCACGCCAAGAAAAATGCTCCCGGGGTTCCGGGAGCATTTGCATGCCTTAGTTCGAGGTGACCTTGATGAAGCTTGGGAACTTCAACTTGGCCTTGGCGACTTCCGGCGGCCAGACGGCAACTTGCGCGCCATCCTGCCACTGCAGCATCAGGCCTGTGATCAGACCCTTGCCGTACTTGATCGAGTGGGTGAACGGGTCGTCCTTGCCGTAGAACTGGACGCGGCCGATGGTGCCGACCCAGTCGGTCTTCTCCAGCGCCTCGACCAGCTTGTCGGCGTCGGTCGAGCCGGCACGCTTCACGGCATCGGCGATGAAATAGACTTCGTCATAGGAGGTGTAGCCGGCGTAAGAGGGGAAGTTGCCGAACTTCGCCTTGAAGGCGTTGGCAAACGGCACGCTCTTCTCCGTCACCGGCACGCCAGGTCCCGACACGCCCTGATAGAGCACGCCGTCGGAGGCGTTGTTGCTGTCCTTGCCGAAGGTCTCGTTGGTGGCCTGCGAGGAAATGCCGAACATCGGGATCGGAACCTGCTGGTTCTTCCACTGCACCGTCGGCTGCACGCCGACATGCGAGATGCCGGTGATCATCACGTCGGGCTTTGCGCCTTCGATCTTGTTGAAGATCGGCGTGAAGTCGGTGGTGTCGGGCGAGAAGCGGATATGGTCGAGCACCTTCAGCCCGATCTTGGGCAGGCATTCCTCGTAACCGATGTCGAGCGGCTTGGTCCAGGCAGCGTCCTCGCTCATGATGACCGCGGTCTTCATCTGCTTCTGGTCGACCAGCAGTTCCTTGGCGGCGTCGCAGACCGACAGCGCCAGCGCGGCCGAGGTCAGGTAGCCGTGGAAGGTGTACTTGTTCTTCTCATAGTCGGCGTGAACGCTCTTGCTGATCTCGTTGGAGGCCGCACCCGGCGTGATGAAGGGTGTCTTCAGGCGCGAGGCCCAGGGTTCCAGCGCCAGCACCACTTCGCTGATATAGCTCGCGATGACAATGTTGACCTTGTCCTCGTTCACCGCGCGCTGGAAAGCGCGAACGGAATCGGCGGACGAGGAGTGGTTGTCATAGGTGATGATTTCGATCTTGCGTCCGTCGACGCCGCCCTTGGCGTTGATTTCGTCGGCGGCGAGCTGGGCGGCCTGCGGGATCGAGGCGCCGGCGATCGCTTGCGCTTCCGCGATGACGCCGATCTTGATCGGGTCGGCGGCGAGCGCCGGACCGGAAGCAGCCAGCACAAGGCCAAGGCCGAGAGCCGTCGCGCCGAGCAGCGAACGGAAAAGCGGCGTTCGATATGTAGATGTCATGACGTTCCTCTCCATGTCTTCAAGGCCCGGGCGGCTTTTGACGTCGCCGGGCTATTATTTCTGACCTTGGCGGCCTTGAGGTTATTGTAGCTGCGCTTGTGTCTCCAGCAAGCGAAACGGCGACAACCTGTTT
>NZ_JBEKRB010000002.1:0-346702 GCF_049519115.1 Bradyrhizobium sp.
ACGCTTCGCCAATACCCTCACGGGTATCTGCGCATGACTCGGGGTCGATGCGGTTCGCTACTCCTTCATCGTGATGGACTTGCACCATCTACTCCTTGCCGGTCTCCCGGCGCACTCCGGTCCTCCCCGACCAGCGGACATCCGCAGGGTTATTCGGCGTATCGCAAAATGCCATCGGTCATCGCGTCGCAAAGAAAAAGGGGGCGTGGAAAATGCATCTGACGAGGGATGATCCCGGAGACAAAAAACAAACCCCTGCCGGTATCACCCGACAGGGGCATAAGCATGTGGATGAAAAGCGGCGAGCTTTCTTACGCTCGGTGGCTCCTCAAGGACCATGCTCTTAGATGGAAGACCGCAGAAGCCAATTGTTCAAGACGATTTTATAGGCAGCAGTAGATCATAGACCAGAGCGACCTGCCCTGTGGTGGTTTATGCTGCCCAATCTATAACTGCGTCTATAAACGTTTGAGCCTGACGGATCGCATCCAGTCTGGTGGCGCAAACGCCCACCGTAACCGTCTTGCCCTTTCCTACGGTCCATTGCCAACTGTGCGGAAAGCTCATTTCGACGACCAAGAAACTGATGCCGCGATGTTCCACGGAGGGCCTCCGTTGACATTTAATTCGCGCTGACGAAGCTACTGCGTTCGATAGCGCAGGTCCAGCTCAGCTTCGAGATAGGCAACATGGTGCACACGCTGGAAATGAAAGAGGCCGCCAACCGAGGCGGCCTTGCTTCCTACTTATCGGTCTTCGGAGAGAAGCCCGCAAGATTGGCTACAATATCCTTAACCCAACGATCCTCCTGTTTTTGCAAGGTCGCATCAACTTTGATGCTGTCATCGAATACTTCAGAGTTTCGGGGCGGCGGAATTTTCTCTGTAAAAATTCGCATTGATTGCTCCTCGTACGGAAGAGGATAACGTTCAACCAAAAATAGTGTTCCGATTTATACACATTTATTAAATGTTCCACGTTAGGAACACTGTGTCAGACGGCGGTTATAGTTCACAGAAAGTCTCGCCTCTCGTCGATTTGTGTTGGCCGTTGCATGACCGTCCAGATAGCGGCGCAGCCAATGTCGCCTTCGGGTCATTTGCGACCGGGTCGACCCAGCAGCGAGTCCACCCATGTCTGCTACGCCGCGGAAAGCGGAAATAAATACAGAGTACTCGTCACCATCGCAGATCCGTAGGGCACACTCTCGTCATGGCCGGGCTTGTCCCGGCCATCCACGTCTTGCTTCTCCCGGCACAACTAAAGAGAAGACGTGGATGCCCGGCCCGAGGCCGGGCATGACGGAGACTAACAACCCGGTGCCCGGCCTACATCGTGGCGCCGAGCACCCAGGGCGCGAATTCGGCGCCGCCGAAATCGAAGCTCTCGCTCTTGGTCGACTGACCGGAAGCGGTTTTCAGCATCAGGTCGAAAATCCGCTGGCCGCATTGCTGTACCGTCTCCTCGCCGTCGAGGATGGTGCCGCAATTGACGTCCATGTCGTCTTCCATGCGCTTGTACATCGGCGTGTTGGTCGCAAGCTTGATCGAGGGCGCGGGCTTGCAGCCGAACACGCTGCCGCGCCCGGTGGTGAAGCAGACGAGATTGGCACCGCCGGCCACCTGCCCCGTGGCCGCGACCGGGTCATAGCCGGGCGTGTCCATGAAGACAAAGCCCTTCTTGGTGACGGCTTCCGCATAATTGAGAACATCGACGAGGTTGGTGCTGCCGGCTTTCGCCATCGCGCCGAGCGATTTTTCGAGGATCGTGGTGAGGCCACCGGCCTTGTTGCCGGGGCTCGGATTGGCATCCATCTCGGCGCCCTCACGCGCGGTGTATTCCTCCCACCAGCGCATCAGCCCTACGAGCTTTTCGCCAACCTCGCGGCTGACCGCCCGCCGGGTCAACAGATGTTCGGCGCCGTAAGTTTCCGGCGTCTCCGACAGGATGACCGTGCCGCCATGGCGCACCAGAAGATCGCTGGCAGCGCCGAGCGCCGGGTTCGCCGAAATGCCGGAATAGCCGTCCGAGCCGCCGCATTGCAGCGCCACCGTCAGTTCACTCGCCGAAACAGCCTCGCGCTTGACCTTGTTCGCATCGGTGAGCGCCTCCCGCACAAATGCAACACCGGCCTCGACCGTCTTGCGGGTGCCCCCGATTTCCTGAATTTCGAGTTCGCGCAGGCGGCCCGCGAGTTTCTGCTCGGCCATCAACCCGCCGATCTGGTTGACTTCGCAACCCAGGCCCAGCACGACCACGGCGGAAAAATTGACGTGCCGCGCATAGCCACCGAGCGTCCGGCGCAGCAGCGTCAGCGGCTCGTTTTGCGTCATGCCGCAGCCGGTCTTGTGGGTGAGCGCGACCACGCCATCGACGTTGGGAAAGTCGGCGAGCGGATTGTCGCCGCTGAACGGGTTTTTCTTGAAGACATCGGCGACCATGCCGGCCACATGCGCGCTGCAATTCACGGACGTGAGAATGCCGATATAGTTGCGGGTCGCGACCCGCCCGTCAGGACGGCGAATGCCGTCGAACGTCGCAGGGAGATCGAAGTTCGGCACCGGCTTCACATCGACGCCGAACGCATAATCCTTGGCGAAATCGCCCATGCCGCAGTTCTGGGTGTGAACGTGCTGACCCGGCGAAATCGGCTTCGTCGCAAAGCCGATGATCTGTCCGTAACGGTGGATGGGTTCGCCAACTGCGATGGGACGGATCGCCACCTTGTGGCCGGCCGGAATGCGCTCGACCGTGGTCACGCCCTCGGCCACCACGAGGCCTGCCGGCAGGCTCGAGCGCGCGATCAACACGCCGTCGTCGGGGTGCAGACGAATGACGGGTGCCGGGGTCATCAGTATCTCCATTCCTTCAGCATCGTGCCCCGGATGCTGCGCAGCGCCAAAAGCGCGTTTTCGCGCGTCTTCGACGCGCTGTGGCGATGCGCTGCTGATCCGGGGTCCAGAGCGAGCGCGATTTAAATGGGTCCCGGATCAGCGGTTCAACGCTGAAGGAGCGCTGCACCGCGTCCGGGACACGAGGTCCTTAGGCCTTGCCGTCTGAGTCCTTCCGGGTCTGCGCGACCTGCATCTTCGCGTAAGTCGCCATCAAGCCGACTTCGTTGAACAGGGTCACCATCTTGAATCCCATGTTGATCGCGCGCAGCGCGCCATCGGCGCCCGAGCAATGGATACCGGGATAGAGCCCGCGCTTGCCGCATTCCTTGACGATCTTTTCGTAGATCTTGAGAATTTCCGGCTCGTCGCGATCGAGCTTCGGCGCCAGCCCGTAGGAAAAGCCGAGGTCGGACGGCCCGATATAGACGCCGTTGATGCCTTCGACGTCGAGGATCGCTTCCATGTTCGCGATCGCCGTCTTGGTCTCCATCATCGGAAGCAGCACCGTCTCGTCATTGGCCGTCTTCTGATAGCTGCCAGCCGTGCCGTACAGGCCGGCGCGGATCGGACCATTCGAACGCGACCCCATCGGCGGATACTTGCTGTAGGCGACGAGATTCTTACCCTCTTCCGGCGTGTTGATCATCGGGCAGATCACGCCATAGGCGCCGCCATCGAGTACCTTGCCGATGATGCCGGGCTCGTTCCACGGCACCCGCACCATTGGCGTCACTGGATGGGCGTTCATGGCCTGGAAACACTGGACCATCGAGAGATAGTCCTGCACGCCATGCTGCATATCGACGGTCACGCTGTCGAAGCCGCATTGCGCGATCACTTCGGCCGAGAAGCCGGAAGGAATCGCAAGCCAGGCGTTGACGACCACTTTGCCCGACGCCCAAATTTCCTTGACCTTGTTTGCCATCGTTCCTTCCTTGCGTTTCAAATCATCTCAAACATGCCGGTCGGCCGTGAGGCCTTTTCGGCAAACCTCATCCCGCTTGTAGCGCCGAATGCCGCCCTTGGCTCGCGAGATCGCGCATTACTGGGTTGCCCTACTGGGTTGCCCTCTGAATGCTTGCCTCGCTGACCCCAACCTCGCGCGCGGTGTTGACGATCGCCGCCCAGGTATCGTCCGGCAGCGGAATGCCGTTTTTGGTGCGATCAACGCGCGTCTTGCGCTCGGCATCGCCGGGGATCATGACGGGATCACCGCTGGTAATCGGCTTCGTTTCGCGGATGAAATCGACGTAGCGGGAGATCTCGCCATCGAAGAAATGCGCGGGGTCCACGACCTTGGGGTCGATGTAGAAGGCGAGCATGCCGTTGGCAAAGCGGCGGTTGGGCGCGGTTGCGCCCGTCCCGGTCAGCGCGCCGCCGAGCAGTTCACAGATGAACGCCAGACCCGAGCCCTTGTGCTCGCCGAAGGCGCGGATTGCACCTGACCCCTTGGTATGATCGCGCGGACCATCCGACGTATAGGGGCCGTAGAGCACGTGCGGATCCTCGCTCAAGGTGCCGTCGCCATCGATCAGCGCGCCCCTGGGCAGTTTCTTGCCGCCGCGGCTCGAGACCAGCACCTTGCCTTCGGCGACGATCGAGGTGGCGAAATCGAGCACGATGGGATCCTGGCCCTCGCGCGGAACGCCAACGCAATAAGGCGCGGTCGATAGCCGCTTCTCGACCCCACCATAAGGCGCGACCAGAAGCGAGCCGGCCGCATTGACGAAATGCACCGAGACAAGGCCCTCGGCGGCCGCCATCTCCGCCCAATCGCCGACCCGGCCGATATGGCCGGCATTGCGCAAGGCGACGGCGGCTAGTCCCACCTTCTTGCATTTCTCAATCCCGAGCTTGACGGCGACCGGCGCGACCGTCTGCCCATAGCCGAACTTGCCATCCACGACGGCGAGCGACGGCGTGTCAACGACAACCTCGGCGGTCTGGTTCGGAACCACCGAACCCATCTTCTTCCATCGCATATAGACAGGCACGCGGATCACGCCGTGACTGTCGTGCCCGGTGAGATTGGCGGTCGTCAGATAAGTCGCAACACGACGCGCCTCTTCCGGCGAGGACTCGGCGTGACCAAAGATGTCCGCCACAAAATCGATGAGATAGGGAACCTTGATCGTGACCATTTCAGATGTCGCTCTTGTTGGTTTTGGCGATTATTTTCTCGTAAGGCGCTACGCGCTCACCTTGGCATGACCGCCGAGATAGGCGGCGCGGATGGCTTCGTTGCCCCACAATTCATCGGGCTTGCCGCCGAGCACGATCCGCCCCGTTTCCAGGACGTAGCCGTGGTCGGCGACCGACAATCCCATGCGCGCGTTTTGCTCGACAAGCAAGACCGTGGTGTTGCGCCTGATTTCCGAGATGATCCGGAACACGGCCTGGACAATGACAGGCGCGAGCCCCAGCGACGGCTCGTCCAGAAGCAACAGCCGCGGCTTGGCCATGAGCCCGCGCGCGACCGCGACCATCTGCAACTGACCGCCCGACAAGGTCCAGCCGAGTGCATTGGCAAAGCTTCGTATGTCGGGAAACAAATCGAACATGGCGTCGGCTTCGCGCGACAATTCGGCTTTGCCGGCGCGTCGGTTCGACCCGCCGAGCATGATGTTTTCCTTGACGGAAAGACCAGGAAATACCCGCCTGCCCTCCGGGACGTGCGAAATTCCAAGCCGCACGATCGCCTCGGGGCCGAGTCCTGCGATCGGCTTGCCGTCGAACAGGATTTCCCCTGAAGCGGGTTTTGTCAGTCCGGAAATCGCCCGGAGCGTGGTCGATTTTCCGGCGCCGTTGGCGCCGAGCAACGTCACGACCTGGCCTTCGTCGACCGCGATCGAGACGCCACGCAAGGCTTCGATCTCGCCATAGCGCACGACCAGACCGTTGATGTGAAGCAGCGCCATTATTCGGTTCCGAGATAGGCGGAGACGACGTCGGGATGACGCAGAACCGCGAGCGATTCACCGTCGGCAATGCGTTTGCCGAAATTGAGCACCGTGATGTGTTGCGCGGCTTCGCTGACCAGCGTCATGTCGTGATCGATGATCAGGATGGTGAGCCCTTGTGCGGCGATGCGCTTGAGCAGCGCGTGCAATTCGAGCTTCTCGGTGGAATTCAGTCCTGCGGCCGGCTCGTCGAGCAACAACAGCGTCGGATTGGCCGCAAGCGCGCGCGCAATCTCGATCAGGCGTTGATGCCCGTAAGAGAAACTCGAGATCAACTCGTTGGCGCGCGCGCCAAGGCCTACAAAGGTCAACGCCGACATCGCGCGCACGTTGAGGGCATCGTCGTCGCGCTGACCGGCCAGCTTATTGCCCGGCCGCTCCGCGCCGATCACGACGTTCTCGAGTGCCGTCATCGAACGGAACAGGCGAATGTTCTGGAACGTGCGCCCAAGGCCGGCGGCCGCGCGCTGGTGCGGCGGCATGTCGGTGATATCGGTGCCGTCGAGCGTCACCGTGCCGGATGTCGCTTTGTAGAGACCGGAGAGCACGTTGAGCGTCGTGGTCTTGCCGGAACCGTTCGGTCCGATCAGCGCGTGAACGCCGCCGCGCCGCACATCGATATCGACGTTATCGACGGCCTTGAGGCCGCCGAAATGCTTGGAGAGGCCGCGCACGGAAAGAACGATGTCGCCGCCGACGGTCGCCGGCGCCAGTTGCAGCGCCGGACCGGCGTCACGCACCTTCGCCTTCGCCCGCCAGCGCTCGGTTGCAATATTGACGAAACCCCAAATGCCATCCGGCATGTAGCGGATGATGAGGATCACCGAAAGGCCGTAGATGGCTAGATAAAGCCCGGGGACACTCTTGAGGAAGCGCAACCATTCCGGAATCAGGATCAACAGGCCGGTGCCGATCGCCGACCCGATGGGCGAGGCCACACCACCAAGCAGCGACATCGTGAGGAACACCACGGACTCGGCGAAGGAGAATTGATCCGGGCTGACATAGGCAAAACCGCCGGCGAACAACCCGCCGGCGAGACCGCCGAGCACCGCGCAGAGCGCAAAGGCCGACACCTTGGTGCGGAACACATCGATGCCGACGACGCCGGCCGCGAGCTCATTGTCACGCACCGCGCGCATTGCGCGGCCAAGCCTCGTATCCGGCAGATGCCAGACGGCATAACCCACCAGCGCTAGCATGGCGACGCAGAACGCCAGATATGACTGCGAGGATTCAAACAGCACCGGCCGGCCGATGCGCGAGACGCCATCGGGGCCGTGGGTGAGCCAGATCGAGTTGATCATCACAAGCGTGACGATCTGCTGAAACGAGATCGTCACCATGGCCAGATAATGCCCGCCGAGCCGCAGCGTCGACATGCCGAGAAAGGCGCCTGCCAAAAGGGCGATGACGCAGCCGCCAGCGAGACAGAGCCAATAACTCACATGATAATCCGACGTGCCGAGCCCGACTGCGTAAGCCCCGACGCCAAAAAACGCCGCCTGCGCCAGATTGATCTGGCCACACAGGCCGAGCACGACCGAAAGACCAAACACGGCGATCGCAAATGTCGTCGCCTGCATCAAAATGTTATGGATGTAACCGTCGAACTGAACCGTGGCGGCCAACGCGACGAGAATGGCGCAGCCGACAAAATACGGCAGGTGCCGCAGCAACAGCGGTTTGGCGCGAGGCACGGCCGCGATCGCGGCCAGGTTGTCGCTCGGCGCGCTCATGCCTTCTCCGCCACGCGCTCGCCGAAGATGCCTTGCGGCCGGAACACCAGGAAAGCGACCAGCACCAGAAAGGCAAAGCCGTCTTTATAGGGCACCGATATATAGGCTGCGCCGAAGGTCTCGATGATGCCGAGCGCAAGCCCGCCGATGATCGCACCAGTGACATCGCCAAATCCGCCGATGATCGTGGCCGCGAAAGCTTTCAGCGCAATCGTCGATCCCATCTGGATCGACACGAACAGCACCGGCGCCACCAGGATACCGGCCAGTCCGCCGAGCACGGCTGAATAGATGAAGGTGATCATGATCATGGTGGACACGGAAATGCCGAGCAGCGAGGCCATTTCCTTGTCCTGCGAGGTCGCCTGCAATTTCTTGCCCAGCATGGTGTGCTCGAAGAACCAGTAATTGAAGATGACGAGGACAATCGTCACCGCGATGATCAGAAGATACTGGCTGTCGAGATAAACCGGGCCGAGCTGAATGCCCGGCGTCTCGAACCAGCCTTCCAGCACCTGCGGCTGCGGCCCGTAGATCGCCAGCACCGAATTGGCCATCAGGATCGAAGCGCCGATGGTCGCGATGATGACAGGCAGAAAGCTGCGGTGACGCAGCGGATAATAGACCCCGAGATTGAAGATCACGCCCAGCAGCGCCATGCCCGCCAGCGCCAGCAGGAACGACAGCCAGTACGGCCAGCCGAGATCGACCGCAAACACCACCATCAGATAGGCGGCGACCATCGAGAACTCGCCTTGGGCGAAGTTCACGACATTGGTGGCACGGAAGATCAGCACAAAACCGAGCGCCACCAGCGCATAGACGGCGCCGATCCCGATGCCGGTAAAGAGCAGTTGCAGTACGAGGTCCATGAAGGTGCCGGGTCTGGATCTTGAGCTGCTGCGCCATCAGCAACGGCGCATGCGGGCAATGACGAAAATGACGCGGCCTCCCCGTCGCCGGAGAGGCCGCGTCAAGCGATCAGTCGTCGAATTCGATATGCTTGTCGAAGACGATCGTCCCCTTCTCGTTCTTTACGACATTGTAGCCGTGCAGGCCGTCGCCGTTTGCGTCGAAATTATATTCGCCTTCCGCGCCGGGGAATTTCTTCAACGCCAGAATAGCTTCGCGGATCTTGCCGGGATCGGTCGAGCCCGCTTTGTTGATCGCTGCCGATAGAACGGTGATGGCGTCGTAAGGCCAGGCGCTCTGGTTGTCCGGCGCGAACTTGTAGGCGTCACGATAGGTTTTGCCGAAGGCCTTCGAGGTCTCGCTGGATTCCTCGGCATAGTCGGCCACGCCATAGGTTCCGTAAAGCGCGGCTCCCGCCAGCTTGGTCGAGGACACTGCAACCGTCGAGGGCGATCCGACCCAGGGAATGTTGACGCCGAGCTGACGTAACTGGCGGGCAAAAATCCCGATATCGTTTTCGAAGGTGAAATACGTGCCGAGCACATCCGCACCCGATTGTTTTACTGCAAGGACGACCGGCGTGAAGTCCTGACTCTGGTTGGCATAGCCCTGATCGAGCACCGGCGGCGTGCCCAACTTTTCCAGTGCGGCCGACAACGCCTTGCCGCCCGCCGTTCCGAACGCATCGGTCGAATGCACGATCGCCCACTTCTTCTTGCCGAGCGTGGTGACGCCGAAATCGGCGATCACGCGGCCGGAATAGCTGTCGTTGGGGCGAAAGCGAAACAGCCATTGGTTACCCATGTGCGTCAGGGTCGGATCGGTGCCACCGATCATCACTGGCTTGCCGAGCTTGAGCACGTCCGGCGCCATCGCATGAACCTGGGTCGAACGGATCGAGCCGAGGAAACCGACGATGTCGGATTGCGCGGCCAGTTTCGAGAATGCCAGCACGATGCCGGGGTTGGTGGTCTGGTCGTCCTCGATCACCAGTTCGACCTGTTTGCCGAGCACGCCGCCGGCCTTGTTGACGGCTGCGAGCGCCAGCTTGGCGCCGTTTTGCGCCCAAAGCCCCTGCTCGGCCGCAGGCCCCGTGACCGGAACGCACATGCCAATCTTGATGGTAGCGCCTTGCGCGTTGGCACCGGTGATGACATAGGGCGCTGCGACGCCGGCTGCGATGCCCGCCGCGAATTCGCGTCTCGTCAGTTTCATTCATCCCTCCCTGGAACCGTGCTTTTTCGCCGGCTCTTATTGGTCTATCGCGCTGCACGCGGAACGCACTGCACGCCGTTTGTACTTACGAACTCTTGAAGCGCGAGTAAATTGATATTGCAGCGATTTGAGCCTGCGGCTCAAGCCCTCGGAGCGACACGATGGCACGCCTCGGTGCCGCGATGCGGCAACCATCCGCTGCCTATTTCGTCAGCACCGAAAAACGGCACGGCGGCCAATGACGCCTTACCTATCGTTCACCTTCAGAAGGAGCCGCTTCCGTCACCTCAAGCGCCGCCAGACTGTGTTCCAACGCGGCCAGCATGGTCTGAAGCTCGGCAAGCTTTTGCGCGCCATAGCGCTGCGTAATTCTAGCGTAGATAGACTCCGAGGTGGGAGCGACGAGTTCGATCAGTTTCAATCCTTTTGGAGAAATCGAGACGACGCCGCGCCGCAGATCGACCTTCGCCGTCTGGCGTTCGATCAACCCGCGCGCCTCGAGATCGCGCAGGATCCGCGACAGGCTTGGGCCGAGCAGAAAGGCGACGCGGGCCAATTCAGTCACTTCGATGGCGTCGACCCCCGCAAGCGCCCGCAAGATGCGCCATTGCTGTTCGGTCAATCCGTGACGGCGCAGCGATGGACGGAACTGCTTCATCACCGCCTCGCGCGCGCGCAACAGCGACATCGGCAGCGAGCGGGAAAAATCACGCATTGGAATTTGACGCTCGACCGGATGCACGCCGTCGCTGCCGGTCGATTTTTTGGGTCTCATCGCCCTGTCCACTAAGCCCAGCGCGCTTGATCTGCTACCGGCTTGTTTGCGTTGCACAAATTCCCCAACCGGTTTGCCGGCTTAATTTAACATGTTAATCATATGCCAGCATCTCGATTTTCAAGGGGCCTTTGCTACGGGCGACATAATCCATGCCGATGATGACGCCTCTCACCCTGTGAGCCGCTATTCGCCCGATCGAAAGCGCTGAACTGGAGTAGCCATCTGACTGGAGTAGCCATGCCGCATTTCACCATCGAATATTCCGCCAACCTCGACGCGCGCGTCGACATGGCTGATGTGGTGGAGGTCGTTCGCAAGGCGGCGGTCGAGAGCGGGATCTTTCCGCTTGGCGGCATCCGCGTGCGCGCAGTGCAATGCGAGCATTACGCGATCGGCGACGGCAATCCCGACTTTGCCTTCCTCGACATGCTGCTGCGGCTCGGCGAAGGCCGCGACCTGCAAACCCGTAAGAGCGCCGGCGAGCACATCTTCGGCGCGCTATCGGCCTATCTCGATCCTGTTTTTGCAAAAGGCAAACTCGCTCTGTCGTTCGACATGCAGATCAACGACAAGGAAACCAGTTGGAAGCGCAACAATATCCATGAGGCTTTGAAGACAGAGGCCGCGCATGGATAGAGTGACGCCCAATAGCCTGACACCCAAGTCAGACCTGCTTCAAGCCAACCTCGAGCGTGCGGCGCCCCTGCTTGCGAAACTGAACGCCGAAGGCATCTCGCATATGATCGGCGGCGAGAGCGTGCCGTCGATTTCCGGCGCTCAATTCGAGACCCGGTCGCCGATCGACGGCGCCGTACTCGCCAACGTGGCGCGCGGCAACACCGAAGACATCGACCGTGCCGCAACCGCAGCCAGCCTCGCCTTCAGAGCCTGGCGCGATATCGGCGCTACGATGCGGCGCAAGCTGTTGCAACGCGTGGCCGACGCCATCGAGGATCACGCCGATGACATCGCCGTGCTCGAATGTATCGATACCGGGCAGGCTCATCGCTTCATGGCAAAAGCGGCGATCCGGGCCGCGGAAAACTTCCGCTTCTTTGCCGACAAGTGCTCGGACGCCCGCGACGGGCTGAATATGCCCGGCGAAGAACATTGGAATGTGTCGACGCGCGTGCCGATTGGCCCCGTGGGAGTGATCACACAGTGGAATACGCCCTTCATGCTCTCGACCTGGAAGATCGCGCCCGCACTCGCTGCCGGTTGCACGGTGGTGCACAAGCCTGCCGAATGGTCCCCGGTCACCGCCGACCTTTTGGCGAAGCTCGTCAAGCAGGCCGGCGTGCCCGACGGCGTCCTCAATACGGTGCACGGCCTCGGCGAAGAAGCCGGCAAGGCGCTGACGGAACACCCCGCAATCAAGGCGATCGGATTTGTCGGCGAAAGCGCCACCGGTTCGGCGATCATGGCGCAGGGCGCGCCGACCTTGAAACGGGTGCATTTCGAACTTGGCGGCAAAAATCCGGTGATCGTATTCGACGACGCCGAACTCGATCGCGCGCTGGATGCGGTCGTCTTCATGATCTATTCGCTCAATGGCGAACGCTGCACGTCCTCCAGTCGGCTCCTCATTCAAGAGAGCATTGCCGACAAATTCATCGAAAAGCTTGCCGCTCGCGTAAGGGCGCTCAAGGTCGGTCATCCGCTCGATCCCGCCACCGAAATCGGACCCCTGATCCATGAGCGGCACCTCGCCAAGGTCCGCGGCTATTTCGACGTCGCGCGAAAAGACGGCGCGGTGATCGCCGTCGGCGGTGCGCCGCATGATGGCCCCGGCGGCGGACATTACGTGCAACCGACACTGGTCCTAGGGGCGACCCGCCATATGCGGGTGGCGCAGGAGGAAGTGTTCGGGCCGTTCCTGACCGTCATTCCGTTCCGCGACGAGGCCGAGGCGGTCGAAATCGCCAATGACGTGAGATACGGTCTCACCGGCTACGTCTGGACCTCGGATATGGGCCGGGCGTTGCGCGTTTCGGATGCACTGGAAGCAGGCATGATCTGGCTCAACTCGGAAAACGTCCGCCACTTGCCGACGCCGTTCGGCGGCATGAAAGCTTCCGGCATTGGCCGTGACGGCGGCGACTATTCTTTTGATTTCTACATGGAAACAAAACACGTTTCGCTGGCGCGCGGCACGCACAAGATTCAGAGACTGGGAATTTAGCCGCGATGCCTGTTCCGCAACACGTATTCGATCCGCCCTTCAACATCATCCGAAGCAGCCATGTCGTGCTCGACGTGGTGGATCTGAAGGCGAGCTCTGAATTCTACGAAAATGCGGTCGGACTGCATGTCGAGGACCGCGATACCACCGCGATCTATCTGCGCGGCAGCGAGGAGCATCAGCACCACTCGCTGGTGTTGCGTAAAGCGCCGCACGCCGCCTGCCATCGTCTCGGCTTCAAGGTCGGCGATAAAGGGGATCTCGATAAGGCGGCGGCTTTCTTTTCACGGAATGAAATCGCTCACGCTTTTACGGATCGGCCGTTCCAGGGCAAAACACTGCAATTTACCGATCCGTTCGGCTTTGCGATCGAACTCTACGCGGCGATGGACAAGCGTCCGCATCTGTTGCGCCGCTACGACCTCTACAAAGGCTGCCACCCGCAGCGGCTCGACCATTTCAATGTCTTTGCCGCCGAGGTTCAGGACACCGTCGATTTCTATGCACGGCTTGGCTTCCGCCTGACCGAATATGCCGAAGAAGACGGACCGCAGGGGCGGATCGCCGCCGCCTGGTTGCATCGCAAAGGCAATGTACACGATTTCGCGATCACCAACGGCAAAGGCCCTCGCCTGCACCATTTCGCCTACTGGGTGCCGACCGCCATGAACATCCTGCATCTGTGCGATGTGATGGCCTCAAGCGGATATCTCAAGAATATCGAGCGCGGCCCCGGGCGGCATGGTATTTCAAACGCGTTCTTCCTTTACGTCCGCGATCCGGATGGTCACCGCCTTGAACTTTACACCAGCGATTACTTCACCGGCGATCACGACCATGCACCGATGCGCTGGTTGCTGAATGACCCGCGCCGGCAGACACTGTGGGGGGCGCCCGCCCCGCGCTCCTGGTTCGAGCAGGGATCACCCTTCACAGATCAGGCCGTCCGCGAACCGCAATTTGTCGCCGATGTCACGATTGCCGATTAGTGCGGTGGATTTGACATTCACCCGGGGATGACCACGAATTCTCACCCGAACGCAAAATCGAGCGACCACACCAGAATTTTATAATTGCCGGCGTCCCTTTGGTTCTAACATTCGTCAACGGACCTGAACCAGGACACTAGAACACGGAGACTTTATGAAGATGTCCTTGATGATCGCGGCCGCTTCGCTGCTCGGCCTGGCGCCCGTCGTGTCCCCGACGGGCGGCGCGCAGGCCGCCGAACTGAAAGTGCTGGCGGGCGGCTCGCTCAGAAGCCTGCTGACCGAACTCGCCCCGCAATTCGAGCACGCCTCCGGCCACAAGCTTGTCATCGACTTCGACACCACCCCCAACCTGATCAAGGCGGCGACATCCGGCGAGCCGTTCGACCTCGGCGTCGTACCGATCGACGTTTTCTATGACGCTGCCGCCAAGGCCCATTTCACGCCGCCGGTCGAATTTGCACGCGTCGGCTATGGCGTCGCGGTGAAAGCCGGTGCGCCCAGACCTGACATCAGCACAAAACAGGCTTTCAAGAAGACGCTGCTCGACGCGAGGTCGATCACGTTCCTGCCGGAGAGTGCAGCAGGCTCCTATATCCTCAGACTGTTCGAGCGGCTCGGCATCGAAGAGGCGATGAAGGCCAAGACCATCGCGCAGGCGCAACCGACCGGAATCATCCCGGCCGTGGTCAGCGGCCAGGCGGAGCTGGCCGTCTTTGTGAACAACGTCCTGACCGCACCGGGCGTCGACATCGTCGGACCGTTCCCGCCGGGATTGCAGCAGGAGCTGGTGTTCCCGGCGGCACTTGCGGTCGACACCAAACAAAAAGAAGCCGCCAAAGCCTTTATCGATTTCCTGATGTCGCCCGCGGCCATTGCCGTCATCAAGTCCAAGGGCATGACCCCCGGCAAAGGCTAAGCGCCGCCCTCCCCGGAGCATTCATGGTTGCGCCCCGCATCGCCACCTTCGCTGTCGATGGCTCCGCCAGATACGGTTGCGTGACCGATCGCGGAGTGGTCGACCTCTACCCGCGCTGGAGCAAGGAATTTCCAACCTTGCGAGAGGTCATCGCCGCTGGCGCATTGACCAGACTTGCGGAAGACGCCGCGCGCCTTCCGGCGGGTCATGGGCTCGAGACCATCACATGGCTGCCGCCGATTCCGGCACCCGAAAAAATTATTTGTATCGGCGTCAATTACCCCGACCGCAACGCCGAATACAAGGACGGCTCGGACGCGCCAAAATATCCGAGCATGTTCTTCCGTACGCCGCGCTCGTTTGTCGGTCACGAAACACCGCTCGTACGCCCGAAGGCATCCGCCCAGCTCGACTATGAAGGGGAATTGGTGCTGGTGATCGGCAAGGCCGGGCGGCATATCGCCGAGCGTGAGGCGCTCGATCACATCGCGGCGATCACGCTCTGCAACGAAGGCACCATCCGCGATTGGGTGCGACATGCCAAGTTCAACGTCACGCAGGGCAAGAACTTCGATTCCACCGGAAGCCTCGGCCCATGGCTCATTCCCTACACGAATGAATCGCAGATCGCCGACGTCAGACTGACGACGAAGGTCAATGCCGAGATTCGGCAGGACGATCGCACCTCACGCCTGATCTTCGGCTTCCGTTACCTGATCCATTACATCTCGACCTTCACGACGCTGGTGCCCGGCGACGTCATCGTCACGGGCACTCCGACCGGAGCGGGCGCGCGGTTCGATCCGCCGCGTTACCTGAAACCCGGCGATGTCATCGAAGTGGAAGCTGAAAATATCGGCGTGTTGCGCAACGGCGTGATTGATGAGGCCTAGTGCGGTGAATTCGAAGTTCCTATCGGTGGGGCCGCAATCTCATCATAGGAACTTCGAATTCAAAGACCGCACTAGAATACTAACTTGCTGGTACTCCTTTGATCCGGAAGTTCGCATCAGAGGTCGCCGCGATGATTTGCGAACTTCGGAATCGGAGTACCAGTGATGCGAGCTGATTGGACCTTGCCATGCCCGTAAGCTCCGGCGGCGAAGCCATCGTCAGCGGTCTGGTCGCGCACGGCGTCGACACCGTGTTCGGGTTGCCCGGCGCGCAGATCTACGGCCTGTTCGACGCCTTCCATCAAGCGCAGCTCAAGGTGATCGGCGCGCGGCACGAGCAGGCTTGCGGCTACATGGCCTTTGGCTATGCACGATCGACCGGCAGACCCGGCGTCTTCAGCGTGGTTCCCGGCCCTGGCGTGCTCAACGCGGGCGCCGCCTTGTTGACGGCCTTTGGCGGCAACGAACCTGTGCTCTGCCTGACCGGACAGGTGCCGACCGACTTTCTCGGCAAGGGTCGCGGCCACCTGCATGAAATGCCGGACCAGCTCGCCACACTGCGCACCTTCGTGAAATGGGCCGACCGTATCGAATATCCGGCCAACGCCCCTGCTTTGGTCGCACGCGCGTTTCAGGAAATGCTGTCGGGACGCCGCGGCCCGGCGTCGCTGGAAATGCCGTGGGACGTCTTCACGCAAAGGGTCGACGTCGGCGCGGCCGAAATATTCGACCGCTTTCCGGCGCCTCAACAGGATCCCGATCGGGTCAAGTCTGCGGCCGCTTTGATCGCGGCGAGCAAGGCGCCGATGATCTTCGTCGGCTCAGGCGCGATCGAGGCCGGCGATGAAATCCTCGAACTCGCCGAACTCATCGATGCGCCGGTGGTGGCGTTCCGTAGCGGTCGCGGCATCGTCTCGAATGCCCACGAGCTTGGGTTGACCATGGCGGCCGCCTATCGGTTGTGGCCGCAAACCGACCTGATGATTGGCATCGGCACGCGGCTGGAATTGCCGGCGATGACGCGCTGGCCGTTCCGCCCCGAAGGTTTGAAATCCATCCGCATCGATATCGATCCGGTGGAAATGCGACGCTATGTGCCGAATGCTGCGATCGTTGCCGACGCCAAGCCCGGCACATCAGAGTTATTAGCAACGGTGCAAAAAGCCGGCTACGCCAAGACCCGCGGCCGCCGCGCCGCGATCGTTGAGGCCTCCGCGGCCGCGCTGAAAGAGATTCAGAAGATCCAGCCGCAGATGGCTTACCTGAACATCCTGCGCGAGGTGCTGCCGTCGAATGCGATCGTCACGGATGAACTGTCGCAAGTCGGCTTCGCCTCCTGGTACGGCTTTCCCGTCTACGAACCGCGAACCTTCATCAGTTCCGGATATCAAGGCACGCTCGGATCCGGATTTCCCACCGCGCTTGGCGCCAAGGTCGCGCATCCCGACCGGCCAGTGGTTGCGATCACGGGCGACGGCGGCTTCATGTTCGGCGTGCAGGAGCTCGCTACCGCCGCGCAATTCAACATCGGCGTTGTCGTGCTCGTCTTCAATAACAATTCCTACGGCAATGTGCGGCGCGACCAGCGCGAGCGTTTTGACGGCCGGATCGTGGCGTCCGATCTGGTCAATCCGGATTTTATCAAGCTCGCGGAGTCCTTCGGCGTCGGCGCTACGCGAGTCACATCGCCGGATCATTTCCGGCCGGCGCTGGAGAAGGCGCTGGCGCACGGAGGTCCCACCCTGATTGACATCGAGGTGCCCCGGGATTCCGAGGTAAGCCCCTGGACGTTCATTCATCCGGCCAAGCCGTAAGCGCTTTCGTTATTTAATCTTGCGGAACGTGAGGTTGAGACGTTGTGGTCCCATCACCGGGTGATCGCCGTCGGCCAGCGGTGCGACGCCGTGAAAGAACAGCCGCGACGGGCCACCCCACACCGCTATGTCGCCATGCTCGAGACGAAACCGGCGCGGCTTGTCGCTGCGCTTCGATCCGCCGAACATGAAAATCGCGGGCAGTCCCAGCGACACCGAAACGATCGGTGCGCGGAAGTCGAGCTCGTCCTTGTCCTGGTGCAACGACATCCGCGCGCCGGGCTCATAGCGGTTGATCAAACAGACGTCGGGCGCAAATCCGGCAAAGCCGGCGTGCTCGGCGGCGCGGTCTGCCAGCTCGCGAAAGAGCGGCGGCATCGCGGGCCATGGCTTGCCGGTTTCGGGATCGTCGGGGCTATAGCGATAGCCGGTCCGATCGGTGACCCAGCCGGCGTTGCCGCAATTGGTCATCGCCACCGACATCTGATGACCGCCCGGGGTGAACATTCGACGAAACGGCGCCGCGGCCACGATGTCGCGCAAGGCGGTAACCAGTTCCGCTTCATACGCGCCGACGAACCCGCGCAGGAGCACCGCACCTTCGGCCATCTCCTCCCGCGAAGCCCGCGCTTCTGGGAAACATGCAAACAAATCCGCCGTCAACGCAACAAACCCTCATCTGGCATCGTGAAAGATCACACCGACCGTGTGACGGCGGCCCGATCGAAGCCGACTTACGCCATGGCGCATATTGACACGATAGAAACCGCGCGTCCCCTTCACCGGGCGGACATGCACGGCAAACGCTACACCGTCGCCCTGGCGAAGCGGCACCACTTCCGCCCGTGACTGCATTCGTGGGCGCTGTTCGGTCAGCACGAACTCACCACCCTCGAAATCACGGCCGGGTTCCGACAATAGGATCGCGACCTGCAACGGAAACACATGCTCGCCGTAGAGGTCCTGATGCAGACAGTTATAATCGCCTTCGCCATATTGGAGCAGAAGTGGTGTCGGCCGAAGCTGGCCGGCATTGTGACACCGGGCCAGGAACGCCTCGTGGCTTTCGGGGTAGCGGATATCGATATCCATCGTCTCATTCCACCTGACAGCGATGGGCTGAAGGCGCGCATAGAGAGCGGTGCGCAATTCCGCAATCGGCTGTGGGAGCGGATAGGCGAAATATTTGTATTCGCCGCGTCCGAAGCCGTGGCGGCCCATCACGATCCGGCTGCGAAATATCTTGCCTTCGGGATAGAGCGTCACCAGTGCGCGGCATTCCTCCGCCGTGAGCAGGCCCTTCAGCACGGCGCAGCCTTGCCCGTCGAGATCGTTGATGGCTTTGGTCCAATCGATCGCCGCCACACGGGCGGCGGTATCGGATTCGGAATGCGTGATCGTTTGTTGCGCTGATGTTTTCATGCGCGCGACCGTCGCAAATCGGGACCCGCACGACCACCCGATTTCCGGCTACCCCAGCACCGGCAACTCGATCACGTCATAGGCATGGCGGATCGTGCGTTTGCGGACGGGATCCTCCAGCTCAAACTCGAACCGGCTTGCGGGGCGGATGCCGCCCTTGGCCGCGAACGTCCCGCCAAACATGGCGCAGCCGTCGGGCAGCTTTCCGTCGGCAAAGCCGCGCGCGAGCAGTTCCGAGACGGGCAGCATCGCGTCCAGCGTTCCCTCCTGATAGAGCTCCCGCTTGCCGCCAATCCAGGCGTAAGAACGCAGGATCATCCGGTCCCAGTGACCAATGACCTCCTCGAGTTCCCACAGCGTCGACGCCATCGGCTTGTCGCACATCTGCTTGGAGACCGTGACGCTGTAGCCCTCGACCTTGCGGTCGGTATGGTCGGAGCCGAGGCCGACGAAGATGCGCCCCTGCCAGCCGATCAGCACGAACTCGACCTCGCCGCTGGAATTTCCGCCGCAAACTTCGATCTCGTCTTCCGTGGTCAGCCGCCGCGCCGAGCAACGGTAGTAGATCGGCGTTGCGGCCGGCCGCGCGATCCCGATCGCCTCGAGCTCGGCGATATGCTTGTCGCGCGCTACTGGATCGCGCCCGGTCCAGCCGGCGATCACGGCCTGGTCGATCGCCAAGGTCAGCGGTGTCGTGCCGTCTTTGGTTTCGATAGTGAAAGTCAGATCAAACATGGATCGCAGCCTCCACGCCGGCCGCCAGTTCGAAGATGCGGCGATCGTGACCACCCGCCGCGCTCAGCATGAAGCCGACCGGCGCTTCGCCGTCACGATGGCACGGCAGCGAAATGGAACAGCCATCCATCATGTTGATCAGCGTGCAATTGCGCAACGACAGCAGATTGGCTTTCGTGAACGCATGGTCGTCGGCAAGATCCGAGATTCGCGGCGGCGTGATCGCGCAGGTCGGCATCGCAATGGCATCATAGGGAGCAAGCCGAACCCTCGCACGCGCGATCATCGATTTTCGCGCTTCGAGAATGTCGATGTAGTCGGCGGCCGTAATGGTTTCACCGCGTGAGATGCGCGAGACGACGCGGGGATCATAGATGTCGCCGTGGTTCTCGATCAGATAGCGATGCCAGGCGTAGCTTTCCGCGGCGGCAAATCCGCCCTTGCTGTTCATGACGGCGACATCGAGAAATTCCGGCACCTCGATCCGTTCGATCGATGCGCCCTGGCGTGACAGTTTTTCAAGCGTCCGCTCGAAGCTTCGCGCCACCTGGTCGTCGACATCGTCGAGCGCCACCGTCGTGGCGACCGCCAGCCGCATTCCCTTGACAGTGCGCGGTTGTATGGGTCGAACCGGTTCGTCGGCGAGCACCGCATCCAGCACCGCGCAGCACTCGACAGTGCGCGCCAGCGGCCCAAAACTGTCGAGCGTGAATGACAACGGCACGCCGCCGTCGCGCGGGATGCGTTGTTGCGTCGGTTTGAAACCGACGATGCCGTTATAGGCGGCCGGAATCCGGCACGATCCGCCGGTGTCCGAACCGAGCGCGCCATGCGCCATGCCGTCGGCGACCGACACCGCCGCTCCCGACGACGATCCGCCGGGCACATGTCCGACCTCGCGCTGCCAGACGCTCTTGGGCGTGCCGTAATGGGGATTGATGCCGATGCCCGAATAGGCGAATTCGGTCATATTGGTGCGGCCGATCAGGATAAAACCGGCGCGCCGCAAGCGCGAGACCACCGGCGCATCGGTTTCGGCCGGCGGTGAATCGTCCAGCGCCCGCGAACCGGCCCGCGTGACCTGGCCCTTGATGTCGAACAAATCCTTGATCGAGATTGGAATGCCGGCAAAGACCGACGGCGCCGCCTTGACTTCGCGGAGCCGATCCATCGCCTTGGCCGCCTCGATCGCCGCCTCGACATCGACATGCACGAACGCGCGCGCCCCCTCACCGGATTTGTCGGAAATTTTGGCAAGGCACTCGTCGACCAGTTTTCGCGCGTTGGTGCGGCCGCTTTCGAGATCGGCTGCGAGAGCCGTCAGTGTCGGGGTATTGGACATGGTCGTTGTCGCCTCGTGGACTACCTTACAATCTATCCGGAACGGCATCGATCTCCAGATCGAGCAAGGCAGAGCTCAGCGATTTGCCATGCGCGTCCAACGCCAGCGACCGCGTCACGCCGCCCCCCAGTGCCTGATCCATCACGAAGTTGAGCGCAAAAATATTGGGCAGCTCATAGCGGACCACCTCGCCTTCGACCACGCCGGCGAAATGCGCCTTGACGCGCGCAGGCGTGACCTGGGCGAGCAGCAATGGGTAATGTTTGGCGTCATAGGCGATCACGGAAATATTGGAGATATTTCCCTTGTCGCCGGTGCGGGAATGGGCGATCTCGCGCAGCTTCATCGCTATTTGTCTCCGACGAATTGCACGACCGGCTGCGCCAGTTCGCGCGGCAACAGCACGGAGGCCACGGCCACGACATCGCGCGCGGATTTGAAAGCGCCGCCGCCGCCGGCCGGGCCGTTGGTGTAGAGCGTTTCGACCTCGTTGCCGATCCGGATCGCATCGCGCAGGTTGTCGGTGCGCCCGGTGACGCGAACGCGCACCTCATAGGGCTCGTTGGCATGCGCCGAGACTTGGCCGCCATGCAGGGAATCGACGCCGATCAGATCGAAACGCAATTCATTTGCCGCCACGCCCGTGAGCTTCAACCGCTCGCGGACGATCTCAAGCGCCAGACGCCCTCGCGCCAGCGCTCCGGGGCCAGCATAGGACATCTGGCCCTCGCCGATGAAGCTATCGACATAGCCGACCGACACCTTGAGCGTCGCCGGGCGTTCGCTGCCGCGGCCGCCGCTGATCCGCACGCGATCCTTGCCTATCTCTTCGATCGCCACTTGCGAGAAATCCGCGGTCACATCCGGCTGGAGATACCGGACGGGATCGTGCACCTCGTAGAGCAGTTGCTCCTTGCAGGTCTGTGCGGTGACGGCGCCGCCGGAGCTTTCGACCTTGGTGATAACAAGGCTGCCGTCCTCGCCGACCTCGCCGATGGGAAAACCGAGCCGCGCGAGATTTTCCACGTCCTTGAAATGCGGATCGGCGAAGTAACCGCCGGTGACCTGGCCGGCGCATTCCAGCAAATGACCGGCAACGATGCCCTTGCCGAGCAGGTTCCAGTCATCCATCGGCCAGCCAAAGGCGTGGATGAGCGGCGCGAGGAACAATGCCGGATCGGACGCCCGACCGGTGATCACGACGTCGGCGCCGCCATTAAGCGCCTCTGCCATTGGCCCGGCGCCGAGATAGGCATTGGCGGAGATCAGGCGATTGCCGAGCTGGCTGATTCCGCCCGCGAATTCCATGATCGGAAGATCGCTTTGCCGGCAGGCGGCAAGGACGCCGTCGCCGGTGACCGCCGCGACCTTCAGGGAAAGCCCCATTGACCGCGCCAGGCTTGCGGTTTTCCGTGCGGCGGCGAGCGGATTGGCCGCGCCCATATTGGTGACGATCTTGATGCCTTTCGCGGCGCAGACCGGCAGCACCGCACGCATCCGCTCTTCGAGCAGCGGGTCGTAGCCGGTTTCCGGATTCTTCAGGCGGGCTTGCTGGGCGAGAGCGACGGTGCGCTCGCCGAGACATTCGAACACCAGATACTGAATGTCGCCCTTTTCAGCAAGTTCCAGCGCCGGTTCGATGCGATCGCCCGAATAGCCCGCGCCTGACCCGATCCGGATGGTTCGCATCACTTCAGTCCGAAATACGCCCGCCGCAGCGCCTCATTGTCGGTCATCTCGGCCACCGTTCCGGAAAAGCGGATACGGCCACCTTCGAGCACGAACACGCGGGTCGCGACCTCAAGGAAGCCGATATTCTGCTCGGCAATCAGCAAAGCAAGCCCTCTTCCGCGAAGCTCGCTCAGGATCCGGATCACCTCCTTGACGAACAAAGGCGACAACCCGGCCGATGGCTCGTCCATCACCAGAAGCCGAGGTTCGGCCGCCAAGGCCTTGGCGATACCCAGCATTTTTCGCTGACCGCCGGAAAGGCTCGATGCGGGCGCGCGGCGTTTATCGCGCAGCACTGGAAAGGTGTCGTAGAGATCGTCGATCCGGGGGTTGGCATGCCCAAGCGCCTGCGCGCCGATGCGGATATTTTCCTCAATCGACAGGTCGGGAAAAACCGCCAGTTCCGACATATAGGTCATCCCCAGCCGCATCCGCTCGCTGGAACGCATCCGTGTCACGTCCGCTCCCCCGAGCCTGATGCTGCCATGCCGCGCCTCGATCAGGCCGACCAGCGATTTCAGGAAGGTGGTCTTGCCGGCGCCGTTGGTGCCGAGCAGCAGCACGGTCTCACCGGCGCGGACGTCGAGGTCGACGCCCCACAACACCTGCATCGTGCCGTAGCCGGCATCGACGCCTTGAGCCATCAGCAGCGAAGTGGCCTCAGGCGGCATGCTCGCCTCCCAGGAACACCTCGATCACCTGCGGGACCTTGACCGCAACCGCGAGCTTGCCCTCGAAAATCTCCTTGCCCGCGTTCATAACAATGACGCGGTCGGTGATGTGCTCGATGAAGCCCATGAGATGCTCGACCACGATGATCGCCATGCCATTTTTGGCAAGGGCCTTGATGCGCTCGGCGATCCAGTCGAGTTCAGCTGGGTTGAGGCCGGCCGCGAGTTCGTCGAGCAGCAGGAGCCGCGGACGGGTGGCGAGCGCACGCACGAGATCGAGCATCTTCTGTTGCGCATTATTGAGATCGGCCGCCGCACGGTCAGCGACCTCGGCCAGCCGGTATTCGTCCAGCAGGTCGGCCATGTCTGGCGCTTCCGCCGCGCCGCCATAAGCGAGCGCCACTTCGACATTCTGGCGGACCGTCAGCGACAAAAACGGTTTTGGAATCTGGAAGGTGCGGTTGACACCGAGATGGACGAGCTTGTGCGAGGCGACGGCGCCGATCGAGGCACCCTCCAGGACGATCTCGCCGCCGTCAGGGGCGTAAAGACCGGAGATCACGTTGATCGCCGTGGTCTTGCCGGAGCCGTTGGGACCGACCAGCCCCAAAATCTCTCCGGACGAAACGTGAAAGCTTAGACCGTCCAGCGCGTAAAAGCCGCCAAAGCGCTTCACGAGTTTGGAGACTTGAAGAAGGGGCGCGCTTTCAAGGGACATGCCAGCCCCTGCGTGTTGCAAGCGATACCAGCCCCGCGGGCAGAAACAGCACCAGCCCCATGATCAAGAAGCCGTAGATCAGCTGAAAGTATTGCGGCGTCGTGAATCCGATCAGGTTGTAGATGCCGTACAGGATGACGACACCGACAATCGGACCGGTGATCGAGGCGACGCCGCCGAACAAAGCGAACACGATCGCAAAAATACTGAACTCGCCGCTGAAGACGTTATCGGGATAGAACACCGAGACGTACCAGGCATAGACGCCACCGGCGAGGCCCGCGACCAGCGCCGACGCGAGCCAGGCGATCATGCGCATCCGCACGACATTGACGCCCGCCATCGAGGCGCTGACGGCATCTTCCCGCACCGCCTGCAGCGCCAGGCCGAAGCGGGAGTTTTTCAGAAAAATCACCACGCCTAGCGTCAACGCCAGCACGACGAGCGCGGCTGCATAGGCATAGGTCGGATCGAACGTGCCGGTGAGCGAGACGCCATAAGGGCCGCGCGTGATCGGCTCAAGTGCCGGGTTGGCGATGAAATGCAGCACTGCCAGCGACGCCGCAAGATTGGCGATGGCAAAATAGGCACCCGAAAGGCGCAACAGCGGCGTGAGCAACAGCCCAAGCGCGACGCCGACCAGGCCGCCGGCAAACACCGCGACGACGGCGGGGGCCTGAAAATGCATCACCAGGATGGCAAAGCCGTAGGCGCCGGCTCCAAAGAATCCGACATAACCGAACGGCAGATAACCGGTGAAGCCGTAGATGATGTTCACGCCCTGGGTGAGGATCAGGAAGATCACGAAGTTGAACAGCAGCAGATGGTTTTGATAAACGCCCGGCAGCACCGCAAAGACGGCGAGCAGCGGCACGGCGATGAAGAGCAAATGCTTGACGGCGTTAGGCAACGCGCACCCGCCTTCCGAGCAGACCGCTCGGACGCAACAGCAAAATGAAAATCAGGAGCACATAGGGCAACAGGTCGGCCCATGAACTCAAATAGGTCTGCACCACCATGTAGCAGATGCCGTAGACGACGCCGCCGAGCGCAGTGCCCAGCGGATTGCCGAGCGAGCCCAGCACGACGATGGTGAAGGAGGTGACGGTGGCATCGGCGCCAAAGGCCGGCGTTACCGAGCCGAACATGAAGGGTGCAAAGATGCCGGCAACGGCCGCCAGTCCCAGCCCGATGCCGAAGGCCGCGGCTGATACGCGATCGACGTCGATGCCGGTTGCGAAGGCTTCATCACGCCGCGACATCACCGCGCGCGTCAGCGTGCCCAAACGAGTCTGGTAGAGATAGACATAGACACATCCGATCGCGATCAGGCTGGTGGCGGCGGCGACCACCCAGGACGCCGGAAACCCCTGCCCGAAGATCTGCACAGGCCCACCGCTATCGGCCGTGCCGCCGAACAACTTGACCTTGATCGTGGAAAACACCGTGCCCAGCGCGCGGCTTTGTATCGAGCGTTCGCTGGTGCCGAGAAAGATCGTGGTGACGGCTTCGATGACCTGCGACAGGCCGAAGAACAGGATGATCGACAGCATTTCCGGGTTCGCCGACCCCTGAAGCCGCGGCACCAGCACCCAGTACAGCAGCATGCCCGCGATCAGGAAAATCACGAATGCCAGAGGCACCGCAAACAACGGATCAATCCCGATCACGGTGACGACGCCGACCGCCACGAACGCGCCCAGCATCAGGAAATCGCCATGCGCCAGATTGACGATGCGCATGACGCCGAACACCAGATTGAGACCGATGCCGACCAGGCTGAAATACAATCCGAAGAGAACGCCTGCGACCAGCGCGTAAACTAGCATCGAGTGCCGCCTATTTGAAGTTCCTGCACCACAAGCCGCGACCCCTATTCAGGAACTTCAAATAGAGAAGCGGCACTAGAATCAATAAGTTTTCTAGTGCCCATAGCTTTCCGAAGTCCGTGAAAGGTGCACGCTGAGACGTAACACGGACTTCGGAAAGTGGGCGCTAGCCGTTGCTCCCGGCGGCCGTTCAGAAGACATCAAGCTCATGGGCGCGGATAGACCGGCTTGCCGTTGGCGACCTCGTGCGGATAGATCGACACGAATTTGACGTGCCCGTGCTCGTCCAGTTCAAGCTGGCCGAGCGGAGTCAATTCGCCGATCTGGCCACCCATTTCGTCCAGCACGAAGGGCCCGCACAGCGTCTTGAGTTCTCCGGACAGGCTGAACACCGCGCGGTGCAACTCCATCTGATCAAGGTTTGTCGCCACCGACAGCGCCTTCTCGATGACAAGGCCGGTCGTATAGCCGGCAACGGCATTGAGACCGAATTCGAGCTTCCCGTCCGTATACTTCTTGTCCCAGGCTGCCTTGTAGGCGGTGAGGTTCATGCCGAAATTGACGGGATATTCGAGGTCTGAGGGCGGCACGTAGGTAAATACATGCTCAAGCCCCTTGGCGCCGACATTCTTCTCGAGAAGTTCTTTCTCCAGACCGGCATAGATCGAAAACAGCATTTTGAACTTGACGCCGACGTCGGCGACGTTGCGCAGGAAGGCAATGTCGTTCGGCGCGTAGCCGAAATGGATCACCGCATCCGGCTGCGTGTTGCTGATGTTGTTGATGATGACGGTGTAATTGGTCGTTTCGGTCGGGACGCCCTGATCGTAGACGATCTCGATCGGCGCGCCGGAATCCTTGACGAATTTGCGGAAGGCGTTGGCCTGCGTGCCCGTGAATTCGTTCGTCGAGTAGAGGATCGCGATTTTCTTGATGCCAAGCGCCGGCCCGTCATGGGTGATGAAATCCGCGACCGGCTTGGGCCAGACGGTCGAGACCGGATCGGCCATCAGCGCGATGTAGGGATTGTCCTTTGAAAAGAAGCTGGCGCCAGTGCCGGTCTGGTCGAACAGGAACATCTTGCGGTCGCGGGCGATCGCGACTGCCGGCGCGGTCAGGACCGAGCCGGAATCGGCGACCAGCAGGTCGACCTTATCCTGGGTGATGAGCTGGTTATAAAGGGTGGAGGCCGTAGCGGTATTGCTCTGATCGTCGTAGCCGACGAGCTTGACCGGCAGCTTCTTGTCGAAGGCCTTCACATAGACCCCGCCATCGGCATTCTTGAGGTCGGTCCACAGCTTCAGCCCGCTGAAAACCGGCATCGAAATCGAGGCGTAGCGCCCGGACGAGGCGTAAAGGGTACCGATCTTGATCTCCGTCGGCACATCGGCAGCATAGGCTTGGGTCGCAAAAGCCAACCCAGCAAGCGCCGCACCCATCACCCTCAACATACCGTCCTCCCAACTTTTCTTATTTCGGGCGGACCATAGCCCGGGCGGTTACCGGGATACAAGCGCCCACGTCCAGGTAAGGTCTAGGCAATAAATATAAGGAAAAAAGGCACTTAAGGGTCGGCCGGCGCTGCCGTTGACGGCATGCCCTCCCCTGTCGCATCAAGATCAGAACAGCCAAGTCGAACGACCCGGCTCAAAGAGAACATACCCCCGGCAAAGCGGCGATCCGCAACGTTAGGAAATCCATTCATGACAAAATCCCTCGACGGCAAATCCATCATCGTCACCGGCGCCGGACGAGGCATCGGGCGCGAAATCGCGCTGTTGTGCGCCGCCGAGGGCGCCAAGGTCGTCGTCAACGATCCCGGCGTGGCTGCGGACGGCTCGGGAGCGAGCGCCTCACCTGCGGAAGAGGTCGTCGAGGAAATCAAGAAGCTTGGCGGCACCGCGGTTGCCAATTTCGAGAGCGTTGCCGAGGCCGTCCCCGCAAGCCGGATCGTCAAGGCGGCGGTCGATCATTTCGGCAAGCTCGATGGGGTCGTCAACAATGCCGGCACCTTGCGCGATGCGATCTTTCACCGCATGAGCATCGATGCTTTCGAGTCCGTGATCAAGGTGCATCTGATGGGCTCGTTCTATGTCTCGCATGCAGCCGCGCGGCTGTTTCGCGAGCAGGAGAGCGGATCGTTTGTGCACTTCACATCGACCTCGGGGCTGGTCGGCAATTTCGGTCAGGCAAACTATGCCGCAGCCAAGCTCGGCATCGTCGGCCTTTCCAAATCGATCGCGCTCGACATGAACAGGTTCAATGTGCGCTCGAACTGCGCTTCGCCCTTCGCCTGGAGCCGCATGATCGGCTCGATTCCGACCGAGACCGAATCCGAGAAGGCGCGCGTGGCGAAGATCCAGCAGATGGGGCCGGAGAAGATCGCCCCCGTGGTCGCGTTCCTGCTCAGCGATGCCGCCAAGGACGTCACGGGGCAGATCTTTGCGGTGCGAATGAACGAAATTTTCCTGATGAGCCAGTCCCGGCCGCTTCGTTCGATCCATCGCGGCGAAGGATGGACGGTGGAGAGCCTGGCCGAGCACGGCATGCCGGCACTGAAATCGTCGTTCTACAAACTCGACCGTTCGGCGGACATTTTCAATTGGGATCCGGTCTGACGGATACGAGCCCCAAAGCCTGGAGGAATAATTGACTTCCAAACGTGACTTCGGCGCCAACGCCGAACCCCAGCGCTATCCCGATCCGGATATCGTCGTGATCGATCCCAAGCGTTTCAAGGCCAAGGTCGGCAACACCGCGATCAAGCGGCTGTATACCGGCTGCCTGTGGGCCGAAGGACCTGCCTGGAATGCACAGGGACAATATCTCGTCTGGAGCGATATTCCGAACAACCGCCAGCTTCTCTATCTCGACAATGACGGCCACATTTCCGAACAGTTCCACAAGCCGTCCAACGAAGCCAACGGCAACACCTTCGATTTCGAGGGACGGCAAATCGCCTGCGAACGGACGCGGCTGGTTCGCTACGAACATAACGGGTCGGTCACCGTGCTCGCCGACCAAGCCAACGGCAAACCGTTGAATAGCCCCAACGACGTCGTCGTTCATCCGGACGGCTCGATCTGGTTTACCGATCCCGGCTACGGCGCCATCATCCTCTACGAGGGACAGCGGTCCGAGACTGGGGCGACCCAGCCCTATCAAAAGGAAGCGGTCTATCGGCTCGATGCTAAAACCGGTCAGCTCAGCAAGGTCGCCGACGAACCTTTCAAGCCGAACGGCCTCGCCTTCAGCCCCGATTACAAGAAGGTCTATATCGCCGACAGCGGGATCACCCACTACCCGGATGCCAAGAACATTGTCTGGCAATACGATCTAAACGGCGACAAGCTCTCGAACCCGCGCCCGCTGATCGACATGGAACTGAACGGCAGAACGGGTTTTCCGGATGGCCTGCGGGTCGATACTGAAGGCAACATCTGGGTTGGCGCCGGCTGGGTCGGAGAAGGTTATGACGGTGTGCAGGTCTTCGCACCCGCCGACGGCCAAAGGATCGGTCAGATTCGTTTGCCGGAATGCTGTGCCAATCTCTGTTTCGGCGGCAAGAAGCGAAACCGCCTGTTCATGACCGCGAGCCAATCGCTCTATGCGGTCTACGTCGAAACCCAGGGCGCCCATATTTGTTGAAGCTGATTTGACACCGGCATCGTCGTTCCGGCTCTCAACGGCCGGAAGGGCGATGCCGAACTGCATGGCCGCCATCCCTTCGACCTGTGGTTGTCTGGGCAACGCCGCCCGTATTGCGCCGAAATTTGATCGGATGATTTCCCCCCAACAAAAAAATCAGGAGGGAAACATGACAAACACATTACCGTCTCAAGCCAATCACGGCCTCGATCGCCGTAGCCTGCTGCGCGGTGCGGCCGCCATCGCCACAACGGTCGCAGCGACCAGCGCCTCTGCGCGGGACTTCGGCCGCGGCGCCGAACCTCAGCGTTATCCGGATCCCGACATTGTCGTGATCGACCCCAAGCGCTTCAAGGCCAAGGTCGGCAACACCGCCATCAAGCGTCTTTACACCGGCTGTCTGTGGGCCGAGGGACCGGCGTGGAATGCGCAGGGGCAGTATCTCGTATGGAGCGACATTCCGGCCAATCGTCAGCTTCGTTATCTCGACGATGACGGCCATATCTCCGAGCAATTCCACAAGCCGTCCAACGAGGGCAATGGCAACACCTTCGACTTCGAGGGCCGGCAAATTACCTGCGAGCGGACACGGCTGGTGCGCTACGAACACGACGGCGCGCTCACCGTGCTGGCGGAACAAGCCAACGGCAAACAGCTCAACGGACCGAACGATGTCGTCGTGCACCCCAATGACGGTTCGATCTGGTTCACCGACCCCGGTTACGGAGCGATCAGTATCTATGAGGGCCAGAAGGCCAATACCGGCTCGGTCCAGCCCTATCAGAAAGAGGCGGTCTACCGGCTCGACGGCAAGACAGGCGAGGTGACCAAAGTCGCCGAAGACCCCTTCAAGCCGAACGGCATCGCCTTCAGCCACGACTACAAGAAAGTCTATGTCTGCGACACCGGTATCACGCACTACCCGCAGGCCAAGAACATCGTCTGGCAGTACGATCTCAACGGCGACAAGCTGTCGAACCCGCGCACCCTGATCGACATGACGTTGGATGGGAAATCCGGATTTCCGGATGGCATGCGGGTCGATACCGAGGGCAACGTCTGGGTCGGTGCCGGATGGGTCGGCGATGGCTATGACGGCGTCCAGATCTTTGCGCCCGACGGCCAAAGGATCGGGCAGATCCGTCTGCCGGAAACCTGCGCCAATGTCTGCTTCGGCGGCAAGAAGCGAAACCGCCTGTTCATGACCGCGAGCCAATCGCTCTATGCGGTCTATGTCGAGACCCAGGGCGCCCACAACTGCTAAGACGCGCGTTACCTTCGTCTCGTCATTCGGGACGCGTCTTGCGCCCCGAATGACAAACCTAACCACTATTACGCAAGCCTGCGGAAATGCCGTTGATCGTGATCTGGATGCCGCGCAGCACCTGTTCGTCGGTGTTTTGCGCCCGGTGCTCCTTCAGGAGTTCGACTTGGACGTGGTTCAGCGGGTCCATATAGGGAAAACGGTTGCGGATCGATCGCTCGAGCGACGGGTTGCTTTCGAGCAGGCGTTCCTGCCCCATGATCTCCAACAACCTGTCGATCGAGCCTTGCCACTCGCGCCGGATGCGCTCGAAGATGTTTTCACGAAGCGTGACGTCGGGCACCAGTTCGGCGTAGCGTGAGGCGATCGCGATCGAACTCTTGGCCAGCACCATGTCCATGTTCGACAATAGCGTGCGGAAGAACGGCCAGTCCCGATAGAGCTCCTTCAGGAAGGCCATGCCGGTATCGGGGTTTTCCTTGAGCCACGCATCAACCGCGCTGCCAAACCCATACCAGCCCGGCAGCATCAGCCGGCATTGCGCCCAGCTGAACACCCAGGGAATGGCACGCAGGTCCTCGATCTCGCGGGTCTTTTTGCGCGAGGCCGGCCGGCTGCCGATGTTCAGGGTCGCGATCTCGGTGATCACGGTAGAGGCCCAGAAGTAGTCGGCAAACCCCTCGGTTTCGTAGACCAGCCCGCGATAGGCCTTGAAGGCATAGGCCGACAGCTTCTCCATTGCCTGCAGATATTCCGCGCGCGGCGCACTTTGCTTCGGATGCAACAGGCTCGCCTCCAGCGTCGCCGCCGCCAGGACTTCAAGATTGTCGAGACCGACTTCCGAATTGGCGTATTTGCTGGAGATGATCTCGCCCTGCTCGGTGATCCGGATTTGGCCGTTCACGGCCCCGCCCGGCTGCGCGATGATCGCATCATAGCTCGGGCCGCCGCCCCGGCCGACCGAGCCGCCGCGGCCGTGGAACAGCCGCAGCCGCACATGATGGCGCTCGAACACTTCGACCAGGCCGATCTCGGCCTTGTAGAGTTCCCAGCCCGACGTAACGAAGCCCCCGTCCTTGTTGCTGTCGGAATAGCCGAGCATCACCTCCTGCACCGAGCCGCGGCTGTCTACCAGCCTGCGGTAATCGTGCATCGACAGGATCCGGTCCATGATGCGGCTCGAAGCCTGCAAGTCTCCGATCGTCTCGAACAACGGCACGATATTGATCGCGCTGCGGCCTGAGGGGTCGACCAGGCCGACCTCCTTCAGCAATACCGCGACCTCCAGCATGTCGGAAATTCCCTGGCACATCGAGATGATGCATTGGGGAATAGCCTCCACGCCGAACCTGGCGTGGGCTTCGGCAGCGGCGCGGAACACCGCAAGCTCGCCCATCGTCTCTTCGCTGTATTTGACAAAGGCCGATGTCAGCGGGCGGGTATTGTGCAATTCGTCGGTCAGAAGCGCGATGCGCGCCTCCTCGTTCATCGCCAGATAGGATTTGCCGGGCATCGCCGCGTCGATCAATTCGGCGATCGTGCGCTCATGAACGGCCGAATTCTGCCGGATATCGAGGCTCGCCAAATGAAAGCCGAAACAATCGACAGCGCGCCGCAGATGGCGCAGCCTCCCGCGCGCGATCACGCGCGAATTATTTGTGATCAGCGAGCGATAAATAATATCGAGATCGGCCTTGAATTCAGCGACATTGGCATAAGGCGTGGCTTCGCCAACCGCCGCCCGCGTGGTCTCGACCTCGAGCCGCGCGGCGGTAGCGGTGAGCCGGGCAAAGATGCCCGATACCGCGAGACGATAGGGCTCGCCACTGCGATGCGGCGACTTGTCGGGCGAACGCTCGGCCAGCGCGCGCAGATCCTTCGAGACGTCAGTCAGATGTGCCGCGAGCGAAAGCTCGGAGCCGAGCACATGTAATTCGTCGAGGTAAAAACGTATGACCCGACCGGACTGCATCTTCAGCGTGCCTCGCATCACGTCGGCGGTGACAAAGGGATTGCCGTCACGGTCGCCGCCGATCCAGCTTCCCATCTTCAGGAAGGATGCGAGTTCGCCCTGGGTGCTCCCCTCGCCCTCGTTCAGGCGATCTTCGAGCCGGCAATGCAGCCGGGGAACCTCATATAGGAAGGTGTAATCATAGAAGGACAGGCCATTGGCGACTTCGTCGAGCACGGTGAGGCGGGTGCGGCGCAACAGGTTGGTTTGCCACAACGTCAGGACCGCGCGCCGCAATTGCTCGTCGCTTCCGGTCAGTTCCTCCGGCGTCAATTGCAGCCGCTCGCGCTGGTCCAGAACCGCCGCGATCTCCATTTCGCGGTCGATGGTGCTCTTGCGGCGGACTTCGGTCGGATGCGCGGTCAACACTGGGCTTACCAGCGCGGAGGCAAAGAATTTTCGCAAGGTCGTTGCGTTGAGGCCGGCGGTACGCGCATGCAGCAAGGTCTGCGCCAGCGTTCCCGAGCGCGGCGCCTCGTCTGCCTTGGAACTCAAGCGCATCCGGCGGATATTGTTCTGGTCTTCGGCGATGTTGGCGAGGTGCGAGAAATAGCTGAAGGCACGCACGATGCGCACCGTCTGGCTGATCGACATGCTGTCGAGAATGAGCTCGAGTTCGCCCCTCGCCGCCTTGTCGTCGCCGCGATGAAACCGGATCGAGGTCTGGCGGATGCGCTCGACCAGATCGAAGACGTCGGCACCTTCCTGGTCGCGGACGGTATCGCCCAGGATGCGGCCAAGCAGGCGGATGTCGTTCCGCAGCCGCAAATCTTCTTCAAGCGCCGCGTTTTCCTCGCCGCGATCAGGTTCCAGTCCGTTTTCAGAAAGCATGATCTGGGGGACCATCGCTAAAATGCTCCAGAGCTGCCGGCATTCCTTGAGTCGCAATTTTTGCGGCGCAGCGCAAGAGAAAGAAAAGAGCAAGAAAACAGCAAGGGACAGCCGGGCCGTCCGGCCCATCCAGCCAGGGTAGTCCATCCGGCGCGCTTCGCCCAAGGGTCCCCTTTCCCCCCGCGATAAGCGCTTTACACCACAGCCCCGTCCGGTTTTAGTCGCGGCGGCGGCAAGACAAGAACGGGGACCCGTCATGTTCAGCGAAAAGCTTCTCTCAGGCCGGCGAATTCTTGTCACGGGAGGCGGCACAGGGCTCGGCAAATCGATGGCCGCCCGCTTTCTTGAACTGGGCGCGGAGGTCCACATCTGCGGACGCCGGAAGATCGTTTGCGACGAAACCGCGACGGAATTGATGGACCTCTATGGCGGCCGCGTGACCAGTCATGGCGTCGATATCCGCAACGCGCAGGCCGTCGATGAAATGGTGGACGCGATCTTCCTGGACGCCCCGCTGACCGACCTGATCAACAACGCGGCCGGCAATTTCATCGCGCGCACCGAAGACCTTTCGACGCGCGGTTTCGACGCGGTCGCCAATATCGTCATGCACGGCACGTTCTATGTCACCCATGCCGTCGGACGGCGCTGGATCGCCAACAAGCTTCGCGGCAATGTGGTGTCGATCACCGTCACCTGGGTCCGCAACGGCAGTCCCTATGTGGTGCCCTCTGCCATGAGCAAGTCGGCGATCCATGCCATGACGATGTCGCTGGCCGCCGAATGGGGCCACTACGGCATCCGGCTGAATACGATTGCGCCAGGCGAAATTCCGACCGAAGGCATGAGCAAACGCATCAAGCCGGGCGATGAGGCAGGCGCCCGCACCCGCGCGGCAAATCCGATGGGCCGGGTCGGAACCATGGAAGAGCTGCAAAATCTCGCGGTATTCCTGATTTCAGGCGGCTGCGACTGGATCAACGGCGAGACCATTGCGATGGATGGCGGCCAGGCGCTTGCGATGGGCGGCAACTTCTATCAGTTGCGCGACTGGACCGACGCCGACTGGAACAACGCCAAAGAGCAGATCAAGGCGCAGAACGAAAAAGACCGCGCCGCGCGCGGGTAAGGCACCAATAACATCGGCTAATGCCGCCTATTGAAGTTCCTGCACCGCAAGCGGCGGATTCAACCCAGGAACTTCAAGAAGCCGGGAGGATGAGGAATGCAAGGTCTTGGCCCGGTTGTTGGCCGGAGGCGGTTGGGACGTCGGCTCTGCTTCCTTGCTCTGCTGCTGATCGTTTTGCCCTGGAGCGCCGGTTTTGCCGGAGAATATCCGGAACGGACGATCAAGATCGTCGTCCCTTTTCCGGCCGGCGGTCCGACCGACGTAGCGGCCCGGCTGATCGCGCAATCGCTGGCGACGAAATTCGGCAAGGGCGTCGTGGTCGAGAACCATCCCGGCGCCGGAGGCCGGATCGGCGCCAAGCTGGTCGCAACCGCCACGCCGGACGGCTACACGTTGTTGCTCGGCGGGACCAACGTCAACGCGATCGGGGCGATCTTTAGCGACCTCGGCTTTGACCCGGTCAAATCCTTTGCGCCGATCGCGATCGTCTGCGTCGATTCTCTGGCCATTGCCATCTCGCCGCGGCTGCCCACGAAGAACTTCAAGGAATTTGTCGCCTACGCCAAGGATCATCCCGGCCAACTGAAATACGGCGCCTCGCCCGGCATCTACACGCAATTCGCCGGCGAATATTTCAAGCTGAAGACCGGCACCGATATCCTGTTCGTGCCCTATAAAGGCGGCGCGCCTGCCGTGACCGATGCGCTGGGCGGCCACATCGAGATGGTCGTCAACAACAAGTCGAACCTCCTGCCGCAGTTCAAGGACGGCAAATTGAGGGCGCTTGCGGTTACCAGCGAGAAGCGATGGCCGGAGTTGCCTCAAACCCCGACCATGCGCGAAGTGGGTATTCTCGGATTCCCGCAGGAGGTCCTGTTCGGACTGCTGGCGCCGGCCGGGACGCCCAAAGGGATCGTCACGCAGCTTAACGGCGCCGTCAACGAGGCGATTCAGTCGGCGGAAGTCCGCGCCAGCCTCGATGGCATCGGGGTCGATGCGAGGATCGGGACGCCGGAAGAGTTCGCCGCCGTGCTCGACGAGCAGGCCCGCGACTGGAAGCGAGTGATCGAGGATACCGGCATTCAGGTGGAGTGACGCTCAGGAGGTCTCCGGCTCGACCTCGCCTGCCGTCATTGCAAATCCCCGATAGCCCTTCGCTGCGACTTCATCGCAGATCTGACGATAAGCGCCGACGCCGCCGATATAGGGCATAAAGATGCGCGGCTTGCCCGGAATGTTGGCGCCCATGTACCAGGAGTTGGCCTGCGGGTAGAGCGTCATATTGGCGACCTCATTGACATGCGCGACCCATTTCTCTTCCGCTTCTGTCGTGGCTTCGATCATCGCGTGGCCGCGATCGCGCACGAAGGTGAGGCAATCGGCGATCCAGTCCACATGTTGCTCGATCGAGACGATCATGTTGGAGAGAACGGACGGGCTGCCGGGACCGGTGATGAGAAAGAGATTGGGAAAACCCTCGCTCATCAGGCCGAGATAGGTTTTCGGGCCCGCGGCCCACTTCTGGTTCAGCGTGTGCCGGCCACGCCCATAAATATCGATTTTAGCCACCGATCCCGTCATCGCATCGAAACCGGTCGCCAGCACCAGCGCATCGATTTCATAGTCCTGGCCACCCGCACGCACGGCGCTGGTGAGGATTTTCTCGATGCCATGGGGGCGGATATCGACCAGCGTCACATTCGGCCGGTTGAAGGTCGCGTAATAATCACTGTCGACGCAAAGGCGTTTGGAGCCGAACGGATAGTTTTCCGGCTGCAGGCGTTTTGCGGTGCCGGGATCGCTGACAATTTCGGCGATCTTGCCGCGGACGAAATCGGCCGCCGTATCGTTGGCGGCCTTTTCAAGAATGAGATTGTTGTAGGTGAGCAGGAAAGCCAGTCCGCCCTTGGTCCACCGATCTTCATATCGGGCGCGCCTGGCATTCTCGCCATCGTCGAACGCGCCGCGATCGGGAAGTTCGGTATAGATGCCATTGCGCGTATCCTCACGCGCAAAGCGTCTGATTTCCGGATAATTCTTGCGAAAGGCTTCGCGCGCCTCATCCGTCAACGCTGCATTACGAGCCGGAATCGAAAAATTGGGCGTACGCTGGAACACAAAGAGATGGCGCGCCTCGCCTGCGATCATCGGGACCGACTGAATGGCCGAGGAACCCGTGCCGATCACACCGACGCGCTTGTCCGCAAAATCCACCCGCTCGTGGGGCCACTGTCCGGTGTGGTACACTTGGCCTCGAAAGTCTGACAGGCCCTCGATGTCCGGCATCCTGGCGTTGGAGAGACAGCCGGTCGCCAACACGACAAATTTCGCTTGCACCAACCGGCCGTGGGAAATCGCGACGTTCCACGTCCTGGCAGCCTCATCGAAATCGGCCCGCTCGACACGGGCGTCGAGCGAGATTTCGCGGCGCAGGTCGAAACGATCGGCGACATGGTTGGCGTATTCCAGGATCTCCGGCTGAGACGCGTAACGCTCGCTCCAGTTCCACTCCTGCTGCAATTCCTCGGAGAAGGAATAGGAATACTGCATGCTCTCGATGTCACATCGCGCGCCGGGATACCGGTTCCAGTACCAGGTGCCACCCAAGCCGCCGCCCTGTTCGTACACACGGACGGAAAATCCAAGCCGGCGCAACCGGTGGAGCATATACAACCCGGCAAAGCCGGCGCCGACCACGACAACGTCGAAGGCCCGCTTCTGACCGGCATCCGGAATGGACGGCGCGACGGACATCAAGGCGTTTCCCCGAACCTCTCTTGTTGAACAGAGCATTCTCCCGGTCGCCGAAAAGCGCAAGGAGAAAACCCGCAGATATCACGGGCGGATATTCTCTGCCGCGGGATGCGTCACCTTCTTGGCCGCGCGATGACGTGATAGATGCTACTGGCGAGGAAACAAAAAATGAGAACACCCCCGGCCGATCGTATCCCCGTCATTGTCGGTATCGGCGAGATCACCGACCGGCCCGGCGAGATCAGCGATGGGTTGGAGCCGCTGGCGCTATTGGTCGAGGCGCTCAAGCGGGCGGAAGCCGACAGTGGCGCGGCCTTGCTTGGCGGGATCGATTCACTCGACGTCGTCAATTTCCTGAGTTGGCGCTACCACGATCCGGAAAAACTGCTTTCATCGCGCCTCGGCATCCACCCCAAGCACGCTTATTACGGACCGGTCGGCGGCGAAAGTCCGATCCGCTATCTGCATGAGGCGGCCCAACGCATCGCGCGCGGCGAATGCAATGTGGCAGCGGTCTGCGGCGCGGAAGCGCAAAGCACCGCGACGAGAGCCGAGCGCGCCGGCATCACCTTGCCGTGGACGCCATTCGCGCACGATGTCGAGGAGCCCAAACGCGGCGCGGCATTTCAGAAGCCGATGGCAGTCAGGCTCGGCGTGTTCCGCCCGGTCAGCGTCTATCCGTTTTACGAGACGGCTGCGTCCGCGCATTGGGGCCAGACCCCGCGCGAGGCGATGGCCGAATCCGGAGCGCTGTGGTCGGCCTATTCGCAAGCCGCCACGGAGAATCCCAACGCCTGGATCAAGCGGTGCTTCACGCCGGAAAAGATCACAACGCCTTCGCGCGACAACCGGTTGATCGCGTGGCCCTATACGAAACTCATGGTCGCCAATCCGACCGTCAACATGGGGGCTGCACTTTTGCTGACGAGCCTTGCCCACGCGCGCGCGGTCGGCATCGCCGAGCACAAGCTCGCCTACGTGGTTGGCGGAGCCTCGGCGGAAGAACCGCGCGACTATCTCGAGCGCGATCAGTTCGTCGAAAGTCACGCCCAGAATGCGGTGCTTGAGGCGGTAACGGATCTGGCCGGCGGCAGCGCGGCGGCGTTTGACGCGATCGAGCTTTACAGTTGTTTTCCCTGCGTGCCGAAGATGGCGCGACGGACGTTGCGACTGGGAGCGAATATCGCGCCTACCGTCACCGGCGGCCTGACGTTCTTCGGTGCGCCGCTCAACACCTATATGACGCATGCGGCCTGCGCGATGGTGCACAAACTCCGCGATGGCGTTAGCCTCGGCCTGTTGTATGGCCAGGGTGGCTTCGTCACCAAACACCACGCGCTGGTATTGTCGCGGCACGCGCGATCGGAGCCGCTGGCGCAGGAAACCAGCGTCCAGAGCGAGGCCGACCGCCGCCGCGGCCCGGTCCCGGCTTTCGTGACCGAGGCCACTGGCCAAGCGACCGTGGAAAGCTTTACCGCGATCTACGGCCGCGACAACGTGGTCGAACATGGCGTGGTGATGCTGCGAACGTCAGACCATTCGCGCGCGCTGGCGCGGGTGCCGGCTCACGACCGGGCTACATTTGCGCATCTATTGGATATGGACCGTAGCCCGGTCGGCTCATCCGGCGATATCGTCAAAGCGCTGGACGGGATGCTGGAGTGGCAGGTGGGATAAAGTCACGCCCGCCCGCACCCATCGTCTTCTTTAGCGGGCCATCAAACGCAAATGGCCGGGCAATGAATGCCCGGCCGGCCATCACGAAGAACAGAACCTCTGATCCCTGGATCTTAGCCCTTGCCGCCCTGTGTGGCCGTCGCGGTCGCCGGACGGCCCTTGGTGCTCACGACACGAACCGGATCGCCATCGACGACGCCATCCGGCGGAGTGCTGATGACGCGGTCATCAAGCGTAATGCCACCGGCAAGCTCGATCTCGCGCCCGAGATCGCGCGCAATCGTCACCGGCTTGAACAGAATCTTGTTGTCGGACGTCACCGTCGCGACGCGGAGCCCCTTCTGATCAAAAACGAGTGCGCTGGAGGGGATGTGCAGCGGTGCATCCTCGCTTTGCAGGACCAGCTTCACGTTGGCAAAGCCGCCCGGCATCAGCGCGCCCGAGGAGTTGTCGAGGCCGAGTTGCATCTGCGTGGTGCCCGAGTTGACATCGACAGCCTGGGCCGAGGCCTCGATGGTCGCTTCAAATGCCCGCGTCGGATATTCCGGCACCGAAATCGTCCCCTTGGCCCCGATCTTCAGCGACGGCACGTAATTCTGCGGGACGTTGACATAGACACGCAGTTTCTTGATGTCGGAGATGATGAACATCGGCGGACTGCTGGTGCCGCCGGCGTTGATCAGCGCCCCGACGTCGGTGTTGCGCGCCGTCACGATGCCATCGAACGGAACCGTAATCTTCTTGTAACCGGCGAGCGCTTCGAGCCGTTCAACATTGGCCTGACTGGAATTCACGGCCGCGTTCTTGTTGGAGAGATCCGCGGTACGTTCGTCGATCTCCTGCATCGAAACGAAGTTCGACGCGATCAAGGTCTTGCGGCGGGCCAGCGTGACTTCGGAAAGCTTGGCGCTCGCCTGCTGGTTGGTGAGATCAGCGCGGGCTTGCAGCAATTGCTGATCGAGATCCGGCGCTTCGATTTCGGCGATCACGTCACCGGCCTTGACGCGGGCGCCAATGTCAGCGCTCCAGCTCTTCACATAACCGTTGACGCGGGCGAAAATCGGCGCCCGGTAATAGGCTTCCAGCCGACCCGGCAGGTCGATCGTTGAGGTCAGCGCGCCGGGATTTGCGTAAATCACCGCAACCGACGGCACCGACTGGTCCTCCGTCCATTCCTTCAGCTTGACGTCGGCGTCTTCCCGCGCCCGGATACCGGTTACGACCAGGGTCAGCGCACCGGCGACTGCGACGACGCCTACGATGCCCAGTTTCCGGCGGGAACCAGCCGGCTTAGGTTCAGTGGACATTATCTCTCTCCGATAGGACGGCGGCTTTGGCGTCCTGCTTCTTGTGCAGCATACTAAAAACGACGGGAACAAACATCAATGTCGCGACGGTTGAGAACATCAGACCGCCGATCACGGCGCGGCCCAGCGGCGCGTTGGCCTCGCCGCCCTCACCCAGACCGAGCGACATCGGCAGCATGCCGATGACCATCGCGAGCGCCGTCATGAGGACCGGGCGGATACGCACAAAGCCTGCTTCGATGGCGGCGGCGACCGGGTCACCCAGTTCCTCATAGCGCTCGCGGGCAAAGCTGATCACGAGCACGCTGTTGGCGGTGGCCACGCCCATGCACATGATAGCGCCGGTCAATGCCGGGACGGATATGGTCGTATGGGTCAGGAATAGCATCCAGACGATACCGGCCAGCGCCGCCGGCAGTGCGGTGATGATCACAAATGGATCCGACCACGACTGGAAGTTCACGACGATCAGGAAATAAACCAGAACGATCGCTCCGAGCAGACCGAAGAGCAGACCGGAAAACGAGCTGTTCATGGTCTGAATCTGGCCCGACAGCACGACGGTCGAGCCCTTCGGCACATCCTTGGCAGTATCCGCGACGATCTTCTTGACGTCGGTCGCAAGACCTCCAAGGTCGCGTCCCTGCGTCGCCGCAAAGATCTGGAGCGTGGGCTGAATGTCATATTGCGACACAATCGCACTCGACGTCGTCCGCGTCAGATTGGCAACGCCGCCGAGAATCGGCGTGTTGGCGCGCCCGGTCGCCGTGATCGGCAACGTTTCCAGCGCGCTCAACGAATCGAGCTGATATTGCGGCGTCTGCATCACGACAGAATAGGACACACCGTTATCGGGATTGAGGTAGTAGGTTGGCGCGACCTGCCCGCTGCCGGAGAGGTTGACGGTGAGGCTGTTGACGACGTCGCGCTCGGTCAGGCCGACATATTGGGCGCGCGTCCGGTCCACGTCGATGTTGAAGGTCGGCTCGCTCACCGATTGCTGGATGCGCACGTCAGCAGCGCCGGGAATCTGGCGAATGCGCTTCAGCAACTGCGTGGCGTAGGCAATATTGGCCTTCAAGTTGTTGCCCCGGACCTGCAGATCGATCGGCGCGGGTGAGCCGAAGTTCAGGATCTGGTTGACAATATCGGCAGGGAGAAAAGCAAAACTTGTTCCAGGGAAAAGGCGCGGAAGCTGTTCGCGCATCGCCTTTACATAATTTGCGGTCGGAGGATGATCCTCCTTCAGCTTGATCTGAATATCACCGTCCTGCGGACCCATCACGCCGGTATTGTTATACGTCAGGTTGATGCCCGAGTTCGGCAGACCGATGTTGTCGGTCATGGTCTCAATCTGATCGGGCGGGATGATCTTGCGGATCGCCTTTTGAATGTCGGCAAACTGATTGGCGCTTTCCTCAAGCCGCGTGCCGACCTGCACGCGCGCATGCATCAGGATCTGGCCGGCATCAACCGAGGGGAAGAAGTTCTGCCCGAGATAGGGCACCATCACGAACGAAGCGCCGACAAAGGCAAGGAAGCCGATCACAAAGGTCGGCCGGTGGCGCAGCGCGAGCATCAGCAGGTCGCGATGTCCGTTACGAAACTGCTCGAACCGGTGTTCGAAGCCGCGCTGGAACCAGACCAGCGGATTACGTGTGGGCGGCAACGTCGCGCCATGCTCGTGCTGATGCGGTTTCAACAGATACATCGCCATGGTCGGTACCAGCGTACGCGACAGGATGAACGACCAGATCATCGCGAAGATCACCGCTTCGGCCATCGGCACGAACAGGAAGCGGGGAATGCCCTGAAGGAAGAACATCGGAATGAACACGATGCAGATGCAGAGTAACGACACGAAGGCCGGCACCACGATCTGCTGCGCGCCGTCGAGAATGGCCGGGCGGACTTCCTTGCCCTGCTCCAGATGCCAGTTGATGTTCTCGATCGTCACCGTTGCTTCGTCGACGAGAATACCGACCGCGAGCGCCAGACCGCCCAGCGTCATGATGTTCAGCGTCTCGCCGAAGGCGGCCAGCATGATGATCGAGCCGAACACCGCCAGCGGAATCGACGTCGCGATGATGATCGTCGAACGCCAGCTTCCCAGGAACAGCAGGATCATGACGCTGGTCAGCACCGCCGCAATGACGCCTTCACGCACGACGCCCTCAATCGAGGCCGCCACGAACACACCCTGGTCGCCGACGAATCCGACCTTCAGGGAATCCGGCAGTGAATCCTTGTAGGCCGCGATCTTCGCCTTGACGCCGGCGATGATGTCGAGCGTCGAGGTATAGCCCGACTTCAGCACCATCATCAGCACAGAGCGGTTGCCGTTGACGTGCACGACATTGGTTTGCGGCGGATTGCCGTCGCGCACGGATGCGACATCGCGCACATAAACGGTCGCGCCGTTGACGACCTTGATGGGCAAGTCGCCGAGTTCGCCCGACTTCAGTGGCGAGTTATTGACCTGAATGACGTATTCGAAGCTGCCGATCTTCGACGTACCCGCCGGCTGAATCAGGTTTTGCGCGGCCAGCGCATTGGCGACGTCCTGTCCGGACAGTCCCAGCGATTGCAGCTTCTGTGGATCGACGTCGATCTGGATCTGACGCGTCTTGCCGCCATAAGGATACGGGATCGCGGCGCCGGGCACGGTGACCAACGGGGTGCGCAACTGATTAAGGGCGATGTCGCCGAGAATCTGTTCGGTGAGTCCTTCGCCCGACAATGCAAGCTGGATGATCGGAACCGTCGAGGCGCTGTAGTTGAGGATCAGCGGCGGCGTCGCGCCCGGCGGCATCTGCTTGAGAACGGTCTGCGAGACGGCGGTGACCTGCGCATTGGCGGTGCGGATATCCGCGTTCGGCTGGAAGAAGATCTTGACGATGCCGACGCCGTTGTAGGAATTCGCGGTGATATGCTCGATATCGTTGACGGTCGTCGTCAGAATGCGCTGGTAGGGCGTGACGATGCGGCCGGACATCTGATCCGGCGGCAGGCCGGTGTACTGCCAGATCACGCCGATGACCGGGATCCGGATATCCGGGAAAATATCGACCGGCGTCCGCATGGCCGACAGCGGCCCGATGATCAGGAGCAGCAGCGCCAGCACGACGAACGTGTATGGCCGGTTGAGGGCAATACGGACCAGTTCAGTCATGGCACAGGCATTCCTGGGTCGGGCGTTACACGATGAGCATGATGCAGTGCGGCATTTACCTGAAATACCGCAAAATGGCTAACGTCAGACCTGTCAAATCCCTTCACTTCCGCGAGAACGTTAAGATTTCCTGCAAAACATGCCGGCAGCAGAATGCCAGTTTTCCGTTAACGCATCAGATCAAGTGCGTCGGAAAAGAAATCAGGACCGCCGAAGTTGCCTGATTTGAGGGCAAGAATCATCTCGCCTTCCTTTGCGCCGACGGCGCGCAGTACAGGCACGCCGGCCGCTATTTCCGCGCCGACAAGGAAACCAGGGATGCCTAAACGATCCACCACCGCGCCTGAAGTTTCACCACCGGCGATCACTAGACGGCGCACACCCGATTGCACCAGACCTTCCGCGATATCGGCCATCGCCTGCTCGATGGCATGCCCGGCTGCATCGCGGCCATGACGGGATTGCAGAGCTACGACTTCCTCCGGCGTTGAGCTGGAGGCGATCAGGATGGGCCCTTCCGTGATTCTTTGCGCGGCCCAGGCGAGCGCGCGCCGAACCTCGCCGTTGCCAGCAACAATCTGCTGGGGATCGAGGTGAAGCACCGCCATCTCGGATTCGGCATTGGCAATCTGCTGCAACGTAGCCTGCGAACAACTGCCGGCGAGGCAGGCCGCCGGTCCGCCGATCGCCGCTTCGGATACGGCGCCGGAGATGCCCGCTTTGGCTTTTCCGGCTGCCACGAGGGCCCGCGCCAGGCCGAGCCCAATGCCGGAAGCGCCAACCGACAACCGTTGATCGAGCGCAACGTCACCGATCGTCTCCAGATCGCGATCGAACACCGCATCGATGATGGCCGCGCCAACGCCCTTGTCCGACAGATCGGTCAGGCGCGCCCGCACCGCCTCCGGTCCGCGAACGACCGTGGCAAGACCGACAAGACCGACTTCGGTTTGGCTCTGGCGCGCCAGCACCCGCACGAGGTTTGAATCGTGCATCGGGTTGAGCGGATGATCCTTGAGCGGACTCTCATTCAGTGGCACGGAGCCGACGAACAGATTGCCCTGATAGACGGTGCGGCCGGTCTCGGGAAAAGCTGGCGTCACCAAAACGATGGCATCGCCGGAATCGGCCCGTAACGCATCCATCACCGGACCGATATTGCCGGCGTCGGTGGAATCGAAGGTCGAGCAGATCTTGAACAACACATGGTCCGCGCCGCGGCCGCGCAGCCATTTGTCGGCCGCGCGCGACCGCGACACCGCAAGGCGTGCTTCGATCGAACGGCTCTTCAGCGATACGACGACGGCGTCGACGTCAGGCAGGTCGAGTCCGTCTGCGGGAACGCCGATCGTCTGCACCGTGCGCAGGCCGGCGCGCGTCAGCGTGTTGGCGAGATCGGAGGCGCCGGTGTAATCGTCGGCGATGCAGCCCAGCGCCAGTTTCACGACTTCGCTCCCGCATAGGGTTTGAACCAGGCGAGCCCATCGGTGGTCTTGCCGCGCGGATTATATTCGCAGCCGACGAAGCCGCCGTAGCCAAGACGATCGAGTTCAGCGAACAGGAACGGATAGTTCAGCTCTTCCTCATCGGGCTCGTGGCGCGAGGGAACGCTCGCAATCTGGATATGGCCAATGATGGGCATCATTTCGCGCAGCCGCATGGTGACGTCGCCGTGCAGGATCTGGCAGTGGTAGATGTCGAATTGCAGTTTCAGGTTCGGAATGTTCAATTCCTGGATTTGATCGCGCGCAAAGCCGAAGTCGTTCAGAAAATAATTCGGCGTGTTGCGCGCATTGAGCGGCTCGAGCACGATGTCGATGCCGTGAGGCGCGACGAACTCCGTCGCCCATGTCACCGATTTACGAAACGCATCCACCGCGCGCCGATCGTGACGATCGGCCAGCCCCGACATCAAATGCAGGCGCTTGACGCCGGTCGCCTGCGCATAAGGCAAAGCGGTACGCAGACTTTCCTGCAAATCGGAAAAACGCTCGGGCAGCGCCGCAAACCCCTTTTCACCCGCGTCCCAATCGCCGGGCGGCAGATTGAACAGCGCCTGCGTCAGGCCGTTACCATGCAGCCGCTTGCCGATCTCTTCGACCGGGTATGCGTAGGGAAACAGGAACTCGACCGCGGTGAAGCCAGCTTTCGCCGCCGCTTCGAAGCGGTCGAGGAACGGCACCTCGTTGAACATCAAAGTGAGATTGGCGGCAAAACGGGGCATCCGATGTCCTCTTGTTATGGGATGTTACTTCGGCTCGCCGGGCAAATGCGTGCCGGTCACGCGCGCATACATTCGCGCCACCGAGGCATCGTCGTCGCGGCCCATGCCGGAAGCCGCCGTCATCAGGAACATTTGCAGGGCCGCGGCTGAGACCGGCACCGGAAATTTCGCCGATCGCGCCATGTCCTGGATGATGCCCAAATCCTTGACAAAAATCTCGACCGCGCTGCGCGGGGTATAGTCGCCGTCGAGGACGTGGGGAATGCGGTTTTCGAACATCCAGGAATTGCCGGCGGAAGCCGTGATCACCTCATAGACTTTACGGATATCGAGGCCCTGCTTGGCGGCAAAGGCGATCGCTTCGGATGCGGCCGCGATATGAACGCCGGCGAGCAACTGGTTGATCATCTTAAAAGCCGCGCCCTGGCCGGCGGCATCGCCGAGTTCATAGAGTTTGGCTGCCATCGCATCGAGCGCCGGTCGCGCCTTGGCGAAAGCGGCCGCACTGCCCGAGGCGAGGATCGTCAGTTCGCCCTGCGCCGCGCGCTGCGCGCCGCCGGAAATCGGTGCGTCGAGATAATGCCGCCCGGTTGCTTCCAGTTGTTTGGCAAGCCGTCTTGCGATCTCGGGATCCATGGTCGCGGACGAAACAAACACGGCGTCCTTGGCAAGTGTCTCGGCGACGCCGTCCTTGCCGAACAGGATGGTTTCGGTCTGGGCGGCGTTGACGACGACGCTGACGACAATATCGGCTTCTTCGGCAGCCTCAGCCGGAGTCGTGGCGCCCTTCCCGCCTTCGGACACGAACCGTTGAACCGTCTCTGCCGCCACGTCGCAGCCGGTGACCTCAAATCCGGCGCGCTTGAGCGCGCTGGCCATGCCGTAGCCCATCGAGCCGAGCCCGATCACGGCGACATGCGGTTTGGCGGATGAAGACATGCGACGTTTCCTTATGACGCTTCTTGAAATTTGTCCCTGCCTATCACGGCTTGGCCGCGCTGCCAAAGCGTGAGACAAGGCGACTGGTACGGTAGATTTGACATTCGCTACAGTATCTCCCGCCGCCGTCATAGCGAATGTCAAATCTAAAACCGTACTAGGAACCTATATTTGCCAGTGTCCCTTTCGCTCTAACATTCGCGAAAGAAGTTCGCCGCGGCGGGGTGCGAATGTTAGAGCGGGGACACTGGTAGGATACCGCCATGAGCGAAACAAAAATCCGCGAGGAAATCTGCCGCCTCGGCCGCTCGCTGTTCGAGCGCGGCCTGACGCCGGGTTCCTCAGGCAATATTTCAGCCAAGCTCGACGACGGCGGCTGGCTGGTGACACCGACCAACGCCTCGCTCGGTTTCCTCGACCCGGCACGGCTGTCGCGGCTCGATGCGGCCGGCCGGCTTCTATCCGGCGACGCTCCGACCAAGGAAGTGCCGCTGCACAGCGCGCTGTACGAGACCCGCGCACCGGCACGCGCGGTCGTGCATCTGCATTCCACCCATTCCGTCGCACTGTCGATGTTGCCCGAAATCGATCCGCGCGCGGCGCTGCCGCCGATGACGGCCTATTACCTGATGAAATGCGGTGCGACCGCACTCGTGCCCTATTACCGGCCCGGCGACCCGGCCGTGGCGGAAGCCATCAAGGGCCTCGCCGGAAAATATTCTTCCGTGCTGCTCGCCAATCACGGCCCGGTGGTCTCGGGCGATACACTGGAAGCCGCGGTGTTTGCGGTCGAGGAACTGGAAGAAACCGCAAAGCTCTATTTGCTGTTGCGGGGTTTGAACCCGCGTTACCTCACGCCGGCGCAGGTGGCGGATTTGACGAAAGTGTTCGGCGTGACATTGCCGGAGCACGACGACTAACGACTTCGTCATGGCCGGGCTTGACCCGGCCATCCACGTCTTTGTCGCGCAGAAAAGAAAAAGTAAGACGTGGATGCCCGGCACAAGGCCGGGCATGACAGAGAAATAAGAATCCGCGACTTACAGTCCCAGATACGCCTTGCGCACGTCCGGATTGCTCTTGATCTCGTCGGCGGTGCCCTGCATCTGCAAGCGGCCGGTTTGCAGGATGTAGGCGCGGTCGGCGATGTCGAGACATTCGGCGATGCGCTGCTCGACGATCAGGACGGTCACCCCGGTATCGCGGATGCGCCTCACGGCCTGAAAGATTTCATCGACGAGTTTCGGCATGATGCCCTGCGAGGGCTCATCCAGCATCAGAAGCCGTGGCCGGGTCATTAGCGCCCGGCCGATCGCGAGCATCTGCTGCTCGCCGCCGGAAAGAGTCTCGGCGCGCTGATCGAGCCGCTCGGAAAGCCGCGGAAACAGCTTGAACACCAATTCGAGCGGTTGTTCACGATCCGACTTGCCGCGATAGAGATAGCTGCCAAGCCGCAAATTGTCGCGCACCGAGAGCCGCGGAAACAGCCGGCGATTTTCCGGCACATAGGCGATGCCGCGCGCGGTGATCATGTGCTGCGCCATGCCGTCGATGCGGTCGCCGTCGAAGGTGACACTGCCGGAACGCGGCCGCTCGGCGCCCGCAATTGTTTTCAGTAGCGTCGATTTCCCGGCGCCATTGGCGCCGGCAACACAGACGACTTCGCCCTTCTCGACCTCGATCGAAACCTGCGAGATCGCGACCAGCCCCTGATAGGCGGTGGTGACTTCATGCACTGACAGCATGACGATCCCCAAGATAGGCGCTAATCACTTTCGGATCGCGAACGACGTCGGTGGGCTTGCCCTCGACCAGGACCTTGCCGAGATCGAGCACGATGGCGCGATCGACCAGCGGCATCACAATTTCCATGACATGCTCGACCATCAGTACCGTGACGCCGGTGGCGCGCACCTTTCGAACCAGCTCGACGCCGGTCTGGGCCTCGATCGGCGTCAGCCCGGTGAGGACTTCGTCGAGCAGCAGCAGTTTCGGTTCGGTAGCGAGCGCGCGCGCGACTTCGAGGCGGCGCTTTTCCGATGGAATGAGCTGGCTCGCCAGCGTATCCGCCCGCGCCGCCAGCCCGCAGAATTCCAAGACCTCATGGGCCTTGCGGCGAGCCTCGCGCATCACGGTGGTGCGGATCAGCGCGCCGACGATGACGTTGTCGATCACCGTCATGGTCTCGAAGCTCTTCACCACCTGAAAGGTGCGTCCGACCCCGCGTTCGCAGCGTTCGGCGGCCGACAGGCCGGTTACATCCTCGCCATTGAGGATGATCGAGCCTTGTGAGGGCGTGTACACCCCGGCGATCAGATTGAACAAGGTCGACTTGCCGGCGCCGTTGGGGCCGATCAGCCCGACAATCTCGCCGCGCCCGACCGAGATCGAAACGTCGCTGTTGGCGACAAGGCCACCGAAGCGCTGCCAGATGCCTCGGGTTTCAAGGAGCGGGGTTTCGAGCAACGCGGTCATCGGGGCGCTTCCCTGCGCCGCGGTGAAAACAATCCGACCAGGCCTTCGGGCCGCGCCAGCGAGATCAAAACGATCAGCGTGCCGTAGACGATCAGATCAACGCCGCGGCCGGAGCCGCCGATGAAGGAGCGCGTCAACTCGGTAAGCGGAATGAGGATGACGGCGCCCAGCACCGGTCCCCACAGGGTGCCGATGCCGCCCAACACCGCAGGCAACGCCATCAACAGCGAGAACTGAAACCCCATGACGCTTTCGGGGTCGATATAAGAGACGAATTGCGCGTAAAAGCTGCCGCCGATCGCGGTGAGAAAGGCCGAGACCGCGGCCGCACCCATCTTGGAGTTGAACACCACCACGCCCAGGCTTTCGGCGGCATCCGGATTATCCTTTACCGCGCGCCACCAGTAGCCCCACTTGGAATCCTCCAGCCACCAGGTCACGAGCCAGGCGACGCAGGCAAGCGCGAGCGCAAAATAGAAGTAAGGCAGCTTGCTGCGGACGAACTGGAACTTGAGCCAGCTGTCGCCGCGCACGGGAATGTCGATGCCAAGCGCAGCGCCGGCCCAATCCCAGTTCTGAAACAACAAAAGCGCGGTCTCGGCAATCACGATGGTGGCGATGACGAAATAATGCCCCCGCAAACGGAAGCAGGGATAGCCGAGCGCCATCGCGATCACCGCCGAGATCAGGCCGCCGCCGAGCATGCCGAACCACGGCAGCACGCCGAACTTGGTGAAGAGAAGCGCGGTGGTATAGGCCCCTAACCCGAAATAGAGCGCATGCCCCAGCGAGATCTGCCCGCAATAGCCGGAGAGGATGTTCCAGCTTTGCGACAAGGCCGCGTACATCAGGGTCAGCACCATGATGTTCTGGACGTAGACGTCCTTGACGAACAGCGGAACGATCGCCGCGATCGCGGCAAAGATCGCGGCAATGATGAGATCGCGACGGCGGCGCTGGGCGAAGGCCGTATCCATCACATCGACCCGAACAGGCCGCGCGGCCGGACGAAGACCACGAGCAGATAGACCGCGTAAATCCCGACCGATTTCAGCGACGGCGGCAGGATCAGGGCGGTGGTGGCCTCGACCAGGCCGACAACCAGACCGCCGGCAAAGGCGCCGAACACGCTGCCGAAACCGCCCAGCGCCACGGTGACGTAAGCGATCAGCGCAAAGGACGCGCCGACATCCGGGTAGATATAGAAGAAGATCGCCATGATCGCGCCGGCGAGCCCGACCAGCGCGGCGCCGAGGCCCCAACCGAGCGCAAACACCTTGTTCTTGTCGATGCCAACCAGCGCCACCGCGCCGGCATCTTCGCGCGTCGCCTCAAGCGCCCGCCCGAAGTCCGTGCGATTGATGAAGAAATAGAGCGCGACGAAAGCAGCAATGGCCACCAGTGCGCCGAACAGCTGCGGCACCGGCAGAAAGATGCCCCCGATCGAGATGGTTTTGCCGCCGAGCCAGGAGTGCGTGATGCTGCGATAGTCCGGCGTGAAGAAATATTGCGCGAGCCCGCGCATGACGATCGCAAGCCCGAAGGTCGAAAAGATCTGCACCATGCCGGCATTGGCCTTGGCGCGGACGGCAAACCGCACGATCAAAAGATAAACCGCGGCCCCGAATACGAACAGCGCCGCCGCCACCAGCGGCGCGGCCAGCAAGGGATCGATCGCGAAGAACGCGAACAGAAAGAACGTCGCATACATCGCGATCATCAGAAATTCGCCATGGGCGAAATTGACGACGTCCATCAGCCCGAAGATCAGCGCAAGCCCCACGGCGATCAAGCCGTAGAGCAGCCCCATCAAAAGGCCGCTGGCGAGACTTTGAATGATGGTCTCAGCGGTCACGCCCCCTGCCCCCGTTCCCTATTACTTCATCGGCCATGTGGCTTCAGCGACGGCCGCCTGCGGCGGGAAGATGGTGACGAACTTGCCGCCGGTATATTGCAGCAACACCGGATCGGCGTCGTTGTTCTGGCCAGTCTCGTCGTACTTCACGCGCTTCCACGGCATGATGGTCTGTTCGCCCGGAATGTCGGTTGCCGCCAGCGCGTCGCGGATCTTCTCGCCGTCAGTGGATTTGGCGCGGTTGATGGCATCGGCCATCAGGATCAGCGCCATGAACTGCCGCGACGAATAGTCGTTGAAATCCTTGCCCGACTTTTCCTTGAACATGTCGTTGATCTTGCCAACCATCGGCCGCTTCTGCGCCAGGTCGAGCGAGAAGGTACCGCGCGAGATCACGCCTTCGAGTTTGTCGCCGACCGCGTCATACAGCGCCTTTTCGGAGAAGCCGGCGTCCTGCGCAACGATCGCCGGCGGCTTGTAGCCGAGCTCGCCCATGGTCTTGACCAGGAGAATACCGTCGGTGGTGTAGCTCGAGGGCATCAGCACGTCGGCATTGGCGGCCTTGAGTTGCTGCACCTCGGCCGAAAGCGAGGGCGAGTTCGCCCGGTATTTGACGTCGGACACGATCTTGTAATTGCGCTCGGCGGCCAACTTCGACTGGGCGTTGCCGGAGTCAGTGCCGAAGATCGTGTCTTCGTGGAACAGCGACAGGGTTTCGATCTTGGTGCCCTTCTTCTTCATGGCGTCGAAGAAGTCGAACATGGCCTTGGAATACATCTCATCATGCGGCGATGCGCGGAAATAGAATTTCAGGCCACGGCGGTGCAGGCTCGGCGAAGAATTATCGGCCGACATGAACGGGGTCTGATAGCGCTCGCAGGTCTGGCTGATGGTGACGGCGACCGCGCTTTGATAGCTGCCGATAATGGCGCAGACCTTCTCCTGGGTGATCAGGCGTTCGGCCTCGGCCCGGCCTTTCTGCGGATCGGCCTGGTGATCGGCGAAAACAAGACGCACCTTGGCGCCGCCAAGACCGGGCAGGCCCTCGCCGCGCGCCAGCGGCAGATCGAAGTCGAAGTTCTTGTTGATGAGCTCGGCCGCGGTCTCGAAAGCTTTCTGCGCATCGACGCCGATCTGGGCGCTCGCGCCTGACAGCGGATAGATCACACCGATCACGACTTCGGAGGTCTGCGCACGGGTTGCTACCGGCAACAGCGCCGCACTCGCGGTGGCCCCTAGCAGAACATTTCGGCGGGAGATGGTCATTGGAGAATCCTCTGTACGGCGGCTATCGATGAAACAGGTGAGCGTAAAGCCCGAAAGAACAGCACAAACTGCCGCCCATTACAGCACGGCAAGATCCTTGTTGTGCAGGTCCGTCACCAGCATCAGGCCCGGCGCATGCGTGATAGCAAATGGCACCTTCGCCGCGGCGATGACCGCCTGCGGTGTGACGCCGCACGCCCAGAACACCGGAATTTCGTCGGGGGCAACCGGGACCGCATTGCCGTAGTCGGGCCTGGCGATATCGGCGATGCCGATCGAATGCGGATGGCTGAGATGGACCGGCGCGCCGTGCACCGAAGGAAAGCGCGAGGTGATCTGCACGGCGCGGATCGCCTGGGCTGGTCTGAAAGGGCGCATCGAAACGACCATAGGGCCCGAAAACGGCCCGGAAGGCTTACAGGCAATATTGGTCCGGTACATCGGCACACGAACCTTGCGCTCGATATGGCGGATCGGCAGCCCTTCGGCGATCAGCGCTTCCTCGAACGAAAACGAGCAGCCAAGCACGAAGGCGACGAGATCGTCGCGCCAATGCGACATGATGTCGGTCGGTTCTTCCACCACCTCGCCGTCGCGCCAGACGCGGTAGCGCGGCACATCGGTTCGGATATCGAGGTCGAAGCCGAGCGACGGAATTCGGGGATCGCCGACGTCGGACATGCCGATGATCGGGCACGGTTTGGGGTTGAGCTGGCAGAAACGGTGAAACGATGCCGCGAGCTTCTCCGGCAGGATCGCGAGATTGCCCTGAACAAAACCGCCTGCGACCCCGGCGGTGGACTCCGCCATGCCGGAGCGGTAGACGAGCCTCGCCTGACGGCTTGGAAGCACGTCTTCACCCTCTCGGAATGACGGGACTGCCGCAGAAATAGTCATGATGTCGTCCTGCCTACGATCTCGACATCAGTGAAACCCACGCGTACTATAAAGTCTAATCTTACTTTTTAATCGGTTTGGATAAGCCAAGCTTATCGATTGGATGGTGGTGGTGGTGTGGCGGTTCAAAAGTCTGCACCTCTGCCGCCGCAAGTTCGTCAAGCGGACTTTCTGAACCAAAGCCACACCCCAGTAATAAAGTTACTAGTGTTCCTTTGATTCCGAAGTTCGCAAACGTGGGGCCGCGCAGTGATGCGAACTTCGGAATCGGAACACTAGATGGTGGACTTCAAGTCGATCGAGACGTTCCTGTGGGTGGTGACGCTCGGTAGCTTCCGTGGGGCCGGCCAGCGCCTCAACACCACCCAACCGGCGATTTCGCAACGGATCGCCCAGCTCGAACGCGAGATGGGGGTGAAGTTGCTGAACCGCGACCATCGCGTGGTCTCGCCGACCCCTAGCGGCCGGCAAATGATGCTCTACGCCGAGAAACTGATCAGCCTCCGCGCGGAAATGATAGCGGAAGTCGGCGACCGCTCGGCGATGCGCGGCGTGCTGAGGCTTGGGGTCGCCGAAACCATCGTGCACACTTGGCTTCCGCAGTTGATCAAGAGCGTCAACACCGCGCATCCGAATCTGTCGTTGGAAATCGAAGTCGACATCACGCCCGATCTCAGCACGCGCCTGCTCGCGCAGGAAATCGACCTTGCCTTTCTGGTTGGGCCGCTGTCGGCATCCGGTGTACGTAACCGCGTCCTATGCGATTATCCGATCGGCATTCTCGCCAGCCCTTCGCTGGGCCTCGGCTACAAAACCCTTAAAGTACAGGATCTCGCAAAGTTTCCGATCATCACCTTCCCGCGCAGGTCGCAACCATACGAGATCGTTCGTTCCCTGTTCAATCGGCCCGGGCTGTCGCCAATCCGATTGCACGCCAGCGCCTCGCTCGCCACCGTGATCCATATGGCGGTCGAAGGGCTGGGCATTGCCGTGATTCCTGCCTCAATCGTCGAAAACGAATTGGCGGATGGACGGCTTCAATTGCTGTCGACCGACCTCAAAATCCCGCCTTTGACATTTTCTGCGAGCTGGCTTGAGTCGCCCGACATGCTCGCAGTCGAACGTGTGGTCGATCTCGCTGCCAAAATCGCGCAAGGCAGCGCCGCGATTATGGAGACCCCTGACGTTGACGCGCCCCGTCCAGTGGTCCAATTCTAACATTCGCAAAAGTGGCCGTTAAGACGGACCACTGGCGCGCACCATCATCACCGGAACAGCTTCATGACGACAGCCGCATCCAACATGCAAATCGATTCCGCCCGGCTCTGGGACACGATTCACGAAACCGCGAAATTCGGCGCCACGCCGAAGGGCGGCGTGCGGCGACTGACCCTGGGGCCTGAGGACAAGCAGGTGCGCGACTGGTTTCGAAAGGCCTGCGAGGCCGCCGGCCTCGAGGTGCATGTCGATGCGCTCGGCTCGATGTTTGGCTTACGCAAGGGCCGCGACATGTCGAAGCTACCGATCGGGCTCGGCTCGCATCTGGATACGCAGCCAACCGGCGGCAAGTTCGACGGCGTGCTCGGCACTCTCGCTGCGCTCGAAGTCGTCCGCACGCTCAACGACGCCGGCATCGAGACCGAAATTCCGATCTGCATCGCCAACTGGACCAATGAGGAAGGCTCGCGCTTTGCACCGGCGATGATGGCGTCCGCCGCTTACGTCGGCGATTTCACCACCGACGATATCCTGTCGCGCAAGGATGCCGAGGGCGTGAGCGTCGGCGAAGCGCTCGACAGCATCGGCTATCGCGGCGACAAGCCGGTCGGCTTCCAGAAATTCTCCGGCTTTGTCGAATTGCACATCGAACAGGGGCCGATCCTGGAGGCCGAAGGCAAAACCATCGGCGTGGTCGATTCCGGCCAGGGCGTGTTGTGGTACGACGGCAAGATCACCGGTTTCGAGAGCCATGCCGGCTCGACGCCGATGCAACTCCGCCGCGATGCGCTCGCGACCTTGTCCGAGATCGTGCTGGCGATGGAGGCGATTGCAATAAAACACGGCCCCAAGGCGGTCGGCACCATCGGCGAAGCCGTGATTACCAATCCCTCTCGCAACGTCATTCCCGGCGAGATCGCCTTCACCGTCGACTGCCGCAGCGCGGATGCCGCGATCATGGACGCGCTGAACTCGGATTTGCGCGCCGCCGTCAAGGAGATCGCGGCCCGGCGCAAGGTCGACGTTGCGCTCGACCTGATCTGGCATAAACCGCCGACCCATTTCGATCCCAAACTGGTCGATGCGGTGGAAGACGCCGCCAGGAAGCTCGGTTTCTCCCATCGTCGCATCACTTCCGGCGCCGGTCACGACGCCTGCAATCTCAATACGAAGATTCCGGCCGCCATGGTCTTCGTGCCGTGCAAGGACGGCATCAGTCACAACGAACTCGAAGACGCCACGCAGGCCGACTGCACCGCCGGCGCCAACGTTCTGATGCACACCGTGCTGGCGCTCGCCGGCGTCGCGTCCTAATGCTCCGATTCCGAAGTTCGCAAACTACCGCGGCAACCATTTATGCGAACTTCGGAATCAAAAGGAGCACTAGCAAATTACTAGTTTCTAGTGCGGTTTGGAATTTGAGGTTCCTATGACGAGATTGCCGCGAAACTGATAGGAACCTCAATTCACCGCACCAGGTGCGGCCGAATTCTAAAACAAAAGGAGATGTCCGTGCGCGGGGTTTTTGTCGATGCCAACGGATCGCTGGCGAATATTTTCGAACGGCAGAACAAGGCCGGCGACCCGGCCGTGCATGTCAACCGCAACGCAGACATCAAGTCGGAAGACATGCCGGCTCTGCTCGGCGGCGCCGAGATCGTAGTGATTGATCACACATCATTGCCGACCGATGTCGCCAAGCGCTGCACCGGCCTCAAGCATGTGGTGTTTCTGGGCACCGGTGCGCGCAGCTACATGAACCCCGATCAACTCGCCGAGCTCGGTATCGAAGTTCACCTCATCAAAGGCTATGGCGACACGGCGGTGGCTGAATGCGCGATCGCGCTGATGTGGGCGGCGGCGCGCGGGATCGCGAAAATGGACCGCGAGATGCGTGCCGGAAACTGGCTGCGCGAAGACGGCATGCAGCTCACCGGCAAGACGCTCGGCCTGATCGGCTTCGGCGGTATCGCGGCGGAAGTCGCACGCATCGCGGTTGGCAGCGGCATGAAAGTGATCGCCTGGAACCGCTCACCGAAGCAATTTGCCGGCGTCGAATTCGTTTCGCTCGAGGTGCTGCTCGCGCAAAGCGACGTCGTCTCGCTGCATCTTCTGCTCAACGACGAGACCCGCGGTTTTCTGTCGCGCGAGCGCATCCACGCGATGAAGCCGGGCGTCATCCTCGTCAACACCGCACGCGCGGCCATGGTCGACGAGGCCGCGATGATCGAGGCGCTCAAATCGGGCCATATCCGCCACGCCGGGCTCGATGTCTTCAACACCGAGCCGTTACCTGCCAATCATCCGCTGACCGAAATCCCGAACGTGACGCTGTCAGCGCATTCGGCGTTTCGCACGCCGGAAGCGAGCGAAAACCTGATTCATACGGCGTGGGAGCATTGCCGGCGGATCGCGAAGGGGAGCTAAGCGCAACCTGGACATTTAACCCGTCATGCCCAGCCTCGTGCCGGCATCCACGTCTTCGCGACAGAGCAAAAGAAAGACGTGGATGGCTGGTCAAGCCCGGCCATGACGTAGAGCAGTAGCTAGGCCGCCCTACTCCACCATCTCCGCGACCGCTTTGCCGCAAGCCGTAGTGTCGGCATTGCCGCCGAGGTCGCGGGTGCGCAGTGTGCGTTCGCCGAGCGTGCGCTCGATCGCGCTGACGATGGCGTCGGCGGCCTGTTTCTCGCCGAGATGCTCCAGCATCATCGCGCCGGACCAGATCATGCCGATCGGATTGGCAATGCCCTGCCCCGCAATGTCCGGCGCCGAACCATGCACCGGCTCGAACACCGACGGAAAATTGCCTTCCGGATTGATATTGCCCGAAGGCGCAATGCCGATCGTGCCCGTACAGGCCGGGCCGAGATCGCTCAGGATATCGCCGAACAGGTTCGAACCGACCACGACGTCGAACCAGTCCGGATGCAGCACGAAATTCGCGGTCAAAATATCGATGTGGTACTTGTCCCACTTCACCTTGGGATAGTTCGTGGCCATCGCCTCCACGCGCTCGTCCCAATAGGGCATCGTGATCGAGATGCCGTTGGATTTCGTCGCCGAGGTCAGATGCTTTTTCGGCCGGGATGCTGCGAGTTCAAACGCAAACTTCAGAATCCGATCGACGCCGGTCCGCGTCATCACCGTCTGCTGGGTAACGAATTCGCGCTCGGTATCCGGGAACATCCGCCCGCCCACGGATGAATATTCGCCTTCGGTGTTTTCCCGCACTACCCAGAAATCGATGTCACCGGGCTGGCGGCCCGCAAGCGGCGACGGAACGCCCGGCATCAACCGCACCGGGCGAAGATTGGCGTACTGATCGAACTCTCTCCGGAATTTGATGAGCGAGCCCCACAAGGAAATGTGATCGGGAATTTTCGCCGGCCAGCCGACCGCGCCGAAATAGATCGCGTCATGCTTGCCGATCCGGTCCTTCCAGTCGTCCGGCATCATCTGGCCGTGTTTTTCGTAATAGTCGTAGGAAGCGAAATCGAAATGATCGAAATGCACGGCCACGCCGTGTTTCTTTGCCGCCGTCTCGATGACGCGCAAGCCCTCCGGCGTGACCTCCTTGCCGATCCCGTCGCCGGGAATGACCGCGATCCGGTATTGCTTTTTTTCCTTGCTCATCGAGAATTCCCTTCGGGCTTGGGCCGCTTTGGTAAAGCGATTTCGTGTTGGGATTGCAATGGACCAAAGTCTTCCCACGCGCAACGGTGCAGTGCAATGTTGACCGCTGCGCCGGCCGCAGCCTAAGTGAAATACCCCTCACCTTCACCCCAATCCAGCGAGCGATCCCATGGACCTTCATCTGCGCGGCAAACGCGTCCTCATCACCGGCGCCTCGAAGGGCATTGGCGCGGCCGCGGCCGAAGCCTTTGCCGAGGAAGGCGCTCATCTGCTGCTGGCCGCCCGCAGCGGCGATCAGCTCAAGGCGCTGGCAGAGCGTCTGCGCTCAGCGCATCAGATCGACGCCGCGACTATTGTGACCGACCTGCGCAAGCCGGAAGACATTACCCGGCTGGTGAAAGAGGCGGCCGATATCGACATTCTCGTCAACAACGCCGGCGACATTCCCGGCGGCTCGATCGACAAAATCGATGAGGCGACCTGGCGTCATGCCTGGGAGCTGAAGGTGTTCGGCTATATCAACATCACGCGCGCGATCTATGCGCAGATGAAGGCGCGCGGGCGTGGCGTGATCGTCAACGACATCGGGGTGGCCGGCGAGAAATTCGATGCGAACTATATTTGCGGCTCTACCGGCAACGCCGCGATCATGTCGTTCACCCGCGCGCTCGGCGGCAAGAGCCTCGCCGACAATATTCGCGTCGTCGGGATCAGTCCGGGTCCGGTCGGAACCGATCGCCATGTCACGCTTTTGAAGACCCGCGCCAAGCACCAGTTCGGCGACGAAAACCGTTACAAGGAATTCCAAAAAGGTTTGCCGCACGGCCGTCCCGCGCATCCGCGCGAAATCGGTGACCTGATGGCGTTCCTGGCCTCCGACCGCTCCGCCTATACTTCGGGCGTGATCTTCACCGTCGACGGCGGCATCGCAGCGGGCTGGGGCTAAGGCGTTTCCCGCTACAAACACCGCAACCGAAGCGTTGTCATGGCCGGGACGAGCGCGGGCATGACGGGGATATAGCTGCCTAAACCCGCTCGACCACCTGCCGGACCATCGCGGTGATTCGTCCGGTCGGCGACGCCAGTTCATCCATGATGGTGAAGTGGTTGGTGCCGGGAATTTCCTCGTAAATTACCGGCGAGCCGGATCTGGCGCGATGGCCTGCGAAGTCGGCGGTCTGTTTGCGCAACAGCGGCAGCTCCGCGCCGCCGACGGTCAAAGCCATCGGTTTTGTCGCATCTGTCGGTAACAGCATCGGCGAGTTGCGCCGGGACATCGCCTCGTCGAGACCGAGCTTGACGTTGAGATAGGAGTGGCGGATTGGCTCGAGATCGTAGATGCCGCTGATCGCCACACCGCCCTTGATGTGAGGATTCATCATCGCCATCGCCGTCAGATGCCCGCCGGCGGACCAGCCGGAGGCCACGAGCCGTTTGGCATCAGCCCCAAGTTCAGGCAAACGACCGGCGAGATAATCGATCCCCGTATGAATCTCCGCCACGATCTGTTCGAGGGTCGCCTCGGGCGCGAGCGTATAGCCGATCAGTGCGACGTTGATGCCGTGCGCCATGGGACCCGCCGCAAAGCGCGTAAAGGCAGACTTCGAACGCATCTGCCAATAGCCGCCATGAATAAAGAGCAGCGTCGGCGCATTCGGCTCCCGCGATTTAAGAAAGTCGATACGGTTGCGCTCGCGGGGACCGTATTGAAGATCGAGATGCGCGCCATGCGCGGTGCGCATTTCCGCCGAAAGCTTTTCCCAGCCTTCGACCATGTTCCCGCTGCCGGCGACCGCCGCGCCGTTGTTGAGACCGCTGTCGAGCGCCTGCTGGCTCAAGCTGCGCCAATCAAGCGCGTCGAATGGCGGGGTCATGGCTTTGGTCTCCGACTATCTGGCTAACGTCTCAGCCTTGTCGTAAGACGTTTTAAAGGGTTAGACAATCTGTCATCCAATACGGAAGACGGCGGACCTGCGGGGAGAATAAATGCCATCGGATCAGGCGCTCATACGGTCAACGGCGTGCGCGATCGTCGACCAGCTCAATTCCGGCGAAGTCACGCCGCTGGATTTACTGGGCGCGCTGGAGAACCGGATCGCCGAGATTGACGGCAAGACAAACGCCCTGCCGACCCTTTGCTTCGATCGGGCGCGCGCACAGGCCAAAGCGCTGATGCAGAAGCCCGTCGGCGAACGCGGCCTGCTCGCAGGCCTGCCGATCCCGATCAAGGACCTCACCAACGTCGCCGGCGTCAAGACCACACAGGGCTCGCCGATCTACAAAGACACCATCCCCGCTCATTCCGACATCGTCGTCGAATTGCTCGAAAGCAACGGCGGCGTTGTTTACGCCAAATCCAACACGCCGGAATTCGGCGCCGGCGCGCATACCTTCAACGAAGTCTTCGGCGCGACACGCAACCCGTGGAACACCTCGCGTTCGGCTTCCGGCTCTTCCGGCGGCGCGGCGGTGGCGCTCGCAACCGGCATGGCCTGGCTCGCCCATGGCACGGACATGGGCGGCTCGCTGCGCAACCCGGCGAGCTTCTGCGGCATCGTCGGAATGCGCCCGAGCATCGGCCGCGTGCCACATAGTCCGGCTTTCAAGATCGATCGCAACCTGACGGTCCACGGACCGATGGCGCGCAATATCGAGGATATCGCGCTGCTGTTAGACGCGATGAGCGGCGAACATCCCGCCGATCCGCTGTCGCTGCCCCGCCTGCCGACCTCGTTTCTGTCTGCCGCGCGTTCCGGCAAACGACCCAAACGCATCGCTTATTCGCCCGATCTCGGCATCACCCCGGTCGATCCCGAGGTCGCCGCGATCACGCGCAAGGCGGCTTCTCGTTTCGCCGAGGCCGGCGTCATCGTCGAGGAAGCCCATCCCGATCTGCGCGAAGCCCATGAATGCTTCCATGTGCTGCGCGCTTTCGACTTTGCGATCACCAAAGCCGCGCTGTTGCGCAGCAAACGCGAATATCTCAAGCCGGAAGTGATCTGGAACATCGAGGAAGGTTTGAAACTTTCCGTCGAGCAACTCGGACGCGCCGAAGCGCAGCGCGTCGCGATGGCGGCCCGCACGCTCGAGTTCTTCAAGACCTACGATCTGCTGCTGACGCCGGCGACAATTGTCGCGCCGTTCCCGATCGAGAACCGCTATGTCGCCGAATGCGCCGGCCAAAAGTTCGACAATTACGTCGAGTGGCTCGGCATCGTTTACGCCATCACGCTCGCCTGCTGTCCGGCGCTGTCGTTGCCGTGCGGGTTCACCGCATCGGGCCTGCCGGTCGGATTGCAAATGGTGGCGGCGCCGCGCGGCGAAGCGCCCTTGCTCGCGGGCGCGAAGGTATTGGAAGATATTCTGGGCGTGCGCGGCACCACACCGATCGACCCGAAAGCCGCACCGCAATAGGCGCGATCGCGCCGAAACACGAAAAGTAAATCGGCGATTTGGGTGCTGGTGAACGGCTCGTCCGCCGCTATAATCTGCTTCAAGAGAAGAACAAGTGCGCCGACTTGAAAAGCGCAGCCGGCGGGAGGAATCAGAATGTCAGGAAAGCTGCGAGTTCGCGTCGATCAAGACAAATGCCAGGGGCATGCGCGCTGCAACTCGCTCGCTCCTGAGCTGTTCGAGCTCGATACATTCGGCAACGCCCATGAAGTCGGCGACGGCACGGTGCCTGCGGGACTGGAAGACAAAGCGTGGCTCGCGCAATCCAATTGTCCCGAAATCGCGATCGACGTCATCGAAGAATAAACCGTTGCCCAAGTCCTTCGACATTACCGATCGAAAGGAATTGCCCCATGTCCGATCATGCCCCCGTCACCGATTGGGTTCACGATTTCGACCATACTGATCCGCGCTGGACGGAGAACCCCTATCCGATCTGGGACCAGCTTCGTGCAGTAAGTGCGGTCGTTCATACCGAGCGTTTTCTCGGTTGCTATATGCCGACGACATTTGCGGCCGTGAAGCAGGTCGCCTACGACACGGAACACTTTTCGTCGCGCCGTGTCGTTGTGCGCGATGTGAGACCCGCGACCATTCCTGCGCCACCGATCACCTCCGATCCGCCGGAACACAAGCCCGCCAAGCAATTGTTGTTGCCGTCCTTCACGCCGGACGCGGTCAAGAAGCTGGAACCGCGAGTTCGCGTGATTTGCAACGAACTGATCGACGGCTTCATCGATGACAGCGGATGTGACGCCGCCGCCCGCTACAGCCGGCATATCCCGGTCCGGGCGATCGCCCACATGATCGGCATTCCCGAATCCGACGGCGATCATTTCATCAAATGGATTCACGAAATTCTGGAGCTCGGCATCAAGGACCAGGCCATCCTGATCGGGGCGGTCCAGGAAATGATCGCCTATTTTGCCGGTCATATCGAGCATCGTAAGAAACACCCGACCGATGACTTGATCACGACGCTGATGAATGCACGCGACAAGGACGGCCAGCCGCTGCCGGATGCCCATGTGCAGGGCACGTTGCGGCTGTTGCTGATCGCCGGCATCGACACCACCTGGAGCGCGATCGGCTCGTCGCTCTGGCATCTGGCAAAAACTCCCGCCGACCGCGAGCGCCTGATCGCGGAGCCCGAGATGCTATCGACTGCCATTGAGGAGTTCCTCCGCGCCTACGCTCCGGTGACGATGGCGCGCGAGGTCGTGAAGGAAACCGAGATTGGCGGCTGCCCGATCAAGCCGGGCAACATGGTGCTGCTGTCGTTTCCCGCTGCCAACCGCGATCCAGCCGTGTTTCCCGACGCCGACAAGGTCGTGATCGACCGCAAGCAAAACCCGCATGCCGCGTTTGGGCTCGGGATTCACCGTTGCATCGGCTCAAACCTCGCGCGCATGGAGATGACGGTCGCGATCGAGGAGTGGCTCAAGCGCATTCCCGATTTCAGGCTGGATCCCGCCGGCAAGGTCGCCTTCTCGGAAGGTACGGTGCGCGGGCCGCGGCAACTTCCAATCCTGTTTGGGAAGGCCTAACCGCGCTACCTTTCGTCTTTTCAAAAACACCTCTGGGGGAGCAAACGTGACCGAGCAAGCTGCAGTTCTGAGCGCCGACGACCATCTCGATATCCATGACGTCCAGCGCCGGGTGAAAGCTATCTTCATCGGATCCGTCGGCAATCTCGTCGAGTGGTACGACTTTTACGCCTATACGGCGTTTGCGCTGTACTTCGCGCCGGCCTTCTTCCCCAACAGCGATCCGGTGGTGCAGCAGCTCAACGCCGCCGTGCTGTTCGCCGCAACCTTCCTGGTGCGCCCGCTCGGCGGTTGGCTGTTCGGCTATATCGCCGACCATCACGGCCGGCGGCTGTCGTTAACGCTGTCCGTCGTCTGCATGTGCTTCGGCTCGCTGATCATCGCGGTCACGCCGACCTACGCCTCGATCGGCCTAGCCGCGCCGGCGATCCTGGCACTGGCACGCGTCATCGAAGGATTGAGTCTCGGCGGCGAATACGGCGCCAGCGCGACCTATCTCAGCGAGGTTGCCGATGCCAAGCACCGCGGCTTCTATTCGAGTTTCCAATACGTCACTTTGATCGGCGGGCAGCTCACCGCGATCATCGTGCTCCTGCTTCTGCAAAAGATTTTCCTGACGCCGGAAGAATTGAAGGCGTGGGGCTGGCGAATTCCCTTCGTGATCGGCGCAGCGCTCGCCATTATTGCCGCCGTCATGCGGCGCAACCTGCATGAGACCGAGGCGTTTGAAGAAGCCAAGAAAGTCGTAAAGCCGACCGGCTCGATCCTGGGTCTGTTACATTACCCGCGCGAGCTCCTGCTGGTGGTTGGACTGACGGCGGGCGGCACCGCGGCCTTTTACACTTTCACGACTTACATGCAGACTTTCGTCAGATTGTCGGTCGGCCTCACCGAGGATCAGACCACCTTCGTGATCTTCGGCACATTGGTGTTTGCGACCATCCTGCAACCGATCTACGGCGCCATATCGGACCGGATCGGCCGCAAGCCGGTTCTGATCTTCTTCGGCGTGGTTGGAACGCTGGCTACCGTGCCGATCCTGACTGAGTTGAAGGCGAGCAAGTCGCCGTTGATGGCATTTGTCCTGATCTGCGCGGCCTGGATCTTTACGGCCGGCTACACCTCGATCAACGCCGTCGTTAAAGCGGAGCTGTTTCCGACCAAGATTCGGGCGATGGGCGTTGGCATCCCCTATTCGATCACGGTCTCGATCTTCGGCGGCACGGCGCCCGCGATCGCGCTTTATTTCAAGAGCCTCGGCCATGAGGAGTGGTTCTACTATTATCTGTCCGGCATCATTCTTCTGTCGCTCATCATTTACTCGACCATGCGAGACACCAAGCATGAATCGGCGATGCATCGCCACGAATAGAGAGCCTTTCCAGGGCACCACCTTTTTCCGAAGAGGTGATGCCCTGCAAAACACGGAGACGCGCATGCCCACTGAACGATTTCAATTCATGGGTTCGGAGGGCCAGCAGCTAGCCGCCGCATTGGATACGCCGGACGGCCCCGTTCACGCCTACGCGCTGTTTGCGCATTGCTTCACCTGCGGCAAGGACGGGCTGGCGGCCAAACGGATCGCGGTGGCGCTCGCCGCCAAGGGCATCGCGGTTTTGCGGTTCGATTTCACGGGTCTCGGTTCAAGCGAAGGCGACTTTGCCAATTCGACGTTCTCTTCCAACGTTGCCGATCTCGTGCGCGCGGCCGACCACTTGCGCCAAACCTACAAGGCGCCCGCGCTTTTGATCGGCCACAGCCTCGGCGGCGCCGCCGTGTTGGCTGCAGCCGGACAAATTCCCGACGCCAAGGCCGTCGTGACCATTGGCGCACCGTCCGATCCCACGCACGTCACCGGCCAGTTTGCCGATTCAATCGAGAAAATCCGCAAGGACGGCGAGGCGGAAGTATCCCTTGCAGGCCGCCCGTTCACGATCAAGCGCGCTTTTCTCGACGACGTCGCCGAGCACAGCCTGATGGATCACATCACCAAATTGCACAAAGCATTGCTCGTCATGCACGCGCCGACGGACGACACCGTCGGCATCGACAATGCGACCCGCATTTTCGTCACGGCCAAACATCCCAAGAGTTTTGTATCGTTGGCGGGCGCCAACCATCTGCTGAGCGATCGGCGCGACTCCGCCTATGTCGCCGACGTCATCGCCGCCTGGGCCTCGCGCTACCTGGATGCCCAAAAGCCCGACGAAGCCGCCGATGATATCAGCGCGCCGCGCGAGGTCGTGGTGCGCGAGACCCGCAACAGCAAATTCCAGCAAACCGTTTCGGTCGGGCCGCATCAGTTGCTGGCCGACGAGCCTGCGGCCGCCGGTGGCGACGACACCGGCCTTGCTCCCTATGATTTTTTGCTGGCGGGATTGGGCGCCTGCACCTCGATGACCATGCGGCTTTACGCCGAGCGCAAGTCGCTGCCGCTGGAACGAACCACGGTGACGCTGAGGCACAGCAAGATTCACGCGGAAGATTGCGCCGAATGCGAAACCGAGGCCGGCATGCTGGATCAGATCGATCGGGTCATTACCATGGAAGGGCCACTGGACGCCGAGCAGCGCAAGAAATTGATGGAAATCGCCGACAAGTGCCCGGTGCACCGAACCTTGACCTCGGAGGTGCGGATTCTGACCAGCGCGGTGGATCGATAGCGTTTTCGAGCGAAGCATGCCCTCGGACTTGATCCGAGGGTGGGAACCGGTTCGCGTAAAGAAAAAGCGTCAAAATAAAACTCTAGCGCGCGATGTCAGACGCCTCTAGCGGCGGTACGCGAAGCACGCCGCGCAGGCCTGCAGCCGATCCCAAGATGATGCCGGCGGCGGCGACACAGGAAGAGAGCGCCAGCGTCGAAATTCCCGTCAGCCCCTGCCCGATCGAACAACCCAGCGCCATCGCGCCTCCCGATCCCATCAGCGCCGCGCCGCTCATCGAACGGAGCATGTGCCGGGGTGACGTATAGCCTTCCAGGCGGAAACGTCGCGTGACGAGCGCCGTCAACAAGCTGCCGGCGAATACACCGAAAACCATGGCGATGCCGAAATTGAGCGTCAGTCCGGTCGACAGCATCACATATTGCACCGTATCGGCGACCGGCGCGATGAAGGTGAGCGAGGTGACCGCGGCCGGATTGAATTCATCCGCGCCGAGATAGCCGGTCGCAAACCATCCCGCCGCCACCAGCAAGCCGACCGCAACTCCCGCGGCGATCTGCCATCCCGACCGCCGGAACGGCGTGTGAGCAAACGCAAAGATAATCAGACCGACAGAAATCACCGAGGCCACGATCATTCGCCCGGACACCTCGCCGCCGACCGTTCGCAGCAGTTCCGCCAACGTCAGATAGGCTGGCTTGGTCGATGATGCCTGCAACAGAGCGATCCGCGCCGGCGCAATCAATCCTCGCAGCGTCATTTGCGCCGTGATGCCAAGCATGATCACCACAACCAGCGAACGGAGATTGCCGCGGCCAAGAAGCACCAGCGCACGCGAGCCGCAGCCGTTCGCAAGCACCATGCCGTAACCGAACAAAACGCCACCGGCAAACATCAACGGCGCTGAGAACGACGGCTGAAGATAAACCGATTTGCTGAGATCGACGGCGCCGTATCCCGCGAGGAGCTGCGTTGCCGCAACAGCGACCGCGAACGCCAGTGCAAAGGTGCGGATCAGGCGGCTGTCACCTTCCGACCACCAGCCGCGCAAGCTGCTCAACAGACAGAAGCCGCTCAAAAGCCCGACGACGCCGTAGGCAAGCCCGATCAGAAGGCCGGCGCCGACGACGATATTAAAATGGACCGGCATCTAGTGTCCCGCTGCGTTATGGCCGCAGGATGATGCGGTCACGGGAGGAGTCTGCAACCGCGAGAAATGCAGCCTTCGCGTCTTCCAGGGGATAGACCGCTCCGGGGCGGATCGCGAACGGCTTGAGGTGCTCGCTGAGAAAGCCGGGAACCAGTTCGCGAAGCACTGCTCCCGATACGACCGACGAAAGGCCCAGCGTGTCGATGCCGACATAGGTGTGCTGGGCGCGATAGAACTCGAGAATATTGAATTGCACGATGCGGTCGATCGCGGCGATCAGAATCTGGCGCCCGCGCAGCGCGAGCGATTTGTGGGCCGCCTGAAAATACGGATCGCCGACCGTGTTGAACACGATGTCGGCTCCCTTCCCGTCCGTCATTTCGCGAACGCGGGCCGCCACGTCGATTGCCGAGGAATCTATCATCTCGACCGGCCCGTTGGTGTGTCCGGCATAAGCCTCCTGCTTGCGCGCCACGCCGATCACGCGCGCGCCACGCCAGCTCGCGATCTGAACGGCGGCCTGTCCGACCTTGCCGGTCACGCCGAAGATCAGCACCGTCTCGCCACTCTTTGGCATCCCGGCGCGGCGAAAGCCTTCGGTCGCGGTGACGAACGGCACGCCGATCCCGGCGGTTTCCGCCCATGAGAGGTTCTTCGGCTTCTCCACGACGGCCTCGGCCTCGACGACAAGATGCGTGGCATGGGTGCCGTCGCGACGAATTCCGAGATCGCCGGACGAGCCGAACACTTCGCGGCCGATCGTGCCGACCGGTCCGTCGATCACCACCCCGGCATAGTCGCGGCCCGAGGTGCGCGGAAATACTGCGTAAGGCATCAACCCGGTCGCCGCCTTGATGTCGGAGGGATTGACGGCAGCCGCCTTGATTTCGATCAGCACTTGATCATCGCTGCGCGACAACGGATGCCACTCGACAACCGGCGCCACCTCGGCCGGCGTCGCGGCCTTGAGGTTCAGCCGTGAGCAACGCGCCTCGACGGATACCGGGTGGGTGTTTGATTTATTCTCTGACAGCATCGCACTTTCCGGATTTTCGAAAATCACCGCATCAGCCGAAATTGCCGAAAGCACGGCAACTTCGTCTCACCCACGCTTAGCGCAGTTTTGCTAAATGCGACAATGCCGGCTCGCCGTTCGAGAGCCTCCCTGCACCGGAGGCGAGGCGAGCGACTTTACCGGTTCGGATCGGGATAGACGAGGCTGCGCCAGCCCGAGCGGTCGAACGGCCTCCATTGGCCTTCGGTCTGGGCGAGGCGATCGGCTACCGCATAGACGACGGCCGGGTGATGACCCATGCCGCAATGGCTGCTTTCGACCTCGATGCTTTCGGCAATCGCCGACGAAGTTTCCTTGCAGCCCTGCCAGGCACAGATGCCGTCGGTGCGGCTGAAGATCGCCGTGGTCGGCACGGGCGGCGGTTCCGACAGCGAGCCACCGAAGCGATGGTCTTCTTCGGCGCGGCGGCCACTTGCCATTTCATAGACACGCCAGGCGTTGGTGGCCTTGGGGTGACCGGCGAACGGGCTGCCGAGCGTGATCACCGAGCGCACCCGGTCAGGCATCATCTTGGCGAGCTGGCGCGCATAAAGGCCGCCGAGGCTCCAGCCGATCAGGCTGATCTTGCGGCTGTGCGTGTCGCTGAGTTCGTGGACAAGATCGACCATCGCCTGTTGCACGCCCTCGCGCAGCCCGAGATTGCGGCCCTGCCGCCAGCCACTGACGGCGTAACCTTTATTTTGCAGGAAGCTGCGCAGCGGCCGGGTCGAGGTATCGGACGCGACGAGGCCCGGAAGCACAAGCACAGGATGCCCGTCGCCCCGCGGCGCCAGGCCGAGAATCGGCAAGGCGCCGATAAATGCGCCAAACTCATGGATCGCCCGCCCCTCGAGAAACATCAGGGTCTTCGACGGTGGGCGCAACGTCTGGGCAGTCGCTGACATCGGATCTCTCTTCTCGAGGCTCAAGAAAAAGCTATGGCGCCGATTTGGTCATTCAAGCCGCAGCCGACGGGCAGGACAATAGCCGCCGCCGGCAAAACGCACGAAAATCACACCCGGCCCGCCAGCGCCCGGTCGACCTCTTGCAGCGCAAGGTGGAAGCGCGTCGAAAAAATAAGGCCCGCCAAAGCGGGCCTTGAAAGGTGACGCCAGCTTGAAAGCAGCGATCAGGCAGTCTTAGTGTAGACCTTGGCCAGGTTGTCCTGAGCTGTCTTGGCACCCTCGGTGACAAGCTTGCCGAGATACTCGGTCGAAGCCTTGGCACGCGACACGACGGTCTCGCCATGCGCACGGAGCAAATCCGACTGGATCTGGACGGCTTCGTTGAACGACTTCGCGGTCGCGAGCTTGTCGACGCCGGCGAAGAAAGCCTCGGCATCCTGGTAGATTGCCTGCTGGATATTGCGGCTGATCTTGGCGGCTTCGCTGACCGAACCCGTCACGGCGGACTCGATCACTCCGGTGGCCTTCTCGGAACCTGCATAGAAGTCGGCAGCGCGCTCCTTGGCAGTCTCAGCCTGCTTCTTCACGAAATCGCGGGCAGCCTCGGGGACTTCCAGGTTCTGGAAGTTCTTGAAGGCTTCGGTGACGGGCGCGAAAGCGTCTTTGAAGCTGTTCAGCACTGAATTGGTATCGGTGGTCATGGGGTCTCTCCATCCTCGGTTTGAGCTATGGGCTCACCCCGTCCGTTTGGCCCGGGGTAACCTCCATATGGCATAGTTAATGGTGCATCGCAACATCAATGGTGCATTGCAATATCACAAACTCGTGATTAGAGGAATAAGCGAGCAATTTGCTCAGGGAAACGGCCGATTTGGGCCTATCAAGAGGGCGTCACCGCCGCCGGAAGCCCATAGGCCTCCATTCGTGCCCGCACCTGCGCCACTTTGTGCCCGAGAACGACGATATCGTGCGTCTGGCCGTCGGCATCTCTGACATGGTCGCGAAGCAGCGCCTCGGCCTTGAATCCGAGGCTTTCAAACAGCGCGATGGCCGCCCGCTGGTCCACCGTCATCTGCACGGTCAGCTTGTCGAGGCCCGCACCGAGCGCCAGCGCAAAGATCTCCTGCGACAGCGCCCTTCCGACCCCGATCCCGCGCACATCGAGCGAAACCACCATCCGGATTTCACCGACATGGGGTGACCAGGAATGCTGGTCCCTGACCAGCGTGCCGCATCCGACCACTGCGCTGTCCTTGAGTGCGAGCAGGCTTACGATATCGCCGCGCTCGATCTCGTTGACCCAGGCCGACAGTACTTTCGGCTGGCTGATGTTGCGCGGAAGGAAGAGCAGATCGTGAGTCGGCAAAGCCTTCGCAAAATCGAGCACGGCGGCTTCGTCGGCGCGCGTCATCATGTGGAACTCGATCTCACCCGCTTCCGTGTTCACCCGACGCGGGTAGGAACGTGCCTCGCTCATATCGATCTCCCGCACAACCATGAATCGAGTTTCGGCCATAGCCGCCGGACGGCGTTGGGGCCGGCGACCAGGCTGACATGACCGCCCTTGAGGATGACTTCCTCTTTGTCGGCTGATCCGATCTTCTCGATCAGCGGACGCGCGGCGCTATAGGGAACGATATGGTCGTGCTCGGCGACCGCGTGCAAAACCGGCACCTTGATATCGGCGATATCCGCTTTCCGGCCGCCGACGGTCATGACGTCGTTATAGAGCTTGTTGTCCCACATCAGGTCCCTGGTGATGGCGCGGAAATATTCGCCCGCCAGCGGCAGCGTATCGGTCGCCCAGCGATCGAACATCCGGTACGATTTCACGAACTCGTCGTTCCAGATATTTTCCCATAATTGCACCTGGCTTGCCGCGCGCGAGGCCGGCCGCAACATCTCGAAGGAAGAAAGGATCATCTCCGGCGGCACGTTACCGACGCTGTCGACGAGACGATCGACATCGAAATAGCGGCGGTCGGAGAAATTCTGGAATAGCTTCATCTCGCGGAAATCGACCGGCGTCGTGAAGCAGATCAGGTTTTTCATCGGCCCATCGGCAAAAATCGAACCGTAAAGCAGCGACAGCACGCCGCCGAAGCAATAGCCGACCACAGTGAGGTCGCTTTCACCAGAATCGCGCTGCACCTGCCGCACGCAATCCGGAATGAAATCGAGGACATAGTCCTCCATACGCAAGCTCTTCTCCTCGGGCTTCGGCGCGGTCCAGTCCAGCATGTAGACGTCGTAGCCGCGCTTGAGAAGAAACTCGACGAAACTCTGGCCCGGCACCATATCAAGGATGTAGCCGCGGTTGGTCGTCGCCATCACGATCAGGATCGGCACCCGGTAGATTTCATCCGCTAGCGGCCGATAGTGATAGAGGTTCATCGTGCCGCGGGAACAGATAATATCTTTCGGCGTCAGACCGAGCGACGGCCCCGAGGTCGAGATATATTCGACGCCCTTGATGCTGCGCTGGATCGCACGCTGCACCTCGGACTGAATCCGCGCCGGGATCGAGGCAAGGTCGAGATTGACCAGATCGAGATTCGCCAGATCCGGGCCGGCGGCCGTCATTTTTGCCCTCCGTCCGCGAGAGGCGGCCGTTTGGTGCGCGGCGGCTTTGGCACCTGCGGAGATCCGCCCGACGCGCTGGCCGCAGCGCCTTGCATTTGATGCAGCATCGCCTTGATCTCGCCGAGCTGCCCTTCGATCGATTGCAACCGCTCGGCCATGCCGATCATCTGCGACCGGCTCGGCAGATTCATCGTCAGGAGATATTTCTCCATGAGCTCGCTGAGCTGCTTTTGGGCGCCGGCCGTTGCACCACCGACCTGATTGACCACCTTGCTGAATTGCGGCGAGGCCATCGCCTGATTGGCGAAGGCGTTAAATCCCTTCTCCATCTCGCCGATCATATGCTGCCACAGCGCGTCCGGATCGTTGCTCTTGTCTGCCATCGGCGTTCTCCAGCATGATCGCGATACGACGCCGTCGCGTCGAAAAGAGACGGACTTATTCCGTAAAGCGGGAAAGCCGCCTCAAGATCCCTGTCATACGACACCCTCGCATGAGGCCGGTCAACCGCACTCCCGCAATTTGATGCATGGCGTCTTCTGCAGCGCGAAAAAGCGTGTCATAAAATGCGCACAAAAAAGGAAACGCCAAGGTGAACCTGTCCGCCCCCCAGCCGCCGCAGATGGCGCACGCCAACGGCATCGAGCTTTGCTACGAAATCTTCGGCGACCCGGCCGCGGAACCGCTGATCCTGATCATGGGGCTGGGCGCCCAGATGATCCAGTGGGACGATGATTTCTGCCGGCGGCTCGCCGCGCGCGGCTTTCGCGTCATCCGTTTCGACAATCGCGATATCGGCCAGTCCAGCAGACTGTCCGGCGGCAAGCCACTGACCCCGCTGGAACTGCTCAAGCTGCGCTTCCTGAAGATCCCGGTGAAGGCGCCGTACCGCTTGAGCGACATGGCGGAAGATACGGTCGGACTGATGGATGCGCTCGGCATTGCGTCTGCCCATCTGGTCGGCGCGTCCATGGGCGGCATGATCGCGCAGGAAATCGCGATCTCGTTTCCTCAACGTGTTCGTTCCCTCACCTCCATCATGTCGACCACGGGCAATCCGAGAATTCCCGGCCCGACCCGGGAGGCCATGGCTGTGCTGATGGCGCCGCCGCCGAAATCGAAAGAGGAATATATCGCGCGCTTCGGCAAGACCTGGAAAGTCCTGCGCGCAGGTTCCTTCCCGGACGACGAAGCGCTAGACCCCGCACGTGCGGAGCGCACCTTCGGCCGCGGACTTAATCCGGCCGGCGTCGGCCGCCAGCTTCGCGCCATTCTCGCCTCCGGTAGCCGCAAGCAGCGGCTTCGCAGTGTGAAGGCCCCGACATTGGTCATTCACGGCACCGTCGATCCCCTAGTGCATCCAGCGGGCGGCAAGGATACCGCGGCTTCAATTCCCGGCGCCAAGCTGGTCATGATCGAACGCATGGGCCACGCGCTGCCGATGCAAATGTGGCCGCAGATCATCGACGCGATCGACAAGCATGCGCATGCGGCGTCCACGACCACGATGCATTGAGAGGAGAGCGCCATGAAACTCGAAGGCGGATGCTATTGCGGAAAAGTGCGCTACGCCGCCGAAGGCGATCCCATGTTCAAGGGTCAATGCCATTGCCGGGAATGCCAATACTTTTCCGGCGGCGGTCCCAATTTTTTCATGCTGATGCCGGTCAAGGGCTTCAGCTACAGCAAGGGCAAGCCGCAGCAATTTAGCCGCAGCGACCTTGAAGGCGCCGTGACCCGTGAATTCTGCAGCGAATGCGGCACGCATCTGACGACGCTCCGGCCGGGACTGCCGGCCGTGATCCTGAAAGCCGGCACACTTGACGATCCCGCGCTTTATGGTCTTCCGCAAACAGCGATCTACACCTGCGACAAGCAGGCGTTCCACGCGATCCCCGAGGGAATGCCGAGCTTCGAGAAGTTGCCGCCGCAGCGGTAAAAATTAACTGCCCGCCCAGACGTCAAGCACGTAGCGATTTTTCGCACCGAGGTCGTCGATCCAGCGCTGGCCGGCCGGAGCATCAGCGCCGCTACGCTCGCGATAGATCGCAACGAGTGTCGCCTTGACGTCCGGCTCCATCTTGCCGCCGTCGCCGCAGACATAAATGATCGCGCCCTGCTCGATCAGCGCCCAGGCGCGATCCTTCTCGGCCGCGATCAGATTTTGCACGTAGGTTTTCGGACCGTCGCCGCGCGAAAACGCGGTGTGCAACGCTGTGATGCCATCGGCGGCAAAGCCTTTCAGCTCGTCGGCATAGAGATAGTCCCGCTCGGGATGACGGCAGCCGAAGAACAGCATCGCCGGCCCCAATGCGGCTCCCTTGGCCTTTTGCGCGGCGCGCTCCTGAAGAAAGCCGCGGAACGGCGCAAGCCCCGTACCGGGACCGATCATGATGATCGGCACCGCGGGATCGGCCGGCAGACGGAAGCCCGCTTTGGTTTCGCGCACGGTCGCGTAAATCGTTTCGCCGGCGCGACGGCCGGCAAGATAGTTCGAACAGATGCCTTTATAGGTACCGCGGCCTGAAGCCGCCGGCCCCTCGACCACCGCGGTAGTGATACTGCAAAGCGAGGCATCGACCGATGGCGACGAGGAGATCGAGTAGTAACGCGGGGCGAGCAGCGAGAGCATTTCAAGATAGACAGGTAGCGGCAGTTCGCAGGCCGGATATTCTTCCAGCAGATCGAACACCGATTTGCGCTTGCCCAGAATGTCGGCCCGGTAGCGCTCGCTCGACGCGGCGTCCTCACCGATCAAAGCCAAGAGCTTCGGCTTCGTCACCGGACAGCGCGTGTGCTCCGATAGAATCTGAATTTGCTTGCGGGTTGCGACCTGCTGCAGTTCGACAAAATCCGTCAACAACCGTCCGACCGATAAGGCTTCACCGAGCGGCAGTTGGGCACGTCGGCCTTCGGCGACTTGCAGACGGATCTGATCGGAGGGAAGAAAGCCGAAACGGCGGGCAACCGAGTCCACCAACGCCGGATCGTTGCGCGGCACGACGCTCAAGTGATCGCCCACGCGGTAGAGGGCGCCGGGCGGCAACTGCACCTCGATATGCCGGGTCGATCGCTCGGAGGCATTGGGGCCGTTCTTGTTCTGCAACTCGGTATTGATGAGAACTTGCATCGGCGCGGCGCCACCCAGCGCGACCACGACGTTGCTGACCGACGGCGCCAGCGGCTCGATGCTGTACAACGGCTCGTCTTCGGCACTGCGGCTCAGACCGGTGTCGACGCCGAATTCCTTCACGGCCTGGGGCGCTGCCTTGGCAAACCACCGCTCGAACTGGCCGTCGAGATCGCTGCGGGCATCGCCCTCGCCACGTTCATAGACGCCCTTGCCGCCATGCGCGGCCAGTTGTTCGTCGATGAACCGCGGTATCGATTGATAAGTCGCAGCCCAGTCGCTGTTACCGCAGCCGAACACGGCGTAACGCAATTTCGCGAACGCGTCCTTTGGCAAGTCACCGCCGAGCCATTTGATGAATTGCGTGGCGTTGTCGGGCGCTGCTCCATTATACGAAGCGCAGAAGATCAGGACGCCCCCTTGCGTCGGCAATTTCCCGACATGATCGTCAAGTGGGGCGAGCGTGGTCGCAAAGCCGTTGATCTCGGCGAGATCGGCAACGCGGGTGGCGAGTTCTTCGGCGGTGCCGAGGTTGGATCCATATAATACGAGCAGCGGCGTGTTGTGGCCGGGACGGGTCCGCGCCCGCGGCGCAACCGAATTCGCGGCCGGCGCGGCAGTAGCAGTCCCGACGAAGCTACCGCGCTCCTGATCGGTTCGCGGCCGTACCTTGATCTTGAAGCCGTCCGGTTTGATCGTCAGCGTTTCCTTCAGCTGCATCTGGTAACGATGCACGTCGATCAGCTTGAAGCGCTGCAGGATCATGCCGATCGCGAGCGCCGCCTCGTGCATCGCAAAGCCGCGGCCGATACAGGCCCGCTGCCCGTTACCGAACGGCTTCCACGCGTTGACGGGGCGCGCGGCTTCTGCCTCGCGCGAAAAATTCTCCGGGTTGAACGCATCGGGATTGGGGCCCCACACGGAAGGGTCGCGATGCAGCGCCAGCACCAGCACTGTGATGAAAGTGTTTTTCCTGAGCTTGTATTTGCCGCCGATGGTCTCGTCTTTCAGCGGCGAAATGCCATAGGCCGGTGCCGGCGGCCACATCCGCAAGGCCTCTTTGAGCACCTGCGTGACGTAGGTCAGCTGCGTCACCTGCTGATAGGTTGGCCTGACATTAACATCGGGCCCGAGCACGCGATCGACTTCTCCATAGGCTTTCTTCAACACCTCCGGATGCTTCAGAAGCGCGTAGATCGTGCAGGACAACAGCCCGCTCGTGGTCTCGTGGCCCGCAATCAGGAAGGTGTTGATCTGGTAACGGATGTTGACGTCGTCGAGTTGCGCGCCGGTGGCGCGGTCGACGCCGGTCATCATGGCCGCAAGCATGTCCTTCTTGTCGTCGGCGGCGGCCGCATTCCTGCGCCGCTCGGCGACAATTTCGTCGACCATCTTGTTCATGAATTCGACGTCGCTGGCCATATCCCGCCGCCGTTTCTGCATCCAGAGATTTTCCAGCGGCAAGCCGCGGATCATCATGATGGTTTCGAGCGAGCGCACGAGCGACGCTACGAACGGGTGATAATCGCGGCGGTAGAACGAATTGAAACGATAGTCGAACCCGCACAGCCCGATGGTGTCGAGTGTCAGCGCCGTCATGTCGTGGACGACGTCGATCTCTTCGTCGGCGTTCAGTCGCTCCCATTTCTTCACCAGCTGCTCGGCGATATCGACCATGCTCGGGTGATAGGACTGCATGGCGCGGTTGCCGAACGGCTGCAGCAGGATGTTGTGCGCCTTGCTCCAGTTCGGCTCGTCGGTATCGGCGGTGAAAAGGCCGTCGCCGCCGATCGCGCGCACCCGCCGCAATGGCCCGCGCACCGCCTTGTCGAAGCGCTTCTCGTCGCTGAGTTCATCGACAAGGTCGTGGCCGGCGACAAAGACGACCGGCGCGCCCATCATGTCGAGCCAGAAGATCGGTCCGAGCTCCCTGGCGAGCCGGGCCAGATTTTGCACCGGTGCGGTCGAATCCAGCGACAGCATGTTGCCGACCACCGGTTTGGTCGGCGGCTGCGGGATCGGGCTCAATCGGTTGGTCGACGCCATCTGTAGAAATGTCCTTCGCTTCTTCATGGTCATTCCGGGGCGATGCAAAGCACCGAGCCCGGAACCTCGAGATTCCGGGTCCAGTCCTTCGGACCATCCCAGAATGACGACTACGTCGTCACCCAAACCGCTTTCGCCGCCATTCGATCAGCTTGGCGCTGACTTCTTCCGGCTTTTCCTGCTGCGTCCAATGTCCGCTGCCGCGCACCAGATATTTCTCGAGGTCCGGCACCAGCCTTTCCATGCCGTCGGTGGCCGACGGCGGCAGCACGGCGTCGTTCTCCGCCATGATCATCAGCGTCGGCACGCGAACGGTATGGTCGAGGCCGGCCGCGCGCTCCCAGTTCCGCGTCCAGTTGCGATACCAGTTGATGCCGCCGGTGAAACCGCTCTTGGTGAAGGTATCGACGAAGACCTGCTTTTCTTCCGTGGACAGGATCGGCTTGCGCGGATCGTACTTGGCGTCATAGGCCGCGATTATCTGCGGAAATGCGAGATTGAGCTTCGGCGAAGCACCGACGCCTGCCGTCACGGGCTCCGCCGGCAAGGCTTCCTTGCGTGGCAACGGCTCGCGCATGAAGGCATCGAAAGTCTGCTCCACCCGGCTGTTGAATATCGCATCCGCTTCGCGCGCGGGATTTTGAAACTGCACGATATACATCTGATCGCCGAAACGCTTGCGCATCAATTCGATCGGGTCGGAAGGCGCGCGATCATAATGTGGCGTGTTGACGCCGACCACGCCGGCGACGCGATCGCGATGCCGAAGCGCCATCTGCCAGACAACAAACCCGCCCCAGTCATGGCCGACGAAAATCGCCTTGTCGATTTTCAGATGATCCAGCAAGCCGACGAGGTCGCCGGTCAGATGTATCAGATCATAGGCCTCGACCGGCTCCGGCCGGTCGGTCGCGCCATAACCGCGCTGATCGGGTGCGATCACGCGAATCCCGGCCTCCGCCAGCGCCTTGATCTGGTGGCGCCAGGAGAATGCGATCTCGGGCCAACCATGACAAAGAACGACCGGGGGACGATCGGTTTTCGGACCCGCTTCGTAGAAGCCCATCCGAATCCCGTTGGTGTCGGCGAATTGCAGCGGCGGCATTTCAATCATGGATTCGCCCTACTCGGCCGCGCCTTTCACCTCGGCCGATGGCGGCGCGAAGGCAGCTTCCAACGCCGCAAATTCCTCCGGCACCGTGTTGCAGAGCACCTCGACATGCGGAATGATATTGGCGCCGGAAATAAACCCGAAGTCGAGCTGATCGCGGTAGCTTTGCACGGTGATGTTGAGCGCCAGTCCATGGGTGGAGATCGACACCGGGAAGATATGCAGAAGCTCCGCTCCCGCCGCATAAAGCGTCTGCCGCGGCCCTGGCACATTCGACACCGTGATATTGGCAGTTGGCGGCAACACATCCGACAAACTTGAGCGGCTGTAGAGCAGTGCAAGAATCTGCACCATGATCGGTGCACCCAGCATCGAGACGTTCGACACCTGCGGCATCAAGGCACGCAACGGGTGCGATATCTCCTTGGATTTGGTGGACTGCGCGATGATCGTCTGAAGCCGCGTCTTCGGGTCTTCGACATTGGTCGCGATCGAGCAGATCATGCCGAACACCTGGTTGTTGGAGTCGGTATTGCCCTCCTCTCGCAACGAGATCGGAACCGCCGCCGTCATCGACTTCGAGGGCAGCGCGCCACGTTCCAGCAGGTAACGCCGGACCACGCCGCTCGATATCGCCAGAACGACATCATTGAGCTTGCCACCGGCCGCTTTCGCAACCGCCTTGGCTCGCGACAGCGGAATGGAGACGCCCGCAAAGCTGCGTTCGGACGAGATCTGTTTGTTGAGGAGGGTCGGCGGCGACATCATGCCGACAATGCTGTCGCGCGATTTCGGATCGGCGATCTTGCCGACCACTTCCGAGACGCTCTTGAGCAAGGTCGGAACATTGCCGGCAAATTTCACAGCATTTTCGATCTGGAACATCGCGTTATCGAACAGGATCGATCCGAGATCGCTCTTGCCGGAACGCGGCAGTTCGATGCCCTTGGCGGCCGCGGAGGCATCGAACGGCTGACGCCACAGCTGCTGATAGGAATCGATGAGGTTGGCGGCAATGTCGCGCGGCTCCTGCCCGACTTTGGCGCGTTCCGTCGGCGGTTCGATTTCGCGAGGCACCGGCGTCAGATCGTAGATCATATTGGTCAGCGCCGCACCGGCGCCGCCATCGATACAGGCGTGGTGCATCTTGGAATAGAGCCCGATCTCGTTGTCCTTCATGCCCTCGAAGACATAGAACTCCCAGAGCGGACGCGCGCGGTTGAGCAGTTTTGCATGCATCCAGCCGACGATGCGTTCGAGCGTCGCGCGATCGCGCGGCGCCGGCAGGCTGGCGCGGAAGATATGGCGGTCGATATCGAACTGGTCATCCTCGACCCAGGACGGATGATCGATGTCGAGCGGTGCTTTTTCGAGGCGGGATTTGAGGATCGGCGCGATGTGCAGACGCGAGGCGATCATCGCCTTGAAGTCTTCGAAGAAATCGCCCCGGTACCCCTCGGGCAGACGGAAGATCGCCATGCTTCCGACATGCATCGGCATTTCCGGCGTTTCCAGATACAGAAACGACGCGTCCATGGCCGACAGTTTCCTGGCGTCGCTCATAGGTCCCTCCCGCAAACAGTTACGGCTCGCACCTTGATTGGTGCTTTTTGATTCCGGCGTTCAGACGGCCCCTTTTTAGGGACTTTGAATTAGGATTGTGCCCGCTCCGGCGGCGCATATGCAATGGCAAAGGGCCCGGAGCGGTCAAATTGGCTGAATTGACCTTCCTGCTGGGACAGGCGGTCGGCGACCGCCCACAGCACCGCCGGGTTGACGCCGAGGCCCACATGGCTCGCGAGGTAGACCTCGATATTCTCGGCGCTGGCCGAGGGTCGTAACAGGCAGGTTCGCCAATTCACCACCCCGTCGGAGCGCGAAAAGATCGAGGTCGTCGGAACCGACAGATCGCCGGAGAGCGCTTTGACAAACTCGGGATCTTCGCCGACGGTCTCGCCGGACAGCGCCTCGTAAAGCCGGGTTGCATTGGTGGCGCGGATATCGTTCGCAAAGGGGCTGCCGAGCGTCACGACATAACGCACCATATCAGGCGCGTGCAGTGCAAGGTCGCGGGCGTAGACGCCGCCGAGGCTCCAGCCGATCACGGTCACCTTGCGGCCGGCGTTGGCGTGAATCTCCGCAAGCCGCTCGCGTAACGCGGCGCGCACGCGCGTAAGACCGCCGAGGTTTCGGCCCATCTGCCAGGCATGGGCGTCGTATCCGAGTTCTTTCAAATAGCGGCGCATCGGCGCCATTGACAGATCGCTGGCGAGAAAGCCCGGCAAGGCCAGCACCGGGTGACCGTCGCCTTTCGGCGCGCGCAGCAACAGCGGCGACATCATCAGGCTGGCATTGAATTCGAATATGCTCCGCATCTCGGCCAGAAGCAGGCCAAGACCCGGCGCGCGAAGACCCGGCGCGCGAAGCTTGCTTCCCGCCGGCCCGTCGCCGCCGTCAGGCGAAGACGTCATTTCTTGTCGGACGGCCGCGTGCCGCCGAGGCCCGTCATTGCCGCAAACATATCGCTAAATCGTTCGGCGAATTTCGGGTCGAACGAAAGCCAGCTTTGCATCAACGCCTCAGGCGAGACTTTCTGGATGTTGTCCATCATCTGGTGCTGGAGCTTTTCCATCACCGCCGTCTGCATCGGCTGCACATCCGGAAGTCCGAAAAACTGCCGCGCCTCTAGCGGCGTGCAGTCGATCTCCACGTTAACCTTCATGTGCACTCCCTGGCTATCTTGTTCATATCGGCCAATATCGCCACGACCTCGTGCGGGAAGCAAGCCGTCCGAAGGGAGAAGCCGGATATGGTCATCAGTGGAGTGGATTTGACATTCGCTACCACCTGGCCACAAACTCGGAAAGCGAATGTCAAATCCGAAACTCCACTAGAAACCTATATTTGCTGGTGGTCCTTTGATTCTAACATTCGCAAAAGTGGACGCCGCGAAGGGGTGCGAATGCTAGAATCGGACCACTAGAAGCGCTCGACCGCGTAGGGCCGCGGGTCGGTAAAGGGTGTCATGCCGGTCATCATTTCCGCCAGCAGCCGGCCGGTCACGGGACCGAGTGTGAGCCCATGGTGCTGATGACCGAAATCGAACCATAGCCCGCGATGGCGCGGGGCCTGGCCGATCACCGGCAGCATGTCCGGCAGGCATGGCCGGGCCCCCATCCAGGGCCTTGCATCGACGGGCTCACCCAATGGAAACAAGGTTCGCGCCCGCGGTAGCGCCTGTTCAACCTGGATCGGCCTCGGCGGAGCATCCCGGGGGGCAAACTCCACGCCGGTGGTCAGGCGAATGCCCCGGTTCATCGGCGCGAGCAGGTAGCCGAGATCGGAATCCAGAACCGGATGGTTGAGCACGGCGTTGCCGCCTGCCTTCAGATGCAAGTGGTAGCCGCGTTTGACCCCGAGCGGGATCGAATATCCCAACGGGCGGAACACCAGATCGGACCATGGTCCGAGTGCCACCACGACCTCGCGCGCGGAAGCGCCATCGACGCGCCATCCGCCGGATTCCTGCGTGAGCGTTCGCGCATCCGCCACGACAAAGCGGCCGCCCTTGCGGACAAACAGCGCCGCATAGGCCTTGGCGAGCGCGCCGGGATCGGCAATGAATCCAGGCGTCGGCCAGTACACGGCGCCGGCGAAATCTCCGGTCAGGCTGGGTTCGCGCGCTGCGATCGCTTCGCGATCGAGGATTTCGCTGGGAACGTCATACTGCCTCACCCGCTCGGAATCGTGCACGGCCTTAGCGAGACTGGCTTGCGAGCGAAACAGCTTGAGCCAGCCGGTACGGCGCAAAAGCTCGCGCACACCGGCCTCCGCGATCAACGCCTCATGTTCGATCAAGCTGCGCTGGATCAGCGGCCATTCCGCCATCGCGCTCTGCATGGCGCGCGCGGGCGACGACGCAAGATAGTAGCGCAACAGCCAGGGCAGAAACTCCGGCAGTTCGGAAATGCGATAATACGAGTTCGGCGAGCGGTTAAGCGCGTACTGGAAGATTAGCTTGGGGTCGCGGGGAAACATGAGCGGAAAGACCGAGGCGCATTCGATGATCCCTGCATTGCCATAGCTGGTCTCGTCGCCGGCGTGCTCATTCCTGTCGACCAGGATGACGTCGCGCCCGAGTTTTTGCAGGTGCAGGGCCGCACTCACACCGACCATGCCCGCGCCCAGCACGAGGACATCGGCTTTAGGTTCCGCCATCAACCGCTCCGTCAGTTTGGCGAAATCCGCAAAGCCGCCAGCGTTAAACTTAGGTAGGACAAGATGCCCGCAAACCATTGCAGCCAGGGGAAATCGCCTTTGCGCGGCGGCTAAACTCTGGCAACATGGCATGGGCATCTTTATTGCATGCGCGAAGTGTACACCAGCGTGGAGAACTTTAACCAATGCCGTTACGTCAGATCTTGCTTGCAACGGCCACCGCTTCGATTGTCGCTTTTGCCGCGATGCCGGCCTCAAGCCAGACCGTACGCTACGCCAATCAGGGCGAGCTCAAATCGCTCGATCCCTATACGCTCAAGGAAACCACGACGATTGCCCATCATGCTCATGTCTATGAGGGGCTCGTCACCCGCGACAAGGATTTGAAGATTGCGCCTGCGCTGGCCGAAAGCTGGGAAACCCCGGAGCCGACCCGCTGGCGTTTCCACTTGCGCAAAGGCGTCAAGTTTCACAACGGCGACCCCTTCACCGCAGACGACGTGATTTTTTCCGCTGACCGCGTCCGCGCCAAGGGTTCGAACTTCCTCACCAACGTTCCCGCCGACGCCAAGTTCATCAAGATCGACGACTACACGGTGGACGTCAAACTCGACTCGCCCAATCCCATCCTGACCTCGCAATGGGACGGCTGGTTCATCATGGACAAGAAATGGTGCGAGGAAAATAATTCCGTCGCGCCGACGCCGGCCTCCGCCACCACGCCGAGCTACGCCGCGCTGCACGAAAATGGCACCGGCCCCTTCATCATCGAAAGCCATCAGCCCGGCGTAAAAACCGTGTTCAAGGTCAATCCGAGCTGGTGGGGCAAGCCCGAACACAACATCAAGGAAATCATCTTCACGCCGATCGGATCGGCTTCGACACGCGTGGCCGCGCTGCTGTCAGGCGAGGTGGACGTGATCGAGCCGGTGCCGACGCAAGATATTCAGCGCGTGAATTCCGGCGGCAACGCCACTGTCCTGACCGGAATGGAAGTTCGCACGATCTTCCTCGGCATGGACCAGGAGCGCAGCGAACTGTTATACTCCAACATCAAGGGCAAGAATCCGTTCAAGGACATCCGTGTCCGCGAGGCCTTCTACAAGGCGATCGACGTCGAGCTGATCAAGAACCGCGTGATGCGCGGCCTCTCGACGCCCTCGGCGCTGATGGTCGCGCCACAACTATTCCCGCTCTCGAAGGACTTCGTCCGTCCGAAGGCCGATCCGGAAGCCGCCAAGAAGCTGATGGCGGAAGCCGGTTATCCCGACGGCTTCGAAGTCACGATGGACTGTCCCAACGACCGTTACATCAACGACGCCGATATTTGCCAGGCGGTGGTCGGCATGCTCGCGCGCATAGGAGTCAAGGTCACGCTGCTGGCGCAACCCAAGGCGCAGTATTTCGGCAAGGTGCTCAAGCCCGGCGGTTACCAGACCTCGTTCTACCTCCTTGGCTGGACGCCGGCATCGATGGATTCCCATAACGTGCTCTACGACATCATGGGCTGCCACGATCCCAAGGTGCCTACCCGGGGCGAGGCCAATCTCGGCGGCTATTGCAACACCGAACTCGACGCGCTCGCCGACAAGGTTCTGGTCGAGACCGACACCGCCAAGCGCGACCAGATGATCAAGCAGGCCTTCGAAATCGGAATCAAGGATTACGGCTATATCCCGCTGCATCAGCAGTCGCTGGCCTGGGGCGTTTCGAAAAAAGTGAAAATCGTCCAGCGCGCCGATAATCAGGTTCTGTTCTATTGGGCGACGAAGCAGGAATAACGCGACGGTGGCGGCGCGTATCGCGCTTTGAAGAAGTGAAAGGAAGATATGCTCGCTTTCACGCTTCGCCGGGCCATCCAAGCGATCGGTGTCTTGATCGCCGTCGGGATCATTTCGTTCTCGATGTTCCGTTTCGTTGGCGATCCCGTCAGCCAGATCGTTTCGATCGACACTTCGTCCGCTGAGCGGGCGGAGATCAGAAAATCGCTCGGGCTCGACGATTCCATAGCGGTGCAGTTCGCCCGCTACTTCGCCAACGCCGCGCAATTCAAGTTCGGCATCTCTTATCAGTTCCGCCTGCCGGTTGCCGACCTTCTGAAGGAACGGATGCCTGCGACGCTGGAACTCGCGACCTGCGCCACCATTCTCGCGATGCTGTTCGGTATCCTGATGGGCGTGTATTCGGCGCTCCGGCGCGATACGCTGCTTGCGAAACTATTCCAGGCGATTTCGCTGATCGGCATTTCTCTGCCGACCTTTCTGATCGGTATTCTCCTGATCTACCTGTTCTCGGTGACGCTCGGCTGGCTGCCTTCGTTCGGCCGCGGCGACGTCGTACGGTTTGGCTGGTGGACCACCGGTCTTCTGACGGTCTCGGGGCTGAAAGCGCTGATCCTGCCATCGGTCACGCTCGGCCTGTTCCAGATGACGCTGATCATGCGGCTGGTGCGGGCCGAGATGCTAGAGGTCCTGCGCACGGATTACATCCGCTTTGCCCGCGCGCGCGGATTGTCGACCCGCGCCATCCATTTCGGGCATGCGTTGAAGAACACGCTGGTGCCCGTGATCACGGTGGCGGGCCTGCAATTTGGCTCGGTAATTGCATTCGCGATCATCACCGAAACCGTTTTCCAATGGCCCGGCATGGGGCTTCTGTTCGTGCAGGCCGTGCAGAATGTCGATATCCCGATTATGGCAGCCTATTTGCTGATGGTGTCGCTGATCTTTGTCACCATCAACCTCCTGGTCGACGTACTCTACACGGTGGTCGATCCGCGCCTGCGCGCCAGCGTCGGCCGCCCGGCGTGAGTGAAGTTCGCATGTCCGACGCCGCCCTCCCCCAAGCTCCTTCGACCCACGCGCCGACTGCGAGCTTTCTTCGGCGCGCGCTCGATAGCGACGTCTTCTATTCATTCCGCCGCTCGCGGCTGACGATGGTGGCCGCCATCGTGACACTGCTTTTCTTCGTGCTGGCGATCGCAGCGCCGCTGATCGCGGTTCAGAATCCGTTCGATCCCAGCGAGCTCCAGCTGATCAATTCGCGGATCGCGCCGCTCTGGACCGCCGACGGCCAAAGCCCGTTTTTGCTGGGCACCGATGAACAGGGCCGCGATGTCCTGTCCGCCATCCTCTACGGTTTGCGAATATCGCTGATCGTCGGCATTCTCGGCGTGGTGTTTTCGGGAGCGCTCGGCATCGCGCTTGGCCTGATTGCCGGCTATTTCGGCGGCGCAATCGACGCCTTGATCATGCGGATCGCCGACGTGCAGCTCACCTTTCCGGCGATCCTGATCGCACTGCTGGTCAACGGGGTCGCCAAATCGCTGTTCGGCAATCGGCTCGATGCCATGAGCACGCTTGCGGTGCTGGTGATCGCGGTCGGCCTGAGCTTCTGGGTGCAATATGCCCGCACCGTGCGCGGCTCGGTGATGGTGGAGAAAAACAAGGATTACGTGGCGGCTGCGCAACTGATCGGTCTGCCCGCGCCCGTCATCATGCTGCGGCATGTCTTGCCCAACACGATGGGTCCGATCCTGGTGATCGCGACCATCAATCTGGCGCTTGCGATCATTACCGAGGCGACCTTGTCGTTTCTCGGCGCCGGCATGCCCGACACCATGCCCTCGCTCGGAACTCTGATCCGCATCGGCAACAATTATCTGTTCGCCGGCGAATGGTGGATCGTGGCCTTCCCTGGTCTTGCGCTCGCGGTGCTAATCCTGTCCATCAACCTGCTCGGCGACTGGCTGCGCGACGCGCTGAACCCGAAACTGAGATGAGCGAACCAGTCCTCTCCGTGCGTAACCTGCGGGTAGAATTCGCCACCCGCCATCAGGTGCTGCGCGCGATCGACGGCGTTTCCTTCGATATCGCCAAGGGCGAGGTGCTGGGCGTGGTCGGCGAATCCGGCGCCGGAAAATCCGTGACAGGGCTCGCCGTCATTGGCCTGATCGACCGGCCCGGCCGCATCGCCGGCGGCGAGATTTATCTGTCTGGTTTGCGGATCGACGATCTGCCGCCGGAAGAAATGCGGCGCATCCGGGGAAAGCGGATCGGAATGATTTTCCAGGATCCGCTGACGAGCCTTAATCCGCTCTACCGGATCGGCGATCAGCTGATCGAAACCATCCGGACCCACACCAATCTGTCCGAACCGGCGGCGCGCAAGCGCGCCATCGATCTGCTCGCCGAGGTCGGCATTCCCGCACCGGAGAAACGCATCGATGCCTATCCGCACGAATTCTCCGGCGGCATGCGGCAGCGCGTCGTCATTGCGCTCGCGATCTGCGCCGAGCCCGAGCTGATCATCGCGGATGAACCGACCACGGCGCTCGACGTGTCGGTGCAGGCCCAGATCATTGCGCTGATCAAACGGCTCGGACGCGATCACGGCACCGCGGTGATGCTCGTGACTCATGATATGGGCGTGATCGCAGAGACCTCCGACCGCGTCGCGGTGATGTATTCCGGCCGCATCGCCGAGATCGGTCCGGTGCACGATGTCGTGCAAAATCCGTTGCATCCGTACGCCAAGGGCCTGATGGGCGCGATCCCGACGCTGGCCAGCGACGCCGCGCGCCTGGTCCAGATTCCTGGCACCATGCCGCGGCTATCCGCGATTCCGCAGGGCTGCCCGTTCAACCCGCGCTGCACTTTTGCGTTCGACCGCTGCCGCACCGAGCGGCCTGAGCCGATCGCCCATGGCACCCAGTCGGTCGCCTGCCATCTCTATGACGCCGATACCAAGGACACGGCGGCATGACGGAAAAAACATTTGTCGAGGTGAAAAACCTGCGCCGCGTCTTTGACGTCTCCAAGCCGTGGCTCAATCGTGTTCTCGAAGGCGGACACCTGGAGTTTCTCAAAGCGGTCGACGACATCAGTTTCGATGTCGCCAAGGGCGAGACCTTTGCGCTGGTTGGGGAATCCGGTTCGGGAAAAACCACCGTGGCGCGGATGGTGGTGGGGTTGTTGCCGCCGACCTCAGGAGAAGTCGTCATCGACGGGGTGTCGATGACCGATCCTCGTCAGGCGCAGGCGCGACGGCTGTTGCGCCGCCGCATCCAGATGATTTTCCAGGATCCCTATGCGAGCCTCAATCCGCGGCTTCGGGTCGATGCCATCGTCGCCGAGCCGATCCGCGCCTTCGACCTGATCCAAAAGGAATCCGATATTCGCGCTCGCGTCGGCGAATTGCTCGGCTTGGTCGGCCTCCACGCCGACGATGGCTGGAAATATCCGCATGAGTTCTCCGGCGGCCAGCGCCAGCGTATCGCGATTGCGCGCGCGCTAGCCTCGGAAGCCGAGTTCATCGTCTGCGACGAGCCGACCTCCGCGCTCGATGTGTCGGTTCAGGCGCAAATCCTCAATTTGATGCGCGACCTGCAAGACAAGTTCGGCCTTACCTATCTCTTCATCAGCCACAACCTCGCCGTGGTGCGGCATATGGCCAAGCGCATCGGCGTGATGTATCTCGGCCGCGTCGTCGAGATTGCCGACGCGCATGCGCTTTTCGATACACCGCGCATGCCCTACACCAAGATGCTGCTCGGCGCGGTTCCGGACCTCGCGATGTCGGGCCGACAGCGTATTCCCGTGAAAGGCGAAATTCCGAACCCGATCAACCCGCCGGCCGGCTGCGCCTTTAATCCGCGCTGTCCGCTGGCCTTTGACCGCTGCCGCCGCGAGACCCCCCAGCTGATCAACGGAGTGGCCTGCCACGCCGTTAACAATCCGGCTGAAGTGGCGATCGGCGTATGATCACCAAAGGCGTGATCACAATGACTGGAAGCTGGTGTGGTGGACTTGACATTCGCTTCAGTATTGCCGCGAGTTCTCAAGCGAATGTCAGTCCAAAACCGCTCCAGGACTTATAATTTCTGGTTTTCCTTTGGTTCTGACATTCGTAAATGAGGTAGCCGCAACAGGGTACGAAGTCAGAACTGGGACACCAGTTGGCAGAGCGCCCTGGCTATGGTCAATTGCGGCGCTTTCACGCGTGATCACAACCACGGATACCCATGGGCAACATCAATCCAGATCCCTTCACCACTCGCCCCGAAATCGAGGGCATGTTCGGCGTGGTCACCTCGACCCACTGGATTGCGACCGCGGTCGGTATGGGTATCCTGGAAAAAGGCGGCAACGCGTTTGACGCCGCCGTCGCCACCGCCTTCACCCTTCAAGTGGTGGAACCGCATCTAAACGGCCCCGGCGGCGATGTGCCGATCATCGTGCATGACGTCAAGCGCGGACGCACCGAGGTGATTTGCGGCCAGGGGCCGGCACCGGCGGGCGCCACCATCGCGCACTACAAGAGCGAGGGGCTCGAGATGGTGCCCGGCACCGGGCTGCTCGCGGCCTGCATTCCCGGCACCTTCGAATCCTGGATGCTGTTGCTTCGCGACTACGGCACCCTACGGCTGCGCGACGTGTTGGAACCGGCGATCGCTTACGCCCGCGACGGCTATCCGTTCCTGGAACGCGCGGCCGCAACCGTCCAAACCGTCGAACAATTGTTCCGGCAATATTGGACGACCTCGGCCGCGGTTTATCTGCCGAACAATGAAGTCCCGCAACCGGGCTCGATCTTCACGAATGCGAAGCTCGCGGAAACCTATACACGCATCCTGAAAGAAGCTGAAAGCGCCGGCGGCGATCGCGACGCACAAATCGAAGCCGCGCGTAAAACCTGGTCGAAAGGCTTCGTGGCCGAAGCCATCGACAAGTTCTGCCGCACGCAGGAAGTGATGGATGTGAGCGGGTCGCCGCATCGCGGCGTGCTTTCCGCCGACGATATGGCGCGCTGGCAACCGACGATCGAAGCACCGCTGACCTATGACTACGGCCGCTATACGGTTTGCAAGGCCGACGTCTGGAGTCAGGGGCCGGTGATGCTGCAACAACTGGCGCTGCTGAAGGGTTTTAAGCTCGACGGACTCGATCCTGCCGGGCCCGAATTCATCCACACCCAGATCGAATGCGCCAAACTCGCCTATGCCGACCGCGAGAAATTCTACGGCGATCCCAAGTTCGTGGAGGTACCGATCGCCACGCTGCTGTCGGATGCCTATAACGACGAACGGCGCAAGCTGATCTCGGACAAAGCCTCGCTCGAATTCATTCCGGGCTCGGTCGAAGGTTTTGGTGGCGTGGTGAAGCTGCGGCGCCAGGAAGGCCAGCGCGAGGCGGTCGGCGCCATGGGCGCGGGCGAACCAACCGTCGGCCGCTTCGGCGAGGTCCGGGGCGATACCGTTCACTTCGATATCATCGATCGGGCCGGCAACATGATCTCGGCAACGCCGTCCGGCGGCTGGCTGCAATCTTCGCCCGTGATCCCCGAACTCGGCTTTTGCCTCGGCAGCCGCGCGCAGATGTTCTGGCTCGAAGAAGGCCAGCCCGCTTCACTCGCGCCGGGAAAACGCCCGCGCACCACGCTCTCGCCAACCATGGCGCTGCGCGACGGCGAGCCGTATCTGTCCTGGGGTTCGCCCGGCGGCGACCAGCAGGATCAATGGATCACGCAATTCTTCCTGCGGCACGTCCACGCCAAGATGAACTTGCAGGAGGCGATCGACGCGCCGGCCTGGCACTCCGAACATTTCCCGATCTCGTTCTGGCCGCGCACCGCGAGACCCGGCGTGGTGGTGATTGAAAACCGCGTGCCCAAGGCGACGATCGAGAACCTGCGCGAGCGCGGACATCTCGTCGAGGTCGGACCGGATTGGTCCGAGGGCCGCCTGACCGCCGCCTCGAAAATCGGCCGCCGCCGCCGCGCCGCGGCCAACGCCCGCGGCATGCAGGGCTACGCCGCAGGGCGCTAAATCCATGACCTGGTCGATCATTGCCAAAGACAATGCCACCGGCCAGATCGCAATAGCGGTCGCCACGAAATTCTTCGCGGTCGGCTCGCGCGTTCCTCATATCGCCCCCGCAATCGGCGGCATCGCCACGCAGGCATTGATCAATCCCTATTACGGGATCGACGGCGTGAAGCTGCTTCGCGAGGGCCGCAGCCCCCACACCATTATCGAAACGCTGATCGCAAAAGATGCCGGACACGCCAGCCGGCAACTTCACATCATGGACGCCAAGGGACAGATCGCCGCCTACACCGGAAAAGACTGCGTCGACTGGTGCGGCCATCTCAAAGGCGACGGGTTTTCGATTGCCGGCAATATGCTCGCAAACGGGCGCGTGCTGGATGACACCGCGAAAGCCTATGTCACCAACGCAGACCTTCCCTTCGCGCAACGCCTGATCGCGGCCATGCGCGCGGGCGAGCTGGCTGGCGGCGACAAGCGCGGCAAGCAATCGGCCGCGCTTCTGATTTACGGCGAAGAAGAATGGTCCGATCTCGACCTGCGCGTCGATGACCACATCGATCCCCTTGCCGAACTTCAACGGCTGGAAGCGGTAAGCCGCGAGCGTTGGGTGCATTTTCGAAAATACCTGCCGAGCCGGAAAAATCCCGCCGGGATCACCGATCGGGCGGTGATCGACGCCGGTATCGCGGCTGCGATCGAAAGCTGGCAATGAGCGAGACGCCGCTCATTGACATCAAGGATTTGCGCGTCACCTTTCGTGGCGATGACGGACGCACCACGCATGCGGTCGACACGGTCAATCTGGCTGTGGCGCGAGGCGCCACGCTTGGCCTGGTCGGCGAATCCGGCTGCGGCAAGAGCGTCACCTCGCTCGCCGTTATGGGGCTTTTACCGAAACAATCGGCCGAGGTGACCGGATCGATCCGCTTCGACGGCTTCGATCTTCTCGACGTCTCCGACCGGATCCGACGCGACTTGCGCGGAAATCGGCTTGCGATGATTTTCCAGGAGCCGATGACCTCGCTCAATCCGAGCTTCACCATCGGCGACCAGATCATCGAATCCATTCTCCGTCACCGCGGCGGCAGCAAGGCGGCCGCGCGCAACCGCACGATCGAATTGCTTCGGCGGGTGCATATCCCCTCGCCCGAGCAGCGCGTCGACGAATATCCGCACAAGCTTTCCGGCGGTATGCGCCAGCGCGTGATGATCGCCATGGCGCTCGCCTGCGATCCGCGCCTTCTGATTGCCGATGAGCCAACCACCGCGCTCGACGTCACCTTGCAGGCCCAGATCCTCGATCTGATGCGCGAGCTAAAGGCCGAGAGCGGTGCTGCTATCATCCTGATCACCCATGACCTCGGCGTGGTCGCCGAAGTCTGTGACGAGGTCGCGGTGATGTATGCCGGCGAGGTCGTCGAACGGGCCAGCGTCGATGCGCTGTTCGCTAATCCGCAGCATCCCTACACCGTCGGCCTGCTCGGTTCGATTCCACGCCTCGACCACCGCGCCTCGCATCTGGCGACCATCGAGGGCATGGTTCCGAACATGGCCGACCCGCCGAAGGGCTGCCGTTTCGCCGCACGATGTCCTTTTACTGAAACAGCCTGCCTCGCGGAGCCGCCGCGGTTTGCAGAGGTCAGCTCCGGTCATTGGTCGCGCTGCATCCGCGCGCCGCTGGAAAGGCTGGTATCTTGATGGCGGTACGAGTTCAGTTCGTTCCCCGGGCGCGGCGCAGCACAAGCGCAGCGCTGTGTTGCGCCGCAGACCCGGGGTCCAGTTTGGGTGGGTCCCGGTTCTGCAGCACACCGCTTTGCGCTGCGCTGCGCCCGGGACACGAGAATGGCGATCCACTGAGCGCAGGACTTAGCGCATGACCGCGTTGTTGGAAGCGAAAAATCTCGTCAAGCATTTCGTCGCGAAGCGCTCGGTGTTCGGACGGCCGACATCCTACGTCAAGGCCGTCGACGGCGTCTCCTTCAGCGTCAATGCCGGCGAGACGTTGGCGCTGGTCGGTGAATCCGGCTGCGGCAAATCGACCGTGAGCCGCCTGGTATTACGCCTGATCGAACCCGATCAGGGCGAGATTCGTTTTGAAGGCCGCGACCTCCTCGGCATGGCTGCGAACGAATTGCGGGCGTTCCGCCGCGATGCCCAGATCATCTTCCAGGATCCGTATGCCTCGCTGAATCCGCGAATGACGGTCGGCCAGATCCTGGCCGAGCCGCTCGCCTTGCATGACCTCGTGCCGAAGGAACGACGCCGCGAACGGGTCGAGGAGCTTCTGCGGCTGGTCGGGCTCGAACCGCGCTCGGCGCGCCGCTACGCCCACGAATTTTCCGGCGGCCAGCGCCAGCGCATCGCGATCGCGCGGGCGCTCGCGGTCGAACCGAAGCTGATCATCTGCGACGAGCCCGTCTCGGCGCTCGATGTTTCGATCCGTTCGCAAATCCTCAACTTGCTGCGCGATCTGCAACAACGGCTGGGTCTAGCTTATATCTTCGTCTCGCACGACTTGGCTGTGGTCAAGCATATCGCCGACCGGGTCGCGGTCATGAATCTCGGCCAGATCGTCGAGACTGCGGACGCAGAGGCCCTGTTTGCCTCGCCGCGTCATCCCTATAGCCGTGCGCTGTTATCAGCCATTCCCGTGCCTAAGCCGCAGGCAAAACGCAGCCGCCTGGTGCTCGAAGGCGAAATGCCGAGCGCCCTCAATCCGCCGTCCGGCTGCCGATTTCATACACGTTGTCCCTATGTGATCGATCGCTGCCGGATCGAAATCCCCCAATTGCTGGCGAACGCAGCCGGACACTTGACCGCCTGCCACCGCAGCGACGAATTGCCGCCGGCCAACGCCATCGTTCCTTCCGACGGCGGGCTCTCGCCGTTGCTGACCAAGCTGATTGCGGCCTTCAACCGCGTGGAAGCTGGCGGTTCTGGTGTTGGTACAGATGATGCACTTGCAAACGCGGATGCAGCAACGCTCGCCAATAGCTGAGTTAAGGAGAACTGAACCATGAGGACTTTGCGCCTGGCTGCGACCGCCACCGCTCTTGCGATGTCGCTGATGGCGAGCGCGCAAGCCGAGACGACCTTGCGCATCGGTCTTGCCGAAGACCCCGATATGCTCGATCCGTCGGTGGGACGGACCTATGTCGGACGCATCGTGTTCTCGGCCTTTTGCGACAAGCTGTTCGATATCGACGAGAAGCTCAACATCGTGCCACAGCTCGCGCTGTCCTACGAGACCTCGGCCGACGGCAAGGCGACGACCATCAAGCTTCGGCCCGGCGTCAAGTTTCACGACGGCGAGGTGCTCGACGCCGAAGCCGCGAAATTCTCGATCGAGCGGCACATCAACATGCCCGGCTCGTTCCGGAAATCGGAGCTCGCCAGCGTCGACCATGTCGAGGTGATCGATCCCCTCACGATCAAACTCGTATTGAAGAGCCCGTTCGCGCCGCTGATCTCCCAACTCACCGATCGCGCCGGCATGATGGTTTCACCCAAGGCGGTGAAGGAGGAAGGCGACAAGTTCGGCCTGCATCCGGTCTGCGCCGGGCCTTACAAGTTTGTCGAGCGCGTCCAACAGGACCGCATGGTGTTCGAGCGCTTTGCCGACTACTGGAACAAGGACAACGTCTTCATCGATCGCGTCGTATTCCTGCCGATCGTCGATGCCACGGTGCGGCTCGCCAATCTCAAATCCGGCGGGCTCGATTTGATCGAGCGCGTGCTCGCCACCGATATCAAGGATGTGGAGTCCGACTCCCGCCTCGTGCTGTCGACCGCGCCCGAACTCGGTTATCTCGGCCTCACCATCAACACCAACAACGACAAGAGCAAGGGTGCGCTCACCAACGTCAAGGTGCGTCAGGCGCTCGATCTGTCGATCGACCGTGAAGCGCTCAACCAGGTCGCCTTCAACGGCGAGTTCACGCCGGGCAACCAGTGGGTCAGTCCCTCGCACCCTTATTACCAGCAATCCTCTCCGATCCGCCCGCGCGATGTCGAAAAAGCCAAGGCGCTGTTGAAGGAAGCCGGCGTCTCCCTGCCGGTCTCGGTCGACTATATGGTGCCGAAGGGCTCTGAATATGAGGCGGTCGCGCAGGTCGTTCAGTCGATGGCGGCCGAAGCCGGCTTCGACATCAAGCTTCGCCTGGTCGAGTTCGCGACGTCTTTCAAACAGGTCCAGGCCGGTGAATTCCAGGTATTCCAGATCAACTGGAGCGGCCGCATCGATCCAGACGGCAATTCCTACGTCTTCCTGCATACCGGCGCGCCGCAGAACGACGGCGGTTATTCAAATCCCGAAGCCGACAAATTGATGGAAGAGGCGCGGCTGACCAGCGACCTCGCGACGCGCAAATCGATCTACGAAAAGCTGACCAAGATCCTGCTCAACGACGAGCCGATCATCTACCTCTATCACAAGAAGCTTCTGTTCGCGCATACCAAGAAGCTCGAAGGCTACCGGCCGGTACCCGATGGGCTGGTGCGCGTTGTCGGGTTGAAGTTGAAGTGAGAATGCTGGCGCCAGACCCCTCCCTGCTCCTTTCCCCCTTGTGGGGGAGGGTTGGGGTGGGGGGTCCACACGGGGACCACCCCCCTCCCTGTCCCTCCCCCACAAGGGGGGAGGGAACGACGTGGCGAGCACCGTCGACGAAACCTGCTCCCGCTGCGTTTGCCATGGTGCACGCCCGATGCTGAACTTCCTCGGCAGCCGCCTTCTGCAAATGGTGCCGACGCTGTTTTTCGTGTCGATCCTGATCTTTTCGCTTCAGCACTTGCTGCCCGGCGATCCCGCGCTGGTGATGGCCGGCGAGGAACGCGACCCGGCAGTGATCGAGCAGATCAGAAAGCAGTACCACCTCGATCAACCGATCCCGGTCCAATACGCCTACTGGGTCAAGGGCGTGCTCATGGGCGACCTCGGTGAATCGCTGCGGGTGAAGGTGCCGGTGCGCGAATTGATCGCGCAGAAACTTCCGGTGACTTTGCAACTGGCATCGATGGCGATCGTGATCGCTTTACTGATCGGCATTCCCGCCGGCATCGTCTCCGCCGTCAAGCAAGGCACCGCCTGGGACTATGGCGCCAACCTGTTCGCGCTTTGGGGCATCTCGACGCCGAATTTCTGGCTCGGAATCATGCTGATCTTTTTGTTCTCGATCAAGCTCGGCTGGCTTCCCGCTTCAGGCTACGTGCCGCTCTCCGAAAACTGGCGAGCCAGCCTCGCCTCGACCATCATGCCGGCGTTCGTGCTCGGCAATGCCATTGCGGCAATCCTGATGCGGCACACCCGCAGCGCGATGCTTCAGGTTTTGCAGAGCGACTATGTCCGCACCGCCCGCGCCAAAGGCCTTTCCGAGCGCAGCGTGATCCTCAAACATGCGATGCGCAATGCGCTGACACCGGTCATCACGCTCGGCGCGCTCGAACTCGGCACGCTGCTGTCGGGCGCGGTGCTGACCGAGCAGATATTTTCGATTCCCGGCTTCGGCAAGCTGATCGTGGACGCCGTATTCAACCGCGACTATGCGGTAGTGCAAGGCGTCGTGCTGGTGACTGCAACCGTTTATCTCACGCTGAACCTGATCGCCGATATCGCCTATGTTCTCGTCAATCCGCGGCTGAGGGGATGATGGGATGACCGACGCCGCCCTTCCCTCATTGGCAGCACTCGACTCCGACACGCTGGAAAGCCCGACACGGCGGGCGCTGCGCCGCCTCTTCAAGCGCAAAGGCGCGGTGGTCGGCCTCGTCGTGATAACAGCCTTTATCCTGCTTGCGCTGTTCGCGCCACTGATCGTGCCTTACGACCCGATCGCGACCAACTGGGCGCTGGTCCGCAAACCGGCGACATCAGCCCATTGGTTGGGCACCGACGATCTCGGCCGCGACGTGCTGGCGCGCGTGGTCTACGGATCACGCGCTTCGCTTGCGGCCGGTGCGATCTCGGTGAGCATTGCGCTGGTGATCGGCGTGCCGCTCGGTCTGCTTTCCGGCTATCGCGGCGGCTTTGTCGACGGGCTGATCAGCCGGCTCACCGATGCCATGCTGGCCTGCCCGTTTTTGATCCTGGCGATTGCGCTTGCCGCCTTCCTGGGGCCGAGCCTAAGCAACGCCATGATCGCGATCGGCATTTCGGCAACGCCGATCTTCATTCGCCTGACCCGCGGCCAGACCATCGGCGTCAAGGTCGAGGATTATGTCGAGGCGGCGCGCGCGATCGGCAATCCACCGTGGCGCATCGCACTGTTTCATATTTTGCCGAACATCCTGCCGGCGCTTCTGGTTCAGGCGACGCTCTCGATCGCGGCCGCCATCATCGCCGAGGCCGCGCTCTCCTTCCTCGGCCTCGGCCAGCAGCCGCCGGCGCCCTCGTGGGGCAGCATGCTCAATTCGGCGCAACGCTTTCTGACCAATGCGCCCTGGATGGCGCTGTGGCCGGGACTGGCGATCTTTCTGGTGGTGCTGTCGTTCAACCTCGTCGGCGACGGCCTGCGCGACGCACTCGATCCAAAGTCGCGGTAGCGTGTTCCACCTCTCCCATGGGGAGAGGTCGAATTGCGCAGCAATTCGGGTGAGGGGTTCAGATCTATCGATGGCCCGTACCCCCTCACCCCAACCCTCTCCCCATGGGAGAGGGAACACACCTTCGTCGCGGCGCAAGGGGGCGATGATCAGATAATAACTTCCCGGCTCACCCTTCGGCAATCCATCTCGAATTCGAGATCAACCACCGGCGGCCGGGCAAAGTGCCAGGTCAGGCCCGATCGCATTGCACCACGGCCCACAAGCTCTTCAATCATCACGGGATGGAAGTCGTGGACGGTGTAGGCTTGCGCCGCCGTCGTGTCGCCCCAGCCAAATCCGAACGCCGCCAGGCGGCTTTCCATTTCGCGAACGGTGAAACCGACCTTTTCCTTCCACCCTTCCGGGCTGAGATCGCGGTAACACACGATCCGCTCGGGATAGCTGCCGGCGCCGCCGCGTGCTTCCGCACCGCCGGCAATGATGAAATCCGGCACAGCAGTGCGGCGTTGTCCATTGACCGGACGGACGAACGAGAAGGCGTAGAACGACGGCTGATCAGGCGGATCGATCTCCGGGCAAACATTGCTGCGCGCGACGGGATTGGTGGTGCCGTCGAAGATGCCCCACTCGGCCAGCGTCTTGACGTAGTGCTGGTTGAAAGCGAGGAAGCCGGCTTCCGTAAAAGCCGCCGGCGAGCGCAACTCACAGGCGCAGAACGACGTCAGCCTCTCGCCCGCGCTTTGAATGTAATTTGCGGCCTGTGCGAATCCCTCGGCCAATGGCCGAGGCCTGTCGAAGCGTACACGCTCGATCTCGAAACCGGGCAGCGCGCAGGCGCCGCTTGAATACTGAAACACGGCCGGGATGAAACGATAATTGCCGGGAGAGAAGTCGCGGGTCACTTCAGGCGTTTCCCTTGATCATGTCAGGTTCCATGGAACTTTAACACAATCTCCTATCCTGAAACCGCCTCCACAATCCAATTGGCGCGGATTTTCACCCGCGCCAATCTTGCTCAGGTCGGCCGCAGCGCCTTCGATCCCAGATCGAACTCGGCGATTTCCCGGGCACGTTCGGATTCGGCGCCGGCACGATGGTCGGTCGCGATCCAAACATAAACCGCCGGCAGCACGAACAGCGTGAACAGCGTGCCGATGGTCATGCCGGAGACGACCACAAGACCGATCGAGAACCGGCTCGCCGCACCCGCGCCGCTCGCAGTGAGCAGCGGCAACAGGCCGGTGACCATGGCGGCGGTCGTCATCAGGATCGGACGAAGCCGGACGCGGGCCGCCATCTCGATTGCCGACCGGCGATCGAGGCTCTCATTGAGCTGAAGTTCGTTGGCAAACTCCACCATCAGAATGCCGTGCTTGCTGATCAGACCGACCAGCGTCAGCAGACCGACCTGGGTGTAGATGTTCATCGTCGCCATGCCGAAGAACAGCGGAATCAGCGCACCGGAGATCGCCATGGGCACGCTGATCATGATCACCAGCGGATCGCGCAGGCTTTCGAATTGCGCGGCCAGCACCAGGAAAATGATGATCAGCGCGAAACCAAAGGTAATGGCAAGCTGATTGCCTTCCTGCACATACTGCCTGCTATCGGCGAGATAATCGTGGGTGAAGCCGGCGGGCATCTTTTGCGCCTGGCTCTCCAGGAAATCCACCGCCTGCCCCACCGTCACGCCCGGCATCGGCACCGCCTGGAAGGTCGCCGAGTTGAGCTGGTTATAATGGGTCAGCGCGTTGGGGTCGGTCGCGGTTTCGATCGATACCACTGTCGACAGCGGAATCTGCTGACCGGTCGGGGTCGACAAATAGTAGGTGCCGAGCGACTCCGGCGACAGGCGGCTCTCGCGCGGTACCTGCGGAATGACCTGATAGGACCGTCCCTCGAGGTTGAAGCGGTTCACATAGTTTCCGCCAAGCATGGTGGCCAGCGTATTGCCGATGCTCTGCATGGTGAGGCCGAGGTCGCTTGCCTTCGAGCGATCGACTTTGACTCGGACCACCGGCTGGTTGAAGTCGAGATCGCTGTCGGAGACGATGAACAAACCGCTCTTGCGCGCGGCATCCTTCAGCTTGTTCATCTGCTCATAGATCGACTGGAAGCCGTTGGTCGAACTGATCACCATCTGAACCGGCAGACCGCCGGGACCGCCCGGCAGCGGCGGCAGGTTGAACGCGAAGGCATTGACACCCTCGATCTTGCTCAGGGCTCCCTGAACCAGCGGCTTTAGCTGGATCGAGGAACGCTTCCGCTCATCCCATGGCGTCAGCAGCATGCCGGCGATGCCGCCTTGCGGGCCGTTGATGCCGTTCAGAACAAAGCGCAGATCGGTCTCCGGAAACGTCGCGAAGATCTTGTCGAGCTTGTCACCGTAGAAATCGATGTAATCGATGTTGGCGTATTTCGGCGCCTTCGTCACGGCAAAGACGATGCCCTGGTCTTCTTCCGGCGCGAGTTCCTTGGCCGTATGCATGTAGAGGAAACCGACCAGCCCCAGGATCGTCAGCGCGAACAGCCCGGTGATCGGGCGGTAGTCGAGCGAGCGATCGAGCATACGGCCATAGCCGCGCGTGATCGATCCGAACACCCGGTTCACCAGTTTGGCGAAACGCCCCTCTTCCGCACTCTTGAGGAACACCGAGCACATCATCGGCGACAGCGTCAGCGCGACCACGCCGGACACGATCACCGAACCCGCAAGCGTAAAGGCGAATTCGCGAAACAGCGAACCTGTCAGGCCGCCGAGGAATCCGATCGGCGCGTAAACCGCGGCGAGCGTAATGGTCATGGAGATGACGGGGCCCACGATTTCGCGCGCACCGATCATGGCGGCCTGAACCGGCGGCTTGCCCTCTTCCAGATGGCGGTGAATGTTTTCGACGACGACGATGGCGTCGTCGACGACGAGGCCGATCGCGAGCACCATGGCAAGCAGGGTCAAGAGGTTGAAGCTGAAGCCCGCCATCAGCATCAGGCTGCAGACGCCGATCAGCGACAGCGGAATGGTCACGACCGGGATCAGCACCGAGCGGAACGAGGCCAGGAACAGGAAGATCACCACGACGACGATGATGACGGCTTCGCCAAGCGTCTTTTCCACCTCGTCGATCGAGGATTGAATGAACTTGGTGGAGTCGTAAGCCACCTTCATCTTCATCGACGGCGGCAGGTTGCGCTCAAGCTCGGGGAATAGCGCGCGCACGCCTTTCACCAGCGTCAAAGGGTTGCCCTGCGGCGTGACCTGAACGCCGATGAAGATCGCGTGCTCGCCGTTGAAGGCGACGCTGGCGTCGGTGCTTTGCGCCGCAAGTTCAACGGTTGCGATATCCTCGATGCGGACGAAGCCGCCATCCTTGGATTTGACGATCATCCGCTTGAATTGATCGAGATTCTGCAGGTCGGTATTGGCCGACACGTTGGAGACGATGAAGAATCCCTTGGACTGGCCGGCGGCCGCCTGGAAATTGTTGGCGGCGATCGCGGCAGCGACGTCATTCGGCGAGACGCTGCGGCCGGCCATGCGCACGGGATCGAGCCACAACCGCATCGCGAAGGTTTGCCCGCCGAGAATATCGGCGGAGGCGACGCCATCGACGGTGGACAGCACCGGCTGCACCACGCGCGTCAGATAGTCCGAGATCGCCGACCCCGACAGGACTTCACTGGAGAAGCCGAGATACATCACGGCCGTGGTCTGTCCGGTCGTCTTGGTGACGATCGGGTCGTTGGATTCCTTCGGGATCAGGTATTTGACCGAGTTCACCTTGGCGAGAACTTCGGTCAGCGCCTGGTTCGGGTCGAAGTTCAGCTTGATGTAGACCTGAATGGTGCTGGTGCCGAGCACCGACGACGAGGTCATGTAATCGACGCCTTCGGCGGACGCGACGGCCTGCTCGATCGGCGTGGTGATGAAGCCTTGAATCAAATCGGCGGACGCGCCGGGATAGGAGGTGGTGACGTTCACCACCGTATTCGACAGCTTCGGATATTGCCGGATCGGCAGCACCGTTGCAGCGCGCAGGCCGATCAGCAGGATCAGCAGGCTGACGACGACGGACAGCACCGGTCGCTTGATGAAAAGATCAGTCCAGACCATCGGCCAGCTCCGGCTCTTGAATTGGTAAAGCGCGCGCGATCAGTACGACTAGTGTCCCAGTTCTGACATTCGTACCGAATCGCGGCAGGTTCGTTTACGAATGTCAGAACCAAAGGGACACTAGCAAATGTAGACATCTAGTGTGGTTTTGGATTCGACATTCGCTTCGCAGAGTTCGCAGCGACACCGACGCGAATGTCAAACCCACCACACTAGTAACGCGGCGGGTTCGCAGGAATCACCGGTGCCGGATCGGTCGAGATCGCGACCGCCGCACCCGATTGCAGCTTGAGCTGACCGACCGCCACCACGCGATCGCCGGCCTTCAGCCCTTCGAGGATTTCGGCGCGGCCGTTGACCCGGTTACCGGTCCGCACGAAGGTGCGTACCACGACCAGGCTGGTCTTCCCGTCATCGCTTTTCTTCTCGGTGATAAGGAAGACGGAATCGCCGTAGAGCGTATAGTCGACGGCGGTTTCCGGCACGGTGACGACGGGCGGCCGGTCCGGCAGTACCACCGTCGTGGTGGTGAACATGCCGGGCTTGAGGATGTGGTCGGGATTCTCGATCGTGGCCTGAACGCGGATGTTGCGCGTGTCGGCTGCGATTTGCGGCTCGATCGTCGTAATCTTGCCCTCGAAAGTCCGGCCGGGATAGGCATCGACCGTGAGGCGCACGGTCTGGCCGGTCTTGAGCGCCGCACTCGCCTTCTCCGGCACCGTAAAGTTGGCATAGAGCATCGACAGATCGGTCAGCGTGACGATCTGCGTTCCAGCACTGAGATACTGACCGACCTCGATGCGGCGGACGCCCAGTTCACCATCGAACGGCGCCCGCACGAGCTTTTGCGAAATCAGCGCTTCGGTCTTGGCAATGCCGGCGATGGCCGTGTCATAGGTCGCCTGCGCGGCGTCGACCGTCGATTGCGGGCCGAACTGACGCGCCGCGAGCTGCTTGGCGCGATCGAGCGCCAGCGAGGCGCCGGTCGATTGCGCCTTGAAGCTCGCCAGATCGCCCTGCTCGGGGCCGTCGAATAACTGCACCAGCGGATGTCCTGCCTTCACCGAAGCGCCGGCCGTGAACATGATGTCGGTGATGCGGCCGGACACGTCGGAGGTGACATTCACCTGATGCACAGCGGCGAGATCGCCAACCGCCGTCAGCAGGTTGGGGATCTGTTCGGACTTCGCTTCGACCGCCGTCACCGAGGACGGCGGCGGCTTATTGTTGGCGAAGAACTGCGCGATCATGTGATTGCGGAAGGCATTGAAGCCAACCAGCGCGCCGACCAAAAGCGCGAGCAGCAATCCGACTATGATGAACCAGCGCACCAGCCGAACCGGGCGCGCGGCGGGCTTCTCGGCGATCGGCCGGCCCGAGATATGGCTTTCGGTCACAATATTCATGGTCATGCGCTCTCTGCAATCGCCGGCTGCCCGGGGTTTCCGGCCAGGTCGCGGTCAAGGTATTTGGTAATCGCGACTTCGTTCAGGCCGATGCCGCGGAGGATGAATTCGCAAAGCTGTCGTTCGGGACCAGCCCCTTCGCCATAGGACAGGCACGGGATAGCCGGCAGGCGCGAGACGGTTACCATCAGCACCGCATGATGGGCAAACCAGAACAGGTTCATCGGCTCGCGCCCGACCGGCTGGGCGTCGCCCGCCTCAACGGCGCGTTTGAGCGAGGCATCGAAGACATGACCGATCAGTCCGCCGATTTTGTCGTAAATCAGCCGGGCGAATTCTCCGTCGTCGAGGTGGCTCGCCAGCATCAGGCGAAGGCGTTGCGCCTCCTGCTGATCGGGCATGGCCTGCACTTCCTGGAAATGGCGGACCATTTCGCGGATCAGAACGACCAGCGTTTCGGTGGAAGGCTCGAGTTCGAGCAGGCGATGAAGTTCGGGATCGGCCGCGCATTCCTCGGCGAGAATTTCCGCATAAAGCGCTGACTTGGTCGGGAAATGCTTGAACAGCAGCCCTTCGGAAATCGAGGCTGCCGCCGCCACGCTCTTGGTCGTGGTGCCGGCAAACCCGTGACGGGCGAAACAGCGTTTCGCCGCGCCCAGAATCAGCTGGCGGCGCAGGTCACTGGTCATGCGGAGGGTGCTCATCTTGTGAGTAAGCACTCACCTTTGATCTATGTCAAGGAAATTGCTGCGCCGCAAAATTGCCGTTGTTGAGACGGGAGTTGTAAGGCTGACGCTAGATCGGGCCGAAACCCAGCGCCCCGCGAATCCGGTTCACAATGAAAGTGCCGTCCCGGCTGGCGAGCACCCGTTCCAGATTGGCGCTGTCGATCTTGATGCTGGCAAAGCGCGGCCCGCTCGAGGTGTCCTGCATCGATTTCGCAAACACCTCGATCTCGGTCATGGTCGCCATCGCGCGCGCATCGGCAAGGCCGCAGGCCTTGGCGACGGCAACAAGGTCGGTATTGGTTCCGGTGTGGCTCGCCTGCCCACCGGTTTCGCCATAGACCTCATTGTCGAGCACGATGACGGTGAGGTTTTTCGGCTGTTGCAGTCCGACGGTTGCAAGGCTTCCCATTCCCATCAGCATCTCACCGTCGCCCGTGATGACGACGACCGGCAGTTTCGGTTGGGCCAGTGCAACGCCGAGCCCGATCATGACGGCGCCGCCCATCGCGCCCCAGAGATAGAAGTTGCGGTCGTGGTCGCCGGCCGCGGCAATGTCGTAGGTCGATGCGCCGAGACCGCCGACGACGACGGCATCCTTGCGGCCATGAAGCAGCGCAGAAACGACGCTGCGGCGTTCGAGAAGGTTTGCCTTGCTCATTTCACGAACACCTTTGCGCCGATCAGGCGTTGCGACAACAACACGGCCGATGGCGTGCAGGCGTTATAGGCCTGCCCCGCCGCCGCCTCGACCACGTCACGAACTTCGCTTGGATGCGAGGCCCGCAAGACCTTGATACCGGACAGTTCGAGCACGCCGGGGGTGGTCGAACCCATCGGCACCTGCCACGGATTGAACTCGCCCCATTCGCCGCGCATCGTCACCAACGTCAGGAACGGCAAGCGGAAGATGTGAGTGAGCGACAGCATGTTGATGCAATTGCCGACCCCGCTCGACTGCATCAAAAGTACGCCGCGCTCGCCGCCGACCCAGGCGCCCGCGAGCAGCGCCACCCCCTCCTCTTCCGTCGTCAGCGACACCGCCCGCATCGAAGGCTCAGCCAGCACCCGCTCGATCAGCTGCGAATGTCCGGCATCCGGGACGTAAGCCACCTGGCGGACATCGAAGCGCTGCAAAATCTCGAAAATATCGTCCGGCCAGGAAGGCTGTGTTTCGGCCGGCGCGTGGTGACGGGCGTCCATGTCTGATGTTCCGTTCGGTGTCGGTAGGCTTTCGGCGCCGGACTTTAGAGGGCGGCACGCTTTTCGATAGAGCGAAAACGGCATATCGCTATCCAACGCCGGAATGGCAGTTTGAATGCCGATGCGCGAGAGCTCTCTCGATGTATCCTGCACTGCGGAAGCGCGGCGCCTGAATTGACTCGCGACGTAAACCCGGCGAGGATTTTCGCCAACAACGAAACAAAAAGGGGGCACCAGGGATGAAAAACGCACTCATAGCCGTGTCGCTGTTCGCTGGCCTGTCCTTGGGCGTTGTGGCTGCCCCAGTTCGGGCCGACGACGCGAGCCCGCTCAAAGAAAGCGCCCTCCTCGATCTGTTGCAGAAGCAAAGTGGCGTCTATGACCGATCGACGTCCGGAAAGACGCCCGAATTCATGGTCGATCCGACCTGGCCGCAGCCATTGCCGCATAGCTGGCTGCTTGGGCAAATCGGCGGCCTCTATGTCGACCATCACGACCATATCTGGGTCTACAACCGGCCCCGCACACTCAACGACGATGAAGTGGGGCTCGAGCCCGCCATCGCAGGTGCGACCGATGCCAAGGGTCAGCCGGTCAACGGTCTTGGATTCGTGCGGGCCAATGGTTTCGGTGCGGATTGTTGCCGCGCGGCGCCTTCGGTGATGGAATTCGACGGCGGCGGCAAATTGCTGCGCGCCTGGGGCGGCCCGGCCGATCCCGGTTTTGTCGGCGGCAAATGCAAGACGGAAGACGGCTGCATCTGGCCGAATGTCGAACATGGCATCTATGTCGACCAGAAAGACAATGTCTGGATCGCCGGCAACTCCCCTGCCCCCAAGGCTGGCGAGAAGGAAATTCCGTGGACCACCAACAAAGGTGGTGGCGACGGTTTTATCCTGAAGTTCGACCGGGACGGCAATTTCAAGATGCGGATCGGCGGCACGCCAACCGCGCCCGACAGCAACAGCAAGGATGGCGGTCTCAACGGCACGCCACTGCTCTATCGGCCCGCCGATATGGTGGTCGATCCCAAGACCAACCGCCTTTATGTCGCCGACGGTTATGCCAACCGGCGTGTTCTGATCGTCGATGCCGACAGCGGCAAATATATCGGGCACTTCGGCGCCTATGGGAGCAACCCGATTGACGATGCGGCCGCGGCCGCCGCCGGCACCTGGCCGCAGGGGTCAGCGAAGGGCGAAACCAAACCGGCGTTCTTCCGCAATCCCGTGCACTGCGTAAAAATCGCCGACGACGGCAAGGTTTACGTCTGCGATCGCGGCAACGATCGCATCCAGGTGTTCGACGGCAAGGATGCCTCGCTCGGCAAGGAATGCAGCAACCCAAATGGCGAAGCGGGCAAGTGCGGCTTCGTGACCGAGCGTTTCATCAGCCCGAAAACCTACACCCAGCCGGTGATGCCGGGCACGGCGGTGTCGATGAACTTCTCGCCCGATCAGGCGCAAAGCTGTCTCTATATCGGCGACAATACCAACCAGACGATTTACATCATGGACCGCGGCAATCTGGAGCAGCTCGGCCGGCTCGGACATGGCGGCCGGATGGCCGGCGATTTCCACTGGCTGCATCAGGTCAGCCTGGACAGCCAGGGCAACATCTATACCGGCGAGGTCGACACCGGGAAACGCGTGCAGAAATTCGCGCGTTATGGCGCCAATGGGTGCAGCGGCAAGGGTACGGCAAATATCGGCGGTGAGGCGGCGGACAGAAAATAGACGAACCTGTTTACGCCATCTGATGCAGCTTGAGCGCAGCCTCGATACTGGATTTTGCCGCGGCATGGAGGAAACGCCTCGTCACCTCATCGGCCGGAAACGACATGTCGATGCGAAGCTCCTGCAATGACACGTCCTGCGGCGTCCCGAACGTCGTGAATGTTGTGAACAGGCGAAGGCTCGTGTCGCCGACGCACAATTCGAGCGACAGCATCGGATCGGAGCTATCGTTATGATGGCTGACGTCGCCGGCGGGCGGTGGCGGCCCGGAATCGAATTTGCGTCGAAGTATTCCGGAAGGTGAATTCGCATTTCCCGCGGCTTCGCGACGTAGCCGGCGCAGCAGTGCGGCCCGCCAGTCATTCCAGTTGATAATGTGCGGCCTGAGCCCATTCGGGGCAAACATCATTTCCATGAAATTGATCACGCCATCAGGAAACAGCGCCCGCAACGCGTCCACGCCCACGCAATAAGCGAGGATGCGCGAGGCCGCCTCGTTCCGCATCACGATGTTCCAGTTTGCGTCCATGACGATGGCCGGATAAGGCTCTTGGTGCTTGAGGATCAGTTCGAGCGCCCCACGCGCCGCTTCCATCTCTGAAAGATCAAGGCCGCGCTCAGGATAGACAGGCGCAAAGCCAGCCGTGAGAAAAAGATCGTTGCGCGCGCGTAGCGGGAGATCGAGCCCCTCGGCAAGTTTGAAAATCATGTCGCGGCTCGGTAGAGCGCGGCCGGATTCGACAAAACTGATATGACGTTGGGATATGCCGGCAAGCAACGCAAGATCGAGCTGGCTGAGCCGCCGGACGGCACGCCATTCGCTTAGCACAGAGCCGAAGCTACTCTTCATCGCGGGAATCCTATTCAGACGGACGCACTAACTCAATTACCTCTCGCGTAATTGCGACACTAACCTGCCGGCCATACGGTCCCCGCAAATCCGGCGCCTAAGGCCGCCAACGCGAGGACAAGCCCATGCAAAAACCCACCATTCTTGTCACCGGCGCGACCGGCAAGACCGGCAGCGCCACAATCGCCCAGTTGCTCGCCAAGGGATATCCCGTGCGCGCCCTTGTGCAACGGGTCGACGCTCGCAGCGAGGCTCTGCGCGAGCGCGGCGCCGAAATCGCCGTCGGCTCGCTCGAGGACATCACCGATCTGCGTGCGGCCATGGCGGGTATCCAGCGGGCCTATTTTTGCCCGCCGCTCGAGCCTGGCACGTTGCGGCGCGCCACATTGTTTGCCGCAGCAGCCCAAGCGGCCCGCCTCGAAGTGGTCGTCGTCTTGAGCCAGTGGCTCGCCGACCCACATCATCCCGCCACGCATTCGCGCGAGAAATGGCTAAGCAACAAGGTGTTCGAATGGGCGCCCGAGCTTGACGTCATTACCGTCAATCCCGGATTCTTCGCCGACAGTTACATGGCTGCGCTCGAGCCGATGGCGCATTTCGGCCTGATGGGAATGCCGCTCGGCAACGGCCTTAACGCCCCACCCTCGAACGAGGACATTGCACGTGTCGTCGTCGGCGTGCTGACAAACCCGGCGCCTCATATCGGCAAGAGCTATCGCCCGACCGGGCCGCGTCTGTTATCACCGGAAGACATCGCAGCCGCGATCGGCAAGGCGCTTGGTCGCAAGGTGGCTTACCAGGACGTACCAACGAAGCTGCTCTTCCAGGTCGCGAAGTCACTTGGGATCAGCGAATTCGTCATCGAAGAGCTCTCCTACTTCCTCAAGGATTACCAGCGCAACTCCTTCGGGCTGGGAGCGCCGACCGATGCCGTGCAGGAAGTGGCCGGCGTGGCACCGGAACCTTTCGAAGAGATTGCCCTGCGTTACGTCGCGATGTCCGGATTCGGCCAGCGAACGTTCCGCTCGAATCTGACGGCCGTGCACAATCTTGTCGCCGGCCTTTTGACCTCGGCGCCCACGCCTGCCGAGATCGCCCGCCGGCTGAAACTGCCGACACTCAATCACCCCATGCTGGCCGCCGACAGCGCACGCTGGCGCACCGCCCATGTCCCTGACGGGGCAGTCTGATCAAGCCGTTGAGGGGTGGCCGAAATGGCGCGGCGCAAGACTCAAACCACCGTGCGATGCCGTTGGATGCAGGTCTGCAACACCTCATCCATCGGCCTCGTCCACCAACCTTCCGAGAAGATCTCGATCTCCGAATAGCCGGCGAAACCTTCCGCTTCGACGGCGGCGCGAAGCGATTTGATATCGATCAAGCCATCCCCCATCATGCCGCGGTCGTTGAGAATGTCCTTGGTCGGCACCAGCCAGTCGCAGACGTGGAACGCCAGCAGGCGATCCTTGGCCGCTCGGCGAATTTGCGGCAACACGTCCGGGTCCCACCAGATGTGATAGACGTCGAGCGCGACGCCGAGCGCGCCGGTGCGACCGGGATCGAGACGGTCGCAGATGTCGAGCGCTTGTTCGGTCGTGTTGACGCAGGCGCGGTCGGCCGCATAGGCCGGATGCAGCGGCTCGATTGCGAGCGGCATCTTGGCCCCACGCGCATAGTCCATCATCTCGGCAATGGCGTCTTCGACCTGGGCTCGCGCTGCGACGATGTCTTTGGAGACCGCGCTTCCCGGGCGCGAATATTGCGGCAGGCCGCCAACCACGAGCACGACACAAGGCGCACCGAGCGCCTTGGCTTCATCGACGGTGCGGCGGTTATCTTCGCGCACCTCGATCCGGCGAGCCGCATCAGACGTGAACATCCCGCCGCGGCAATAACCCGACAACTCAAGTCCCGCTTCGCGCACGGCGCGCGCGGCGCGGTCCAAACCCACAGCTGCGACCTGGTCGCGCCAGGGATCGATGGCGCGGATACCGTGTCGCGCGCAGGCATCGATGATCTGGACGAGGTCACCTTGCTTGCGGACAGTCGCGGTATTGAGCGACAGCCAGCGGTGATCGGCCGAAAAATCCCGCATCAGTTTTCTACGCCACGAACTGCGAGTACCGTTTTCATCCGCCGCGTCGCCAGCTCAGGATTGGCAAGCAATCCGGCCTGATCTGCCAAACGAAATAGCTCGGCCAGATGCAAGGTCGAGCGCGTGCTGTCCTGCCCACCGACCATGGTGAAATGGTCCTGATGACCGTTCAGATAGGCCATGAACACGATGCCGGTCTTGTAGAAGCGCGTCGGCGCCTTGAAGATGTGACGCGATAAAGCCACCGTCGGGCCCAGCACGTCGTGGAACCCTTGCGCGTCGGACGCCGCAAGTCGCGACAGCGCGTAGGACGCCGCCGGCGCGATCGCATCGAAAATGCCGAGCAGCGCGTGCGAATAGCCCTTGTCGTCGCCGGCGATCAGCTCCGCATAATTGAAATCGTCGCCGGTATACATCTTGACGCCGCCGGCCAACCGGCGGCGCATGTCGATCTCGCGCTGCTTGTCGAGCAGCGAGATCTTGACGCCATCGACCTTCGTTGCGTTCGCGTTGATGATCGCAACCGCGGTATCCATGGCTTTGCCAAGATCCGCCGTGCCCCAATAGCCTGATAACGCCGGGTCGAACATGTCGCCAAGCCAGTGGATGATCACGGGCTCGCTCACCTGCGACAGCACACGGTCATAAACCTTGGCGTAGTCGTCAGGGCTGCGGGCGATTTTGGCCAGGGCGCGCGAAGCCATCAAAATGATGCGGCCGCCGGCCTTCTCGATCGCCGCGATCTGCTTTTGATAGGCGCGGATCACGTCGTCGAGGCTCTTGGCGTCTTCAGTTGCCAGATGGTCGGTGCCGGCGCCGGAGAACACCAGCGCCGCCGGGCCCCTCGCCTTCGCGGCGCGTACCGAGCGCTGGATCAATTCGAGCGAGGTCGGCCAATCGAGCCCCATGCCGCGCTGGGCCGTGTCCATCGCTTCGGCCACGCCAAGACCGAGGTCCCAGATGTGTTCGCGAAAAGCAATCGTCTTGTCCCAGTCGACCGCCGCCGTCAGCCACGGATCGACATCGGCCAGCGGATCGGACACCACATGCGCGGCGGAGAATGCCACGCGGTTGAGCGTGCCTTCAAGGCGGGCAGGAAAGCTCCGCGACGCCGCGAGGCGATAAATTTCGATTCCGCCGCCAGCGGTCGGCAGTTTCAGCGACAACGAGGATGCAGGCATCACCGGTTTGTTCATGAGCCCTCTCCTCACACCTTGATCGGCGCGACGTCGATCCAGCGCCGCTCGCGCCAGCTCTGCAGCGCGCATTCGGCGAGTTGCACGCCCTTGGCGCCTTCGAGCAACGTGTATTTGTACGGCGCGTCCTCGCAGACGTGGCGAATGAACATTTCCCACTGTTCCTTGAAGCCGTTGTCGTAGGTCGTATTCTCGGGCAGCTTCTGCCAATCGGAATAGAAATCGTGCAGGCGCTTCTCGTCCGGATTCCATACCGGCCGCGGCGTCATCTGCCGTGCCTGGATGCTGCAATCGGCGAGCCCCGCCACCGCCGAGCCATGGGTGCCGTCGACCTGGAACGTGACGAGGTCGTCGCGATAGACCCGCGTCACCCAGCTCATGTTGATATGAGCGATCACGCCGCCCTTGAGACGGAACGTGGCATAAGCGGAATCGTCGGCGGTCGCCTTGTATTTCTTGTTCTGCTCGTCCCAACGCTCCGGAATATCGGTGTTGCCGATGCAGACCACGCTCTCGACCTCGCCGAAAAGATTATCGAGCACGTAGCGCCAGTGGCAGACCATGTCGAGAATGATGCCGCCGCCGTCTTCGACGCGATAATTCCACGACGGCCGCTGCGCTTCCTGCCAGTCGCCCTCGAACACCCAATAGCCGAATTCGCCCCGCACCGAGAGCATGCGGCCGAAGAACCCGGAATCGCGCAGGAAGGCGAGCTTCTTCAGGCCGGGCAGAAACAGCTTGTCCTGCACCACGCCATGCTTGAGGCCTTTGCTGTTGCCCAGCTTCACGATCGCAACCGCCTCTTCGAGGTTGGTCGCGGTCGGCTTCTCGCAATAGACGTGCTTGCCGGCGTTGAACGCTCTCGTCAGCAGCCCCGGCCGCGCCTGCGTGGTCGCGGCATCGAAGAACACCGCGTCTTTTTTGTCCGAGAGCGCCGCATCGAGGTCGGTGGTCCAGCGCTCGACCGCAAAGCGCTTGGCGAGCGCCTCGACCTTCCTCGCATCGCGGCCGACCAGTATCGGATCGGGCATCACGCGATCGCCGTTGGCAAGCTTCACGCCGCCCTGATCGCGGATCGCAATGATCGAGCGGATCAAATGCTGGTTGAGGCCCATCCGGCCGGTGACACCGTTCATGATCACGCCGAGGCGTTGCGTCGTCATATCGATTGCTCCTGCAATGTTTTTGCTTTTGGTTGTCGAAAGGCCTGCATGCTCGGCCATAGCGGATGGACGCCGGTGGCAAAGCCCGGCGTGCCGAGCGACCCCGTCAGGAGGTCGCCGTCATGGATGGCGAGCTGAACCCGATTGCCGGCACGCTCATAGAGATCGGGATGCGCCGCCAGGAACGCATTGGCCTCGTCGGATGGCGAATCGCCAAAGCCATCGACATAATGATGGCCGTTGCGCTCCGCGTGCGTGACGCCGATCAGGGCGCCGAGCGCGAGATCCTGCTGCACCGAGAGCCCGGCCTGACAGGTCAGGTCTTCGCCGGTGACAAAGAATTTCTCATTGCCCGTGCTCCATTTGGCAGCACGGGTCGCGTTGATCATGGACTTGTAGATTCCCTTGCACGACTTTGAGGAAATCCCGCGATAGCCGAGCGCACGCGCGCTGACGAAAGCGTTATAGGAATCGTCAGCCTCATCGATGATGAAATCGTAGACCGCAATCCCATCGAGCGGCGCTGCGCGGGTGAGATCGCGCGGCATCGGCTGCTCGATATAAAGAAGCCGGCTCGTGATCGGGGCGAGTGCTGAGTCCTGACCCAGGCGATCGACCAGATTCTTCAAATCACCGAGATCCGCATATTGCTCGTTGGCATCGAGCGTGACGCGGTAAGTGTAAGGCAGCTTCACCAGCTCGCGGCCGATACGGACCAGCCGCGACGCATCATTCTCGGGGTTACCGGCGAGTTTGAGTTTGAAATAGCGAGCCCCGGAATTTTCGCGTGCGTCTGCAACACCACCCGCGCCTTCGACCCTGTCGTCGAGGCCGACCGTGTGGCGGATCGCGACGCGGTCACGGCGTCGGCTTTGTGCCAGAAACCGCGTGATGTCGTCGTTGGCGAGATCAGGCGACATCCGCGCATCGACGCCGGCAATATTGGCCGCCATTCCGTCAAAGAAATTGACGCCGGCGCCGCGCAGCAGTGCGTCGAGAATGGCCTTGTTGATCTCGGCCGGACCGAAGATCGCCGCCAGCGGCGGAATATCCTCCTGCGCGCACTTCTCGATCTGTGCCGCGACACGGGAGGCGTGATGGCCGAATGCGGTATCGAAGCCGGAACCCGTCAGATAGAGCTGGCTCGCGATCGCCAGCGAGCGCCTCAATTCATCGACGGTTTGCTCAGTCGAAAGAGAAGCGCGCTTGTCGAACCATTTCGGCACCATCATCTCGGCGCTGGCGCCGACCGATCGGCCCTTGCCTTGGATCTCGACCTCGGCCCGCACGAACACCTGCGAGGCCGCCTCGACGACGACAGCGCCAAAACGAAACGGCCGGGCAAAACGCACCGGTCGTTCGAAAAGCGCGATATCCCGCACGGCCAGTCGCAGCGGCATGGTTACACCTTTAATCCAGCGGCGATTGCGTGAAGAAGTGCTTGCGAATGCGCTGGACCAGTTCCGAGAACACCGGATCGGTCATGGCATCGAGCGAACGCGGGCGCGGCAAGGGAACGTCGTAGATCGCGGCAATCGCGCCGGGCCGTTCGGTCATGACCAGCACGCGGTCGGCGAGAAAAACCGCTTCCGGTATGGAATGCGTGATCAGCAGCACCGTCTTTCCGGTCTCGCGCTGAATCCGCATCAATTCGACGTTCATGCGCTCGCGGGTCATGGCGTCGAGCGCCCCGAACGGCTCGTCCATCAGAATGATCTTGGGGTCGTGCACCAGCGCCCGGCAGATCGAGGCGCGTTGCTGCATGCCGCCGGAGAGCTGCCAGGGCAGCTTCTTTTCGAAACCTTCGAGCCCAACAAGTTTCAGCAGCGCCTTCGCCCGCGGCAGATATTCCTCGCGGGACAGCCGCTTCATGTCGATCGGCAGCATCACATTGTTGAGGATATTGCGCCAGGGCAGCAGCAACGAATTCTGGAACACGATGCCGACATTGCCGTGCGGCCTGTCGACCTTCTCGCCTTCGACGAAAATCTCGCCGGTCGAGGGCGGCAAAAGCCCGGAGATCATCTTCAGAAGCGTGGATTTGCCGCAGCCGGAGGGACCGACCACGACAAAGAATTCGCCGGTATTGATATCGAAATCGAGCGGCCGCAACGACGGCACGTCGCCGTCGCGCGAGCGATAGGTTTTCGACACACCCGACAATCGAATGCCGGGCGTCATCGTCGCGCCGCGATCGGCCACGACACGCAGATGCGCGCTCCGCGGGTCAGTGATGGATACTTTGCTTGTCGGAATCATTCAGCAAGTCCATCTATGGCGTCGTCCCTGCGAAAGCAGGGACCCATACGCCGTGACGTTGCTTTGGGGCACATCGGCAGAAACCCTCTCCATCACTGCGGCCGGTGGCTGTGGGTCCCTGCTTTCGCAGGGACGACATGAACCAATCGCCGCGCAAGAACCGTCACTTCGGCAGATAGTCATTGGTGTAAAATGCCTTCGGATTCTCCTTGGCCTTGGCTTCGAGCCCGCCATATTCGACCATCAGGTTGACGCTGTCGGTCATGTTCTGATCGGTGACCTGGAACGGCCGCTTGGCCTTGGTTTCCGCCGTGCGATAGAGCGGGATCGTCAGTTCAAACCCCTGCGTCAGCGTATCGATCTTGCCGCCCTTCGGATTGGCATCGAGGATCGATTGTGCCGCGCCCTTGGGGTCCTTCTCGGCGGCTTCCACCGCCTTGGTGGTCGCATCCATGAAGCGCTTCACGACATCCTGATTCGCCTTGACGTAGTCGGTGTTGGCGACAAGCCCCGACGACACCATGTTGATACCGTAGTCGGCGAACTTGATCGGAATGACATCCTTGCCGGTTGCATCTTTGATCTTCATCGACTGATCCATGACGTAACCGAGCAGAAGATCGGCCTGGCCGTTGATGACCGCGTTGAGCTTGGTCTGACCGTCTCCGGCGACCGTGGTGAAATCGCTTTCCTTCAGCCCGGTCTTTTTCAGGAACAGCGGCCAGATTTGCGTCATGGAATCGGCCGGCGTGATCGCCACCGTCTTGCCCTTGATGTCCTCGGGCTTCTTGATGTTCTTTTCGGCCAACCCCATCACCGACATCGGACTGGTCTGGAGCAGCACGCCGGTGGCGATGACGGGCGCGCCCTTGACCGCCGCGCGCATCATGGTCGGCACATCGACATAACCGAAATTGGCGGTCTTTGCGGCGACGGCCTGCGTGGTCGCCGCCGAACCGCGGCCTTCCTGGATTTCGAGATCGATGCCTTCGGCGGCATAAAGGCCCTTGGCCTTGCCATAGTAGAACGGCGCATGCTCGCCATAGACGTACCAATTGAGCATCAGTACGACCTTGTCGGCAGCCCGAGCCGGCAGCGCCGCCAACATCATTCCGATCAGCACCGTTGCAAGAGCTGCAACCAAACGCACCATGTCATCCTCCCAAAACCGTTCTTTCGAGCCGCCTTTTGCCGGCGGCTTTTTCAAATTAGTTCACGCCGTTAGAATGATGTCCTCACGCTGGCTGACGTGCCAGGGCACCACCAGCCGCTCGATCCGGTCGACGATCCAGAACAGCACTACGCCGAGCAGTGCCAGGATGACCAGCGCGGCAAACATTGTCGGCAGGTCGAAGGTCCCGATCGAGCGTTGCAGCACGTAACCGATGCCGGAATTGGAGCCGACGAATTCGCCGACCACCGCGCCGACAACCGCGAGCGTGACGGAAACCTTCAGGCCGGAAAAAATCGCCGGCATTGCATGCGGCAGATTGACCGCGCGAAAGACATGAAACCGGCTGCCCTGCATCGCACGCGCGAGATCCACCATATCGGGATCGACCGATTTAAACCCCTGCACCGCGGAAACCACCACCGGGAAAAATCCCAGCAGAAAGGCGGAGATGATTTTCGGGAAAATGCCGAATCCGAACCAGACCACGAACAGCGGCGCGATCGCGATCTTCGGCACCGACTGCGAGAATACCAGCAGCGGATAGACGTAACTCTCCACTGTCTTCGATCCCGCAATCAGCATGGCGACAGGAATGCCGAACAGCGCCGACAGCAGGAAGCCGCAGATCGTCGCGTAAGTCGTCGGCCAGGACTGCCGTGCCAATTCCGGCCAATCCTGCCACAGCACGGCAACGACATCGGCCGGTGCCGGGATTTGATAGGGCGGAATCTTGAACAGCCGGATCGAAAGATCCCAGGCGACCACGATGAAAATCAGGAACAGGACCGGACGCACCCACGCCGTGTTCAGCGCTTTCGACATCACTCCGGTTGCTTTCGATTCAGCCAAGCCTCACTCCCTTGGGTTTTCGATTTTTGCCGAAATTAACCCGTTGGATAAATACTGTCCAGCGCTTTTGAGTTGAGCAAATCTGTCGCTAGCTCGACGGATAAACATAATTTTAGAAGGCGGTAGCGCTTCAGCTTCGAATTTCGGGCGTTGACGATACGGACCAGCCGGGCTGGTGCCCGTCCACTTCCCCGCGCGACGGTAGCCAACCACCCCGTAATGCCAGTTCCGAAGGAGAACCGTCATGACAAACCATAAACTGCTTGCAGCCGCTGCGTTTTCGCTGGCCCTGGCCGGGCCGGCAGCCGCGGCGAGCGTCAGAACCGACGAGATGCCGGGCGCCTATCATGGGCGCGGTGGCCAAATGCACCAAATACGAGCCCAAGACTTTGACCACTTCAACTTCGGCATCGCCCGTCCGACCTATCATTCGGGCTGGGGCGGCCCTTATGGCGATGGTGATTATCCCGGCTCGGTCGACCAGAACATGGGACCACCCTATCGAGGATCTCATTAGGCCCGCTTAGAGAGCAGCCAGGCGAGCGCGAAGCTTTTATTTGGCGCTCGACAACAGCGGAACAGATGCGGGTAGCGCTTTTTTCTTGCCAAAGGCCGCCAGCGATTTTCCGGTCAGCGCGGCCAGCACCAGCGCTACCATGTGGTCAAGGCGTTCGTCCCTCGCCTCCTCGCCCAGAAGATCGCGGCCGAAGATCACGCTCAAGGTGGCGCTGTTGGAGAGATAGAAAAAACACAGCGCGGCGATCGAAATATATAGCTGCACCGGATCGACTGCGACGACGAAGTCGCCGCTCTGCACGCCCCGGCGCACCACGGTGCGGATCATTTCGACGAATGGCGAATGCATCGACTTCACTTTGGTGGAGCGCTTGAGATGGCGCGCCTTGGCGAGATTTTCGGTATTGAGCAGCGCCAGGAACTCGGGATTCCTCAGGAAATAATTCCAGGTGAATTCGATGAGACGTTCGATCGCTTCCGGCGGATCGAGGTGCTCGAGATCAAGTCCACGCTCCTCGACGCGGATTTGCTCATAGGCGCCTTCGAGCACGGTGAGATAAAGCTCGTCCTTCTTGCCGACGTGATAGTACAGCATGCGCTTGTTGGCGCCGGCCTTGGCCGCAATCCGGTCGACCCGCGCACCTGCCAATCCGTGGGCGGCAAATTCCTCTTTTGCCGCCTCAAGGATGCGAAGCCGCATCCCTTCCGGGTCGCGCTGCCACTTCTGGTTTCGCCGCGTCTTGGTCAACTCGCAAAAATCCCGCTGACGCCTTGAGAAGCGCCTGAACATGTCACTTCTGTCGCCTGTAGCACGCAAAGCGGAGAAAATGAACCACGTCGGGCATCGATGCTCCGCGACGGCGGCAGTGGCGCCGTCAATGCCGAGATGTTTATGATCCCATCATGTCCCTCTATTCGACGTTCATTCGTCCGCTCACGTTCCGGCTCGATCCCGAAACCGCCCATCATCTGGCGATCGCGATGGGCGCTCGCCTCGGCTGGGCAGCGGGCGCGATGCGGGCCGCGACGCTGGTCGACGACGCGCGGCTTTCGATCGATGTTGCGGGTTTGCATTTTCCCTCACCGATTGGGCTTGCCGCCGGCTTCGACAAGAGCGGTACGGCCATATCCGCGCTCGCCGGCCTCGGTTTCGGTTCGATCGAGATCGGCTCCATCTCAATCGATCCATCGATCGGAAATCCCAAGCCAAGATTGTGGCGCCTGCCCGATGACCGCGCCATCATCGTGCATTACGGCCTGCCTAACGACGGCGCGGTCGCGATCGACAGGCGCCTGTCCACAACGCGGTTGCCCGTGCCTCTCGGCATCAATCTGGTCGTGACCAACCGCGGCGCGGGAGCGCTTCCCTTGAACGCCGATCAGATCATCGACGAATACGTTGCCGCGGCCAAAATCATGGCGCCGCATGCCGATTACCTGATGCTGAACCTGTCATGCCCCAACACGGTCGACGGCCGCGATTTCTTCGCCGACTCCGGACATCTCGACGCGTGTCTCAGCGCGCTTGATGCGATCAAATTGAATCTCCCGGTGTTCCTCAAGGTCTCGCCGCTGGGCGGCGTCGAGGCGATCGAACGCGTGCTCGCAGCGGCCGATGCGAGAGGATTTGTCTCTGGCTTCATGTTCAACCTGCCGCCCGTGAAGCCGGAAGGAATGAACACGCCTGAAACAGTCTGGCGCGCACGGCCCGGTGCGGTATCCGGCCCACCGGCAACAGCGCTCGCCGATTTCTGTATCCGTGAAACTTTCCGGCGCATGGATCGGAAGCGCCACGTGCTGATCGGCGCCGGCGGCGTATCCAGCGCAGAAGACGCTTATGCCAAGATCCGCCTCGGTGCCTCGCTCGTGCAGCTTCTGACCGCGCTGATTTACGAAGGTCCAGGCGTCGTGCGGAGGATCACGGAGGGGCTTGCGGAATTGCTGGTGCGCGACGGCGTCACACATGTGGCCGATGCTGTCGGCGTGGATGCGGCGTAATAAGCCGCATGGTGCCTTTCGCGTTTCCGGAACTGACCCATCAATACCCGTTGGGACCGACGCGACCGGCCAAGGGGGCGGTTGCCCGAATTCGCAACAGTGGCTGGGCATTTTGCGAATAATTTCAGCGAAAAACTTGTGGAACCGGTGTTAATCTCGGCTTCGATCTGGCCGGGATAGCCCCTTAACCCATGACGGGAAACGCATGCAGGCTCTCTTCATCGGACAAACCTATATCGACGTCACCTTCATCACCGACCACATGCCGACCGGCGACGAAAAGCATGTCGCCTCGGCCTATGCGGTCTCATTCGGCGGCAACGCGGTCACCGCGGCGTTCTGTTGCGCCAAACTTGGGATCGTGCCGGACCTGATCGCGACCGTCGCCAATGACTGGCTCGGGCGAATGTTCCAGGACATGAGCGCGAAGTACGGAATTTCGATCCATCCGCGCAAGGTCAACACGTCCTCGCTCTCCTTCATCATGCCGAAGGACGGTAAGCGCGCCATCGTGCGATGCCGCGACGACGAGCATATTCACCCTTTTCCGCTTCTCAATCTCGGCGGCTGCCGCGCGCTGCATGTCGACGGTCACCAGCCGGACGCCGCGATCCATTACGCCAAGCTGTGCCGCGAAGCCGGCATCCTGACCTCGCTCGACGGCGGCGGCCTGCGCACCAACACCCATGAGCTTCTTGAATTCATCGACGTCGCCATCGTCGCCGAGCGTCTGTGCGAACAGATGGACCTGACACCGGAAAAAATGCTGGACTATCTCAAGGGCCGCGGCTGCCGCGTCGGCGGCGTGACGCAAGGCGAAAGAGGCCTGCTGTGGTACGACGAAGCTGGGGCTATCCGTACCATGCCCGCGCTCCCGATCTCGCGCGAACGCGTGCTCGATACGAACGGTGCCGGTGATGTATTTCACGGCGCCTATGTCTACTCCTACCTCGCCAATCCCGGCAAAAGCTGGCAGGACCACTTCGAATTCGCGCGCGCGGCCTCGACCTACAAGATCCAACGCCTCGGCAACGAGGCCGGATTACCGGCGCTTGCCGACATCGAAACCGTCAAGCAGGAGTTTCAGATCGGGCGCAAGAAGGAATTTTGGGATTAGGCATTTGCGGTTCGCTCAAACCAGCGCACCCTTCAGATCGAAGCTGAGATCGGCCGCCTTTTCAGGCCCGATCGACCGATGCAGCCCGAGAATCTTGCGGCCGAACACGTGGTCGGCCGCGCGGTTGACCGACTCGATCCCGACAAGCTGGCCTTGTTTGTAGCAAAACGCCGAGAACGAGCGCGCCTCGCGATCGCCGCGCACCACAACCTGATCGTATCCGGTGGTGAGACCCGCGATCTGAAGCTTGTCGTCGCCCTGATCGCTCCAGAACCACGGTAGACCATCATAGGCTTTGGCATCGCCGGTCAGCCTTGCCGCCACGCAGCGCGCCTGGTCGGTGGCGTTCTGTACGGACTCAAGCCGGAGCGAACCGCCGAAGCGCGGGCTTGCGAATAATGCGCAGTCGCCGATCGCCGAAATATCGGGATCAGCCGTCAACAGATGTTCGTTGACGATGATGCCCGACGCGACCGGGAGGCCGGCCTCGGCGGCAAGCTCGACATTCGGCAAGACCCCGACGCCGACCACGACCAGATCGGCCGGGATGTGCCGCCCGTCGCTGAGGCTGACGCCTGCAACTTTTTCGCCCGCGCTCTCGATGCTGGTCGCTTGCACGCCAAGATGAATGCGGATGCCGGCCGAGGTATGTCTTGTTTGGAAATAATCCGAGATCTCCGCGGTGACGGCGCGCGCCATTACCCGCGAACCGAGTTCGATCACATCGACCTCAAGCCCCTTGGCGCGTGCGGTTGCGGCAAATTCGAGACCGATGAAGCCTGCGCCGATCACCGCAACATGTCGCGCGATGCCGATCCGTTGCCGAAGCGCCTCGCTTTCGTCGAGGATGCGCAGGTATTTGACATCGGCGAGGTTGGCGTTGGGGAGATCGAGCAGACGGTTACGCGCGCCTGTCGCTAGCACCAGGTGCCCGTAGTCGAGAAAGGCCCCTGAGGTGAGCAACAGCCGGTGGGCGGCGCGATCGATAAAGGCCGCTCGGTCGCTGATCAGTTCGATGTTCTGGTCACGGTAGAATTTGTCGGGACGGAACATCAGGCTGTCGGGGCGCCCTTCGCCCTTGAGATACGCCTTTGACAAAGGCGGCCGCTGATAGGGCAGATGCGGCTCGTCGTTGATCAGGCAGATGCGCTCGCCAAACCCATGCTGGCGCAGGGAGACGGCAACCTGGAAACCGGCGTGGCCGGCACCGACGATCAGGACAGATTTCTGTGTCATGAATTCAAATTGGTACGATACGAAGCGGCAGGCTGTCAAAGCCGCGCAGCGTATTGTTCAGCCGCCGCCGCGGCTCCGCCGTCATTTCGAGCGATGCCACGCGCTTCAAAAGCGCGCCCAATACCGCCTCGGTTTCCAGCCGCGCCACAGCCTGTCCGACGCAACCATGACTGCCGGTGCCAAAGGTCATGTGCCCGGCCGCGCGGCGGTTGACGTCGAACGTATCAGGCCGCTCCCACCGGCGCGGATCGCGGTTGGCGGCGGCAAAGAACAGCAGGACTTTCTCTCCTTCGCCAAGTTCGACGCCGCCGACCTCGACGGGTCTGGTCGTGGTACGGAAGAAAGTCTGAAGTGGCGCCTCGAAGCGCAACACCTCCTCAAAGGCGCCGCGGATCAAGTTCGGATTGTCGCGAAGAGCCTGCCATTGCTCAGGGTAGCGCGCGAGGCAATAGAGCGCGTTGCCGATCCCATAGACGGTGGTGTCGATCCCCGCCGAGAGGAACGACCGCACCAGCATCCCGGCTTCGTCTTCCGACAACTCGCCGGCATCGACCGCCTCGAAAATCTGCGTGCCCAACTGACCGGGCGCCAATGCCGCGCGGCTGCATTTTGACATGATCCAGTCGCGAACCGGGCCGGCATTGGCCATCGCCCGCTGAAACAGATCGTTGCGCGGGCCGAACGAATTAAACACCATGCTGCCATACGGCAGCAGGTTCTCGCGGCCGTCCTCGGAAATCCCGACCGCGTCCGGGAACACTTTTAGCGGATAGGCTTCGGCCAAATCCGCAATGCCGTCGAATTCGCGTTGTTCGACCAATCGCGCGATCAGCGCCTCCGCCTCGCGTTCGAAGGTTTCCCGCAATACCTTGATCGCCGCGGGCAACAGGATTCGCGTCAACACCGCGCGGGTGCGGGTATGCAGCGGCGGGTCGGCTTCCAGGATGATGCTCGGCGGACGCCATGGCGGCTCTTTCCGGAAATCGCTCAAGCCTACGCCCGCAGACGAGCAATAAGTCTGCCAGTCGATCAAGGCATCGCGGACCTGCTCATGGCGGGCCATCGCCCAAATTCCATAGTGCGCGAGCCAAACCACCGGCCCCGCCTCGCGCAAGGCCTCATGATGAGGATAGGGATCGGTCAGAAATTCGTGCGAAAACGGATCCGCGTCCGAAATCGGCCGGCTCAACGTTGCCTGAACGCCCACGACGCCGCTCCCTGCTGTGCAACCGCGTCTTTCTGCGCGTAAGCGACATTTTGCAGCTTTTGCCGGGGATTGTCACCATTTGCCTTCTGCGATTTAAATGCGGTTGATCCATGACACCGAGACCTGCCGATGGCTACAAATGAAACAGGCATTCCGCCGCTCGATCCGGCGCTGCTAGCCATCGATGGCGCGGTTGCGACGATCACGCTCAACCGCCCCGCAACCTTCAACTCGATCGATCTTTCGATCGCCAAGCGGCTCGAGGCGCTCGCCGCCGAGGTCGAGGCGTCTGACGACATCAAGGTGCTCGTGATCGAAGGCGCCGGCCGCGCGTTTTGCGCCGGCGGCGACCTTCAGACCCTTGGGGCAGCAAGCGCGTCCGACACCATCGCGCCTGTGGTCGGCGAGCTACTGCATCACTACCACGCGTTCATCGCCGCGCTCTTACGAATGCCCAAGATCGTCGTCGCCAGCGTTCATGGTTCGGCTGCGGGCGCCGGCTTCTCGCTCGCCTTCATGGCCGATCTCTGCATCGCCGCCGAAGACGCGCGCTTCACGCCGGCTTACGCCAAGCTCGGCGCGTCGCCCGATGGCGGCGGCACGGTCGGGTTAACAGCCGCCGTTGGGCCGAGACGTGCCTTGCAGATCTTTCTCACCGAAGATCATTTTTCGGCCGCGCAAGCCCAGCAATGGGGTCTCATCGTCAAGGTCGTCCCATCGCCGGAGTTGAAGGCCGCCACGCGCGAACTTGCACTTCGGCTGGCGCAAAATGCGCCGTCCGCGATATCAGCCACCAAACGGCTGATCCAGCGCGCGCCCAAAAATTCGATCGAGCATCAGCTCGACGCCGAGCGCGATGCGATCATCGATTGCATGCATACGGATGAATTCCGGGCCGCGATAGGGAAGTTCATGCAAAAGGGAAAGTAGGCGACGACATCCCCGCGAGTCGTCACCGCCTTGTGCGCAATTGCGCACTGGCGCAGGGACCCATAACCACCGAAGCCGGTTGTGGTAAACGTCCGTCGGCTTGTCATCATGGTGAGATAACGCGGTATGGGTCCCTGCTTTCGCAGGGACGACAAGGATCAATTCGGGCAGATATACCCCGTGCCCGCAGGCGACTTGAAACAGCCGACCGACTCCGGGATCACGTGCTTGGGTAGCCAAAGCACCACTTTCGGGAAATAGATCGTGAAGGTGATGGTGACGAGGAACACGGCATAGATCGGCAGCGCCGCGCGCAACGCCTTGGAAAACGGCACACCGACGAATTTCGACGCCATCAGGAGCACGAGCCCGTAAGGCGGCGTGATCAGGCCGAACGCCAGCGTTGCGATCAGCACCACGCCCATGTGCACGCCGTTGATATCGCCGGCCTGGGTCAAGGTGTTCACCAGCGGCATGAAGATGATGATGGTCGGCACCGGCTCGATGAAATCGCCGATCACCGTGAACAGCAGCACCAGCAACAGCATCATATACTGGGGATCGTTGCCGGCAATCGACGTGATCCAGTCGGCAATCACGATGGCGCCGCGCAAGTAGGCCAGCATCCAGCCGAAGGCGTTAGCCGCGCCGATGGTAATCAACGGCAAGGAGAAAATCAGCCCGGCCAGACAGAAGTCGTAGGGGATTTTCCTGAAATGCCCGCGGTTGAGCGCGGGGATGACGACGGCGATGATCCAAATCACCGCGACCACGCCCGCTTCCGTCGGCGTGAACCAGCCGGTGAGAATGCCGCCCAGCAAAATCACCGGAATCATCAGCGGCAGCGCGGCGTCTCCGGTCGCAAACATCACCTGGCGCATCGAGGCGCGTGGCTTGCGCGTGCCGACGGGCCCGAAGAAATAGCAATAGATCATCAGCCCGAAGCCGATCATCAGGCCGGGCACCACGCCGGCCATGAACAGGCCCGCGATCGAGACATTGCCGACGGCACCATAGACCACCGCCGTGATGCTCGGCGGCACCAGTGCCGCGATGGTGGAAGCGGACGCGATGATCGCCGCGATAAAGGCGGGGCTATAGCCTTCGCGCCGCATCGGCGTGCCCAGCGCGCGGCTCATCACCGCGACATCGGCCGTGGTCGAGCCGGACATTTCCGAGAAGAACATGCTGAAGACGACGACCACCTGCGACAGCCCGCCCCTGATATGGCCGACCAGCGACAATGACAGGTTGGCAATCCGCACCACCACATTCGCCGAACTCATGAGCTCGCCGACCAGCAAGAAGAACGGAATGGCGAGAAGCGCCTCGGAATCAACGCCGTCGAATATCTTCTGGATGATCGCCGCCAGCGACACATCGGTGAGAAGCGCGCCGACAAAGACGCCCGCCATCAGCGAAAACGGCACCGGCACGCCGAGATAGCCGAAGAACAGGAAGCAGAACGACATCAGAGCCAGGACAAGCGGAGGACTCACAACCGCACCCTCGGATTAAAGGAAGTTTCAACGGGCGGGATGATCAGCTCCGGTTCGGGCTCCGGATGGTCGAAGCCGTTGCGGATGCCGTTGACGAGTTGCTCGACCGTGAACAACGCAATCAATATCGCCGATAGCGGGATCACCGCATAAAGCGAGGCGATCGGCGTGCCCGACGGCAGGCGGAAGCTGCCAAAGCCGCGGAGGTAGTTGATATAGCCGAACCAGATCAGGCAAAACGCCACGGCCAACACCACCATGCGGATGATGATCTCGACGATCATCCGGGGCGTGCCGTGCAAGGATTCCGAGATCGCCGTCAGATACAGATGATCGTTACGGCGGGTCGCCACCGCCGCCCCGATAAAGATCGCGTAGACGAACAAGGTCGAGGTGACTTCCTGCAGCCACAGCCAGGGATGGCCGATGGTGCGGGTGACGATGTCAAACATCACCGACAGCGAGAAGCCGAAGCACAGCGCCCCGCACACCATCATCAGCACGAGTTCGAGACGGTCGAACGCTCGCCATTTCAGATGATGCTGCCGCTGCAAGACCAGTTTGTCGACGATCGACATGGTCAATTGATCGTCCTGATCAGGTCCTTGAGCTTCTCCGCATGGGGACCGAGGTCCTTGGCGAGCTTGTCGAGATAGGGGTCGGCGATCTTCTGAAAACCCGTCTTGTCGACATCCGTGACGATCTTGACGCCGATCTTCTCCAGTTTGGCGGCCGCCGCCTTTTCCAGCTCGAACGCCCGCTTGGGCTCCTGGACGCTGACATCCCGTGCCGCCGCCTGCACCCATCCCCTTTGCTCGGCATTCAAGCTTTGCCAAAGCTTGTCGCTGATCCAGAGGATGGCGTTGTTGGCCTCGTGTTCGGTCATCGACAGCACCGGCGCGACCTCGTAGTGGCGGTTGATGAGATAGACGTTGACGGCGTTTTCACCGAAATCCATCACGCCAGTTTGCAGAGAAGTATAGACGCTTCCGAACGGCATGTGCACGGTTTGCGTGCCATAGGCGGCGAACATCGTGTCTTCGGTTGCGGTCGCCTGCACGCGAACCTTGTACCCTTTTAGGTCCTCGACCTTGCGCACTTCCCGTTTGCCGTACATGTGCCGAAAACCCTGGGTGCCAAGCCCAATGGCATGAATCCCTTGCACCGTCTCGTCGATCATGTCGCGGATGGCTTCGAACACTTTCGGATCGCCGAGCGCCTTGATGTTGTGGTCTTCATTGCGAAACAGATAATGCAGCGACATCACGCCTGCCTGCGGCGAGATGGTGGATGTATTGGCCGAAGACACGATCGCAAAATCGATGTCGCCCGAGCGCACGAGTTGCAGGATCTGCGGCTCCTGCCCAAGCTGCGCGCCCGGATACTGGTCGACCAGCATCGTGCCCTTGCTCAATTCCTTCAGCTTGGCCGAGAAGATGTCATAGGCGATGCTGTAGCCGGAATTGAGCTGCTGATCGTGAGCGAAGCGATAGTGCTTGACTTCTTGCGCGCCTGCCGCGGCCACAAACATCGCAGCAGCGAGAGCCCCCAGCAGGCTTGTTATTTTTCCTTGATGACGCAACGTGTCTTCCTCCCGTTGATTTTTTGCCCCGCGTTAATTGATGGCGCGGATCAAGTTCTTGATTTTCTCGGCATGCGGTCCGAGCCCCTTGGCGAGCGTGTCGAGATAGGGATCGGCGATCGCCGTGAAGCCGGACTTGTCGACATCGGTCACGACCTTGACGCCAATCGACTTCAGCTTTTCGGTCGACTGATGTTCGAGCTCAAGCGCCTTGGCCGGCTGGGTCCGGTTGACCTCGTCGGCGGCTGCCTGCACCCAGCCTTGTTGTTCGGGGTTAAGGCTGTTCCATAATTTGTCGCTGATCCAGACCAGGCTGTTATTGGCCTCGTGCTCCGTCAAGGACAGAACTGGAGCTACTTCGTAATGCTTGTTGGCGAGATAGACGTTGATGCCGTTTTCAGCGACGTCCATCACGCCGGTTTGCAACGAAGTATAGACGCTGCCGAACGGCATATGGACGATCTGGGCGCCGTAAGCCGGGAACATCGTATCCTCGGTCGGTGTTGCCTGAACCCGCACCTTCAGCCCCTTGATGTCCTCGATCTTTTTGATCTCGCGCTTGGCGTACATGTGACGAAGGCCGAGCGTGGCGAGCCCGATGACGCGGGCGCCCTGCACGGTGTCAGAGATCATCGCCTTGACGGCCTTGGAGACCTCGGGGTCGGCGATCGCCTTGATGAGATGGGCTTCATTGCGGAACAGGAAGTGCATCGACATCACGCCCGCCTGGGGCGAGAGCGTTGCCGCATTGGCCGAGGACGAAATGCAGAATTCGACGTCGCCGGATTTGACGAGCTGGAGCACCTGCGGCTCCTGCCCGAGCTGGGCGCCCGGATATTGGTCGATCAGCATCGTACCCTTGCTCAGGGTCTTGAGCTTGTCGGCGAAGATGTCACCGAGGATTCCGTATCCGGTGGTCTTCGGCTGATCATAGGCAAAGCGGTAATGCTTCACCTCTTGTGCGGTTACGCCCACCGCCGTGAAAAGAAAGGCAGCAACGAACGCAGCGAATAGCTTGCCAAAACTGGCCATCGTCTCCCCTCCCCGATTGTTTTCCCGATTATTTTTCCTGGGATCATCCCATCGGCCTTGTCGGGATGTCAATCGAACTCAGGGCGGAGAGCTGCTTTTGTCGCTTGGCGCATGCCGCGACCGTCACCTACCTCGTCATTTTCCTTGGGCGCGCATGAAATCGAAATCGCAGCCTTCATCGGCCTGCAAAATGGTCTCGTTGAACAGATGCGCATAGCCGCGTTTGGCCCATTCCGCCGTCGGCAGTTTGAGCGCCGCCCGGCGCTTGTCGAGCTCGGCGGCGTCGACCAAAAGGTCGATGCTGCGTTTGGCGACGTCGAGCCGGATCATGTCGCCGGTCTTCACTAGTGCCAGCGGACCTCCGACGGCGGATTCCGGCGTAATATGCAGCACGATGGTGCCGAATGCCGTTCCGCTCATCCGCGCGTCCGAAATCCGCACCATGTCCTTGACGCCCGTGCGCAACAGTTTGCTCGGGATCGGCAGATAGCCGGCTTCCGGCATGCCCGGCGCGCCCTTCGGTCCCGCATTGCGCAACACCAGCACATCGTCGGCCGAGACCTCCAGCGCCGGATCATCCACCCGCAGTGTCATGTCTTCGACGGATTCAAACACCACCGCGCGGCCGGTGTGCTGCAACAGCTTTGGCGTCGCCGCCGATTGCTTGATGACGGCGCCGCGCGGCGCAAGATTACCGTGCAGCACGGCCATCGAGCCCTGCGCATTGATCGGATTGTCGCGCGGCCGAATGACGTCCTGCCCCGGCACCTCTTCGGCGCCCGCGACCACGTCGCGCAACGTCGCACCGGTGATGGTTTTTGCATCGAGATCGATGAGGTCGCCGAGTTGTGCCATCAGTTTTGGCACGCCACCGGCGTGGTGGAAGTGTTCCATGTAATGCGCGCCGGATGGTTTCAGGTCGATCAAGACCGGTACCTCACGGCCCAGTTTGTCGAAAGCTGCAAGGTCGATGCGATGCGGGCTGCGGTTGGCCATCGCGGTCAAATGAATGAGGCCGTTGGTCGATCCGCCGATCGCCTGCATCACGACTTGTGCATTCCTGAAAGAAGACGCCGTCAACATTTCGCTCGGCTTCGGTCCCTTGGTCTTGGCCATTTCGGCGGCAACCTTACCGCTCGCCTCCGCCAGCCGAAAGCGTTCGGCATGGGGCGCCGGGATCGTCGCGCTCATCGGCAGCGACAGGCCGAGCGCTTCGGTGACACAGGCCATGGTGCTGGCGGTGCCCATCACCATGCAGGTGCCGACGGATGGCGCAAGCCGGTTACTCACCGCTTCGATCTCGACCTCGTCGATTTCGCCGGCGCGGTGTTTGCCCCACAGCCTGCGGCAATCGGTGCAGGCACCCAGCACCTCGCCGCGATGATGCCCGACCACCATGGGACCGACGGGAATAACGACGGTCGGCAGGTCGGCCGAGATCGCCGCCATGATCTGCGCCGGCAAGGTCTTGTCGCAACCGCCGATCACCACCACTGCGTCCATCGGCTGGGCACGGATCATCTCCTCGGTATCCATCGCCATCAGGTTGCGCAGGTACATCGAGGTCGGGTGCGAAAAGCTTTCCGCGATCGAAATGGTCGGAAACACCATCGGCATCGCGCCCGACAGCATCACGCCGCGCTTTACCGCCTCGATGATCTGCGGTGCATTGCCGTGGCAGGGATTATAGTCGCTATAGGTGTTGGTGATGCCGACGATCGGGCGGTTCAGCGCATCGTCCGAATAGCCCATCGCCTTGATGAAGACCTTGCGCAGAAACAGCGAAAAACCGGGATCGCCATAACTCGCCAGTCCCTTGCGCAAGCCGTCGGCCATTTTCTTATTTCCTTTTGTTGCTTTTATGAGGTCGTTCCGGGGCGGGCGAAGCACGAACCCGGAACCTCGAGATTCCGGATCGCCGCTTCGCGTCGTCCGGAACGACGCCTTCCGCGTCACTTCAAATCGATGATCCGGCTTTTGTCACCGTCGAACTCCATGCCGCAGAACGAACCGCCCTGGTAGAAATCGCCGACCGGATCGGGCTTGATCTTGGCCTGCTCGGCAAAAGCGTGCTCGCGAAAATCTTCGGCGCGGCCGGTCGGGCGATAGCCGAGATCGATAGCGCGATGATTGTCCCACCACCCGCGCTCGTTGTTCGACGCGCCATAGAAGATTTCGAAATGAATATCGGGATGATCGAGCCCGATCCGGCACAGCTGCACCAGGTCTTCCGGCTTGAGCCAGATCGAGAGCCGGCGATGATCGAGCGGCTTTTCGCCGAAATTCCCGATCCGGATGCAGGTGACCTTCATGCCGTGCTTGTCGGCATAGAGCGCGCCGACGGCCTCACCGAATGCCTTGCTGACGCCGTAGCGGCTGTCGGGCCGCGGCGTCACGTTGGTACCGATATGGTGATAACGCGGATAGAAACCGATCGCGTGATTTGACGAGGCAAACACGATGCGCTTGACGCCTTTTTTGTGCGCGGCCTCGAACAGGTTGTAGCAGCCGATGATGTTGGCTTGCAGGATGTCGTCCCACGGGCCTTCGACGGAATAGCCGCCGAAATGAACGATGCCGTCGACGCCTTCGCAGATGGCCTCGACCTCCGCCATATTGGCGAGATTGGCCGCCTTGAATTTCTCGTTTTTGCCGAGATCCGCGGGCGCCTTCAGGTCGCTTAACAGCAAATCCGGATAGATCGGCGGCAGCAATTTGCGCAAGGACGTACCGATTCCACCCGACGCGCCGGTCATCAATATGCGTGGCATTTCATCCCTCATTATCAGCTCGTTACATTAGTATGGCGCGGCGCGCGGTGCGCGGCAAGCGCGCTTGCTGCAACCGTATGGCAATGTTAGCAAATAGCTTGGTGAAGAAGTCAAACCACAACGAGAAAATTAAATGTCCGAAAAGCCCGCACGCCCCGGCTTTCAGCCGGCCACGCACTATCCCGATCCCGCCATCCACGCACTCGATCCGCGCTTTGAGAAATACTGGCTGAAATTATCGGCCGTCGAGCGGCTCGCCACGGGGCTACGCTGGGCTGAAGGGCCGGTCTGGTTCGGCGATGGGCGGTATCTGTTGTGCAGCGACATTCCCAACCACCGCATCATCAAATGGGAAGAAGAGACGGGCGCCGTCAGCGTCTATCGCAAGCCGTCGAATTTCGGCAACGGCAATACCCGCGACCGCCAGGGCCGCCTGGTCACCTGCGAGCATGGCGGGCGGCGTGTGACCCGGACCGAATATGACGGTTCGATTACGGTGCTGATGGACTCTTTTAACGGCAAGAAGCTGAACTCGCCGAACGACGTCGTGGTCAAATCCGACGGCTCGATCTGGTTCACCGATCCGGTCTTTGGGCTACTCGGCAATTACGAAGGCTATGTCGCGGAATCCGAGATCGACGCCAACGTCTACCGGATCGACGGTGGAACCGGCAAAGCCACCATCGTCGCCGAAGGCGTGTTGGGACCGAACGGGCTTTGCTTCTCGCCGGACGAAAAAATCCTCTACCTCGTGGAATCCCGTGGCGTACCGAACCGCAAGATTCTCGCCTACGATGTTTCGCCTTCCGGCGACAAGATCACCAACAAACGTGTCCTGATCGACGCCGGTCCCGGCACACCTGACGGCATGCGCTGCGACATCGACGGCAATCTCTGGTGCGGCTGGGGCATGGGCGATGCCGAGCTCGACGGCGTCATGGTCTTTGCGCCCGACGGCAAACCGATCGGCCGTATCGCGCTGCCCGAACGCTGCGCCAATGTCTGCTTCGGTGGCTTGAAGCGCAATCGCCTGTTCATGGCCGCCAGCCAGTCGATCTACGCGCTCTATGTGAACACGCAAGGCGCGCTGGGGGGATAGAAGTATCCACGCCAGCTGTCGCCCCTGCGAAAGCAGGGACCCATACCGCATGATCTCTCGACAAGAAAAGGCCGGGGTCCTTCGTAAGAACACCGGCCCTGGGGTTATGGGTCCCCACTTTCGCGGGGACGACATCGAACGATTGGATAGAGTTTACGCCGCATTAAAACCGGCGACCGCCTTGACCTCGAGATATTCCTCAAGGCCGAACTTGCCCCACTCGCGGCCGTTGCCCGACTGCTTGTAGCCGCCGAACGGCGCAGTGCGATCGTTCGGCACGCCCTGCAGGTTGACGTTGCCGGCGCGAATGCGGCGGCCGACGCGACGTGCGCTTTCTACCGTATCGCCGGAAACGTAACCGGCGAGGCCATAGGGCGTATCGTTCGCGATGCGCACCGCATCTTCCTCGTCCTTGGCGCCGAGGATGGTGAGCACGGGGCCGAAGATTTCCTCGCGCGCGATCGTCATGTCGTTGGTGACGTCGGCGAAGATGGTCGGGCGGACATAATAGCCCTTGTTAACGCCCTCCGGCAGGCCGGGACCGCCGGCGACGAGCGTAGCGCCTTCTTCGATGCCCTTGTTGATCAGCGCCTGGATCTTGTCCCACTGAATCCGCGAGACTACCGGGCCGATGGTCGTGCCTTCGGCGCGCGGATCGCCCGCCTTGGTCTTGTCGGCCACGCCCTTGGCGATGGCGGCGACTTCCTTCATCTTCGATAGCGGCACGATCATCCGGCTCGGTGCGTTGCACGACTGGCCGGAGTTATTGAACATGTGCATCACGCCGCCGGTTACGGCCTTGGTGAGGTCGGCGCCCTCGAGGATGATGTTCGGCGACTTGCCGCCGAGTTCCTGGCTGACGCGCTTGACGGTCGGCGCGGCGCGCTTGGCAACGTCGATGCCGGCGCGGGTCGAACCCGTGAACGAGATCATATCGATATGCGGATGCTCGCTCATGGCGGCGCCGACCTCGGGGCCAAGGCCGTTGATCAAGTTGAACACGCCCTTCGGCACGCCGGCTTCATGCAGGATTTCCGCGAAGATCAGCGCCGAGGTCGGGGTGAATTCCGACGGCTTGAGGATCATGGTGCAGCCGGCGGCAAGCGCAGGCGCGACCTTGCAGGCGATCTGGTTCAGCGGCCAGTTCCACGGCGTGATCATGCCGATCACGCCAACCGGCTCGCGCACCACGACGGCGGTGCCGACCGGTTCCTCAAAATGATAGTTCTTCAGAACCTCGAGCGTGGCCATGATGTGCCCGAGGCCGGCGCCGGCTTGCAGCTTCTCGGCCATCGGCAGCGGCGCGCCCATCTCGTCGGAGACGGCGGCGCCAATCTCCTTCATGCGGCCCTTGTAGATCTCGACGACCTTGGTCAGAAGCGCCACGCGCTCTTCACGGCTGGTCTGCGAGTAGGTCTCGAACGCGCGTTTGGCAGCGGCGACCGCCTTGTCGACATCGGCCTTCGAGCCGAGCGCGATCTCATACATCGCCTCTTCGGTCGCCGGATTGACGACGGGCGTGGACTTCTTGACGACCGGATCGACCCAGGCGCCGTCGATGTAGAATTGCAGGCGGTTGACCATCGCAAACCTCTTGATTTCGGGGGCTATCGGGGAACGGGCGCTCGGCCGACATTCCTATGCCAGCATCCTTGCACGAACACGGGCAAAATTGAACCCGCCATATGCGGGACGCCGCGCCAGCGGCCATGGCTGGATATAGGGTCGGGCTCATGGCAATGGCAAGCTCTCTCCGCCGTCATTCCGAGGCGATGTGAAACATCGAGCCCGGAATCCATTTTTCAGCGCGGCTGGTGGTGAGATGGATTCCGGGTTCGCGCTTACGCGCGCCCCGGAATGACCACATCAAAATTCCGTCACACGGCCAATTTCCGATGCCGCACCGGCGCGCCCGACGTGAGGCTTTCGGCCGCATCGATAATGGCGTTGGCATCGAGCCCATGATGGCGATAGAGGTCGTCGATGGTGCCGGTCTGGCCGAAATGCTCGACGCCGAGCGCTTCGACCCGATGCCCGCGCACACCGCCGAGCCAGGCCAGTGTGGCGGGATGTCCATCGATCACGCTCACAAGACCGCAATCGCGCGGCAGCGGCGCCAGCAATTTCTCGATATGGGACAGATGCGCCACGCCACGGCGGTCGCGGCGGAGTTTCCGCGCGGCGGTCCAGCCCGCGTGCAATCGATCCGCCGACGTGATCGCGAGCAGCCCGATGTCGCGGCGGCTTTCGCCCAAAAGTCCGACCGCCTCGATCGCCTCCGGCGCCACCGCGCCGGTATAGGCGATGACGACTTCCGCATTCGGCCCGGGCTTGCGCAGCCAGTAGGCGCCTTCGGTAATGCCGGCCTCGAGATCCGGCGACATGATCCGCTGCGGCTGATCGAGAGTGCGGGTGGTGAGCCTCAGATAGACCGAGCCACCCTCGCCGCTTTCGCGCTGCATGTGGCGGAAGCCCCATCCCATGATCACGGCAAGTTCATCGACAAAGGCCGGTTCAAAATACGAAAGCCCATCCTGCGCCATGCCGATCAGCGGCGTCGCGATCGACTGATGCGCGCCGCCTTCCGGCGCGAGCGTGATTCCCGAGGGCGTCGCCGCCACCATGAAGCGCGCATCCTGATAACAGGCGTAGTTCAAGGCATCGAGACCACGCTCGATGAAGGGATCGTAGAGCGTCGCCACCGGCAGCAACCGCTCCCCATTGATCGAATGTGACAGCCCCAGCGCCGACATCAGGATGAACAGGTTCATCTCGGCGATGCCGAGTTCGATGTGTTGTCCTTTTGGTGAGGCATCCCAGTTGAAGGTCGAGGGAATTTTTTCGCTACGGAACAGGTCGGCCTTCTCGGCGCGCGCGAACAGCCCGCGCCGGTTGACCCAGGCACCAAGATTGGTCGACACCGTCACATCGGGCGAAGCGGTAACGATGCGGGAGGCCAAGGCGCTGTCGCCGCGCGCCAGCTCATTGAGAACCAGACCGAAGCCCTGTTGCGTGGACATCTGCGGCGACGGCGAGAAGGTTAGCCGCTCAGGCACGGCGATTTCCGGCGAGTTCAGCCGCCGCCTGCCCTCGCGGTTGAACGGCACCGAAGACAAAAACGCCTCGAGTTTAGCCGGGGTTTGCGACATGCCCTCGAACTTGTCCCACTCGTGACCGGGGCGGATATTCTGCGTCCCACGCCATTTCTCCATCTGCGCCACCGTCATCAGGCCGGCGTGGTTGTCCTTGTGGCCCTGGAACGGAAGGCCGACGCCCTTGATGGTATAGGCGATGAAGCAGACGGGACGATCGTGGTCGATCGACTCGAAAGCCTCGCACATGCTCGCCATGTCGTGACCGCCGAGATTGGACATCAGCGCCAGCAATTCCTCGTCGCTGCGCCGCTCGATCAGTTGCGTGACCGGCCCCTGATCGCCGATCTCGTCGCGCAAATGCTTGCGGAACGCCGCGCCGCCCTGAAAACAAAGTGCCGCATAGAGCTGGTTCGGGCACGCATCGATCCACTTTCGGAGCGCCTCGCCGCCCGGCTCGGCAAAGGCCTCGCGCATCAGGCGGCCATATTTCACGATCACCACGTCCCAGCCGAAATTGCGGAACATGGACTCGAATTTCTCCCACAGACCTTCGCGCACCACGGCGTCGAGGCTCTGGCGGTTATAATCGACCACCCACCAGGTGTTGCGCAGGCCGTGCTTCCAGCCCTCGAGCAAGGCCTCGAAGATATTGCCCTCGTCCATCTCGGCATCGCCGACGAGCGCGATCATTCGCCCTTCGGGGCGATTTTTGGCCCACCCATGCGCCTTGACGTAGTCCTGCACCAGCGAGGCAAACAGCGTCTGCGCCACACCGAGCCCTACCGAGCCGGTCGAGAAATCGATATCGTCGACGTCTTTGGTGCGCGACGGATAGGATTGCGCGCCCTTGAAACCGCGGAAATTCTCCAGCTTCTCGCGGGTCTGGTGTCCGAACAGATACTGAATCGCGTGAAACACGGGACTTGCGTGCGGCTTCACCGCGACCCGGTCCTGGGGCCGCAGCACCGAGAAATAGAGTGCTGACATGATGGTCGCGAGCGAGGCGGAAGACGCCTGGTGCCCGCCGACCTTCAAGCCATCGACGTTGGGCCGGATGTGATTGGCGTGATGGATGGTCCATGAGGACAACCACAGCGCCTTGCGTGCCAGCGCGGACAGGATTTCAAGACGTGCGGATGCGGTCGGCATGGCGTGGCTCCCGGCCTTGAGGCTTTTGGTGGCTTGATTAGCGCCGAGTTTATCGCGGCTGCCTTCACCGAAAATCTCAAATTTTGGCGGCATACCGTCAAATTTTGGTATAATTTATCAATTCTATCACCACAACTGACGGTTATCCCAATGAACGGCCTTGATGCCATTGACCGCAAGATTCTTGGCCTGCTGCAATCCGACGGCCGCATCACCATGGCCGAGCTCGCCGAGAAGGTCGGGCTGTCGGCCTCGCCGTGCCATCGCCGGGTGAAACTGCTGGAAGAGCGCGGCGTCATCACCCGTTATATCGCCACCGTCGATCAGAAGGCGGTCGGACTGCACGTCAGCGTCTTCATCTCGATCAAGCTGGCGCGGCAAAAGGAAGAAGACCTCAACCGTTTTGCCCGCGCGATCTCGAAGTGGGACGAAGTGCTGGAATGTTACCTGATGACCGGCAATCGCGACTATCTGTTGCGCGTGGTCGTCGCGGATCTATCGTCCTATGAAGCATTCCTGAAGAACAAGCTGACGCGGCTCGACGGCATCGCCTCGATCGAGTCGAGCTTTGCACTCAGCCAGGTGAAATACTCGATCGCGCTGCCGGTGTGAGAAATCATCTGTCGTCCCTGCGAAAGCAGGGACCCATAACCACCGGCCTGCATTGCAGGCGAAGCCGTCAACCACCGCCCCAAATAATAAGACCGCGGCGTATGGGTCCCGGATCTCATTCGCTTTTGGACAACGCCGCGCGTTGCCAAGAGCTCACTTGTCCGGGACGACAAGAATCTGGAGAACTACGGATTCGGCGACGGCTCCGCCAGCGCGACGAGTTTCGAGTGCCTGACGCGTTCGCGGTGCGCCGTATAAAGCCCGCTCGCGACAATGAAGCCCGCACCGACCACGGTCCAGATATCAGGGACTTCACCGAAGATCAGGAAGCCGAGCAGCGTGACCCAGAGAAGCTGGATGTAGGAGAACGGCGCCAGTACGGAAGCATCGGCATAGCGAAACGCGAGCACGACAATCCACTGCCCCGCGGTCGACGTCAGGCCGATGATGGTCCCAAAGAGGAGATCATGCCAGGTCGGCACGACCCAGACGAACGGAACCAGCATGCAGAGAATCGCAAAGCCCACGATCGATGCATAGGCCATCGTGACCATGGTGCGCTCCTGCCCGCTCATTTTGCGCGTCAGGATCAAGCAGCAGGCCCAGGCGAACGCCGACACCACCGGGAAGAACGCGGCGGGATGAAATGCGCCGGTGCCCGGGCGCAGAACGACCAGCACGCCCATCAGCCCCACGGCGGTTGCGAGCCAGCGCCGCAAGCCGACCTTCTCGCCGAGGAAAAAAATCGAGAGCGCCGTGACGAACAAAGGCGAGACGAAACTGGTGGCGGACGCCTCGGCGATCGGGAGAAACCGCAAGCCCGAGATAAACAACAGCGATGAGCCGAGCAGCGCCATCCCGCGCGTGATTTGCAGCACCGGCCGCTTTGTCTGCAACGCAAACAGCGGCGAAGCAGGCACCATCGCCGGAATCATGATCACCAGGAACACCAGAAACCTGATCCAGGCGATCTCGATCGAGGGCAACGTGGCCGAAAGATATTTTGATGTCGCATCCGACGTGCCGAGAAAAATGCTCGACAACAGAAGCAGCGCGATGCCGCGAAGCGGCCGGTCGGCACGCGCAGGTGCGACGTTGGCCGGTTTCTCATTACCTGAATTTTCCAGGGGCAACGCCGAGGGAGCGCTGTCGAGCTTTAATGCTGCGGCGGGGCGGGTCACGTTTTGAACTCTGGGGCCGAAATGTCGAAGCTAGTGGAGTGGATTTGACATTCGCTACCGGTCCAGCCGCGGATTTTGAAAGCGAATGTCAAATCCCAAACTCCACTAGAAACATATATTTCCTAGTGGTCCTTCGATTCTAACATTCGCAAACGTGGCTGCTGAGAAGGGATGCGAATGTTAGAATCGGACCGCTAGCGAGCCGACAAAAAAGCGCCAACAGGCCGCGACGACAAGGCCCGAAAACAGGCAGCCGATATGCGCTTGCTTTAAAGCATTGGCAGGCCACGCGGTTTGGGACCGCGCGGAAATGCCTTGTCGAGCTTTGCAATATCCTCCGCACCGAGTACGAGGTCGCCGGCCGCCGCGTTGTCGGCGGCGTGTTCCGCGCTCGATGCTTTCGGGATCACAAACACATTCGGTTCGCGCGCGAGATATGCGAGCGCGACCCGGCGCGCCGAGACGCCGTGTCGTTTGGCGATGGTCTGCAATACCGCGCCGCTGGCGCTCGCAGGCTTGGGAAAATCGTTGTGACCAAACGGTGAATAGGCAACCACCGCCACGCCATGCTTCGCGCACCATGGAATCACCGCGTGCTCGATCGCGCGCTGCTGCAAGTGATAGAGCACCTGGTTGCAGGCGATCTTTCCTTTACCTGCGACTTCGAGAATTTCGTCGAGATCGTCGGCATCGAAATTGGAAACGCCCCAGGAGCGGATTTTTCCGGCACTCACCAGTTGCTCGAACGCCGCCACCGTCTCGGCCAAGGAAATACTGCCGCGCCAGTGCAACAGATAACAATCGAGCCGATCGGTCTTGAGCCGCGTCAGCGATCGTTCGCAGGCGGCAATGGTGCCGCGGCGCGACGCATTGCTCGGGAGCACTTTCGAGACCAGATAAGTCTCGTCACGGCAACCCGCGATCGCCTCGGCAATCACAAGCTCCGCATCGCCATACATTTCGGCGGTATCGATATGGGTCATGCCGAGATCGATGCCGCGGCGTAACGCCGCGACCGCCTGTTTGCGATCGCCGTGATCGATGTACCAGGTGCCCTGGCCGATGACGGATACGTCGTGGCCGGTGGTTCCGAATTTTTTATGTTTCATGACGGGCCGCCTCGAACTAACGCAATCGCTTCTTACATCGAATGAAACGATTTGTCCGCGTCATTGCGAGCGCGCGCGAAGCAATCCAGTCATGTTAGTATGGAGGAAATTGGGATTGCTTCGGAGCTAAAGCTCCCTTGCGCAAACGCCTTGGGTGTCGCAGGCAATGACGGCTACAATAGCCTAATTTGCCGCGATCAACTTCCCGCGTTCGTGATCGGCGGTTGCCGACTGCGCGATCAGACGCTTGAGTTCGGGAATGCACGAGCCGCAATTGGTGCCCGCCTTGAGCCGAACACCAAGTTCGGTGGCCGAACGCGCGCCGGCGGCAATCGCATCGCAGATCGTGTTGCGGCCGACGCCGAAGCAGGCGCAGACCACCGGTCCCGTAGCCGCGAGCCCTTGCGCCGGTTTGCCGGACAGCAGCATTCGCCGTTGATCGTCGGTCAGGGGACCTGCGGCGAACAGTTCCTTCACGACGCCCCAATCACCGGCGTCGCGCGCCGGTCCGAGAAACAGACAGGTCTCGATCGCATCCCCGGCGAACGAAGCCGCGCGATACACGCCGCCGCCGAAATCGCTGTATTCGGCAAGTTCCTCGCCCGCCACCGCGCGCAACCACGACGACCAGCCTTTGAGGTCCGCGTTGTCGGCAATCAGATAGCCCACGCCGCCGCCGATCGTGGCGCGGGCCCACCAGGCGTGATCGGGCAGTTGCAGCGGCTTGCGCGACAGCACGAAACCGCGAAAGACGTATTCGTAAGGCAGGATCGAGGCCGGCGTCGCCTTGGCTTCCGGCTGGCCGGAAAATGGGTCGGTGATCGGCGCAACCAGCGCACCGACGCGCGCGGCCGATGCGTTGGCTTCGCTCCAATGGATCGGCGCGAACAGCATGCCGCGCTGTTGCCGCGGATTGACCACGACCTTGAGCGTACACTGGCCATGATCGGTGGTGACGCGGGCGAACGATCCATCGGCGAGGCCGTGTCGAGCGGCATCGTCGGGATGCACCTCGACGAACGGTTCTGGCAAATGCGCGCCCAGCCGCGGGCTCATGCCGGTGCGGGTCATGGTGTGCCATTGGTCGCGGATGCGGCCGGTATTGAGACGAAGTGGACGCCCTTCGTTGATCTCGCTCCGCAGCGAGGGGCGTTCCGGCGCGACGAAGCGGGCTTTTCGGTCGTTGGTAAAGAATTCGCCGCCGGCAAAGAAACGCTGCTGCCCGGTCTCATCCGTGCGATGCGGCCACAACACCGGCGTCATCGCATCGAACGCGTCGTCGTTGAGTTCGCTCAAGCCGCCGATATCGAAATCGCGGCTGCCGTTGTTTTCGAAAGCCGACAGCGCCGCGTGCTCGCGGAAGATCGCCGCCGCCGAGCCATAATCGAACGCGGCAGCGAAACCGAGCCGCTTGGCCACTTCGCCGACGATCCACCAATCGGGCCGCGCCTCCCCGGGCGCCGGCAGAAAGGCGCGCTGACGCGAGATGCGGCGCTCGGAGTTGGTGACGGTGCCGGACTTTTCGCCCCAGGCCAACGCCGGCAGCAACACATGCGCGCCGGCATCGACGGTATCGTTAGAGAGAACGTTTTCGGAAATCACGAACAGTTCGAGTTTCTTCAACGCGGCCCGCGCGGCGTCGGCGTCGGGCAGCGACACTGCCGGGTTGGTGCCGATCACCCACAGCGCCTTGATCTCGCCGCGGCCGATCGCCTCGAACATCTGGACCGCCTTGAGCCCTTCGTGGGTGGCGATCCGCGGCGCTTTCCAGAACCGCCGCACCCGATCGATGTCGGGCGGCGTGAAGTTCATGTGCGCGGCGAGTTGGTTGGAGAGCCCGCCGACCTCGCGACCGCCCATCGCGTTCGGCTGCCCGGTCAGCGAAAACGGCGATGCGCCGATCTTGCCGATCCGCGCGGTGGCGAGGTGGCAATTGACGATGGCGTTGACCTTGTCGGTGCCTTGGGCCGACTGGTTGACGCCTTGCGAATACAGTGTGACCACGCGCGGCGTTGCCGCAAATAGCTGGAAGAACGCCGAGAGATCCTGCTCGGAAAGGCCGGTTGCCAAAGCGGTCGCCGCAACGCTGCCGGCAATGCTGCGGGCGCGCGAAAGCGCCTCGTCGAAACCCACCGTGTAACGCTCGATATAGTCGCGATCGAGCGCGCCGTGATCGGCCAGATGCACCAGCAGCCCGGAAAACAGCGCCGTATCGGTGCCCGGCTTCAACCCTAAAAACAGATCGGCATCTTCTGTGGTGTCGGTTTTACGCGGATCGATCACCACGATACGCGCGCCACGCCGCTGCTTGTTGGCGATCATGCGCTGGAACAGCACCGGATGACACCAGGCGGCATTGGAGCCGACCAGTACCAGCAGATCGGCCTCATCGAGATCTTCGTAGACACCGGGCACGGTGTCGGCGCCAAAGGCGCGGCGATGGCCCGCCACCGAGGAGGCCATGCACAGCCGCGAATTGGTATCGACGTTGGCGCTGCCGATGAATCCCTTCATCAGCTTGTTGGCGACGTAATAGTCTTCGGTCAATAACTGCCCGGAGAGATAGAACGCCATTGCGTTCGGGCCGTCGCGCGCCACGATGTGGGCAAAGCGATGCGCGATATGGTCAAGTGCATCCGTCCAGGCGACCCGCTCCATCGTGCCTTTGCTGCAACGGACCATCGGATAGAGCAGACGATTCTCAAGGCCGACCGTCTCGCCGAGCGCCGAACCCTTCGAACAGAGCCGGCCGAGATTTGCCGGATGCGAGGGATCGCCGGAGATCGCCGCACCGCCGCTGCCGTCCGGCGTCGCCAGCACGCCGCAGCCGACCCCGCAATAAGGGCAAGTTGTGGAGGTCGCGCGCAGTGAAGGATCGATCGATGTCATCGCAAGAGCCCGGTCATGCCGCCGCCGCCAGAGGTGCGGCTGGCCGGCCGAACATCATGTCCTTGCGGACCGCGGCAATATTCTCGCGATTGCGGATCAATCCGAGATACCAGAGCGCGTCCGCGGTATCGCCGACCAGCACCGCGCCGATGAGCCGGCCATCCTCGATCACGAGCTTCTTGTAAATGCCGCGCCTGAAATCGCTGAGCATGACGGCTTCGCTGCGATCGCTGCCCATAAACTCGCCCGCCGAGAACACGCCAACGCCCGACACCTTGAGATTGGTTGCGGTCACGCTTCCGCCATAGGCCGCGTTGCGCCCGGCCAGATGCTGCGCCAGCACCTTCGCCTGCTCATAGGCCGGCTCGACCAGGCCATAACAGATGCCACGATGCTCGGCGCATTCGCCAAGCGCAAAGATGCCGTCTGCCCCGGTCTCGAGCTGATCGTTGACGATGATGCCGCGGTTGACCGGAATGCCGGCTTCCTTGGCGAGCCCAATATTCGGCCGGATACCGGCCGCCAGGATCACGGCGTCGGCCTCGATCTGCTGTCCATCGTTGAGCTCAACACCTTCGACGCGGTTCTCGCCGAGAATGCGGCTGGTGCTGGCATTGAGCAGAACCTTGATGCCCTTTTTCTCGACCAGCGATTTCAGAAGCGCTCCCGCCGAGGCATCGAGCTGGCGCTCCATCAACCGGTCCATCAAATGAAGCAACGTCACCGGAGCTCCCGCCTTGGCGAGGCCGTAAGCGGCTTCAAGTCCGAGCAATCCGCCGCCGACCACGACCACGCGCTTTTTGCCGGCGGCCAGCGTCAGCAGCAGGTCGACATCCCGGGTGTCGCGAAAGGTATGAACGCCGGTGAGTTCGACGCCGGGCACGTTGAGCCGCAACGGGTTCGATCCGGTCGCCAGCACCAGCTTCGAAAAATGGACGCTCTCCTCGTTGGCGATCTTGAGTTCGCGGCGGCCGACGTCGACCTCGCCGACGGCGCAGCCGTATTTCAGCGTGACGCCGCGGTCGCGCCACCAATTGGCGGGCTTGAGTTCGATTTCATGGGAAGCGGTCTCGCCTGCCAGCACCGAGGACAACAGCACCCGATTATAGGCAAGCCTCGGCTCGTCGCCGATGACGGCCACGGCATAACGCCCGAGCGCGACTTTCGCGAGTTCGTCGACCAGACGGGCAGCGGCCATTCCGTTGCCGACGATCACGAGCGATTCACTCATGGGAGTTTCCTATTGGTCGCTTCCTATTCGGCAGCCTGCGAACTGCCATAGGCCTCGGAAATCATGAAGCCGGACAAGGTGCCGTAGGCGGTGGTCCATGCGGTTGCGACCTCGGGAGTCCAGCCGTCGCCTAACCCCTTTTCTAGCGTCCAAAGCAAGGCTGAACCCACGACCGGATAATGCTCGGGCTTGGCGCCATAGGACACGTGGCGTTTGGCGAGAGCGCTCGCCGCCGGCAGGATCGAGGGAAGATCGCTCAGGCCGCCGACCACGACAGCGAGCGTCGCCATCAGCTTTTTCCGCTGCTCGGTCAAATCTGTGGGGAACATCGACTTGACCTGCGGCGCGACCTCGAACAGGCGATCGTAAAACAGGATCGCGGCCTGATCGGAGATCGGCGCGACCTTGGAGAAGCTCTGCTGCACAAGTTTGACCTCGTCCGGTGTCATGTCTTCCTCCTCCTGAATGCCTCTGCCTTCCGCCGTCACCTCGTCCCGCATACGGGACGAGGCCGATCGTCAAGGCCGCGATGGCGCGCGGCCGACTTGCGTCGTCTAGATTCGTGCCGAGGCCATGCTTGTCGCACCTGCTTCCGCCGGACTGCGGCGCAGGTAGAACCACCAGGTCATAGCCAGGCAGATCGCGTAGAAGCCGAGATAGATGAAGAGAGCGAGCTGCGGTCCGCCGGTTGCGGCAATCGATTTGCCGAAGCCGCTCGGGATGAAGTAGCCGCCGCAGGCACCGATGGCGCCGATGAAGCCAACTGCCGCACCGCTTTCGATGCTCGCCGTCTTGATTGCCAGCGCGCGACCGGCTTCACCCTTGCCCTGGGCTTTGCGCAGATTTTCCTCACGGAAGATTGAGGGGATCATCCGGTAGGTCGACCCGTTGCCGATGCCGGTGGTGACGAAGATAATGAGGAACATCGTCAGGAAGCCGGCGAAGTCCTTGTTGCCCACGAAGTAGATGACGCCGATGGTGGCTGCTGCCATCACGATGAAATTCCAGAACGTGATGATCGCACCTCCGATCTTGTCGGCCAACAGGCCGCCGAATGGACGCGACAGCGAGCCGACCAGCGGACCGAGGAACGCAATGGCGATCGTGATGGACGGAAACTGCGTCTTGATCAGCAGCGGAAAGGCCGCCGAGTAGCCGATGAAGGATCCAAACGTTCCGATATAGATGAAGGACATGATCCAGGTGTGCTTGCGCTTGACAATCGCAAGCTGATCCCTGAACGAGGACTTCGCCGTGGTGAGGTTGTTCATGAAGAAGACGGCGCCGAACACCGCAATCAGCAGCGGGATCACCCACATCAAGCCGGCGTTCTGGAGATAGACGCCGGAAACGGGCGAAGCCTGGTAGAGATTAATGATGCCAAGGCCCATCAGGATCGGCGTAATCAGCTGAACGCTGGAAACGCCGATATTGCCGCCGGCGGCATTGAGGCCGAGCGCCCAGCCCTTCATGCGGTCGGGATAGAAGAAGGAGATGTTGGCCATGCTGGAGGCGAAGTTGCCGCCGCCGAGACCCGCGGTCGAAGCCACCAGCAGCATCAGCCAAAACGGCGTCTCAGGCTGGCTGACGAAATAAGCGAGCCCGAAGGTCGGAATAAAGAGAACCGTGGCCGAGAAGATCGTCCAGTTGCGGCCGCCGAACGTCGTCACCGCGAAGGTGTAGGGAAAGCGCATCAGCGAGCCGATCAGGCCCGGAATGGCGACGAGCTGGAACAATTCATCGGTGGTGTAGTGGAAGCCGGCCGCGGGAAGCTTGGTCGCGACGATGCTCCAGATCAGCCACACCGAAAATCCGATGTGCTCGGCGACGATCGACCAGATCAGGTTGCGGCGGGCGGTCACCTTGCCTTTGGTTTCCCAAAAGGTCGGGTCTTCGGGGTTCCAGTCTGAAATCCAGGTCGGGTCTTTCGAGCTCATTGAAATTTCCTTTGTTCGGAAGGGCTCATCGCATTGCGATCCGAGGACACGGCAACGCATTCCGGGTGAAGCCCGGCGAAGCGGTCGCAAATTCGGATGAGTGGCTTTTCGGCGACGGCATCAATGGCGTCGGCAGAAGCTATTCAAGCTTTATGCCAAGCCACCGCAAGGAAAAAACATGTTGTTGTATAAAAGCTTATAAGAATGCACCGGCCGGATCGACCGGCCGGGTCCGCATTCAAAATTTGCACCCGCACATTTGTTGTGCGACGCACAATGATTGAGCAACGCGCTTAAAAACGCGCCGAGCTCATCTGGATCGGTATGAGGATCGTTACGTGGTCCTGCGGGTCGCTGCCTCTTCAGGCGTTCTCGGTCACGGCCATCGGCTTGGGCGCAATACCCTCGCCCGGCCTGACGCGGAATTCATAGGTCATGAGATGCCACGGTGCCGCAGCAGGCTTGCCGTCGGGCATGGTGGGATCGGTGCGCTTTTCGACCTTGGCGATCAACTCCTCCTTCACGCCAAATACCACGTCGGTATCGATGTATTTGTCGCCTTCGACGAAAACGTGCGTGACCAGCGGCTCGTGACCGGGCGCATTGACCAGGAAGTGCACATGCGCCGGCCGCATCGGATGGCGGTGCAAGCCCAGGATCATCTGCCCGACCGGACCGTCGGTCGGGATCGGATAGCTGCATGGCAGAATGGTGCGGAAATAAAACTTGCCATTGGCGTCCGTGATGAAGCGTCCGCGCGACGACGGACCCGCCGTCTCGTAGTCCGGCTTCTGTGAATCGTACCAGCCGTCGTCGTCGGCGTGCCAGATATCGACCGGAACATTCGCAAGCGGCTTGCCGTTCAGATCGGTGACGCGGCCCTGCACGAACATCTTTTCTCCCTCGAGACTGGGAGAGACGTCGGTGCCATGCGGCATTGCCTTGTGCTCGCCGACATAGAACGGCCCGAGCACGGTGGTCTCGGTGGCGCCTTCGCGTTCCCTGTGATTGACGGCATCCACCAGCATCGAGACGCCGAGCACGTCGGACAGCAGGATGAACTCCTGCCGGCTTGGCGTGCACTTCTGGCCCACACGGGTGAGGAAATCGATCGCATATTCCCATTCGCCGAAGGTGAGATCGGTCTTGCGAACGAATTCGTGCAACGACTTGGTCAATTCCTCCATCAGGAACTTGACCCGGGGATTCTTCACCTCCTCAAAACTGTGAATGACGGCGGCGGTGAGTTCGGTGTCGTTGAACTGGGGCATTTTTGCATTGTCCTTGGGGGGTTATGTCCTTTTGTGGACACTCTACACCAGCAAGCCGACAAGGGTAAGCGGCGGCGTGGAATGCCGCGCCGATTTCGGCTATTGACGCTCGATCCTGGTTTTTCAAGAGGTGAAATCCGATGCCGACCCTCCCCCTCACCTCGCCCGAATCCGCCGGCATGTCGAAAACGGCTTTCGAACGGATCGAGAACCATTTACGCGAGCGTTACATCGAAGCCGGGCGCTTCCCGGGAACCCAGCTCACGGTCTATCGGCGCGGGCAACTGGTCCACAACTCGGTTCAGGGCATGGCCGATATCGAGCGCAAGGTCGCCGTCAAGGACGACACGATCTTCCGCATCTACTCCATGACCAAGCCGATCACGAGCATCGCCTTCATGATGCTGGTCGAAGAAGGCCGCGTCGCGCTGGAAGAGCCGGTGCATCGATATATCCCGGAATGGAAGAATCTCGGCGTATTCCAGGCGGGCGTATGGCCAGCGTTTCTCACCCGCGCGCCGTCGAAGCCGATGCAGATCGTGGACCTGATGCGGCATACCTCCGGCCTCACTTACGGCTTCCAGCAGCGCGGCAATGTGGACGCCGCCTACCGCGAATTGAAAATCGGCGAGATCGAAAAGGCCGGAACGCTGCCATCCATGATCGCGGATCTCGCCAAGATCCCGCTGGAATTCTCCCCGGGCGAGGCCTGGAATTATTCGGTCTCGACGGACGTGATCGGCTATCTGATCGGCGTCATCAGCGGCAAGCCATTCGAACAGTTCCTTCAGGAGCGCATCTTCGATCCGCTTGGGATGAAGGACACCGGCTTCTTTGTCCCGTCGGACAAGGCTCGTCGGCTGGCGGCGTGCTATTCGGCGAGCCCGCAAGGCGCCATGACCTTTCATGCCACCGACCGCAAGGGCGGCCTCACGCTTCAGGATGACCCGGCGACCAGCTCTTTCCTGTCGCCGCCCTCCTTCATCTCCGGCGGCGGCGGCCTGTGTTCGACCACGGCCGACTACCTCACCTTCTGCCGCGCGCTGCTCAACGGCGGCGAATTGAACGGCGTCCGGCTGATCGGCCCGAAAACGCTGGCCTTGATGACGTCAAATCATCTGCCGGGCGGCCGGACACTGCCGGAATGCTCGCGATCGTTATTCTCCGAGGCGGCCTACGATGGCATCGGCTTCGGCCTCGGCGTTTCCGTAACGATCGACCCGGCGCGGACGCTTATTCCCGGGAGCCGTGGTGAATATGCCTGGGGTGGCGCGGCAACGACCTCGTTCTGGATCGATCCGGCGGAAGAACTGATCGCGATTTTCATGACCCAGGTGTTGCCCTCGACGGCTACGCCGATCCGGCGCGAGCTGCGCACCATGATCTATTCGGCGATCACCGACAGCAATGTTTAGCGGGCTTACGCGGCAATTCAGCGCGCGCGTCAGCCGATATTTTGCAGGCCCGGGAATGTCTCCAGCAGCCAGATGCTGACGGCCGAGACCCCGCCGGTCAGAAAGCCTATTCCCGTAACGACCAGCAGCACGCCCATGGCCTGTTCGACGCGCGCCAGGTGCCGCTTCATGCGCGCAAACAGCGAAGAGAATTGCTCCACCATAAAGGCTGCGATCAGGAACGGAATGCCGAGCCCTGCGGAATAGACGGCAAGCAGGCCGGCCCCTTTTTCCACCGTGGATTCCGAGGCCGCAATCGACAGGATCGCCGCCAGGATCGGACCGATGCACGGCGTCCAGCCGAACGCAAAGGCGAGCCCCATCACATAGGCGCCCCAGAGCCCGACGGGCCTGGGAATCGGAAGGCGCCCTTCCCGCATCAACAGATCGATCCGCGTCAGCCCGAGGAAGTGCAGACCCATCACGATAATGACGCAGCCTGCGACAATCGAAAGCTCCGCCGACCAGGCATGGATGAAGCCGCCGATCAGGGAGGCACTAGCGCCGAGCGCCACAAAAACGGTGGAAAAGCCGAGCACGAACATCACGGCCGAAACCATCACCGCGCGGCGGGAGGACGATACGGTTTCGTCATTGGCCACGTGTTCAATGGTGGCGCCGGTCAGATAGACCAGATAAGGCGGCACCAGCGGCAGCACGCACGGCGACAGGAAGCTGACAAGGCCCGCGATCAACGCGGCCGGGATCGAAACGTCGTGAATCATGGGTGCTCATGTAGCGGATGCGCGGCAATCCGCAAAATCACGACGACGCGCTCTTTGACTGCCAACCAGCGTTACTTGACGAGCTTCAGCGAGGCCGGAGAGCGCTGCCGCAAGCCTTCCGGCGGCTTCGGCTGCACCGGCTTTGAGGCCGCGTCGACGTCCCGCAGCATAGCATCGCACAAAGCCTTCAGTTCCGAATCTTCGATCCGGTTCAGCTTGATCCGAAGCTCCAGTATAGCGACCGAAACCAGTTGCGCGGTGTCGCGATCACCGTTCCGGACCAGGGAGACCTGGCACTCCTCAAGGGTGGCCAGCACCGCCCGCAAATTTTCTTCGAAATAAGCCACAGCGTGTTCCCGTTACCGAGCCTGCGAGATGGTCGAGGTGATGGGTCGATAAACACCTTGCCACCATAAAAAGTCCGACGGTATTAGGACTGAGAAGATAGATTTCGTCCTTACACAGATTTGTGACATCGCGACCCGCCCCGTAGTGATCCGGGCTCGCTTGGGTTGTTGCGCCGCGGAAAACCTGACGACTGGGCTTTTCCGGACCCAGCCCCTGGGGCACAGCCTATGGATGTGCGTGACCAATTGCCACCAAAGTGGGCCAAGTAAACGCGTCAAAAAGTCCCGTATCAGGGTTGTACTATCACTCAGAACTTGCCAAAGCTGGAAGAATGATCCTTAGATTCAGAAGTATCGGGAGCGCGCGTTGTTGCAATGAAGGCGCGAAACCTGTTTTCTGGACCATCGTACCTTTTGTGTCGAATTATGAACGTCATTTCTTGCCTGATGGTCGTCAGGCCTCTTGTTGGGACACAAATCCCCGTGGATTTCTGGCTTTGAATACGTATTCATCCATTAGAAGTGAGTCTGAAGCAGTGTATAAGGGTAGCCACGGGCCCGCTTATTCAGGCGCTTCATAAGCGAAGGACGGTAGAAACAGTATGAACAAATCTGTAGCCAAGAAGATGAAGCAACGCAGTGCCGGCAAGCCAGATATTGAGCTTGGCAAACGAATCCGGTTGCGGCGCGTGGAACAGAAGATTTCGCAGGCTGAGCTTGGCGAACAACTCGGGGTAAGCTTCCAGCAGGTTCAAAAATACGAGAAGGGCGTCAATCGCGTCGGCGCCGCGCGTCTTCAACAAATCGCAACAGCGCTCGATGTGCCCGTCACCTTTTTCTACGACGGTGACAGCAAGGCGCGCGAAGTGGAAAGCCTGCTGTTTCTCGACAGCGCATTCAGCCTGAGGCTGCTGCGCGCCTACAGCAAGATCAAGGATCAGACCGTCCAGCGGCAGCTCGTGTCCCTGATGGAATCAATCGCGGCCAACGAAGACTGATCTTAAACCGGCGTCGCGGCCAGATCTTTGACCTGACACCGCCTCACCTCGCGCCGCGGATCTGATCAATCAACGCAAATGGGTCGGCTGGCGCGCGATGGCCGCGCCAGGCAACATGCTGGTCGGGTCGCGACAGCACCAGTGCACCCTCGCGTATCACCTCGACCGGCGCCGCCACATCGCGTAGTTCGACCGGCACTTTCCTGTTCTCAGCAGCGCGAGCAAACGGCTCGACATCTAGCGCCGGGTCAAAGCGCAGCAGCGTGAATTCCGGCCCCATCCTGTCGTACAGCGAGACGCCGTCGGCGCACCAGAAATGCGGGGTCCGGCAGCCCGGCACGGTCGAGGGCGTGTAGCTGCTCATCGTATAGGCCGGAGGCGTGGCGCCGTCGTAGGCGATGATCGGCGATCGATCGTAATAGGTGCCGAAATTGAGACCGGCACAGGCATATTGCTGAACATTGATCTCGTAAGTCAGCTGTCCGATTTCCCGCCGCACGCGCTCGCCTTCGGCGGTGGCATCTTCGATTTCGAGGGGAACGGCGCCACGGCGGCGAATCTCGGCTTCGGCATGCGACATTGCAAACCGCGAAACCTGGCTCGTGATCGGCCAGCGTTCGGCTTCATAGGCATCGAGAATGGAATCCGGCGCCCAGCCGTTGAGATGGGCCGCCAGCATCCAGGACAGGTTCGTCGCGTCCGCTATCCCGGCGTTCATGCCGTAACCGGCATAGGGCACCCAGATATGCGCGGCATCGCCTGCAACGAAAGCGCAGCGGTCGCGAAACTGGCTCGCGATCAGCCGGCGCCCGACCCAATCCTCTTTGGAGATAATGTCGTATTGGAAATCCTGATCCACCCCGAGGATGGTGCGGATTGAGGCGTCGCGATCCACATCCTCGAAGTCGCCTTCGTCCGGCTTCATGTAATTGTGCACCAGCCAGCGCTCGCGGCCGTCGATCGCATAGACCATGCCGGAGCGGCGCGGGTTGATGGCGCCGGTGCCCCAGGCGCTTGCGTGACGCTGACGATCGATCAGACCGGGCGAGCGAATGTAAGTCGACTGCACACGCTGCACGACCGGATCGCCCTCAAAGGAAGCGCCGATCGCCTTGCGCACAATCGAGCGCGCGCCGTCGCAGCCGATCAGATAGCGGCAGCGCACGGATTTCGCTGCCCCCGTGTCGAGGTCGCGCAAGGTCACGTCGGCAAATGCATCGCCGATCCTGACGTCTTCCGCCGATGTGCGGTTGACGATACGGATACGCCTTTGGGCTGCGGCATGCTCGAACAGGATGGGCTCGAGAAAGATCTGGTTGATGCGATGCGGCGGCTCCGGCGTCGGCCAATTGCAATCCGGACCGTCCTTGCGCGTGAAGCGGTCGCGGCGGCAAGGAATTGGAATTCGCGTCAATTCCTGGCCGGTAAACGTCGTACGGTAGCTGATGTCGTGCGGATAATCCGCCGGCAGCCCGGAGTTACGGACCTTCTCCGCCAAACCCAGCCGCCGGAAGATCTCCATGGTGCGGGCGGCGACGTGGTTGCATTTCGGCTCCGGCGGCTGGGCCGCCGCGCGCGTCTCGACCACGGTGACGTCGATCCCCCGCCACGCCAGATCGATCGCCAGCGTCAAGCCGACAGGCCCGGCTCCGACGATCAAGACGTCCGTGTCGACCGCTTCGCTCATTCCAGTTCGGCACCCGAATTGCGGACGATGACGCTCCAGCGATCGACCTCGGCCTTGACGAAAGCTTCGAAGCGATCCGGCGTCGAGCCGCTCACGGGCTCAAGCGCCATCGCCGTCAAGCGCTCGACGGTCACGGGATCGCTGGTCAGCTTCTCGATCTGCGCTGCAAGTTGGTCGACGATCGGTCGCGGGAGGCGGGCCGGCGCCACCACGCCGGCCCAGGCCACGAGTTCGAAGCCGTCGAGACCCAGTTCGGCCAGCGTCGGGATGTCGGGAGCCACCGCCACCCTTTGCCGGGTCGTGACGCCAATCGCCCTCACCTTTCCCTCTCGGATTTGCGGCAGCGCCGGCTGGAGATCCGCCACCATGAAGGCAACGCGGCCCGCGATGACGTCGAGCAGCGCCGGAACGCTGCTGCGATAGGACACGTGATGGACGTCGATTCCTAATCGCTCCCGCAGCATTTCGGCGCCGAGATGATGCGGACTGCCATTGCCGGCCGAGCCGTAAGCGAGACCCGGATTGGCTTTGGCGTAAGCCATGAATTCCGCCAGCGTCTTCACCGGCAGGGACGGATTGACGACCAGGGCGAACGGCACCCGCGCCACGGGGGCAATCGCGGTGAAATCCGCCACCGGATCGTAGGGCAGCTTGCGGTAAAGCGCCTTGTTGATCGCAAGCGTGCTCGAGGTCGCGGTTAGAAGCGTGTAGCCGTCGGCTTCCGAGCGCGCGACCTGTTCGGCGCCGAGCACGGTGGCCGCTCCCGGCTTGTTCTCTACGACGATCGCGGCATTCAACCCGACCCGCAATTGGTCGGCCACCAGCCGCCCGAGCAGGTCGATGGTCCCCCCGGCCGAATAAGGCACGATCATCTTGATCGTCCGGTTCGGATAGGCCGTCTCGGCAAGCGCTGGCCAAGCCGCAAGCCCAGCGAGAGCGCCGCCACATCGGGTCAACGCCGCCCGGCGCGTCCACAGCATTGGGAAACCTCCCGCCGAGCCCATTATTGTTGAAAAATCGAGGCTCTCGGCGAACCAGATTAACTCCCCCGGCGACATATCGAAAGCCGCAGCCCTCGCGGTCCGGGCGCTTCCGGGGGATGCAAAAACCGCAATTCGGGCTTAATCAGAAGGCAACCCTCATGGTCATATTTTGTTGACGCCTCGCTTGTCGATTAGCCGGGCTTGTCTTTTGATTAAACGCCCGCGCCATTGCCGCATTCCGGGGGATTTCATTCATGCATAAATTCGTTGTGTTTGCCGCAGGTGTTGTCTTCGCCGCCGTCCCGGCCTTTAGCCAAAGCGCAGCACAAACGCCGGCCGCCGCCGCGCAGGCCGCTCCATCCCACGTTGCGACCGTCAAACCGGCCGCCCCTGTTTCGACCCCGGAATCGCGTTCGGCGGCAGCGCTCGCGCTATCGCATGAGCCGACCTACGATGAAGGCACGGGACAGCGCATCAAGGATGCCGCGCTGAGCTACTCAGATATCGCGGTCCGCGGCGGCTGGCCGACGATCCCTGCGGACGCCAAATTCGCCATTGGCGTCGCCGGTCCCGATGACGACCTGTTGCGCCGCCGGCTGATCGTCAGCGAGGACCTCGCCGCCGACAAGACGTCCGGTCCGTTCGATGAGACGGTGGCCGAGGCGATCAAGCATTTTCAGGTGCGTCATGGCATGGCCGCCACCGGCACCGTGACCCCGCGCACGCTGGCGGCCCTCAACATTCCGGTTCAGAAGCGGATCAGGCAGCTCGAGGCGTCGCTGGAGCGACTGGAAAATACGAATTTCCAGTTTGGACAGCGCTACGTTGTCGTCAATCTTCCGGCGGCCTTTGCCGAAGCGGTCGAGAACGACACCGTCGTGCGGCGCTACCGCGTGATCGTCGGCAAGACCGAAAAGCCGTCACCGACGCTGACCGCGGAAATCACCAGCGTCAATCTCAACCCGACCTGGACCGTCCCCTCCTCGATCGCCAAGACCGAAATCTCCGCGCATATGCGCAAGGATCCGAGCTATCTCTCGCGCATGCACATGGAGGTGTTGGACGGGCACGACCACCCGATCGACGCGGCTTCGGTGGATTGGTCCGGCGCGCATGTGCCGAATTTCACGGTGCGCCAGCAAAACGGCGCCTGGAATGCGCTCGGCGCGGTCAAGATCGACATGCCGAACCCCTATTCGGTCTACATGCACGACACCAACCAGCGCAATCTGTTCAGCGACGACTATCGCTTCGACTCCCATGGCTGCTCGCGCGTCGACAATGTCCGCGATCTCGCCGCCTGGCTGCTGCAGGAAGAAATGCCGAAATGGAACAGGGCCGCGATCGACGCGGCGATCGCTACCGGCGCGCGCGAGGACATCGACTTGCCGAAGAAAGTGCCGGTGGCCTGGATCTATCTCACGGCGTGGATGACCCGCGACCAGACCATCCAGTTCCGCAACGACATCTACGACCAGGACGAGCAGTTGCTGGAAGCCACCGCCGAGGAAGCCGCCTTCTTCAATCAGGCCGCCAATCATCCGCTGACGGCGCATCTGGCGCGGTAAACTTCCGGTCATTCCGGGGCGATGCGAGGCATCGAACCCGGAATCTCGAGATTCCGGGTCTGGTCCTTCGGACCATCCCGGAATGACGTCTGCAATAAGACATGGATGCCCGCGACCGCGCCACCATTGCAGCTTCCGCAAAGCAATGCTTCATTGCGGCCTCAAACCCATCTTCTCAGGGCTTCCCTCTTCTGAGGCTTTCCTCTTCTTGAGGCTTTCCATGCTCGACGTTCCCGCAACCGACCAGAAATCCTTCGCCGACGGCAAAATCCTCAAAAAAATCACCGACGGGGTCGGCATCGTCACCTTCAACAGCCCCGAAAAACGCAACGCCATGTCGCTTGAGATGTGGGAGGGGGTCGGTCGGGCACTCACCGAATTGCGCGAGGACGATCATGTCCGCGTCGTGATCCTGACTGGCGCCGGTGACAAGGCGTTCATGTCGGGCGCCGATATCAGCCAGTTCGAAAAAAATCGCCACAACGCGCAGGCCTCGGAAGAATATAACCGGAAGAGCGAGGCCCAGCGGGCGGTGCTCGCCCATTTTCCCAAGCCGACCATCGCCTGTATCCGCGGCTTCTGCCTCGGCGGCGGCATGCAGGTCGCGATGTCGGCAGACATGCGCTTTGCCTCCGACAATAGCCAGTTCGGCATTCCCGCCGGCAAACTCGGCATCGCCTATAGCTATGATGGCCTGAAACATCTGGTGTCGCTGGTCGGACCGTCTCAGGCCCGCCTCCTGATGTACACGGGCATGCGGATCGATTCCGCCGAGGCCTTGCGGATCGGCCTCCTCGATCGCGTGATTGCGGATGGAAAGCTGTGGGACGAAACGCTTGAGGTCGCCCGCACCATTTCCGGCAATGCGCCGCTCTCGATCAAGGCCAGCAAGCTTACGATCGCACAGGTTCTGAAAGACAAGGACGAGCGCGATATGGCCGCGATCAAGGAAATCTCGACCGCCTGCATGGATTCGGAAGATTTCCGCGAAGGACGTCAGGCCTTCATGGAAAAGCGCAAGCCGAATTTTAAAGGACGGTAATGCCCCCGCGGAGGCTTCCGGAACGCCGGTGCCGCCGCCGAGAAAATGCGCGCGGCCTGCCGCTATTGTGATCTTCCCTTGTCCAGCAAACTCTCTAGCTTTGCGAGAGTTGCGGCCGGCTGACGGACAACATGATCAGCAAGCGGGTTTTCCTGTCATCCATTGCGGCGGTGTGCTGCGGCCTTAAGCCGGTAAGGTCGGCAAGCTCTGATGCGTATCCGTCACATCCCATCACGATGGTATTGCCGTTCTCGGCCGGTGGACCGACCGATGCGCTGACGCGGATCGTCGCCGCCAGAATGCAGGAGCTGCTCGGCCAATCGATCATCATCGAGAATGTGACCGGCGCGGCGGGCACGATCGGCGTCGGCCGCGTCGCGCGCGCGGCAGCGGACGGATATACGCTCAGCGTCGGGCCGATGAATTCGCACGTGCTGACCGGTGCGATCTATCATCTGCCGTTCGACCTGCTCGGGGATTTCGAGCCGGTGGCGCTTCTCGCCAGCAACCCTTCCGTCGTCGTCTCCAAAAAAGACGTGCCGGCAAAAAACCTGAAAGAGTTGATCGCGTGGGTGAAGGCCAACCCGGATAAAGTCCTTGCGGGTACCTCAGGGGTCGGATCCGCAACCCATCTGGGCGGCATCCTGTTCGAGACCCTGATCGATACCCACATCCAGTTCGTTCCCTATCGCGGCACCGCGCCATCGATGCAGGCGCTGGTCGCAGGCCAGATCGATCTCATCTTCGATCAGCTATCGAGTTCGCTGCCGCAGCTTCAGGAGGGCACGATCAAGTCCTACGCCGTGATGTCGCAAACGCGCGCGGCTGCCGCACCGGACATTCCGACGGTGGACGAAGCCGGCTTGCCCGGCTTTTATCTCCCGGTCTGGAATGGAATGTGGGCCCCGAAGGGCACGCCGAGGCCCGTCATCGACAAGCTCAACCATGCCGTCGTTGAAAGCCTCGCCGACCCAACCGTGCGCAAGCGGCTCGCCGACATCGGCCTGGAAATCTATCCGCGCGAGCAGCAAACGCCGGAAGCTCTGCACGCCTATCAGACCGCCGAGATCGAGAAATGGTGGCCGATCGTCAAGGCCGCAGGTATCAAAGCGGAATGAACCGGACTGATCCCGTCACTGAGCGAGTTCTGATTGCCGGCGCTGGCCCGGTCGGGCTTGTGGCCGCTGCCAACCTCGTTCGTCACGGCATCCCCGTAACCGTCTTCGAGGGCGGCGCCAATTTGAGCACGGAATCCCGCGCCTCGACGTTTCATCCTCCGACCCTCGACATGCTGGCCGACCTCGACGTCGCTAGGCCGCTGATCGCGCAGGGCCTGATCGCGCCCAAATTCCAGTACCGCAACCGGCGCGACGGCCTGATCGCGCAATTCGATTTTGGCGATATCGCCGATCAAACCCGGCATCCGTTCCGGCTGCAATGCGAACAGTCGAAGCTGACCCGGATCATCTGCGATAAACTTCGCGGCGACCCAAATTTTGAAATCGCCTTTTCGACGCCCATTCGCGCCGTCACGCAAGATAGCGACAGCGTTACGGTCACCGTCGAACGGGATGGCAAGAGCGAGACGCACAGCTATCGCTGGCTGATCGGCGCCGACGGCGCGCGCAGCGACGTCCGTCGCTCGCTCGATATCGAATTCGAGGGCTTTACATGGCCCGATCGCTATCTGGTGGTCAGCACGCCCTTCGACTTCCATGGCGTCATTCCGGGACTCACCACAGTAAGTTACGTCGCTGACCCCGTGCGCTGGCATTTTCTGTTGCAGACATCCACGCTCTGGCGGGTCATGTTCCGGATTGCGGCCGAGGAAAGCGACGAGCTGGCGCTATCGGCGGAATTTGTCGAGGCGCTGATGGCAGAGATCGTGCCGGGCATCGATCGCTACGAGGTCGCCCACACAACGCTCTACCGTGTACATCAGCGCGTTGCCAAAACCTTCCGTCGCCGCCGCGCTTTCCTGATCGGCGATGCCGCGCATGTCAACAATCCGCTCGGCGGCATGGGCATGAATGGCGGCATTCACGATGCGATGAACCTCACCGAACGCCTCGCCGAGGTCTGGCGCGGCAACAAGCCGGAGAGCGAACTCGATCGCTTCGACCAGCAACGCCGGCTCGTCACCAAGGAATATGTCGAGCGGCAGTCGATCCAGAACAAACGCAATCTTGAAGCCGCAGACAACGAATTCCGCGACCTTCTCCAGCGCACCGCCGCCGACCCCGCTTTGACCCGCGACTATCTGCTGAGGGTATCGATGATCGGAAGCCTGCGCCGGGCGGAGTTGTTGGGATGAGGCACCGATCGTCGAACAGGTATCGTCATTCCGGAATGCGCCGTCGCGACAAAATAGCGAAGCTATTTTGCGCGCAAGGCGCAGGCCCGGAATCCATCGTACCGCCGTCGCACTGGGAGAAATGGATTCCGGGCTCGCCGCTATCGCGGCGCCCCGGAATTCGAAATCCCTTGACACACCGCGTGCGCAGCAACTGATTTGCCCGTCGTGCCAATCGGTCGCAGGTATCAGTAGTTGATCAGTCGCTAAAATCACCTGCAGTTTCCCGCTTGTCTCGCGCCACCAAGGGGCGTTTCGCGATCGTCACGAACGTGGGCGTGGGATGCGGTGGACGCGATGGTGTTCGTGACGAAGAACGCCCGCGCGGACGGCGAAGCCATCTGGTCCTGACGCCTCGACGCTGGCGTTCAACCTGGTGACGATGCTTGCGCATCGCACCGGGGACGGTGACAAAAAGCCCGATCGCCGGGGAGAGCCTGGAGTAAGCCGTTAAAACCATTCGCGCGGGGAATGCCGGGTGAACCGGTGTGACCGTGGTGACTAACTCGTGCGCTTTCTACACTTCGCGCGCGAGGCTGCGGGCGCGACGGGCGCCCGGCATTTCCCGCGCCCTCTTCTCAGGGAGGGACAATGAAGAACCCGGACGAGAATCGCGTCGTGGGAAGGAAGAACGCTGTCTGGAACGGACCTACCAATTTTCGTCATTCCGGGATGCGCCATCGCGACAAAATAGCAAAGCTATTTTGCGCGGAAGGCGCAGGCCCGGAATCCATCGTGCCGCAAAGTTGCTGGGAGAAATGGATTCTCCGATGTGCAATTGCACATCGTAGTTCGCGCTCACGCGCGCCCCGGAATGACGGCTACAGCGAGACCTACAACGCCGCCAGCACGGCATTGCCGATATCGGCGGTGCCGTTTTGGCCGCCGAACTCCATCGGCTTGATACCCTGCGCATACGCCTTGTCGACCGCGCGCTCGATGCGTTCGCCGGCTTCAGCCGCGGACTCAAGGCCGTGCTTGTCGGCGAGCCAGTCGAGCATCATCGCTGCCGACAGGATCATCCCGGTCGGGTTGGCCTTGCTCTGCCCCATGATGTCGGGCGCGGTGCCGTGACAGGGCTGGAACACGGCATAGCGGTCGCCGATATCGGCCGAGGGCGCCATGCCCATGCCGCCGATCAGGCCGGCGGTCATGTCGGAGAGGATGTCGCCGAACATGTTTTCCATGACCATGACGTCGAAGTCCCAGGGACGCTTCACCAGCATGGCCGAGCAGGCATCGACATAAAGACGGTCGGTCTTCACGTTCGGATGGCGTTTGGCGGCCTCGTCGAACATCTCACGAAAGAACGCAAACGCCTTGAACACGTTGGCTTTATCGACGCAGGTCAATCCGCCGGGCCGGCCCCGCTTCTTGCGGCGTTCCGCCAGCTTGAAGGAAAACTCGAACAGCCGTTCCGAGGTCTTTCGGGTGATCACGAGCGTCTCCCGCGCCTCCTCGTGGGTGACGACGCCCTTCCCCATCGAGGCGAACAGGCCTTCGGTGGATTCGCGGATCACGACAAGGTCGATGCCACGCTGGTCGGCGCCGACGATCGGGCTCGGGACGCCCGGAATGAGCCGCGCCGGGCGCACGCCGGCATAGAGATCGAAATGAAAGCGCAACTCGACCTGCGGCATGATCTCGGTGTTGTCGGGATAACGCACCGACGGCAGGCCGCAAGCGCCGAGCAGGATCGCGTCGGCCTCCTCGCAAAGCTTGATGGTCGAGTCCGGCATCGACTTGCCGGTCTCGCGATAGTGATTGGCTCCGGCCGGCGCCTCCGTGAAGCGGAACTTCAGATCGGTGGTTTGTTCGATCTTGCGCAGGACTTCGAGCGCCGGCGCCATGACTTCGGGGCCGATGCCGTCGCCACCGAGGACGGCGATGTGGAGCGCGTTATTGGCTGACATGAGAGATCCTTAAACTTCGGTGCGTCGAATTTATTCAGTTCGTCATGCCCGGCCATAGCAGTCGATGCAGACTGCGTAAACTTGTCGGCATGCCGGGCATCCCCGTCTTCAAGGGCCACCACAAGCAAGACGTGATGGCCGGGTCAAGCCCGGCCATGACGGAAACGTCTGGCCTACGGCGTCAATATCGCCCGGCCGATCTGGCGGCCCTCCTTCAGACTCTTGAGCGCGTCGTTGGCCTTGGCGAGCGGCATCGGCGTCACCGGGATCGGCGCGATCTTTTTGGCACGCACCAGATCGAGCAATTCCTCGGTTTCGCGCAGATTGCCGACATAGCTGCCTTGAATGGTGATCGCCTTGATCGGGATCAGTGGCAAGGCCCAGGTTGCGCCGCCGCCGAACAGGCCGACAATCACAAGCTTGCCGCCCTTGGTCAGGCAATCAAACCCCAGCTGCGTGGTCTTGGCGTTGCCGACGAGGTCGATCACGGCACGGATCGGCTCACCGGCTTTTTTGGTCAATTGCTCCAGCGCGTCCGCCGCACCGCCGTCGACGGTCGCGAGCGCACCGGCGGCTTCCGCCGCCTCGCGCTTCTTGGCGTCGATGTCGACCACGATCGCGCCCTCGCCGCCCATCGCCTTGAGCAGCGACAGCGCCATCAGGCCAAGGCCGCCGGCACCGAAAATCACGATCGGGGTGTCGAAGGCGGACTCCACTTTCTTCAGCGCGCTATAGGTGGTGACACCAGAGCAGGCGTAAGGCGCGGCGGTGACGGGATCGAGCCCCTTCAGGTCGATCAGATATTTGGGATGCGGCACCGTCATGTGATCGGCATAGCCGCCGTCACAATAGACGCCGAGCGCGCTCGGCTTGACGATGCACATATTCTCATCGCCGCCGAGGCAGGTCTTGCACTTGCCGCAACCGAGCCAGGGGTAGGCCAATACAACATCGCCGAGTTTCAGGCCGCCTTTGTCGCCTTCTTTAAGGTCGGACCCGAAAGCTACGATTTCGCCGACCGTTTCGTGCCCCATCGTGCGCGGCAACGACACGCCGCGATCCTTGAGGGACAAAGGCTTCCGGCCATGGCCGAGATCATAACCGCCTTCCCAGATATGCAGGTCGCTGTGGCAGACGCCGGCCGCTTTCACCTTGAGCAGCACTTGTGTGCCGGTGGGCTTGGGCGTCGGTTCATCCACTTCTTTAAGAGGCGCGTTGAAGTCGGCGACCTTGAAACTCTTCATCGTTTCGCTCCATTCTTTTATTGGCAGGTGTGATAGGCTGGAAACCGCTGCTGTCGCAAGGCCACTGGCCGACCTCAGGCCTGCGGCAACTTCCCGGTAACGGCCGCGATCTGGTCTTCCGACAGCCCGCTTTCGCCAAGCAAGGCGCTGGTATGTTCGCCGAGCGCCGGCGCCCGCTTTCCGGCCGCGACCTTGGCGCCGGACATCCGGAACGGCTGGTTCAAGACCTGGAAAGTGCCGGCGTCGTCCTCGACTTCGGTGAGCGCGCCGCGATGGGCGATCTGCGGATCGGCCATCGCCTCGGCCACGGTTCGGTACGCCGAACAGGGAACGCCGTGCTCGCCAAGTTCTGCGAGGCATTTTTCGGTCGTCACCGTTCGCGACCACTCTTCCACACCGTCCATCAGTGCGTCCCAATGGCGACGCCGGTCGGCATATTTCGCAAAACGGGAATCGCCGATCCATTCGGGGCGGCCGGCGGCGCGAACCAGGCCCTGAAAAGTTTTTTCGCTGGCGATCGCCACCATCACATATCCGTCAGCGGTCTCGACCGGGCCGAACATCGGGCGGCTCGGCGGAGCCACCTCGAATTGCGCGATCTGGACTTCGTTCGGCGTCAGGGAAAGCATCGATTCCAGCATCGACACATCGATGTGCTGGCCCTTGCCGCTCAGCTGACGCTGATAGAGCGCCGCCGTAACGGCACCGAAGGCATAGACGCCCGTCAGCACATCGGCGTGATAGATGCCGCAATAGTCCGGCCGGCTCCTGCCGGGTTGATAGGCGAGATGCGCCCTGTCGTAACCGGAAGCCGCGTGGATCACCGGCGCGTAGGCCGGCAGTTCCGCCGACGGTCCGGTCTGGCCGTAACCGGAGATCGAACAATAAACCAGTCTGGGATTGAGCGGCTGCAAAGCGGCGTAGTCGAGCTTCAGCCTCCGCATCACGCCCGGCCGGAAATTCTCGACCAGGATGTCGGCGTCTTTCACCAGAAGATGAATCACCTCGATCGCTTCCGGCGATTTCAGATCAAGCACGATGCTTTTTTTGCCGGCGTTGAGCTGACCGAAAACGCTGCTGCATCCGTTGCGGACCGGCGGGCGGATTCGCATCGTCTCGCCATCGGCCGCTTCGATCTTGATGACCTCGGCCCCGACGTCGGCCAGCATCCGCGTACAATGCGGACCGGCAATGGTGGTCGAGAAATCAAGCACGCGCAGGCCATGAAGGCTTCCTGTCGCATTCCGCTCAGCGATTTCCGATATAGTCATCGAAGAACTCCCCTTTTGGCCCGCCGGACCGCCAAATCCCACCGGGACTAAAACACTAGAAGAATGCGGCCCCCGGAGGAACGATTGACCGACCCGCCGGCCAAGAATGCAAGGATCGGTTAGCCATGCAATGGCGGCCTACCCAAACGGCGGCAGCCAATTGGAACTGATCTTGCATAGACGGCGTTAGCGACGGCAGCGTGCGAGGGCATTTCTTGAGAGTCCTGTTCGTTACCACGGAGATGGATGACTTCATTCGGGTTGGCGGGCTTGCTGCCGTCTCGGCGGCGTTGCCCCGAGCGCTCCGGCGCTGGACCGACGTCAGGGTCCTGCTTCCCGGCTATAGCGAAGTCGTCGAACAATTCACGCATCTCGAAATTATCGGCCATTCTCCGGCATTAGCCGAGATGCCGGCCTGCTCGCTCGGGCTTGGATCGACCAAGGACGGCCTGCCCGTCTACGTGGTATTATGTCCACAATTGTACGATCGGCCGGGCAACCCTTATGGCGACGAGGCAGGCCAGGACTGGCCCGACAACGATATCCGTTTCGGCCGATTGGCTTCTGTGGCTGCCCAACTGGCAATGGGCACACTGGACAAGAATTGGGCAGCTGACCTCGTTCATGCCAATGACTGGCAGTCCGCTCTGGTGCCGGCCTACCTGGCCTGGAGCGGGAGCAAGATCCCGACCATTCTCACCATCCATAACCTGGCCTACCAAGGCCTTTTTTCTAAGGAGTCGTTGCGGCGGATTGGCGCGCCGGCAGACTCCTTCCACATCGACGGCCTCGAATTCTACGACAAGCTGTCCTTCCTCAAGGGCGGCCTGATCTACGCTTCTCATTTGACGACCGTCAGCGAGACCTATGCGAAGGAGATCACCACCCAGGAACTCGGCTGCGGGTTGGAGGGGCTCTTACGGCAGCGCTCCGACGCCGCCCAACTGACGGGTATCCTCAACGGCATCGATGAGAGCTGGGACCCGCGCGCCTGCGCCCAGCTGGCTCAGCAGTTTGCGCCCGGCGATTGGGAAGGCAAGCAGGCCAATTCCGATTATGTCCGCCACCAGTTTGGGCTGGCGGTGTCCCGTGGTCCGATCTTCGGGCTGGTCGCTCGTCTGGTTCACCAGAAAGGCATCGATCTCGTCCTGGCCGCCGCCGGCGAAATCATCGATGCCGGCGGGCAGATCGTCGTCACCGGCAGCGGAGAGCCGGAAATCGAGAAGGCATTGGTCGAAGCGCATCGGCGCCGGCCGGACGCGATCGGCGTCAATATCGGCTTCAACGACGGCCAGGCGCGGCGGATTTTCGCCGGCAGCGATTTTACGCTGATGCCATCGCGCTTCGAGCCGTGCGGGCTCAGCCAGATGTACGCGCAGAAATTCGGCTCGCTTCCGATCGGGCATCAAACCGGAGGCCTCGCCGAGACGATTACCGACGGCGAAACCGGCTTCCTGTTTTCCCAGCCCTCGACCGAATCCTTCCTCGGCGGTGTCCGGCGTGCGTTCTCGACCTTCGTGGCAAAAGACCGCCTCGACTCGATGCGCCGGAACGCGATGGCGCGATCCTTTAGCTGGGACATTTCGGCGGCCTACTACGGCGCGCTCTACCGCAAGACGGCGGCGCTCTAAAAGACGTCGTTCGTCTGCGCGGCTGGCAACGGCGGACGGGTTTCCGGCATCGCGAGCCAGATGATCGCAAGCCCCAAGGCCGCAACGGCCGCAAGCCCCGCAAAGGCGACGCTGCTGCCGAAGACGTCACTGGCGTAGCCGGCCACGAGCGTGCTCAGCGAGGCGCCGATCCCGGTGGCGGTGCCGACCACACCTTGCGCAAGGTTGAAGTGGCCGCTGCCGAACGCGACATCGGCGACAATCAGAGGAATCATGACGCTCAACACCGCTGCGGTGATGCCATCAAGCACCTGGACGGCTACCAGGAGATACGGATCGTGGACCGTGGCAAACAACAGACCTCGAACTGCGAGGGCGGCAAAAGCCAACAGAAGCAGCGGCCGCCTTCCCCACTCTTGCGCCTTTCGTCCGACCGAAGGCGACGTCAGCGCGACGATGGCCTGCGGCACGATAATACAAGCTGCGATCAGCACCGTCGCCCATTTGCTGGATCGCGTAGTGACGATCCCGGCCATCAACGGCAACATCGAGGCGTTTGCCAGTTGAAACAGCAGGATGCTGCCGGCAAACACCAAAAGCGGCCGCTGGCGCAGCAGCACCATGACACTGGTCGATTTGGCGTCCTGCGCCGTCGGCGGCACCGAGCCGTGGGCACGGGCCGCGTCGATTTCCCGTTCGCGGATGCGCACCAGCGCCAGTAGAGTGGGGATTGCGAGCACGAAGGCGACGAGGAATACCGAACGGCTCGACAACAGATAGCCACAGGTCCCCATCAAGGCCGCGGCGACACCGTTTCCAAGCGATGCAAAGCGCGCATTGCGTCCCAGTCGCTCACCGATTGCGAGAGGTCCAACCAGACCAAGGCTGATGGCGGCGATGGCGGGACCCAAAACGCAGCTTGCCGCCGCATGCAGGGTGGCGGCAACCGCGATCACCGGAAAGATCGGCCACACCGCATAGGCCAGCGCGGCGCATCCGATCGTCGCAATGGCGAGGCCTGCGACCAGCCGCTCGGATTTCGCCGCATCGATGATCGCGCCGCCCGGCATTTGGCCGAGCAAGGCCACGACGCTGCCGATCGAGAGCACCGAGCCGATTTCAATTTGCGTCCATTTCTGCGTCGTCAGATAGACCGCAACGAAGGGGCCGAAGCCGGTCTGCACATCTGCGAGAAAAAAGATGAACCAGTCAAGACCGCGAAGGCTCCCGCGCGACGGCATGGGTGCAACCCTCGCCGCTGCTGCCCCGCCTTCAACCTGCTCTACCGGATCATCACAAGCGGATTGCCCACGCTCTACCGCGTGCGGTCGCTCTTGCTCTCGGGGCGGCAATCGGCGCGCAAACATCTCTCCGCCAATCTTGCTAGTGATCAAATTGCCATGGCTGAAGACTGCCGGCGGCCCCTAACACCACAATCGGCGTATCTTCCTTGTATTCAGGCGCGGCCACCACCTGTTCCTTGGTCAATTCAAGCGTGACGCTATCGCCCTTGTTGGCGACGCGGCCGAAATGCAACGCATTCCAATCGACAACGATCTTTCGGCTGCCTACGCCGAGAAAGCCGCCGAAATCGATGACAGCGGCGCGCACGGTGCCCTGTCGGTCGACGATCACATCGACGACACGCCCCATGTCTTCTTCGGCCGGACTTCGGACGTCCCGCCCAAGCACGCCGCGCGCTTCGCTGGCGCCGATGATGGTGACGGATGGCGGCCGCGTCGGTTCCTTCATCGCCGGCGCGGCGCTGTCCTGTGGCGGCGAAGCAGGCGCCGTCGCTTCGCTTTCCCCCCACGAATTCGCGCCATACAGGCCGACAATGATGACGGTCGCGAGCGTGAACAGATTTTTGGTACGCATCTCATTCCCTCACTTGAAGACCAGCAGTCAGTGGACCGCCATCTGTTTGCCGCGCGATCAGCGGGACAGCACGATGGAAACCTGGATCTGTCCTTTGGTCTTCATCACTTCCAGTGAAACCTCATCGCCATGCCGCCTGACCCGAAGATCGGCGCTCGAAACGCCCAGCTGCAGATCGCGGAGCACCACCTCGTTGAGGAAGGCCGGCAGGCGCGGGTTATGCAGGCGAATTTCGCCGCGGTCGGCGTCGAATTCGAGACCGAGCGCTGCCTCAAGCAAGGTGAATGGGGTTGCACTCGCCCAGGCTTGCGGCGCGCAGGCGACTGGATAGAGCGTCGGCCCACGCCCCTTCTCGCGCCGGAATCCGCAGAACAATTCGGGCAATCGGCGCAGGTCCATGTAGGTCGCCGCATCGAAGAGTGCCTTGAACACCTGCTCGACCGAATGCTTGAAGCCGTAACGCGAAAGCCCAAGCGCGATCAGCGCATTGTCGTGCGGCCAGATCGATCCATCGTGATAAGACATCGGATTGTAGCGCGCTTCGCCGTGGGCCACGGTGCGGATGCCCCAACCGGTGAAGAACCTGGGCTGCATCAACCCGGCAGCGACCAGACGGGCGCGGTCCTCGCGCACGATCCCGGTGAAAAGAAGTTGACCTGCATTCGACGTGCGCACCCGGCACGGTTGCTTGGCGCCATCAAGCGCGAGCGCGTAAGTCGCGAGATCCTCGCACCAAAAGGCTTTCTCAAACCGCCCCGCAATCAGGAGCGCTTCTGCCTCAAGCTGTCGCGCCCTGTCGAACAATCCCATCCGCTTGGCACAGCGAGCCGCAAGTTGTTTTCCTGCAAAGACGTAGCCCTGTACTTCCGCCAATGCGATGTTGCCTTCCGCCAGACGACCGTCGGCATGGAAGATCGCGTCGTAAGAGTCTTTCCAACCTTGATTGGCGAGACCCTGCTCCGAGGCTCGTTGATACTCGACAAAGCCGTCCCCGTCGGGATCGCCGGGACCGTCGATCCATTTGAGAGCCGCTTCGATCGAGGGCCACAGCGCGGTGAGCGTCTCGTCATCCCCGGTTCTTTCGACGTAGAGACCTGCCAACAACACAAACAACGGGGTTGCATCGACGCTACCGTAATATTGCGCAAACGGCACTTCGCGCAGCGCAGCCATTTCGCCGCCGCGCATTTCGTGTAGAATCTTCCCGGGCTCGGCGTCCGCGAGCGGATCGACTTGTTGAGCCTGATACAGAGCAAGCCGCCTCAGCACACCCCGCGCTACTCGCGGATCGATCCACAGCATTTGCAGCGCCGTGATGATCCCGTCGCGGCCGAAGGTCGTCGAGTACCAGGGAATCCCGGCATACGGATAGCGACCCTCCGGCGTGTCCGTCATCAGGATGTTGAGATCAGCCATCGAGCGGCACAGCACTTCGTTGAAGATATTATTCGAGGTTTCGATGCTGGCCGCGCCCCTCGTCTGTGCGCGCATCTCGCGGCGGTGCGCCAGCAAGCCGCGAAAAAACGGGGCGGGCTTCGACATCGCCGGCTTGTTGCAGGATACCACGACGAACAGCGAATGCGTCTGCTTTGGGGCGAGCTCGAGATGATACGTCGCCGCATTCACGGCGAGCCGCGTCGGCCGCGGATCGAACTGAAGAGCCGTGGTGCGGATGTTTCCGTCAAGGCCGGTATATTCGAACAGTACGTCGGACTGATCGATCAACTGGCCAGCGCCGATGCCACGACGGGGGCGACGTTCGCCCCGCACCTCGAACAGATCGGCGAAATCATTGCCGAACAGCAAAGTAAGATCGAAACTCGCGGTGTGTTCGCCATGATTTTGCACGCCGATACGCTGGTAGGCCGCCCCTCGCCAGAGAAAGATCGTACGCACGATGTGCAGCATATCTTTCTGAAGTACGTTGCGCCCCTGGCGATAAACGTCGGGATTGGTCAGGTCCACCGTGAGTGAGGAATTATCGTCGCGAAGATTCGAACCCAGAAGCAGCGGCTGCACTTCATCCAGCACCAGTTCGAGCCGCGCAAGGTAGCGCGTGTCTGAATTAAACAGGCCATCCGGCCCGCCCGCAGAAGCGCCAATATCGCCATGGCTATCGAGCACAATGAACGTATCATCATGCTTGAGCGCACGCCGCGGTCGCGCCGCCGGCCCTGTCATCGGAATATAGAAAGGAGCCTCCGCGGCCGTTTCCTGCAGCCGCAAGGTTGTGATTTTGGTGATGGCTTCGACTGACATGAGACCTCGCTTGGATTCGCAGCGATCAACAGACGCAACTCTACGGTCGCAGGTCAGGCCGCGTGTGTAGCGAGGCGCCTCATCTCCTGCGTCACCAGTTCGCGGTAGGGTCCCTGTCCCTGCATCAGACGATCGGGCGGGCCGTCTTCGATGATCTTGCCGGCCTTGAGCATGACAACGCGGTCGAAGTGACGCAGCGTAGCCAGTCGGTGCGCAATAGCAATGACTGTTCGCCCGCGCATCAGTCGCGCCAGCGCCTCGCGTATCGCCTCTTCGGATTCGCTGTCGAGCGCAGCGGTGGCTTCGTCGAGCAATAGGATCGGTGCATCTTTCACGAAGGCACGCGCAATGGCGATGCGCTGACGCTGACCGCCGGACAGCTTGACACCGCGATCTCCGACCATGGTTTCCAGCCCTTCCGGGAGTGTTTCGACAAAATCGCAGCGAGCCGCAATCGCGGCGCGCAACACTTCATCATCCGTCGCGTTCGGCCGCCCGTAACGAATGTTTTCCATGATCGAGCGATGAAACAGCGAAATATCCTGAGGCACCACCGAAATCGCTTCGCGGAGGCTTTGCTGCGTGACGCGCGAAATATCCTGGCCGTCGATCGCGATGCTCCCCTGCTGCACATCGTAGAACCGTTGCAACAGAACGAACAGGCTGGACTTCCCGCCGCCGGATTGGCCGACCAGCCCAACTCGCTGTCCGGGCTGAATGCGAAGGTTGAACTTGTCAAAGACTGTCAGGCCGCCCGGGTAACGGAAGGAAATATTGTTGAAGGCGATGGCCGCGCCACTCTTGACCAGCGGCTCGGCTTCCGGATGGTCGCAGAGTTCGTGCGGCAGCAGCAAGGTCCCAAGCGCCTCGGTCAGCCGGGCGACATGCTGGGTGACATCGACGAGCGCAACCGCGAGGTCGCGCGTTGCATTGAGGATCGACAGCCCGAGCGTACAGACCAGGACGACGTCGCCGGTCGTCGCACTACGGGTTTGCCAAAGCGTAATTGCCCAAGCCAGAATCCCGATCGTCAACGCAATGGTCACCGCCGCGTGGGTAAGCCGCAGCTTCTCGAGATACCGAAGGCTGCGCCCTCGCGCGGTCAGCTCTCTCTTTACGGTCGCATCAAAGCGCTCATGTTCAAAGTTCAATCCGCAAAACGCCCTCACCAGCGGCATATTGTTGATGACGTCGACCATTTCTCCGTCGACGGCCGCAGCCTTGTCGGCGAAATCGTCGTGCAGCGGCTTTCCCGCCGCAGCAAGCCGAAACATCGCCATCACCATTCCGCCGGCGATCACAATGAGGCCTGCGGACATCGTCAGGCTCACGGTTCCAATCAAGCAGATCGCGGCGACGGTCGCGATACAAGGCGGCAGGACATTCCAGATGAACATGTTTTCGACAGAATAAACCGCGTTCGATGTCGCCGTGATACGGCTCGTCAGCATTCCCGGCAAGCGGTCGGAGAAATAACTCGGCGCATGCCCGGTCAGGTGACGAAACATGTCACGCCGCAAGTCGCCGGTGACGCGGACGAAGGTGAAGCTCGCAATCCAGCCAGCAATCCGCCACAAAAAATTGTCTGCCGCGATCAGCGACACCAGTAGCGCGAATGCTAGCCACACATTGTCGACGCTCGCTGGGCCGCCCGACAGGCCATCGACGAGAAACTTCACGCCGTATTGCGTGCCTACAGAACAGGCAACGGCGGCAACGACGGAAGATAAAATAACAGCGTGTGATGCTGGCCTTTCACGAAGGTAACGCAGCACAAAGGAGAACGGGCGATTGGCGTAGCCTGAGAGATTGTCCATGTGCCGCAAAACCTTTTTGTAAGGCCTGACTCTCAGGCCTGCTTTATTTTAGCCAATTGAATGCCGCACACTGCTTTGCAGTTCCCGCCCGCGCATCACGCACTAGATTCCACATATCGGGTGCATTGGTCCCCGATGAAAGAAGTACGCGCACGGTTGGAACTTCGCAGATGCGGAAACGTTCCCCTCGCGGCGTGAATGCGCTGGTTTGTTTGGGGTAGTTTCATCCATGGCATCAAGAGGAGATGGGTAGATGCGCATCGCGCAAGTAGCTCCGCTGACGGAGGCTGTTCCGCCGAAGTTGTATGGTGGAACCGAGCGGGTGGTACACTGGCTGACGGAGGAACTTGTCGCGCTCGGAAACGATGTGACACTATTTGCAAGCGGCGACTCCCGAACATCTGCCAAACTTGATGCAACATGGCCACGAGCGTTACGCCTTGATGGATCGGTCCGCGACCCCAATGCACTTCACATGGTCATGCTGGAGCGAGTTCGACAGAAATGTGACGACGAGGAATTCGACTTCCTCCACTTTCATCTCGACTACTACCCGTTCTCGTTATTTTTTCGGCAGCCGACGCCCTTTTTGACCACATTGCATGGCCGACTGGATCTGCCGGAACATCAACCGGTCTTCACGACCTTCTCTTCCGTTCCGGTGATTTCAATCTCGAACGCCCAGCGGCGCCCGGTGCCGCAGGCGAACTGGGCCGGCACCATCCTTCACGGCCTGCCGGAAAACCTGTTGACGCCGCGGCCGGTCACGCCGTCCTACCTAGCTGTGCTGGGCCGAATCGCGCCGGAAAAAGGCGTCGATCGCGCCATCAGGATTGCTGTCCGATGCGGCATTCCGCTGAAGATTGCAGCAAAGGTCGATCGGGCCGACCTGGAATATTACGACGAAGTGATCCGGCCGCTGATGGACCATCCTCTCGTCGAATTTATCGGCGAAATCGGCGATCATGAAAAATCCGACTTTCTCAGTGGTGCGCTCGGATTACTGCTTCCGATCGATTGGCCGGAGCCGTTCGGTCTGGTCATGATTGAATCAATGGCCTGTGGTACCCCCGTGATTGCCTATAACCGAGGCTCGGTACCGGAAATCGTCGACGAAAATCTGACAGGATTTATCGTCGAGGATGAAATCAGCGCAGCCGCGTCGGTGAAGCGCCTTGCTCAACTCGATCGCGGGATGATCCGAAAGCAATTCGAGACGCGATTTACGGCAAGACGGATGGCACTCGATTATATCGCCGCCTATCGTAACCTCATCGAAGCCAGCGCACCGCGGATCAAGCTGGTGAGCAGCGCCGAATGAGGCGCTGTATCGATCCCGTCAGTGGGGATCGGCTTTGCCGAAACGCCGCTCGTAGTCGCGGATGTAGGATTCGGGGGCCGGCTGCAAATGGCGGCGGGTCAGCGCCACCAGCCTGTCGCGGTTTGACCCGCGCAGCGCCTTGATCATGTCGAGGTGGTCCTGCCGGGCGCGCTTCAGCGCGTCCGGAAATGCATTCACGAAAGACCGGATGCCGTAAACCTTCTGCGCCAGCAAATCGATGGTCTCGATCAGACAGGCATTGCCGCACAGACCGAACAACATCTGGTGAAAACGGAGGTTGCTGTAGAAGACGGTCAGCAGATCGCCCGCGACGATGGCTGCGGTGTGACGGCGCTGCACTTCCTCCAACCGCTCGATATCGCCGGCAGAAGCCGGCAACGGGATAATGCTCACGGCCATCACTTCCAGCTGCTCCCGGACCGCATAGATTTCCTTTACTTCCCTGGGCGTTAACCCGCGCACCAAGGCACCTCGGTTCGGAATACGCTCCACCAGCCCCTTTTTCTCGAGTTCGAAGAGCGCCAGTCGCACGTCGCCGCGATGGGTTTGAAACAATTCGCAAAGGTCCAGCTCGACCAGGCGCTCCCGCGATTGACGCCGTCCCAGGACTATGTCCTCCTCGATGCGCTTGGCGATCACAAGCGCCGCCGGCTCGCGCGGCCGCGCCACGGCGACATCAGGAGATCTTGGCGCTCGGACGTCGGCGCGTTTGGCTGTTTTTGCGACCATCATCTTCCCGGGTTGAGGTCTTGCGCCTGTGGCCGCCGCGCGCCGCACTTGCGAAGATCGAGCGTGCGGCCATTAGAGCGGGCGGTAAAATTGATAACAGTATTGTAAACAATATTGAATGCAGTTACCATCTTAAAAAATCGCAGGTTCGCCACAGGCGAAACACGCGAACACAGACGGCGACAAGGGCCGCAAAGAGGGAGGAAAACATGAAAGAAGCGGGCAGGGATTCCGCCGGCAAGGGCAACGGGCGGACGCGGTCAAAGCGGCAAGGCCGCCGCGAGTTTCTCATTAAATCGGGCGGTCTGCTTGCCGCGGGTGCGTTCGGCGCGGTGCCATTACGCGGCTGGGCCGCCGAGCCCATCAATATCGGCGCGCTTTATCCGACCACCGGCAGCATGGCGCAAATCGGGATTGGCTGCGTCGCAGCCGCGAAGCTCGCGGTCGACATGGTCAACGAAGGCGGCGGCATCAAGTCGCTCGGCGGCGCCAAACTCAACCTGATCATTTCCGACGTGCAGAGCGATACTACCGTCACGCGCACGGAAACCGACCGCCTCATCACCGGCAACAAACTGTCGGCGATCCACGGCTGCTATGCCAGCGCGCTGACCTTGATCGCAAGCGAAGTCGCCGAGCGCGCCAAGGTCCCGTTGATCACGGGTTCGAGCTCGGACCAGCTCAACAAGGGACGCACTTACACCTTCACACCGTTTGCACGGGCGTCGCAATTTGCACGCGCGCAGTTGCAGATGTCCAAGCTCGTCAGCGATACGCCGAAAGTCGCGGTGATCTTTGAAAACACCGCCTTCGGTACCTCGACGTCGAACGGCTTGAAAGAACTGGCGCCTGCGGAAGGCGTCGAGATCGTGATGTTCGAGCCCTACTCGGCCGGATTCACCGATGCGAGCCCGCTGATCAACAAGGTGAAGTCCTCGGGCGCCAACGCTCTTTTCTCGGTTTCCTATCTGAACGATCTCATTCTGATTGTACGAACCGTGAAACAATTCGGTCTCAACGTCTCGATCAACGGCGGCTCCGGCGGCTTCGTCATTCCAGATTTCTACAAGAACGTCGGCAAACTCGCCGAAGGCTTGCAGGGCGTTGCCCACTGGAATCATGACGTCAGCGAGGATGCTCAGAAAGTGAACGCCGCGTTCAAGAAGCGCACCGGCGATTTCGCGTTCGAATATGCCGGCGGACTGGTCGCGCAGACTTTCATGCTGGCGGATGCGCTCGAACGCGCAGGCTCGGCCGATCCGCAAAAGGTTCGCGAAGCGCTCTCGACGCTCGACGTATCCTCGGGATACGCCGCGATGGCGCCCGGCGGAAAGGTCAAGTTCGGCCCTGACGGCAAGAACATCTACGGCCATCCCGTCGGCGTGCAGTGGCAGAATGGCGATCTCGCCAGCGTCTTTCCTAAGGAAGATGCCCGCGCTCCCCTGATGAAGATCTAACAAGCCGGTAAGTCAGATGTGGGAGACAGTGGCACAGGCCGTGATCAACGGCCTGCTTATCGGCGGGATTTACGCGCTCGTCAGTATCGGCGTCACGCTGATCTTCGGCGTGGTCAAGATCGTCAACTTCGCCCAAGGCGAATTCGTGATGATCGGGATGTATATTTCTTTCTTCCTCGCCAACCAGTTCGGCATCGATCCGCTGTTGTCGCTGTTCGTTTCGATGCCGGTACTGTTCGTAGCCGGCGTCCTGATCCAGCATTTCCTGATCCGCAGGGTGCTCGGGCCGAACGACATGCCGCAGATCTTCCTGACCTTTGCGCTGTCGCTGCTGCTGCTGAACCTGGCGCTGATGCTGTTCACCGCGAATTACCGCACGGTCCACACGTCTTACTCCGATGAAGCGTTCCATATTGCCGGGCTCTACATCCCCGTCGCCAAGCTGATCGCCTTCGTCGTTGCGATGATCCTGAGCGGCCTGCTCTGGCTGTTCCTGCATACCACCGATCTTGGCAGGGCCATGCGCGCCGCCTCGCAGAACCGCGACGTGGCGATGCTGATGGGCATCAACCCCAACCGTGTGTTCTGCGTCGCGCTCGGCATTGCGCTGGCGCTGGCGGGCGCCGCCGGATCGCTCTTGATGCCGTTCTATTCGGCCTATCCTTTCGTCGGTCAGGTGTTCGTGCTGATGGCATTTGTCGCCGTCGTGCTGGGTACGCTCGGCAACGTCATGGGCGCCCTGATCGCGAGCCTGATGATGGGCGTCGCTGAATCGCTTGGCATTCAATATGTCGGCGCCGATTCCGGATTGATCGTCGTGTTCGCCATGCTCTTGCTCACGCTCGCCTTCAAGCCAACCGGCCTTGGTGGAGGCCGCGCGCGATGACGAAAGGCTCACACCCGCGCAACATCCTTCTTCTGGCGATCGGAATTGCGGTCGTCATCGCTCTCCCGATGGTGGTGAAAAGTTCGTTCGCGATCGACATCTTCATCCGTATTTTGCTGTTTTCCTTCATCGGCACCGCCTGGAATCTGATGGGCGGCTACGCCAAGCAACTTTCGCTCGGACACGCCGCCTATTTCGGGTTAGGCGCCTATACCTCGACGATTCTTCAGATCAATCACGACGTTTCGCCCTGGATCGGCATGGTGGCCGGGGGCGTGGTGGCGATGCTGGCGAGCCTGCCCATCGGCTGGTTGTGCTTTCGCCTGCGCGGCCCCTATTTCACCATCGCCACCATTGCAACGGCGCAGGCGCTAATGCTGATCTTCCTCAAATTTCGCGATTTCGCCTGGGGCGCCGAGGGTACGACCATTCCCAATCTCGGCTCCGCGCCGCTGATGATGCAGTTTGAGACCAAGGCGGCTTACTACTATGTCGCCCTCGGCCTGCTGCTGCTCGGCCTTCTCATCACATGGCTGATCGAGCGCTCCTGGATCGGATATTATCTGGTTGCGATCGGCGAAGACGAAGATGCGGCTGAGGCCATCGGCGTCAATGCACCAAAGATGAAGCGCGACATCTATATGATCAGCGCGTTCCTCACTGCGCTCGCGGGCACATTCTACACCCAGTACATCTACTTCATCGATCCGGCGACGGCGTTCTCCTTCAACATCTCGATTGAAGCAGCACTGGTGTCAATCGTTGGCGGCATCGGCACGCTGTGGGGACCGCTGATCGGGACCGTCTTGCTCGAGACGACCTCGACGCTGCTACAAAGCTGGCTCGGCAGTTCGATCGGCGGCGTGCAATTGACGGTTTACAGCCTGATCCTGATGGCCGTGATCCTTTGGCGCCCGACCGGACTGATCGGCATCATCGCCGAAGTGCGGCAACGTTTTGCTGCCAAAAAACCTGTGCAGGCCTAGGAAAACGCCATGGCAGACGCGCTCGTGATCAACGGCCTCAGCAAACGGTTCGGCGGTTTGCGCGCGGTTCAGGACGTCAGCTTCACGGTGAAGGAAAACGAGACCGTGGCGCTGATCGGGCCGAACGGCGCCGGCAAGACCACGAGCTTTCATCTCATTACCGGCTTCCATAGACCCGACAGCGGCTCGGTGAAAGCCTATGGCCGCGAGATTGTCGGATTGAAACCCCACGACATCTGCGCCCTCGGCCTCGCCCGAACCTTTCAGGTCGCAAAACCCTTCGGCGCCATGACCGTGCTTGATAACGTCATGACCGGCGCCTTCCTGCGCAGCAAGAACATGACCGTGGCGCGTGACAAGGCGCGCGAGGCGATCGAGTTCGTCGGCCTTTCGGCGAGAGAGCAGACGGCGGCGAAGGATCTGACCACCATCGACCAGCGCCGGCTTGAGATGGCGCGCGCGCTCGCGACCGAACCGCGGCTTCTGCTGCTGGACGAAGTCATGGCCGGGCTCAATCCGGCCGAGATCGATCAGGCGGTCGCATTGATCGGAAAACTCTCCGGCAAGGGGCTCACCATCGTCATCGTCGAGCATGTAATGCGCGCGATCATGGCGGTCGCCCGTCATATCGTGGTGCTCGATCACGGGCAGAAGATCGCCGAAGGCACGCCGAAGGAGATCGTGGAAAACCCGGAAGTCATCCGCGCTTATCTCGGCTCCTATGTGCATCCGCCGGGAGGCGTGGATGCTTAAGCTCGACAATGTCAGCGCCAGTTACGGCTCGGTGCCGGCGATCTCGAATGTCTCGATCGAGATCGGCGAAGGCGAAGCGGTCGGCCTGTTGGGGGCCAACGGCGCCGGCAAGAGCACGACGCTGCGCGCGATCTCAAGCCTCGTCAAACTGACGTCGGGCACCGTCACGCTCGATGGCGTCAACCTCGCATTGTTCCCGCCCTACCGGATTCCGGAATTGGGCATCGCGCATGTGCCGGAGGGCCGCCAGGTCTTTCCGGAAATGACCGTGCACGAAAATCTCGAAATCGGCGCCTATGTGCCCAAAGCCAAGGCCGAACGCCGGCAGACGCTCGAACTCGTCTACAGCATTTTCCCGCGGCTCGCCGAACGGCGCAAACAACTCTCCGGTACCATGAGCGGCGGCGAACAGCAGATGCTGGCGGTCGGCCGCGGGCTGATGCTCAAGCCGCGCTTGCTCATGCTCGATGAGCCCTCACTCGGCCTCGCTCCGGTCATGACGGATGTGACGTTCGAGAAAATCGGCGAGATCCACAAGATGGGCACCGCCATCCTCTTGGTCGAGCAGAATGTCAGCCGCGCGCTGTCGCTGGTGCAGCGGGCCTATGTGCTGGAAAGCGGCCGCGTCACCATGAGCGGCACGAGCGCTGAACTCGCCGGCAACAAGCAGGTGCAGGCGGCGTATCTCGGGATTTAATACGCGTCGCAACCGCGGGATATGCGCTCTGCAGCGGAAGTGGCGGAGCATATTCCCTGCAACCCCAACGGGCTCACCCTTTTTGATTGTCCTTTTAAGTCAGGCAATCTCCGATTGCTAAGTCATTGAAAAATAAGCGATTTAACGAATTCTTATCCAAGCTATGGAACCCTGTTCCGAGGATGGAACTCAATGTCTATCCGGGACTGACCAGTACGCCGCGTAGCGGCAGACCATTTTGCGTCGGAATCCCTCTATTTAAACAGGAGTTTTCAGATGTTTTCGTGGCGAACCACCACGGCTGCGCGCGATGCGTTGGCTCAAGCCGCAGCGATCGGCGAATCACAGGCCGTGATCGAATTCAACATGGACGGCACCATCATCACCGCCAATGAAAACTTCCTCAATGCGATCGGCTATACGCTTGCCGAAATCAAGGGCAAACACCACGGCATGTTTGTCGAGCCATCCGAGCGCGACAGTGCCGCTTATCGCGAATTCTGGGTCAAGCTCAATCGTGGTGAGTATCAGGCGGCAGAATACAAGCGCATCGGCAAGGGCGGCAAAGAGGTCTGGATCGAGGCATCGTACAATCCGGTTCGTGATGCGGACGGCAAGCCCTTCAAGATCGTCAAGTTCGCCACCGACGTGACGGCGAAAAAAATCCGAAGCATGGAGTCTGCCGGCAAGATCGATGCGATTCTGCGGGCCCAGGCTGTCATCGAGTTCAACATGGATGGCACGATCATCACGGCGAACGAGAATTTCCTGAAGACGATGGGTTACTCGCTTGCGGAAATCCAGGGCAAGCACCACAGCATGTTTGCCGAACCGGCCCTGCGCGAGAGTGCCGAATATCGAGAATTCTGGGCCAAACTCAATCGCGGCGAATACTCTGCGGATGAGTACAAGCGCATCGGCAAGGGCGGCAAGGAGGTCTGGATCCTCGCGAGCTACAATCCCATTCTTGACGAGCAGAAGAAGCCCTTCAAGGTCGTCAAGTTTGCGACCGACGTCACCGAACAGAAGCTCAGCACCGCCAATCTTGCAGGCCAGATTGCTGCGATCGGAAAGTCGCAAGCCGTCATCGAGTTCAACATGGACGGCACGATCATTACCGCAAACGGCAATTTCCTCGGCGCCTTGGGTTATGCGCTGGAGGAGATTCGTGGCCGGCACCACAGCATGTTTGTCGAGCAGTCCGAGCGCGACAGCGCCGGGTATCGCGAATTCTGGGCCAGGCTCAATCGCGGTGAGTATCAGACGGCAGAATACAAGCGCGTCGGCAAGGGCGGCAAAGAGGTCTGGATTCAGGCTTCCTACAACCCGATCCTTGATTTGAACAACAAGCCATACAAGGTCGTGAAATATGCGACTGATGTCACACAGCAGGTGCTGGTGCGTATGGGCAACGAGCGCGTTCGCTCGATGATGGAGTCGGTTGCATCCGGTGCGGAAGAGCTGAACGCCTCGGTCCGCGAGATCTCCGAAGCCATGGTCAAATCGAAAGAAACCGCTTCGGACGCCGTGCAGCGCGTCGAGAACGCCGATGGGCAGGCCAAGCGGCTCAGCTCAGCAGCCGAGTCAATGAGCGGGATCGTCGAGATGATTGGCGACATTACGGGGCAGATCAATCTGCTCGCGCTCAACGCCACGATCGAATCCGCGCGGGCGGGCGAAGCCGGCCGGGGCTTTGCGGTCGTGGCCGCCGAAGTCAAGAACCTCGCCAATCAGGCGAAACAAGCCACCGACAAGATCACGAACGAGATCGGATCGCTCAACGGAATTTCCGGAGAGGTCGTGGAAGCGCTCAACTCCATCAAGCATGCCATCCAGAGCGTCAGCGAGTATGTGACGTCGACCGCAGCCGCAGTCGAAGAACAGAGCACCGTCACCAGCGAAATGTCGTCGAGTATGCAGCGTGCTGCCGCCGAGGCTGCGAGCATCGCGCAGCGTGCCGCATAGTAACAGCGTGTGCTGCCTCTTCGCCGAGGCGCCACATTGCAGCTTACATGCGCACGTTTATTCGACCTCGACGATCATTTCGACTTCCACGGCGTTATTGAAGGGAAGTCCTGCCATCCCTACGGCAGAACGGGTGTGTTTGCCGTTTGCTTCACCGAAGACTTCCACCATCAAGTCGGAAAACCCGTTGATGACACGGGGCTGATCACCAAAGCCGTCAGGCGAGTTGACCATGCCAAACACCTTGACGACGCGCTTTACACGATCAAGGCTACCGAGCGCGTTTCGCACTTTCGCCAACATGATCAACCCGACCTGCCGAGCGGTGTCGTAACCTTCCTGCACGGTCATGTCTTTCCCGACCTTGCCTTTGAATTTCCACTGCGCGTCTGCGGTGTTTCCTGAAAGAAACAGCAGATTTCCGACTTGAACCGCATCCACATAGTTGGCGACTGGCGGGGGCACCTGCGGCAACACAATGTTCTTTTCCTTGAGTCGCGCCTCCGGCGTCGTGGCACCCTGTGCGAGCGCGCATCCTGTCATCACGATCAACGCCAGCATTGCGCCGACAGACACATTCAACATCGTTTTCATTTCTATCTCCAGCTGCCTTATGTCGAGAACATCTTGATCTGCGACGACGAATTGACGCAATCCGCCGGTCGTCGGTAAACGGCTTACATTTTTCGTGCCATATTACCTCAGCCATCCAAGGGAGTTTGAAATGGCAAAGTCACACCCGACGATGCTTCGCACCGCAAAGAGCTCTCCGGGAGGTGATCTACTGGAGCGGCCGCGTCACCATGAGCGGCACGAGCGCGGCGCTCGCCGACAACAAGCAGGCAGGCGGCCAATGCCGGGATTGAGCGTGCGACACCGGCCTTTCCGTCATGGCCGGGCTTGACCCGGCCATCCTCGACTTTGCCAACTGAAGCGCAAGACGTGGATGCCCGGCACAAGGCCTGGCATGACGAGCCGGAGAAGCTGCCGAACGAAGACGAACTCACTCGTTTTCTGATTCAATTGTCAAACAGCCTACTTCAGACACGCGTTCGCAATCCCGCAGCGAAATCGCCCGAGTCTTGCATTAGTCTTTCGCCCCGTGGAGGGCGCAGGGAATGCCGGGCGCTCGATGCGCCCGCAGCCTCGTATGCAAAGGTAGAAAGCATACGAGTTAGTCACCACGGAAACGCCCGGCATTCCCCGCGCAATGGTTTTAACGGTTTCCTTCGCAGGGCTTGTTGTCACCATCCCCGGCACGATGCGCAAGCATCGTTGCCGAGTTGACGCCAGCATCGGGGCGTCAGGACCACACGACTTCGCCGTCCGCAAGCCGGCGCTCTCGTCAGTAGCGCAGCTTACGTCCACCGCATCCCGTCTCGACGTCCGTGACGATCGCGAGCCGCCCCTCTTGTGAGACAGGATGGCGCGGGCTTGTAGAGATGATTTGCCCGACGGGCAAAGCGAAGAATTTTTCGATCGGGACTGGACAGGGCAAATCAGGTTGAAAGTTTTCAAGAAATTCGGCTTTATGCGCAAACGCCTGAACGTTGGATACCCGCGCTCCAACCGAGCCAACCACAGCCGGCATCCAAACCTTGCGTAGCTTCGACTGAATAGTACGCTTCAGGATAGTAGGAGCGGTGTAGTGAGGTCTGCGACGATGTTTATCCGAATTACTCTCATCGAATTGCGAAAAACAAACTGATGACATGGGCAAAGCAATAGGTCTTGAATGTAAAATTACGAAGGCCGTTGTATGGGCGTCATCAGGTAAACCAGATGCAGACAATTTCGCCCGACCTCGATTCATCATCGTATTCAATGAAGCAACTTCAAAAAGGCATCCTCACAGGGTTCGAGGAGTCGACTAGCTGCTTCAGCTCGATACTAACCATCGATAGAAATACGAAGCGTGTGTACTTGTCCTTCACGCGAACGAAATCCGCGGACAATTACGATAAAATAAAACCGGGCACTTGCGGCGCGTTACCTCGCACTGAGGTATTGATGAACTGCACTTCATGGGCAAGAAGCCGCAAAGGCGGAGAACCGCCGCGTTACTGTGATTTCAGCGGATCCAGCGACAAATAGGAATTAGAAATATTCGCACCGTCAGGAGCAGATCGACCTCTCCATGCCGGAGAGAGATCTCACTCTAGTTTCCGCCCGACCTCAGCAACTCCACGATAGCCTCACCGGTCGCAATGGTCCCGAGCTTGCCGCCGACATCCCTGGTCGCGCGCCCGGTCTTGATCGCGGTTGCCACCGCGCCCTCGACGGCTCGCGCCGCCTCCTCGAAGCGCGCGGCCCCTTTCCGCTCGCCATGCCATGCCAGCAGCAGCGCCATCGACAGGATCAGCGAAAACGGATTGGCGACGTCTTGGCCTGCGATGTCAGGCGCGGACCCGTGCGCGGCCTGCGCCATCGCATGACCTTCGCCGACGTTGAGCGAGCCGCCAAGGCCAAGGCTCCCGGATAGCTCCGCCGTTAGATCCGACAGGATATCGCCGAACATGTTGGTCGAGACGATGACATCGAAGCGGTTCGGGTTGCGAACCACATGCGCCATCATGGCATCGACAAGGATGTCGTCGACCACAAGCCCGGGAAAGCCTTTCGCGGTTTCGCGGCAGATATCCAGGAACATGCCGTCGCCGATCTTGAGCACGTTGGCCTTGTGCACGACGGTGAGGTGTTTGTTCCGGCGCATTGCCAGTTGGCAAGCCGACTTCGCAATGCGCTCGCAACAAAGCCGGGTGATACGCCGAAGCGAAATCACGACATCCGGTGTGACGAGGATTTCGCCGTTGCCCTGCTCCATGTTGCGGTCGGCATAAAAGCCTTCGGTATTTTCCCGCACCACCACGAGGTCGAAGTCGCCGAGCGGATTGCGCAGGCCGAGATAGGTGCACGCGGGGCGCACATTGGCAAACAGGTCGAGGTTCTTACGAAAATATTTCGAAGGATTGATTTCGCCGCTCTGCTCGTTCTTGAAATCGAAGGTCGCGGTCGGACCGAGGATCAAGCCGTCAGCCGCGCGCGCGATTTCCAGCAGGCGCGGCTGAACCGTCGTACCGAATTGCTTCAGGCTCGAATGCCCGACCGGATGCTCCTCGATCTGGACCCCCAGCTGGAAATGCTCGGATGCGGCCTTCAGCACCTGGGTGGTCGCACTCGTAATCTCCGGCCCGATACCGTCACCGGGCAAAACAACCATTCGCATTTTTTATTTTCCTTGAAGCCTCAGATTGCGGTGCGCCTGGAACATCGGCAGGTTCGCAGTGCGGCAATAGCTCAAAACAACAGGCCTCCCAAGCGCGTTTATTCCATACCTCCTACCCAGAATATTGATTTGAACTGCCTGAGATTCCGGGCCAAATTCGACCCGATGTCCAATCGATGGATCGGACAAAAATCAGGGGATCGCGATGGCAAACCTCACAATAAACGGCAAATCTTTTGACGTCGACGTCGAGCCGGATACGCCACTACTTTGGGCAATCCGGGAGAATGTCGGCCTCACCGGCACCAAATACGGTTGCGGCATTGCACAATGCGGAGCCTGCACGGTCCATGTCGACGGGGTCGCGATGCGCTCCTGCGGCGTCACGGTCAGCGAAGCCGCCGGCAAACAAATCACCACGATCGAAGGGCTGGCGAGCAACGGCGCCCTGCACAAGGTGCAGCAGGCCTGGATCAATAATGACGTCCCTCAATGCGGCTATTGCCAGAGCGGCATGATCATGGCGGTGGCGGCGCTGCTGAAGGACACTCCGAAGCCGACCGACCAGGACATCGACGACGCTATCACCAATATCTGCCGTTGCGGTACCTTTCAGCAGGTGCGCGAGGCGATCCACGCCGCCGCGAACGTTTGAGGAGAGACATCATGAATCATATGCCTCGCCTTAATCGGCGCGCCTTCGTCATTGGCAGCGCCGCACTCGGCTCCGGTCTTGCCCTCGGCCTCGATATTCCCTTTGGCGGCCCGGGTGTCGTTCGCGCCGCCGACGGCTCGCCCGAAGTAAACGCCTGGGTCGTGATCCGGCCCGACGATACCGTCGTGATTCGCATTGCCCGATCGGAAATGGGCCAGGGCACCCTCACCGGCCTCGCCCAGCTCGTCGCCGAGGAACTGGAATGCGACTGGTCGAAGGTCACGACCGAATACCCCACCCCCGGACAAAGCGTGGCGCGCAAGCGCGCCTGGGGCGATTTCTCCACCGGCGGCAGCCGCGGCATCCGCGCCTCGCACGAATATGTCCGCAAGGGCGGCGCTACCGCCCGCGCGATGCTGATCCAGGCCGCTGCCAACGAGTGGAAGGTGCCGGCGTCCGAATGCACCGCGGCGAACAGCGTCATCATGCACACGTCGTCCGGCAAGACGACCACTTACGGCAAGGTCGCCGAAGCCGCGGCCAAGCTCGAACAGCCGGCCGACATCAAGCTGAAGGATCCGAAGGACTGGAAGCTTGCCGGCAAGGGCGTCAAGCGGCTCGATACCGCCGACAAGACCACCGGCAAGATGACGTACGGCATCGACGTCAAACTGCCGGGCATGCTCAACGCCGCGATCAAGGCCTGTCCGGTGTTCGGCGGCAAGGTGAAGAGCTACGACGAAGCCAAGATCGCCAACATAAAAGGCGTCAAGAAGGTGGTGAAGGTCGGTGACTACGCGGTCGCCGTCGTCGCCGATACCTGGTGGCACGCCAAGACGGCGCTCGATGCCTTGCCGATCGTGTGGGACGAGGGCGACAACGCCAAGGTCTCGAGCGCGACGATCGCCAAGTGGCTTGAGGAAGGTTTCGATGACTCGCAACCGGCATTTGTCGGCAATGAAAACGGCGACGTGAAATCGGCCTTCGCGAGCGCCGCGAAGAAAGTCGAGGCGGTCTACGCCTATCCCTACCAGAACCATGCCCAGATGGAGCCGCTCAACGCGACCGCGCTCTATACCGCGGACAAATGCGAGGTCTGGTGCGGCACGCAGAACGGCGAGGCAGCGTTCGCCGCGACCGTGGAAGTCTCCGGCCTGCCGTCCGACAAATGCGACGTTTACAAGCAGTTGCTCGGCGGCGGTTTCGGACGCCGCGGCAATACCGACTATGTGCGGCAGGCGGTTGCCATCGCCAAGCAGATCCCGGGCACGCCGATCAAGCTATTGTGGTCGCGTGAAGAAGACATGCAGCACGGCGCCTATCATCCGATCACCCAGTGCAAGATGACCGGCGCGTTCGACGCCGACAACAACCTGACCGGGCTGCGTATGCGGATTTCCGGGCAATCGATCCTGTTCAGCCTGCGCCCGGAAGCGCTAGTCAACGGCAAGGATCCCGCCACGTTCGCCGGTCTCAACCCCACGGGCGAAGCGGCAATCGGATATTCGATCCCCAATCTCCTGATCGACCATTCGATGCGCAATCCGCACATCCCGCCGGGCTTCTGGCGCGGCGTCAACGTCAACCAGAATGCGATCTATCTCGAGTGCTTCATGGATGAGCTGGCGCATTCGGTCGGCCAGGATCCGCTCGAGTTCCGCCGCAAGCTGATGTCCAAAAACCCGAAGCATCTGGCGGTGCTCAATGCGGTCGCCGAAAAGATCGGCTGGGGCACACCGGCACCCAAAGGCGTCTATCGCGGCATCGCCCAGCATATGGGCTACGGCAGCTACGTCGCGGGTGCGGCGGAAATCTCGGTCTCCGACGGCAACAAGATCAAGGTTCACCGGATCGTTGGTGCGACCGATCCCACTTACGCCGTCAATCCGGCGCAGATCGACCGTCAGGTGGCGGGCTCGTTTGTCTACGGACTTTCGGGCTTGTTCTATGGCGGATGCACGGTCAAGGATGGCCGCATCGAACAGGCCAACTTCGATACCTACAACTCGATGCGGATCTCGGAGATGCCGAAGGTCGAATCCATCATCATGCCAAGCGGCGGCGGCGGGGCCTGGGGCGGTGTCGGCGAGCCGACGATCTGCATAGCAGCGCCTGCGGTGTTGAATGCCTATTTCGCAGCGACCGGAAAACGAATCCGTTCGGCGCCGCTGCGGGATCAGAACATCACCTTCGCATAAACCATCGAGCGGCGGCCCTCGAAGGGGCCGCCGCTCATTTTCTCGGACCTCAGGGATGGATGCGCTGCGGCTGATGGCGACGCGGAGACATGTCGTTCGCGGTCTTGCGACTGCGGCGGCGTCATTTGCGTTGCCCTGCCCGTCTTATGCGCAATCCAGCGCCCGCGTGGTGATCATCGGCGGCGGCTTTGGCGGCGCAGCCTGCGCGCGCGCCTTGCGAAAGATTAATCCCAAACTCCAGGTAACGCTTGTCGAACCGAACCGGATTTTCACCGCCTGCCCGTTCAGCAACGAGGTGATCGCGGGACTGCGCGATATCGGGGCGCAGCAATTCAGTTACGAAAAGATTGCAGCCGGCGGCGTGAGCGTGATTGCGCAGGCCGCCGCCAAGGTCGATCCGCAAGCGAGAAGCGTTGGCCTCGCCGACGGAACATCGCTCGCGTATGACCGGCTGGTGCTGGCGCCGGGCATCGATCTCAGGTTCGATGCCTTGCCGGGCTATGACGAGGCGACAGCCGAAAAAATGCCCCATGCCTGGAAGGCCGGCGCGCAGACCATGCTGCTGCGCCGCCAGCTTGAAGCGATGGAGGATGGCGGCACCGTCGTGCTGGCGGTTCCGGCAACGCCCTATCGGTGTCCGCCCGCGCCGTATGAACGCGCGAGCCTGATCGCCCATTATCTGAAAGCCAAGAAGCCGCGCTCCAAGATTCTCATTCTCGACGCCAAGGACGTCTTTTCGCAGCAACGCCTGTTCGAGAAAGCCTGGAAGGAATTCTATCCTGGCATGATCGAGCGCATTCCGCTGTCGGAAGGCGGCCGCGTCGTTTCGGTCGAGGCCGCGACCAACACACTGGTCACCGATTTCGGCAATCACGACGCGCAGGTCGCCAACGTGATCCCGCCGCAGAAGGCGGGCAATATCGCAAACATCGCCGGCGCAGCCGACAAGACCGGCTGGTGTCCGATCGATGCGGCGACATTCGCCTCGAAGCTGGTGGCCAACATTCATGTGATCGGCGACGCGGTCATCGGCGGCAACGCGCCGAAATCCGCATCCGCAGCGAACTCAGAAGGCAAGGCTTGCGCCGCTGTGATCGCGAGCCTGCTTGCCGGAAAACCTCCCGAAAGGCCGACGATCGAGGGCACCTGTTACAATACTGTGACGCCTGGCCATGCTTTTTCGCAGTCTGGCAATTACCAGCCGCGGGACGATATTTTCGTCGAGGTGATGGGTTCTGGCTTCACGAGCCCGGTCAATGCGCTGGGTGAGATTCGCCAGCGCGAAGCGGATCAGGCTCAATCCTGGTACAAGAAGATCACGGTGGAAACCTTTGGCTAGGTCCGCGATTGACATCGCAAGTCACCTGCTCGCCACGGCGATCGTGCTGGCGTTGCCGTGCTCGGCCGGCGGCGAGGAACTCAGGCTTTATACAGTGACCGGCGATTCCATTTCGGAATCGCTGACTGGCTTGCTCGGCGATGCCACGCATGGCCGTGCACTTGTATTGGAGCGCACCAACACATGCATTCTGTGTCACAGCGGTCCATTCCCCGAGGAAAAGTTCCAGGGCGACCTCGCGCCCAATCTTGCAGGCTCCGGCAGCCGCTGGTCGATTGGCCAACTGCGGCTTCGACTGGTCGATGCCTCGCGCTTCAACCCGGAAACGATCATGCCGTCTTACTACCGGCTCGACGGGCTCGATCGCGTGGCAACTAACTGGCGCGGCAAACCGATCCTGTCCGCTGAACAGATCGAGGATATTGTGGCGTATCTTGCAACGCTGCGCGACTAGGAAGGCAAGACGAGATGCATAGACGAGATGTTTCTACACGCCGCCGGTTTCTCAGGTTAGCCGGTAGCACGGCTGCGATCGGTGCGTTTCCGATGCTGATCAGCGTACGCGAGGTTGAAGCAACCCCCGAGATGATGACAACGGCGATCCGCGCGTTGACGGGCGGTGCAACCGTACAGACCGGCAGAGTCAAGCTCGACATTCCGCCGCTAGTCGAAAACGGCAACAGCGTGCCGATGACGGTGACCGTCACGAGCCCGATGACATCGACCGATTACGTCAAAAGCATCCATGTCTTTAACGAAAAGAATCCGCAGCCCAATCTCGGCAATTTTTATCTTAGGCCCAGCGCCGGCCGCGCTCAGGTCGCTACCCGCGTTCGTCTCGCCGACAGCCAGAAGATCATTGCGATTGCGAAGCTGTCCGATGGTTCGTTGTGGTCGGTCACCGCCGAAGTCGTGGTGACGCTCGCCGCCTGCACCGAGGAGGTAATCTGATGGCTGCTGCTCTGATCAACGTTCCCAAGAAGGCCAAAAACGGCGACGTCATCGAAATCAAGACGCTGATGTCGCATATCATGGAGACGGGCTATCGCCACACCGCATCGGGCGAGGTGGTGCCGCGCGACATCATCACGAGCTTCACCTGCCGCTTTGACGGCGAGGAGATCTTCCGCGCCGATCTTTTCCCCGCGACCGCGGCCAACCCGTTCATTTCCTTTTTCACGGTGGCGAGTAAAAGCGGAAAATTCGATTTCGAATGGATCGGCGACAACGGCTTTTCCGAAACCGCTTCCGCCAGCATCACCGTCGAATGAAATTTGGGGCGACGATAGTCGTTGCCTCGCTGCTGGTCGCAGCCGGCATTGTGCTTCGGCCGCTGATCGCGACCGAAATCCAATCCACCGAGCGCCGGTCCGGTTACACCTTCATGGGGCCGGAGACGAAAGCCATGCAGGACGACGACACCGCCAATCCCGGCATGCTCGGCGCGCTCGATGGCGAGGCGCTGTGGAACCGCAAGGCGGGCGCGGCGGGTAAGGCGTGCGGCGATTGCCACGGCGACGCTCGGGCCAGCATGAAGGGCGTGGCGGCGCGTTATCCGGCCTATGACAAGCCGCTCGGACGCCCGGTCAACCTCGAACAGCGCGTCAATCTATGTCGCGCGCGTCACCAGGAAGCCGATCCGTTTCCTTACGAGAAACACGATCTGCTCGCCCTAACCGCTTTTGTTGCCGAGCAATCGCGCGGCATGGCGATTACGCCCGATACTTCGCCCGAGCTCCAGCCGTTCGTGGCCAAAGGACGCGACTTCTTCATGCACCGGCAGGGACAGCTCAATCTTGGCTGCACCAACTGCCATGACGACAATTGGGACAAACACCTCGCCGGATCTCCCGTCACCCAGGCTATCCCGAACGGCTATCCGATCTACCGGCTGGAATGGCAATCGCTAGGATCGTTGCAACGGCGGCTGCGCAACTGCATCAACGGCATGCGGGCGCAAAACTTCGATTTCGGTGCGCCGGAGCTCGTCGAGCTCGAGCTTTATTTGATGTCGCGCGCGCGCGGCATGCCGATGGAGACGCCGGCCGTGCGGCCTTGAGCATGACCCGGAAAAGTGTGAGCGGTTTTCCGAAAAGATCATGCTCGATAGGCCTATCGCGGCGCGGTCAACGACACCAATGTCGAAACATCCATGCTTGCCTCGACATTCCAGATCGCATCGATCAACGGCGCCATGTCGTAGCCGGGATTCCATCCGGCGGCGGCCGTTCGCAACTTAGCTTCGAGGTCAGCATCCGAAAGTGGATTGTCGTCGCTGCCGCGCGCGGCCCGCTGCTCCAGCCTATAGGACTTGCCGTCAACCGTGGTGATATCGACCGCTGCCGACACCGTCGAGAAACCTTCGTCACGCACCACCTCGACCTTGCCTCGCTGCGCTATCACCTCCGGATCGCGCACGCACTCGTCTGAAAACTGAGCGAGCCCGGCCTTCCCCGTTGCCAAAGCAGCAGCCACGGCATGCTGTACACTGACCTGCGATTCACGTCCGGTCGAGACATTCGGCCTGTCGGTGCGGATAGCGAGCAATGGATTGCCGCGCACCACGACGCGCGCGACTTCGGCATCAGGATTTTCGCGGCGCCAGTCGACGACGCAGTCGAGCACGGGATTGATCACGAACCCGCACGGATAGGGCTTGTAGGAGGTGGCCATAATCTCCCACTTTTCGCCCCAACTTTCGGTGAGGAACGAAAGGTCGGCTTGTTCTGCCAGGGCATTGTAAAAGCCTTGCTTTCCCGCGAGCGGCTCCGCAGGGCCGTCGAATCCCTTTTCGGCCAACAAGGCCGACCACAGGCCGTTGCGTGCGGCGTTGCCGACGCTCACGCTCTTGGCCGGTGTGCCCAGGCATTCGCACAGGCCGGCCGATTGCGTGGCGGCGATGCCGAGCACCCACACCAACTGTTGTTCATTGAGCGGCAGCAGCTTACCGCAAGCCGCGGCGGCACCGAATACCCCACAGGTGGAGGTGATGTGCCAACCCCGATTATAATGACTGGGCGATATCGCAAGCCCGATACGGGCTTCCACTTCATTGCCGAGCACGAGAGCCAGCAGCAGATCGCCGCCGCTGATCGGCCGCAATCCGGCATGGGCAAACAATGCTCCGGCGACCGGCGCGGTGGGATGAATGACGGTCGCGGTATGGGTGTCGCAGAAGTCATCGACATTGGCGCCGGCCGCGTTGAGAAAGGCTGCGCTCAGTGCATCGATCCGCTCCTCGCGACCGATCAAGGCTACTTGCTTGCCGCCGGAGAATTCGGACAGCGAACGCAGCGCGGTCTCAATCGGCCGGGAACGGCAGCCTGCGAGTGTCACAGCGAAAAAGTTAACCAGGGAGCGCTTGGCCTGATGTCTCACTTGTGACGGGATGTCATCCCATCGCGTTGCAGCAATGTGACGCGCGAGATTGTCAGTGACACCGGGTTTATACAGCATTCTTGTTTCCCCGTTTTTAATGGCGCGGAGCATCGCAGGGTGACCAGATTTCGCAACCGCGCAGCCGGTAGACCGGGCAGGAAATTTTGCCGTATGATGCCTCAAACGCGCATCAGAACCGTTGTGAACAGAAACGGTGTGAACCATGCCGACTTTCCTGAAACGCCCTGCCCTCGTTCTTGTCATCGTGTCGTTGACCTCGGCCTTCACGGCGCGACAATCCGCACGAGCCGACGACTACCCCTCACACCCCATTCATCTGATTGTGCCCTACGCCGCCGGCGGCTCAGCGGACGCGACCGCGCGCGTGCTGGCCAAGCAGGTCGGAAAAGCAACGGGTCAGGCTGTCGTGGTGGAAAATCGCGGCGGCAGCGCCTCGATCGTCGGCACGGAGTTCGTCAACAAATCCGATCCGGACGGCTACACGCTTCTGCTTGGACAATCCGGGCCGATCTCCATCAACCCCGCGATCTACAAGAGCCTGCCTTACGACCCGGAGAAGGATTTTGCGCCGGTCTCACTGACCAGCACCTATCCCTATCTCATGGTGGTGAATCGCTCGCTCGGCGTCAAAACCCTGCAGGAGTTCGTGGCGCTCGCCAAGAGCAAGCCCGGCGCATTGAATTACGGCACGACCGGCGTCGGCGCGTCCAATCACCTGCTCACGGAGCTGTTCGACCTCAAGGCCGGCATCAAGATGACCCACATTCCCTATCGCGGCACGGCGCTTGCGGTCGCCGATCTCGTCGCGGGCCAGGTGCAGGTGGTATTTGCCGATCCGATCTCGTCGCTTCAGCTGGTGAACTCGGGAACGCTGGTTGCACTCGCTGTGACCAGCAAGGATCGCTCACCTGTGGCGCCCGACGTACCGACGATATCGGAAAGCGGCTATCCCGGTTTCGACGCCGTCGGCTGGCACGGAATTCTTGCGCCGGCCAAAACGCCGCCTGCGATCGTCGCCAAGCTAAATGCCGAGATCGTGCGCGCGCTGAAGGATCCGGAAACCAGGTCCCTGCTCGAAAGCCAGGCCATTCAGGTCGTCGGCAGCTCTCCGCAGGCGTTCGCCGACTATATCAAGCAGGATATCGCGCTCTGGAAGGATGTCGCTGAACAGGCGAAGATCGAGGTGAAGTAGCTCGATCTTCGCCTGCTTATTAGTCCGCGAGACTGGCGTCGCGCGATCGGTTACTCGGCCGGAGCCGCGATTGGCAGATCATGCTGCGGCACGTACGACGTGCTGGTGCCGTATTTTCCGAGCGCGAAGAAGCCGGCGGCAATCACGGCATAAGCCAGGGCAACGCTGGGCGTCACACCGTAGCCGCCGCCGATGCCGACCGCTTCGCCGTGCATGAAGCCGAAGTAGGTGAGCACGGCGCCAGCCAACGCAAAGCCTGAAGCTCTCACGAAATCGCGCTCGATCACGAACACGCCGATCGCCCCAAGGATAAGGCCGGCGAGGATGGAGCCGCCGCCCATCACTTCCAGCCCGTGATACAGCACGCCCTGCTGCGGGAGCGCTGCGATCGCCGCGGTCTTGACTGCATCGACCTTGTCGGCGGCGAGGCCGCCAACTGCCTGCGCAGCGTTGACGGTCGAGCCCAGCATGGTGTCGATCTGCAGCTTGCCCCAAGCCGCGAGATGCGGCGTCAAAGCGAGCACGATCGCTGGCGCATGCTTGACCGGCGTGGTCTGGAACGCCTGCGCCCCGATCAGCATGCCGATATAGAGCAGGATCGGCGAAATCGCGACCACCGGCACCAGCGCCAGCATCACCGAGATGATGCCGAACCAGGAGAGAATGATCACCATGATGCCGGTCGCCGCCGAATAACCGATCCGGCCGCCCATCGCCTTCCAGCCGGGATGGCCGATATAGACCGCGTTGATGAAGGGATTGCCCATCAGGCACCCGATCAGGCTGACGATGCCATCGGCGGTCAAGACCCGCGTGGTCGGATATTCGTCGCCCGCAGCTTCCGCGCTTTCGACGTTGTCCATGGCTTCGACGAGATCGTAGATGCCGAAAGGAATCGCCGTTACCAGGATGATGCCGAGGAATTCAAAGCCGGAGAAGACCTGGCCGACAGCCGGCAGCGGCACCGAGAAGCCGAAGCCCGCCAGCGCGTCGCCGACGCCCTTGACGCTCAGACCGCCGAGCCCGAGGCCGAACAAGTTCGAGCCCCACGCGATGATCATGCCGGCCGCGATAGCCACGAGGCCGGCGGGAACCCCTTTGAAATACTTCACGCCGCCGAACCAGCTCACCAGAATGATCGCAAAACAGATCAAACCGATCTGCGGGGTCATGTACATTTCAAGCGCCGGCCGCATCGATATGAATGTCACCGACACACCCGCCAGCGTGCCGAGCAACGCGGCGCGTGGTGTGATTTTCCGGATAACGGGCGCGATGAAGCCACCGATCATCAGGATGAAGCTCTGGAAGAACACCCACACCAGACCTGCGGCCCAGCCTTTCATCGGATCGCCGGTCTTGATCGTGATCGGCAACATGATCACAAAGGTAACGATGAACATGTGCGGCACGCTGACGCCGGATGGAAGCGCGCAGACGTCGTTACGGCCGGTTTTCTGCGCCAGGCGATAGGCGAGAAAGGCGTAATAGAAGGTCGACAGGCACAACATCAGGCCGAGCGCCGGCAGGATCCTGCCGAACACCAGCGAGTCCGGCATTTTCAGCACGAAGCGCAACAGTCCCGTGAGCACGAGCATGTTCACCAGAATGTTGGTGCCGAAACCGAAGAAGGCGTTCCAGTCGCCCGGAGTCCACAAAGTCGGTTTGAAGTCGGTCTTTCCCGCAGAAATACCTGTACTCATTTTGATGCCCCTGCTGCTAATGCGTGTGAAGTCTCCGATGCCATTGCTTGAAGAACTGCGGCGGAGTCGCTGACCCAGCCGAAGATGCCACCCTGGGCCTTGATCATTTTGAGGCCCATTTCGTGGAATTCTGGAAAATAGGAAGCGCAACCGTCGGCGAGCACGACGCAGCGATAGCCGCGGTCATTTCCCTCCCGAACCGTGGTGTTGACGCACACTTCGGTGGTCACGCCGCAGACCAGCAGATTTTCAATGCCGTATTTCTGCAGGATGTCGCCGAGTTCGGTCGCGTAGAACGCGCCCTTCCCGGGCTTGTCGATCACGACCTCACCGTCGATCGGATACAGCGCGGGAATAATGTCGTGCCCGGCTTCGCCACGTATCAGGATCCGTCCCATCGGGCCGGGGTCGCCAATGCGCAGGCTCGGCGCGCCGCGCTCGACCTTTGCGGGCGGAGCGTCCGACAAATCGGGCGAATGGCCTTCGCGGGTATGAATGACGAGCATGCCGCTGTCTCGTGCGGCCTTCAGCACCGACGCAATCGGTTTGACGGCCGTGGCCAACCGCGACACGTCGTTGCCGAGCGTCTCGCCGAAGCCGCCCGGCTCCATGAAATCGCGCTGCATATCGATAATAACGAGCGCGGTAACCGACCAGTCCAGCGCGATCGGCTCTGGCTCCGCGGCGATGACGCCCTTGGGTAACTGATTTAAGGTTGCCACGAGTTGCGCCCCCAGACGCTTGAGAACTCTGAAAACACGGAAGCAAGGCTCAAAGAGGAGTTAAGCAAAGGCTGTGCCATTGTGTACAACGCGCATCCGCGGCGGCTCGCATTGAAATTCGCCTTGTTTTCAGCTGGTTGCGCGTTCTGCTCAACGTCTTTGCAGTCGTCCGCGGCCGATTTTCGTCGCTCACTTGCTCATTCGTTAAGCGCGGTGATGCATGCAAGATGCCCTCGGCTGCCTTCGCCAGCACCAACTTGAGGCGACCAAGGCGTCGCCTGCGTCCTCCGAGAACCCGACGTGTTGACCGCTGTCCTCGTGCCTGAAACATTAGTTTCTTCGTCGTCCTGAGAGAGATCGGGACCGACTTTGAAATTTCTGGCGTGGAATTTGCTGCTCCAGCCAGGGGCTTGTTCAAAGATATCTGGATCGAAGGGGGACGTTCGATGGCCACCATTACGACGACGACCGCACCGGTCGCACGAAAGCCACTCTATACATCGCTGTTCGTTCAAGTCCTCGCCGCGCTGGTGCTGGGGATCGTGCTCGGAATGGCCGTGCCCGATTTCGCCGTCAGCCTGAAGATCTTCAGCGACGCCTTCCTGAAGCTGATCTCCATGATCGTTGCGCCGATCGTGTTCTGCGTCGTCGTCCACGGCATCGCCGGCGCCGGCGACCTCAAGAAGGTCGGGCGCGTCGGCGTCAAGGCGCTGGTCTATTTCGAAGCGATGACCACGGTGGCGCTGATCGTCGGCCTTTTGCTCGCCTATCTGTTTGGCCCCGGCCACGGCATGAATATCGATACGTCGACGCTCGACAAGAATGCGCTGAGCGCCTACGCCGACAACGCCCACAAGCTCAAAGGCGGCGGCATCGGCAGCTTCCTCATGAACATCATCCCGACCACGTCGTTCGACGCGCTGTCGCGCAATGACGTGCTTCAGGTGCTGTTCTTCGCGATCATTTTCGGCACCAGCCTCGCTCTGGTCGGCGGCGAAAAGAGCGAGAAAATCTCCTCGCTGATCGATGCTGTATCGACGGTATTGTTCCGGGCGATGGGCCTGATCGTGCGCGTGGCGCCACTCGGTGTGCTCGGCGCCGTCGCCTACACGGTCGGGCAATATGGCGTCGGGTCACTGAGGCAATTGGTTTCGCTGGTGGCACTTTATTATGTCGCGCTCGCGATCTTCGTGCTCGGCGTCCTCGGTGGCGTGATGGCGCTCGCCGGGCTGAATATCCTCAAATTCTTAGGCTACCTGCGCGAGGAATTGACGATCGTGCTGGCGACCGCCTCTTCGGATGCGGTGCTGCCGCAGATCATGCGCAAGCTCGAATGGCTGGGCGTGAAGAAATCGGTCGTCGGCCTCGTGATCCCGACCGGCTATTCCTTCAATCTCGACGCGTTCTCGATTTATCTGACGCTCGCGGTCGTCTTCATCGCACAGGCGACCAACACGCCGCTTTCCTTCGGCGATCTTCTGCTGGTGCTCGGCGTCTCGCTCATCACCTCCAAGGGAGCCCATGGCGTGCCCGGCTCGGCGATTGTGATCCTGGCGGCGACACTGAACGCGGTGCCGAGCATACCGGCGATCGGGCTGGTGCTGGTGCTGTCCGTCGACTGGTTCATCGGCATGGCGCGCGCGCTCGGCAACCTGATCGGCAACTGCGTCGCCACCGTCGTGATTGCGGCCTGGGAAGGCGACCTCGATCGCGACCGCGCCCATCAAGTGCTCGACGGCGACGAAGTGGTCGACGTGACCGCGGGCTGATTTATCCGGCGGCTTTTCGCGGCCGGAAATTCTCGATCAGCCGCAGCAGCACCCGGGCGCCGGCATCGGCGTCCGCCAACTCGACATCCTCGTCGGGGTGATGGCTGATGCCGCCGCGACAGCGAACGAACACCATCGCGACATCGGCGATGTCGACCATCGCCATCCCGTCATGGCCGGCGCCGCTCGCCAATTCGAACACCGGGTAGCCTTCGCCCGCCACGGCTTCCGCCACCTGCGCCTTCAGCCAGGGCGCGCAGGGCACGGTGCGGTTCTCATGCGTTACATCGAGCCGCAAATCCAGCTTTCGACGCTTGGCGATCGCTTCGATCTGTCGAACGATATCGGCCACGGCACGATTTCGATGCACGTCGGTCGGTGCGCGCAAATCGATGGTGAAGTGAACCTGTCCGGGAATGACGTTGGTCGCACCGGGCGTGGCGTGGATGTAGCCAACCGTGCCGACCAATCCGCGACCATCGGTCAGGCATAGCTCCTCAATCTTGCAGATGAGTTCGGCCGCACCCGCCAAGGCATCGCGCCGCAACTCCATCGGCACCGTGCCGGCATGGCCGGCCATGCCGGTCACCCTTGCCGCCATGCGGGTGGCACCGGCAATGGCGCTGACCACTCCGACCGGCAATCCTTTGGCCTCAAGGACCGGGCCTTGCTCGATGTGAAGTTCGACATAGGCCAGCAGTTCACTGCGGGCCCTTGCGGCCGCGCCAATGTGTTCGGGGTCAAGACCGAACTGAACCAGCGCCTCGCGCATCGAGATTTCCGCATTGTCTTTGGACGCCAGCACGCGCTCGTTGAAGGTGCCGGCCACCGCCCGGCTGCCGAGCAGGGTCGAGGCAAATCGAACCCCCTCCTCGTCGGCAAAGCCCGTCACCTCGATGGCGAAAGGAAACCGCCGCCCGCGTCTGTTGAGGTCGGCGACACAGGAGATCGCCGTGATCAGGCCGAGCGGGCCGTCCCATTTGCCTGCATCACGCACCGTGTCGTAATGCGAGCCCAGCATCAGGCACGGCAAGCCCGGCCGCTCGCCCTCGTAACGCCCGCAGACATTGCCGATGGCGTCGAGATGCGCGCTCATGCCCGCTTCAACCATCCAGGCCAGGATCAAGTCGGCTGCCCCGCGATGCTCGGGCGTGAGGAAGATGCGCGTCAGATTATCCGGCGCCTCAGAAATCGCCGCCAGCCGATTGATCCGGCCGACGATTTCGTCGCCAAGCGGCAAGGCCTGTCGTCCAGCGGTGGCTGCGTTCGTCTCGCTCATGTCTTCCCAATAGTGGAAACTGAAAGGCTACCCGACTTGACGCGCGTCGGCTGCTAAATGTGAAAGATTGGCGTGCCAGTGCCGGGCGATCTGCAGCCCCGTCGCCACCCAGACCCGGTCATGCCCCTTGATATAGTCGAGAAACCGCATCAACGCCGCCGCGCGGCCGGGACGGCCGACGATCCGGCAATGCAGGCCGACCGACATCATCTTCGGCGAGGTTTCGCCTTCGACGTAAAGCACGTCGAATGCGTCCTTGAGATAGGCGAAGAACTGATCGCCGTTGCCAAAACCTTGCGCGTTGACGAAGCGCATGTCGTTGAGGTCGAGGCTATAGGGGATGATCAGATGCGGCTCCGACGGCCCCTTGATCCAGTACGGCAGATCGTCGGCGTAAGAGTCGCAGGAATAAAGGAAACCTCCGGCTTCCATCACAAGCCTGGCGGTGTTGATCGAGGTTCGTCCGGTATACCAGCCGAGCGGACGCTCGCCGGTCACCTCGGTGTGCAGGCGGATGGCGTCGGCGATTTCCACCCGCTCCTCGGCCTCCGACATATCCTTGTGCTCGACCCATTTCAGGCTGTGGCTGGCGATATCCCAGCCCGCCTCCTTCATCGCGGCGACCACTTCCGGGTTTCGCTGTAAGGCGGTCGCCACGCCGAACACGGTCGCCGGCAACTTTCGCTCGGTGAAAATTCGCCATAGCCGCCAGAAGCCCGCACGCGAGCCGTATTCGAACATCGATTCAATATTGGCGTGGCGTTGCCCGGGCCATGGCTGCGCGCCGAGCACGTCCGACAGGAATGCTTCAGAGGCGCGGTCGCCGTGCAGGATGTTGTTCTCGCCGCCTTCCTCGAAATTCACCACGAACTGCATGGCGATGCGTGCATTGCCCGGCCAGTGCGGATGCGGCGGATTGCGGCCGTAGCCACGGAGATCCCTGGGATACCCGGGCTCGGCCATTCTATACTTCCTCGATGCGGACCTTTTGCGCACCTTTGTAGAGCACCGTCCTGCCGAGCGTGTACAGGTTCTCAAGTCCCGACGTCAGGGTGACGAAGTGATTGCCGGCCAATTGGCCCATCTTGCTTGCAAAATGCACCCCGCCATAGGCCAGCAGAATTTCGGTCTCGCTGATGCCGCCAGGATAAAGGATCATTTGGCCCGGCGCCGGGTAGCTGGTGTGGTTCTCATAGCCGACGCCAAAGTCGAGATCGCCGAGTGGCATCCAGACCCCCTCGCCGCTCCAGCGCACATGGACAAATTCGCTGTTGAACGGCATGGCCTTGCGGAAGGCCGCACAAGTTTTGGGCGCCAACTGTTCTTCGAAACGGGCCTGGAACGTGAAGTCTCCGGCGTGGACGATCAATTGGCTCATTCAAAATACCCGCGATGGCGTTTTCGAGAGATTCCCTGCCCCTCGATAGCCGAATTACAGGGTCTTTTGCTACCCCCACAAAGGGAGATTGACCGGCATTCCGACCTCCGTTCGCGACCTCGGACAAGATTACAACCAACATCCTCGCTCGTCGAAGGCGCCCCACGCAAACCATGCCGCGCCGCGATGGCCGCAGACTCGGCCGGCCGGCCCTGCGGTATTTTGTCGATTTTATCGCTCGATAAACTGAGCTAGTCTGTTGGCCGAATGTGGGTTCCTTCCCGCCCCGAAAGTTGAATGCGGCCATATCGACAGGTTTGGCCGCTACGGGTAGGGTCGCGGCCCTAAAAAGACTTGGTCCCTAAAAAGACCTGGAGTCCAAAAAGACTTGGACGTTGAGAAGACTTGGGAGAGACGCGGTTGTCGGAGAAGTTTACCTGGAAGCGGGACTACTATGCCGGCGGCCTGATGCTGCTGCTCGGGGTGGGAGCCGCTGTGACCGGTTCGGGCTACAAGTTCGGCAGCCTCGCCAGAATGGGCCCCGGTTTTATGCCGGTCGTGCTCGGCGTCGTCCTCGCCTTTCTTGGCATCCTGATCGCAGGTACCGCGCTGTTATCCTCCGAGCCGGACGACGGCAAATTCATGCCTGACAATCCGCAATGGTTCGGTTGGCTGTGCATTGTTGCCGGGCCGGTGCTGTTCATCATTCTCGGATACTATGGCGGGATGATCCCGGCGGTGTTCGCCTGCGTGTTCGTCTGCGCGCTCGGCGACAAGACGGCGACCTACAAGTCATCGTTCGTTCTCGCCTGCGGCGTCACCGTGTTCGGCGTCCTCCTGTTCCACTACCTGCTGAACATTCCCTTTCAGCTGTTGCGCGGGGTGAACCTGTGATTTCGACCGCGCTCACCGATCTCTGGTACGGCTTCGGCGTCGCGCTGGAGCCGCACAACCTGATGTATTGTTTCCTCGGCGTGCTGGTCGGCAATCTCGTCGGCGTGCTGCCGGGCATGGGACCTGTCGCCACGATCTCGATCCTGCTGCCGCTCACTTTCGGCATGCATCCGGTCCCGGCGATCCTGATGCTGTCCGGCGTCTATTACGGCGCCCAATATGGCGGGGCGATCTGTTCGATCCTCCTCAACCTGCCGTGTCATCCGCCGCACGCCGTCACGTGTCTGGACGGTTTTCCGCTAACCAAGCAAGGCAAGGGCGGAACAGCGCTCGGTATCACCGTTGTGGCCGCCTTCATCGGGGCTTCCTTCGGCATCACCGAAATGATTTTCCTCGCGCCGTTTCTGGTCAAGATGGCGCTGGAATTCGGGCCGGCGGAAGTGTGCTCGCTGATGCTGGTGGGTTTGCTCGCGGGATCGACGCTCGCGAAGGGCTCCCCGCTCAAGGGCATCGCCATGACGGTGTTCGGCCTCCTGGTCGGGATCGTCGGCTCCGACATCGAGACCGGCCAGCCGCGCTTCACCTTCGGCATCACCGAACTGTTCGATGGCATTGAAATCGTTGCGCTCGCACTCGGCATGTTCGGCATCGCCGAATTCCTGAACAGCATCAACAACACTGAAACCGTCGACATGCGCTACGCCAAGGTCGGCATTTCCGACATGTTCCCGTCGAAGGCCGACCTCAAGCTCGCGTTCTGGCCGATGATCCGCGGCACCGTTATCGGCAGCCTCTGCGCCCTGATCCCGGGCACCGGTCCGACCATCGCCTCGTTCGTGTCCTACGCCACCGAAAAGAAGATCTCAAAGACGCCGGAGCGTTTCGGTCACGGCGCCATTGAAGGCGTCGCCTGCCCTGAGGCTTCGACGCACTCCTCGGTGCAAGGCGACTTCATTCCGACCATGAGCCTCGGCATTCCCGGCGACACCGTGATGGCGCTATTGTTGGGCGCGCTGATCATTCATGGCATCGTGCCGGGCCCGCAATTGATCACCCAGCACGCCGACATCTTCTGGGGCCTGATCGCGAGCTTTTGGATCGGCAATATCCTGCTCGTCGTCCTCAACGTGCCGATGATCGGGCTGTGGGTGAAGCTGCTCAGCATTCCCTATCGCTACCTTTATCCGAGCGCGATGTTCTTTGTCTGCATCGGCGTCTATGCCGCGAGCAACGACATGTTCCAGGTCGGCGAGACGCTGGTGATCGGCGTCGTCGGATACATCCTGCTGCGTCTGGATTTCCATCCGGCGCCGATCCTGCTCGGCTTCGTGCTGGGGCCGCGCTTTGAGGAAAATTTCCGCCGTAGCCTCCTGATCTCCCGCGGCGACCTGATGACCTTCATCGAGCGTCCGATCAGCGCGTTCTTCCTCCTCATCTGCGTCGTACTGCTCTCGGCCCAGGTTTACGTCTGGCTGCGCAAGCCGAAGATCGTACAGCAGGAGAAGGCGATCGAAGCGCAGGTTCCGGCGACGCCCTACTCCGAACTGGCGGAATGATCGCGGGCGCACCGCGATCGCGACGCGCATTCCTTTGCCAGATTATTTCGCCTGATAATGCGGTGGCCGCCGCGCGATCCACGCGTCGATGGCCTCGCGCGTATCATGGGTCGGCACCATGCGCGCGAATTGCTCGCTCTCGATTTCCAACCCTTCTGCAATCGTCGCATTCAGTCCGCGCGTCACGGCCGTGAGGATGCGGGACGCCGCGAGCGGCGAGTGACGCAAAATTCGCCCGGCCAGTTCCAACGCCGACGGCAACAGGTCCTCGTGCGCCACGATCCGATTGACGAGCCCTATCTCGTAAGCGCGCCGGGCTGAAAACGAATCCCCGGTGAGCAGCAACTCCAGCGCGCGCTTGCGGCCCGCCAGGCGAGGCAATCGTTGCGTGCCGCCGAACGTCGGCGGAATCCCGATATTGATTTCCGGCTTGGCGAAGCTCGTCTTCTCGCTTGCGATCGCAAGATGGGCGGCTCCGTGATTTCGCATCCGCCGCCGAAGGCAATTCCGTTCACGGCAACGATGATGGGCTTTTGAAAGGACTCGATGCGCGCCGTCATCGATTGCCCCCGGCGAACAAAGGCCCTGACCGCCGCATCCGGGCCTTCACGAAGCGTCTCTGAAAATTCCGTGATGTCGGCCCCAGCCGAAAAGGCCCGCTCACCGGCGCCGGTCAGAATCACGGCGCGGATATTGGAATCGCCCTCAATCGCATCGAGCCGTTCCTTGAGTCGGTCGACGAGCGCGTAGTTCAGAGCATTGAGCTTTTCCGGCCGGTTGAGCGTCAGGATCGCAACAGAGTTACGGGTTTCGCAAAGTACCAATTCCGACATCTTGAAGCCTTGGGTTTTTCTTGGGTTTGTCTTTGGTTTGTCTTGGGTCCGGTCTGTTCGACAGAGCGGAAACGGTAGCCAAGAGCCGGCTTTACAGATACTCACTAGTCAGTATACATGCCGGATGTCCGCTAATTCAGATCAAACGCGCGAGCGTATCGTCGCGGCCGCCGCCCGGCTCTTCTATAATGAGGGTATTCGCGCGGCGAGCGTCGACGCCATCGCAGAGAAGGCCGGCGTCACCAAGAAGACGCTGTATTACCATTTCCGCAGCAAGGACGAATTGATCGCGGCCTATCTGGAATCGCGCGACCAGCCGACGCTCGATCTCTATGCGCGCTGGTTCGAACAGACGCCGGGGTCCGCCACCGACAAGGTGTTAGGGCTTTTTGCCGAATTTGCCCGATCGACCGACACGATGAAGTGGAAGGGTTGTGGCTTTCTGCGCACCGCCGCCGAACTGGCCAACACGCCCGGCCATCCGGCGCTCAAGGCCGGCGCCGCGCACAAGAAACGCTTCGAGGCGTGGTTTACGGATTCCCTCGCCCGCGAGGGGGTCGGCAATGCGGCTGCGACCGCGCGAAGCATCATCGTGTTGCTTGATGGCGCCGCGACCGTGATGCTGATTCACCGCGATCCCGCTTATGTGGAAACGGCAGGCGCGGTGGCAGCCTCCCTGGTCAAGACGGCCGGCTCCAGCAACGCGTGATCTTTATAGCCGGTCAGCGCCGGCCGTAGCAGTGGAAACCGCCATAGATCCCGGAGCGATCCAGCTCGAATCCGACCGCGCTTCGTTCATCGTCGCGACGCCATATCCGGCGCAGCGATGCCAGTTCGTCGCTTTCGATCGGCGATTCTTCGCCTGCGGTACGAAAAATCACGTGGACATTGTCGCTGCCGGCGCGATCGATCGCATTCCACAAGGCCCTGATTTCGTCGGTCGCCATCCAGTCCTGCGAGTCTAGCAGGATGACGGCGTCGACTTCGCGCGCCGGCAAACCTTCCAGGAATTGCCGAAGACTGGCGTGGTGCGGAATGATCAACCCCGCGCCATTGCGCATGCGCTCATATTGGCGGCGTTGCAGATATGGCGGCAGGCAACGATCGCCCGGGCCGGCATAGCCGCGATGGAGCGCCTGCCAGGCGAAATAATTGGTGTCGTTCGGATGGCCATCGATGAGGCGCAACAGGCGCTTGTGAAGCACGTCGTTCAACGGGGCACCGCCACCCAGCAAGGCTCGCTGTCGCGGCGGGATACCGAGGCCGAACAGCAAAGCCGGCGTTGCCGTGATCAACCGGACCAGCGGCGAATGGAACACGCGATCGAGGCGATTCAGCGCCGCGATGCGCGCGGGCGCATCCGGCTTGCCGTTCAAAAGTATCGCCGGGTCGATCCCGCACCGTTTCGCCGCGAAATGCGCAAGACCGATGAAACGACCGAGCATGCCGTGACGATAAAAACCATCGGCGAAATAGGCGTGGCGCGGACGGCCGATGATATTTCGCTTGTCCCAATAGGCGCGCGCCTGCGCATCCAGCCACGGCCGTAATCGCGCGCGATAAAGGTCTGAATTGGCCGGCTTGTCGGCCGCACCGAAGAACTGCCAGAAATCCGAATAATCGGAAAACGCACGCAAGCCCGCTAATTTGAGTTTGATGAGCGCAAGATGCGCCTCGTTGAGATCGACCGCGTAGACCTGCGCCGGTTGCGCCATCAAATAAGAAAGGGCGTTACATCCGCCTGACGACAGCGTGACGATAGTCGAGCCGACGGATAAACGAAGCGCCGCGAGATCGGCAACGGGGTCTTCCCAGATCTGGGTGTAAACCAGGCGACGGAACCAGAATGCGTACAGCCTGTCCCAAACCGTCGCTTCTTCGTCGTCTTTGCTGCTGCGGACGACATTTGCGATGAGTTGGCTATTCATCCGCGCCTCGAATCAACAATCCGACCAGGCTATCGCGAACGCGCTGCAGTTTTGCGACAGCCGCCATGATGCGATCACGTCGACGATCTCGGAACTCCCTTTCGTGTTCGCGGCTGCACGCAATCTGTCACATCTTTGTCGCGCGAACACCGCAAGGAGGTACGCGATGAACCGCGACGAGGTGGATCATGTCGGCGCTGACTCCGGGTAACGGCGTAAAATCGGGGATTGAGAACTCGCCTCGCCGGCACCAATGCGGCCTTGCCGTTTTTTCGCCATTGCTGAGGTCTCGATGACCGGCTGGCTTGCGGTATTCGCGGCGGGGCTGTTTGAGATCGCCTGGGCTTTCGGTCTGAAATATTCCGACGGCCTCACCCGGTTCTGGCCGACGCTTGCGACAGCGTTAGCGATTTTGGCGAGCTTTGCGCTGATGGCGTTTGCGCTTCGCTCGCTGCCCTTCGGCACCGCCTATGCGATCTGGACCGGCATCGGCGCGGCCGGCAGCATCGTCGTCGGAATGGTGATCTTCAGCGAACCGACCGATCCGGTGCGCATCATCTGCCTGACACTGATCGTCGCCGGCGTGGTCGGGCTCAAGCTGAATTCGCCGGTGTAAAGAGCTTCAGCTGTTTCGCCGGCGGCGCAAACTTCGCCATCCTTCGACAACGCCAAATACGCTGAGCGCAAATATAAAGGGTAGGAAGTGATACATCAGGCGGAACATCAAAAGTGCTGCGACCAGCGGCTCTTTGTCGTCCTTGCCGAGCCCGATCAGGAACGTCGCATCGAAAACCCCGATGCCCGCCGGCGTGTGGCTGGCAAATCCCAATAGGGTCGCGGCGATGAAAACGGCCATGATCGGGAAAATCCCGATATTGGGTCCGGCCGGAATCAGCACATACATCGCCAGCGCTGCAGCCCCGAGATCGAAAACGCCGATCAGGATTTGCAACACTACCAATGGCCCCGACGGAAGCCGGACGGGCCAGCGTTTGGTTCCGATATTGCGCGGAAACCAGCACCAGGTCAGGAAGCCTGCGACCCCCAGAAGCAGCGCGGCGGCAATCCACTGATTGACCCTGGGCGGCAGAAAATCGACCAGGCTGATCGCGTCGGGCGCAAAGAACAGTCCGATCCCGAGCGCCGTCAGGTTACCGAGCCAGAACGTCAACCCGGTCAGAAAGCAGATGTTCGCCACCTCGAACGCACTGAGGCCATGATGCGAGTAGACCCGATAGCGGATCACCGGCGAGATCAGCGAGACGGCACCGATGCCATGCGCGATCGGATAACTGGTGAAACTCGCGAGCGCTGCGGTCCGATAGGGAATCTCGGTGCGGCCGATGGTGCGCAATGCCAGCAGGTCGTAGAAGGTCAAGCTCGCGTAGGATGTGATCACCAGCACGGCTGCGAGCGCGATGAGAGAAGTATCCGTGTGCCTGATGACCTGGAATACTTCGTTGGTGTCGATGCTTTTCAGCGTGTGGGTCAGCGCAAAAATTGCGATCGCCGCAATCGCGATGCTGACGACAATGCCGAGGCCCTTCAGCCTTAAGCCGTTACGGCGCGATTTGGTCGGCGCAGCTACCTTCAGAGTGTTCATCCGAGCAGTCAAGCACATCCAATGTCCCGCCACCGATTCGCGGGCGGCTGACACCGTCCATTGACACGGAGATGTGACAACCACGTTACCTGGTGGTCCGATTCCAGCTTCGCATCCCCCAACGGCGGCCACTTTTGCGAATGCTGATCAAAGGACCACCAGCAAATTTATGATGGTAGTGCCGCTTTCCATTTGAAGTTCCTGAAGGGAATTTGCCGATCGCGGTGCAGGAACTTCAAATGGGCGGCACTACCCATTTCCGGCCTGGAGCGAGGCAATTTCCAGCCTGGAGCGATTCAAGAAAAGTTGCGTGTACAAGCCTATTGCAGACGCATTGTGGTCGCATCGGAGTCACGCATCGCCCGTAAGAGAGCGACACAAGGCGACTAGCGGTCCGATTCTAACATTCGCATCCCATCCCAGCGGCCACTTGCGAATGTTAGAATCGAAGGACCACTAGCAAATACGGGTTTCTAGTGGAGTTTTGGATTTGACATTCGCCTGACGAACCCGCGGCCAGTTGGGTAGCGAATGTCAAATCCACTCCACCAGTGTCAATCGAGGCAGCATGAACGACGAGAGCGACTTCGATCTGAGGCCTGAACAGTGGGAGGCGCTGAAAGCACTTCGCGCACCGCCAGGCTGCCGGCCTCGACCCGATTCGTGCTCAACGAACTCGTTGCGCTCGGCCTTGTGACCGTCAACGACCGCGTGCCGGCCATTACGTCAAAAGGACGCAAGGCACTGGTCAGGGGCTCGTTCAGCCTGCTGGATGCCGCCGCCTGAGGCCGTCGTGGTTCTCGTGAGGTCGTCTACCTCCCAGATTGCCGATGGCACGGCCTTGTCGCCACCCCTGGATCGGTTCAAAATGCGCTGTTTGAGCCTGATCAGTCCGTCCTGATCTTTGAACCCGATGAATGGCTCAGACGACGTCTTTATTGTTGCCCGGCAGTCGCGGTCTGAACAAAAAGTGCAATTCTTTCTGATTGTTAATGCGACAACCGCAGGCAGGGTCGTTCAAATAAGGGGCTCGCGGACCCTGGAGGCGGTTCCCCGCGACTAATTGCGGAAAACCCCCGGAAGCGATCACTCTTCTCATCTCAATGGCAGGTTCATGGACCAACCGATTAAGAACTTCCAGAAGTCACCTTCGATTGGTCCCGCGCAGGCCGCCAAGCCGCGGTCGGGCCGGCGGTTTGTCCTGACAGCCATCGTGATCCTGCTGATCGTCGGCGGCGTCGTCTGGTGGACCAAGCGGGCTGCGCCTCCGCAGCAAGCGGGTGGCGGCCGCAATTCCGCGCCGATGTCGATCGTTCCCGAAGTCGTCGGCAAAGGCGACATCGGCATCAACATCAATGCGCTGGGCACCGTGACATCGCTCGCAACCGTGACGATCCGCACGCAGATCAGCGGTTACATGCAGAAGATCGATTTCACCGAAGGCAACGACGTCAAGAAAGGCGACCTGCTCGCGGAAATCGATCCGCGGCCATATGAAGCAACATTGGCGCAGGCCAGGGGACAATTGGCGCGCGACGAGGCCATGCTCAAGGGCGCGCAGGTCGACCTGACGCGATATCAGGGACTGGCGGCGCAGAACGCGGTGCCGCATCAGACGCTGGATACGCAAGTCGCTCTCGTCGCCCAGGATCAGGGCACGGTGGAGGCCGACAAGGCGTCGGTGAAATCGGCCGAGGTCAACCTCGCTTATTGCCGGATCGTGTCGCCGCTCGACGGCCGCGTCGGCCTGCGTCAGGTCGACCAGGGCAACTACGTGACGCCCGGCGATACCAACGGCATCGTCGTCATCACGCAGTTGGAGCCGATCAGCGTGCTGTTCACCGTGCCTGAAGATAATCTGCAAGCGATATCCAAGCGCCTGCAGGCCGGCGCGGTGTTGCCCGCAACCGCACTCGATCGCACCGGCGCCACCAAGCTCGCCGACGGATCGCTGCAAACCTTCGACAGCCAGATCGATCCGACGACCGGAACGATCAAGCTGCGCGCGCAATTCCCCAATACCGATCGGCTGCTTTACCCGAACCAGTTCGTCAACATCCGCCTCTTGCTCGATACCCACAAGGACGTCACGACAATGTCGACCGCGGGCATCCAGCGCGGCGCACCGGGCACCTTCGTCTACCTCGTCAATGCCGACAGCACGGTATCGGTCCGGCCGGTCAAGCTCGGCGTCACCGAAGGCGAGCATGTGGAAATTCTCTCCGGTCTTGTGCCCGGCGACCGCATCGTCATCGACGGCGCCGACAAGCTTCGCGATGGCGCCAAGATCGTCATTCGGTCGGAGAACAACCCGGCGCAAACCACCAATCCGGCTCAAGCCCCGGCCGACCCCGATAAATCGGGCGGCGGCAAAAAACGGCGCTCCGATGGTGGACAAAAGCAATGAGCCCGTCGCAACCGTTCATTTTACGACCGGTCGCAACCACCCTGCTGATGATCGCCATCATGCTGTCCGGCCTGCTGGCGTTCAGGTTCTTGCCGGTCGCGGCCCTGCCTGAGGTCGACTATCCGACCATTCAGGTCCAGACCTTTTATCCGGGCGCGAGCCCCGATGTGATGACGTCCTCCGTCACCGCGCCGCTGGAAGTGCAGTTCGGACAGATGCCGAACCTCAACCAGATGAGTTCGATCAGTTCGGCTGGCGCTTCCGTCATCACCCTGCAATTCGGTTTGACGATTTCGCTCGACGTCGCCGAGCAGGAAGTGCAGGCCGCGATCAACGCCGCCGGCAACCTGCTTCCGGCCGACCTGCCCGCGCCCCCGATCTATGCCAAGGTCAATCCGGCCGACGCGCCGATCCTGACGCTCGGCCTGACCTCGAAGACAATGAAGCTGACGGATGTCGAGGATTTCGTCGACACGCGTCTGGCGCAGAAAATCTCGCAGCTTCCCGGCGTCGGCCTCGTCAGCATCAGCGGCGGCCAGCGGCCGGCGGTGCGCATCCAGGCCGATATCCGCAAGCTTGCCGCCTACGGTCTCAATATCGACGATCTGCGCACCACGCTTGGCAACGCCAACGTCAATACGCCGAAAGGCAACTTCGACGGCGGGATGCGCGCCTATACCATCAATGCCAACGACCAGATCAGGAACGCAAGCGACTACAAATCGCTGATCGTCGCCTACAAGAACGGCTCGCCGGTGCGCCTCAGCGACGTCGGCGACGTGATCGACGGCTCGCAGAACGACAAGCTCGGCGCCTGGATGAACGAGACGCCGGCCATCATCCTCAATATCCAGCGCCAGCCCGGCGCCAACGTCATCGCCGTCGTCGAAGGTATCAAAGCATTGTTGCCGCAATTGCAGGCCTCGTTGCCCGCGGCCATCGACGTCAACATCCTGACCGACCGCACGGTCACCATCCGTGCCTCCGTCGAGGACGTCGAGTTCGAATTGACGCTCGCCGTGATCCTCGTGGTGCTGGTGATTTTCGTATTCCTGCGCAACGCCCGCGCGACGTTGATCCCGAGCCTGTCGGTTCCGCTGTCGCTGGTCGGCACGCTGGGCGCGATGTACCTGCTCGGCTTCAGCCTCAACAATCTGTCCTTGATGGCGCTGACGATCGCGACCGGCTTCGTGGTCGACGACGCCATCGTCGTGGTCGAAAATATCTCCCGCTATCTCGAGGAAGGCGACACCCCGTTGCAGGCAGCCCTCAAGGGCTCCGAGCAGATCGGCTTCACCATCATCTCGTTGACGGTCTCGCTGATCGCGGTGCTGATCCCGCTATTGTTCATGGGCGACGTGGTCGGCCGCCTGTTCCGCGAGTTCGCGATCACGCTCTCGGTCACGATCCTGATTTCGGCGGTGGTTTCGCTCACGCTGGTGCCGATGGCTTGCGCCAAATTGCTCAAGCCGGAGACCCCTCACGATCAGGAAAATGCATTCCAGCGCGGCAGCCGCGAAGCATTCGACTGGATCATCGAGATGTATGGTCACGCTCTCACCTGGGTGCTGGACCATCAACCCATCACGCTGTTGATCGCACTCGCCACCTTCGCCGTGACCGCGATGCTTTATGTCATGATCCCGAAGGGTTTCTTCCCGCTTCAGGACACCGGCGTCATTCAGGCGATTTCCGAAGCGCCGCAGTCGGTGTCCTACGCAGCGATGGCCGAGCGCCAGCAGCAGCTCGCCTCGATCATCCTGAAGGATCCCGACGTCGTCAGCCTTTCTTCCTTTATCGGGGTCGACGGAACCAACAATACGCTCAACAGCGGGCGAATTCTGATCAACCTCAAGCCCTATGACGAACGCAAATCCGACATCGCGGCCGTGATGCGGCGGATCCAGAACGCGACCGCTCCGCTCACCGGCATCACATTATATATGCAGCCGGTTCAGGACCTGACGATCGAAGGCACGGTCAGCAAGACGCAATACCAGTTCATTCTGCAGGATGCCGACCCCGTCCAGCTTTCGGAATGGACGCCAAAACTGGTCGACAAGCTGAGGCAGCTTCCCCAGCTCGGCGATGTCGCCAGCGACATTTCCGATCAGGGGCTTTCGGTCTTTGTGGAGATCGATCGCGACCAGGCCGCCCGTTTCGGCATTACGCCTGCGACCGTGGATAACGCGCTCTACGATTCCTACGGCCAGCGGATCGTTTCCACCATCTTCACCAATTCCAACCAATACCGCGTCATCCTCGAGGCCGATCCGCGTCTGCAAACGTCGCTGCAATCGCTCTCCGACATCTATCTGCCCTCCTCGGTCGGCAGCACCCCTGTGCCGCTCGCAACGCTCGCTAAATTCCGCGAGGAAACCGCACCGTTGCAGGTCGCGCATCTCGGGCAATTCCCGGCGGCAACAGTGTCGTTCAATCTTGCGCCGGGCGCCGCTCTCGGCGATGCGGTCGAGGCGATCAAGCAAGCGCAGATCGACATCGCCCTGCCCGCCAGCGTGATCACGAGCTTCCAGGGCGCCGCACTGGCATTTCAGTCATCGCTTTCCAACCAGCTCTTCCTGATTCTGGCGGCGATCGTCACCGTCTACATCGTGCTGGGCGTTCTGTACGAAAGCTTCATTCACCCGCTTACAATTCTGTCGACGCTGCCATCCGCCGGTATCGGCGCGCTGCTGGCACTGATGATGGCGGGCGACGATCTTACGATCGTTGCCATCATCGGCATCATTCTCCTCATCGGCATCGTGAAGAAGAACGCGATCATGATGATCGACTTCGCGCTCGACGCCGAACGGCATGAAGGAAAATCGCCCCGGGAGGCGATCTATCAGGCCTGCCTGTTGCGCTTCCGTCCGATCCTGATGACGACGATGGCGGCGGTGCTTGGCGCATTGCCGCTGATGCTCGGCACCGGCGCCGGCTCCGAACTGCGCCACCCGCTCGGCATCTCCATCGTCGGCGGCCTCTTGCTCAGCCAGTTGCTGACGCTGTTCACGACGCCGGTGATCTATCTTTGGTTCGACCGCCTGGCGATCCGGTTTTCCGGCCGCTCGGGCGACGCCACCCAGCCGGCGGAATGAGGGCAACTGATGGGTCCCTCAACACCATTCATTCGCCGACCCATCGGAACGACGCTGCTTACCTTCGGTCTGGCGGCGGCCGGCGTGGTGGCTTTCTTCAAGCTGCCGGTTTCACCGTTGCCGCAGGTCGACTTCCCGACCATCTCCGTTCAGGCCACGTTGCCCGGCGGAAGCCCGCAGGACGTCGCCATCACCGTGGCGAGCCCGCTCGAACGTCATCTCGGCCAGATCGCCGACGTGACCGAGATGACGTCGTCGAGTACGGTGGGTGGGGTTCGCATCACCCTTCAATTCGGTCTCAACCGCGACATCAACGGCGCCGCGCGCGACGTGCAGGCCGCCATCAACGCGGCCCGCGCCGACCTGCCGACCAGCCTGCGAAGCAACCCGACCTATCGCAAGGTCAATCCGGCTGACGCGCCGATCCTGATCCTCGCGCTGACGTCCGACACCCAGACCCGCGGCGACCTCTATGACGCCGCATCGACCGTGCTGGCGCAGAAGCTGTCGCAGGTCGACGGCATTGGCGAAGTGGTCGTCGGCGGCAGTTCGCTGCCGGCCGTGCGCGCCGAACTGATCCCGCAGGCGCTCTATAAATATGGCGTCGGCCTCGAGGACGTGCGCGCCGCGCTTTCCAGCGCCAATGCCCACAGCCCGAAAGGCGGTATCGATGTCGGCGATCAGCGCTACCAGATCTACGCCAACGACCAGGCCAACAAGTCCGACGACTACAAATCCCTGATCGTCGCCTACCGCAACGGCGCCCCGATACGTCTGTCGGATGTCGGCGAAGTCACGGATTCCGTCGAGAATCTGCGCAATGCCGGGCTCGCCAACGGCAAGCCCGCGGTGTTGATCATTCTCTATAGGCAGCCGGGCGCCAACATCATCTCAACCGTCGATCTCGTAAAGGGATTGATGCCCCAGCTCCGGGCTTCGGTTTCGCCGGCGATCGACATCAGCCTCGCCGTCGACCGTTCGATCACCATTCGCACCTCGCTGCGCGACGTCGAACGTACCCTCATTCTAGCGGTGCTGCTGGTGATCGTCGTCGTGTTTGCCTTCCTGCGAAACCTGCGCGCAACGCTGGTACCGGTCGTGGCGGTCTCGGTTTCGCTGATCGCAACTTTCGCGGCGATGTATCTGTGCGGCTACAGTCTCGATAACCTCTCGCTGATGGCGCTGACGGTCGCGACAGGCTTTGTCGTCGATGACGCCATCGTCGTTCTCGAAAACATCACCCGCCATATCGAAGACGGCATGACACCGCTGGAGGCCTCCCTCAAGGGCGCCAGTGAAGTCGGATTTACCGTGCTGTCGATGAGCATCTCGCTGATCGCCGTCTTCATCCCGATCCTGCTGATGGGCGGCATTATCGGACGCCTGTTCCGCGAATTCGCGATGGTGATCTCGATTTCCATCATGATCTCGCTCGCGATCTCGCTCGCCACCACGCCGATGATGTGCGCGGTATTGCTGCGTAGCGATACCGGAGAAGGCCACGGATGGCTCTATCGAATGAGCGAGAGCTTTTTCGACGCCATGCTCGACGCCTACCGCCGCACGCTGACCATCGCACTTCGGCATCCCGCTTTGATGATGCTGGTTCTGGCCGCGGTGCTCGGTCTCAACTTTTATCTCTACGACGTGATTCCGAAAGGCTTCTTTCCACAGCAAGACACCGGCCGGCTGACCGGCTCGATCCAGGCCGACCAAAGTATCTCGTTCCAATTGATGCAGAAGAAGCTGACGCAGTTCATCACCATTATCAAAAACGATCCTGCCGTCGAAACCGCCGTCGGATTTACCGGCAACGGCCAGACCAATTCCGGTTTCGTTTTCGTTTCCTTGAAGCCGCTTGGCGAACGGAACATTTCCGCCGACCAGGTGATCGCGCGGCTGCGGCGTGAAATGGCGGTGATCCCGGGCGCAACCCTGTTCCTGCAGGCGGTGCAGGATATCAGGGTCGGCGGCCGCGCCAGCAATGCGCAGTACCAATTCACCATGCAGGCGCCGACCTTCGAGGAACTCAACGAGTGGAGCCCGAAGATCGCCGCCGCCCTGCAAGGCGATCCGAATCTGACGGACGTCAACAGCGATCAACAGAACAAGGGACTTGAGTCCGATCTCGTCATCGATCGCGACGCGGCCGCTCAGCTCGGCATCACCGTCAGCCAGGTCGACAACACCCTCTATGACGCCTTCGGCCAGCGGCAGGTCTCGACCATCTACGTGGCGCGCAACCAGTATCACGTGATCATGGAAGTCGCGCCGCAATACTGGCAAAACCCGGAGATGCTGAAGGACGTCTGGATCTCTACGTCCGGCGCCTCGGTCGGAGGATCGCAGTCGACCAACGCGGTCGCCGGCACTGTCGTCGTTGGAACCGCGGCCTCAGCCAATTCCGCCAACGCGCAAGCCGCCCGAAATCTTGCGACCAATTCGATCGGCGCCACCGGCAAGGGCGTGGCCTCCACCGGTTCAGCGGTCGCCACCACTCAGGAGACCATGATTCCGCTGTCGGCGGTTGCGAAGTTTGTCCAGGGCGCCACTCCGCTTGCGGTGAACCACCAGGGTCTTCTGGTCGCCACCACGATCTCTTTCAATCTGCCGCCGGGGGGTTCGCTCAGTTCCGCCGTCACCTCGATCGAAGCCGCCATGAACCGGATCGGCGTGCCCGCCACCATCCGCGGCACCTTCCAGGGAACCGCAAAGGCTTTTCAGGATTCGCTGAAAAACCAACCGTTCCTCATCCTCGCCGCGCTGGTCACGATCTACATCGTGCTCGGCGTACTCTACGAGAGCTACGTCCACCCACTGACGATTCTATCGACCCTGCCGTCGGCGGGCGTCGGCGCCTTGCTTGCCTTGATGGCGTTCAACACCGAATTCAGCATCATGGCCCTGATCGGAGTCATCCTGCTGATCGGAATCGTGAAGAAGAATGCGATCATGATGATCGATTTTGCACTCGAGGCCGAGCGCAACCGGGGCCTAAGCTCGGTTGACGCGATTTACGAAGCCTGCCTGCTCCGCTTCCGGCCGATCATGATGACGACGATGGCCGCCCTGCTCGGCGCCCTTCCGCTCGCTCTCGGCATGGGCGACGGCGGCGAACTGCGACAGCCGCTCGGCATCGCAATTGTCGGGGGACTGATCCTCAGTCAGGTGCTGACGCTCTATTCAACGCCGGTAATCTACCTGTATATGGACCGGTTCCGGCTATGGGGCCAGCGGTTGAGGGGCGGCGGAGCACCGCTCGCACCCGAGACCAGGCTGCAACCGGGCGAGTAGATGTTGGCATTTTCGATGATCGGCAAAGTTTCACGACGGACCACGCACGGCCCCGGCAAATTTCGCTTTGCCGTTTCCACTTTGTTGTTGGGTCCTGCCTTGTCGGGCTGCATCCTTGGAACCGAACGGCCGGATCTCAACCTCGATATGCCGGCGGCCTATCGCGAAGGCGGCCGCACGGCGCCCGACGCCCACCTGCCCGCGGTCGATTGGTGGCGCGACTTCAAGTCCAGTGAATTGACCTCGCTGATGGACGCGGCCCAGCTCTACAATCTCGACATCGCGGTCGCCATTGCCCAGATCGTTCAGGCTGACGCCCAGGTGGGTGTCCAGGGCGCCCCGCTGCTTCCCTCTGTTACCGGGACCGCCAATGCCGAGCAAAGCCGCAGCGCGTCCGGCGGCGGCTTGGGCAGTAGCAGCCTTGCCGGTACCGGCCTGACGAGCGTCTCCACCGGTGGATCGACGTTCTCGCAATACAGCCTCGGCCTCAGCGCAAGTTACATGATCGACTTCTGGGGCAAGAACCGCGCGACACTCCACGCCGCCGAAGAGAGCGCGACCGCCTCGCGCTACAATCGCGAGGTCGTCACGCTCACGGCGATCGTCACCGTCGCCAACACCTACTTCCAGGTTCTTGCCGCGCAGGACCAACTGCGGGTGGCGCGACGTAACCTGGCTGCTGCCGAGCGGATTCTCACGCTCATCAAGCAGCAATTTGCCGGCGGCACCGCGTCACAGCTTGACCTGTCGCAACAGGAGACGCAGGTCGCGACCGAGCGCGCGGCGATCCCGCCGCTCGAGATCACGCTGCGGCAGAACATCGCCGCACTCGCCGTGCTGGTCGGCCGCGCACCGGCGAATTTCACGGTGAAGGGCGGCCTGATGACGCAGATCGCGGTTCCGCGCGTGACGCCGGGCCTGCCCTCGGAGCTGCTCAACCAAAGGCCGGATATCCGCCAGGCCGAAGCGCAGCTGGCGTCCTCGAACTTCAGCGTCGAGTCGGCGCGGGCGGCGTTCTTCCCGCAGATCCAGTTGACCGCGCAAACCGGCGTGCAGAGCGCGGCGCTGGCTGCGCTGTTTGGACCGGGCGCCTGGTTCTACACTCTGTCGGCGGGACTGACCCAGCCGCTGTTCGACGGCTTCCTGCTGGAAAGCCAGTTGAAGCAGGCCAAGGGCGTGCAGCTGCAAAATCTGCAGGCCTATCGCAAAGCCGTGCTTTCGGCCTTCTCCGATGTCGAGAAGGCGCTAGTGGCGCTGTCGCAATCGACCTTGCAGGAGCGCCTCGAAGTCGAAGCCGTGGCCGCTGCCCGCAAGGCGTTCGAGGTCTCCGAAACCCAGTTGCGTGCCGGCACTGTCAACCTCATCACCGTGCTGCAAACCCAGCAAACGCTGCTGACCAACGAAAACGCGCTGGCGCAGGCGCGATTGAACAAGCTGCTCGCGGCCAGCAGCCTGTTTCAGGCGCTGGGCGGCGGCTGGACACCGACCGGGCAGTTATCGTCGCTGCCGCAGGACGAGGCAGCGCCATCGGCGCAATGAGCCGGATTGCAGCCCGTCATCGACCCGCGACGGATTGAGGCCAAAAATCCGCGAGGAAATACCGGCACTTAGTCGCCGTTGTATTCGGCAGCGATGTCGCTATATTTCACGGTTCGGTTACGATCGTACTGTAATTTCAGTGGTTGATGATGAGGCCCGTCTTTTCAGGCGGGCCGTCGCCATTTGAGGCCACCGCTCAGGGCCGAAACGCGCGAGGGCACAACGCCCAGGAAATCAAGTCTGAAGGATGGACCGCGATGACTCGTTCCAACCGGGTTGATCATATCCGGATCACCTCGCATCCGACGCCGGGAGGCAAACTCCAATTCCCGATCCAGTGGGGTGCGGCCAGCGCGCGCGAGCGCGGTCCGATCATCGGCACGGTGTCCCGCCCGCAGGACCGCAACGTCATCGGTTCCCATGGCGGCTCCTATTCGGTCTACCGCGCGCTCGCGGTCTCCTCCGGCGCGCTCGACCCGATCCGGCGCCCCGATCTCACCAACACGCATCCGGCGGCAACGGTTGGCCCGTTCCCGCAATGGAGCGAGCCGGAACGCATTGTTTCGCTCGATCCCTGGGGTCATCTTGTGGCAGAGAATTTTGCCAGCGAAATCGCCGAGGGGATCGATATCCGGCCGAGCATCGCGATCACCCGCGCCCGCCTCGATTTGCCGGAACTCAGGTCGGCCATCGACGCCGGACGGCTGAAGCACGACGGCGAAGTCGTGCACAAGAACGGCAGCGTTTCCGTCGTCAAGATCGCCATCGATCCGGTGTGGTATCTTCCGGGTCTGGCGCAACGGTTTGCAACCACCGAAAATAATCTGCGCCGGCAACTGTTCGAGCAGACCGCGGGCATGTTTCCCGAACTGGTGACGCGCCCAGACTTGCAGGTCTTCCTGCCGCCAATCGGCGGAACGACGGCCTATCTGTTCGGCGACGTCACCAAGCTGCCAAATCACCGCACCAAGATCACCTGTCGCGTCCATGACGAGTGCAACGGTTCCGACGTGTTCGGCTCGGACATCTGCACCTGCCGCCCCTATCTGATCCACGGCATCGAGGAGTGCGCGCGCGCCGGCCAGGAAGGCGGCCTCGGCATCATCATCTACAATCGCAAGGAAGGCCGCGCGCTCGGCGAGGTCACGAAATTCCTGGTCTATAACGCGCGCAAGCGTCAGGAAGGCGGTGACGCGGCCGCGCAATATTTCGAACGCACTGAATGCGTGGCCGGCGTGCAGGACGCGCGCTTCCAGCAATTGATGCCCGATGTGATCCACTGGCTCGGCCTCAAGCGCATCGACCGTTTCGTCTCCATGAGCGATATGAAACACGATGCGCTGACCGGCCAGGGCGTCGAGATTGTCGAACGCGTTCCGATTCCCGACGATCTTGTTCCGCCCGATGCGCATGTGGAGATGGCCGCAAAGAAGGCGGCCGGCTATTACAGCACCGAGCCGGCACCGCCGGACGAACTCCTCAATTCGGTCGGCCGCCCGCTTGAAAAGTATTGAAGCGAGCGCGGGCGTGACGGCGGCAAATTCGGAAACCTCGGCGGCGCTGACGCTGCTGAACGCGGCGGCCGTTCGTTCACGCGCCCATCGCATGCTGGCGCTGGCGCTTGACGACAAGCTTCCGAACTTCCGGATCTGCCCTGAGAAAATGGACAGCGTCGTCGATCTGGTGCTGCAAACCACGCGGGACGCCTATCCTGATCTCGATGTGCCGTTTCATTCGCGCTGGCGGCATTTTGTCCTGAGCGGCGACAACCGCTGGGCCGCTGTCGCAAGCGAGAAGCGATGGCCCGATCCCGCGGCGCGGGCGCGCGCGGAATTCGACCTGGCGATGGTCAGCGTGTTCCTCGACGCCGGCGCCGGTCCGACCTGGCGCTACCGCGATCCCAAAACCGGCCTTGCCATCGGCCGTTCGGAGGGATTGGGGCTCGCAAGCCTTGGGATGTTCACTGGCGGGCTTTTGTCGGCCGATCCGCGCGATCCGCTTCGCGTCGATGCAGATGTTCTCAGCCGTCTTTCGGTGACTGACGTGGCGCGCGGCTTGCAGGTTTCCGATGCCAATCCCCTGGTCGGACTTGAAGGCCGTGTCGACCTCTTGCGCCGCCTCGGTAAGCTCGTCGCCTCGAAGCCAGATGTCTTCGGCCGTCACGACACACCGCGACCGGGCGGGCTGTTCGATCGGTTGGCCGCGCGCGCCGAAAACGGCCGCCTTCCCGCCCCCCTCATCCTGTCCGAATTGTTGCAACAGCTCGGACCGATGTGGCCGTCGCGGCTGACGCTCGGCGGCATCGCGCTTGGCGACTGCTGGAAGCATCCCTCGCTGATCACGGACGACGCAACCAACGGCCTGGTGCCGTTGCACAAGCTTTCGCAATGGCTCGCCTACTCCCTGATCGAGCCGCTGCAAACCGCAGGGCTTGAGGTCATCGATATCGACGGCCTCACGGGGCTCGCCGAATATCGCAACGGCGGCCTCTTCATCGATGCCGGCGTGCTCGCATTTCGCGACGAGCACGACGCGCAACGCGAACATGAGGTTTCCTCGGCCCTGGTCGTGGAGTGGCGCGCGTTGACGGTGGCGCTGCTCGATCGTCTCGCCGACGGCGTGCGAAAACGGCTCGGGCTTGATGCGGTGTCATTGCCGCTTGCCAAGGTGCTCGAAGGCGGTTCCTGGGCGGCGGGCCGGCGGCTCGCACGCGAACGTCGCGCCGATGCCTCGCCGCCCGTAAAAGTCATCAGCGACGGCACTGTATTTTAGAGGGGCGACAATATGGAAGGCGTCACCATCGTCAGCCACCCGCTCATCCAGCACAAGCTGACGCTGCTGCGGGAAAAGGACGCCTCGACGAAATCGTTTCGCGAACTGCTTCAGGAAATCGGGATGCTCCTGTGCTACGAGGTCACCCGCGACCTGCCGCTTAGCGAGGTCGATATCGAAACGCCCCTCGCCCATATGAAAACGCCACAGATTGCCGGCAAGAAGCTGGTGTTTGCGCCGGTGCTGCGCGCCGGCATGACGTTCGCGGAAGGCATGCTCGATCTGGTGCCGAACGCGCGCGTCGCCCATATCGGGCTTTACCGTGAGCCCGAGACGTTTGCCGCCGTCGAATATTACTTCAAGGCGCCGACCGACCTGCACGAGCGGCAGGTCATCGTGATCTCGCCGGTGCTCGCGACCGCCAACACTGCGGTGGCCGCGGTCGACCGGCTGAAGGAGCGCGGTGCCAACGACATTCGCCTGGTGTGTCTGATCGCAGCGCCTGAAGGTGTTGAGCGCATGCGCGGCATTCACCCCGACGTGCCGATCTGGCTCGCCGCCATCGACGAAGGGCTGGACAAGAACGGGTTCATCCTGCCCGGACTCGGCGATGCCGGCGATCGCGCTTACGGGACGAAATAGGGGTTCAGGTCCCGACGCGCAGCGCAGCGCGCTGCTTTCGCAGCAGCGCAATCACCGACAACGCGGTGATGCGGCCGGTCTTGGGATTTTCGGAAGGAATATTCTCGATCGACATCGAAAACCGCGCCGCATCGGAATCGACCTCAACCCGATGCACGTTGCGGGTCAGCGCGGGGTCCGCCCAGATTTCGAGCCGAGTCCGGTCAGGCCCGATGCCGGCAAGCGACAGCGCCACTGCCACGTTCAGGTTAGCGGGAAAGCCCTTGGCGGCTTCTCGCGCCGACCCGTCGAAAATCTTCAACGGCTCCTTGATCTGGTCGATGTCGATATTGTTCTCGACCAGAAATGGCGCGCCGGCGAGACCTTGCACCGGCTTGCGCGTTACCATCCGTACCGAATAGATCTCGCCGACGGCAGCCGCCGTCACTGCGTCGAGGCCAATCAGCGCGCCGGTCGGCACCACGATCTGTCCGCCGTTTCGCCGCGCCATCTCGATCAGGTCTTCATTGTCGAGCAACGCCCCGGCGCTGAGCACGATCGCGGTTTTTCCCTTTTCCACGAACGGCGCCACGATCGATCGCAGAAGTTTTGCAGGCGCGCACTCGATGGCGATATCGGCGACATCGGAAAGCTTCTCGATCGGCAGCATGGCCGGCGGCGTCTTCAGGGTGCCAAGCCAGTTATGGTGCTTTTCCGGGTTCTGCGCCGACACGGCCATCAACGACAGGCCCTCGATGCCTTGATCGAGCGCCTCGGCGACTTTTTTTCCGATCGGTCCCAGTCCCGCGATGGCTACCTGGAGAGATGGATTTGCCATTGGCTGGCTTCTCTTTTCTTTTCGATGATCAGGCCCTTGATAGCCCGTCTGCCGGCTGCCCTCAAGTCGACCGCCCGGCCGCCTGAAATATGCTCTTTTGCTATCTAACAAAATCGGCTTTTCTTCCTCCAACAACAATGTACTTCCCATTCCATGGAGAAACACATGAACGGGCTCGGCGGACTTAACAAATCACCCAACGGCGTTGTGATCGGGCTGGTGCAGCTTCAACTGCCCGTGGTCGCGACCAAGGCAGACCTCGCGAAACAGACCGAGCGCATCGTCTATATGGTCGGCAAGGCGCGCCGCAATCTCGGCACCATGGATCTGGTGGTGTTCCCGGAATACTCGCTGCACGGCCTCTCGATGGACACCAATCCCGCGATCATGTGCCGGCTCGATGGTCCTGAAGTCGCGGCCTTGAAGAAGGCCTGCATCGACAACAAGATCTGGGGCTGCTTCTCGATCATGGAGTTCAACCCGGACGGCAATCCCTATAATTCCGGCCTGATCATCGATGATCAGGGTGAGATCAAGCTTTACTACCGTAAATTCCACCCCTGGATTCCGGTCGAGCCGTGGGAGCCCGGCGACGTCGGTATTCCCGTGATCGAGGGACCCAAGGGCGCCAAGATCGCGCTGATCATCTGCCATGACGGCATGTTCCCGGAAATGGCGCGGGAATGCGCCTATAAGGGCGCCGAGATCATGATCCGCACGGCGGGTTATACGGCGCCGATCCGGGAGAGCTGGCGCTTCACCAACCAGGCCAATGCATTCCAGAACCTGATGGTGACCGCCAACGTCTGCATGTGCGGCTCCGACGGCTCGTTCGATTCAATGGGCGAAGGCATGATCGTGAACTTCGACGGCTCTATCCTCGCCCACGGCACGACCGGCCGCGTCGACGAGATCATCACCGCCGAAGTTCGCCCTGATCTCGTGCGCGAAGCCCGGATCAACTGGGGCGTCGAAAACAACATCTATCAGCTCTGGCATCGCGGCTATGTCGCGGTGAAAGGCGGCGCGATGGATTGCCCTTACACCTTCATGCAGGACATGGTCGCCGGCACCTACCGGCTTCCGTGGGAGGATCAGGTCAAGGTCACCGACGGCACGTCCTGCGGCTTCGCGGCGCCGACGCGCATGTTTGGCGCCAAGACCGACAAGGCGGCGGAGTAGTTCTCATAGCGCTTTTGAGCGAAGTGGGAACCGGTTCGCGTGAAGAAAACGCGTCAAAGAAAAACAGGAGCTAGTGTACTTGGCGATGAAGCTGCACGCGCGGCCGCGTGAATGACTTGCGGCCGCGTTTGAAACCCCACAGTGGCTGCGCCAGCGTTGCGACCACGTCGGTAGGACTGGCCGCATCGAGACAGACGAGATCGGCGGGCGCGCCGACCTTGATGCCGTAATCGTTGAGCCGCATCAGCCGCGCCGCGGAGTCCGTGACCATATCCAGACATCCGGCGAGGTCGGCCGGGCGCGACACATGGCAGACATTGGCGTAGAGATTCGCCATCCGGATCAGCGACCCGTCGCCATAGGGCGTGAATGGATTGAGGACGTTGTTGGTCGAGATCGAGCAGGTCACGCCGGCTTTTCTCAAGTGCTCGGCCGGCACGACGCCGCGCGGCACCGCATGGTCGTGGCTGCGACCCATCAGATGCAAATCCGTCGAAGGCAGGATCGTGACGGCGACGCCGGCACTGGCCAGTCGTTTGGCGATGTCACCAAACCGCTCCGGCGGCAGCAGCGACATCTGGGTGACGTGACCGACCGCAACGCGACCACCGCGGCCGAATTCCTCGGTTTTGCGGCAGACATATTCGATCTGCATGTTCTGCGTGGTCTCGGCGAGATCGAGATGCATATCGATCTCGGCGTCGAAATCGCGCGCGATGGCAAAAACGCGATCGATCTGGGCGCGCGGGTTGGTGTCGAAATACGGCACCGCACCGATGGTGCGCGCGCCGCGGCCTAGCCCCTCGATCAAGAGCTCTTCAGTCCCGGGATAGTTGGTCATCCCCTCCTGCGGAAACACGCATAATTCGACATCGATCGCCCAGGCATAGTCACGTGCCAACTGCTCGACCGCCTCAAGCCCGATCAAGCCGATGCCGGGGTCAAGCTCGACATGGGTCCGCATCCGCATTGTCCCGTGCGACACGCAACGCTCCAGCGTCTTTCTGCCCCGCGCATAGACGTCCTCCACGGTGAAGCCGCGCTTGGCGGCCGCCGTTTCGCGAACGGCTTCCGCGACCGTGCCCTCCTCAAGGCGGCACCGATCGAGGATGCAGGTTTTATCGAGATGAATATGCGTTTCGATCAGGCCGGGAACGACGAGGCAGCCTTCCGCGTTCAGTTCGGGGCCGTCGGCCGCCAACGCAGGCGCAATGGCGGCGATCCTCTCGCCCTCGACGGCAATATCGATGTTAACGAGTTCGCCATCGCGCAGGATGCGCGCGTCCCGGACAATCAGATCCATCAATTAATCACCTTCACGAAGCAGAACCAAGATAGGCGTCGTCGAGCAAGGCGCCGCGCAGTTCCGCCGGGCTTCCTTGCGCCACTAACCGGCCACCGCCGAGCACATAGCCGCGGTCCGCAATCGCGAGCGCGTAATCTGCCATCTGGTCCACGATCAGCAAGGTCATGCCTTCATCTCGCAGCCGGGTAAACTGCTCGAACAGTTCGGCGACGACCGCAGGCGCCAGGCCGAGCGACGGCTCGTCGAGCAGCAGCACCTCAGGCCGAGCCAACAGCCCGCGCGCAACGGCAAGCATCTGCTGCTCGCCACCCGAGAGCAGGCCTGCCGCCGTATGCAGGCGCGGGCGCAAACGCGGAAAGCGCTCGAGCATGCCTTCGATCTCGCTTTCGGAAAAGTCATTGCGGCGCGTGGCGCCGAGGCGAAGGTTTTCCGCAACCGTCAACTGCGGAAACACCTGTCGTCCTTCCGGCACCAGGATCAGCCCGGAACGCGCCACCAGCGGCGCCGAAAGCGACGCCAGCTCCCGATCCGCCAGCTTGATGCTTCCGCTCACCGGCCGGATCAAGCCGCTCAACGCTTTCATCAGCGTCGATTTACCGGCGCCGTTCGGGCCGAACAGCGCGATCACCTCGCCGCGCCCGACCGTGAGGCTGACATTGTCGAGCACGGCGAGCGCGCCATAGCCGGCGCTTAAGCCCTCAACTTCGAGCAGAGGTGCTCCGGCCGCGCGAGTAACAGCCGATCCCGCCGACATGGTGGTGCCGAGATAGGCCGCTTTGACGGCGGGATCGTTGCGCACAGTCGCCGGAGACCCGGCTGCGATACGGCGTCCGGCATCGAGCACCACGATCTCGTCGGAGATCGACATTACCAGCGACATGTCGTGCTCGACCAGCACGACGGCCAATCCAGCCCGAGCAAGCCGCTGCAACAGGCCGCCGAGCTTGGCCGTGTCTGATTCACTGAGCCCGGCCGCGGGCTCGTCGAGCAGCAGTACCGCCGGCGCGGTCGCGAGCGCCCGGGCAATCTCGACCAACCGGCGGTCGACATGTGGCAGCGTCGCGGCCAATCGTGTGTCAGGCCCGGTAAAGCCAACGAGCGCCAGCAATGCGCGCGCCAAATCCGCCGGTGCATCGCCGCGCCAGGTGCCACGCAACAGACCGAGCCGGACATTGTCGAGCACGCTCAGGTTCGCGAAAGGCTGCGCCGTCTGAAAAGTTCGAGCCAAACCCGAGCGCGTCACATCATGGGCAGCAAAACCCGTGATATCCTGCTTTCCAACCCGCACCGCTCCTGCGTCCGGTCGCTGAAATCCGCTCATCAGATTGAGCAGCGTGGTTTTGCCGGCGCCATTGGGGCCAATCACGCTGGTGATGCGGCCGGGCGACGCGATCATGTCGACACCCGCGACCGCAACAACACCGCCGAAGGCAACACGAACACCTTCCGCAGTCAGGCTTCCAAGGGCGCCGGTGATATGCGACAGCGCTACGTCGAGATCAAGTTTTGATTCCGCGGGAGATTTTTTTAGCGCCACAAGGCGTGCAAGTGCACCTGCGATTCCGCCCGGCGCGGCCCATAGAACGATCAGGAGGCCGGCGCCGAATACCAGCAGGCGATACTCGGCAAGCCCCGAAAGTACCTCCGGCAGGAACACGACCACCGCCGATCCGATCAGCGGCCCCAGGGTACGGCCCGCGCCGCCAACGACAACCACCAGCAGAAAAAGAATCGATTGCGAAAACGGGAACGAACTTGGCGCGATGAAGCCGGTCAGCGCCGCTTGCAGGCCACCGGCAAGGCCGGCCGCGGCGGCGGCCAGCACGAAGGCGGCCGTGCGTACGGGTACCGGACTGATCCCGACGCCACGCGCGGCGGCCGGCGCCGAGGCAAAGGCCTGCATGGCGAGACCAATCGGGCTTCGCGCCAGATAATAAAACAGGACGAGCGCAACCAGACATAGACCGCACGCCAGGAGAGCGGTACCGCCAGTGCCAAACGGCGCGGGAATTCCGACAAGCCCGCTGGAGCCGCCGGTCAGATCGCGCCATTCAATCGAAACGGATTCGACGATAAAGCCGAACGCGATCGTCACCATGGCAAGGTACGGCCCGGTGACACGAAGCGCCGGGATCGAGAGCACAGCCGAAATCGCGGCCACCAAAAGCACGGCGAGCGGCAGCGCTTCCCAGAAATTCAAGCCGACCTTGGTGGTGAGGATGCCGAGCCCATAGGCACCGAGCGCCACGAACCCACCTTGTCCGAGCGATACCTCGCCGGCGAGGCCAAGCAGAACATTCAGACCGATGCCCGCGAGCGCCGTGGTCGCGAGCATCCCGAACAGATAAGCATAGTAGCCGGGCGCCAGAAGACAGACCGCAGTGGCAGCGGCGCAAGCCAGCACCGCCGCAACGAAGATCACGGCGGTTCTCATACCCGCACCTTGGCCCGCCCGCCGAACAGACCGGACGGCGCCAGCACCAAAGCTGCGATCACCACCGAGAATGTCACGATCTGGGTGCTGCCCGAGCCGAGCCAGGTGGTGGCGCAAGCTTCCACCAGACCGTAGGCGAGCCCGGCAATCACCACACCCCAGGGATTGGTCAGGCCGCCGAGGATCGCGACCGCAAAGGCCTTGATACCGAACAAGGTCCCCATGTCGTAGGCAACGTTATAAAGCGGCGCGATCAGGATGCCGCCGATCCCGGCCAGTAACGCCGCGGCCGCATAGGTGAGCGCGATGAGCAAGGTCACGTCGATGCTCATCAGCCGCGCGGCGTCCGGGTTTTCGACCGCGGCACGCAGCTTCAATCCCAGCCCGGTCCGGTGCATGCCGAGATGAACCGCCAAGGCCAGCCCCAGTCCGACGACGGGTACAAGCACCTGGAGCGGGAAAATACCGACATTGCCGACGACCCAGGGATCGTCGGCCAACGACGACGGCAGCGCGCGCGGCTCCTTGCCGAACAGCACCATCACGACGTTGTCGAGCACGATACCGAGCGCAACCGTTGCCATCAGCCAAGCATTGCTGCCGCGGGCGACAAAAGGCCGGACGGCGATGCGCTCGACGATCAAGCCCCAGATCGCGCACACGACGAGCGCCAACGGCACGGCGACCAGCATCGGCCAGCGCAGCCCCATTGCGATCGCGTAACAGATCACCGCGCCCAGCATCACCGACGAACCTTGCGCGAAGTTCACCGTGCCGGAGACGGCGAAGGTCAGCGTGAAGCCGAGCGCGATGAGACCGTAGATGCTCCCGAGGCTCAACCCGGAGACGAGGGCAGTCGCGAGCATCTTAACCGGTAACGGGTTCGATCTGATCCCCGTTGTAACGCACCATGACGTAGTCGTTCTCATTCAACGCGTCGTGGTTCTCGTCCGTGAACGGTTTGCTGTAGTTCTTGATCAGGCCCTGATAGCTATCGATGCCCAGGAAACCTTCGCGCATCTTCTGACCCTCGGTCGAGCCGGCCTTCGCGATCGCAAGCGCCGTCAACTGCATGGCGTCATAGGCGTTGGCCACGCCGACCGGCGGGGTAATATCGCCGGGCCCTTTCACGTCAGGGTATTTCGCCATCATCGCCGCCAGCACCCGCTTGCCAACATCATTCTGCGGTCCGAAGAAGCTGTAGGTCTGGACGAAGTGCACCTTGCCGGCCCACGATCCCGCAAGCTCTGGGAAGCGGCCGCCGGAGATGCCCCAGTGCGAAACCACCGGCACCGTCCATGCGGACTTCTGCAACGACTTGATCACCTGCGCGCCCGGAGCCGCGTTGCCGACCAGAATGATGGTGTCGGCGCCGGCTTCCCTCAGCCGCTGCAATTGCGGCGTCATGTCGGGATCCTTGTCGTCGAATTTCTCCGCACCGGCAAGCTCGACGCCGGCGGCTTTGGCAGCCGCGGTAAGACCCGCAAGATTGGACTCACCCCAACCATTGTTGACCAGCATGAGGCCGGGCTTCTTGGAGCCGAATTTCGTGGTGGCGTATTTCATCAGAGCGCGGTCGACCAGGACGTCCACGGCCGACACCCGGAAAACGAAATTCGGGTTGGCGCCGTTGCGCGTAATGTTGGTCGCCGCCGCCCACACACCCATGAAGGGTACCTGGGCCGTATTCACCAGCGGCACGATCGCCTGCGACACCGGGCTGTCGATGCCGCCGAAAAGGATGACGGCGCCTTCCTTGTCGATCAACTCGCGGGCCGCGATCTGGCCCTTGGCCGGGTTGGATTCATCGTCGCGGCGGACGAGTTCGAGCATCCGGCCACCGAGCACTCCGCCCTTGGCGTTGATTTCATCGATCGCGATCGTGAGCCCGCGGGTGATGCCCTCGCCTGATTTCGCCGAAGGCCCGGAAAGCGCTGCCACCAGGCCGATCTTGACCGGTTCGGCCGCCAGCGCCGTGCGGCCAACGAGGCTGCCGACTGCAATCCCGGCAGGAAGAACAAGAGCTTGGCGACGCGTCAGTTTGGTTGACATGAGCAACTCCCCTTGAAATTTCGTTTCGCCCGTTAGCTCCAGGCCGCCGGTTCCCCGAATGGCCTCAGATCAAGCAAACGGTATGCCACAACCCCGAAAACCACAATCGGCATGGACGCAATTGCGCCTCTCAACCGTCATTTGTCCGGCGATCGCCCGGCCGGCCCTCAAAAGAATACGAAGAGTACTTCGCATTTTCGGTCGGGCCAATACGCCGCGGTCAACTTCTGCACAACGCCAGGAAAATCTGCGACATTTGGTACGATTCTTGCTCGACTGAGATCGTTCAAAAGGGAGGGCGTCATGACGAATTCCGAACTTCGATCCGACATTCACAGCATCGAACCGATTCCCGATTCAGACCGCGATTCAACCGGCCCGCAGCAAATGTGGATCTGGGCCGGTGCCAATATCGCACCGGTCAACTGGGCGCTTGGCGCGCTCGGCATCATCCTCAAGCTCGGCCTGTGGGAGACGATCGCCGTCATCTTCTTCGGCAACATCGTCGGTTGCGCGATCTTCGCCGCCTTCACGGTGATGGGTCACAAGACCGGCGTCAATCAAATGGTTCTCAGCCGCTCTGCGTTCGGCCGTCGCGGCGCCTATCTGCCGAGCCTTCTGATGTTCCTGATGACGCTTTGCTGGATCGGCGTGAACACCTATTTCCCGGTGAAGATTTCGATGGCCATTCTCGGCCAGTTCGGAATACCGGAAACGCTGCTGACCACTTTCATCATCATGACGATCGTCATGGTGATCCAGGTCGTGATCGGCATCTATGGCTTTTATGCCATTCGCACTTTCGAAAAATACACAGTGCCGGTCACCGTCGCCATCATGGCGCTGATGAGCGTGCTGGCCTGGAGCCAGCCCGGCGTCGTCAACTGGAACCTGACCAGCTCGCTTCCGCCCGGGCCGCATTTTGCGATGCTCTCGCTCTTGATGACGGCGATCGGCGTCGGCTGGGGAATTTCCTGGGTGACCTGGGCATCGGACTACTCGCGCTTCGTGCCGCGCAGCGTGTCGTCGTCCTCCGTGTTCTGGTACAGTTACGTTGGAATGTTTGTGCCGTCGGTCTGGCTCGCCGTTCTCGGCGCGACGATCGCCAGCGTCACCGCCGACGCCGACCCGGCCAAGATGGTGAGCGCCGTGTTCGGTGGCGTCGCCAGCCTCCTGGTAATGCTGATGGTTCTGCACGGCCCGATCGCGACGAATATCCTCAACGTCTATTCGGCAGCCCTCGCCGCGCTCAGCATGGGCATCCGTCTGTCTCGCACCGCGCTGGCGCTGATCGTTGGTATCATCGGCTATCTCGTGACCATCTACTTCGTCTTTGCACCTTCCTTTGCGAAAGCCTTCGACAACTGGATGATCAGCCTCTTGCTCTGGATGAGTCCCTGGGCCGGCGTCATCCTGGCGGACTTCTTCATCAAGAGGAAAAGCAAGATCGACGTCGCCGAGCTCTACGCTTCGCCTGAAACCAGCGCTTACGGGGATATCAATTGGGGCGCCATCATCGCGTTTCTGGTGGGGCTTGCGGCCGGCTGGTCGCTGGAGGACGGACTCGTGCCCGCCCTGCAGGGACCGCTCTCCGGTCTCATGAACGGCGCGGACCTCAGCTGGTTGGCCGGGATCGTGGTTGCCGGTGGGCTCTATCTTGCCATCGGCGGCCGGACGGTGCCTGTATCCATCGCGGCAGCGACCGCCGGAAAATAACGGCCGGAGATTACCCGCAGCAGACGAAGTTGGCGGGAATTCTCCGGCTTTAAGAGGGTTCTACAACCATGGTAGGCCTGTCGAACAGCGACAGGCCTGCTGCCGTCATGGTTGTATGACATGCTTGCACGCGAGCAGACCATTCGACAGGAAACCTAATGACTTCGATAGTGATGAAGAACGCGATCGCCGGCTTCGCCGCGATGTTTCTGGCGATGACTGCAGCCGGGTCGTCAGAGGCCGACACGGCCAGCTGTCCCTCGCCGATCCCGCTCGGCCTGACGACCGCGTTGACCGGCAATGTGGCCTTGCTCGGCACCCAGGCACGCAGCGGCGTCGAATTCGCCGTCGACGAAATCAACACCGGCGGCGGCATCGACGGCAAGAAGCTGGCGCTGACAACGGAAGATACGGGCGCATCGAGCACCGACGCGCTGAATGCGATGAACCGCATTCTCGAAGGCAAGCCGTTTGTCATTTTCGGATCGATGATCAGCCCGCACGTCTTCGCCCAAACCGAGGTCGTGACCAAATCCGAAACGCCGTTTCTGGTCGGAGCGACCAATGCGAAGGTGACCGCGCAGGGCAGCAAATGGCTGTTCCGGACCCACGTCCATGACGGCCAGCTCGCCGATCTCATTCCGGAATATCTGGTGAAATCGCTCGGCAAGAGCAAACCCGGCATCATCGCGGTCGCGGATGATTACGGCCTCGGCGCTTCCAGGGGAATTCAGGATTCGCTCGCCAAGCTCAATGTCGCGCCCGTCGCGGTGACGTCCTACGCGCCGTCCGACAAGGACATGAGCGCGCAACTTCTCGAGATCAAGGACAAGGGCGCCGACAGCGTGATCGTGTTCGGCCGACCCGCCGACGTCACGCTGGTCATGAAGCAAATGGCCGATCTCGGCATCAAGCTGACCACGATCGGCAATTCCAGCCTCGTGGCGCAAACCGCCCTCAACAATCTCACGGCAGCGGAAGCCGACGGCGCTTACGCAATCGGCGGCATGATTCCGCAGACCACAAGCGATGCGAAGATCCTCGACTGGGCCAAGCGTGTGCAAGACAAATACAAGGTGCCGGCCGACAACTTCACCGTCTCCTATTACGACACCGTCTACATGCTCAAGTCGATCATCGAGAAGGTCGGCTGCAACAAGTCCGCGATCCGCGATGCGTTCGCCGCTACCAAGGACTGGAAGGGCATGCTGATTTCCTACCAGGCCGATGCGCTGGGCGATCTCGCCCATACGCTCGGTATCTACCGCAACAAGGGAAAGACGCCGGAATTGGTCGGCCTGATCAAGGAAAGCGGGTTCTGATCCCCTCATGGGCCAGCTTGTCGTCAACGGCCTTGCGCTCGGCAGCATCTATGCTCTCGTCGCACTTGGCCTGCTCCTGATCTTCAACACGGTGCAGATCGTCAATTTCGCGCAAGGCCAGCTTCTGATGCTTGGCGCGTTCATCGGCATCAGTTGCGCCGTGACCCATGAACTTCCGATGGCGGCCGCCTGGGCCGTCACCATGGTGGCGATGGCGCTGGTGGGCGTCGTGTTCATGGTGCTGGTGTATTTCCCGCTGCGCGGCCGCCCGGCATTCCTCGTTATCCTGACGACGATTGCGATGGGCATCGTTCTGGAAAATCTCGCACTGATCATCTGGGGACCGCTGCCGGTCTCGCTTCCCTCCCCGGTTCAAGGTCCGCCGTTGCGCTTTGCCGGCGTCGTGATTTCGATGCACCAGCTTTTCATCTTCGCGACGCTTGCGGTCATCCTGCTTCTGCAATTTATCTTCCTGACCAAAACCCGGTTCGGAATCCTGATGCAGGCGACCGCACAGGACCTGCACACCGCGCGGCTGGTCGGCATCCCGGTGAACCGGACCATTGCGGTAGCGTTCGCGCTTGGCACCATGCTGTCGGGCATTGCCGGGCTTCTGGTGGCGCCGATCTTCCTGGCGGAGCCCACCATGGGCGGCAGCCTCGGTCTGAAAGGCTTTGTCGTCAGCGTTATCGGCGGCTTCGGCAATCTGCCGGGCGCCGTGATCGGCGGGTTGTTTCTGGGACTCATCGAGACGTTCGGCGCCCGCTATATCTCGTCGAACTTCCGCGACGCCTACGCCTTCATCGTCATGATCACCGTTCTCATTGCCTGGCCGCGCGGCCTGTTCGGTGAGAAGAGCAGCGAGAAGGTCTGACGATGAGCCCCGAGCTCAGGCGCTGGCCCGTTATGGCTGTAAGCATCGCGGCCGCTCTAGCCATTCCGCTGATCACGCAGGATGGCTACATCATTCAGCTCCTCAACATCGCCATTCTCAACACGATCGTGGTGCTGGGCCTGAACTTTGTCACCGGCTGGGCCGGCCAGATCAACTTCGGCCAGGCCGCCTTCTATGGGCTGGGCGCCTATACCACCGCCATTGCGACCAAGTCCGGTCTGCCGTGGATCACGACGCCTTTTCTGTCCGCGATTGTCGTGATGGCCGCAAGCCTCGCGCTTGGGCTTCCGACGATGCGGCTGCGCACCTATTACCTCGCCATGACCACAATCGGTTTTGGTGAAATCATCCGTCTGATCATCGTGCATTGGGAGCCGGTCACGGGCGGCACGTCAGGCCTGCGAGCCATTCCCGGCATCCGTATTTTCGGCATCGGGCCGGAGGGACAGGTTCAGCATTACTATCTTCTTGTCGCAACGCTGGCGCTGGCCATGTTGGTCGCTGCACGAATTCGTCATTCGGTCCTCGGCCGGGCGATGATCGCCACCCGGGACAGCGAAATCGCTGCTGAGCAAAGCGGCGTCGATACCACGCGCACCAAACTGATCGCGTTCATGATTGGCGCGGTCTATGCGGGGCTCGCCGGCTGTCTCTACGCCTCTTCCATCCGTTTCATCAGCCCCGACAGCTTCTCCGGCACACAAGCGATCCTCCTGATGACCATGCTGATCGTCGGCGGCATGGGCTCGATCGTCGGCTGCATATTCGGCGCCGTGGCGCTGACAATCCTGCCGGAAGCGCTGCGGTTTCTCGGCCAGTGGTATCTTGTCCTTTACGGCCTCGGCGTCATCGCCGTCATCGTCCTTGCGCCCGGCGGACTGGCCTCGCTTGCGTCGCAATTTCCGCTGCGCCGGGCAGGTGTGCGTTGACGACCGCGCCCGTCATCATGGCCCGTGGGGTAACGCGGCGTTTCGGCGGGCTTGTCGCGCTCGACAACATCGACCTCGATGTCCCCGCAGGTATCGTGCAAGCAATCATCGGTCCGAACGGCTCCGGCAAGACGACGTTGCTCAACGCGCTGAGCGGGGCCTCGCATGCCGACGCCGGTTCAATCCGGATCGGGGGCCACGAAATTTTTCGCCTCAAGCCGCATCGCGTCGCGCGGCTCGGTCTCGCCCGGACGTTTCAGAACATCAGGATCTTCGACAATCTGAGCGTCCTCGAAAACGTCAAGGTGGCGGCCGCCTGCAACAAACCAAGCTCTTTTCTCAATATCATCGTCTCCAGCGCGCGGCACAAACACAGCGAAGCTGATATCGACACCGTCGCGCGGGAAGCGCTGGAGACCGTCGGCCTCTCCCACCGCGCCGACGATCGCGCCACGCAGTTACCCTATGCGCAGCGGCGTCTTCTGGAGATCGCGCGGGCGCTGGCGTCGAAGCCAAATGTTCTTTTGCTCGACGAACCGGCCGCCGGCATGAACATGACCGAAAGCATGACGTTGCTGGATACGATCGCCAGGCTCAAGAGCCGTGGCATCACCATATTGTTGGTCGAGCACAATGTGCGGCTGGTGATGGGAATCAGCGACCGCGTGACGGTGCTCGATTTCGGCAAGAAGATTGCCGAGGGCGCGCCTTCGGACGTTCAGCGCGACCCACTCGTGATCGAGGCCTATCTCGGCAGGCGGCACCGCCATGCTTAAAGTCGATCAGTTGAGGGTCTCCTACGGCCATATCGAGGTGCTCAAGGGCATCTCGTTCAGCGTCGAGATGGGTGAGATCGTCGCCTTGATCGGCGGCAACGGCGCTGGCAAGACCACGACACTGAGCACCATCTCCGGGCTGGTACGTCCCACGTCCGGCACCATCTCCTGGAAAGGCGAGCAAATTCAGAAGGCGGCCGTGGAAGACATCGTCGGCTCCGGGCTGGCCCACTGCCCGGAGGGCCGGCGCATTTTTCCGGGCCTCACCGTGCTGGAAAACCTGATCACGGGTACCGCGTCGCGCGCCCGAAACAAGGCCGAGGTCGACGGAGACCTCGCGCTGGTCTTCGATCTGTTTCCACGTCTGAAGGAACGGCTCAAGCAAGGCGGCTGGTCGCTATCCGGCGGCGAACAGCAGATGCTCGCGATCGGCCGCGCTTTGATGGGCCGCCCCAGCCTTCTGATGCTGGACGAGCCCTCGCTCGGCTTGGCACCGATCGTGATCGAGCAGGTCTTCGACCGCATCCTCGGGCTTAACAAACGCACCGGCCTTGCCGTGCTGCTGGTCGAGCAGAATTCAGCGATGGCGCTCGAGATCGCGAGCCGCGCCTTCGTGCTTGAGACCGGGGCCATCACGCTGTCCGGACCGTCGGCTATGCTTGCCGACGATCCGCGCATTCGCGAAGCCTATCTCGGTGGCTAAGCCTTTGCCACACGCTTGCCGCCGAGCACTATTTCGGATGGAACCAGCCGTTGGTGGCCGGTGCGCTTGCTGTTGTAGTTGTCGAAAAATTCGAAGGTCCCTTCCCGCAACTCCATGATGGCGATGTCGGCCGGCGCGCCGGTATTGAGCGTGCCACGGTCATCGAAGGCCGGGAAACAACGCGCCGCATTCACGGTGGCGGCGGCGATGATCTGGTTGAGCGGCATGCCGAACATGATAAACTTCGACATGACATTCGGCAGATCGACCACCCCGCTGGTTTTTGAATTCGCATTCCAGTCGGTCGAGAACGTGTCCGGCCACAAACCCTGTTTGGTCGCCTTCTCGACCGTGTCCCAGTCGAAATGATCCGAGACGCCGTTGCCGAAGTCGAAGATCACGCCGCGGCGATGCGCGGCCAGGACTTCGGGGCGCAAAATGCCGCTGTCGTCGAGAATGCCGTTCTTACCCGGTGCGTAGATATGCGTGATGATGTCGCCGCGCTTGAGCAATGCTAGAAGAGAGCGCAGCGGCGAATAATTTTGGCCGATGTGGATCATGACCGGCAGATTGAAGGTCCTCGCGACCTCCTGCGCCCGCCGCAAAGCTTCGAGATCGTTTTCACCCGCAACATTATCCGACAGGCGGGCTTTGACGCCGACGACAACATCGCGATTGCGCTCGACGGCGGCCTGCGCCATCGCCACGTTTGCCGCATTGATGTCGTGCAATTCGCCGGTCGGCGTCACCACGCCGGTGCGCGCGATGTTGATGAGGCAGCGGCCGGTCTGCGGCGCACTCCGCGCAATCGCCGCCACCGCGTCGATATTGTCAGCCCCGCCGGAGCCGGCATCGACCCAGCCGGTCACGCCGTCCTGAAGGCACATGAACGGGCCTTCTTTGCTGCGCCCGGCATGGGTGTGGATGTCGATCAGACCAGCGGTGACGACCTTGCCGCGCGCATCGATGGTCGCGGCAGCGTCCGCCGCAATGCTGGCTTCTACGGCTGCGATCCTGCCGCCCGAAATCGCGACGTCTCGTGTCGCATCCAAGCCCATTGAGGGATCGATCACGCGGCCACCCCTGATGACGAGATCATAGGTTGCCGCGAATGCGCTCGGCATACCAGCAAGAAACGCCGCTCCCGCCGTACCCACAAATTGACGCCGGTTCATCATGATCGCGATCCCTCCCTCCAGGTTGTTTGAGCGTAGCTTATGGCTGCTACCTGCTTTCGGTCCGGCAGAGTAAGGACTTCGAACGCCGCGTTCAATCGTTCGGGATTCATGGCGAGTAATCGCGGAACAGCGGCCCCGCTGGCCGGGAACTTGCATGCCCGGGGGAAAACGAATTAGCTGTTTCAGGATGACGATAAGGACAGGCCGCTAATGAGTGACGAATGGGCACGACGGGATTTTCTGAGCACGGCAGCAGCCGCGGGCGTGGTCGCGGTGGCCGGCCGCACGGCTCTGATCGATCGGGCGGAGGCCGCGCCCGGCACTGATAACGACGTCACCATGAAATCGGCGAGCGAACTGGCCAATGCGATCCGCGCCAAACAGCTCAGCTCGAAGGCGATCGTGGAGGCGCATCTAGAGCAGATCGCCAAGGTCAATCCCAAGCTCAACGCCGTCGTGCGGCTGACGGCGGATTCCGCGCGGAAAGAAGCGGACGAGGCCGATGCGGCGCTGGGGCGCGGCGAGATCAAGGGACCGCTGCACGGCGTTCCGGTGACGATCAAGGATACGCTGGAGACATCGGGCGTCATCTGTACCGGGGGCACCAAGGGCCGTGCCAATTACGTGCCGAGTGCTGATGCGACCGCCGTCACGCGGCTCCGTGCCGCCGGCGCCATCATCCTCGGCAAGACCAACGTGCCGGAGCTGGCTGGCGCGATCGAGACCGACAATCTCGTTTACGGCCGAACCAACAATCCTTACGACCTCGCGCGCACGCCGGGCGGGAGCAGCGGCGGTGAGGCCGCCATCGTCTCGGCCTGCGGCTCGCCGCTCGGCCTTGGCACCGATGCCGGCGGCAGCATTCGTATCCCCGCGCATTTTTGCGGGCTCGCGGCGATCAAGCCTACGTCGGGCCGCGTGCCTCGCACCGGGCAATTTCCGTTGCCGATGGGCGCGCGCAACGCCGTTTTTCACGTCAGCCTGATTGCGCGCCACATCGACGACCTCACGCTCGCTTTGCCGATCATCGCCGGACCTGATTTTCGCGATCATTCGATCGTCGGCATGCCGCTACTCGATCCGAAAGCCGTGAAACTCGGTGGATTGAAGCTGGCTTATTTCGAGGACGACGGCGCGGCTTCGCCGACCAAAGAAATTGCTGCCGTGGTTCGCGATTGCGCCAAGGCTTTTGCGGACGCCGGCGTCAAGGTCGAAGAGAACCGCCCGCCGGATGCCGGCAAGGCTGCCACTGTCTACCACGACATGAGCCGTGGTGATGGCGGCGCCGGCACGCGGGCCTTCCTCAAAAGCATCGGCAGCGACCCTATTTCGCCATTGTTCGAACAGGCGCTGACGCATTCCGTCGCGCCCGCGTTTGCCACTACCACGGAGGCGCTCGCTGCCTTCGTAAGGTGGGATGCCTTTCGCAATTCCATGCTGCGCTTCATTGAAAACTACGATGCGATTCTCTCGCCAGTGGCGCCCTTCCCGGCCGTGCTGCACGGCACCAGCTTCGAGGAGCAAAACCGCCGCGGCTTCGGCTATACGCAGATGTACAACCTGACGGGATGGCCGAGTGCAACGGTGCGGGTCGGCACCTCGCCGGAAGGACTTCCGCTCAATGTTCAAGTGGCAGCAAAGCCCTGGCGCGAGGATGTCGCGCTGGCGCTGGTCCGTCATCTTGAGCAGACGTTTGGCGGCTGGAAAAAACCGACGGCGGCTTGATTCCGTCTCGCCATCGGCGACCACCCCCTCTTCCCGCTTTATTCCACAACCCACGCTCACGTGAGAACCATCAAGAGGTTCTTGCGGGCGCGCGGCAATTCGTCGCCCGCAGTCATCGGAGGAATATCGCAACCCAAACGTGGGTCTGTTTACCGGAAACGCTCGTCATGAGCCCAACGCCGGAGAACACCGATGACCAGACTAGCTCTTCTTGGGAGGACAATTATCCTGATGTTGGCAGCAACGGTTACCGCGCAAGCAGCTGTCGGCGAACCATCCATCTGTCGATTGTCGGTTGAAGCGCTGAACGATGCCGCGCCTCCGGTGCCTGCCGCCAATCGGCTTCCGCGAGGTCTCGAAACATCAACCCTTCCCTGGTCGGCGCCGGTCGGCCACCGACAACCGCAGGCGGCCAATGTGAGTTCATCGAGACCGTCTTCTATCGATCAGGCAGTAGTGGAAGAAAACGCGCGAATCGACGAAGTGATCAAGGGCGTCTGCAGGGGATGTTGAAACGCGCTTTGCGTGAGAGGCGGGCCGCGCTCACTCCACATTCACTTGCGCGGCCGGCCACGCTTGGCAAACACGGGACCGTGCGAGTCGACTGTGCACCGCAACAGGCTCGCACGCTTCAGCGCCTCGTTGCGTTCCGGACCGGGCGGCAACAAGCGTGCCCGCTCCAGCGCATCCGTCGCGAGGATTTCCTGATCGATATGGTCCGGTGCCCGTTGCGTTTCTTTCATCATCGCTTCGCTAGCTATGCCACCAAGTCGCGCAAAGGCCGGCAAAAAGCACCGGCCTCACATGGACTCATAAGACATGGACTCATAAGACATGGACTCATAAAAGGCAGCGATATTCCCTTCGGCTGATGCTTTTATGACACCGCCATCGACAGGATCATGAGCAGCCCAGTGTGGCGGTTCAGAAGTCCGCATCATTGTCGCCAGGATTTCATTTATGCGGACTTCTGAACCAAAGCCACACTAGATTAATAGGTTTGCCAGTGTCCTTTCGATTCCGAAGTTCGAAACGTGGCTCCGTAAAATGCTACGAACTTCGGAATCGGGACACTGGCGACACAAATGGGTCACATATCGCAACGCTTCAAAGGCTCTCACGCGAAATTTACCGAGGCCTTGCGGGCGACAAGAATCGTCTTTGCGCTTTTGCACTCTTTCAAAAAAATGAGCCGAGATTCGCCGGCAAATCATCCACTAATTCGTTAGCGTTGCCCATTGCGAGGCCATGCGCTCGGCGCCGCGCTGAGACAGGGCGAACAGGGTAAAGGTCGGATTTGACGCGCCTTCCGTCGGGAAGATGCCCGGACCCGAAATCCAGAGGTTCGGGATTTCGTGGCTCTGGCCAAAGCTGTCGACGACTGAATTCGAAGGCCCCGTCCCCATGATGGTGCCGCCGAGCAGATGGCTGGTCGGAATGGCGCCGCGTGCGGACCATGCTTCTTTTGCGCCCGCGGCTTTCGCGACCTTCAGACCTTCTTCCAGGTTCGCGTTCCATAGCGCGACCGCATCGTCCTGGAATGTGTGCGTGAGTTTTCCGAGCGGCATGCCGAACTCGTCCTTCTCGCTCACCAATTCGACGCGGTTTTCCATCGCTGGGAGTTCTTCGCCGAACGCCTTGATGCCGGTGAGGTTACGCGCGGCAAGCTTCATGTAATCGTCAAGCTCGGTGCCGAAGAGGTCGGGGCGCGAATTGGCAAGATCGGTGGTCTTCAACGCGAACCCCGCTACCAGGAACGAGCTGCCGAACGCGTTCTTCTGGCTGGTCTTGGGATAGCGTTCATAAGACATATGCTGCACGGCGATCGTGCCCATGTGGTTCTGGACGTCTTCGTCGAACAACGCCCAGGTCGATGCCACGTGATGCGACATCATGAAATGCCCGACGAGCCCGCTTGAATTCGAAAGACCCTTCGGGTGCTTGTCGGTCGCCGAGTTCAACAGCAATCGCGGATTTTGCGCCGACCATGATGCGAGCAGCACGACGCTTGCTTCCTGGACCTGCTTCTGGTGCTTGTCGTCATAATATTCGACCCCGGTGACCCGCGTGCCCGCCTGATTTGTGAGAACTCGCGTTACCGTCGAAAAGGCCCGCAATTCCGCACCGGCCTTGCGCGCGTCGCCGAGATACGTCACTTGCGGGTTGGCCAATGCGCCGATCGGGCAGCCGACGTGACACCAGCCGTCGTAGAGACAGGCGGGACGCCCCTTGAACTCCACCGAGTTCATGCCAACCGGCGCCGGCACCATCGGAATGCCCGAGGTTTCCAGCGCCTTGGTCCAGATATCGCCGTTACGGAACGTCTTCATCGGCGGCATCGGATAGGCCTCGCCTGCGGGCCGCCAACGCTCCTCGGCCTTGGCATCGCCGGAAACGCCGATCTCGCGTGCCACCTTGTCGAAGAAAGGCGCAACATCTTCATACGCAATCGGCCAATCATGTCCGCGGCCGTGCTCGCTCTTCATCCGGAAATCGGTCGGCAGCAGCCGCGGAAAATTCGCAAAGTAATGCAGCGCCGCACCACCTGAGCCCCAGCCCGCTTGCGAGGCATAACCCATCGGATTCTTGCCTTCGAGCAGGATCGGCGCGCCAGCAGGCTTGATCCGGCGGCCCCAGATTTCCGAACTGATGAGGTCGGACAATTCCCAATCCGGTCCCTGCTCCAGCAGAACGACCTTCTTGCCTGCCTTCGCCATCACGGAGGCATAGACCGAACCCGAGGCACCCGCGCCAACGACGACGATGTCGACTTTCTCGTTGGTCATCTCACCACCTCTTTTCCGGGGCAATGTGCGGCATGTAGGGAATGCCGAGCGCCTCATAGCCTTCCATGGTGCCATAGACGACGTCGACGGCGTCGGCGCGCAGCACCGCATAGGCCAGCGCCCCGGACTTCCCGGTCCATCCCTCGATCTTGTTCTGGCGCATCCGGTCGACGAACTCGCGCTGATCCTTCGCCGTCAGAAGCACGAACTCCTTTCCGAACGACTTCCGGCTGACGTCGTCGATCGTCAGAAGCGTGCTGCGATAGTAGTCGGCAAATGGCGGGCGGAAGTTGAAAATGCGGGCCTGAAGCAGCGACTCCTGCGGCGGTACCGACAATTGCTGATCGATGTAGTGGGCTATGCCGGCTTCGCGCGCCTTTGGCACCAGGGTCTCGCCGAGGGCCTCCAGCGTTTCGCCCTGATGGCCATCGAGCAGGCGGAACGGCACATTGCGCGCCCTTGCCTCGCCCGGCGCCATCAGCACTTCGACACCGCCGACCGAGAAGGCCAGCGCGCCCAGCGTAGCGCCTTTGACAAAACCACGCCGACCAATGCTTGCCATGGTCTTCTCCTCCCGGAGCTATGTTTGTATTATTTTTTACGTAGCGATGGATTGTTCGGTATTACTTGTCAGCTTCAATAACGAGTCAAGGATAAAACGATGGCCCATGATGCACCGCAGCCAACCGGCCCAAGCAAGCTTGTGATCCGCAATACCGGGCTGATGCTTTCCGGCGCATTGGAAAAGCCGATCCTCGATGCCGATACGATCGTCGCCGAAAACGGCAAGATCACAGCCATCGGCCGCTTCAAGGACCTCGACACCGATGGCGCCACCACGATCGTCGATGCCAATGGCACCACGCTTGCCCCAGGCCTGATCGACAGCCACGTTCATCCCGTCGCCGGCGACTGGACGCCGCGGCAAAACCAGATCAACTGGATCGACAGCTATCTCCATGGCGGAGTCACGACGATGATCTCCGCCGGCGAAGTGCACATGCCCGGCCGCCCGCGCGACGTCGTCGGGTTGAAAGCGATGGCGATCTTCGCCCAGCGCGCGTTCTGGACGCTGCGTCCCGGCGGCGTGAAGGTTCACGCTGGCGCTCCGGTGATCGAATGCGAGATGGTCGAGGACGACTTCAAGGAACTGGCGGCAGCCGGCGTCAAGCTGCTTGGCGAAGTCGGACTTGGCGGCGTCAAGGACGGCCCGACCGCACGCAAGATGGTCGGATGGGCGCGCAAATACGGCATCCAGAGCACGATCCACACCGGCGGGCCTTCGATTCCGGGCTCCGGCCTGATCGACAAGGATGTGGTGCTTGAGGCCGACACCGATGTTATCGGCCATATCAATGGCGGCCATACTGCATTGCCTGACGATCAGATCCGCTGCATCTGCGAGGGCTGCAAGCGCGGGTTGGAACTGGTGCACAACGGCAACGAGCGCTCGGCGCTGTTCACACTGCGTACCGCGCGCGAGATGAACGAGCTTGGCCGGGTCATTCTCGGCACCGACGCACCGGCGGGCTCTGGCGTGCAACCGCTCGGCATCTTGCGCATGGTCTCGATGCTGTCCTCGCTTGGCGAGGTCCCCGCCGAAATCGCTTTTTGCTTTGCGACCGGCAACACCGCGCGCATGCGCCAACTCGATTGCGGCCTGATCGAAGTCGGTCGCACGGCCGATTTCGTTCTCATGGATAGGGCGCAACATTCGCCGGGAAAGAACATTCTCGAAAGCGTTCAACTCGGCGACCTGCCCGGCATCGGCATGACCATCATCGACGGCATCTTGCGCACCCAGCGTAGCCGCAATACACCGCCCGCAACCAAGGTTCCCGTGATTGTCAGCGGGCATTAGCAGGTTTCACGACAAGTCTAACGCATCATTGCGAGCAGCGACGCATCGGAATTCCCTTGCCCGCTACGGTTGCTTCAGAAATGATCCGCCCCAACAAACGATAACTCGGCATCGGGACGGACGCTTACGGGATGCGAACCACTCAATTGATAATGCTGTGCGTCGCGTCAGGCGTAACCTTTGGCGGCTGCTCGATGCCACGGATGCCGGAGGCGGCGGTGACGGCGGCCCGGCCGGCCGATCAACTCGTCGGGAAAAATCTGGATGCGTTGATTGCGCAGCTTGGGCCACCCGCCAGAAGTTCGTCTGCGGATAGCGATCAAACGACCATTGTGTGGCAGTTCGAAACGCCAACGGGAACGCCGACGACGACCGGGTCCGGCGGACTCTACGGTGACGGCAGCAGCCCGAGCTATGTTTCGCAGGGCTACTCGCCGTTTTGCAGGATCACGGCGATCGTTTCCACGGCAACCGGGATCGTAACCCAGGCCAGCATGGAGGAATCGAACGGGACCGGGGCTTCGGGCGCCGTACTCCGCAGGGGTGAGAGCATCTGTTCGCAGCACCTTCGGGCGAAATCCTGAAACCGCCCACGATCGGGGCCACCGAATATTCTGCCTGCGTCAGCTCGGCGAGGACTGTGGGTTCACAGGCAGCCAGCAGCGCACCATGGTCCTACCTCCCTCGCGCAGCACGTCCAACTTCCCATCCAGCGCACGACTGCGATCGGACATTCCGGTCAACCCTCTGCCAAGCGAGACGTTGTCCGGAAATCCAATTCCATCGTCGGAAACTTCGATCGTCACGGCTTGATTGCGCATCGCGGCGACGACGCTCAACGTGGTCGCCTGCGCGTGCTTGATGACATTTGTCACTGCCTCTTGAATGACGCGGTAGATTGTTTGCGACAGCAAGTGATCAAGGGAATCCAGCCGGGGATCGAGCTCGGCGGAAGTCGTAACGGTCGGCAACGAGGTGTGAGCGTTTTGAAGCAGCGTTTGAATGCTTTTCTCAAGCCCCAGCTCTTCGAGATAAAGCGGGCTGAGCCCTTCAAGAATGCGGCGGCTGGCGTGCTGGACCGCCTCTGCGGCTTCTATGAGCTGATTGGACGGCGACTCTGGGTCCGTGGAAGATCCCGATAGCGCGATGGCGTTGGCCCTGATTGCAAACAGCAGCGGGCCGAGCTCGTCATGCAGCTCATTTGCGAGTTCCCGGCGCTCATCGTCTTCCAGCGACACGATCTTGCGCAACATGGTTCTGTTGTCCTGGGCCAACAACTTCAGCTTTCGCGCAAGCTGATTGGCCTCTTCGCAACTCTGTCGAATTTCCGGAGGGCCGAGGAGCGGAATCGCATGATCGTAGTCGCCCTGCTGCATCCGCGCGAGACCAGCGCCGAGCTGCTCGAGCGGCCGCAACGCCAGCGTGGTCGTCAGATAGGCACTGATGGCCGCGAGCACGAGCAATGCCGACCCCGACAAGACGATCGCGAGAAAGCCAAGCCACTTCTCGACGAGATCGGGCGTAAGATCAGGGACAAAAAGGATGTCGCCCGCCCGCTGCCGTCCAATGGTAATCGGGTGAGCGGTAGCGAGGTTGGGAATTCGCAGAAGGCTGACGAACCAGGCGGGAACCCCGTCGGTGGTAAGCCGTATTTTGGGTTTGCCTGGAGGAGCGTCCGCTTTGCGGTAGCGGATTGCATCTCCCGCTCCGATGCCATCAGCGAACGCGTCCAGCGCTTGCTGGGGGTTTACGGTCACCGCGAGCGCAGCGTTGAGACCGTTTGTCACGGTCCTCACCAGCGCTGCGGCATCCTCGCTTTCATTCTCGAATTGGTCAGGCGAGAATATTCGCAAGGCAAAGATGCCGAACAACAGAGTGGCTGCGATCAACGCTATAGTCGGCAGGAAAAGCCGAAACCGCAGAGGGAGCCTTTTCCACATAGACAATCCCGATTATCTAGAGAGATTCTATTCTACTGAATTTCGATCCGCGTTTATATCCGTGAAACACCCGCGGTTTCGATGTCGGAAAGTCAGAAATTGGCAACAAAGGTTTTGATCGTCGATGACCACCCGGTGGTCGTGTCGGGATGCAAGTCGTTGTTTGCTTCGGACTCCTCCGTGAGAATCGAGGGCGCCGGAAATGCCAAAACCGGCTACCTGGCCTTTCTGGAAAACAAACCCGACGTTACCGTTATCGATATCAAGCTTCCCGACGTTTCCGGCTTCGAATTGATGCGGCAAATTCGCAAAGAAGACCCCGACGCCAGGATCATCATGTTCAGCATGAACGACGATCCGGCCTTCGTGGTGCGGGCGGTTGAGATGGGTGCGCAAGGTTACCTTTCAAAATCGGACGACCCGCGGCTCTTTGTCAAAGCTGTTCTCAAGGTGGCTGCTGGAGAAAATTACATTTCGCCGCACCTGGCCGAGGCTGTCACCTTTTCGTCTGCCGCTGTCAAAGCCGACCCCGCCAACAGGATGACAACGCGTGAGTTGGAAATTCTGACGCTGCTGAGGCGAGGCGACAAGATCGCCGAAATCGCCGATGCGCTCGGCATCTCCTACAAGACGGTTGCCAACGCCACCTCGCTGCTCAAGCAGAAGCTTGGCGCAAAAAGTCATTCCGATCTCATCCGCCTCGCGGTGGAGATGAACCTGAGTTGACGCCGAGAGGTCAAACCGGCCGCATCCGGTTGCAGCCCCTGACATGATCTCCAGGCTGTGCGTTGCCGCATCAGGCCTCATGTCGGGGCTTGCGGTTGCCGCGCGCTGCCCTCGTCTCAAGCCGATCGCACGACGATTTCCATATCCTGCTCGCTTGGGTTGTCGGAAGCTCGACCGCACGGCTGCGAAGCGATTTATCAGATGTCGAAACCGCCAATTATTCCCGGCCTGACATGCCGCCTGATCCCAAATTTATTTCCGCAAAATCCCGTTACAACTTCCTATTGTTCCCGTCATTGGTATACATTATTCCTAAGTGTTGCTTTGACGACACAATATTTCTGCACCGCGACAAAATTTCACATAATCAAATAAATAATTGAAATCAAATATCTTTTTAGCAGATTCTGGCTGATGCCATTTCGCAGCTGCGCAGATTCCGCGGCCTCAGCACCGCGTTGACGGTATCAAGCGACCACGCCACGCTCCTCCCAAAGAATTAACTAATTTTAATAAGGGACGGAGAAGATGGGAAAACACGCACTGGGTGCAACTTTAGTCGCAGCAGGTTTGGTGTTCCACGCGCTACCTGCATCCGCCGACAAGCTCGACGATGTACTGTCGCGGCTTGAAGCGATCGAAAAGAACAACGCGAAGCTCGCGAATGAAAATGCCGCGCTGAAAGCACGGCTCAACAAGGTCGAAACCAGCAAGCCCAAGAGCACAGTCGCCGTCGAGCCTGCATCGACGGCCCCGCCGGTTTCACCTGCTGTCCGCGCGGTTGTCGCGATGCCCACGCCGCCGAGATCTCTTACCGCACCGGAGATCGACGCCAACGGGCACGGCTTTCTGGAGCACAAAAAGGGTAATCCGCTTACCTTCTACACCCCGGGCGGTGAGATCACCGGCTACGGCAATATCGACGTCTCGATCGACGACACCACCAAGAGCATGACCAATTTCGACCTCAACGGCTCTAGCTCGCCGGTCGGAAATTTCGGCTGGCTGCCGGCGATCGCCAGCAACAGTTCCTATCTCGGCGTGCGCGGCTTCCAGACTCTGCCGAACTTCCCGTTCAACTTCGTCTACCAGCTTGAAGTCGGCTTCGACGTTTCGGCCACGCCCGGCCTGAAGCAAAGCAACAGCAACATCAGCGATCAGGTCAACGGCGCGCTGTTTAACCGAAACACCTATATCGGCTTCGCGTCGCCCGAGTATGGCGCGATCAAGATCGGCAAGACGACGACCCCCTATTCCAACTCCACCGGTGGCTTCAATCCATTCGCGGGTCAGATCGGTGACTACCGGGTTATCATGGGCAACACCGGCGGCGACAATCGCGTCGAATTCGATACGAGGCTCGATCACTCGATCTGGTACGAATCGCCGACCATCGGCGGCTTCCAGTGGAACGCGTTGTTCTCGCCCGGTCAGAACCGCTCCGTCATCAACGACAACCTTCCGGCGGGCGGATCCGATTGTACCGGCGGCAACGACCCGACCTCTGGCGGCGATTTGCCGGTCAACTGTAGCGACGGTTCGTTCGGCAACGCGGCCAGCGGTAATATAAGTTACACCAATGGTCCGTTGTACTTGGTGGCGGCCGCCGAGTGGCACCAGAACGTCAACCGGCAGAGCGACGTCGCGGCCATTTATGGGCTGGCCAACAATGGCGTATTCAGCAGCGCAAGCAGCTGTCAGGCAGTCTCGAATGCCTCGGGATTGACTGGCGCAGCCGGCGCCAACTTTCTGCGCCTCTGCAACGAGGACGTCGCCGACGAATGGGCCTGGAAGGTCGGCGCCCTCTATACGTTCTCGACCAAGACCACGGTCGGCGCCATCTTCGAGTCGTTGCACCGTAACGATCCGGCCGAACTGCAATTCATTAACGAGCGCCAGCGCAACGGCACCTGGCTGTTCGTGACCCAGGAATTGACGCCGGTCGACAGCGTCAGCTTCGGCTGGGCCCACGCGTTCGCCGCGAACGGCGACCCCGGACAGCACAACTCCGCGACGCTGACAACGCTTGACGGCGGGGCCACGTTCGCGCCGAACGACAACCAAGCCGACATGATCACAGGAACCTACAAGCACAAGTTCGGACCGAACCTGACCTGGTACACGGCGGCTGCCGTGACCTTCAACGGACCGAGCGCGCACTACGACCTCGGCGCCGGCGGCCACGGCATCACCACCGACTGCCACGACGCCTCCGATGCAACGGGCGGCCTTGCTTCCAATCCGCATTGCTACACCGGCACCGTTCTCGGCGGTGTCTCCACCGGCATCCAGTGGAGGTTCTAATGCTTCGGCAGGACAAGAGCATGAATCCCACCCGCAAACAGACGTCAGCTAAACGCGTTCGAGAGACAACCATGACAAACAGCATCCTATTTAGCGCCGTCGCGGCTCTGGCACTCGGTTCGACAACAGCGTTGGCGGCCGATCTGCCGATGAAGGCGCCGCCGCCAGTCGTCATCTACGACTGGACCGGATTTTATATTGGTGGCTCAGGCGGCGGATCGTTCGGCGGCAGCAACCACGTCGATCCAACCGGCGCCAACCTTGTGGCGGATGGATTTAACGTGAAAGGCGGATTGATCGGCGGCACCGCTGGTTACAATTGGCAGATGTCTAGTCTGGTGCTGGGCTTCGAAGGCGACCTGTCCTGGGTCAGCGAATATGGCAGCCACAACGATAATAACAACATCGCTACTGGCGGAGCCTCGCTCGTCGCAGATCCGACGGTCCAAAGCTTCACCAAGGAAACGTGGCTCGCGACCGCCCGCGGTCGCGTCGGCTATGCCGTAAACAACCTGTTGTTCTACGGCACCGCTGGTTATGCCGGCGCGAGCGTTCAAGCCGGCATCAAAAGCGCCAACACCAATGTTCTGCTGGCCTCGGCAACAAGTACCCGCAGCGGCTGGACCGCGGGCGGCGGGCTTGAATGGGGATTTGCGCCGAACTGGTCGGCAAAGTTCGAATGGCTTTACATGAAATTTGACAGCGCGTCCTTCAACACGGCGTTGGGGGACGGCCCTCGCAGCTCCGTTCCACTCGACGACAACGTCGTCCGCGCTGGTATCAACTACCGCTTCGGCGGTCCGGTGGTCGCCAGATACTGACCGCGTCCTGGTTCAACGAAAAGCTCCGGCAAACGCCGGGGCTTTTTATTAGAAGGACACTGGTTTCTATTTGGAGATGACGTTGTCGGGATATCGACCGTCCCCGTAGAGGCCGCCGAAGCCTGACGGATAATGGCTGTATCCCTGGCTATAGCCCCATCGCAGCGCGTTCTCGACCGGCAGATTTGGATCGCCGGCGGCTGTCGTGCCCTGAACGGCGCCCCTGATATGACGCGTAGCCCTGTCCTGCGCCGATGCTGTCGCGATGAATGCAAGCATCAGCGACAACGCCGAAACCCCAATCAAACCGAACCTGTTCATGAGCTTTCTCCCTATCTATCGATCTTAGCTCAACACCGAAAGAAAGTCGCTAAGACAATCCATGCCAGCCAGCGGTGACCTCTCGCAAGCCGTATCATTCTCCTCTAATCAACGCCCTGAGCCTCGCAAATAGACCCGTGTCGTTCTCTAAATTCCATTTGAATCGATCGGCGCAAACAGCGGAAAGGCGCAACTATAATCTATAGGCTGCTTGCAGCTTGACCGTGCGGCCCTGGCCGGGGGAAATATTGTTATTGCCATCGGCCGATGCCCAGTAGCCCCTGTTGAAGATGTTTTCGATCGTGAGTTGGGCGCGCCAGTTACGGTCGATATTGGCATAGATGCCGGCGTCAAACCGGACAAATCCGGGGAGCCTGACCGTGTCGTCCGAAGAGGCAAACGAATCGCCAAAGTAGATGACGCCAAGCGCCGCGCCCCAGACCGGGGTAAACTGATATCTGTTCCACCACGCAAACTGGCTGTAAGGCACAAGCTGAACACGATTGCCCGGCACGACCGTCGCCGACGTCGCGTCCGTGATCTTCGCGTCCGAATAGGCATAGGCCAGCGACGATTGCCATGCCTGAGCCACGTAGCCGGCGAGGCTTGCTTCAAATCCCCGCGTCAACGTGCTTCCGGACGGGAAGAAGAAGGCGCGCCAACCGTCACCGGAGGCAGGTTACTCTGCGCTGGCTGCGATGGCGTCTGGGCTGACGCAGTGGTCGCCAGCAAGCCCAATACGATGGGCGCCTGCCATGTCTGGTTTAACCGGATTTCTTTTTTCGATTCGCAAATTCGGCCGGCGCGGTCGGACAAATTGCGTACCAAAGACAACGCCCACCGGTTTAGATCGTACTTCATCACGCCCCTCTTCTCGTCTCGAAAGCCACAGATGCTTTCGATGGCCGCGTGACGCGAACATTTCGAAAGCTCGCGGCCTCTAACACGCGAAAATTCGAGCGATTACCGGCTGAACCTTGGAATCATTTGAAGGGAAACTTCATTGAGAGATTCCAATTTTCGATAGGGAATAATTTTGATTTAAGTGTCGGAGCAGTTTTCGCCGATAGGACTTTCGGTCGATTGATCGCTGCGACGCCAGTGTTTTTCAATGGATTCCGCCGGGCACTAAAAAAGCGCTGCGAGGAAATTCAACGCAAACGGAGACCCGAGAATCTTCAACGCCGAAGAGACCGGCGCAGCAAAAACTCCGATGACGTGTGAGACAAATCGGCGCATATGGGGCAATTTGCCGCCTGCGCGGATCGACCGTCCGAAAGAGCGCTGATGGCGATCGCCCGGTCGTTTCAGCTACCGCACGGGTAGCCCAGTAATGCGGAGTTACTGAAGCAGCGAATCCACCGGCACCAGGAAAACGAAGACATACCCTTCGAATTCGCCCCGCGCCCGCTCGCTTCGCGGCGCGGCCTCCAGCTCCGCTGCTTCGCGGGTCGCTCTATGATGTCGTCATATCTTCCGTCGCGGAAAGACCGCCAAAAGAACGGCCGAACACCATTGTGGGACGCGCCAAAGACGGCTCGCGGCCTCCTTTTCAGAATCTGAAGGACGATCCGGAATAATCGATCAACGCTGTGGTTTATCGACGAGCCGTCACGCGGGTGTGGGATGCCGGACCCGCAAATGTGTGCGTGCGTAACAATGCGACGTGGTGAAGTGACCCGTGATAAACTTGGACGTTTGCAGCTGTCTTCTGGCCATCTCGGTGCTGTTGATCGTCACTGATGCTCACGCGGACACTTGTCCGCAATCGTCGGACGAAATCGCGACCGATCGGCCCGATGTCACCAACTCAAGTATCGTTGTACCTCTCGGAAGCCTGCAAAACGAAAATGGCGTGAACGTCAGTGCGCGTGACGGCAGACAAAGCGTGGACGGCACCAACAGCCGATGGCGATTGGGAATAGCCCCTTGCCTGGAAGTGCTGGTCGACCTGCCGACCTACTTTGCGAACGTTCATGGCGCCGGCGTATCCGGCTTCACCGATGTGTCGCCGGCGATCAAATGGCAAATCAGCCCGGTGCCGGGAAAGATCGATTTATCGATTGTCACGGGCGTCGCTTCGCCGACGGGTTCGGTTGCCATCGCAGGCCGTGGCGCCCAGCCTTACCTGCAATTGCCGTGGTCCTATGAACTGCACGACGGGTGGGGCATCAGCGGCATGCTCACCGAATTTTTTCGTCCCGACGATTTTGCGACCAGAAGCCTCTCTGAGGCGACCTTCGTTTTGGAGAAAAAGCTGGCCGAACGTTTCAGCCTGTTCACCGAATATGTCGGCGACTATCCCCAGGGTTCGATTTCGAGCCAGCTTTGGAATTCCGGTGGCGTGTTTCATCTGACCAGAACCCAACAGATCGATTTTCATTTCGCGGTCGGGCTGAACCACAGCTCGCCAAGCTATATCGTAGGCCTCGGATATTCGTTTCGCGTCGATGGACTGTTTCGCCAATAAGTTCGGCGTCGCCTCACCGCAGCCTGTCGAGCAACGACATAAGCATTTCGCGCTCGCGCGGATCGAGCGGCGCCAACGTCTCTCGCGTGATCGCCAGCGCATTGGACGCGACCCTTTCTGCCAACTGCTGCCCCGCGCGCGTCAGGCTGACGCGCAAACGGCGGCCGTCCTCGGGATCGGCACTGGTTTCGGTCAAACCGCGCGCGGTCAGGCGATCGATGACGCCCTTGATGGTGGCGACATCCATCGCGGTCAAACGTCCCAGCTGGTTCTGCGAGCACGGCCCGGCCTCGGCCAGTTTCGACAGCGCCGCCCACTGCGTCGGCGTCAATTCGGCGCCGATGTCGCGGGCGAAGATCATGGCGTGGCGCTGCGAGACCTGACGCAGGATAAAGCCGATCTGTTCGTCGAGCACGTAAGACGGCCGCAGCGGTTTGACACCGCGCTTCGCTGAAACTGCCCTGCTCATCGCCGCCCTTGTCACTTTCTAACGCGCCGCCGCTACAACGCCAGATGCGCGTCGCGGATATCCGGGCGCGCATCGAGCTCGGCCATGGTGCCGGAAAAGCAGATGCGGCCACGTTCGATGATGTAAGCGCGGTCGGAAATCAGCCGCGCGAAATGCAAATTCTGTTCGGAGACCAGAAGGCTGACGCCTTCCTTCTTCATGGTCAGGATGGCTTCGACCATCTGCTCGACGATCTTCGGCGAAAGACCTTCGGAAGGCTCGTCGAGCAGCACCAGCGACGGATTGCCCATTAACGTGCGCGCGATGGTGAGCATCTGCTGCTCGCCGCCGCTCATGCGCCCGCCCGGCCGTCCCCGCATTTCCGCAAGATTGGGAAACAGCGTAAATAGCCGCTCGCGCGTCCATTGCGGCGCATTTTCCCGTGGCGGCTGGCGGCCGACTTCGAGATTTTCTTCAACCGTCAAATCCGTAAAGATACGACGCTCTTCCGGCACATAACCAAGCCCGCCGCGTACGATCGCATGCGTCGGCAGATTCGAGATGTCGTGGCCCTCGAACTGGATGCGGCCTGAACGCTGCGCGACCAGCCCGACGATCGAGCGAAACGTCGTGGATTTTCCGGCGCCGTTGCGCCCGAGCAGCGCGACCGCCTCGCCCTCCCCGACGTCGAGCGCGACGTCAAACAGGATATGCGCCTGGCCGTAATGGCTGTTGAGTTCCTCTACGGAAAGCTTCATGGCGCGCTCTCCTCCCGATGACGCGCGTCGTAGAGCAGGCCTTCGCCGAGATAGATCGCTCGCACCTCCGCGTTACGCCGGACTTCTTCCGGCGAACCCTCCGCAATCAGGCTGCCGCGATTGAGTACCAGAATACGGTCGGCGTGTTCAAACACGACATCCATGTCGTGCTCGGTGAAGAGAACCCCGATCGATTTTTCCTTGGCAATTTGCGCGGTGAGCCGCATCAGCTCAACGCGTTCGCGCGGCGCCATCCCGGCGGTGGGCTCGTCCATCAGCAGCAGTTTCGGCTGGTTGGCAAGCGCCACCGCCAATTCGAGCCGCTTGAGATCGCCATAGGCCAGTTCGCCGCTCGCGCGTGCCGCGAAACCGCCCATTCCGACGAGTTCAAGCAGGCGGTCCGCCTCGTCTTGCGCATATCGCGGCAACGAGGCGGTGAGATTGAACAGTCTATGACCATGAGAGGACAGCGCCACCTGGATGTTCTCGCGCACCGTCATGGTCGGGAATGTCGCGGTGATCTGGAAGGTGCGCCCTACGCCGAGCCGCCAGACCTCGCGCGGCTTTAGACCGGTCGTGTCCCTCCCCAGCACATGAACCCGGCCCGCATCGGGTGCCGTCTGGCCGTTGAGCATGTTAAAGCAGGTAGACTTGCCGGCGCCATTTGGCCCAATCAGCGCCAGGATTTCGCCCGCTTGAAGCGAAAACGAGACGCTACGCACGGCATGGACCCCGCCATAGGACTTACTCAATCCCTCGACCGACAAAAGTGGCTGAGTGCTCATTCGGCAGTCTCGATATGCGAGGCGAGAACAGCGGCCTTGGCCGAGGACGGACGTCGATGGCGGATCAACTCCATCACACCGACGATGCCTTTCGGGAAAGCCATGACGATCACCACGATAAAGCCGCCGAGCACGAGCTTCGACCATTCGGTCTGGCTCACCAGCCAGATCGAGAGCGCCTTGTAGACGACGGCGCCGACGATCGCGCCCGAGACCGTCTCGACACCGCCGAGCAACACCATCACCAGCGCATCCACCGACAGCGGAATACCGAGGACATCCGGAAACACGCTGCCCTTGAGATAGGCGAACAGCGCGCCGCCAATTCCAGCGAAACTGCCGGCAATGACGAAGGCGCTCCACTGGATGCGCTTGCCGTCGATGCCGATGGCCTCGCTGCGCAGCGGAGAATCACGGGTTGCCCGCAGCGCAAAGCCGAACGGCGAGAAAGTGATAATCCGCAGCGCGCCGACCGCCAGCGCGGCAACAGCCAGTGACAGCCAATAAAAGTGCGAAGGACTCCCCGCCCATCGTTCGGGCCAAACGCCGAGAATGCCGTTGTCGCCACCGGTGAGACCCACCCACTGGAACGCGACCGACCAGACGATCTGCGCAAAGGCGAGCGTCAGCATCGCAAAATAGACGCCGGATAGTTGTACGGCGAAGAAGCCGAACACGGCGGCACCCAGGAGACCGAGCACAGGGCCGAGCAGAAGCGCTGCGATCATCGGCAGGCCGGCAAGCTTGGCTGCGAAAGCCACACCATAGGCGCCAAGTCCGAAATAGGCCGCGTGTCCAAAAGAGGCGAGCCCGCCGGCCGACATCAGGAAATGCAGGCTGGCAGCAAAGATCACGAAGATCGCAATTTCCGCTCCGACCGTGAGTGCATAATTGCCCGCAAAGAACGGCAGCGAGGCCGCGAACATGAGCGCGACAACAGCCGCGATGCGTTCATTCCCGGTCAAGATCCGCCAGGGATTGACGGTCAATCCCGGCGTGCGACGGGCCGCAGCTTCGGCCTTGCCGAGCAACCCCCAGGGCCGCACGATCAGCACCACCGCCATCACCAGAAACACGAGGATGATCGATATCTTTGGAAAGACCAGGATGCCGAATGCATTCAATTCAGAAACCAATACCGCCGCCACAAAGGCGCCGACGACGCTGCCAAGGCCGCCGATCACTACGACGACAAAGACATCGACGATGATCCGCAAGTCCATGGCGTGATGGACGGCATCGCGCGGGATTTGCAGGGCGCCGGCAAGTGCGGCCAGAAACACGCCGAGTGCAAACACGGATGTGAAGAGCCATTTCTGGTTGACGCCGAGCGCTGCCACCATGTCACGGTCTTGGGTCGCGGCGCGAACGAGAACGCCCCAGCGGGTACGCTGAAACACCAGCCACAGCAGGCCGAGCACCGCCGGCCCCAACACGATCAGGAACAGATCGTAGCTTGGAATTTTCTGGCCGAAGAAATCGAGCGCGCCTTTCAAGCCGGGCGCACGCGGACCGACCAGATCGTCCGGCCCCCAGGTCAGCACCACCAAGTCTTCGACCATCAGCGTCAGGCCGAAGGTCGCCAGCAACTGGAACAGCTCCGGCGCATGATAAATCCGGCGCAGCAGCAGCATTTCGACGACAACGCCGATCGCTGCCACGATCAGCGCCGCCGCCAGGATACCGCCCCAAAATCCGAGCGCACCCGAAAAGCGTTCGGTCAGCGTGAAGGCCACATACGCGCCGAGCATATAGAACGCGCCGTGGGCGAAATTGACGATCCGCGTGACGCCAAAGATGATCGACAGGCCTGAGGCGACCAGAAACAGCGAAGCGGCGCTGGCAAGACCGGTCAGGAACTGAACGATATAAAAGGCCATGGGCGAGTTTGCTTTCTTATCCCTCCCCCGCGGAACGCGTGGGCAGGGAAGGCCGAAGCGAAGCGTAGGCCAGGGTGGAGGCGATATGTGGAGAGGCCCCCCACCCCGACGTTCGCCTCCGGCTCACGTCGACCTCGAGAGCGAGCTTGCTCGCCTCGGACCCCACCACTCGCTACGCTCGCGGGTCGAGGGATAACAAAGAGCGGTCACTCCTTCGGCCGCATCTTTTCGACTTCCGCATCACCAGGCAGATAATCAGAGCCCTTGCGATAGACGGAATCGACCATCACACCCTTGCCGTCCTTCAGCGCGGTCTTGCCTACGAAAGCGCCCAGCGTCGACTGATGATCGATCTTGCGGAAAGTGATCTCGCCGAAGGGCGATGACAGCGACAGGCCTTCGGCCGCTGCGATCATCTTCTCCGGATCGGTCGAATTGGCTTTGGTAAGAATCGCGGCCGCCGCCTTGATGGTCTCGTAGCCGACGATCGAACCGAGCCGCGGATAGTCGTTATACTTGGTCTGATACGCCTTGAGGAAAGCGTCGTGCTCCGGCGTCTTGATCGAGTACCAGGGATAACCGGTCACGATCCACCCCTCCGGCGTTTCGTCCTTGAGCGGATCGATATATTCGGGCTCGCCGGTGAGGAAGCTGACCACCGCACGATCCTTGAACAGGCCGCGGGTGTTGCCTTCGCGTACCAGCTTGACGAGGTCGGCGCCGAATTCGACATTCAAGATGGCTTCGGGGTTGGCGGCGGCAACCGCCTGCACCACCGGGCCCGCATCGATCTTGCCCTGCGGCGGCCATTGTTCCTCGACCCATTGAATGTCCGGCCGCTTCTCCGACATCAGCTTCTTGAACACAGCGACCGCCGACTGACCGTATTCGTAGTTCGGTGCGATCGTCGCCCAGCGCTTGGCCGGCAATTTCGCGGCGGCCTCGACCAGCATCGCGGCTTGCATGTAATTGGAGGGGCGCAGGCGGAATGTGTAGCGGTTGCCTTTCGACCAGGTGATCGCGTCGGTCAAAGGCTCGGCCGCCAGGAAAAACACTTTCTTCTGGTTGGCGAAATCGCTGACCGCGAGCCCAATGTTGGACAGGAACGTGCCGGTCAGCATCGCGACGTTTTCGCTTGATACCAGCTCGTTCGCCGCAGTCTGCGCGTCGGCCGGCTTGCCGCCGTCATCCTTGGAGACGACGACCAGCTTCTTGCCGTTGATGCCGCCGGCCGCGTTGATTTCTTCAACCGCAAGCTGCCAACCCTTGCGATAGGGCTCGGTGAAGGCCGGCAACAGCGAATAGCTGTTGATCTCGCCGATCTTGATCTCGCCGCTTTGGGCAAAAGCGCCCTGCGCAAACCCTGCGAGGGTCAAGGCCAGTGTCGCGCCCAGTAATCCGTTGCTTCTTTGCATGCCGAACCTCCAGCGTTGATCCAATAAAGTTATCGCAATCCGTCTTCGCCCTTGACCTCGCCGACCGTCAAGCCGCCGACCCGCGGCAGCGGTCGGCCGCTGTCGGTGACGGCGAGCGCGACCATGATCTCGTTGGCGCGCGGCGCATCGTTGATCTGCACTTCCATGCCATCGAAATGGCTCCTGACAAAGGCCGCGTCTTTGTGACCGAGCGGGATATCCAGCGTCGTGCCGGGGCCGCTGCGCTTTTTCGAGGACGGTATCAAAGCCGCCCCCTTGCCGAGGCGTTTGCGCACCGGCGCTCCCATCTTGGGATGCAAGATCGCTGCCGCATGCTCCAGCTCGCCATTTTCGCCGACGGCCGCGGCCTTGCCATAGCTATGCACCTTCGTGCCGTCGATCCCCAGGGCTGCGACCGCCTTTTGGGCAAGCAGGTCGCCCAGTTCTTCACCTATCGCGATCAGCGGCGAAAGGTCCTCGACAAATCGGCCGGCAAAGGGATTTTCGATCACGGCGATCGCGGCCGCGCGTCGCGTCGGAGGGCTGACGCCCTGCCCCATCTCCATCAACGTCTCTTCGACGACAGTCACGATCTTGCGTATCACCACGCTCATGGATGGGCACTCTGTTGAACGGATACGAGAGACAAATATCGCTCAGGCGGGATCACACTTTCACCTGCCGCAAGTTGAGACCGATGAAGAACATTTGCGACGTTGCTTGGCAAGCTGACGACGCGGATTTCGCCTTTCAAATGTAGCGCAACCGCCTCGATCAGGCCGCGGCCGAGCCATTGGCGGGCCCTAGCATCGCCGGCATCGAGCGCCGCGGCTATCTCGGATTCATCGAGGAAGCCGATATCTCGCGTCACCAGGCGCGACCCGAGATCGCTGTCGGGCTGCAGTTCGTCGGCCGGGCATCGGACGATCGCGGGATGGCCGGGCAAATCGACGGCATTGGCAATGATCGTGGCGGCGGCATCGGCTTGCGTGGCCGTGCGCGCCATTACCGTCACTGCATCGGCAATGCCGAGCGAAAAACTGCGCCCGCGCCATCCGCTGGTCGCGATGCCCCGTATGGGGTCATCAGCACGGACTTCAGTCGTTCGCACCAGGCCACACTTATCTGGACGATCGATCAGACCAACGGTGAACGCTTCGCCCTCGGTCAAATGCAGGGCGATATCGCCGCCGTTGTTGACGTAAGCGCGGGTCAGCGGCGCGGCCCGAACCAGGCTCTCGAGAATTTCCTCCGCGACGCTGCCGGCGACCGCCGCCATCGGCGTAATGAAATGATCCGCGGCGAACGGCGCCACAGCGGCATGCATGCGTCGCGCAACGGTGCCCTGCAACTCGCATCGCAAGGGATCGGCCGCCATCCTCAATAGAGACAGTTCGTCACAGAGTTCATCCAGCAGACCGGTGAAACGGCTGGTCGCGGCGGCATAGGCAGTGCGCCTGTTGGCGGCGCTGCCCTCCGCCTCCACGATCAGATCAATCGGGCCATCCTGCAGATGCAGCCGCTTGCCGTCCCGGAGCCATCCGACCTGCGGCTGCCGCGTCATGGTCGCGCTCCCGTTTTCGGCGGTGTCACCAGACGGGTTTCGTTGGCCGTCAAGGAAGCCAGCGGGCGAACATGATCCATGTGGCCGCCAAGGGCGGCGTAGTCCGACAACCGCATCGTGAACTCGATCGGCGCGACCAGCGCCGGTGTCGGCACATAGCCGAACGCGCCGGCCGGCAGCCGCGTGACATCGACCATAAACGTGATGCCGCCGCCCGGCCAGACATAGACCGGTGCGCCGCCGCTCGTGACGCGCGTGAGCGCGTCCTTGACCGAACGCGTCAGCCGCACCGGGTTGTCGGTGACGCCGGCGCGCAGCGAACCGCCGGCGCCGCCCATGAACAGTACCGTGCACAATGCCGGTTCGCAGTTCTCCTGAATTCGTTCGACCGAAAATCTCAGATCCGCGGGCATCGTCTTCTCGACCGGCTGCAAGTTTTCGTCGAGTTCGTAGTACGCGGCATGTTCGCCCGTCGTCGACACCATCAGAAGCGTCGTGCCGGGCTTGGCGACTTTCGGGTCAAACGGCCCCAGAATCGTCAACGGGTCCGAGATCTGCGTGCCACCCCAGCCGGTGCCGGGCTCGGCGACCTGGAAATAGCGCCCGGGCGTCGAGCGCCGCCCCTTCATCTTGATGCCGGTATCGGCAATATCCAGCACCTTGCCCGCCTGATGCTCGCTGAGCACGCCCGTGATGTGATCGTCGACGACGACGACATCGTCGACCTTGCCTTGCCATTGCTTGGCGAACATGCCGATCGTGGCCGAGCCGCAGCCCACTCTCATACGCTCTTCGGCGACGCCGTTGACGATCGGCGGCCGCCCGGCCTGCACCACCACGGTCGCGCCGCCGTCGATGGTGATTTCTACCGGCTTGCAGTTGCTCAAATCCATCAGCGCGTCGCAGGTGACGCGGCCTTCTTTCTTCGAGCCGCCGGTCAGATGATGGACGCCGCCGAGCGACAGCATCTGCGAGCCGTATTCGCCTGTGGTGACGTGCCCCACCGCCTCGCCCTGCACCCGCACGGTCGCAGTTTCCGGGCCGAGGAAACGGTCGGTGTCGATCTTCACCTTGACGCCGCAATAACTGAAAATGCCTTCGGTGACGACCGTGACCATATCGACGCCATCGATTTCCGAGGACACGATGAAAGGCGCCGGTTTGTAATCGGGATAGGTGGTGCCGGCACCGATCGCGGTCACGAACACATCCGGTTCGTGAACCAGCTTGCCGTCCCAGTCGCCGCCGGCCTGAAACGGCACCAGCCGTCCGCCATGCGAGACCGTCCGCTCCAGCAAAACATGGGGGTCGACGCGCACCAGTTGGCCGTCGTGATTGGCGTAGCGGTCGCACGCGCCTGCCGCGCCCGGCTTGATGTAGCACATCACGGGGCAGGCATCGCAGCGGATCTTGTCAGAGGGCGTCGTGTCAGTTGTCATGCACGGAGCCAGTTTCATTCGTACACGAACGATTTTGCGCGCGCGTCAAAAGACTGTCAAGCGCGTTTGGGTGGCAGCGTGGCAAACTCTTGCACGTTTGTATGCAAACGGTATTCTCAAAACACCCTTTAACGACCTGCACGAGCGCTCTTGGCCCACTGGAAGCAAGCTCCGATCCGCCTCTCTGTCAATGGCCGGATCCACGACGTCGGCGCCTCTTCCGATACCGCCCTGCTCCATGTGCTGCGCAACGACCTCGAACTGAACGGACCGAAATACGGATGCGGCCTTGGCGAATGCGGCACCTGCACCGTGCTGATCGACGGCGTCGCGGCACGCTCCTGCGTGATCCCGATCGAAGGCTGCGGTGGCCGCGAAGTCGTGACGCTTGAAGGTCTCGGCTCGCGTCACGATCCTGACCCCGTGCAGGAAGCGTTTATCACGGAGAACGCCGCGCAATGCGGCTATTGCCTCAACGGCATGATCATGACGACCAAGGCGCTATTGATGCGTAATCCGCATCCGACCGAACAAGAGGCGATGGAAGCGCTACGCTACAATCTCTGCCGCTGCGGCGCGCACATGGAGATCATTCGCGCGGTGATGCGCGCCGCAGGTAACGCGGTCGAGGCGCGCGATTGATGAGCGCATCCGGCTCTTCTGATGACAACGGAGATCGGCAGGGAACGCTGACAGTGGTGCGTCCGGCCGCTGCCGGCACGAACCATCCATTCGAGACTTTCATCAAGATCACCGCGGACGGCTCGGTCACCGCCTATAACGGCCATGTCGATCTCGGCACCGGCATCCGCACCGCGCTCGGGCAGATCGTTGCCGAAGAACTCGATGTATCCTTTGCGCGCGTCGTGGTGGTACTCGGCGACACTTCGCGTGTTCCCAATCAGGGCCCGACGATTGCGAGCGAAACCATCCAGATTTCGGCGGTGCCGCTGCGCAAGGCCGCCGCCCAAGCGCGGCTATTTCTGATCGCGCGCGCCGCCGAGCGGCTCGAACTTCCGCTGGAAGACCTCGCGATCGAGGACGGCCTCGTTCGTGGGCACAACCGCAGCATCAGCTACGGCGAGCTGATCGGCGACGACACCATCCGGCTCGAGCTCGCCGATCATGTCGACGTCAAATCCACCGACGCCTATCGCATCGTCGGCCAGTCGGTGCCGCGCGTCGATCTTCCGGCCAAGGCGACCGGAGAACTCGTCTACGTCCATGACATCCGCGTGCCCGGCATGCTTCATGGGCGCGTGGTGCGCCCACCATATGCTGGCATCGATGGCGGCGATTTTATCGGCACGAGTCTCATCGACGTCGATGAATCCTCGGTGCGCGATATCCCCGGCCTCGTCGCGGTGGTGCGGATCGCCGACTTTGTCGGCGTCGTCGCCGAGCGCGAGGAAAATGCAATCAAGGCGGCGGCAGCGCTCAAGCTGACCTGGAAGAAGGTGCCGACGCTGCCGGACTTAAGCGACATCGAGACCGCGCTGCGCGCCAATCCATCGACGCCGCGCACGTTGATTGACAAAGGCGATGTCGATGCGGCGCTGAGCCAGGCCGCAAAGCCGATCGAACGCACTTACGTCTGGCCTTACCAGATGCACGCATCGATCGGGCCGTCCTGCGCGGTCGCGGACTTCAGCGAAGACCAGGTTCGCGTGTGGTCCGGCACGCAAAATCCCCACACGCTGCGCGGCGACCTGGCGCTGCTGTTGCGGCGCCCCGACTCCGACATCGAGATCATCCGGATGGAAGCCGCCGGCTGCTATGGCCGAAACTGCGCGGACGACGTCTGTGCCGACGCAGTGCTGCTGTCGCGCGCGGTCGGCCGTCCGGTTCGCGTGCAGTTGACGCGCGAGCAGGAGCACGTCTGGGAGCCGAAGGGCACCGCACAGCTGATCGACGTCAAGGGCGGATTGAATGCCGATGGCAGCGTTGCGGGTTACGATTTCGCAAGCCGCTATCCATCCAACGGTGCGCCGACGCTGGCGCTACTGCTGACCGGCGCGATCTCGCCGACACCTCTGGTTTCGGAAATGGGCGACCGCACCGCGATCCCGCCTTACGACTACGACCACTTACGCGTGGTGGTGCATGACACGCCGCCGATCATGCGGGCCGCCTGGCTTCGCGGCGTGTCGGCGCTCCCCAATACGTTTGCACATGAATCCTACATCGACGAACTCGCCAGCGAAGCCGGCATCGATCCGATCGAGTATCGCCTGCGCTACCTGAAAGACCTGCGCGCGGTCGATCTCGTCAAGGCCGTCGCCGAGCGCGGGGACTGGCAGCCGCGCCCGGTGCGGCGGGAAAAAGAAAGCGAGGGCGACATCGCGCACGGCCGCGGCTTTGCGTATGCGCTCTACGTTCACAGCAAGTTTCCGGGTTATGGCGCGGCATGGTCGGCCTGGATCGCCGACGTTGCGGTCAATACAACTACCGGCGATGTCAGCGTGACCCGGGTGATCGCAGGTCAGGATTCCGGTCTGATGATCAACCCGGATGGCGTGCGCCATCAGATCGAAGGCAACGTCATCCAATCGACCAGCCGCGCGTTGATGGAGCAAGTCTCGTTCAGCGGTGCTTCGATCACGAGCCGCGAATGGGGCGCCTACCCGATCATCAAATTCCCGGAGCTTCCCAAGATCGACGTGTTGATGCTGCCTAGAGCCGATCAGCCGCCGCTCGGCGTCGGCGAATCCGCGTCCGTCCCGAGTGCAGCCGCCATTGCCAACGCCATTTATGACGCGACCGGGGTGCGCTTCCGCGAACCGCCTTTCACACCGGAACGGATTCTGGCGGGATTACGCGGCGAGCCAAACTCGCACCGCCAGGCGCTGCCCTCACCGACTTCGGCGCCTGCGAACTCAAACCGCTGGTCAAATCCGTTTGCGCGGCGGCGAAACGTCTTCGCCACCGCCGCTGCCCTTGTCGCCGGCGGTATCGGTATCGCCGCAGCGATGTTGCCGTGGCGCTCGATCGCGCCGATCGCCAGGCCGGACGCTTCCGTGTTTTCAGCAGCCACCATTGAACGCGGCCGGCAACTGGCGGCCCTTGGCGACTGCGCGATCTGCCACACCTCGATCAATGGCGTGCTTAATACCGGCGGCCGTACCTTAGAGACGTCGTTCGGCACCATCTACAGCACCAATATCACCCCCGACGTCGACACCGGGATCGGCAACTGGTCGTATCCGGCCTTTGAGCGCGCGATGCGCGAGGGCATCCATCGCGATGGCAGGCAGCTCTATCCCGCGTTTCCCTACACGCATTTTGCGAAGGCCAGCGATGCCGATTTGCAGGCGCTGTACGCCTTCCTGATGGCCGAGATGCCGGTGAAAAGCGAAAATCGCGCCCACGCGCTCGCTTTCCCCTTCAACTGGCGTCCGTTAATCGCAGGCTGGAACGCGCTATTCCATCACGCTAAACCGTTCACGCCAGACCCGAAGCAATCGGCTGCGTGGAATCGCGGCGCCTATCTGGTCGAAGGCCTCGGCCATTGCGGCGGCTGTCATTCACCGCTCAACGCATTAGGGGCTGAAAAGGCCAGAGCTTATCTGGCCGGTGGTTTGGCCGAGGGCTGGGAAGCCCCGCCTTTGACCTCGCTCTCGCACGCGCCCATTCCCTGGAACGAGGACGAACTGTTCGCCTATTTGCGGACCGGCACTTCCCGCTTCCACGGGGTGGCCGCGGGCCCCATGACGCCGGTGGTGCAGGAGCTGAAAGCCCTGCCGGACGAGGATATCCGCGCCATGGCGACCTATCTTGCTTCCTTCAACGAAACCGCGGGCGGAACACCAGCCCAGGAGGCTTTGGCTGCCGAGCTTGAACGGACGACCGGCACGCGGATCGTCGCGATATCGCCCGCCGGGCAGCGCTTTTACGAGGGCGCCTGCGCCGTTTGTCACGCGGTCGGCGGTCCTCCTTTGTTCGGCAGCCGGCCTTCTTTGGCGCTCAACAGCAACGTGCACGCGGCTACCCCCGATAACCTGATCCAAGTGATCCTGCACGGCATCATGGCCCCGGTTTCGAGTGATCTCGGCTATATGCCGGCCTTCCGGGACAGCCTGTCCGACGACCAACTGGCGGAACTCGTCTCATATCTCCGGCAGCAATTTGCGCCGCAAAAGCCGGCCTGGACGGGGGTTCGGGACACCATCATGCGTATCCGGCAAGGCAACGCAGGCTAAAACCCACCAAAGTCCCGGTTCTGACATTCGTATGCATCGGCGAGTTCGTTTACGAATGTCAAAATCCAAGGGACACTGGCAAATATATGATTCCAGTGCGGTTTTGGCTTTGATATTCGCTTGGACGGACCGCGGAAACACTGAAGCGAATATCAAAGCCACCGCACTGGTTGCAAAGCGTTTCGCACGCTAGACTTTCCTTCATGACAGTCACCGATATCGCGACTCGAACCCATAATCACAGCTGGCGGCTCGATCCGATCGTGCGCAGCCTGCTGGACACCGATTTCTACAAGCTCCTGATGCTGCAAATGATCCGGGACATATACCCGAACCAGCGGGTGACCTTCTCGGTCATCAACCGCAGCAAGCATGTCCGGCTCGCCGAAGTGATCGACGAAGGCGAGTTGCGCGCACAGCTCGATCACGCCCGCTCGATCCGCTTCAGCAAAAAGGAATTAATCTGGCTCGCCGGCAACACGTTCTACGGCAAGACCCAGATGTTCTCGCCTGACTTCATCAACTACCTCTCGACCTTCCGCCTGCCCGAATACGAACTCAAGAAAGTCGACGGCCAGTACGAGCTGAATTTCTACGGGCCGTGGACCCATACGACGATGTGGGAGATTCCGGCGCTCGCCATTCTCAATGAACTGCGCTCGCGCCAGGTCATGAAGGGACAGGGGCGGTTTGCGCTCGATGTGCTCTACGCACGCGCCAAAGCCAAGCTCTGGACCAAGGTCGAGCGGTTGCGGAAGCTGGACGGTTTGCGGCTGTCGGATTTCGGCACGCGGCGGCGTCATGGTTTCCTGTGGCAGCGCTGGTGCGTCGAAGCGGTCAAGGAAGGATTGGGCTCGTCCTTCACCGGTACCTCCAACGTATTGCTGGCGATGGACAACGATCTCGAAGCAATCGGCACTAACGCCCACGAACTGCCGATGGTCGCAGCCGCGCTGGCAAATGACGACAATGAGCTGCGCTGGGCGCCCTATCGCATTCTCGATCAATGGCGCCACACCTATGGCGGCAACCTGCTGATCGCCCTGCCCGATGCTTTTGGCACCAAGGCTTTCCTGCGCGACGCGCCGGAATGGGTCGCGGACTGGACCGGCTTTCGGCCGGACAGCGCGCCGCCGATCGCCGCCGGCGAAGAAATCATCGCCTGGTGGAAACAGAAGGGACAAGACCCGAAGGAAAAGCTTCTGGTCTTTTCCGACGCCATGGACGTCGAATCGATCGAGGAAACCTATCGGCACTTTGCCGGCCGCGTCCGTATCAGTTTCGGCTGGGGCACGAACCTCACCAACGATTTCGTCGGATGCGCGCCGAACGGTTCGATCAATCTCGATCCGATCTCGATCGTCTGCAAGGTGACATCGGTCGATGGCCGGCCCGCGGTCAAACTCTCGGACAATCCGGAAAAGGCCACTGGTGCGGCGAGCGAAGTCGAGCGTTACCTGCGCGTGTTCGGCAATGCCGGGCGGGTCCGTACCGCCGTGCATGTCTAACGCGGCCACCCTTATCGTCCGGCGAGCATCCGCATGCCCACACCCAAGCCGCCTGCCTTTGAGACCCTGAGCCTGCATGCCGGCCAAAGGGCCGACCCTGCGACCGGCGCACGCGCCGTGCCGATCTACCAGACCACCTCTTACGTCTTTCAGGATTCCGATCACGCTGCGGCGCTGTTCAACCTGGAACGTGCCGGCCACATCTATACGCGGATATCAAATCCGACCACGGCGGTGCTGGAAGAGCGGATAGCCGCGCTGGAAGCGGGCGTCGGCGCGATCGCGACCGCGAGCGGTATGGCAGCGCTTCACCTGGCAATTGCGACACTTCTCAATGCCGGCGATCATATCGTCGCCTCCGCCTCGCTCTATGGTGGCACCATCAACCTCCTGGCGCACACGCTGCCGCGCTTCGGCATCACGACGACATTCGTGAAGCCACGCGCGCTCGACGCGTTTCGCGCGGCGCTCTGTCCGACAACCAGACTCATCATCGGCGAGACCATCGGCAATCCCGGACTGGAAGTGCTGGACATTCCGGCCGTCGCGCAAATCGCGCATGACGCAAAAATTCCGCTGTTGATCGACAACACCTTCGCAACGCCGTTTCTCAGCCGCCCCATCGAACTCGGCGCCGATATCGTGATGAACTCGGCGACCAAGTGGCTTGGCGGCCATGGTATCGCGATCGGCGGCGTGATCGTCGATGGCGGCCGGTTCGACTGGCACGCCTCCGGCAAATTCCCCGTTCTGACCGAGCCGTATGCCGGCTATCACGGCATCGTTTTCGACGAGCAATTCGGCCAGGCCGCCTTCATCATGCGGGCGCGCACTGAAGGCTTGCGCGATTTCGGCGCATGTCTGTCGCCGATGAATGCGTTCCAGCTTTTGCAAGGCATCGAAACGCTCGGCGTCCGCATGGAACGCCACATGAGCAACACGCTTGCGGTGCTGGAATTTCTCGCCACCAACAAGGCTGTCGACTGGGTATTGCATCCGGCGCTGGAGAACCACCCCGATCATGCTCTCGCCAAAAAGCTGCTGCCGCGCGGCGCCGGCTCGATCGTCTCTTTCGGCATCAAAGGCGGCCGCACCGCCGGCAAGAAATTCATCGAGTCGTTGCGACTGATCAGCCATCTCGCCAATGTCGGCGATGCCAAGACGCTGGTGATCCATCCCGCCAGCACCACGCATCAGCAGATGGATGCCGCGCAGCTTCAGGCGGCGGGCATCGGCGAGGAACTGGTGCGGCTTTCCGTCGGCATCGAGGCGGTTGTTGATATTCTCGATGACCTCGGGCAGGCGCTGCGCGCCTCGCAAAGAGTTTAAGCCATGCAATTGTCCGTGGATGGCGTTGAGACCTTCGTGGCGACCGGCGGCAGGCCGTTCGAGCCGTCCCTGCCTGCGGTGGTTTTGCTGCACGGCGCGGGTTTCGATCATTCAACCTGGGCGCTGCACAGCCGCTGGTTCGCCCATCACGGATATTCCGTGCTGGCACCGGACCTCCCCGGCCATGGCCGCTCGCAGGGAAAGTCGCTGATGACCATCGCCGGCATGGCCGACTGGACCGCCGCCTTGCTGGATGCCGCCGGTGCGCGACCGGCAAGACTTATCGGCCACTCCATGGGCTCTCTGATTGCGCTTGAGACCGCGGCGCGACACCCCGACAGAGTGTCGGGCCTAAGCTTGATCGGCACTGCCGCGACGATGACGGTCGGGCCCGATCTTCTGAAGGCGGCCGAAGCGAACGATCCCTCGGCAATCGACATGGTCTCGATCTGGGGGCTGGGCCTCAAGGCCGAACTCGGCGGCAGCCTCGCGCCAGGCCTTTGGATGCATCAAGGCGCCCAGCGTGTGTTGCAGCGGTGCGCTCCCGGCGTGCTCCATAGTGACCTCAACGCCTGCAACACCTACCAGAACGCGCTTGCTGCGGCGGCGCAAATCAAGGTGCCAGTCACCTTCATCCTCGGCGAGCGCGACATGATGACGCCTGCCAAAGCCGGCAAGACGCTCGCTGCCGCCATGCCACATGCCCGCACGGTGGCGCTGCCCGCCGCCGGCCACATGATGATGATCGAGCAGCCCGACGAATTGCTCGCGGCGATAAAAGACAACTAGGTCTGTTCAGCTTCTTCCCGCGGCCGTCGCGGTTCACGGGAAGTCTCTCGCCCGAGAAAATAGCTCTGAATCGCGGGCACGATCACGAGCAGCAAGACGGGCCCGATCAGCATTCCGCCCACGATCACGGTCGCGAGCGGTCGCTGCACCTGGCTGCCGATACCGGTTGAGAGCGCAGCCGGAAGCAAGCCGATGCAGGCGGAGAGTGTCATCATCAGAATTGGCCGCATCTGCTGATCGACCGCACGGAACATCGCCTCGGCCGGGTCCAGACCGCTGCTGGCGACGCGATAATAGCCATGGATGATGAGAATGCCGCTCATGACGGAGACGCCGAACAGCGAGACGAATCCGATGGCCGCCGAGATGCTGAAGTTCAAACCGAAAAAATACAGCCCGAGAATGCCGCCGCTGACCGCGAACGGAAGTCCAAGCAGCGCCAACAGGCTGTCGCGGAACGAATTGAACAAACCGTAGAGCAGCACCATGATTAGGACGAACGTAATCGGAAGAATAACAGCGAGCCGCTTCTTGGCCTGCTGCAACGAATCGAATTCGCCGGCCCAATCGATACGATAGCCGGCCGGCAGCTTCACATTGCGGTTGACGCGCTGCTGCGCCTCCTCGATGGCACCGGCAAGGTCGCGGCCTCGGACGCTGAATTTGATCGGCACAAAGCGCTGGTTCTTCTCGCGAAAGATGTAGGAGGCGCCGGTGTCGAGCGTGATGTTGGCGAAGTCGCTGAAAGGAATGTGCGCGTTCCCCGCCGGCGTCTGGACGCCGACCTTGATGTTCTTCACTTCATCGACGTTGTTGCGATATTCGGGCGCAAGCCGTACCACCACGCCGAACTGGCGTTCCGCTTCCAGAAGCGTGGTCGCCACGGTCCCGCCCAAAGCAGCCTGCACGACGTTATTAGCATCGCTGACGTTGAGTCCGTAGCGCGCCGCCCTCTCCCGATCGATCTTGATGTTCAGATTGGGCTGCCCGAGCACCCAAAATGCGCCGAGGTCGGTAATGCCGGGCACCTGAGCCATCTCGGGCAAAGCCACCTTGGCGATTTGCTCAAGGGTAGCAAGGTCCGGACCGACGATCTTGATGGAGTTCGCGCCTTTGACGCCCGACAGGCCCTCCTCGACGTTGTCCTGGATGTACTGCGAGAAATTAAAGTTGATGCCGACGAAGTCGCTGGAAAATTCGGCTTGCAATTCGTCGACAAGCTTCTCCTTGGTCAATCCCGCCGGCCATTCCTCGAACGGCTTCAGTGGTACGAAGAACTCCGCATTGAAGAAGCCCGCCGCATCGCTGCCGTTGTCGGGACGGCCGTGCTGAGAGACCACGGTGATGACTTCGGGATGGCGCAGCAGAATTTCACGCATCCGCTCCACCAGCGGCACTCCCGCCTCGAGCGAGAGCGTCGGCGGCATCGACGCGCGAATCCACAAGTTCCCCTCTTCGAGCGTCGGCAGGAACTCACTGCCGAGGCGCGAACCGAGGAATCCACAGACGCCGATGAAAACCAGCCCAATCGCAATGGTGATCGGCCGGTTACGCAACGACCAGCGCAGCAGAGGCGTGTAGACCCGGCGCACCGTGCGCACGACGATCGTCTCGGTTTCGCTCAGGTGTTCCGAGAGCAGCAGCGACGCCAGACACGGTGTCACCGTGAATGTTGCCGCAAGCGCTCCGACCAGGGCATAGGCATACGTTCGCGCCATCGGGCCGAAAATCTGACCCTCGACGCCCTGCATGGTGAACAGCGGGATGAATGCCGCGACGATGATCACGGTGGAGAACAACACGGCCCTGTCGACCTGCAGACCGCTGATCAGGATCAGCCGCAGCCGATCGGTCCATGTCGGGTTGCTCAACGAGCCGGCGGCCGTCGGATCGGCCCCCCACCGCTTCTCGGCGAGCTGATGCAACAACTCTTGTCTTTCGTCGCGTCGGGACGCGAGATTGCGATACACATTCTCGACCACAATCACGGCGGAGTCGACGATGATGCCGAAATCGACGGCGCCGACCGACAGCAGGTTTGCATCCTCGCCGCGCAGCACAAGGATGATGATGCTGAAGAACAGAGCGAACGGGACGTTGGCGCTCACGATGACCGCACTGCGCAGATCGCCGAGAAACAACCATTGAACGGCAAAAATCAGCAAAACACCGAAAATGAGGTTATGCAGCACGGTGCTGGTGGTGACCCCGACCAGAACAGTGCGGTCATAGAACGGAACCAGCTTTACTCCCGGCGGAAGACTTCCATCCGTGTTGATCTTCTCGATCTCCGAGCGAACACGAGCGACAACGTCATTGGTGTGCAGCGTCCGGTTCATGATGACGATCGCCGCCACCACGTCGTCCGAATGGTCGCGACCGGCCTTGCCAAGCCGGGGCACATAACCCACCGAGACCTTGGCCACGTCTTTCACGAACAACGGCAAGCCTTGCGACTCGGAAAGCAGCACGTTCTCGATGTCCTGGACCTTGTAGCCTTGAGTCAGGTCGACGGCACCCCCGCCGTCCATCAGCCCGACGCCACGGACGTTCACAGACTGCTGCCCCATATTGATCGTGCGGCCGCCGACGTTGACGTTGGCGTTGCCGATCGAGCTGATCACCTGCGGCAATGTCAGGCCGTAGGCTTCAAGTTTTCGCGGATCGACCTCGACATCATACTCCTTGGTCGTGCCGCCCCAGGTATTGACCTGCACGACGCCGGGCACGGCAAGGAGCCGTCGCTGCAATATCCAATCCTGTACCGTGCGCAGGTTACTCAGTCCGAAGTGCGGCGGTCCGACCAGCTCATAGCGGTAGATTTCACCGACCAGACTGGTCGCCTGGATCTGGGGCGTCACGTTGCCAGGAAGCGTGACGTTCTGTTGCAGGTTGATGGCTGTCTGCGTGAGCGCGAAATAATAATCGACGTTGTACTGGAAGACGACGCGGACAAAGGACAGGCCGTAGAAGGAGGTTGAACGAATCACATCGACGCCGGGCGTCGCGGCAAGGCCGACCTCGATCGGGATGGTGAAGTAGCGCTCCATCTCTTCGGCGGAGAGACCCGGGGATTGCGCCGTGATTTCCAGAATCACGGGCGCCGGATTGGGATAGGCCTCGATGTTAAGCCGCGAAAAGGCGACCGTGCCCGCCCCAATGAAAAGCAGCAGGCCCAACAGCACCAGCGGCCGCCGGGTCAAGGCGAATGTGAGAAGCCCCTTGGTCAGAGATTGCCTCCGAGTCCGAGTCTTGCGCCGCGATCCATCGAATCGAATGCCCTCGGACGCCGCTCAGTTGGCTGGATAGTAGACAGTTTACGGGCCGGCTTGAAGTCCAAATTGGCCCGAGAGCCCCGCCGTCCCAATGACGGTATGTCGCAGTGCGAGGCGTGGGACCATGCTGACCATAAATCGGGAACAACCCGCCGCATGGGGGCTACGCGATTCGCGGTTCTTCGGCATTTACGTATCGTTGTCGACGCCCTACGCCGCAGACCGAGCTACGTTCGATTTTAGTTAGCGATTTCTTTCGACCGTGCCGGCAAACGCCGGCGTAAGGCGCTCAACAAAGCCTTCTCCGCGTCGATAAGGCATGTGCTCGAAAAAACGGCACAGCCGGTTTTAACGCCGCTCTTAGTCTTTCGTGGTTAGGTGCCCGGAAAATATTCGCTTTTTTGGGAACCGGCAGGACAACTACCGTGTGGCGCCAGATCAAAAATCAATCGCTCCGCCCCAGCGTCGGGCGCCGTCGAATCGCGCAAGTGCTGGCAGCGCTTCGTTACGACCTGTCCTGGCGCTTCGCGCGTCCGGGTGCCTTCAGGCAGCGGTTCGAACAGGCGATCGCCAACCTGCCGCAAGGTATCTGCCTTTACGCCCCGGAGGATCGGCTTGAACTGGTCAACGAGCAATTCTGCCGGATCTACAATCAGCCGATGAGCCGGCTTCGCACCGGAATGAAACTGTACGATGTGCTTGCCGATAGTTGTGCACTCGGCAACTATCCCGGCCGCAGCGTGGACGAGATCTACTCGGCTCGCAAAGCCTTCATCGATCGCCGTGAGAAGGGAATTTTTCTTCAGGAACTCGGCGACGGCAGACTCATCGCAATCCATCATCAGCCATTGGAAGACGGTGGTTGGGTTTGCACCTATGAAGACATCACCGAACGGCGGAAGGCCGAAGCTCAGGTCGAGTTTCTGGCGCACCATGACAGTCTTACCGAGCTTCCGAACCGGCGTCTTTTCACCGATCGGCTCAATCACGCGATAACGCGCGCGATATCGGGTAATGCTTGCGCTTTGTTGTGTCTCGATCTCGACGGCTTCAAGGACGTCAACGACCGGCTTGGGCACGCCGCCGGCGACGTGCTCCTGAAGAATGTCGCGATGCGGTTGAAAGACTCCATTCGCAGTGACGACACTGCTGCCAGACTTGGCGGCGACGAATTTGCAATCCTGTTGCCGGATTCGTCGACGACCTCAGCGCTTCGCGTCGCGAACGAATTGGCACGCGTGCTTCGGGATCCGTATTTTCTTGGCGCATTCGGCTCCGCCAACGTGGCTGCAAGTGTCGGCATTGCGATCGCTCCCGACCACGCCACCACCGCCGACGAACTGATGCTGAAGGCGGACCAGGCGCTTTATAAATCGAAGAGCACGAGGCTGGGGCTACCGGTCGTGTTCGACAACAGGCTCGATCTTCTATCGGGCGAAGAAGCTTCCAAGGCGCAAAAGCTGCCGGCTGAAAAATCCGGCGCCGATGAGCTTCGAGAAGTCGCAAACGACCTCGCACGAGCGTTGCAAAACGGCAGTGAACTTTGCCTGCACTACCAGCCGATCTACGACGCCAAAAACGGTCAACCGGTCGCCATCGAAGCGCTCGCACGCTGGAATAGTCCTGTTCGAGGCCATGTTTCACCGCTCGAATTTGTCAGGGCGGCGGAGTTGCACGGGTTGATCGACAAGCTGCTGGACTGGGTGCTGACGTCAGCATGCCACGAAGCGACACGCTGGGACGACGGGCTCAAAGCCAGCGTCAATCTGTCGCCGCTCAATCTGCGCTCCCCCGATCTGTTCGGCTCGATCGAGCGTACCTTACGGGAGACTGGCTTACCCGCACGCAGGCTGGTGTTCGAACTGACGGAAGACTCCGTTATTGATCGCTCCCACGACACATTGGAGCGTTTGCGCGAATTGGCTGCCATCGGCGTCGAGATCTGGCTCGACGACTTCGGCTCGGGATATGCGAACTTCGAATATCTTCAGTACTTGCCATGCCATGTCATCAAGATCGACCGGAGCTTTCTCGCCGAATACGGAAAGCGCCGGCAACTGCTCGGTGGAATGATCAATCTCGCCCAAGCCTGCGGCCTGAAGGTGGTCGTGGAAGGCGTCGAGACAGTCGAACACCAAAGCCTGTTGCAGAACCTGGGCTGCGACCTGTTGCAGGGCTTTTTGCTGGCCAGGCCTGTGCCGTCCGATCAACTCCAGGCAGTTCTCAGCCCCGGTCTGCCATATCATCAAAGCCGCTCGATCGCACCTGACGTCAATCAATCCGCGGGATCGCACGCAGCCAGCATCCCGAGCAAAGCGTAGGCGGCCAGCTAAGGTGCGGAGCCTTGCCGCACCGACGGTTTGCGCTCGACAGGATGGATGTCGAACTCGCGCAGGCGGCCGAGCCGCAACACATCCATTTTCAGCGCGCGGTCGATCCGATCGCGGTCGAGCACCCGGATCAGATCGTCAACGCCGTGGATGGCGACGCCGTCGATCTTGACCACGACATCGCCCGGCAGCAGGCCCGCGCGCGAAGCCGGCCCATCGGGCTCGATCTGCGCCAGCAGGGCGCCCATCTTGTTATCGATGCCGGCGATCACCGCATGCCGTCGCGGCACCACCGCCGTCTGGCCCGACACGCCAATATAGGCGCGGCGGACATAGCCGTGTCGGATGATCTCCGAAAGCACGAATTGCGCGGTATTGCTGGCAACCGCAAAGCAGATTCCTTGCGCGCCGCTGATGATCGCGGTGTTGATGCCGATGACCTCGCCGGCCGACGAGACCAGCGGTCCGCCGGAATTACCGGGATTGAGCGCGGCGTCGGTCTGGATCACGTCCTCGATGGTGCGGCCGCTCACCGAACGGATCGAACGGCCAAGCGCCGACACGACGCCTGCCGTGACCGTCGATTCGAAGCCGAGCGGATTGCCGATAGCGACCACCAACTGCCCACGGCGTAAATTCTGCGAATTGCCGAGCGAAGCATAGCGCAGGTCTCGCGCGCCATCGGCACGCAGCAGCGCCAGGTCCGTATCGGGATCGACGCCGAGCACGCGGGCGTCGGTGACAACCCCTTCGATATCCTGCAGGCGGATCTGCCGAGACGAGCCGACCACATGGCTGTTGGTCAGAACCAGGCCGTCCGGCGAAATCACGATCCCGGAACCGAGCCCGCCGCGCGATCTTGTCCCGGGCGCCCCGGCACTGGTCTCGACGCGAACCACCGCAGGCCCCACCCGCTCGGTCACGCCGATGACCGCGTTCGAATAGGCATCGAGCAGCGACTGATCGCCGTCGGGCGTCGTCACGGGTGCAGCAGCCGAACCGAGGTCGTCAGAGCCGTGTTGAGTAAAATCCAGCATGTTCAATTCCTTCGGCCCGTTGAGATGGGGGCTCCCTCCCGCTCCCGCAAGAGTACCGTTTTGGGCTATGGTGAGGCTGGGGACGCGACTCGGCTCGCGTGACGGGCAGATTTTTGGATGATTACAGTTTTGGAAGAAGGTGCCGTCGATTTTGAAAGCACGGCACGCATTGCCACCGAAGCGTTTGGATCGAAAGATGTCAGCTTCTCCGCGCCGCGGATGAAGTGGCTTTACGAGCGCGGCTTTGGTCTGGGCAGCGCGGTTGTGGCAGCCTTCGCCGACGGTAAGAAAATTGGCCAGATCGTCCTGCTGCACCAGAAAGTCTATCTCGACGGCGCACCCGTGATCGCAACCCAACTGATCGATCTCTTCATTCTGAAAGACCATCGTTCGCCGGGCCTGGTTCGCCGCCTCTACCAAGAGGTCGAGCGGCTGTGCGAGGCGAACCGGATTCGCGTCATCCTCACGCTCCCGAACGCGATCTCGGCTCCGCTCAACGCCCGGTTCGTCAAGTTGCGCCCACTGCTTTCGTTGCCGGTTCGCGCAGGTGTCAACCTCGGCTGGTCGCGCCGCGGACGGTTGAAATTTTCAGACCTGATCAAGACGCTTTCGAGAGATCAGACGATCGAGCGATTGGCCGGCTTTGTGACGCCGCCGAGCGAAAACGGGCTGCACTGGGATGCCGCAACTCTGTTCGATCGCGCCAGCGATCCGACCCGCGACTATGCGATCCACGCGACCCCCGACCTCCTGTTGATCTCATCTTCGCGCAAAACACGCGGCATCAGCCACGTACTGCTGTGCGGCTTCCTGGCGCGGCCGGGCGCCGTCGTCGCCTCAAGCGACGTGCGCACAATGATCGACGCCGCCTGCCGCCTCTGGAAGCATCGTGTCTTCGTTTACGCCGGTCTCAACAACAACCTGCCATATCTTCCTGGATTTGCCCTGCCGGGACGGCTGCGGCCACCGATATTGGTGCAATTCCGCGACTTCGCCTCGACTGGGGCTTTACCGCGCCTGGATCGATTTCAACTGACCGATTCCGACTTTATCTGAAGCGAAAAGCGCCGATCAGGCACTACTGCACGCCGAGACGCGCAAACAACAACTCGGTCTGTTGCGCCAGCGCCGCCGCATCGGCCTGATGCACGACCTGACCGGTCTCCAGAACGTACACACGATCAGCCACATCCAGCGCGCTGTAAAGATTCTGCTCGACCAGAAGGATCGAAAGTCCCTCTCGCTTGAGATTGCGGGCGATCCCTTCCAGATGCTGCACCATAACCGGCGCCAACCCTTCGGAAGGCTCATCCATCAGGATGAGCTCCGGATCGATCATCAAAGCGCGACCAACCGCGAGCATGCCGCGCTCGCCACCGGACAATTGCCCGCCGCGATGGTGACGCCGCTCCGCCAAGCGCGGAAAAAGCCCGAAAACGCGATCCAGCGTCCATCCGGTTTTGGCGCGGGCGCCCTTTAGCATTGTCAGATGCTCGGTCACGGTCAGCGACGGAAACAGGCGCCGGCCTTGCGGTACGATCGCGATTTTGCGCGCGGCGATGTCGTGCGGCCGCAAGCCGATGAGACTTTCGCCGCGCCAGGTAATCGACCCCGAACGAATCTGCGGCGGCGTCAGTCCCATGATGGAGCGGATCAGCGTCGTCTTGCCCATGCCGTTACGACCGAGCACGGCTACGATCTCGCCCGCGCCGACATCGAGCGAGACGCCGCGAACCACCAGCGCGTCGCCGTAGCCGCTGTGCAGGTCACGAACTTCAAGCATGACGCGGCCGCCCCAGATAGACTTCCTGCACTTGTTTATTCCGCCTGATATCGTCGGGCGCCTCTTCCACCAGCACGCGGCCCTCAAACATGCAGGTCACGCGGTCGACAAGGCCGAGCGCCAGATCCATATCGTGTTCGATCAGAACGACGGTGATATCCCGCCCCAGCGAACGGATGATTTCGGCGACCATCGAGCGCTCCGAGGGAGAGAGCCCGGCGGCCGGCTCATCCAGCAGCAAAAGCCGTGGCGAGGTGACGAGCGACAGCGCGATTTCGAGCTGGCGCTGCTCGCCGTAAGACAAATCTTTCACCATGATGTCGGCGCGGCCGGCGATCCGCACCGCCTCGAGCGCGGCGGCGATCTGTGGTCCTTCGATCGTGTCGATATCGGGCGTGCCGAACAGCGAAAACTTACGCGGCGACCGCCCGCGCAACGCCAGCACCATGTTGTCGCGCACGGAGAGCCGCGGAAACAGATTCGTAATCTGGAACGTGCGGGACACCCCAAGCCGGGCGCGCCGGTGCGGCGGCAGGCGGGTGATATCGTGACCGTCGAACGCGATGCGGCCTGCGGTCGGCGGCAGCGCGCCGGCGATGGCGTTGAACAGCGTGGTCTTGCCGGCGCCGTTGGGTCCGATGATGGCGCGGCGCTCGCCCCGCGGCACGGTGAGGCTGACGCCATCGACCGCGCGAAGCGCGTCGAACGCAACGACCACATCGGAAAGCGTGAGGATCGGATCGGACACGGCTATTGATCAGGCTTTCTCAATCGCACTTAAGCTTTCTTGATTCCCTGGAAGGTCCGCGAATAAGGCGGCTGCTTCATGTAGGTCTCCGGATCATACTTCCAGAATTGCGAGACGCCTGGATAGTTCGCAATCGGCACGTTCCAGTATTTACCGTCGGCGCGCTTGACCACTTTTCGGATCTGAACGTCGTAGATCGGATTGCCGTAGGCATCGAGCTTGACGGTCGTGCCGAGTGGCGATCCCGTGAGCTCGGTCTTGAGCACGGCATCGAGGAAGGCGTCGCGGTCCTCGACCTTGCCGCCGATCTTCTCGAGCGCTTCCGCCACCCACATGATACCGGAATACATCGAGAAGCCGTAAAGCGAGGGAATCTTGCCGTACTTGGCTTCGTAATCCCTGGTGAACTTCTGCGTGACCGGATTGTCGGAGCCTTCGGCGAAATGGGCCGACGCGATGATGCCGTCGCACTCCTCGCCGAGCGTGCGGATCACGGACTGATCGGTGGCGTTCATCGCGCCGAGCAACGGGAATTTGCCCTTGAGGCCGAAGCTTGCATATTGCTGGATCAGCCGCGTCGCATCCGCGCCGGTTTCCATGGCGAAGATCGCATCGACCTTCAAATCCGCCAACTGGCCGAGATATGGACTGAAGTCGGCGGTGTTGAGCGGATGCCAGAATTGCTGGACGATTTCGCCACCGCCTTCGGTGAAGACCTGGGCGAGACCGCCGCATTGTTCGTGGCCGAAGGTGTAATCCTGGCTGATGGTCGCGATCTTCTTGTAACCCTGCTTCAGGCACCAATCGCCGAACGGATGGGTGAAAGCGCTCCCGGTGTACCCGGCGACACGGATGACATTCTTGATGCGCTGGCGCTGGGTCAGATCGTCGGCCGCGATGATCGGAATGAAATACGGCGTGCCGGTGCCCTTGACGTAGTTGGCAACCGCCAGGCCGGTATTGGCCAGGAGGTCGCCGATCAGCATGTGGCAATTGCCCTGCTCGACCAGGCGCCGGGCCTTCTGTAGCGCGGTGTCGGGATTGGACGCATCGTCCTCGATCACGAGTTCAACCTTGCGGCCTGCGATCTGGTAATTCACCGACTCCAGATAGAACTGCACACCCTCGACCATCTCCTTGCCGCCGGAGGCGACCACGCCGGTGAGCGGCGTCAGAAGGCCGATCTTGATGGGCGCGCTTTGCGCGCGTGCACGCCGCCACGACGCAACCGTCGTGCCAGCCGCCGCAACAACGGCGGTGGAATTTTTAAGGAATTGCCTGCGGTCCATTTCAATGTCCTTTCGAAACGATCAATTGCCCTTGTAACGTTTCTTGTCACTTTGCGCGGCGTGCCAGAACGCCGCGCAGCGTGCCGATGATGCCCTCAGGCGCGAAAATCATGATCACGATAAAGGTGAGGCCGAGCACGGTCTGCCAGCGCTCGGTATAGGCGCTGACGACATTCTCCAGCGCGATGATCGCGGCAGCCCCCACGAAGCCGCCGAACAACGTGCCGACGCCGCCGGCGATCATCATCAAGACGCCTTCCACCGATTGCGCTAGCGCGACGGTCGATGGACTGACGAAATTGTTGAACATCGCATAGAGCGCGCCGGCAATGCCGGCGAAGAAGCCGGACACCGCAAAGCCCACGAACAAATGCAGCGGCACATTATAGCCGAGGCTTCTCATACGGCTTTCGCTGTCGCGGATGCCGAGCAGCGTCAGGCCGAAGGGCGAACGGACAAATCGCCACATCGCATAACTCACGGGCGCCGTAACGGCGAGCACCGCCCAGTAAAAGGCACGATGCATCAGTAGAAAGGCCGGCCGCACGTCGCCGCGCATGCCGTTCTCGCCACCGGTCACTTGCGTCCAGCGCAGGCAGATGCCCCAGACGATCATGCCGAGCGCAAGCGTCAGCAGCAGGAAATAGACGCCGGAGGTGCGTACCGCGAGCAGCGCGAACACAATCGCCACCGCCGTTGCTGCCGCCATGCCAAGCAGAAAAGCGACCGCCGGTGGCAAGCCGAGCTGGGCTGAGACGTAGACCACCACGTAGCCGGAAACCCCGAAGATCGCGCCATGGCCGAGCGAGGTTCGCCCCGCAAAGCCCGCGAGGATATCGATCGACATCGCGAGCATGCCGAAGATCAGCATCTCGGTGGCGAGCCCAACCTGATAGTTCGACAAGACAAGCGGCAGCGCGGCTGCGATCGCCAGGATGGCGAGGACGACGACCACCGCGCGGCCGGTCATGCCGGTAACCCTGATCGGCGCTGATCTGGCCTCGGTCATGTCGCAGCCGCCCGTCCGAACAGGCCAAGCGGGCGGAACGCGAGCAACAGCGCCATCGGCCCGAAAATCACGAAATAAGCGAGTTCGGGAAACATCACCTGCCCGAGCGTATTGAGGAGCCCGACCAGCAGACTGCCGACGCCGACGCCGACAAGGCTGCCGCGGCCGCCGATGATGACGATGGCGAGGCTGAAGACGAGGATTTCAGCATCGGCCGACGGATAAAGCGATAGGAAGGCCCCGCCCATCAGTCCGCCGAGACCGGCCAGCGCCGAGCCGAGCAGGAAGGTGACGAGAAAAACGCGGCGGATGTTGACGCCGGAGGCTTCCACCATTTCGGCATCGTCAACACCGGCGCGGATCAGCGCGCCGAGCCGGGTGTGATTCAACAGACCCCAAAGGCTCGCGAACACCACGATGCCCGTCGCCAGCACGAACAGCCGGTAGGTCGGGTAGAACGTGCCGAACACCCGCATGCCGCCCTTGAGCATTTGCGGGATCGGCACCGTAAAACTGTCGCCGCCCCAGATCACCAGCGACATATCGTCGATCACGAACGCAAAACCCAATGTGAGCAACACCTGGCGCAGATCGTTGCCGCGGACAAAGCGCAACAAGCCCTGATCGAGCACGAAGCCGATCGCCGCGATCGCCACCATCGCGCCCAAACCGCCGAGCGCGAAACTGCCGGTCCTGGTCGCGACCGCAAAGCCGATATAGCCGCCGAGCAGATAAAGTGCGCCATGGGCGAGATTGACGATCCGAAGCAGACCGAAGATCAGCGTAAAGCCGCTTGCGACGACAAACAGCAGCGCGGCAAAGGTCAGTCCGTTGAGAAGCTGGAAAGTGCTCATCTCCTCACGGCGCTTTCGGTCCCGTCTTGAGATACCAGTCGAGAATCTGTTCGCCGGTCATGAACGCCACGTCGGGCTTTTGCCGGATGGTCTCGAAGATACGGCGGAAATATTTGGTCCGATGCGGCGCGCCCATGATGTAGGGATGGATCACCAGCGCCATGACGCGGGCGGATTGGGCCGCATCCTCATAAATCTGCTCGAACTGGTCGAGCGCACGATCCTGATATTCGGACGCCTTGTGATGCTGGATCAGCATCATGGCGACGTCGTTGCATTCCTGGGTGTAGGGGATATTGACGATCGGCGTCGTGGTCGTCTTGAGCCAGACCGGCTGGTCGTCGAGCACCCAGTCGGCGACATAATCATAGCCTTCCTGCTTCAGGAGGTCCGGCGTTTCCCAGGTCTCGGTAAGACCGGGGCCGAGCCAGCCGCGCGGACGTTTGCCGGTCGCCTTGGCGATGACATCGGCGGTCTTGCGGATGTCCTCGCGCTCGTTCTCGACCTTCTGCATGTTGCGCTGGGTGAAGCCGTGCCCCATGAATTCCCAGTGACGTTCCTTCGCGGCATTGACGATCGCGGGATATGCCGCGAGCGCCGAGCCGTTAATGGCAAGCGCGGCCGGAATTTTGAACTCGTCGAAGATCTTGAGCAGGCGCCAGAAGCCGACGCGGTTGCCGTATTCGTGCCAGGCCCAGTTCGGAATGTCCGGCGACGGCGAACCACCGGCCGGCGGCGTCAACACCGTGCGCGGCATCGGCTGGTTCGCATCCCACTCCTCGACGTTGACGATTACCCACACCGCCATGCGCTTGCCATCGGGCAGTTTCAGCGCCGGGCGCTCTGATATCGGCGAATAGGAAATGCGTTCGGTCGGCAGCATCGTTCAAGCCTCGGGTCGGGTAATGGTGATGGTGAGCGACGGCAATCCGTCGATGTGGGCCGTGATCAGATCGCCCGGCACGACGGGACCGACGCCCGCGGGCGTACCGGTATAGATCAGGTCGCCAGCCTCCAATGTGACTTGCTTGGACAATTGCGCGATCACTTCGGGGATGTTCCAGATCATCTGACCAATGTCGCCGCGCTGACGCTCAACGCCGTTGACGGCAAGCGTGATCGCGCAATGCTCGAAATGAGCGGGATCGCGCACTTGCGCGATCGGCCCGCACGGCGCCGACGCATCGAAACTCTTGCCGACTTCCCACGGCAAACGCAGATCGCGGGCGTCGCGCTGGCGGTCGCGGCGGGTCAAATCGATCCCGACGGCATAGCCCCAGATCAGGCTGTTGGCGGCCTCAACGGCGACGTCGCGTCCACCTCTGCCGAGGGCTACGACCAGTTCGACCTCGAACTGAAAATCGGACGTGAACGGCGGATAGGGAACGCGCGCGCCGTCCAGCACGAGGGCGTCGCGGGGCTTTTGGAAAAAGAAAGGCGGGTCGCGCTCGTCGGCTTCCTTCATTTCCCTGATGTGATCGAGATAATTACGGCCGACGCAGTAGATGCGTCGAACCGGAAAGGAACCGCCACCGGCGACCGCGGCTTCGGTAGCAGCTACCGTCGGCAGCGCGTGCGGAGCATGGACGTTCATGCCTTCTGGCCCTGGTACCAGTTGAGGATCTGCTCGCCGTTCCAGTGCACCACGCCTTCGTGCTTGTTCACGTAGTCGTAGATTTGCTCGAGATACTTGATCCGGAACGGCTGGCCGGAAATGTAGGGGTGAATCGCGATCGACATGATCTTCGGCCGATCCTTGCTCTCCGCATAGAGGCGATCGAAACTGTCGATGGTGCGCCGGAGTAGATGATCGCTGTCATGATGCTGCACCAGCATCATCGGAATGTCATTCAGCTCGACCGTATAAGGCAGCGTCACCAGCGGGCCCTTCTCGGTGCGGATCACCGTCGGCTCGTCGTCATAGACCCAGTCGCCGATATATTTGACGCCCGCTTCCGCCAGAAGTTCGGGCGTTTCCAGCGTCTGGGTCAGGCCGGGCCCGAGCCAGCCGACCGGGGGCTTGCCGGTGAATTTCTCGATCACTCCCATCGAGCGCGCGATCATGGCCTTCTGGTCGGCCTCTTTGTGAATCGGTCCCTGTTCATAGGCATGGCCCATGAATTCCCAGCCGGCGTCCTTGGCCTGTTGCGCCACACGCGGATAATCCTCGCAGACGCGCGCGTTGATCGAGAGCGTCGGCGCAATGCCGTGTTTTTTGTAGAGATCGAAGAACCGCCATACGCCGACCCGCATGCCATATTCATGCCAGCTCCAGTTCGGCACGTCCGGCAACAATGGAGCGCCGGTCGGCGCCGGCAGCACCTGCCGCGCCATCGGCTTGGAAATATCCCAGACTTCCAGATTGACGATGGTCCAGACAATCATGCGTGCGCCGCCCGGCAATTTCAGCGGCGGACGGTCAACGATGGCGGAATAGTCGGAACGTTCGCGCGGAAGCATGGGACCGGTCATGGCGGACACTCTTGGTTCGATTTAAGAAAACAGCGAGATCATGCGGCGTTGGGCTTACGGGCTGCAAGCCCTTCAAGCGCCATCACCGCATCGGTGTTCATCACGGAGCCAAAGGCGGTGCGAATACAGGCCAGGGCCGCCGCATGCAGTTCCGGCCCGTCCATGCTGTCGACGCAGTCTTCGACCACGATCAAGGCATAGTCGCGAACATTCGCTGCCGTCGTCGTGGCGAGCACGCAGGAATTGGTGTTCACGCCGGTGATCAGAAGCGTGTTGATGCCGTGCGAGCGCAGCAGGAAATCCAGATCGGTCGCCAGAAAGCAATCGTAGCGCTTCTTGGTGTTGACGATGAAATCGCGCGGATCAAGCAGTTGCGGCATCACCGTGCAGCCGGGGCCGCCGATGATATTGTGCCGCATCGCGTTCTTGCGCGTGCTGTTGGGGTTCTCGGCGCCCGCGCGCCAGAACGGATTGACGCGGATTTCCTCCGCGTCGCGATAGGACGTCACCTGGTGGATGACGGGGATGCCATTGCCGCGGCACCAGTCGAACAGCCGCTTGTTGGCGGCAATCACGCGCGCCGCAACGTCCGGCGCCGTCGGCATGGTCGCGACCGCCATGTCGAGATGACCGCGATGCAGATCGATGGCGACGACGGCGGCTTTCGGATGATCGACGCCCAGATTCACAGCTGATTTCATGACACGCCTCATACAAAAGGATTGATGGAGGTTTTCAGCAGCTCCCGCTGGTCGATGCCGAAGCGATCGGCCAACCAGTCGGCCAATACTTCCTGACCGATCGTGGGATTATCGTGCTGGCAGTGTTCGGCGCCGGTTTCCTCGGGCTCAAGAACGCGCAGTGTCGCCTCGACGCCGTGGGCCTTGGCATAATCGTAGGTGCTCCGCGCCGCGGTCACGGTCAGCACGTCGTGGCCGCCATGCAGCACCAGATAGGGGCAGCGCATGTGTTCCAGGTGCCCTTCGAGGGTGAACGGCTTCATCAGCGCGTGGGCCTCGCGCATCGATTTGGCGCCGAACACCCATCTTATATGCATGGCGAGGCCGAAATCGTCGCCCTTGGTTCCCCACATGTCATGCACCGACCAGATCGCACCGTGCGAAATGGCCGCCGCCAGCCGATGCTCGTAGCAGGCGGCGCGCGCGGCGTAATAGCCGCCCATGCTGGAGCCGCACACCGCGATCCGCCTGGTGTCAACGTCATCGCGCTTTTCCAGCCAGTCGATGCACTTGCCGATCGGCACTTCGCTGTCGTGCCGGGTCGCGATCTTGTGCCGCCGCAGCGTGCCGCCCTGGCCGGGGCCGTCAATCATCAGCACGGAGATGCCGCGTTGCAGGCAGCCATGAGCTTGCATGAACCACATCTCGTCCTTGATCGAGTCCAATCCGCCCATGCAGATCAGCACCGGCAATTTTCGGTTAGGAAATGGCGCGCGAATGAAATAGCCGCAGATTGGCTTGCCCGGCTCGTAAGGTATCTCGACCACCTCACCTGGCGGGTTGAGGTAGGAGATGAACTTGTGCGAACAGGCTTCCATCTTCTCAAACGTCGGCAGCCGCCGCGCATCATCGGGCTCGAGATGGAATTCGGCCTGGCGATAATAGTCCGCCGCGCGCAGGAAGCAGTTCATCGCGGTGCGGATATGGCCCGCTTCTTCCTCGGCAAGGCCGCGCTTCCAGTTGCGATCGGCGATCCGCATCCATTCGACGTGCCAGCTTTCCAGATCGCCCGGGATCATCCGCGATCCCGCCTGCATGATCTCGCTGACGCTGCCGCCCCCCTCCTGGCTTTCGCCGAGGCCGCGGCGGAATTGGTAGGCAAGCCAGGGATGTTCGGGCCAGTGATGCCAGCCGAACGGCTCGTAATGAGGGTTTCGGTCCGCGGTGATCAGTTCGATGGCGTTTTCGCTGATCTCCGCACTGCTCACCGCCATGGACCTGGCACTCCCCACCACTTGAACGACCGTTAGCATCGTTCGATGAAAGCACGACTGAGTCAATACCAACTACATACACTTTTTGACGAGCGCCTCGACGTCGAGGCCTCATGTATCCAAAAACTGGCATCACTGCTGGATTTTTGGAGGATAGCCATGATAGGCTTCAGCCAAAGTGTATACATATTTGGCGTGGACGGCCGTTCCCGATGGCGGATGTGATGGACCAAACGACGGCAGAATCCGGAGGCGGAACGCGCGCCGGCAACCGCGCGCTTTCCGTGATGGACCGCGTTCGGGAAGCCATTCTGGGCGGAGTCGTCGGCGCCGGAGAACGCCTCAACGAAGTCCAGCTCTCAAAGACGCTATCGGTGTCACGCACCCCGGTGCGTGCGGCCTTGCAGGCGCTGGCCGGTGAAGGGCTGCTGGACTACGCGCCGAACCGCGGCTTCACGGTGCGCGAATTTCCCCTTCCCGCCATCGTCGACGCCTACGACATCCGCGCCGCGCTGGAAGGCGTCGCTGTTCGCTTCGTGGCGGAACGAGGACTAGGGCCGCAGGAAAAGGAAATCATCGAACGCGCGCTCGCCGCCGGCGACAAATTGCTGGAGCGCGGCTCGTTCGAAGCCGGCGACCTCACCATCTACCGCGACATCAACGGCGATTTTCACGACGGCCTGCTGGCGGCCGCGCGCAACCGCATGCTCAGCGAAATGATCCGGATCTGTCATCACGTGCCGGTATCGTCGAGCCGCAACATCGTGGTGTTCGAGTATCACGACGTTCGCCGCCGGCACGACGACCATCACCGCATTTTCGAGGCGGTCGTCGCGCGAGAACCGTGGCGCGCCGAGATGCTGATGCGCGAGCATGTCGCCAGCATCAAGACCTCGCTGGTCGGTTATTTGAGCGAGCGGCGGAAAGACCATCCAGGCGAAGCAGGCCTTGCAAGCGAGGCCTGATCTCCCCTACTCGATCGCGATCACCGCCGGCTTGCCGTCGCGCAGCCCCAATATCTGCAGCGGCGTTTGAGCATGGTTATGATCATCGGGAGCGTAGCTGCCCCCTAACCGCGACGGCATCGTCGTGGTCTTCAGCGCCTGTTCGATCGCCGCCGGCTGGTCGGAACCGGCGCGCTTGATAGCATCTACCACGAGATAGGTCGCTTCGAACACGAAGAAGGAGCGCTGCGTCGGCACAATTCCGTAACGCGCTTTGTAAGAGGTGACAAAGTCCTGCACTTCCGGCTTGTCCGATGCGGTCGTGAATACGGCAACACCAGTCAACTCCGACATGCCGCCCGCGTCGCGGAACGTTTGCGAAACTGCCGCAAGCGCACCGGCGAGATCGAAGCGTCCGGTCACCGGCACCTTCCAGCTGGAGGTTTCATAGGCCTTGAAGAATCCAGCCGTCGAAGGGCCGAGGATCGCCACGAGCTCGGCGGGCGATCCGCCCTTGAGTTTGTCGAATATGGCCGCAAACTCCTTGGTGTCCTTTGGAATCGTTTCGTCCGCCGTGACGTTGATCCCGGCATCTTTCGCCGCCTTGACGACCGCGATGGCATTGGCATGCTGAAACTCACCGTCGTCGGCGACAACACCGATCGATTTAATGTCTTTGGATTTCAGCCAGCGCACCAGACCGCGCATGATGTCGACTTCTGAAGGGATCGTCTTGAAGGCAAAATCGTTGCCACCTGGGCCGGAAGCATCGACAAAATCCTGCCCGGCCGACGTCGCAATCACCAGCGGCACCTTGGCCTGCTGCATCACGGGCATGATGGCGTGCGTCACCGGCGTGCACAGCGCACCGATGATGACCGGCACATGCACCTCGTCGAGCAGCCGCTTGGTCGCGGGCACGCCGACGTCGGGCTTGCAGGCATTGTCGGCATAGAAAGCCTCGACCGGACGGCCGAGCACGCCGCCGGCCTGGTTGATCCGATCCAGCGCCAGCTGGGCGCCATACTGCTCCTGCTGTCCGCGGTCGGCCATCGGGCCGCTCAGGATCGTGGTAATGCCGATCTTCACAGGCTCGGCCGCCTGCGCGAATGAAGTGCAAAGCAGGCTAGCGGCCAAAACAATCGTATGTTTCATCGAAATCACCCCTAAAAACTAGCCGTTATATTTCGGGATATAGGACGGTGGGAAGGTTCCCTTGTCCACTCACGAGCCTGTGCAGCCCCCGGGGCGTCGACCCCGACAGCGGCCCGCCCCTTCACCCAAGCTTACCTTCGAACTTGATCTTGCATTTCAGCGCGTTATATCGGGGTTTTCCCACATTCCGGAAAGTTCAAGAAGATGATGACTGCCGACCCCACCGTCGAGACCAAGGCCTTTCAGGCCGAGGTTTCCGAGCTTTTGAACCTGATGGTGCATTCGGTTTATTCGGAAACCGATATTTTCCTGCGCGAACTGATTTCGAACGCGTCTGACGCCTGCGACAAGCTGCGTTACGAGGCGATCGCCAACCCGGCGCTGCTTGGCGACGGGGAGTTGCCAAAAATCCGCATCATTCCGGACAAGAACGCCAATACGCTCACCATCGCCGATACCGGCATCGGCATGGACCGGCAGGAACTGATCGACAACCTCGGCACCATCGCCCGCTCCGGCACCAAGTCCTTTGTGTCGCGCCTGAAGGAAGCCAAGGACGGCCTCGGCCTGATCGGGCAGTTCGGCGTCGGCTTCTACTCGGCTTTCATGGTGGCCGACCGCATCGTCGTCTCGAGCCGCCGCGCCGGCAGCGACGAGGCATGGACATGGTCTTCCGAGGGCGGATCGGGTTTCGAGATCGCGCCTGCGGGGTTAAGCGACGCACAGGCTCCCAAGCGCGGAACGAACATCGTTCTGCATTTGAAGAAGGACGCCGCGAAATATCTCGAGACTTACGAGATCGAGCGCATCGTCCGCGCCTATTCCGACAACATCCAGTTTCCGATCGAACTGGTCGACGACAAAGGCGAGTCCAAACAGATCAATTCGGCCAGCGCGCTATGGCAGCGGTCCAAATCCGAACTCAAGCCCGAAGACTATAACGAAGCCTACAAATCGATCGCCGGCGCTTTCGACGAACCGGCGATGACGCTACACTACCGCGCCGAGGGACGATACTCCTACGCGGTACTGTTGTTTGCGCCTTCCACCAAACCCTTCGACCTGTTCGATCCTTCACGAAAAGCGCAGGTGAAGCTTTACGTGCGGCGGGTGTTCATCACCGACGATGCCGATCTGTTGCCGGCTTATTTGCGCTTCATCCGCGGGGTTATCGACAGCGAGGACCTGCCACTCAATCTTTCGCGCGAGATGTTGCAGAACAATCCGCAACTGGCGCAAATCCGAAAGGCCGTGACCAGCCGCATCATCGGCGAACTGGAGGCGCTCGCCGACAAGCAGCCGGAGAATTTTACGAAAATCTGGGATGCCTTTGGTCCCGTGATCAAGGAGGGCATTTACGAGGATTTCGAGCGGCGCGAGAAGCTATTGGCGTTGTCGAGATTCACGACCACCTCGGGCGAGGCGCGCACGCTCAAGCAATATGTCGCCGATTTCAAACCGAACCAGACCGAAATTTATTTCCTGGCCGGCGACAGCATCGAGCGGCTGAAGGGAAACCCCAAGCTGGAATCGGCGACCGCCCGCGGCATCGAGGTGTTGCTTCTCACCGATCCGGTCGATGCGTTCTGGAGCTCGGCGCCGCTCGATTTCGAAGGCAAGCCGCTGAAATCGCTGAGCCAGGGCGATATCGACCTCTCCTTAGTCCCGTTGCTCGACGACAGCAAGAAGGACGAGAGCACATCTGACGCCGACGAAGCGACCATCATCGCTGCGATCAAGTTGAACCTCGGCGATCGTGTCGCCGATGTGCGCGCCTCGCAACGCCTCACCTCGAGCGCGTCGTGTCTCGTCGCCGGCAGTCATGGTCCGGATCGCGAGCTTGAACGGCTGTTGGCACGGCAAAACCGCGGCGTCGGCACCAAACCCATTCTCGAAATCAATCTGCGCCATCCACTGGTCGCGGCGATCCCCAACGCCGGGACCGACGCCGCCGACCTTTCCTTCCTGCTGTTGGAACAGGCGCAGATTTTGGACGGCGAAATTCCCGAGGATCCGGCGGCGTTCGCCAGCCGCCTCAACCGCCTCGTCGTGAGCGGTTTTTCGAAGGGGTGAAAAATGGTGCGTGGATAGAACGTTGGCGCAGGACCACGCTCTGCCCTATGATGCCGTGAGCACTAGTGGAGTGGATTTGACATTCGCTACCCCGTGGCCGCGTATTCGCGATGCGAATGTCAAATCCAAAACTCCACTAGAAATCTATATTTTCTAGTGGTCCTTTGATTCTAACATTCGCAAAAGTGGCCGCTGAGAAGATATGCGAATGTTGGAATCGGACCGCTAGCATCAGGATTGCCGCCATGCATGGAAAATTCGACCGCGCCGCCGAAGATCTCGGCAATTCGATCCATCTCGAACATGTCAACGTTCAGGTGCCGGATCAGCACCTGGCGACGCTGTTCTATGTTTCGGGACTGGGGCTGACGCGCGACCCTTATCTGATGACGTCCGACGACAACATGTGGATCAACGTCGGCCGCAGCCAGTTCCATCTGCCGAGCGGCGAGGCGCAGGTGCTGCGCGGCTATACCGCGCTCGTCATTTCCGGGCGCAAGACGCTGCTCGAACGGCTGGCTTCCGTTGCCAAAAGGCTCGAAGGAACGAAATTTTCGTTCAAAGAACACAACGACTATGTCGAGGCGATCTGCCCGTGGGGCAATCGCGTGCGCTGCTTTGAGCCCGACGAGAAGCGCTTCGGACGCATCACGCTCGGCATTCCCTATGTCGAGTTTGACGTTCCGACCGGCAGCGCCAAGGGCATTTGCGATTTCTATCCGAAGATCATGGGAATGCCGACCCAGTTGAAGAATGGCGACGGCACCACGGCCTCGGTTCAGGTCGGCAAGAACCAGCATCTCGTGTTTCGCGAGACCGACCGGCCGCAACCGGAATATGACGGTCATCACGTCCAGATCTACATCGCGAATTTTTCGGGACCACATCGCGCGCTTGCCGAGCGCAATCTGATCTTCAGCGAAGACAATCCCTATCAATACCGCTTTCGCGACATCGTCGATCTCGCCAACGGCAAGCACCTCTTCACGATCGAACATGAAGTGCGCAGCGCCACGCACCCGATGTTCCTGCGGCCGCTCGTCAATCGCAATCCCGCCCAGACCAACCGCACCTTCGCCGCAGGCTACGATCAGTGGCTCTGGGCGATGGGACCGGATCAATACGACGGTTAGCCGTTCGAACGGGCAACGCGAATGGTCGTCTTGGTGTCGTTTGCATTGCTGTGCGTCTTGAGCGCGGCGCTGGCCTGGATCGATATCCGCCATGGCATCATTCCGGACTGGCTTAATCTCGCGATTGCCGGGCTTGGTCTGCTCAAAATCATTTTGACCGCCGATCCCCTCGCCGCACTAGAGGCCCTCGGCGAAGGCGCGGCCATCGCCGGTGCGTTTTGGTTGCTGCGGCGGCTCTATTTTTCGTTCAGAGGCGTTCAGGGCTTGGGGCTTGGCGACGTCAAATTCCTGGGCGCGGCAGGAATCTGGGTCGGCGTTGCAGGTATTCCGCTGGTGTTGCTGGTCGCAACGATCACAGCGCTCGCCTGTGTCGGCGTTGCGCAACTGTCGGGCCGCGCGCTGAACGCTCAGACCTCGATGTCGTTCGGACCGTTTCTCGCCGCCGGGTTGCTGCTGACGTTGGGCGTTCAGCACTACGGTTTTTGACGGCGCCATAGCGTTTTCGAGCGAAGTGGAAACCGGTTCGCGTGAAGAAAACGCGTTAAAAAAGGCTAGAGCTTCAATCGAAACCTAACGGGTGCGCGGACGCACGACCGGCAACAGCCTTCCATCTTCGGTTCCCGGTGACCGGCCTTCCTCGCGAACGGCGACGGAAGGTTGTGAAAGGCCTGGCTGCGGCAATGCCACGACGAAAGTCAGCTGGTTTTTCTGAAACGACGCCTCACGGGCCTGAATCGATCGAAGCTCCCAGCCCTGAAAATCCTCGCCTACCTTGAGTCGAAGCACATTCTTGGTCGCCTGGTCGACAAAAATGCCAAATCTGGCGTCGTCGCCCGAGATGGTGCCCACCAGGGAAAGCTGCGGCTGTTCGGGCTCCTTCGGCTTGGGGACGACGACCTTCGCCACGGTGACGATCGAGGCGGGCGGAGCCGGCGCACGGCGCGACGGCAGGAAAATCGGCCGGTCGCGCGTGACGGTGAATTGTTTGAGCGGCATCTCCCACAGCGGATTGGCGCTGAGCGTGCGTTCGGTGGCGGGCGCGTTTGGCGTCGCCGGAGGAATCGTCACCTCCACGACGGTGGTCGCCGGCTCACTCCAGGTCGAGGGAACCGAAGCCTTTGTTTTGGCGCCGTCGGCCTGATCGTCGAGAGAGGAATCGGAAATCGCGGTCGTAGCCGATGCGGCTGCGCATAGCGGCAAAGCAAGAACCACAATCCGGATGAGATAGCTGCGGTTGGTCATTTTGCCCCCTGCCACTGTCCGGAGACGCCGAGCAGAAACCGCAACTTGCCGTCGCCCGCCGTTGCCACCTGAATATCGAGCTGGTCGATGAACAGGAACGGCATTCCGGCTTCCAGATCGTATAGCAGCGATTGCAGCGCCGATTGTTCAAGTTCGCAGTTGGCGACCATGCTGACAAAGCCGCCCTTGGCGTTCGGGCCCTGCACGTCAAGTTGGGACGACAGCACATTGCCGCCCGCCTTTGTCACTGCACCGGCAACGCGTTGCAGAAGGGCTGCGCCCGCAACCGTCACCGTCGCGCCTTCGAGAAAGGCCGAGCCTGCGGGCACGCCGACATCGCCCGATCGTTTGCTCGCCGCAAGCGGTTTGCGGCCCTCCAATTGCTCGAACATGGCGGCGGTCGCCGCCACTGCTGCCCGCTGACTGAGGAGATCAGTAAGAGAACTTGCGGCCACCGCCAACAGGACGATGATAACGCCGGCATAGGCGGCTGCGGCCACGACAGGCGAACCTGCGAGCGACTTCTTCAAGGATACCGCGAGGTTCATGTGCTCGATCCAAACGACGGCGTGATACGGACTTCGATGTGAAACTGCTCACCCGGCTCGTTCTGCCCGCGCGTGGTCGGCGCGAAAAAGGTCGCACGCGCAAACTGCGGCGATTTCTCGATCAGGCGGATCAGCGATGGCGCGTCCTGCGTTATGCCGATCACCTGAACCTTGTCGCCGTCGATCCGAAGCTCGGTGACGTAAGTCCCGTCGGGCAAGGCTTGCGACAGTGCTTCCAGCACGACAACGGTCGATGGGCCCGTTTGTTTGCGCTTGGCGAGAAGACCAAGCGCCGAGCCCCCGTCGGGGCCAAGACGGAGTGCCGCCCGGCGCTGCGAAATCCGCTGCATCAACTGTTGCTGTTCGGAATCAAAACTGTCGCCGAAATAGGCGGTCGCAAGCAGCATGACTGCGGCGGCAGCGCCGGCCGACAGCAAGACAACCCGCAAGGTGCGCGGTGTATCGAGCGCACGGTGGGCGGCGCTGCGCAGCGGTTGGTCGAATACCTTGATTTTCTCGATATTTTCCTGGGCGTCGCCGGCGGCGGGAGGTTTGGCAAACGCCGTAAGCGATTGCGCCCCCAAGCCGGCTGCGAGCTGAACAAGCGGCTCGATTTCCTGTTTCGATGTCGCAGCCAACATCAGTTCAATTCTCTCTTGCCCGCTGAGGGATGGAGAACTCCAGCCGAACACCGCATCTTCCGCCGGCCACGGCGTCAGCCGGTCGATCTGGGTGCGGATCATGCCATCAAGAAAATCCGCAGCCTGCTTGGGAAAGTCGAGCGGCCGGAACAGGACCTGAGCCGGCGCCAGATCCGTTTCGACCCGGCTGCCGCGGAACGCCGCCTGCCAATCCGCGGGCAAGGCTGGGCTCGGCCGGCCGTTGGAAATCCGAAATGAAATATCCGGCAGCGCCGGACCTTTTTGCGCCGATTTCAACTTGGCCGTCAGGACGCCGGTGCTTTCCCCGCCGAGCACGATCTGCGACCGCGGCGCATACCGGCCGATCATGGAGTCGATCGCACCGGCCGCAGATGCAATCCACTCATCGAACAGAGCATTCGCTTCCGATAAAATCGTCATCACCTACCTGCCTGTTTGAGGGGCCGGCTCCCGGTCTCTGCCTGGTCTTGCCATGACAATATGCTGTAGGGCTTCTCGTCGTCATCCTTGCCCTTATTGCCGGCGCTCGCGCCGGCACCGGTGTTGGCCTTGTCGCTGCTTTTGCCGCTGCCCAACAAGATGACTGCTTCGGACGACGACCGGCGGCCATTGTCGAACCGCAACGCCGTCAGGACACGGAAAGCCTTGGTCTGCGGCAAGGTCGCGGGGATCTTGGCCGGGCCAAGCGCGGCCGCAATCGCTTTTTGATCGCGCGGCAAGGATGGCCGTTGCTTCAGAAAATCGTTGAGCAGCTCCGGTGTCATGCCCGGCAGCGCGGCGATCACTTCCGGCGGCGCAATCAGAACGTCGACGTCAGCGGATTTGCTGAAGACCGTTAGATAAGGCAACGCGCGCTCGATCAGGGCGGGCGAAGCGCCCAACACCAGGCTCAGCTCGTTCACATGGGCAAAATGCGCTTGCCTCGGCGAGTAGTTAAGACCCGCGGAAAGATAGAGTGCGCCTTCGTCGTCGGTCGCACCGGGTTTGGATGCCGTCCGCCATCCGACGATGCGGCTGGCCAGTTCGCCCGCCGCCTTTTGTTCTGCGCCTAGAACCTCAAACAGGCCGGCGAGCATTTCTTTCGACGCGGCGTTCAGATCGACCCGCGCGGCTTCCGAGGTGAAAGTGACGAGCGCCTCCGCATTATCCATCCGGAAACGGAATGACCCTTGCGCGGGAAGGTCTTTTTCATCGGCCCGCAGCAATTGATAGGCGGTCAGTTCCAGACTGGCCGACACCAACGCGTCCACCTGAACACCCGTGTCGGTCGCCCCCAAGGCACGGGCGGAGTTGGACAGATAGAGTGAAAAGATCGTCGCAAGCGTCGACAACGCCACCAAAATCCAGAGCACTGCAATGATGATGAAGCCGCCCTGTGAAGAGGATGCTGGGTGCCTGAAGGGGGATCTCACAAAGCGGCAGCTCATGGCGAACCACCCTGCCCCGCGGCGGCGCCGCTCTGTTGTGACGTGGCAGGCGAATTGCCCTGCTGCGCGCCGCTCTGTGAGGCCGCCTGCGTGCCGGCATTGCCGTCACACTTTCCATCGCCCTGCTTGCAGTCGCCTTGTGCCAAAGACTGGACGTGAATGGATGCGACCGTCGAAATCGCGCGCGCATTTGATGCATCGCGCACGGTCAACCTGACCTTGGCCGGCAGCTTTTCGGAATCCCGCCAACTGTTTTGCCATTGCTGGTCTTCGCCTGCATAGGCAAAGGACAGCCGGTAGGGCGCGCGCAGCAGCAGCACCGGTTCGCCGAAATGAAGCTGGTTTGAAGCCGACTCGGGCGGCAGCGGGTGGAACGGCGTCCGCGAGCGGACGGTCACAAGCCCGCCGGGGTCGGTGGTTTCCGACAGGTGCACCACATCGAGCCCGATGCCAGCGTTCGGCCCGATCGCGGTACGCACGAACGTGACCGATTGCTCGGATCCTGCAAACAGCGGCTGGCTGTCGCTGCCGCTCGCCGGCACATATTGGGCGGCCGCCAGGTCGTCGGCAATCCGCTGCAAGGTGATGCCGATCATTTCACTGCGCTGAATGCGGTCAAGGCCACGATTCCAGTTCGGAAGCCATCGCGCGGTGAGATTGGCGAGTGCCGACAGCACCAGACCCATCAGCGCCAGCGCCACAAGGGATTCGATCAGCGTGAAGCCGTCCTCCTTTGCTCGTCTGTCTGCCGGCCTTCTCATTGTTGCGACGGTCCATGCATCAGGCGAACGGTCCTAAGATCGGTCACCGCGCCGGAAGGAGAACGAACCTGAATCCTGACCAGCGCCGGGATCCAGGCGACATCTGAACCCGATGCGTCCCATTCCTCGCCCATCGGACCGACGTCGATCCGCCATTGATGGTCGTTGGTCCTTCCCGACCACGTCCCGATCCCGATCTTGGCGTGCGACGGCAGTTCGGTCGCCATGATGGAGCGTATCGTTTGCATCAGCGTCACGTGTTGCTCCAGCGAGCGAACCCCGCGCACATTCGTCGACATCACCGACCCGATCGCCACAACCGAGACGGCGACGATCGCAAGCGCAATCAGCACCTCGATGATCGTGAAGCCGGACGTGCGGCCGTCAGTTGGCGAGGTTGCTCGAAACAATTTCAATCCTTCCGGTCAGCCAGTTGACGCGAACCTCATAGCCGACATCCGCCCGCGTCAAAGCGACGGTCCCGCCGCACGACATTCCGCTGGCAAAGAAGCTGATCGTCGACAATGCCTCGCGCTGGTTGCAGGTGCGCGGCAGAAGCGCCTCGAAGTGAACGTCGTCCGGAATGCGGACCACGGCTGGTGTCGCGCCGGATCGAATGACCCGGCTTCCGGCGTCGACGAGAGTGGCCACGCCCGTTCCTCGCCGGATCGCCGCGTTGCGATCCTCCTTGAGCAGGGCCGCCGTTTGCAACACATAGGCCTGCAAACGGGAACGGGACGTATGGCGCGGAACGAGCGGCAGAAGGACCGCCGCCAGCATGGCGATGAGCGCCAGCACGCACACCATTTCAAGCAGCGTGAAGCCGCGCTCGAAGGCCCTATTCATTTTTGGCATTGACCAGGTTTTCGGTGGAAATATCGGCTGCAATTCCGCTCCCGCCCTCCTGACCATCCGAGCCGTAGGAGAGGATTTCATAAGGCGCGTGATCTCCCGGCGCGCGATATATGTAAGGATGGTTCCAGGGATCGTTCGGAAGGCTGTTGCCCTTTAGATACGGCCCATTCCATGCCGCCACGCCCGGCGTTCGCTGCATCAGTGCCGAAAGCCCTTCCGACGTCGACGGAAAGCGGCCGGCGTCGAGATAGAACAGGTCGAGCGCGCCCGCGAAACTCTGCAACTGAATCTTCGCCGCCTTGACCTTGGACTCACTGAGATAGTTGAGAACCCGCGGGCCGATCAGACCCATAATCAGGCCGATGATGGTGATGACGACCAGCATCTCGACCAGGGTAAATCCCCGCTGGCCGACATCTTGCCTGCGCTCGCGCTTCTCGCTTGCCTTGAAGAAAATGCCAACGCTTTTGCGCATTTGATCCGATCCTTTGTTTTATCCAACCAACTGGGTGACCGACAGCAGCGCGGTCATGACCGAAACGATCAGCCCCCCGACGACGGTGCTGATGGTGATGATCGCGAGCGGCCCGACGATGCCGACGATACGGTCGAGGCTGCGTTGCAATTTCGCCTCGTAGAATTCGGCTACCCTGCCCGCGAGCACCGGCAATTGGCCGGTCTCCTCGCCAAGCCGGAGCATGCGGATGGCCATCGGCGGCATGTTGCTCGACGCCAGCAAGGCGTCCGAAAGTTTACCGCCGTGGCGCACGCGATCGGCAGCCGTGGTCCAGACTGTGACGTTTCCGGTCACCGCCATGATGTCCACCAGAATACGTAAAGTCGCTGTGAGATTGACGCCGCTGCCAAGCAGCACGCCGAGGTTCCGGCAGAACAGGCTGGTGCGGTAGAATTGAAAGATGTTGGCGATACCGGGGGTTCTCGCGATAACCGACACCACCGCGTTGGTGGTACCCGGCCGGCGAAACAGCCACCACAGGCCTGCGATCGTAAAAGCAACGGTAAGCAAGGCAGCGGTCGCATTGGCGCGGAGAAAATCCGACAGGCGGATAAAGACGCTGAGCGCGGTGTCGGACTTTGCGCTGAAGTCCTGCAAGACCGAGGAAAACTGCGGCAAAACGAACAGAATAAAGAACAGCATGACGCAAGCCGCCGCGATCAGGACGAAGACCGGGTATTGCATCGCGTCGGTCAATTTGCGGCGCATCGCCTCGGACCGCGCGCGCTCGGCGCCCAGCATCTCGAGCACCTGATCGAGCGTTCCCGACACCTCGCCGACCCTGACAAGTGCAACGTACATCGCGGGAAACAGCAAGGGATGTTCAGCGACCGCGCTTGCAAAGCTTTCGCCGGAAAGAACGGACGCCCGCAGGCGCGCGACCACCGGGCGAAGCCTGCCGACATCGGCATCGTTCGCAAGCAGTTCGAGAGCGTCGTCGAGACGGGCACTGGCCTTCAAAAGCAGCGCCAGGTCCCGCGTAAACGTCGTCACCTCCGCCGGACTTGGCCGGCTGAAAAAGCCGAAATTGTCGCCCTGCGCCGCCGTGGCCTTCTTGTCCTCGACGGTTTCGATCGGCAACAGGCGCAGATATTCGATACGGCGGGCGACTTCGGCGGCCGTCGGCGCCGAGAGCGTGCCGTTGACGACCTCTCCGTTCTGCGTCAGGGCCCGGTAGCGGAAATTCGGCACGATCCTAACCTCACCGCGCTGTGGTGACGCGAAGCAGTTCCGCGGGCGACGTCAGGCCGGTGCGGCATTTTGCGACGCCGTCAGCGACCATCGTTGTCATCCCGCCGCCAATCGCGACCTGATCGATCTTGTGACCATCGGTCTTTTCGCCGATCAGCGAGCGAATTTCGTCGGTTAGTTCGAGTATCTCGAACACGCCCAACCGGCCTCGATAACCGGTGCCGCTGCAACGCTCGCAGCCGCACGGCACGTGAAGGATTTCTCCGGCGCGGAAACCAAGTTCGGCCAGGCGCGGATCATCGGCAAATTCGGCGTCGCTGAGCGGCTTCGGCGTCTTGCACCGTTCGCACAGGTGCCGGACGAGGCGTTGCGCCACCACCGCCCGCAGGGTCGAACGCAACAGATATCCCTCGACGCCGAGATCGAGCAGGCGCGGCACTGCGGCTGCCGCCGATTCCGTGTGCAGCGTGGTCAGGACGAGATGCCCGGTGAGCGCCGCGTGAATCGCAACATGAGCGGTTTCATTGTCGCGAATTTCGCCGACCATGATCACGTCCGGATCCTGACGCACGAAGGAACGCAGCGCCGCGGCAAATGTCAGTCCGATGGCAGGCTTGACCTGCGCCTGGTTGACGCCGGGGATGTCATATTCGACCGGGTCTTCGACGGTCAGGATCTTGCGGCCGGGCTCGTTGAGGATCGACAGGACGGTTGCCAGTGTCGTGGTCTTGCCGCTGCCGGTCGGCCCGGTCACGACGATCATGCCGTGGGGCAATTTCAATAACCGCCGGAGCTTGACATCGTCGGCCGGCGAAAAGCCGAGCTTCTCGACCATCAGCAGCCCGCGATCCTTTGGCAGGATACGAATAACCGCAGATTCGCCGTGCTGCATCGGCATGATGGCGACGCGAATATCGATATCGGCGCGACCTACCCGCAACCGCGCGGCGCCGTCCTGCGGCAACCGCCGTTCGGCGATGTTGAGATTGGCGACGATCTTGATGCGGGAAATCAGCGCCTGCGGCAGCACGCCGGCGGGTGCCACGACCGGCCGCAGCAAGCCGTCGACGCGCATGCGAACCACAAGCCCGGTCTGGAACGGCTCGATATGAATGTCGCTCGCGCGCAGCTCAACCGCCTTCTCCAGGAGATCGTTGACGGCGCGAACCACCGGCGCGCCGCTGGCGAGGTCGCGCAGGCTCTCGATGTCGTCCTCGCGCGGGAGCAACTGGCTGGCCAGATCTGCCGGCTCGGTCGTGTCTTCACCAAGACGGCGATCGAGCACGACCGAGAGGTCTTCTACCGAGGCAACCTTGATCGTGACATCCCGGCGGAGCACGATTTCAGCGGCGCGTTGCGCGGCCGTGTCGGTCGGATCGGCAACCGCGAGCGCAGCGCTGCCATCTTCGGCCTGATAGGGAAAGACCGACATTTCCCGCAGGAACCGCTGCGAAAATGTCTCGTTGAGCGCCGGTACCGATAGAAGCTCCTGAAGCGTGACGCGCTCCAGGCCGGCAAAACGGGCGGCTTCGTCGGCGAAATCGCTCGCCGAAAGGTTCGTCAACTCCCACAGCTTGGATTGCGGGCGCAAGGCAGCGCCCTGCTCGACCGGCTGACCGTTGGACGCGGCCGATTTCGTCAAATGGTCCTGACGACGAAGGTGCTCTAGAAATTGCTGGGACTGGTCGCTGATCATCGGTGTTTCCAGTCGCGGCATTTTTCCGGGAGGGCGCACCAGTCCGGCCGGCCCCAGCCGTCCGCCGCGGGTCGCCTACTACTCGGCCACGGTGAGGTTATTGATCGGAAACATGACAGTCGTACGAAACGGCCGAAGACAGCGGTTCACAAATCGGGTCGCGTAATTCTGCGCCGATAACACGCACCCCAATTATTACTGTCATGTTCGGACGGTAAGAACCGCCTTCGGGCCCGATCCCGCCAAGGGGTCCGGGGTGTTTAGTAAAAGGTTGGAACGGCGAACATGGCTAGTGTCGGCAAACGCTGCCCGTCCCTCTCGGTCGGGCGCAGTATCGGCGCTGCTTTGATGGTGACGGCTGTCCTCTTGTTGACGTCCTGCAATTCCGCCACGGTGAATTCCGGCGGCACCGGGCCCGGCGACCTCGATGTCATGGACAAGGTGCGCTCGCTCGACATCTTGCCGCGCTATCCGACGCAGGCGGGCTCCACCACCACCTCAAGCGGCCCGAGGGCCCAGCCGGTGGTTTTCCAGGGCACCGAAATAACTGATATCGCCGAGCCGCGGCCGCAACCGGCGGCGAGCGGAAACGGCTTCGATCTCAATTTCGAAAGCGCCCCGGTCGCGACCGTCGCCAAGGTGGTGCTGGGGGACATTCTGCAAACGGGCTACACGATCGACCCGCGTGTCCAAGGTACGGTCAGCCTGGTCTCGGTGCGACCGGTGCCCAAGTCAGACATCATCTTCGTCCTCGAAAATGCCCTCCGGATCAGCGGGATCGCGCTGGTTCGTGATACCGCGGGTTATCGCCTGACACCGGTGGGCGATGCGGTTGGCGGAGGCCACGTCGATGCAACGCCAAACAACCCCGAGCCGGGATACGGCGTCTCAGTGGTGCCCCTGCAATATGTGTCGGCGCAGACGCTGCTCAAATTGATGGACAGTTTCGCGACCAAGCCCGGCGTGGTCCGCGCCGACTCCACGCGCAACCTGCTGCTGATTCAAGGTACCGGCCCCGAGCGCCGCACCGCTGTCGAAACCGCGATGAGCTTCGATGTCGACTGGATGCGGGGTCAGTCGATCGGCATCTACCCCATTGCCAATAGCGGGCCAGAACCCGTCATCGCCGAACTCGAGAAGATCGTGGATTCCGGCGAAAATGGCCTCAATCAGAACCTGGTCAAGCTGCAAGCCGTCGCCCGGCTCAACGCGATCATGGTGGTGACCAAGAAGCCCGCTTTGCTGCGCACGGTCGAAAACTGGATCAAACGCCTCGACCGTTCGGACAGCACGAGGACCAGCGTGCACGTCTACAAGGTGAAGTACGGCGAGGCGAAGCAGATCGCCCGCGTGCTGACCGACATGTTCGGCGGCGGCTCTTCCAACAGCAGCCTGCTCGACAGCGCCGATAATCAGATCGCGCCGGGGTCCGGAACTTCGTCGAGCGGCAGCGGTTCCTTCGGTAATAACAGCAACAGCAATAGCAGCGGCGGCACGAGCAGCAGCAATTCCTCCTCGCAACAACCCGGCAGCGGCTTCGGCACGCGCCTGGGGACGGCTTTTGGCGGTCCACAAAACGGCGCCAACGGAGGAAATCTCGGTCAGTTGGACAAGGGGAACGGCGCCGGCTCAGGTGGACCACCGCTCTTGCAAAACGTCCGGATCACCCCCGACCTCGTCAACAATTCGCTTCTGATCTACGCCGACCAGGGCAACTACAAGATCATTGAATCGGCGTTGCAGCAGGTCGATCAGCCGCAGTTGCAAGTCGCGATCGACGCCACGATCGCCGAAGTCGACCTCACCGACGAACTTCAATACGGCGTTCAATTCTTTCTCACCAGTCACGCGCTGGGACTGAGGCCCGATCAGGGCTCAATTCTCAACTCCACTTCGACGACGGCCACAACCACAATACCGGGCGCGGCAACAGCGGCAACGACAGCGACAGCGGCAACGACCGCAACAACGACGGCGAGCACCGTCGCTGGCACGGCTGCCAACGCCTTGCTCAGCCGCACGGTACCAGGATTCAATTTCCTCGTCGGCCAGGAAGCCCAGCCGGCTGCGATCCTGACCGCCTTGCACACGGTCACCGGCGTGAAGGTGTTGTCCAACCCGTCAGTGGTGGTCGTCAACAACCAGGCGGCAACGCTTCAGGTCGGCAACCAGGTTCCGATCTCGACCGGCTCGGCCAGCGTTCTCAATGCCGCGACCGCCAGCAGCAATACGATCGTCAACACCGTCGACTATCGCAACACCGGCATCATCCTTCACGTCTCTCCCCGCGTCAGCGCCAATGGCGACGTGCGGCTCGAGATCGAGCAGGAGATCAGCAACGTGCTGCCCGGCAGCGCAGCCAACGCCCTGAACCCGACCATTCAGGAGCGGAAGGTCAAGAGCTCGATTTCGATCGCCAATGGCCAAACCGTGCTGCTGGCAGGCCTGATCCAGGACCAGAAGAACGAGAACAAAAGCGGCATTCCGCTACTTGATGATCTTCAGGGCATAGGCAATGCGTTCTCCAATCAGGACAACACGAAGATGCGCACCGAGTTGATCATCTTCATCCGCCCCCAGATCATTCGAAACAGCGCGGACGCGCATACGATCGCCGAAGAACTTCGCTCCAAGCTGCGCGGCACCGTTAGTGCGAGCTCTCCCAATGAAACGCATACTCACTAATCTGCTGCCGGCGCTCGCACTGGTTTTGGCCTGCGTCGTGGGCTCCGACGGTGTCGCCGGCGAGACCATTCGCTATCGAGGCGATGGAGCGCCGGTCGTACTGGCGCGTGGCAATGCCCGTTCGCTGGGACGCCTCGGCTTCCGGTACGAAAACGGCTTCGGCGTGCCGCAGAATTATATCGCGGCCGCCGATCTCTACCGCCGTGCGGCAGAGCAAGGCGATACGTTCGCCCAATGCAGACTTGGCCTGAGCTACGACAAGGGCCACGGCGTGCCGCAGGATTTCATTCTTTCCTACAAATGGCTCGACCTTGCGGCGGCGAAGGCGCCAGGGCGTGAGCGTGACTTCTACTTGAGGCTTCGCGATGCCGTCGCTTCGAAGATGTCGCTGGCCCAGGTTTCTGAGGGCCAGAGGCTGGCCTTGATGTGGGCCGGCAACTGGGCGGCAGAGCGCTACTGAAACGCCACACTAGTGATCGGCGCCCGCCATGCCGGCGGTCTCGATAAATCCGGCCTGCAGTTCCGCATTTGCCGTCCGCATGTCGACGCCGCCGACCCAGCGCCCGACCACCAGCGTCGCGATGATGTTCGAGGTCAGGTTGGTTGCGGCACGGATTTGCGCCATGAAGCGGTCGGCGCCGAGCAGCAGCGCGATGCCGGCGACCGGAACCGCGTCGACCACCGGAAGCGTCGCGGCCAGCGCAATGAAGCCGCCGCCAGTCACGCCGGCCGCGCCCTTGGAAGTGAACAGCATCACGAACAGCACGCTCAGTTGGTGCCAGATCGTCAATTGAACGTTGAAGGCGTGCGCCAGAAACAGCACCGACATCGTCATGTAGATGGCCGTGCCGTCCATGTTCAGGGAAAACCCGCCGGGCATCACCAGCCCCACGACTTCCTTGGAGACGCCGAGCTTTTCCAGTTTCTGCATCGAGCGCGGCATCATGGTCTCAGCCGACGTCGCCGCGAACACGAACAGGATTTCATCCTTGAAGTAATTCAGCACGCGGCCAATACCGAAGCCGGAAAGCCTGAGAAAACTGCCAAGCACGATCAGAACAAACAGGATGCTGACGATATAGACCGACGCGACAAGCTGCCCGAGATCGAGCAAGGTCCGCAGGCCGTATTTGCCGACGGTGAAAGCCATGGCGCAAAGAGCTGCGATCGGCGCGCAGTACATGATGATCCGCACCATGCCGAATAACGCCGCCGCAGCCGCCTCCAGAAACACCACGACCGGCTTGCCACGGTCTTGAGCCATGCTAAGGCCCAGTCCAAGCAACACCGCAATGAAGAGAACCGGCATGATGTCGCCCCTGACGAAGGGTTCGACAAAGGAAGAGGGCACGATCGAGAGCAGAAAATCCGTCAAGCCGACGCTCTTGGCACCATTGGCGTAAGCTTCGACGGATTTCGGATCAAACGCAGCCGGGTCGGCATTGAGACCTCTTCCGACTTGCCAGACGTTGCCGACGGTCATCCCAATGATCAGCGCCAGCGTCGATGCCACCTCGAAATAGATCAGCGCCTTGGCCCCGACATTGGCGACGTGACGAATGTCGCGCATCTTGGCGATCCCGAGCGCGATCGTGGTGAAGATAATCGGACACACCACGACCTTGATGGCCTTCACAAAGGCATCGCCAAAAGGTTTGAGGTTTACGGAGAAGTCTGGAACGACGTAGCCCAACACCGCGCCGAGGGCGACCGCGGCGAGCACCTGCACATAGAGCTTGCGATAAAACGGCACGCTCGCCGAAGCGGTTTTGCCGCTCGCAGGATGCGACGCGGCCATCTCGGAGGACGGACGATCGATTTCGAACGCGGTCATCGATTTTACTCCGAACACCCGGCGGACAACGGATTCGGCCTTTCCGGCCGTGCCGTCATCCCCTCGCCTTTATGGATTCCGGTCCGGCCTATTCCGCGGCCACGCGATTGAGGGCGGCATGACCATGGGTCTTGACCACGACCTTGATCGCGTCCTCGATGCGCTCGCGGGCATATTTCAGCGCGGTCGGCAGATCCTCCAGCGCGAAGGTGTGGGTATGCACCTTGGTCGCATCAAAACGCTTCTGCGCCATGAACGCTTCGGCCCGGTGCGTCGCGCTCTTGCCTTCGCCGCGGATGCCGTAGACGTAAATGTTGTTACGTACGATATAGGCGATATCGACCTCAGCGGGTTTACCCGGGAAGGCAGCCAGACAGATACGGCCGCCGCGGTTGACCATGCGCGCGGCTTCGTTGACGGCTTCCGGCGCGCCGGAGCATTCGACGACGTAGTCTACGCCCTTGCCGCCGTTCAGCTTGCGCACGGCCGCAACCGGGTCTTCGTTCTTGGCGTTGATGACGTAGTCGGCGCCAAGCTCGCGTCCGATCTGAAGGCGATTGTCGCGCGTCCCGGTCAGGATCACCGGATGGGCGCCGAGCGCCTTGGCAACCGCCACGCCGAGCAATCCGATCGGACCGGGGCCCGTCACCACGACGCTCTCGCCAGCGACAAGCCCGCCCAGTTCGGTCAGCCCATACATCGCAGTGCCGGCCGTGACCACCAGCGTTGCCTCTTCGTCCGACATCTCGTCGGAGATCGCGACCAGCGTGTTGATGCTGTTGACGGCGTATTCGGCAAATCCGCCGTCGGTCGTAAAGCCGTTGGCGCGATGTCCCTTGTCGACGTCGCCGTAGTTCAGTCCGTAATTGTGGCAAGCCGTATACATGCCTTCGCGGCAGCGCTTGCACTGTCCGCATCCGGCGTGGATTTCGACGGTGACGCGCTGTCCGATCTTGTATTCGTCGACGCCCGGCCCGAGCGCCACGACCGTGCCCATATATTCGTGACCCGGCGTGAAATTCTTGTTGAAGGGCAAACCTCCCTGAATCATCGCCGGCGGACCGTGGTGGATGATTTCAAGATCAGTTGCGCAAATCGCCACCGCGTCGATGCGGACGAGAACCTCGGCGCGCTTCGGCACCGGCACCGGCTTTTTGGTCAGCGTCAGTTGATCGGGATCGCCCAGCACCCAGGCCCGCATCGTGTCTGGAATCGGAAAATCGGGCGAGGTCTTGACGTGATCAGGCTTGTACATCGTTTCACTCCTGGATGTATTTGTTATTCCGCAGCCAGGCTTTTGACTGAACTGCGCAGGATGGCGCCGGGAGCGCCGAGCTCGGCGGACAATTCATCAGCCGCGGCGATCAGGTGCACCTTGAGTTGATCGATATAGTCCGTCGTGGCGCGAAAGGCCGGCGACGACACGCTGATGGAGCCGACGACGGCACCGGCATGATCGCGAATGGCCGCGCCAAGGCAGATGACGCCGAGCCGAAATTCTTCGCGGTCGATCGAATAACCTCTCCGGCGCGTCAGCCGCAGCTCTTCCTTCAGCGCCTCGATGTCCGTAATGGTTTGCGGCGTAAACGTCGTGAGACCCTTGTCTGCCACGATCCGGTCGAGTTCGTTCGGCGGCAGCCACGCCAGAATAGCCTTGCCCGTTGCGGTCGCATGCGCGGCACCTGCGTTTCCGCCGAGGCCCGCATCGACACGGACCGCATGCCGCGACTCCCGGCGCAGGACGTGGACCAGGTTGGTATCCTGCATGATCGCAAGCTGAACGGATTCCTGGGTCTGATCATTCAGACGATCGAGATAGCTCTGCGCACGCCGGGGCAAATCGACCTGCCGCAGACAGGCGGCGCTGAGATGAAGAATACGCGATCCCAGAACATAGCTGCGGCTGTTGATGCCGCGCGAGACGTAACCCCAATTATGCAGGGTCGAAATCAGATGGTGACAGGTCGAGACGTTCAATCCGGCGGTTGCTGCGATTTCGGTCAGCTTCGCTTCGCCGCCGGCATCCGCCATGACGTCGAGAATGAGGAAGGCGCGATCAAGCGCCTGGATGCCGCCATGGTCCCTTCCCATCGGCGGACGCGCCGGCATGACGCCGCGTCTCTCATTGGCTCTTTCGGACGGCATCGACATCAGGCCCTCCCGGCAGTTGTTTTGACCAGTAGGGCCCGATCTGCCGAGCCGACGCAACTTAATTTTCACATTACGAATACAAATTTCATTAGGAGAAAATTTCCGCGATATCGCTCGCTGCCGCCATTGGCACCGGACCAAGCCGGCTCTTTATCTATCTGAGAAATATAACAAAAATCTCAACGACGAGGCAACCGGAGCCAACGCGGGTTTGCAATTGACCCTAACGGGTTCCGCGTGAGCGAGGGGTCAACCGCGGCTGTCTTTATATCTGTTCGAGACGTCCGGCTGTTCAGGCTGCTCGCCGCAGCCTCGGTGCCCCTCCGTCACAGGGGGTTTGGTGAGGTCGGTCGCAGCGATAAAGCGAGGGCTCACCGAGCGCGCTCGACGATTCTCACGTTCGCATCCACTACAGCGAGCAGGTTAGCGAATGTTAGAGTCGGACGACTAGCGCCGCAACACGACAGCCGATCGCGCTTTGCCGCTGGTCTCATAGGCTGAAATCGTCAGTTCGCGATCGATCGCGGCGCGCATGGCATCCATGGTCGCCTGCCGCAGCCGCTGCTTGGCGGTGGCGTGAGAGGCCTTGTGAATCGCGCGAAGCGCCGAGGCGACCTTGCCAAGCTCCGCTTCGACCTTCTCCGGCGGCACTACCCGATCGAGCAAGCCCGCGACCACCGCATCATCCGGCTCGAACATTTCGCCTGTCGTCACCGTGCGGCTCAGCCAGGCCGGGTGAAGGCGGCTGCGCGCGAGTTCAATCGCAAAACCCGGCGGCGAAATGCCGATCGCGACCTCGTTCAATCCCATGCGGTGGGGACCCCGCACGCCTATCCTGACGTCGCAAGCCAACAACAGAAACGTGCCCATGGGAAAGGCGTGACCTTCCATCACCCCGACGGTGGGCAGCGGGAATGACATCAGGCGCAGGGCAAGCTCGGCACCGGCCCTGACCATTTCGAGGCTTCCCTCGACATCGCCCGCGGCGAAGATTTTCAGATCGAAGCCGGCGGAGAAAATGGCGGGACGCAGCGAGCGCAGCATCACCATGTCGGCGCTCCGCTCCGCCCGATCGAGTGCCGCGCCAATGTCGGCAAGCATGTTGGCCGACATGACGTTGACTTTGCCATCATCAAGCAGAATTGAAGCCACCCCGTCCCGCTCGACATAACTCACCCGCTCCCGCATCCGCCTCTCCTGTCGTTGACGGCTTGACAGTGAAAAGCTGATGTAGACCAATCAATATAATTTGGAGACAAAAAGTGCCTGCCGTTCCCAGACATCGACAGCCGATCATCAACACCGCCGTTACGCTGTTTCGGCGGCAGGGCTATTCGCGCACAGGGCTCAATGAAATTGTCGATGTGAGCGGCGCACCGAAAGGTTCGCTCTATCACTATTTTCCGCTTGGAAAGTCCTCGATTGCGGTTGCCGCCGTCAAAGAGGCTGGCGTCCGCGTTGCCGCGACCCTCGCCAAGCTTGCGGAGGAGTGCCGCTCAACCGGCGAGCTGCTGCGACGGCATGCCGAACTGCTCTCGGGGTGGATGCGCGCCTCCGGCTTTCGCGACGGTTGTCCCATCACGACGGTTCTGCTGGAGCTCGCTCCCGGCGATCGCGATGTCGCGGAAGCCGGTCGTACGGCCTACCGAGCGCGGGTATCGATCCTGGCCGAGACGCTTGTCGCGGACGGCTTTCAAAAGTCCCGCGCCGAGGCGCTCGCCATCCTCTGCACTTCCGCCTTGCAAGGCGCGCTGATCCAGGCGCGCGTCGAACGCAGCGGACGCCCGATCGAAATCACGGCTTCCGAGCTGGCAAAGCTACTCGATGCCGCAAAAAGCCAGGACCGGCGATCCGCTGCTGCCGGTACTGGCGGGGACTTAAACCAAATGTCCGGCGAAAGGCCCGGCTGAAGCTGCTCGATTCCGAAAAGCCCCAACGGAAGGCAACAGCTGTGATGCTCTCTTCCGCCAGACTCGGATCCGCCAGTTCTCCGCGACAGTTTGCCAGGCGTTGATCGAGAATCGATTGCGCGACGCCGAGATTTTTGGCGGCACGATAAAGCTGCTGAAGGTAACCGGCGGAGATTCCGATCGAGCTGGCAACCCGTTCGACGGACAATCCCGCATCGTGTAGATTTTGCGAGATATACACATCAGCGCGCACGACATGATCTGAGATCGCAGGCCCCGCTATTTGCCGCCCTTCATCACGTCGCGTCGCGCGCATCGCCAGCGAAAGATGGCCGAGGCAGGAATTGGCTGCGGCAGCAAGGAAGCTCGGTTCGATGACCGATGCGTTGCGCTCAAGCAGTAAAAGGTTCTGACGGGCGATCGCCGTCAGTGCCTGTGCTCCCGGCAGCGTGACACCCGCCAGATCATCGCCTCTCGGCGCGATATCCCGGAACAAAAGCGCCGGCATCTTCAGGATGCTTTGCCTGAAACGCCGGGGAAACGTCACCTCATAGGGACGTGAGGTATCAAGGAAACCGATATCGCCGGGCGAGAGCTTGGTCTTTCGGGCGCCTTGTCCGACCTCGCAGACGCCCTCCTCCTGGATCATCAACAGCCAGGCGCCTTCGCTTTGATCGATCAGCTTTTTGGTCCGGGTGACAAACTGCGCATCTGCTTCAACCTGGATCAGGTCGAAGTTCGGCAGATGTGCAAGCGGGATCGATTGCGTCCGGATCGATCCGGAATACGGCTGGTCACTGACAAGCGCGGTCGCCTCGACGCCGGCGATGGTGCGGCACACGACTTCGCGCCAAAAGTCCAGACGATCGGATTCCGCAACGGAGCGAGTGCTTAGCATCCCGACAAGCCCAGCAGCAGTTCCGGGTGGGACCACTTCCATCGTACGAGACAGCGACATCGGGCACGGCCGTTCGGGTGACTGTCGTCAGCAAGTCCTTCCCAGCAAACCATATGGCTTGCTGGCTGTCATGCGTGATCTGCGTTTCGGTCAAATTTGGCCACGGTTCCTGTCAAGACGGGCCGGTTTGACTGCGAGATGATCGGGTCAGCCGAAAATCTGTGCAGCTTGAGGAGGGCCGCTGTGACCAAATCATTTGAAATGATCAACGGAACGCCGAACTACAATCTCTACATCAACGGCGAGTGGACCCGCTCGCTCCGGAATGAATCGACGGACAGCATGAACCCGGCCACGGGTGAGCTGTTCGCCCGGGTTCAACAAGCAGGCAAAGCGGAAACCGAACGCGCCATTACCGCGGCCCACGGCGCCTACAAGGCCTGGGCTGCGACGCCGGTCTCGCAACGCGAGGCGGTGTTCTTCAAGGCGGCCGACGTCCTTGCCAGCAAGGCCAACGAGATCATCGAGGTGCTCATTTCCGAATCCGGATCGATCGCCGGGAAATCCGGATTTGAGGTCGGCTACTGTTTTGACCTGTTGCGAACCGCGGCCGCGGAGATGCGGCGTTCTCCCGGCGAGACGATGCCCCTGACCTCTCCGGGACAGTTCGGCTTCACCGTGCGGCAGCCGCTTGGCGTCATTGCCGGGATCGCTCCGTTCAATGCGCCGTTCCTGCTGGCGATGAAGAAAGTCGTTATGGCGCTGGCCGCCGGCAACGGCTTCGTCCTGAAACCTTCAGAGCTCACGCCGGTCACCGGTCTTAAGATCGCCGAGGTCTTTGACGAAGCCGGACTCCCCGCGGGCCTCCTCAATGTGATCCCCGGTCCGGCCTCGGAGATCGGCGCGGCGATCTTTGCCGACCCGCGCGTGCGCATGATCACCTTCACGGGCTCGACCCATACCGGCAAACACCTTGCCGTAGAGGCCGCCAAGACACTGAAGAAATTCACGCTCGAAATGGGCGGCAAGAGCCCGCTGATCGTGCTTGGCGATGCCGACGTCGACTACGCCGTCAAGGCGGCGGCCTTCGGTATCTTCTTTCACCAGGGCCAGGTCTGCATGGCCAACTCCCGCATTCTCGTCGAGGAGCCGATCTTCGATACGTTCTGCGAACGCTTTACCCAGGTCGCCAAGAGCCTGAAAGTGGGCGATCCGCGCGAACCCGACACGGTGATCGGTCCGCTGATCCGGGGAACGCAGTGCGCCGTGATCGATGGTCATGTCGAGGACGCCGTCAGCAAGGGCGCGAAACTGCTCTGCGGCGCCACCCACAAGGACCAGTATTACTGGCCAACCGTCCTGAGCGGCATCACGCCGGAGATGCGCATCTTCAATGAGGAAAGCTTCGGTCCCGTCACGTCGATCATCAGTGTCAAAAACCACGAAGAAGCGCTCGAAATCGCCAACAACACCGATTACGGCCTTTCGGCGGGCGTCATCACCAACGACATGCAAAAGGCGCTCGACCTCGCCTTCGGACTGGAGTCGGGCATGGTCCATCTCAATGACTGTACCGTTGCCGATGAGCCTCATGTTCCGTTCGGCGGCGTCAAGAACAGTGGCTTTGGACGCGAGGGCGGTCGGTTCTCGATGGAAGAAATGACCGAGGTGAAATGGATCACCATGCAACGCGGACAACGCGGCTTCCCGATGTGATTTTCCACGCTGCGACATTTCGACCCGAACCGCTAACCGATATTGCGAGGTGATCGACGATCGCCTCGCAATTGCCGTGATGGGCCGTCGGTGCCCAGAATTCGCCGCGATGATCCGCGCAATATTTGATTGAATATAGCGTTGACGCCGGGCCGGAGCCGGGCGCAGACTGCTCTCAGGTTTCGCCCCAGATCAGTTCAACCATGTCGCGAATCCAAGCTCGCCATCGCTGCCCTCCATCGTGCATGTCCCGGTTTCCCGGGACGGTGCACGCACGGGAGTAACATCGAACCCCATCGCCATAAACGGACGCCAAAAAAAGGCGCCACCATATCAGGGAGAAATGCCATGTACCAGCAGGCTTTAGAGAAAGTCTCGAAGCAGGTTTTGATCCGCGATCGCTATGAAAATTTCATCGGCGGGAAATGGGTAGCGCCCACGGAAGGCAAATACTTCGAGAACCCGAGTCCGATCACGGGCAAGCGGCTCTGCAACATTCCGCGTTCCACGGCGGCCGACGTTGAGCTCGCGCTGGACGCCGCCCATAAAGCCAAGGACGCCTGGGGCCGCACCTCGGTGCAGGAACGCTCCCGCATCCTGAACAAGATCGCCGACAAGCTCGAATCCAATCTGGAACTTCTGGCGCTGGTGGAAACCCTCGACAACGGCAAGCCGATCCGTGAAACCACCTATGCCGACATGCCGCTGGTGGTCGATCACTGGCGCTATTTCGCCAGCGTCGTGCGCGCCCAGGAAGGCGGCATTTCCGAGATCGATCACGACACCGTCGCCTATCACTTCCATGAGCCGCTTGGCGTCGTCGGCCAGATCATTCCGTGGAACTTCCCGATCCTAATGGCGACCTGGAAGCTCGCGCCCGCCTTGGCCGCCGGCAACTGCGTCGTGCTGAAGCCGGCCGAGCAAACCCCGCTCGGCATCCTCGTCGTCATGGAATTGATTGCCGACATCCTGCCGCCCGGGGTCATCAATGTCGTCAACGGTTTCGGCATCGAGGCCGGCAAGCCTTTGGCGCAAAACAAGCGGATCGCCAAGATCGCATTCACCGGCGAGACCACGACGGGACGCATGATCATGCAATATGCGTCCGACAACATCATTCCCGTCACCCTTGAGCTCGGCGGCAAATCGCCGAACATCTTCTTTGCCGACGTAGCAGAGGCCGACGACGACTTCCTCGACAAGGCGCTGGAAGGCTTCGCCATGTTCGCGTTGAACCAGGGCGAAGTCTGCACCTGCCCAAGCCGCGTGCTGGTGCAGGAAACGATCTACGACAAGTTCATGGAGAAGGCAGTCGCCCGCACCAAGAAGATCAAACAAGGCCACCCGCTCGACCCCGAGACGATGATCGGTGCTCAGGCTTCCAACGACCAACTTGAGAAGATCCTTTCCTATCTCGATATCGGCAAGCAGGAAGGCGCCAAGGTGCTGACCGGCGGTAATCGGGCCAAGATGGAGGGCGAACTGGCCGAGGGTTATTACGTCGAGCCGACCATCTTCGAAGGCAACAACAAGATGCGCATCTTCCAGGAGGAGATTTTCGGGCCCGTGGTTTCGGTGACGAAATTCAAGGACGAGAACGATGCGCTGGCGATTGCCAACGACACGCTCTACGGACTTGGCGCCGGGGTCTGGACTCGCAACGGCACCCGCTCCTACCGGTTCGGCCGCGCGATCCAGGCCGGCCGCGTCTGGACCAATTGCTACCACGCCTATCCCGCGCATGCGGCCTTCGGCGGTTATAAGGCGTCCGGCATCGGGCGTGAGAACCACAAGATGATGCTGGACCACTATCAGCAGACCAAAAACATCCTGGTCAGCTATTCGAACAAGGCGCTCGGTTTCTTCTGAGCGGAATAGTTGCCATGACAGGCGTGGGCCCTGCCCGCGCCTGTGATGCTTGCTGTGCGGAGCTGGGAATTGTTCGGAGTCAGAGCATGGTCGACAGGGTTGAGATTACGGACAAGGCCGTCGAGATCGTCGAACGGCTGAAGGCGCAACACGGCGCGCTGATGTTCCATCAATCCGGCGGCTGCTGCGACGGCTCTGCGCCCATGTGTTATCCGGCGGGCGACTTTCGGGTCGGCCCGCAGGACGTGCACCTCGGCAAGATCGCGGATTGCGATTTTTATATCGGCGCGGCGCAGTTCGAATATTGGCAGCACACACAACTGATCATCGATGTCGTTCCCGGGCGCGGTTCTGGATTCTCCGCCGAAGCCCCGGAGGGGGTCAGGTTTTTGACCCGGAGCCGGGTCTTCACCGTTGAAGAAGTTGCAGAGCTTGAAGCGGCCGGCCCTCCAGCGCGAGCGGCGTGACGGCCGGACGAAGCATCACAAAACTACGAAGCCGTCGGCCGCTTGCAGACCAGATCGATCTCGATCAGGGCCTTGTAGGCCAGCCCGATGACGCCGACACAGGTGCGCGCCGGAAGCCGGTCGACCGGAAAATAGCTGCGATAGGTCTCGTTCATGGCCGCATAGTCGTCGTCAAAGCGCGTCAGATAGATGCGCGACATCACGACGTGTTCGAGGCCAAGCCCAATTCCGGCCAGCACGATCTTGAGGTTGGCCATCACGGCATGGGTCTGGGCAACGATACCGTCGGGCAATACACCCGGCGTTTCCGGACGATCCGGCATCTGGCCGGTGACAAAAACGAAGCCGTCGGTTTCGACCGCATGGCTGAACGGCGCGACCGGCTTCGGGCCGCCGGCAATCATGTGAAATTTCAAGGTGGATTCCCTATTTGGTGAGACGCGGTGCGTCGTCGAATATGCTCTTGCGCAAGACGGCGTGCACGCCCCAATTTCCGTCGACGACCTGCGTGACGCCGAAATCGATGGCCGCCGACATCAGCGCAATCGCCTCGTCCTCGCTCAGTCCTTTGATGTTGATCAAAAAGCGGCGCATCTTGCGGAACGCGTCCTTCATCGCAAGGTCGAGCGACGATTTGGCGTAAACTTCGCTTTGGCCTTGGGTGCCGAACTCGGCCAGGTAGTTGGGGTGGCTGAATCCGGTCAACACCCATTCGGTCTCGGTCTCGATCAACGGGTACGTCAGGTCGGCAAACGGACGGCCCTCCAATTGACCCTTCTTGTGCAGGACCACCTGAAACGTGCCGGTCATCGAGCATTCTATGGCCGTGCCGCTGATCTCGCCGTCACCTTGCGCGGCATGGGGATCGCCGACCGACAACAGCGCGCCGGGCACCGACACCGGCAGATAGATCGTCGAGCCCTTGCCGAGCCGCCAGTTGTCGAGATTGCCGCCGAAATAAGAAGGCGGCACGGAATCGACGAAATCGGCCTCGCGCGGAGCGAGCGCGATCACGCCGAAATGCGGACGCAAGGGAATACGGATGCCGTCAAGGACGTCGTGCCGTTTCTTGACGCTGCGCGGCGGCACCGGCACGCCGGGATAATCGTAAGTGTGATGGACGACGCCGAACGGATCGGTCTGCGGTTCCCAGCGATAGGAATAGATCCCGCGCGCATGCGGCCCCGATGCATCGTCGAGGATCTCGTAGATCGTCACCACCTCGCGCGGTTTCGGCTCGGCGAGGAATTCATCGTAGTGATAGCCCCACCACGCCGCCACGCTGGAGCCGAACACCCGCCCCTCATACTCGGCGCTTTGGCTCGGACGCGGCACGATGTCGAGAATGCGCACCTCCAGCACATCGCCGGGCTGGGCGTCCTTGACGGCGACGGGGCCGGTGCAGATGTGCACCCCAAACCCCTCGCCGGCGCCGCGGCCAAACACCGAGGCATCCATCGGGCCGGCCCCGCGCCGATCCACCGTCTTGCCCTCGCGTGTCCAGCGAAACAGTTCCTCGGCCGCCGCGTCGCCCGCGATCATGCGTTCGGCATCGTCGGAGGCATGTTGGGTCATGGTTTCGATCGTGATGGTGTCGCCGGAACGAATCTCGGCCTGCGGCTTGAGCGACCGGCTGAAGAACCCCCAATGAACGCGCTCGGCCGCGATCTCGAGGTGATGATGGGCAGGTTCAGTCGCGAGATCGGTTTCATCATTGGCGGCGGGAGGCGCGGCGATCTGGGCAGAAACGGTGACGGTCCGCTGCTGTCGAAGCTGGGCGAGTGCGTCCTGCGGCCAGCCGCGTTGGCCGGTCACTGTCGTCGAGGTCGCGACGCGTTCGGCCTCCTGCTGGCGGAATTCGCGCGGCGAGAGACCAAACCGGGCGCGGAAGGTGCGGCTGAAATGAGCGGAATCGCCGAAGCCGTAGCGGTAGGCGATTTCGGAAATCGTATGATGGCCTTCCGCCGGATTGGCGAGGTCGGCCCAGGCGCGCTGCAACCGCCGCTCACGGACGTAATGGCTGAAATTGTCGCTAACCCCCTCGAACAGTTTTTGCAGGTATCGTTCGGAAATTCCTTCGCTTTGCGCCACGAGCGCCGGCGCCAAGTCGGGATCCTCCAGCCTGCGTTCGATGGTCTGGTAGATGCGGTTCATGATCGCGGCTTTGGTCGAACTGCCGCCGTCGCACACCGGCGCCGCCATTTGCAGGGTCAGCGTGAAAAGCAGATCGGCGAGGCCCTGCGCCACCACGTCCCATTCGAGATCGGACAGCGCGTCGAGCGACTGCACGGCCGACGCAAGCGCGCGGGCAACGACCCCGGCAAAGCCTTGCGGCGCCATCGCCCGCGGTTCGATCCAGCCGACAGCGCCGGTCTTGCGGCCATGGAAGGCCTCGCCCGTGACATAAAGTCCGATCGCGCGCAGGTCGCGCTGGAAGAACAAGGTCCAGTCGCCATTCGGCGGCAGCACCAAAAGATGTCCGGCCGGAACGATCTGGTGGCCGCCATTGTGCAGCACGACGCCGTCTTCGGTCGGCAACAAAGCGATGGGGAGCGCGTCATCGCCCGCGCCGGACAACGGCGCGATACCTTGCGGGCCAGCCGCGAGCTTGACCAGCGTGATGCCCTTGGCGCTTCGGCGCAAAGCGGTGGCATGTCCGGCGTAGAAGGTCGGGTTCGACAGCGGTTGCAGCCCGGCCGTGCTCAAAACATCGCGCCACGCGTCCAGCCGATCGTGCTCGGCATACGATTCACTCGTAAACGGACGAAAACCCATGCGCCAACCCACACCGCAACGCTCAATCGAAGCAACCTCCGTGCCATCAGCGCCAGTGCGGCGAATTTGAAGTTCCTATCAGTTTTGGAGGCAAGTTCTTCATAGGAACTTCAAATTCAAAGCCGCACTAGAATCATATGGTTGCTAGGGCTCCCTTGATTCCGAAGTTCGCATTAGAGGCCGCCGCGAATGTTTGCGAACTTCGGAATCGGAACTCTAGTTCGCCCGACCCGTGACAGACGTTGCAGTAAAATCTCATCGATGGCTATTTTTCGTTGTCTGTCAGCTCCTTAGTCGCATCTGAAGACGTTTTTTCTGATCGTGCCATGGACCCCCCAATTGGCGTCAACCACCTGGGTGACCCCAAAATCGGCGCCGACCGACATCAACGAGATCGCCTCGTCCTCGCTTAGCTTGTGCACGGTCATCAGGAAGCGCCGCAATTTGCGGAACGCGTCGCGCATCGCCCGGTCCAGGCTCGAATGGTTGGCGATCTCGGTTTGGGCGCCCGCGCCAAGCTCCGCCAGATAATTCGGGTAGGTAAAACCGTAGACCGACCAGGCCTGCTCATTCTCCAGCATGGGATGCGAAAGACCCTCCAGCGCGGTGCCGGCCAGATCGTTCTTCTTGTGCAGGATGAATTCGAAGTCGCCGGTGAGCGAGGTCTCGATCGCGGTGCCGCCGAGTTCGCTGTCGCCCTGGGCGGCATGGGGGTCGCCGACCGAAAAGAACGCGCCGGGAACCGCGACCGGATAATACATCCGCGCACCCTTGCCGATCCGCCAGTCGTCGATATTGCCGCCGGTATAATTCGGTGGAATCGAGCTGACGAAATCCTGCTCGGATGGCGCGAGCCCCATGGTCCCGAAATGCAGCCGCGCCGGCACCTTGACGCCGGTCAGGATGTTGTCGCGCTTGCGGATGGTGGCGTGATCGACCCGCACCCCGGGGTAATCGATCGTCGCATGCACGATGCCGTCGGGATCGGTTTGCGGGGTCCAGACATAGTTATAGACAGCCTTGGCAAACGGCTCGCCTGATGTGTCGAGTTCGAAAATCGTCACCACTTCGCGTGGCTTCGGCTCCTCGATCAGGTCGTGATAGTGAAAGCCCCAATTGGCGGCCGCATTGGAGCCGAAGCACTTGCCGGCGTAACAGGCCTTGCAGGCCGGCCGTGGCCGGATGTCGAGGATCCGCACCTCCAGAATGTCGCCGGGCTCGGCATTTTCGACCGCGACCGGGCCGGTCAGGAGGTGGACGCCAACGCCCTCGCCTGCCCCGCGGATGAACGGGCCCTCGGTCGGGCCCGACCCGCGACGCGCCATGGTCTTCTGTTCCCTCGTCCAGTGGAAGACGGCTTCGGCGCCTAGATCATCGGCAATCATGCGCTCATAATCATCATTGGCATGGTGCGTTAGCGTCTCGATGGTCGCCCGATCGCCGGATTTTAGCGTCAGGGACGGCGCGACCTTCTTGCTGAAATAGCCCCAGTGCATGGTCTTGGGCGATACCGGGAGCAGATGGTGTTTCATGCTGTAGACCTCAGGCGACGGCTGGAGTTTTCAGGAACGACGGCAGGCGAACGGACGACATCATCATTCCTCCGCCGCCATGGCGCTGAGGAAGCGCTGCGCCACCAGCGTTTTCGGATTGGTCAACACCTCCCGCGCCGGCCCCTCCTCGACGATGGAGCCGCCCGACAACAAGAGGACGCGGTCGGCCACCTCTTCGGCGAAGCGCAACTGATGCGTCGAAATGATCATGGTGAGCCCGTCCTCGATCGCGAGCCGCCGGATCACCTCGAGAACCTCGTTGACGAGTTCGGGATCGAGCGCCGACGTCGGCTCGTCGAGCAGCAGCACGCTCGGATTGGGTGCAATCGCGCGCGCGATGGCGACGCGCTGTTGCTGGCCGCCAGACAGATGACGCGGCAGCGCGTCGGCACGCTGGGTGAGGCCGACGCGCTCCAATAACTCGCTGGCGCGCCGATCGGCGTCGGTGCGGCCCCAGCCGTGCACCCAACGCAACGGCCCCGCAATATTCTCTTTGGCCGACAGATGCCCGAACAGGTTGAATTGCTGGAACACCATACCGACGCCGACTTCGGCGCGTTCGTTGGCGAGCGAGCGCGGCGATAGCGGCTTGCCGTTGTCGCCGAAGCCGAGACGCCGGCCGCCGACCTTGATCGTCCCAGCGTCCCAGCCTTCGAGATGATTGATACAGCGAAGCAGCGTGCTCTTGCCGGAACCGGAGGGGCCGAGCAGCGCGATCACCTCGCCGATCCGCACCGTCAGATCGACGCCGGCAAGGACGGCCTGCTTGTCATAGCGCTTGCGCAAGCCTTCCACATCGACGGCGACGTTGTTGCGGCGAAGCATCTCCGCCCGCTTGGCGTGGTCGACCAGCTCTAACTTCGGCCGTGGCGGCGGCAATTCGGCGACGCCTGCGTCCTTGATCGCCTCCGGCGAGACTTCGAGCGGCTCATCGAGCGGCTGAAAGCGATACCAGGGCAACAACCGCAGCAGACGCCGGTTCGAGGATTTGCGGTCGAGATCAAGCCAGGCCTCGACGACCAACTGAATCACAGCGACCGCGCCGGTCAGGCACAGATAGATCAGGCCGGACGCAAAGAAGATCGAGAAGAAATCGAACGTCGAGGATGCCAGCTGCGTCGAGCGCAGCGTCAACTCCTGCACGGCGATCACGGAAGCCAGCGACGAGTTCTTCAGCGCGCTGACGGCTTCGGCACCAAACGCCGGAATCATCGCGCGGATCGCCTGCGGCGCGATGATGCGGTTCATCAGCACGCCGGGCGTCATGCCAAGGGCTTGCCCCGCCAGGATTTGCCCGCGATCGACGCCGAGCACGCCGGCGCGCAGGATTTCGGAAATAAAAGGCGCCTCATTGGCGGCGAGCGCGGTGCCGGCCGCCAGGATCGCCGGCAGCTTGATGCCGATATGCGGCAAGGCGTCGTAGACAAACACCATTTGCAGGATCAGCGGCGTGCCGCGGAAGATCACGCTGTAACCGCGCGCCAAGCCTGCGAGCACGCCGAAGCGGCTCAATTGCATGGCCGCCAGGATTACTCCCATCATCAGCCCGCCGATCAGGCCGAGGCCGGTCACCTGCAAGGTGACCGCGATACCCTCGAGCAGATACGGCAGGCTGAGGTAATGGAGGAATAACGCCATTACTTGACCGTGAGCAGGCCTGGCTCCTTCAGGTTAGCCGGATCAAGCTCCCACTTCTTAAGAAGTGCGGCCTGGTCGCCCGACTTGTAGATTTCGTTCATCGCCGCCATCACGGCCTCGCGGAACTTCGGCTTGTCCTTCGGTACGGCAATGCCGACGGAATAAGGGATCGTCACCGCAACGGCCTTCTCCAGCTTGCCCGGATTGGCCTTGACCGCCTGATCGACCGTATTGACGTCGTTGACATAGGTGTCGGCGCGGCCGGCGAGGATCGCCTGGATGCAGTTGGCGTTGTTGTCATAGAGCTGCAACGTAGGCTCCGGCTTGCCGGCTTCCTTGCACTTCGGGCCCATATCCTGGACCAGCGGAACCTCGACGAAGCCGGTATTTTCCGCAGCCGCCGCGCCGCACAGCGACAGGTTGATGCCGTCGATCTTCTTCGGGTTGCCCTTGGCCACCAGCACGCCGTCAAACACCTTGGAATAGGTGATGAAGTCGGCCGCCTTGGCGCGCTCTTCGGTCGCATAGATGTCCGAAATGACAATATCGGCCTGGCCACTCGCCAGCGTCGTCAGTAGTGCGGCGAAGGTCACGGCCTTGTAGGTCACCTTGAAGCCGAGGCATTCGCCGATCTCTTCGCCGAGATCGATGTCGAAGCCGACATACTTGTTGGGATCTTTCGGATCGATCGCTTCATAGCCCGGCGTATGCGGATTGATCGCATTGACCAGAGTCTTGCCTTTCCAGTCCGGAAACTTTTCCTGCAAGCCGGCACAGGCGGAGGGCGCCGCCTTGGCGGTCACCGGCGCGAGAAGACCGGCCAGGACCATGGCGCCGAGTACGACGCTGCGCGAGCCCGCGACATGCAGGCGCCGCTTGAGTTCTTCCATGAACAATCGCTTTCGCATCTTCTTCTCCTTCGACACTGTCATGGCCACGCCATGATCCAATTTCGAGAGCGAAGCGTAGTGGCGGAGTTCCCGGTCTGGCTTGTCTTGGGACGCACAAAAAATTGGATAAGCGCGTGCTATAAAACGGGCATGCCCTGCAACTAATTTAATCACTCGCGTCAGCAGCGGCGGGTTACTTCATCTGCTAGCCCGAACCCGAGAAGACAGAGCGCAAGATGAACAAGTGGCTAGCCGCAGCAGTGATGGCATTGATTTTGGCTACGGCGCCCGCGCAGGCCGAGGCGCCCGCAACCAAAATCAGGTTCACGCTCGACTGGAAGATCCAGGGCCTTCACGCCTGGTTCTACTGGGCCAAGGCGAAGGGCTACTTCAGGGCGGAAAATCTCGACGTCAGCATCGATCAGGGCGAAGGCGCGGCGGCAACAGTAACCCGCATCCTGTCCGGCGCCTACGATGCCGGTTTCGGCGACATCAATGCGATCATCCAGAACGCGGCGACACGACCTGCCGAGGCGCCGATCATGGTCTACATGATCTACAGCAAGGCGCCTTTCGCGCTGCTCACCAAGGCGAGCGGACCTCTGAAGTCCCTGAAAGACTTGCCCGGCACAAAAATCGGCGCGCCCGCGGGCGCCGCGGCGCTCAGGTTGTTGCCCGTGCTCGCCAAGAACAACCAGATCGACTATGCGAGCCTCACGATCACCCAGGTCGCGCCGAACCTTCAGGAACAGATATTGCTGCAAGGCCAGGTGGACTCGGTCGCGGTATTCAGCGCCACCAGCTATATGAACCTGGTGTCGCTCAAGCTCGATCCGGACAAGGACTTTCGCTGGTTCTTCTATGCCGATCACGGCATCGATCTTTATTCGAACGGCGTCATGGTCTCGCCGAAACTCGCACACGAGAAGCCTGAAGTGGTCAAAGGCCTGTTGCGAGCGATCAACCGCGCCATCCGCGAGACCATCAATGATCCGCAGGCGGCGATCGATCTTCTGGCGACGGAAGAGCCGCTGCTCAAGAAGGATATCGAGCTGCGCCGTCTATTGTATGTCTGGGGATCGCTGATCGACACGCCCGAGGCGCAACGGCTGGGAATTGGCGATGTCGACGATGTCAGATTGAGATCCTCGATCGACATCATTTCCGCGTCTTTCGAACTGCCTCGACAGCCGGAGGCCTCACAGGTTTTCGATCGCAGCTTCCTACCGCCCAAGGCCGACCGACCTGTTCCGGCCATCAATCACTGACAAACGGGACTTGAAGATGCGCGCAATTAACTGCACCCATTTGCTCACTGGCGCCGGCGTTGCGAATAACCAAACCATCGAGATCGATGGCGAACGCATCAGCGCACTCCACGCCTCGGCTATGGCACCGAAGCCTCGCATCCTGGCAATGCCGGCCCTCGTCAACGCCCATGATCATGGCCGCGCGGTTCGCACCAGTTCGATCGGCGCCAGCGGCAAGCCGCTGGAAGCCTGGCTGCAATACCTGGCGTTGTTTCCCGCCGTCGATCCCTATCTCGCTGCCGCAGTCTGCCTCGGCAACAGCGCGCTCGGCGGCGCCGGCGTCGTCATGATGCACTACACGCGCGCGCAGGGTTTTACCGATTTGCCGACCGAAGTTATCGAAGTGGCGCGCGCGGCACGCGATGTCGGCGTGCGGGTCGGATTTGCAGTTTCGATGAAGGACCGCAATCCGATCGGCTACGGGCCGCCCGAACCGCTGCTCGATGCGCTTCCAAAAGATGCACGAGAGGAAATCGTCGGCCGCTTTGTCCGTCCGCCGCTGGCGCCAAAAGACTACATCAAGCTCGTGGAAGATGTCGCCGCGGCCGCCGACGGTCCAACCTTCAACGTGCAATATGGACCGAACGGCGTGCAATGGTGCAGCGATGCGCTGCTGGAAGCGATTGCCGAAGCTTCACACCTGTCCGGCCGGCGCATCCACATGCATCTGTTCGAAACGCGCTATCAGCGCGGCTATCTCGACCAGCTCTATGGCGGCGACGCCGTCAAATTTCTCGACCGTATCGGGCTGCTCTCGCCTCGTCTGACCTTGGCGCATTGCGTATGGGCGCGGCCGGACGAACTGGAACTGCTGGCGGCGCGCGGCGTCACCATCTCCACCAATTCGAGCTCGAATTTGAAGCTACGTTCGGGGGTGGCACCGGTTGCAAAGATGCTCGGTTGCGGTTGCCGCGTGGCGATGGGAATTGATGGCGGCGCGCTCGATGACGATGACGACATGTTGCGCGAGCTTCGCCTCACCCATCTGTTGCATCTCGGTTCAGGGTTCACGACGAAAGTAAACGAGAACGACATGCTGTCCGCTGCTTCGAAAACCGGGCGCCTGTCGGTCACCAATTCGGCCGAGGGCGGCCTCATCCAGGCGGGCGCGCCGGCCGATCTGTTGCTGCTGGACTATGACGCGCTCGATGACGACGCCCTTCGCGACGATCTCGATCCGGTGAATCTTGTGTTCTCACGGGCTACCGCGCGTCACATGTGCGAACTCATCGTCGCCGGACGCACCGTCGTGCAAGACGGCCGCGTGCTCGGCATCGATCTCGAATCCGCCCGCAAGGAGGTCATGCTCCGCATGCGGGCGGGCCAGCCGGCGATGGCATCGTTTGCGGCCGCGCTGTCGCATCTTGACCGCGCCATGGCTGAGCACATGGAGCGGCAATTCAGCTGCACGTGAAGCGCTTCCCGCGTCGCAACCGGGCGCGCGCCATAGCCGCCGAGAACCTCGAAACTTCGATCGGATTCAAAGGCTGCATCGCTGCGGCAGCCCGGCCGGCTGGGCCTCCTTGTAGAAATGTCACTAATATGTCAGACATATGCAAAAATGATATTCAGGGAGGGTTTCATGAGCACTTTGACCACCGGCAGCTCGATCGAGTTTCCACGTTCGGCGGCCGATAGCGCCGCCGCCGCGACACAGACCGCCGCGATCGCGGCGCGGCTCGAACGGCTGCCGATGACGTCCTATCAGCGCGGTCTGTTTGCTATTATCGCGACCGCCTGGTTCTTCGACAGCATGGATCTCGGCGCGCTGACCTTCGTGCTCGGTCCGATCCGCCAGAGTTTTGGGCTCTCGGCTTCCGAAACTGGCCTCCTCTCCAGCATGAGCTTTCTCGGGATGTTTTTAGGCGCCGCGTCGGCGGGCCTGCTCGCCGATCGCTTCGGCCGCACGCGGGTGTTTCAGGTCAGCATGATCTTCTGGGGTCTGGGTAGCATCCTCTGCGGCCTGTCGCCGACCGTGCAGATGCTGGCCGGCGCCCGCATCCTGCTCGGTTTCGGCATGGGCATGGAATTTCCGGTCGCGCAATCGATGGTCTCGGAGATGATCCCGGCCGGGCAGCGCGGCAGATATATCGCGTTATTGGAAGGTTTCTGGCCGCTCGGTTTCGTCGCATCGGGCCTGCTCTGTTTTGCGGTGCTGTCCTTTGCCGATTGGCATTGGGTCTTCATCCTGCAAGGCATCCCCGCGATCTTCGTTCTGATCGTGCGCCGTTATGTGCCGGAATCGCCGCGATGGCTGGCAAGCCATGGCGATGCCGCCGGCGCCGAGCGCGTGATGTCGGAGATCGAAGCTAACGTCTCGCAGCGATTGAACGGCGCGACGCTGCCGGCCCCGCAGCCGGAACAGGTCGAGCCGCGCACGTCGCAAGGATTGTCGACACTTTTTTCGGCCGGTTATGGCCGCCGGACCGTGATGCTGTGGTGCCTATGGTTCTTCGCGCTGCTTGGGTTCTACGGTCTCACGACCTGGCTCGGCGCGCTGCTGCAGGCCAAGGGTTTCCCGGTCACCAAATCGGTCTATTACACGATCCTGATTTCGCTGGCCGGCATTCCCGGCTTTTTGACCGCGGCCTGGATGATCGAGGCTCTCGGCCGCAAGCCGACCTTGATCGCGACTCTCTTGGGCGCTGCGATCTCCAGCTACTTCTACGGTGGCGCCACCGATCAGACCCAGTTGATCGTCGCGGGGCTTTGCATGCAGTTCTGCGCCTTTGGCATGTGGTCGGCGCTCTATGCCTATACGCCCGAGCTGTATCCTACGCATGTGCGGGCCACCGGCACCGGCTTTGCGTCGGCGGTGGGGCGGATCGGTTCGCTGATCGGGCCTTCGGTGATCGGCTTCATTCTGCCGACCGCCGGACAATCCGGCGTGTTCGCGCTCGGCGCCGGTGCTTTCACGCTCGCCGCCCTCGTGGTGCTGGTGCTCGGCGAAGAAACCAAAGGCCGCACCCTCGAGAGCATCTCGCATTGAGACAAGCGATCGTTAACGCGAATTGCGGCCACATGGATTGACCTTGTGTCCGCCTGTGAAATATCCATCCCTCGCGAGTGGAGAGGGAGAATTCAGATCAATGGCCGTGCAGAGACTAGCCGGGCGGACGCGCGCAAAACCTGCGGCGTCCAGGGACTCATCCAAGCCTTCGAAGGCGGAGAGCCAGATGGCCGATTCCGATCGCGAGGCAGACGATCAGGAAACCCTGACCGACCGTGCCTATCGGCTGGTCGAGGAATTGATCGTCACGCTGGCGCTGCCGCCGGAAACGATTCTGTCGGAGCAATCGCTTGCCGCGCGACTGGGAATCGGACGAACCCCGATCCGCGAAGCCTTGCAGCGGCTCGCGCGCGACGGTCTCGTCGTGATCCTGCCGCGGCGGGGCATTCTGGTATCGCAGATCAACCTGAAGACCCAGATGCGGCTGCTCGAAGTACGCCGCGAACTCGAACGGCTGATGGCGAAAGGCGCAGCCGAGCGCGCCGCGCCGGAGGAGAGTGCCTGGTTCGCTACGATCGCCCGCGAGATGCGCCGCGCTTCCGACGCGAGCGACGACATGACGTTCATGCGGCTCGACCGCCAGTTCAATGAGCTCGTCAGCCAGACCGCGCGCAACGAATTCGCCTCGCGCGCGATGGGCCTGATGCACGGCCTGTCCCGCCGCTTCTGGTATCAGCACTATCGCGAATCCGGCGACTTGCCATTGTCGGCGCGCCTGCATGCCGAAGTCGCCGAAGCGATCGCCAAACGCGACGGGGAAGCCGCCGCGAAAGCGTCCGATCGCCTGCTCGACTATATCGAGAGCTTTACGCGTAAGACGATCGAGGTGTGATTAGAACACCACCACGCTGCGGATCGCCTCGCCGCGCTTGAGCGCCGCGAAACCTTCATTGACCTGTTCGAGCGAAATGCGCGCGGTGATGAGGTCGCCCAGATTCAATCGACCATCGAGCGCGGCCCGTGCCAGCATCGGAAAGTCGCGCAAGGGGCGCGCGCCACCATAACTCGACCGCCGGATGCGCTTTTCCTGCATGAGGGATCCCCAGCGGAACGCGACATCTTCGGCGACGTCCATCTTGCCGAGCCAGATCACTTCGCCGCCTGGCCGCACCGCCTCGCTCGTCAGCCGAAAGGCGCGTGGGCTGCCGGCTGCTTCCAGCACCACATCGGCGCCGCGGCCGCTGGTCAGCCGCCGCGTGGCTTCGATTACGTCTTCATTTGCGGCATTGATGGCATGGGTCGCGCCGAGCTTGCGGGCAAGACGCAGCTTGTCGTCGGCGAGATCAACCGCAATCACGGTCTCCGCACCGGCCATGCGCGCGCCCTGCACGGCCGCCAGGCCCACCGCGCCGCAACCGATCACCATCACGGCGTCACCATAGTTGATCGAGGCAATATTCAACGCGGCGCCGACGCCGGTCATCACGCCGCAACCGATCAGGCACGCCTGATCGAACGGCAACTCCTTCGGCACCACGATAGCTTGCTGCGCCGGCACGATGCAATATTCGGCGAGCGCGCCGAGATACATCAGGTGTTTCAGTTCGCGTCCGTCGCGCAGGCGCGCCCGGCTTTGACCGTCGAACTGCACGGCGAGCGGCGCCTGATCGAGATAGCTTTCACAGAGCATCGGCAAATCGCGATCGCAATAGAAGCAATGCCCGCAATGCGGATTCCACGACAGCACGACATGGTCGCCAACCGCGACACCACGAGCTTCTCGCCCGACCTGCTCGACGATTCCAGCAGCCTCATGGCCGAGGATGATCGGCATCGGATTGCGCAACGAGCCTTCGATCACCTCCAGATCGGTGTGGCAAAGGCCGGCCGCCTTGACCCGGACCAGCACATCGCCAGGCGCAAGATCCGCGGCTTCCACCGTTTCAATCGCAAGCGGCGATTTCGGCCCGTGAAGAACGGCAGCCTTGTAGGTGAGAGGCACTGGAAAACTTTCCGCTCAGGGTTTCAGGACGCGACCCGGAGCGTCGCGCTCCGTAGCACATCGAGCGCGGCGTCGATATCGGCCGAGGTCATTTCCCACTCATTGCCGAAGTTGGCGACAACGGCCTTCATGAACGGCTCGACCAGCGCCCTGGCCGCGACCGGATCGTTCAAATGTTCGACCAAAATCGCCAGCGCAAGCTGCCGCGGTTCGTCCCCCTCATAGCTCCATTCAAAACCATTGGCCGTGTAGCGGTGAACGTCCAGCCGTTGATCGAGCGGCCGGCCATCGACAATGGCTTTGACGCCGTCGATCGTGCGATCGCCGCTAAAGCGTTTCATAAGTCCTCCCGGCCAGCTTGCCGCTTTGATAGATGAGTGATATATCACGCCACAGACTCGATGTCACCGCCGATTTCGACATGGAAAGGACGCCACATGGAACTCGCATCGACCCCCATGTCAGACCGCCAGCGCCGCTACCGCGAGACGTACCGCGAGCGTGTCGCCGGATGGTACAATGGCTGGCTGCATGTCTTCATCATCTACGTGATCGGATTCACAGCGCTCTACATTTATCTCGCGAACCTGCGCGACTTGCGCGCATGGGAGCTTCTGATCGTCCCCGTGACTTTTCTCGGCGCCAACTTTTTCGAATGGTGGATCCATCGCTACGTGATGCACCGCCCCTCCCAGGTCAAGGCTTTCCGCGCGATCTATAACCGGCACACCTTGATGCATCACCAGTTCTTCACCGACAGCGAAATGCGTTTTGCCGATCACCACGACTGGCGCGTGACCTTCTTCCCGCCTTACGCGCTCGCGACCTTCACGCTGATGTCGATACCGCTCGCGATCGCGGCGGGTGCCATCATCTCGCCGAATGTCGGCTGGCTTTTGATTTCGACCACGACCTCGATGTACCTGATCTACGAGTTCATGCATTTCTGCTGCCACGTCGACGAAAACTGGTTCGTCCGCCATGTGCCGATGGTGAATACGATCCGCCGTCATCACGCGGCCCATCATGATCAATCGATCATGATGGAGCGCAACATGAACCTGACCTTTCCGATCATGGATTGGCTGTTCGGAACTTCCGATCTCAACCGCGGCCTGCTCGGCCATGTCTTCAACGGCTATGACACCCGTTTCGTCAAGCGCGACATGCGCAAGACGGCGCGCACCCCGCGGGTCGAGCCGCAGATCCACACGGTCCCGGCCGAGTAGAATGCAGGCGATCGAACCCAATGGCGTTGCTCTGGCGCTGTTTGCCGCAACCTTCGCGGAGTGCTGTCTGAGTTTCTTTACGCTGACCGGCATGTTTCCGGCGCGGGCGCGCCCGCTTCCGATCGCAGGACACATCGGTAACCTGCTGGTGCTGCTCAACCTGGCGCTGCTGGCGGCGCTGTTAATGGGTGTAGCGCTATTCGCGCACGAGACGCTGCGCTGGACCACCGTGGTCGTGGCCGGCGGCCTGATTTTCCTGTTCGCGCCGTCGATCTTCGAGATCATTCCGAACGGCTGGCGCGACAGCCGCGGCGGACTGACCGTGCTCATCGCGCTGCAGCTTGCTTCGCTCGCGCTGCTAGCCGCTCCGCTTCAAGTACTATCCACTTTATAGGGACTACGCCGATGCCTTTCCCGATCAAGACCGCATTGTCGATCATCGTGCTGCTTGTCGCGCTCGCCGCCTACTTCTACCAGGACTCGATCGGCCAGCATGGACCGAAAATCGCGATCATGTTCCTCGCGCCGTTCATGGTCGTCGCGATGTGGATTTTTCCGGAAGTCACGCGGAAGTAAAGACACACCAACCTTAATAAAAAATGGCGGCCAACACGGCCGCCATTTTTGTTTCAAGCGAGTGCGAACGCCTCAGGCGGTCTTGACCCAGACCGCCTTGACGTTGAGATATTCCTCAACGTGCTGCTTGCCGGACTCCCGGCCATAGCCGCTCATCTTGTAGCCGCCAAAGGGAACGGCGGGATCCATCGCCTGGTAGCAATTCACCCAGACCGAGCCCGCGCGCAATGACTTCGCAACCTGATGCGCCTTGCTGACATTGGTGGTCCACACGCCGGAGCCGAGGCCGAAGGTCGTGGCGTTGGCGCGCTTGATCAGATCGTCCGTGTCCTTGAACGAGATCGCCGAGATGACAGGCCCGAAGATTTCCTCCTGCGCGATTCGCATATTGTCCTGGACGTTGGCGAACACCGTCGGCGGCACGAAGTAACCCTTCGACAGTGCACCCTCGGTCAGCCGTGAGCCGCCAGCCAGCGCCTTGGCGCCCTCTTTCTGGCCGATGTCGAGATAGCCCGAGACGCGTTCGAGCTGCTGCTGCGACACTAGCGGTCCGATCTGCGTGTTTGGATCGAGGCCGTTGCCTACATGAAGCTTCTTGCCGAACTCGGCGACGCGGCCGACGAATTCGTCATAGATCTTGCTCTCGACGAAGAGCCGCGTTCCCGCGCTGCAAATCTGCCCCGAGTTGGCGAACACCGCCATTGCCGCCCCCGGCACCGCCGCATCGAGGTCGGCATCGGCAAACACGATGTCCGGCGATTTGCCGCCGAGTTCGAGCGACACCCGCTTCAGATTGCCGGCGGATGCCCGCACGATCGACTGTCCGGTGACATGCGAGCCGGTGAAAGCGACCTTGTCGACGCCGGGATGCGAAGCCAGCGCCGCGCCCGCGGTCTCGCCGAAACCTGGCACCACGTTGACGACACCGGCGGGAATCCCGGCCTCCATGCAAAGCTCGGCGAGCCGCAGCGAGGTCAGCGGCGCTTCTTCGGCCGGCTTCAGGATCACCGTGCAGCCGGTCGCAATCGCCGGACCGATCTTCCAGACGCTGGCGCCGAGCGGACCGTTCCAGGGAATGATCGCGCCGACGACGCCGACCGGCTCCTTCAAGGTGTAGGAGAACACTTCGCCCGGCAGCGAATTTTCGATGGTCTCACCGTGGATCGACGTCGCCTGGCCGGCATAATAACGGAGCATGCCGAGCACGCGCAGTTTGTTGCCGCGGGTGCGGCTGATCGGCGCGCCCATGTCGAGCGTGTCGAGCTGCGACAGCTCTTCGAAATTCTTCTCGACGAGATCGGCGAGTTTCAGCAGCAGGTTTTGCCGCTCGAACGGCTTGACCTTGCTCCACGGCCCTTCGAAGGCACGGCGGGCGGCGGCGACCGCGCGGTTGATGTCCTCGGCGTCGCCCTCGGCCACGGTCGCCAGCAGTTCGCCGGTCGCGGGATTGAGCGTCTCGAATTTCTTGCCTGAAGCGGCATCGACCCACTGGCCGTCGATCAGCATCTTCTTGTAGGAACCATCGGCGTAAGGATGGCGCGTGATCGGAATTGCCTGTGAAACAGCCATGGTGTTTTCCTTGTTCTTCCCTGATTGGCTCCGCATCGCGCGGGCACCGTTATTCTCGTTATATTTGAGATTTTATAGTGACGGCCGGTGATCGTAAAGCGACCGGACCGATACGCGACACGATGCCCTGTCATGCAGAAGGACTGGGGTCACCTGCCGACCGGGTTCGAGCGAAGCAAGATGTGAAGACCGCAACCTGTAGGTGGCGTGACAAGGGATTGACAGATTGTTAGACAATTCGTCCCTTGTCATGGCGTCCGCCAGAGCCCGGGACGCAATACCAATAAAAGCAGGAGGATGCCGTCATGGCGATTGAGATCAGTGCCCAGGGAAAGGGCGTTTCAGTAATCACCCTGGCAGGCCATGATACCGGCAATTTCCTCTACACCCAGGATTTACTCGATCTGGCGCAAGTTCTCACCAAATGCGCCTCCGATAAGGATTTGCGGGCGCTCGTCATCACCGGCCGCAACAACACATTTTGCGGGGGCCGGATCGGGGCCAAAGGCCTGACGCGCGCCTCTGAAGTGGCCGAAGACCTCGGTGCGATCCTGAAAGTGAATACGGCGCTCAACGCCTTGAGCGTCCCGGTCATCGTCGCCGTCGAAGGTCAGGCCTTCGGATTTGGCTTCGGCATGACCGCCCAGGTCGACTATGCGGTCGCGGCCGAAAACGCCGTGTTCTCGCTGCCCGAGATGTCTCACGGCCTGCCGCCGCTGATCGTGTTCACCTATTTGTTCCGCTTCGTGCCCTATAAGCGAGCTTTTGAACTCGCCGTCACCAGCCGGCAGATCTCGGCAAAAGAAGCTTCCGATGCCGGCATCCTGACGGAGATCGTACCGGCCGGCTCCACATTGAAGCGCGCGCTGGAAGTCGCCAACCAGATGGCCGCCTTCGATCCAAAGGCGATGGGGCTTCTCCGCAAGTTCGGACGCGAGGCCGCCGAGGTGCACTCCAAATCCGGAAGCGAGCACGCGGTCGCCTTGATGAGCGTGATGCTCGCCGAGCGGAACGCCGCGCATTGAACCCGGCTCCGACCAGCGGCGCGAACGAACGGACCAGCCAATGAACGTATTAGTGACGGGCGGAGCGGGATTTCTCGGCGGCTACATCATGGCCAGCTTGTTGCGGCAGGGACATGAGGCCTTCGCCTACGATATCGCGCCGCCGTCTGCAGATACGCTGGCGGTTTCGCCCGATATCGCGGCGCGCTTCCGCTCCGGCCAGATCAACGACATCGCGCGACTTTTTGCGGTTTGCCGCACTGAGAAGATCGAGGCCATCATTCACTCGGCGGGAATGGTCGGCCTTGAGCCGTCGCTGGAGCAGCCGATTGCGACCTATCAGACCAACATCATGGGCCTGGTGAATGTCTGCGAAGTCGCAAGGCAACTGGAGATGCGACGCGTCGTCTTTGTGTCGAGCAACGCCGCCTATCACAAGGGTTCGGGCGCCACACTGGTCGAAACCGATCCGGCCTTCTCGATCCGTGAAGCTAATCCCGCCGGACACTACGGCACCTCGAAGATGGCCGGCGAAGCCATTGGGCTCGCTTATGCGAGTTTCCAGAATGTCGATTTTCTTTCGGTGCGCATCACCGCCATCTACGGCTTCGGCATGCGAAGCCCGATGTACATCAAGCCGATGGTTGAAAATTCGGTGCTCGGCCGCCCCACCCGTTTCGCGACCGGCGGGCGCATGAAGCGCGATTACACCCATGTCTTGGATTGCAGCGACGGCGTCGTCACCGCTCTTTTAGCACCGCCGTGGAAATCGGGCGAACAGCGCGTCATCAATGTTGCAAGCGGCAGCGCGCGAACCGCGGCTGAAGTCGCCAAGATCGTTCGCGATACGATTCCGGGCGCCGACATCGAAATCAATGATGATTTAACGCCGCTGGAAGAGCAGAACGTCAAGATGCGAGCTTCGCTCGATATCAACGCGGCCAAGCGCTTGCTGAACTGGTCGCCGAAATGGCCGTTCGAAGCGGGCATTGCGGAATATGCCGAAACCTTCCGGCGCCACCTTTCCCGTTCCTCCAAAGAGTAGCTCATGTCCACCCTTCCCAACTACGAAGTCTATGCCATCCGCTACGCCACCCGCGCTGCGAAGCGATCGGACAATTTCATCGGCGGCGACCCGCACGACGGACCGATGCCACTCGATTATTACGTGTGGGCGGCGATCGGACCGGATCGGAACTATGTCATCGATACGGGCTTTACCGCCGAGATCGCGAAAAAGCGGAAGCGCGACTATTTGCGTTGCCCGATTGAGTCGCTGAAGCTGATTCGCCTTGAGCCAAGCAAGGTCAAGGACGTCATCCTGACCCACCTGCACTATGATCACGTCGGCAGTTTCGACAAGCTTCCCGCCGCAAACTTCCACTTGCAGGAAAGCGAGCTGCACTACGCCGTCGGGCGCTACATGCGCTACAAGAAACTGCAACATTCCTACGAGGTCGAGGACGTCGTCGGCATCGTCCGCGCCAATTACGCCGGCCGCGTCAATTTCTATGAAGGATCGGCGGAACTGTCGCCGGGGATCACGATCCATCCCGCGCCGGGCCATTCGGCAGGACTCCAGTTCGTGCGGGTTCACACCAAGCGCGGCTGGGTCGTTCTGGCGTCCGACGTCACGCATTTCTACGAGAACATGGACGCCTACAAACCCTATGTGACGGCGTTTCATATCGGCCAGATGCTCGAGGGTTTTGACAAACTGCGCGCGGCGGCGCCCTCGCCTCAACACATTATTCCCGGCCATGATCCGCTGGTGATGAAACGCTACAAGGCCCCGCGCCCCGAACTCGAGGGCATTGTCGTGCGCCTCGACGATCCGCCGAGCGAGTGAACGTTTAAGAAATAAACGTCTAACAAGGAGTGCGTGATGAAGATCGGCTTTGCGGGACTGGGCGCCATGGGAGGTCCGATGGCCGGGCATCTGCTGGACGCCGGGCACACGCTTTATGTCCTGGCGCGACGGCGCGAATCCGCTCAAGCTGCCATTGTCAAAGGCGCGATCTGGGCCGAGACGCCGAAGAATCTGGCGGCGAGTTCGGACCTCGTTTTGACCGTACTCCCCGGCCCTCCCGAGATCGAAGCAATCATGGCCGGAGACGACGGTCTGCGCGCCGGCTTCAAATCCGGAATGCCTTACGTCGATCTCTCCACCAACTCGCCCGCGCTGGTGCGTCAGCTTTCGGCTGACCTCGCCAAGGCCGGTGTTTCCATGCTTGATGCGCCCGTCAGCGGCGGCCCCAAGGGTGCCGCTTCCCGGAAGCTCGCGATCTGGGTCAGCGGCGAGAAGGCGACTTACGATAGCTGCAAGCCGATCCTCGATCTGCTCGGCGACCAGGTGCGCTATCTCGGCGAAAGCGGCAACGCTTCGGTCGCCAAACTCGTCCACAACTGCGCCAATTACGGCATCCAGATGGTTCTGGCCGAGGCCTTTACATTAGGCGTCAAGGCCGGCGTCGATCCGGTTGCGCTGTTTGGCGCAATCCGACAAGGCTCGCTCGGGCGGCAGCGCGCGGTCGATCGCATGACCGATCAGTTCCTGCCGCACGAATTCGACAATCCGGCCTTCGCACTGGAACTGGCGCACAAGGACGTGTCGCTCGCGACCGCACTCGGCCGCGAAACCGGCGTGCCGATGCGCTTTGCCAACATGACGCTCGCCGAAATGACGGAAGCCCTGAACAAGGGATGGGGCAAACGTGACTCGCGCTCCGCCATGCTGATTCAGGAAGAACGCGCCGGCCTCGACATCCGTGTTCCCCGCAACGTGCTGCAGGACATTCTCAAGAACGAGCCGCTCTGATTTCGAAAATGAAAAATCGCGCCGAAAGGTGACGGAGGAAACCATGAAGCATTTTCTGGCGATTTCGGCTGTGAGCCTGACGGTGCTGGCGGTAAACGGCCCGGCAACGGCGGCGGATAGTCCCGCGCTCGAGAAAACAAACATCACCATCGCGGTCGGCGGTTCGATCAGCCAGATGAACAAGGTTGCCTATTTCGTGGCGCTCAACCGCAAATACTTCGAACAGGAAGGCTTGACCGTCGAATCCAATGCGTTCGCATCGGGAACGGCGGCCTTGCAAAGCATCGTCGGCGGCAGCGCCGACGTCGCGGAAGGCGCCTACGAACATACGCTGCGCATGCAGACCAAGGGCGTGAACATGACCTGCCTGGTGCCTTACGGCCGTTATCCCGGCAACGTGCTGGTGGTGCGGAAATCGGAGGCCGACAAGATCAAGACCGTTGCCGACCTCAAAGGCAAGAAGATCGGCATCTCGGCGCCCGGCTCTTCAACGCAGAACTTCGTCGCCGGATTGATGGAGCGCGCGGGCGTGTCGTGGAAGGACGCAAGCTACATCTCGATCGGCACCGGCCCGAGTGCAATGGCGGCAATGAAGACGGGCGGCGAGCTGGACGCCCTTGTGAATCTCGATCCGGCGATCAACGCGCTCGTCGATGGCGGAGATGCGGTGATCCTCACCGACAGCCGGACGGCCGAAGGGACGCAGCAAGCCTTCGGCGGCGGCTACCTCGCCGACTGTCTGATGGTGAAGAACGATTTTCTCAAAGCCAACCCCAACACGGTACAGGCGATTACCAACGCGGTCGTTCACGCCATGCAATGGTTGAAAACCGCTTCTATCGACGACATCATGAAATCGCTGCCGCCCACCTACTACAAGAGTGACGAGCGGCTCTATCGGATGTCGCTAGAGAACAACCTGTCCGCCTTCCAGTGGGACGGCCTGGTGACGCCGGAAGCTGCCAAGAACGTGCTGGATTCGATTGCAGTGCTCGATCCGGCCCTCAAGCAGGCCAAGATCGATTTCAGCCTGACCTACGACAACAAATTGATCGAAGCCGCACTCAGCAAATATCATTCGCCAGTGCAGCAATAACATCACGCCGGAGGCTGGCCCGCGGGCGAGATACGTCAGCAAGGGTGTCGCTATTTCCGTCTAGTGGTCCGATTCTAACATTCGCATCCCGTCTCAGCCGGCACTTTTGCGAATGTTAGAATCAAAGGACCACTAGTAAATATAGGTTTCCAGTGGAGTTTCGGATTTGAAATTCGTTGTGCGAACCTGCGGCTCGATGGGCAGCGAATGTCAAATCCACTCCACTAGCGAAATCTCCACCCGGTTCTCTTTATATATCAATGAACACGTCGGCTCCGACGTGATGGCGCCCCCTTGCGCCGAAGCAATGGCCTCTCGTCCGGTTTCGTGATATATACTCGGATATAACGAGGCCTGAAACAGGCCACAATCCGAGGGAGAGCAAAGCCAATGAGTGATTTCAACCTTCTCATCGACGGCAAGATGGTTCCTGGCGATCTCAAGATGCCAGTGCTCAATCCTGCGACGGAAGAAGTGCTGACCCAGTGCCCGCGCGCGTCCAAGGAACAGCTGGACAAGGCGGCCGCGAAAGCCGCTTTTCCCGCCTGGGCCGCGACCCCGATCGAGGAGCGCCGCAAGCTTGTGACCAAGATGGCCGATGTGATCGAGGCCAATTCCGGTGAACTCGCGCGACTGCTCACCAGCGAGCAAGGCAAGCCGCTGGCGGATGCAACCGGGGAAGTGTTGGGCATGGCGGCTTTCTTCCGCTACCTCGCCTCGCTCGACCTGCCGATGCGGGTGATTGAGGACTCCGGCGACCGCAAGGTCGAAGCCTATCGCCGTCCGCTCGGCGTCGTCGGCGCCATCATCCCGTGGAACTACCCTCTCCTGATCCTGAGCTTCAAGCTTCCGTCGGCTTTGCTGGCCGGCAATACGCTGGTGGTCAAGCCCGCGCCGACCACGCCGCTATCGACGCTGCGTTTTGCCGAACTCGTCAAGGACGTGCTGCCGAAAGGCGTGCTCAACGTGATCACCGATACCAACGACCTCGGCGACCACATGACCAAGCACCCGGATATCCGCAAGATCTCGTTCACGGGATCATCCGCCACAGGCCAGAAGGTGATGGCGAGCGCCGCACAGACGCTGAAGCGGATTACGCTTGAACTCGGCGGCAACGACGCCGGCATCGTGCTCGACGACGTCGACCCGAAGAAAGTCGCGCCCGGCATCTTCGAAGGCGCGTTCCAGAACTCCGGCCAGGTCTGTCTCGCCATCAAGCGGCTCTATGTGCATGAGTCCGTGTACGACGAAATCTGCAACGAGCTGGTCGCGATTGCCAAGAACACCGTGGTCGACGACGGCTCCAAGCAGGGCACCAAACTCGGACCGCTGCAGAACAAGATGCAGTACGAGAAGGTGAAAGTCTTCCTGGAAGATGCCCGCAAGAACGGCAATGTCATTGCCGGCGGCTCGGCCATGGATCGCCCCGGCTACTTCATCGAGCCGACGATCGTACGAGACATCAAGGAAGGTTCGCGGCTGGTCGATGAAGAGCAGTTCGGGCCGGTACTGCCCGTCATCAAATACTCCGAAAAGGACGATGTGATCCGCCGCGCCAACGCCACGACCTACGACCTCGGTGCTTCGGTCTGGTCGTCCGACACCAAGCGCGCCCACGACGTTGCGAGCCAGATCGAGGCCGGCACGGTCTGGATCAACAAGCATCTGGATATGGCCCCGCATATTCCGTTCGGCGGCGCCAAACAGTCGGGCATCGGCACCGAGTTTGCCGAGGAAGGGTTAGCGGAGTTCACCCAACTCCAGATCATCAACGGTCCAGGCGCCAGCGCCTGAGCGCCAAAAAACGGGATCGCAGCCCGCCGCTGCGATCCCGTCGTCACGAGAGGAAGAGGCGAGAACAAGAGGTACGTCATGTTCGACGCTGAATGTGATATCGCAGCCCTTGTCTATGAGGCGGATCAGGATCCCGATGCGATCCTGCGCGATTTCGCGGCAAACCTGAACGCGCATGGCTACCGGGCTGTCGGCATGGTGCAGACCGGTCAATGCGCCGACTTGAGCTTCTCGGCTGTATTTCTTCACGACGGCGAAAAGCTAAATCTCGCACAGGATTTCGACCCCAACGCCAAAGGTTGCCACCTGGACGTCGACCGGCTTCACCATGCGGGCCTCAGGATCGCCAGCGCACTCGAGGCAGGCGCTGACATCGTCATCGTCAACCGGTTTGGAAAGCGGGAACGGGACGGCAAGGGCCTGATCTATTTGATCGAGCGCGCGATCGATGCGGACCTGCCTGCGGTGATCGCGGTCTCAAGCCGCCATTTTGCCGAGTGGATCAATCGCCCAAGGCATGACCGTGAAACTGGCATGTAATAAGCGTGCCCTGGAGGCGTGGTGGCACGGCGTTTCAATGCGATCCACCGCATCACGCTCGAAACCTTCCGCGCGTGCCGAGCATCCCGGGCCGCATTCGCCCGCGGGCAGCGCGCTTGCGTCGATTGAGCGAATTGATAGCTTGATCGCAAGCAGTCGGATACAACGATATTCATGGAAACCGCGCAGCCTCGAACCACTGCAGGCGAGAGAACGCATGTTCGTGTCTGGATCTGCGCGCTGATCTTGCTTCTGTCGACTGTGGCCTATGCCGACCGGTCGATCCTTTCGATCTCGGCGTCCGGCATCAAGGACGAGTTTGGCCTGACCACGGTCCAGCTCGGGTTTGTGTTGTCGGCGTTTAGTTGGGCCTATGTCATCGGCCAGGTTCCGGGTGGGCTGCTTCTCGATCGACTCGGGACCAAGCGTGTCTACGGCGTTACATTGGTTATCTGGTCTCTTGCGACATTCCTGCTCGGCTTTGTCGGGAAGTTCGCCAGCGGCGTCGCCGGGGTCGTTGCGCTTCTGTTCGCGCTGCGCTTCATCCTTGGTTTCATCGAGGCGCCGAGCTTTCCGGCCAACGCCCGCATCGCCGTCATGTGGTTTCCCAAGCTTGAGCGTGGCCGGGTCACCTCGCTGTTCGCTTCGGCCTCCTATTTCGCGGTGGGCATCTTCTCGCCGCTCGCCGGCTGGCTGGTGTCGAGCTTCGGCTGGCCTTGGCCTTTCTTCGTGCTGGGCGCGATCGGTTTCGCCGCTGCGTTCGTCTGGGTCTGGTTCATGCATGAGCCGCGCCGCCACCCCATGATGTCGCAGGCAGAGCTGGACTACATCATCGCCGGCGGTGCGCTGGTGGACATCGATGACAGCGAGGAACTGCGGACGAAGCCTCACGTCTCCGGCGCAGTCGTGCGGACACTGCTGACCAGCCGCATGCTGTGGTGCGTCTATCTCGGCCAGTATGCCACGATTGCACTCAGCTACTTCTTCATCACCTGGTTCCCGATCTATCTGGTGCAGGCGCGTCACATGGACATCATGTCCGCCGGCTTCGCCACCGTTGCGCCGGCATTGTTCGGCTTCGCTGGCGGCATTTCGGGCGGCTGGATTTCCGACTGGCTGATCAAGCGCGGCTGGTCGGTCACTTTTGCACGCAAGACGCCCTACATTGTCGGCATGTTTGCGGCTTCCAGTCTGATCTTCGCCGCGCTCTCCGACAGCAACATCTTGATTGTCGCACTGATGTCGTTCGCCTACTTCGCCAAGGGCCTCGCCGCCGGTTCCGGTACCTGGGCCGTGGTGACCGACACCGCGCCGAAGGAAGCGGTCGGCTTGGCCGGCTCCATCTTTAACTGCATCGGCAACATCGCCGGCATCGTGACACCGATTGTGTTCGGCTACATCGTGGCGATGACGGACGGCAATTACGGCGCCGGGCTCTACTTCGTCGGCGCGCATTGCATCGTGGCCGCCCTGCTGTTCTTGTTTGTCATGGGCCCGATCGAACGGGTCGGCGGTGAAGAGCCCCCCAAGGCCGCGCGGCTTGAACCGATCGCGACCTGACGGCAACTGGCTGCCGCCGGCGAGTTGCTTTAGGCGTTGCCGGCCAGACGCTCGGCATATTCGATCGCTTCGATCATGCTGCGCTCGTTGGCAATGCCCTTGCCGGCAATGTCGAAGGCGGTGCCGTGATCGACGGAGGTGCGGATGATCGGCAGGCCGAGCGTGATGTTGACGCCGGAAAGCTCCTGCCACTTGCCGGTTTTCGGATCGATTTCGAATCCGAGCAGTTTGACCGGGATGTGGCCCTGGTCGTGATACATCGCCACCACCGCGTCGTATTGGCCCGCGCGCAGCTTGACGAACACGGTATCGCCGGGGACCGGGCCAACCACGTCAAGCCCGTCGGCGACCGCCTTCTCGATGGTCGGCTGAGAGACGTCGATGTCCTGACGGCCGAACAAACCGCCCTCGCCCGCATGCGGGTTGAGTGCAGCCACCGCGATTTTCGGCCGCGCGAACCCGAGACCGAGCAGCGCCTTGTTCGTGAGGTCGATGACGAGGCGCAAACGCTGCGGCGTCAATCGCGCCGGAACGTCCGCAAGCGCGACATGGGTCGAGACATGGCTGACGCGCATGTTGCCGTGGGCAAGCAGCATCACCGAGCCGCGAACGCCGGTCAGTTCCGCAAGCATCTCGGTGTGGCCGGGATAATGATAGCCGGCCTTGTTCAAGGCTTCCTTGTTGAGCGGCGCGGTCACGATGCCGCCGACCCGTCCCGACAGCGAAAGACGGACCCCCTGCTCGACAGCCTTGTAGGCAAAACGTCCGCCGTCTGCGGATAACACGCCCGGCGCAAGATGGTCGCTCTCGGTATCGGCCTGCAAAAAACCTAGATTCGGCCAATCGGCGGCGTCGGCAGCGACTTGTGGCACATCGAGATCGGCCCCGATCTGGCGATAGGCCTGATCGAAGGCACGCCGGCTCCCGATAATCAGAAGCTTGAGGTCGCCGCTGGCCAGACGATCGCGCAGCCTGACGCCGGACTTGACGATGATCTCAGGGCCGATGCCGGCGGGATCGCCCATCGTGATCGCCAGATGTCGTTTGGTCATTTATTTTTCTTATCCCAGAGAGGCAAGCGTATCCAGCGAATGCCGAATCTGGCCCCCTAGATCAAGCCATTTTGTTTCAAAAGCTTGGCCCACACGTCTACCGAGCCAAAGGCCCCGGATTTCGAGACCACTTCAACGCCTGACCAATCGCCGCCTTCAATCACCGATTTGGGAATGCCGGGCTCCAACCGCCCCAGAGGTCTCAGCGCCCGCGCCTCGACGGCGATCATCTGAGCCTTGACGGTTTCACCACCGGCAACCACGAGGCTGCCCGGCGGATCGATCAATCGGCTCAACCGCAAAATCTCGCGCGAGAAATGCTGCGCGACGCCGTCGCGCGAATGCGCATCCGGCGCTTCCAGTCTGACGAAGGCAACACCCTTGTCCAGGGCTTGCTTGATCCGATTGATATCACGCTCGACATCGCCGCTCGGTATAACGACGGCGCCGCACGCGTCGAGTTGCAGAGCCGTCGTGCGATGATCGGACCCGAACACGCCGAGTACCGGGCTCTTTAGTTTATCGGAGACCCAGACATCGGCTCCGCGCGCAAGTGCGCTCGCAAGTCCGCCGCTGCCGCACCACAACACCCGCCCGGAATAAGTTTGACCGGCCTTCACGACCCAATCCAGATCATTGTCGGTTTCGCCGTCAAAGACATTGATCCCGGGCCGAAGACCGTCCGCGGGCCGGGTTCGCCGGGCATCGAGCTTTCGGTCGTGAAGCTGTTCGACGAGACTTTTGCCGACCGCACTCCACCTTCCATCCGCACCGCGTGCATATTGCTGGCCGTCGAGCGTACGCCTGCCCTGATAGGCAAAGGCCGGCGCAAGGATGCAGGCATCCCAAAACCCGGTTTGCCAACAGGCATCCAGTTCTGCTGCCCAATGGCCGCGAAGCAGGCTATCGATCTTCTTGTAGGCGGTGGCGGCGCCGGCAAGCCGCGGCGCGAGCTTTTGCACGATGGCGAAGGCATCGTCGGCTGCGCGTTCCCGCGTGCCGCTATCGATCGAAAAACTCGGCTGGGCCGGCGCGATCGATGAGATGGACCAGCACACTTCCAACGGGCCGAACTTGCCGACCAGTTCGGCCGACGTATCGAGCGCACCAGTCAAATCGTCGGCGAGAAGCCTCAATGAAGACATGCGATCAGTATCTCCCAACGGGCGTTCACCCGCGCCGCCAAGATACCTCTTACGAGTATTATTTCAAATAACAACTATAAGTAGATTGCTCCTGTGCAGCAAGCCTTTGCGGCGCCCGGACCGAAAAGCACTGAATTACCTTAATAATTTCAGATACACGCCCTCCGTAAAGGAAGGCTAAAGACTTTCCGCTCAATCGCTTTCCGGCGCCGGTTTTCCCAGGAATCGAACCGGAAACAGGACTTCACCCCGAAAATCCGACCTGAGAGCAAGGCCCGCGAAACTGGCAATAACGCGCTGGCTGGCCACGAAAGATCTGTCGTGAGCGTGTGGCTATGCTGACAAAGCTTCTTCAAAGGTCGAGTTAAATCGTTCTGAAACCAGCAATTGCAGCGCCTGGCGCAGCGCTTCCGATTCAACGCGCCCGAAGGCGACCTCAAAGCCTCTCTGGGCCTTTGCCCAGAGCGCATCGCTCTCGGCGAGCCTGGCGCGGCCCTGCCGGGTTAACTTGATCAACCGGTTTCGCCTGTCGCCCGGATCAACCGTGACAGCGACGAGACGCTCGCGCTCCAGCGGCTTGAGCGTATGCGCCAACGCGCCGGCGTCCATCACCAACGCCTCGGCCAATTGACCGACTGTGACCGGTTCTGACCGGCCGAGTTGGGCGAGGATCGCGCGCTGCGTGGTCTTGAGGCCGCTTGGCGCCAGCGCCGTGTCATAGAGCTGCGAGATCCGGCGCGTCGCCTTGCGCAAGGCGGTGCAGTTACAACGGCTGGCGTTGATCGCGTCCGCAGCCCCTTTCCTTCCTGCCATCGTTCTCTCCAGTGCCCCCTTGACTCTTGATATCAGCATATGCAGATATTTCCGATAATTGCAAGACTATGCTGATAACTCTAGGAGAACTGACCATGCCGTTCGCTCGCATCGACCTTCGCAAAGGCAAGGACGCCGCCTATCGCCGGGAAATCGGCCGCGTCGTCTACGAGGCGCTGGTCAGCGTCGGCGTGCCGCAGAAGGACCGCTTTCAGGTCATCAACGAGCACGACGCCGATAATTTTCTGTTCGACGCCGACTATCTCGGCATTCATCGCAGCGACGACCTCGTGATGATCCAGATCACATGGAACGAAGGCCGTACGGTCGAGCAGAAGAAAGCGCTATTCAAAGCCATCGCCGACGGCCTGAAGGCCGCCATCGGCCTGCGAACCGAAGACGTCCTCATCGACCTCGTCGAGGTCAAGAAAGAGAACTGGTCATTCGGTAACGGCATCGCGCAATACGCGACGTGATGGTGAGCGTCGCATGCACATCGCAGTCGACCCGGTCGAGGTTGCAGCTTCGGCAAAACGTCAGGCGCTGTTGGTGCTGATCTGCACCTCGGCGCCGTCCTTCATGCTTCAGCTCGATGCCAACATCGTCTCCGTCTCGTTGCCTTCGATCGCCCATTCGTTGAACGCAAGCTTCGCCGGCATCGAGTGGGTCATCACCGCCTATATGCTCAGCTTTGCCTCGCTGCTGATGCCGGCGGGCGCGCTGGCGGATCGCTTTGGGCGCAAGCGACTGCTCATCACCGGGTTGTCGGTGTTCACCTTCGCGTCTTTCGTATGCGGCGCGGCGCCGAATCTAACGGTATTGATCGCGGCACGGGCGCTCCAGGGCGCGGGCGCCGCGATGCAGCTCTCCTCCGCGCTTGCCACGCTGTCGCATGCTTTCCAGGGGGAAGCCCGCGCGCGAGCTTTTGCTTTTTGGGGCTCAGTGGTCGGGATCGGCATCGCATGCGGTCCGGTTGTCGGGGGGCTGATCACGCAAGGCCTTGGCTGGGAGTGGGCCTTCTATGTCAATCTCCCGATCGGCATTGCCTTGATCGCGTTGATCATGAGGGTGATCGAATCCTCGAAGGATCCCGGCGCGGTGCGGCTCGACCTGCCCGGCGTCGCCTGCTTCGCCGGCGCCCTGTTCCTGACGACACTCGCTTTGATCGAAGGCAATCATCGCGGCTGGAGCGATCGCTGGATCGTCACTGAGCTGGCAAGTGCTGTGGTTCTGTTTGGGCTGTTCATCATCGTTGAGCGGAAGCAGACGCGGCCGATGCTGGATCTGTCGTACTTTCGCAAACCCACCTATCTCGGCGCCAATCTGGCGCAGCTTTCCTTTTCGGCCGGCCTTTTGACCATGCTCACCTTCATTCCGATTTTCCTGCAGAATGGCCTGGGTCACCCCTCCGCGATCGCGGGTCTGATGATGCTGCCGATGGTGATACCGCTCTTTATCGTGCCGCGCATGGTGGCGAGCTATCTTGCCTATCGCTGGTCCGGGCGCGCGCTACTAACCCTCGGCCTGTTCCTTGTGTGTCTCGGTCTTTTCTGGTTCGCAGCCGTTGTGCGTGAACTCGCATACGGTCCAATGATCGGCGGCATGTTGCTGACGGGGATCGGCGCGGGCCTCCTCAACGGCGAGACCACCAAGGTCGGGATGACTGTCATTCCAAAGGAACGCTCCGGCATGGCGTCCGGCGTCTCCGGAACGGTGCGCTTCTCCGGTCTGGTGATCGGTATCGCGGCGCTCGGCGCCGTGCTGTACGGCGGCGTTACAGAGGCGGTCAGACACGCTTTGCCCGAGGTTAGCGGCTTAGACTCGCTGCGGCTGGTGCAAGACATCACCGCAGGTCAGTTGGCTGGAGGCACGTTGGCAGGCCATGACGCTGCCGCCATCCACAGCATCGCTGAGGCCAGTTTCGCCAGCGGATATCGGTGGCTGTTTCTGGCCGCCGCTTTGTTCATGCTGGTCTCCACGTTATTGACTTGGCGGCTCGTCAGCGCGGCCGAAACGCCGCCGGCCCATGCTTCAGCCAATCCAGCCCGGAAACGTTAAAAGATAAGCAAGAAGCCGGAAACAAAGGAGGGAATGATGCCGACCTACACCGTTACGACCGCGAACGTCGTGCTGACCTCAGCGCAGGAAAGTGAGATTGCGGCGGCCATCACCGAGGCGCATCACCAGAATACGGGCGCACCGGGCTTCTTCGCGCAGGTGTTGTTCGTCACGCTGCCGGAGCGAAAACATTATATCGGCGGCAAGCCCAACTCTACGCCGCATATCTTTATTCACGGCCTGATACGGGCCGGCCGTAGCGCCACGACAAAGACCGGCTTGATCCAGCAAATCACACTGAAGGTACGAGAAATTTCCGGCGTCGGCGCCGAGGACATCTGGGTTTATGTCCAGGACCTTCCGCCGGAGCAGATGGTCGAGTTCGGACGCGTGTTGCCGGCGCCCGGAGCCGAAGCGCAATGGCAGGAGGCATTGAGCCCATCGAAGCGCCAGCAATTAGCTGCGGCCGGCGTTGCGATGTGAGTGTTGCCGCGCACAGTGGGCGTTGCAACCGCGCAGGAATAATTCAGCGACCGTTTCCGCACGCCGCTCCAGCTCTTCACGGGACGGGATCGGCGCATGGCCAAACAGCACCGCGCGCTGCGGCTGGAAAACCAACATGCCGAGCAACATACCGGCGGCGGTTTCCGCATCGTCGACCTTGATCAGGCCGCGCTCGCTCTGCGCCTGCAACCAGTTGGCAAGCGTGTGCTCGGTCCGCCGGATCGCCTTGTGATAGAAGGTCTCCGCGATCTCCGGAAATTTCTCGCTATCACCCAGTATCACGCGCTGAAGCGTGATCACGTCGTTATCCAAAATAAGTTCGCCGCAAACGATCAGCGCCTCGCGCAACGCCGCCTCGATGCCCCTGTCGTCGCACGCCTTTAGCCGGACGACCGAGGCAAAGGTATCGATGCGATCGGTGATCATGGCCTCGAACAAGGCCGCCTTGTTGGGGATCAGCCGGTAGAGCGTCTTGGTGGAAACGCCGGCCCGGCGCGCCACACTCTCCATATTGGTTGCGGCATAGCCGCTCGCGGCAAATTCGTGCCGCGCTGCGTCGAAGATAACGGCGCGCGTTTCATCGTCGCATCGCGCCTGCGGCCGCCCACGGCCGCGCCGCACTTCGGCGCAAGGATCTTGCCGCTCAACTTCGGTGGTCGTCTTGGTCATCGCGAGCCATGCATTTGAATGATGACTATCATCCCATTGACAATCCTAATATGCGGCGTATTTTGGAAAATGTCAAGTTTCCTAATTACCCTTGACCGCCGTGGAAATGAATTCTGCTGTTACGGCAAGGGGTTAAGCCAAAGAGGACCGCCATGACCCGTCATTCCACCGATTTCGAGGCCGAACAGGCGCTTCCGGCCGACACCATACAAAAACTGGACCCCTCGCCTTCGCCGGCAGTGGAAGCCAGTCAACCCGTGGCAAAAGCCGCCAAGAACGGTGGATTTCGCCGGCTTTTATTGACTGGTGCCGCTGTCGCGGTGCTGGCCGGCGCATCCTGGTATGGCTGGGACTATTGGACGACCGGTCGCTTCCTGGTTTCGACCGACGACGCTTACATAAAGGCCGACAACACCACCGTCGCTCCGAAGGTCTCCGGCTATCTCCATGAAGTGCTGGTGGGCGACAACGAGCGCGTCAGGGGTGGCCAGGTGCTGGCGCGAATCGACGACCGCGATTTCAAAGTAGCGCTCGACCAGGCCAAGGCCGACGTCGCCGCAGCAGAAGCCGCTATCGCCAGCAAGCAGGCCCAACTCGATGTGCAGCAAGCCGTTATCAACGCGGCCAAGGCGACGCTGGACGTCGACACCGCGTCCTCGACCTTCACCACGCAAGAGAACAAGCGTTATACGGATCTGGCCGCCACCGGCTACGGCAGCGTGCAGAATGCGCAGTCTGCCCAGTCGCGCAATGCCGGCGCGCTGGCCGCAATCGAACGCGACAAGGCAAATCTCGCCTCGGCCTTAAAGCAGGTTGAATTGCTCAAGGCGGAGATCGCGCAATCCGTTGCGGCGGCCGCGCGCGCCAATGCCTTGCAGCACCAGGCTGAACTCAACCTCTCCTATGCCACGATCATCGCGCCGATCGATGGCGTCGTCGGAAACCGGACGCTCCGCGCCGGCCAATATGTGCAAGCCGGGACGCAATTGATGTCGGTGGTGCCCGCCAGCGGCGCCTATGTGATCGCGAACTTCAAGGAGACGCAGCTCACGAACGTGCAGGCCGGTCAGCCCGTCGACATCGACGTCGACATGTTCCCGGGCAAACCCGTGCACGGCCATGTCGACAGCCTCGCGCCCGCCAGCGGCCAGGAGTTCGCGCTGCTGCCGCCGGACAACGCCACCGGCAACTTCACCAAGGTGGTGCAGCGCATTCCGGTCAAGATCATGCTGGACGCATCGAGCGTCGAGCTTCGCCCGGGCATGTCGGTGATCCCGACCATTCAAACGCAAAAGCATGAACCGGTGTCGGTGAGTGCACCGCCTCTCGGCACGCATTCCAGCGTGGCGCTGCTTGGGTTGCAGAAGTAACCCCGGGAGAGACGAAGAGACGGCGCCTACACAGAGACCAAAGGTGATGTCATGTCAGACCTTGCACTCGCGACCTCCTCTCCTCCCCGCCGCGCCCCTATGACGCCGGCGGCTGCCGACCGCGCCAGCGCGACGGTCTGGATTTCCGTGACGGCCGCCATGATCGGCGCCTTCATGGCGATCCTGAACATTCAGATCACCAATGCCTCGCTGCTCAATATCGAGGGCGGCATCGGAACCGGCGTCGACAATGGATCCTGGATCTCGACGTCTTACCTGATCGGCGAGATCGTGGTGATCCCGCTGACCGACTATCTCAGCCGGATGTTTTCCTACCGCAACGTGATCCTGTCCTTTGCGACGCTGTTTGCGGTCTTCTCGGTCGCCTGTGCGTTCACCCATGATCTGCCCTCGATGATCGCGATGCGCGGCTTCCAGGGCTTTTTCGGCGGCGTGCTGATTCCGATGGCCTTCACGCTGGTCTTCACCAAACTGCCGAAACCCCAACAGTCGATCGGACTGGCGATGTTCGCTCTCGCCGTGACCTTTGCGCCGGCGATCGGCCCGACCATCGGCGGCTACCTCACAGAAAATTACGGCTGGCAGACCATCTTCTTCGTCAACGTGATCCCGACCATCGTCATGGTGGCGACGCTCTATTTCACGCTGGAACGCCAGCCGATGCAGCTCGGCCTTCTCGCCGAAGGTGACTGGTTCGGCATTGTCACCATGGCGGTTGGGCTGGCCTCGTTGCAGGCGGTGCTCGAGGAAGGCAACAAGGACGACTGGTTCGGCTCGCCCTTCATCGTGAAGCTCGCCGTTGTCGCCGCAGTTAGTCTTGCGTTGTTCATCGTCAATGAGCTCGTCGTCGAGAAGCCGCTGGTGCGCTTGCGCCTGCTGACCCAGCGCAGCTTCGGATTCGGCACCATTTCCGCCGTCTTTCTCGGCTTCGCCCTGTTCGGTACGGTCTATCTGCTGCCGGCCTATCTCGGCCAGGTGCAGGGTTACAACGCCGAGCAGATCGGCACCGTGCTGGCCTGGACCGGCCTGCCGCAACTTCTGCTGATCCCGCTGGTACCGAAGCTGATGCAGCGCTTCGACATTCGTTACATCGCGTTTGCGGGCCTGGCTCTGTTTGCACTGAGCGCCTTCATGAACATCGAGATGTCGCTCGATTATTCCGGCGACCAGCTGTTCGTGCCCAACATCATCCGAGCGATCGGCCAGGCGTTGACGCTTGCACCTCTCAGCGCGATCTCGCTCGGCAGCGTGGCGCCGCAGGATGCGGCGGCAGCTTCGGGCATCTCCAACATGATGCGTAACCTCGGCGGCGCCATCGGTACCGCCCTGCTCTCCACCATCGTGACCAAGCGCGAGCAGTTCCACTCCAACATCATCGGCCAGTCGGTCCATCTGGGCCGTGAGGAAGTCCGCGCGCGAATCGATCAGATGACCAACTTCTTTCTCGCCCACGGCGTGAGCGATCCGGCGACCGCGCATCAGCAGGCGATCATTGCGCTTGGCAACGCCGTCAAGCGGCAGGCGCTGGTGATGGGCTTCAGCGACGCCTTTGCGGTGGTCGGCGTCGTGCTGGTGATTTCCGGCATCGCCATCCTGCTCACGGGAAAACCGAAAGGTGGAGCGGCTGCGGGTGGTGGGCACTGAACGTATGCCGATCGAGCGATACAAGTTTTCGAAACCGCCTCCGAAAGCCCCACCCTAAGGGTCGACAAATCGATCGCGTTCTACTCGTCCTGTTTTAACTCAGGCTTGTCACGCAAGACAGCGTCCAATAGCGCGTTGTTCACTTCAATGTGCCCGTTGTAAGTGATCAAGCCGAGTTTACGAAACTTGTTCATGAAGAAGCTGACGCGCGATCTGGTGGTGCCAATCATATCCGCCAATGTTTCCTGACTGATGTTCGGACTGATCTGCTGAGATCTATCGTCTTTACCAAAGTTTGCGAGCAGCAAAAGCATGCGGGCAAGCCGACGTTCACTCGAATTGAAAAGCTGGTCGATCAAATCTTCCTCGATCCGGCTATTCCGGGTCAGAAGAAATGCCACGAACAACTCGGAAAAAGCAGGCTGGTTATAAAGTTCGTCTTTCATCGCCTGTTTCGTAATTGACGTGACGACGCAGTCGTCCATCGCCGTTGTGGTCGAGATGCGCTGCCGATGGCCATTCATGCAACCTTCGCCAAAGAACTGGCCCGGCCCCAAAATGCCGACGACCGCTTCCTTGTGCTGATCCGATAAGACCGTGACCTTTATCTTGCCTTTTTGGATGTAATATACCGTTTCGGCAGCGTCGCCTTGCACGAACACGGTGTCATCCTTTGCTAATGTAAGGGCAGCCTTGCCTGCGCCCATTTTTTCCAAAAAAGCTTGAGCGTCAAGTTTTCTCTCCGTTGGTGTTTTCATCCCGAACCTTCTGGCACAAAAGCCGCGCCAATCGCCGTCAATCGGGGCGGTGGTGATCGGGCTTAGACCCATTGCCGTCGGAAAGCTGCTCAATATTGCTCAACTCGAAGCAATTGACCGAGCAAGCGAATGAAGCGTGGGCAGCAAATCGTCAGAATACGAGCTTTCTCCGTGATCAACCCTGAGGGTCCCGAAAGCTCGCCGCGTGTATAATACCGCAGACAGCCGCTGCCGCCTGTTTTCCCTAAGCTCTCTTCCTGTCGAGTTTCTCCGCACACGCCTGCATTGCAGCAAGGCCGTCAGGGCTTTTCGCCCATTCTTCCTGTTCTTCGTCGCTGGCGTCATAGTCCCCTTGCTTCACGCGCTCGCAAAGCGCGAGAGCGGCAGAGGTGCCGATGATCGTCAACTCGTCGCACAGTGTTTTTTCGGGCATCGCAAGCGGAGATAAGTAGTCGTGATAATAGCCCTCTGCGGCTCTCAAAGCCATGAGCGGCAAGCCGGCTTCGCGCAGCGCGGAAGCAAGAACGAGTTTGGTGTGCATTAGGCCCTCCCATGTTTGAAAAAACCGATTTGAGCTAAACAGCTCACGTTGCACTGTACAAAATTGCTCATCGCCACAAGTTTTTTTGACCCCTGTGGATGACGCGTTCCATGTCAGGCAATTCGGCGGTGTGTATTCCTGATCGCTACAAGTAGTTACCTTGGCGGTCGTAATCCGCTGGAATTGATCCAGCGCATCATACGTGTCCGTGTCGCAATCTCTTCGACGCACGCTATGCACTCAAACGTGCGGACCATACCGGACAGCAACATTTGCCCGCCGCACTTTGGGCAAAGCGAGTGCTCAATCAGAACGAGGCTGGAAACAAGCGAGATGCGGATGTTTGGCATGATGATTCCCTTGGCGTTTAACGCGGGGAACGGGTCGCTGATAGGATGGTTCGAGCGGTGATGGCCCATCATGAATCTTCGAAATTTGATTCGCTGTGCAAAATTGGTCAGTTGTTCAAAAAATAAAAAGATTGGCCACCGACAACGGACCAGTTTGGCCGCTAAGCCTCGTCTGACATCGTGGCGGCATGATCCGCCATCGCATGCCACTGCGCCGCCAGTTCTCGCCATTCCCGTTCGGTCGTCAGGTCGGAGGCGTGTTCGGCCTGTCGCTCACAGCCGACCGCTTTCAGATGATATCTCTCAGACAAGTCAAGCTCGGGAATACTCTGATATACCGGCATTCCGCCGCTCCCTTACAAGGGCGGGAGCACAACACTCTCTGTCACCGGTAAATGCCGAATGCGCCGCTCGGTGATAACAGACGTTATCTCCCTCAATATCGGCCGCTGCTCAAATTTGCTCAATTCCACAAGGTTTTTTAAGCCAAAGCGAGGAGAGCCGTCGTATCTACGCGTCCTGCTTTAGCTGGGGCTTTTCATGCAAGACTGCGCTCAACAGCGAATTGTGAACCTCAATGTGTCCGTTGTAGTCGATGAGCCCAAGTTTGCGAAACTTGTTCATGAAAAAGCTGACCCGGGATCGGGTGGTGCCAATCATATCGGCCAGTGTTTCCTGACCAATGGTTGGATTGATCGGCTGGGGGCCGCCTTCCTTCCCGAAATTGGCGAGTAGCAACAGCAGACGCGCAAGCCGCCTCTCGCTTGAATTAAACAATTGGTCGATCAGGTCTTCCTCGATCCGCCTGTTGCGGGTCAGAAGATAGGCCATGAACATCTCGGAAAATTGCGGCTGGTCATGAAGCGTGGCGATCATCGCAGTCTTGGTAATCGCTGTGATGACGCAATTTTCGATTGCCGTCGTCGTGGCGATGCGCTGCTTTTGGCCATTCAAGCAACCTTCACCGAAAAACTGGCCGGGTCCCAGTATACCGACCGCGGCTTCCTTGCCTTGATCGGATAGGACCGTGAGTTTAATCCTGCCTTTCTGGATGTAAAACACGGTGTCGGCGCGGTCGCCTTGCATAAAGACGTTCTGACCTTTTTTGAATTGAAGGATGTTTTTGCCTTCGCCCACTTTGGCCAAAAAGGCCTGGGCATCAAATGCACTCTTGGCGGGCTTCCCCATCCGAACTCCTGCGGCTCGTAATTGCCAAACTAGTCTCAGGCCGAGGCACAATCTCTAGCCCTGCGGCTCAAGCTGAGGGCACGCGCGGAGGGAGCGGTTTAAGAGTGCGAAGGAGCGCCTGTCTGCCCTCTGGAGTGCATTATGAAGAACATGCCCCCAGTCCACTCGCGCGACCTGGTTGGGTCTTCGTTCTACAAAAGGCCGCCCCTGACCTCAGCGGAGGGGTAATGCCGGGTTATGCACCGTGCGTGAATAGCAACTGCCATTTTTACGAGTTGCCTTCGATTGCGTGCGCTATCATGCTGCCGCAATCTCCGGGAGGCGAGCATGGCGTCGGCTCTGCGATCTCCGAATATGCTTTTGGCGGCATTGCCCTTTGCCGATTTCGAACTATTGCGACCACATCTTCAAACGATTGATATGCCTCATGGATCGGTGCTGGTAAGGTGCGGGGAGATCCCTAAAAAGGCCCACTTCCCGCATAGTGGGGTAATCGCCTCTTGCGTAACCCTCAGTGATGGAAGTGTCATCGAGACCCGCATTACCGGTCGCGAGGGTGCTCTGGGAGCAGCCCTAGGCGCGGGAGAGCGACCATCGTTCACTTCTGCCGTGGTCCGTCTTGCTGGGATGTCGTCCACAATCGACTATCGGAGCCTTTACGCAGGCATTGACCGCAGTGCGGCTCTTCGTGCGCTATTGGCCAAGCATGAGGCTTTTCAACAGGCGATGGCCGACCAGTCGGTCGCTTGCAACGCTGTCCACGATGCGGAGGCGCGGTTAGCACGACGACTGATGCGCCTTCACAAGCTGTCTGACGACGGCAAACTTGCCGTGACGCAGGAGGTCCTGGCGGAAATGCTGGGTCTCAAGCGCAATGCGGTTTCTCTTGAAGCTCATGCCATGCAGGAGGCGAATATTATCCGCTACTCTCGCGGTCTACTGGAAATAGTCGATGTGAAAGCGCTGCACCGGCTATCGTGCGAATGCTTCGACACCGTGACAGCATATCGGGATATTGTGGAAAGCGATTAGTTCGATTTTTGGGCCAACACGGCATCGTTCGCATGCGGGAGCCCCCATTGATCAGCACTCCGCTGGATCTCGTCTCCGCATATTCTGCATTTGAAGGTTTGTAGCTCGTATATGACGCCGTAGGACGGATGCGGCGTCCGGCGGGTGACGTACATCGTCTGAGTGCACGCCAGGCACGTTGGCCCCTGATGGGAACCAAACCTATTCTGCTTAATCATGATATCTAATCCTAGCCCCAATGGTGAATAAAGCATTCGGGGCGTAACTCGTCCGCCATAGGGGGTGATTAGTGAGCAATATTGCTCACTTTTTTGAAACCGCTCCAACCGTCACTGCCATGGGCGCATTCGTATTGATCGCGACATTTGATGCCGCGTTTTAATCGGGACGCGATCTGTTCATTGCGAGTCGTGGCCGGAATGCGCTGGTTCGCCGAGACTCTGCCGGAATTTGAATCATGAGCACGTTTACGTTGGTGCGCACGTTACGATCGGTCAGAGGTCATGCAGGTTTCTTTGAGCTGCCAACTTCGCCAGGCAGGTAAAGATAATCTCGCTTCCCGACCGACACGCCCATGTGCCGCAGGATGTCGTGCGCTGTAACTGTAACGAGATGAAAGTAAAAGTTCGGAAGCGCGCGTGTCAGCAAATATGTCTCGGCAGGCAGGTGCTCCACGCCCCCCGACGGGAGCCTGGACTCGATCAGGCGTGATGGCGCGCTATCGAATTGTTCTGGACTTATCGATCTCAAGAACCCGCATGTCTTCTCGATTCTTGCTTGGAGCTCCGGAAATGTCCTTTCCGTATCCTCGTACGCTGGCGGCTCGATAGCGGCCAGCCGCGCCGCCGGTCGCTTCGACGTGTCGCTGATCCGCTGAATCTGGCCTGCAAACGGAAGCATGTCCGGCGCCAATCGTGCATCGATAAGCGTCGAAGGAGATATTCCGCGTTCGGTACAGAACGCCGATGCCTTGTGGCAGTATTCACCGGCGATCGCCAACCCACGAAGAAAAGCTGGAATCGACAGTTGATAGATCGAAAGAGGCATTTTCTTTCGTCTCCTTATGCATCAATTGCCGCTTCCAGCGCGCTCGTGAGGCACTCGATAGGTCTCACAAGTCTACCCACCAGCGGCCGGCGAACGATCCAGGCCCGGACTCTCGGTTCGAAGTCCCGCACAGGAACGATCTGGAGGGCGTCGCGCAGCGGGCTACTTTCAATGGCAGCTCTTGTCGCCAGCGTAATTCCCAGCCCGCGCGCGACGAGTGACAGGCGAAGGTCCGAGCTCAGAGCCTCTATGCCTATTCGCAGCGAAAGATGCTCTTGCTCGAACCGGCGGTGGATCGCACTTCGAAAACCGCAGCCATCCTGGTTGAAGATCCAGGGAAATGGGGAAAGGTCTTGCAGCGTCGCGGGAGACGGCAAATCCAGCGATTGAGGGGCCGCTACAGATAGCGGCTGGATGTCAAGGGCGTCCGCCTCGATCTCGGTCG
>NZ_JBEKRB010000003.1:0-352861 GCF_049519115.1 Bradyrhizobium sp.
GCGACCCGCACCGAGGCGGCGAGGATTGGCGGCGTGACGCTGCAGATCATCCGGGACTGGGTGATGCGGTTTAATGCGCGGGGGGCTGCCGGCCTGCTTGACGGCAAATCGCCAGGTCAACCCTCGAGGCTCAATGATGTGCAACGCCAGGCGATTGTGCGGATGATCGAGAGCGGCCCGATCCCGGCGATGCACGGTGTCGTTCGCTGGCGGCTGATCGATCTGTCGCAATGGGTATACGAGGAGTTCCGCATCACGGTCACCAAACAGACGCTGAGCCGGGAGCTTCGCGCGATGGGCTACCGCAAGCTCTCGGCCCGACCCCGCCATCATGCGCAAGCCGAGGGAGCCATCGAGGATTTTAAAAAAAGTTCCCAGCGCGCCTGGATGAAGTCGCGCGCGAAAAAGCGATCGACATCGGCAAGATAGAAATTTGGTTCCAGGACGAGGCTCGTATCGGCCAGAAGAACAAGATCACCCGCAGGTGGGCGAAGCGCGGCACTCGCCCGAGCGCGCCGCGGGATCAGCGAACCGCATCGACCTATATCTTCGGTGCCATCTGCCCGAAACAGGGCAAGGGCGCGGCTCTGATCCTGCCCTTCTGCAATACCGAAGCGATGAACCTACACCTCGCGGAAATCGCCAAGGCGGTCGCACCAGGAGCCCACGCCGTCCTCCTCGTCGATCAGGCCGGATGGCATCTGTCAGCACGATTGCTCATTCCCGCCAACATCACCATTCTCGCCCTGCCGCCGAAATGCCCTGAGCTCAATCCGGTTGAAAATATCTGGCAGTATATGCGCGAAAACTGGCTCTCGAACCGCGTCTTCAAATCCTACGACGATATCGTCGATCACTGCTGCTACGCCTGGAATACCCTTGTCGACCGACCCTGGAAGATCATGTCCATCGGACTGCGCCAATGGGCGCACGAGTTCTAATCAGTGAGACCGGTATAACCTGGAGGCCTTGTCGATTAGCTACGGAGTCCTCGCCCGGCTTCGATACTTGGCGGCTAGAGATGAAATCGAAGGTATCGGCGACTTGCGGATGTGGGGCTGGAGCGAAGTGCGGCTGAAGGACTAACTATCCGCCGTTCCAGAGGCTGATCGCAAAGCGCGTGCCGACGATCAAGAGGTACGCGCCGTAGCTGCGCTCCAGCGTTTTCTTCGACATTGCGTGCGCCACCCTCACCCCGAGCGGCGCCGTCAAAAGGCTCATCGGCATCACCAGCACGGCGCCAATCAGCGAGACGTAACCGAGCGCCAGCGGGAATTGCAGTGCCGCTACGCCCGGATAATGCGCCGCCGCCGGCCAACCGGCGTAGACATAGCCAATCGCGCCCGGAATGGAGACGAGCACGGCGATGGCGGAAGAGGTCGCAACGCCCTGATGGATCGGCCGGCCGTAAAAGGTCATCAGAAGGTTAGCAAATAGTCCGCCGCCGACCCCCATCAGGGTGGCCAGAAGGCCCACGCCTAGCCCGAAAATGCGCATCAACGGTCCCTTCGGCAGATCGTCGCCGAATTTCCAGCTTTCGCGGGCCGCCAACAGCCGCACGGCGGCGAAATAGGCCACCATTACGAATACGATCTTGAACAACCGCTCGGGCGCGTAACGCGCAATGACGCTGCCGGCGAGCACGCCGATCAGAATGGGCAGCCACCATGCCCGCAAGATGTCCTTGTCGATGGCGCCGCGGGCGTGATGGGCGCGATAGGAGCTGATCGAGGTCGGAATGATGATGGCAAGCGAGGTGCCGACGCAAAGCGGCATCCGAATCTCGAGCGGCACGCCGGCCAGCCGAAAACACTCGTAAAACACCGGCACCAGAATGGCGCCGCCACCGATTCCGAACACCCCGGCGAGAAATCCGGACAGCGCGCCGACCGCGACCAGCAAAACCGCCAGTTCGAGAACTTCCGAGACGTTAAGTCCCGCAATCGCCATCCCTCGTCCCCGCCCCGTCGCCGTGTTCATGAATCGTGCTTCAGGTATACCAGCCAACACACGCGCTCAGCCTTATCAATCCCCTGATGTGGTGGATCTGGCATTCGCTCCAGTCTCGCCTCGCCACCTCCGAGCGAATGACAGATCAAAAACCACATCAAAAGCTGATATTTGGCTGGTGCCCTACGGTTCTGACATTCGTAAAGAACCCTCCTCCGCACCAGCGAATGTCAGAACCGGGACAACAGCTAATGCAGGCCTCGTCTGAAGCGATGAACTGGCATTCGCAAACAGGGGGATTTCGTCATTGCACTGGCTGTTTCGACTTCGTAAATAGGAATCGTCTACCGCGATCCCCTCAAAGGGCCCCTCCCGGCGGCCCGCCAACCGTCAAAGCCACCGATGACCGCCAGGATCGAAAGACCACTTTCACCATTCCTAACCTATCGCTGGACCCTGACGATGGCGCTTTCCATCGTTCATCGCGCCACCGGTATTGCGCTGTATTTCGGCACGCTGTTGTTGGCCTGGTGGCTGATCGCCGCCGCCTCGGGCCCGGCGCCTTACGCCTACGTCCATGCCTTTATCGCCAGCATCTTCGGCCGCCTGATCGTGTTCGGTTACACCTGGGCGCTGATGCATCACGTGTTTAGCGGCATCCGGCATCTGGTCTGGGATCTCGGTTATGGCTTCAAGGCGAGTGAACGCGAAGCCATGACCTGGGGCGCGCTGATCGCCGGCATTTCGGCAACCGTTCTGCTCTGGATCGTGGCCTATGCCATCGGAGGCGGCCGATGAGCGCACCCGAGACGGTGAAATCGATGCGCACGCCGCTAGGCCGCGTTCGCAATCTCGGCGCCTCGCACTCCGGCACCACCGATTTCTGGCGCCAGCGCGTCACCGCGGTCGCCATGGTGCTGTTGACGGTGCCCGTCATCGTGGTGGTGATGATGTTGCTCGGCCGCAACCAGGCTGGCGCCGCGCAAATTCTCGGCTCGCCGCTGGTCGCGATCATCCTCCTGTTGTTCATCATCGCGAGCACATGGCACATGAAGATCGGAATGCAGGTGGTCATCGAGGACTATTTGCACCACGAACAGCTGAAGCTGGCCGCGATCATGGCCAATAACTTCTTCTCGTTCGCGGTCGCGCTGGCCTCGATCTACGCCATCCTCAAACTGTCATCCGGAGTGTAACGATGGCCGCTGGCGGAAACGGCTCGGCGAATGGCAAGGGTGGTCCGGCCACCAACGGCAAAGCCTATCCGATCGAAGACCATACCTATGACGTCGTGGTCGTGGGCGCCGGCGGCGCAGGCCTGCGCGCGGTGGTCGGTTGCAGCGAGGCGGGACTTCGCACCGCCTGCATCACCAAGGTATTTCCGACCCGCTCGCACACGGTAGCCGCCCAAGGCGGCATCTCCGCTGCGCTCGGCAACATGCACCCGGACGACTGGCGCTGGCATATGTACGACACCGTCAAGGGTTCGGACTGGCTCGGCGACCAGGACTCAATCGAATATATGGTGCGCAACGCGCCCGAGGCGGTTTACGAACTCGAACATTGGGGCGTGCCGTTCTCGCGCACCGAAGACGGCAAGATCTATCAGCGGCCGTTCGGCGGCATGACGCTGGACTATGGCAGGGGCCAGGCGCAGCGCACCTGCGCTGCCGCCGACCGTACCGGCCACGCCATGCTGCACACCATGTACGGCCAGGCGTTGCGCCACTCGGCCGAATTCTACATCGAGTTCTTCGCCATCGATCTGATCATGGACGACCAGGGCGTCTGCCGTGGCGTGATCGCGCTGAAGCTCGACGATGGCACGCTGCATCGTTTCCGCGCTCAGACCACGATTCTGGCGACCGGCGGCTATGGCCGCGCTTACGCCTCTTGCACCTCCGCCCACACCTGCACCGGCGATGGCGGCGCGATGGCGCTGCGGGCCGGGCTGCCGCTGCAGGACATGGAGTTCGTGCAATTTCATCCGACCGGGATTTACGGTTCGGGATGTCTCGTCACCGAAGGCGCGCGCGGCGAAGGCGGCTATCTCGTCAATTCGGAAGGCGAGCGCTTCATGGAGCGCTATGCGCCCTCCGCCAAGGACCTCGCCTCCCGCGACGTCGTTTCGCGCGCGATGACCATCGAGATCCGCGAAGGCCGCGGCGTCGGCAAGAAGAAAGACCACATCTTCCTGCACCTCGACCATCTCGATCCGAAGGTGCTGCACGAACGCCTGCCCGGCATCTCCGAATCGGCGAAGATCTTCGCCAATGTCGATGTCACGCGCGAGCCGATCCCGATCCTGCCGACCGTGCACTACAATATGGGCGGCATCCCGACCAATTTTCACGCCGAGGTGCTGACCAAGAAGGACGGCGACGACAACGCCGTGGTGCCCGGCCTGATGGCAATCGGCGAGGCGGCCTGCGTTTCGGTGCATGGCGCCAACCGCCTTGGCTCGAACTCGCTGATCGACCTCGTCGTGTTCGGCCGCGCGGCCGCGTTGCGCTGCGCGGAAAAACTCACCGTCAACGGCAAGCAGCCGGATCTACCTGCCGACTCCGCCGACAAGGCGCTGGGCCGGCTCGATCATTATCGTCAGGCCGCCGGCGCTACGCCCACTGCAAAGCTGCGCGAAAGCATGCAGTATGTGATGCAGAACAACTGTGCCGTGTTCCGCACCGGCGAGGTGCTGCATGAAGGTCAGAATCTGATTCACAAGGTGCATGGCGGGATCGGCGACATTTCGGTCAGCGACCGCTCGCTGATCTGGAACTCTGACCTGATCGAGACGCTCGAATTCGACAATCTGATCGTGCAGGCCGTGGTAACGATGGACTCGGCGGCAAATCGCACCGAGAGCCGCGGCGCGCATGCGCGGGAGGATTTTTCCGCCCGCGACGACAAGAACTGGATGAAGCACACGCTGGCATGGATCGACGAGCAGGGTAAGACCGCGATCGACTACCGTCCGGTGCACGACTACACCATGACCAACGACGTTCAATACATCCCGCCAAAGGCGCGGGTGTACTAATCAGGCGGTACAGATGGTTGAATTCGCCCTCCCAAAGAATTCGAGAATATCAGGCGGCAAGGTCTGGCCGGCGCCGGCCGGCGCCACCGAGACGCGCGAATTCAAGATCTATCGTTGGAACCCGGACGACGGCAAGAATCCCAGCGTCGACACCTATTATATCGATACGCACGATTGCGGTCCGATGGTGCTCGACGGCCTGATCTGGATCAAGAATCACATCGATCCGACGCTGACCTTCCGCCGCTCCTGCCGCGAAGGCGTCTGCGGCTCCTGCGCGATGAACATCGACGGCCAGAACACGCTGGCCTGCACCAAGTCGATGCATGACGTGAAGGACGGCGCGGTGAAGATCAATCCGCTGCCGCATCAGCCTGTGGTCAAGGACCTAGTGCCCGACCTCACCAATTTCTACGCGCAGTACGCCTCGATCGAGCCGTGGCTGAAGACCACCACGCCGACCCCGCAACGCGAATGGCGGCAAAGCCATGAGGACCGCGAAAAGCTCGACGGGCTCTACGAGTGCATTCTCTGCGCCTGCTGTTCGACCTCCTGCCCGAGCTATTGGTGGAACAGCGAACGCTTCCTGGGTCCGGCGGCACTGCTGCAAGCGACCCGCTGGATCACGGATTCGCGCGATGAAGCGACCGGCGAACGGCTCGACAATCTCGAAGATCCGTTCCGGCTCTATCGCTGTCACACCATCATGAACTGCGCCAAGGCCTGCCCGAAGGGTCTCAACCCCTCCGAGGCGATCGCCGAGCTCAAACTGAAGATGGTCGAACGGCAGGTTTAGCGCGCGCTTGGCCGGACCACGGCGGCGCTGAACGCAGGCTCCAAAAGCCGGCTGCGCGCTTCGTCACGAGGGTGGTGCCGGTTGATCCCCGACAATGATCCCAAACCGCCGCCTTTTGGCGCCTTTGCGCCGACGCCTGCGCAAGCGGCGATCATCGCGCTCGCGCATCGCTCTCGTCTCAAACGCGGAGCTTTTCGGCCGTGGTTGTCGCGTCTGATCAACCGGATCCGCCCCGGGCCGGTCGATGTCAACTATCATGGCGCGGCCTTTCGTTTGCATCATCAAGCCAGCGCCACGGAGTGCGGCGCGCTGTTCTATCCCGAATACAATCTCGAAGAGCTGGATTTTCTGCGGGCGCACACACCGGCGGGCGGTGTGTTCGTCGATGTCGGCGCCAATGTCGGCACCTACGCCATGGTTCTTGCCCGGCATGTCGGAACAAGCGGCAAGGTGATTGCCATCGAACCGCATCCGGTGACGTTTGGCCGACTCACCTTCAACCACGCCGCATCTACACTAACGCAGGTTCGGCTTGTCGCCGCAGCCGCGGCAGCCTCCGACGGCGAACTGATGATGCTGACCGACAGCCAAAATCTCGCCGCGAGCCATGTTGTCACCGGCGACGCCGACGGCCACACCATCAGGGTTGCCGCGTTGACGCTACAACGTATTCTTGACGAAGCCGCAGTTCACCACGTCGACACGCTGAAGATCGACGTGGAAGGCTATGAAGACCGCGTCCTCATCGGCTTTTTTGCGCGAGCTCCGGAAAGCCTGTGGCCGCGCGCGGTGGTGATAGAACATCTGTCGCGCAAAGAATGGCAGAACGACTGCATCGCCGACATGCAATCGCGTGGTTATGCCGAAGCCGGCAGGAACCGCAGCAACACCATGCTGGTGCGCGGCTCGTGAAATCGACTGGCAAATTCTCCGGGGAACATCGCATTGCCGGCGCCGTTAGCTCGTGAGAGCTTGCTGACGAAGAATGGCGATGTGATGCCGATCGACCCGACAGAAGATCCGCCGATTCAGCCGGGACGACCGGCTGAGCCGCCGCCGGAAAGCCCGCCTGGAAATCCTCAGCCTGAGATTCCTCCACCGGTGCACGAGCCCGGCGAGCCGCAACGGCCGGAGGAATTACCCGGCCAGACGCCGGAAGAATTGCCGGTGCGCGGACCGCAAACGCCAACCACGCCGCCGGCGCCGATGGATATCTGACCTATCGCGATGCTACATGTATCACCGCCATGCACGCGATCGATTCAACTTCCGGATCGAAATGGCGTTCTGAATACGTGATGAATGGCAGCCCGCGCGCATTGTGTCGCGGCTCGAATAAATCCGCGTTCCCGTTTGAAACCCGCCACAATCCGGCCTAACGCTTGTTCGTTGATCGTCGGCCGTTGCTGACCCGCTTCACCAATTTTCACGACCTCGCTTCAGAATTTTCCGCAGGACCCAAAGCACATGACACACCTGAGAATAGCGTTGCTTGCCACGACCGCATTGACGGCCATGCAACTGATCATGACCACCCCATCGCAGGCGCAGTCGGCGCCGATCGTGGTGGCACAGAAGGAAGAGCTGGGTCCTGACGGAAAGCCCAAGCAACCGCCTAAGCAACCTCCGAAAGCTGCTCCCCCTCCGGCACGTCCTGCGCCCCCGGCGCCCCCGCCGCGGCAGGCTCCGCCTCCCCCGCCACCGCACCCGGCCGCGCCCCCACCTCCTCCACCACCGCACCCGGCTGCACCACCGCCTCCTCCGCCGCAACATCCGGCTGCGCCTCCCCCGCCGCCACCTCCGCACCCGGCTGCACCGACCCCACCGCATTCGGCTACGCCACCTGCGCCGCCGTCTCCACCGCCGGCCGCCGCGCCGCAAGAACGCGGACGGGAGCTGGAGCGCGAGAAGATGACGCCGCCCCCGGCGCGCCCCGGCCAGCCGTCGGCATCGCCAACGACGCCAGCCACTCCGCCTACGGGCGCCCCTGCCGCACCACGTGCTGCACCGGGTTCGGTGGCGCCCAATGCCGCACCCGCCACAGCCCCTGGCGGAGGCCAGACCGCGTTGCCACCGAACGCCGCACCGCCGGTGCGCCGGCAGCCGCCGGCCGTCACGGCGCCGATCCCGGTGGTGCCGCGCGCGGCGCAAGCGCTTACGCCGATTGCGCCCGGTGCCGCAGCGCCCGGCCCGCGCCGGCTTGAGGATTTCCGGGCTCAGCGCCAGGAGAGCGACCAGGGCGGCCGCAAGGTCTTCACCGAACCGGGCCGCGTGATCGTGGTCGACCCGAGCGGTCAGTCCTTCATTCGCCACGACGAAGAGCAACGTTTCCGCTTCGGCGCCCGCGACATTCAGACCCAACAGGTCGGCGGCGAAACCCGCACGGTCGTGTTCCGTCCCGACGGCTCGCAGATCATCACGGTCGTCGGCCCCGATGGGGGATTGCTGCGCCGGATTCGCCGCGACCGCGACGGTCGCGAGATCATCATCATCGACAACGGCTTCCGCGATCCGGGCGCCATCGGCAGTTTCTATGTCGATCTGCCACCACCGGTGATCCGGATTCCCTACGACCGCTACATCGTGGAGGCCGACGTTGCGGGACCGGACGTGATCTACGAAACCCTGGAAGCCCCGCCGGTGGACCGGATCGAGCGGCGCTTTACGCTCGACGAAATCCGCTACAGCCCGTCAGTGCGCATGCTGATGCCGAGCATCGATCTCAACACCATCAACTTCGAGACCGGGTCGTGGGAAATTCCCCCCGACCAGGCGGCGAGGTTGCAGGCGATTGCAGACGGCCTCAACCGGGCGATCGCGCGCAACCCGCGCGAGGTGTTCCTGATCGAGGGTCACACCGACGCGGTCGGCAACCCCGTCGACAACCTGTCGCTGTCGGATCGCCGCGCCGAGTCCGCTGCCGAATTGCTGACCCAGCAATTCGGAGTGCCGGCGGAAAACCTGACTTCACAGGGTTACGGCGCGCAATATCTGAAGGAGCAGACCGACGGACCGAGCCATATCAACCGGCGCGTCACCGTCCGCCGCATCACGCCGCTGCTCAATGGCGGGGTGGCGTCGTTGCCGCCGCCGCCGCCCGGCATCGCGCCGCCGCGCTGAGCGAGACGCATCAATGCAAAATGGCCGGGATCACTCCCGGCCATTTTCGTTGATGGCATGCTGGCGCGCTCTTAATCCTTGTCGCTTTCGATCCTGGGAATCGGCGAGCCCTCCCCGATCGAGATCAAACCGGCGTCTGCGTAGATACCGAGCTTGGCGCGCGTGTCGGCGATATCGAGGTTGCGCATGGTCAACTGGCCGATCCGATCGGCCGGCGTGAACGCTGCGTCTTCCACCTTCTCCATGCTCAGCCGCTCCGGCTGATAGGTGAGGTTCGGGCTCTCGGTGTTCAGGATCGAGTAGTCGTTGCCACGGCGCAGCTCGAGCGTCACTTCTCCAGTAATGGCGCGAGCGACCCAGCGCTGGGCGGTTTCGCGCAGCATCAGCGCCTGGGAATCGAACCATCGCCCCTGATAGAGCAACCGACCGAGACGCAAACCGCCGATCCGATACTCCTCGATGGTGTCCTGGTTGTGGATGCCGCTGATCAGGCGCTCATAGACGATGTGCAGCAGCGCCATGGCAGGCGCTTCGTAGATACCCCGGCTCTTGGCCTCGATGATCCGGTTTTCGATCTGGTCGCTCATGCCGAGGCCGTGGCGGCCACCGATGGCATTGGCCTCGAGGAACAGCGCGACCGGATCGGTGAAGGTCTGGCCGTTCAGCGCAACGGGCTGGCCTTCGACCAAGCGCACGACGACCTTCTCGGCCTTGACGGCACAGTCGTCGCGCCAGAACGGGACGCCCATGATCGGATTGACGATCTTGATGCCGCTGTCGAGACTTTCGAGATCCTTGGCCTCGTGAGTCGCACCGAGAAGATTGCTGTCGGTCGAATAGGCCTTTTCGGCGCTCATCTTGTAAGCGAATCCGCTAGCCGTCATGAACGCCGACATTTCCGCGCGGCCGCCCAGTTCGTCGATGAACTGCTGGTCGAGCCAGGGCTTGTAAATTTTCAGGCTCGGATTTGTCAGCAGGCCGTAACGATAGAACCGCTCGATATCGTTGCCTTTGAAGGTCGAGCCGTCGCCCCAGATGTTGACGCCGTCCTCCTTCATCGCCGACACCAGCATCGTGCCGGTGACGGCGCGGCCGAGCGGCGTGGTGTTGAAATAGGTGGCGCCGCCGGTTGTGATGTGGAACGCGCCGGCCTGGATGGCGGCGATCCCTTCGTGGACCAGCTGCGTGCGGCAATCGACCAGCCGGGCCTTCTCGGCGCCGAACTCCAGCGCTTTTCGCGGAATCTCATCGTAGTCGGCCTCGTCAGGCTGGCCGAGATTGGCGGTGTAGGCAAAGACGCGCGCGCCCTTTTGCTTCATCCACAACAGCGCCGCGCTGGTGTCGAGACCTCCCGAGAAAGCGATGCCGACTTTCTCGCCTGTGGGCAGGCTTTTCAGGATCGTACTCATTAAACTTCCAATCGGTCGAATTCAGATGCTGGTGCGCGAATATCAAATTTCGCAAAGACCCGCACGTGTTATCAGCGGTTAACGCTTACGCGGAAGGAGCCGGGCCTACTTCGCGCCCCAACCAGCGTCGACGGAGGCGATAGCCCGGCCAGGCGAACCTTGTCAGCGCGCCGTCGATCCGCTCATCCGACAGGCGCGTGCGGGACCAGCGATAAATATAGCCGTAGGCGAGCCAGATCACCAGAAAGGTCACCAGGCCTGCGATCGCGACATCGGTGAAGAAGTGCCCACCGAACGCCATTCGCAGCCCGCTCGTCGTCACGCCGAACAACGTCGCGGCGGTATAAGCGAGCGGCCGCCAGGCCGCCGGCGCCAGGCTTGCGGGCGCGTAAGCCCAGAACGCGGTCGCGCCTTCGCCGGAGAAGAACGAGCAATTGCGTGCGCAGCCGCCGCGCGGGTCCCACCACGCGACAAACTCTTTGTCGCCGTTGAACTGGGTCACCACCACCGGACGCGGCCGGCCCCAATAGCTCTTGAAGGTGAGGTTGGTGAGCACACCAGCGGAAAGCGTGAGCGTAAGCAGAAGAAAGACTACCGCCCGCCCCGACATCAACAGCGGCCGATCCGGCCGTACCAGTTTCACGATCAGGGCAACGATAGCCGGCAGTGCCAGACCCCAGGCGATGACCATCGCGCCGTCGCGGGCGATCGCGGCAAGCGCATTGAGCTTCAATGGAAACGATCGCGAGCTCTCGTCGTAAAACCACGCGGCGAGTTTCAGATCGAGTTCGGGATAGATCCCGAACAGCAATCCGACAGCAAGCGCGAGCGAAAGCGCGATAATCAGGCCGGTTCGGTTCATGGCGCGGGGTTTAGCCGAGACGGCGGATGATGAAAAGACACCCTCACGCTCACGGCGAAGGCGACTGCGACGGCATCGGCGGCGGAAGCCGGGGCGGGGGCGGCGGTACGCGCCAGGCACCGGCATTGCGGCCGGCGATCATCCAGTAGACCACGCCGGCGAGGATGCCGGCGCCGGTCATGATTTCCAGATGCCGGCGCACGATGCCTTCGAACCGGAGCTGTTCGGCGTCGAAGGGAACCAGGCCCAAATAGCAGGCAAGGCCGACGATACCGCCGCCGACCGCATAGGTCAGCGCGCTGCGGATATGGAAGGCTTCCGTGATCAGCACCACGATCATCGCCGGCAGCAGCGCAAAGCCGCTGACAAAGATGAAGCCGAAGCCGAGCATGATGTTCAGCGCGCCGGGATCGACCGGACCTGCGCCCAGATCGGAGAATTCAGGAAACAGGATCGCAACAACCACGACCATGCCGGCCACAAAGCACGCGGCGAGGAACGCAAACAGAATGACGAACAACCGGCCGATCAGCGCCACGACGGAGCACCGCCGTAACCGTCATTGCGAGGAGCAAAGCGACGAAGCCATCCAGAATCCTGCCTCAGCTCTGGATTGCTTCGGCGGAGCCTGTCATCGGGCGCGCATTCGCGCGACCCGTTGGCTCGCCATGACGACCCGATTTGCCGCTGCATCAATTTACTCAATCCGTCATCGCCATCGCGCGCAACGCCTGCCGCTCGCGCGCCGACAGTTTTTCGGTCTCCGACTTCAGCTGACCACAGGCGGCCAGGATGTCGCGGCCGCGCGGCGTGCGCACCGGCGACGAGTAGCCGGCATTGAAGATGTATTCGGAGAATTTCTCGATCTGCTGCCAGTCGGAGCATTCATAGGCCGTGCCAGGCCACGGGTTGAACGGGATCAGGTTGATCTTGGCCGGAATCCCCTTCAGCAGTTTCACCAAAAGCTTGGCGTCATCGAGGGAATCGTTGACGCCCTTGAGCATCACATATTCGAAGGTGATGCGCCGCGCATTGGAAGCGCCCGGATAATCGCGGCAGGCCTGCAGCAATTCGGCGATCGGATATTTGCGATTGAGCGGCACCAGTTCGTTGCGCAATTCGTCGCGCACTGCATGCAGCGAGATCGCGAGCATGACGCCGATTTCCTCGCCGGTCCGCACGATGTTGGGCACCACGCCCGAGGTCGACAGCGTGATACGGCGGCGGGAAATGCCGATGCCTTCGTTGTCGGCGACAATGAGGAGCGCGTCGCGTACCGCCTCGAAATTGTACAAGGGCTCGCCCATGCCCATCATCACGACATTGGTGACGAGGCGGTTGCCATTGGGCGTCTCGCGGTCGATCCAGTCATTCAGCCGATCACGCGCCACCATGATCTGGCCGACGATTTCGTCGGCCGTGAGGTTGCGCACCAGGCGCTGCGTGCCGGTATGACAGAACGAGCAGTTCAGCGTGCAGCCGACCTGCGATGAGACGCAGAGCGTGCCGCGATCGGTTTCCGGAATATAGACGCACTCGACCTCGTGCGCTTTTTCCAGACTGTCGCCGCTCGGCAGGCGCAACAGCCATTTGCGGGTGCCGTCATTGGAGATCTGCTCCGCCACCACTTCGGGCCGCGCGACCGTGAAATGCTGCTCGAGTTCCTTGCGCATGTCCTTGGAGATAGAGGTCATCGCCTCGAAGCTCTGCGCGCCGCGGACATACATCCAGTGCCAAAGCTGCTGCACGCGCATCTTGCGCTGCGCCGGCGCGACGCCGATCTCGCCGAGCTTTGCCGCAATCTCCTCGCGCGACAGTCCGATCAGCGAAGGCAGTGCCGGTGGCACGTAGGCCTCCAGCGGCACCTTTTCCAAGGGGACATTGGCAGAGGGGCTGATTTGGCTGGGACTATCCGTCGTCATCTCGATCATGGCCCATCAAATAGGCCTTCCCGGAGCGGCTGGAAAGACATCAATGCAGTATTAGCGGGATCGAAAACTAGCGCCGGCAGTCCTGCGCGACCCGGTCGAGTGCCTGGGAAAGCCCCTTCAGCGAGAACACGTCGATGGTCTCGGTCCCCTTGGCGGAGACGCCCTTGACCGTGACATCGGCGGCCTTGCGCATGGCATCGACCATCCGCTCCTCTTCGGCCGCATTCTTGATCCAGAGGCCGTCGCCTTGCGTATACATCGCGTAGGAAGCGCCCCCGACCTCGATCGTCGATTCCGACCCCGGCTTCAGGACGTAGCCGATCATGATCGAAACCTCATTGACGACCTTTTCCGCCGGGCGTGTGGAGATGAAGGCGTAGGCCGGATCGCGCGGCCGGTTCGGCGGATTGGTCTTCGAGGAAGAGGGTTTTGCCAGCGCAAAACACACTTTCTTGCCGTTCGGTGTCGCCATATAGGCGCCCCAGATGCCGTATTGGCCGATCAGGGCCGGCTCGGTACCGCCTGCGGCGGCTACTTCCGGCTTGGCCGGCGCGGACTTCGCAGCGGCTTTCGGGTTCGCCTGCGCCAGCGCATGGTTGACGGATGCGCACAAGAGCGCCGCCAAAATTGAAGCTGTCAGCATACCCCGCACGAACATCGCCGAATCTGGTCCCTCATCATTGTGACTGGAAGATGGCCCGGCAACGCATGATCACAGCAGTGATGGATAGCGGGTAAGAGCCTGATTCGGAAGGCAGTTGGACCATGGCGCGCAGCACGATTTACCCGCTAGTACCCCGCTTCGACATTCGCTACGAATGCCTTTCCGAACTTCAGGTGCGACCATGAAAGCCATTCTCTGCTCGCAATATTGCGGCCCCGACGATCTCGTCCTGACGGACGTGGCTGATCCCGTGGCCGGCCCCGGCGAAGCCGTGATCGCGATCAAATCCGCGGCGTTGAATTTCTTCGACCTCCTGATGATCCAGGGCAAATACCAGATCAAGCCGCCATTCCCGTTTTCACCGGCCGCCGAAGTGGCCGGCGTGATCGAGAGCGTCGGCAGCGGCGTCAGCGACCTCAAGCCCGGCGATCGCGTCATCGCCTCCTGCGGCCACAATGGGGCGCGCGAAAAGATCGCTCTGCCGGCGAATGCCATGGTCAAGATTCCCGCGGACCTCGATTTCGATCGCGCCGCCGGCGTCATTATAACCTATGGCACCGCGCTGCATGCGCTGGAGGATCGCGCCAGCCCGAAACGCGGCGAGACGCTTGCGGTGCTGGGCGCGGCCGGCGGCACGGGACTCGCGGCTTGCGAACTCGGCAAGCTGCTCGGTCTGAAAGTCATTGCCTGCGCATCGTCAGATGAAAAGCTCGAATTCGCCAAGGCGCACGGCGCTGAGCTCGGTTTGAATTACGCCCAGGAAGACCTCAAGCAGGGTCTGCGCCGGCTCACCGGCGGCAAGGGCGTCGACATTATTTTCGATCCGGTCGGCAGCCACTATGCCGAAGCGGCGCTGCGATCGATCGCCTGGGAAGGCCGCTTTCTGGTGATCGGCTTTGCCGCCGGCGACATTCCGAAAATGCCGTTGAACCTCGCGCTGTTGAAGGGCTGCGATATCAGGGGCGTGTTCTGGGGCGCATGGGCACGACTCAATCCGGACAAGAATCGCGCCAATCTTCAACGGCTGGTGCAATGGGCAGCGGAAGGCAAAATCTCTTCCCATGTCGATCGCACCTTTCCGCTCGCGCAGACCGCGGACGCGCTCAAGGTGCTGGCAGGCCGCAAAGCCATGGGGAAAGTAATCCTGCATCCTTGACGTTAACCTCCGTGACGTTTAGGTGACGCCATTCGTGATGGTTAAGCGACGCGAGCGCGTTTAAACCGCCATGGGCGAGCGAATTTGTGCAATCTTGAGGCAAGTTTCGGTGTTCGCCACCGGTTTTTCTTATTTTGGCCGCTAACTGGCCACGGGTCTTGCCGTAGCGCTGCACCAAAATGCCTAAATAAAATCAAGATATCTCCCAAGTTGAGATCGTGAATGTCGCTTTTTGGGCGGATTCAAAATGCGTTTTATCAATCCTTAGTAGTGGCGGGCAGGGGCCGATAAACTGATGCCGGCATGCCCGATGTTGCGTAGTAGCGGGAGGCATCACAATGGCTCAGGAGACGCGGAACGGTCGTCCGTATGATACTCCGTATGAATCGAACTACGCTTCATACGAAGACCAATATGCCGAACCAGTCGATCTCGACGCGTTCGGTTCGCAGTTAAGATCACATCATCCCGCGCGGTCGGTCGCGACACGCGATGAATTTCTCCCAGAAGATTCCGTTCCGCTGTTTTTGTCCGGCGCGGACGACGAACTTCGGTCATCGAAGTTCGGCCGCCCACGGAAAAGCGGATCCCGCCTATTGAAGACTGCGGCGTTTGCGGCTGCGGCGTTGGTCGCCACCTTCGTGGCCGTCAAAAATCCCTTCACCGTCTTTGCCAACGCGACAGCGTCACTGATCGGATCCTCCTCGGATAGCCGATCGGCACCGCCCCCTGTGACACCGCCTCAGCAGGTCGCAGCCGTCGCTGCGGCCACCGCGCCGGCGGCAATCGCGGCCACCCCGGCTCAGGCATCGCTCCCGGCCCAACTGCCATCGCGCGATGAAATCGCCCTGGCGCTCAAGACGGCGCATCAGAACCAGGCGCCGGAGGTCCAGCAGCCTGCCGTGGCAGCTGCAGCGCCGGCATCCGTTGCACCCGTTGCACCGCCGGTGCGGCGGATGGACAGTGGCGAACTCGCCGCACTGATGACCCGGGCAAAGACCTTCCTCGCGTCAGGCGACATCCCGCCTGCCCGCCTGCTCCTGGAGCGTGCGGCGGAAGCGCAGGAGGCGAGCGCGGCGTTGATGCTGGCGCAGACCTACGACCCCACGGTGCTGGGAACGCAGGATATCCGCAACATCACACCGGATCCGGCCCTGGCACGCAGCTGGTATCAGCGCGCCGCTCAACTCGGTTCGGTGGACGCGCAGCGGCGTCTCAGTCAATTGCAATAATCGACTTCATTCAGGGGTAGGACAAATGCGACGTTTGATTGGTATGGCACTCGTTGCCACGATGATGGCGCTTGGGTTGGCGGCTCGCGCCGAGGAGAGCATCGTTGATCCGGCGAAGGTTTCGGACAGCCTCAAGGCCATCTTCCAGTTCGGCTCGGCGCAGACCAAGCAGGCGTTAAATCAGAACACGGTGACGCTGATCACCGGCACAATTGGCGGCACCTATGTGCAGTTTGGCGCCGACCTTGCCTCCGTGCTCGACGACGGAAACAAGTTGCGCGTACTTCCGATCGTCGGGCGCGGCTCCGTTCAAAGCGTCGCCGACATCCTGTTCCTGCAAGGCGTCGATATCGGCATCGTTCGCGCCGACACGCTCGACTATCTGGAGCGCAAGGGTTTTGCGAAAGACATCAAGAAGCAGTTCACCTATGTGACCAAGCTCTACAACGAGGAAATGCAGATCATTGCGCCCAAGTCCGTCAACAGCCTGAGGGACCTTGAAGGCAAGACGGTCAGCGTCGACCTGCCGAATGGCTCTACCTTTGTCACCGTGTTGACGGTGGCCGACCGGCTCGGGATGAAGGCGAACTGGGTCTACATCGAACAGCGTATCGCGATGGAGAAACTGAAGGCCGGCGAAGTCGACGCCGTGATCGTGGTCGGCGGCAAGCCGTACAAGTCGGTTTCGAACTTCGGCAATGACGGCCGCTTCCATCTGGTGAAGGTGGACTATGAAAAGCCGCTGCAGGGCGACTATCTGCCGGCCACACTGACCTCGAAAGACTATCCGAACCTGATCGCGGAAGGCGAGAAGGTCGACACGATCGCAGTGCCGGCGTTGCTCGCGGCCTATAATTGGGCGCCGAACACCGACCGCTACCGCAAGCTGGCGGTGTTCGTGGATTACTTCTTCACGAAATTCCCGCAGTTCCAGAACCCGCCGTTCCACCCGAAGTGGAAAGAGGTTTCGCTCGCCGCGCCGCTCGCCGGCTGGACCCGACTGCCGGCTGCCCAGCAGTGGCTCGATACGCACGGGATTGAGCCTGTTTCCCGCGGCCGGTTTGACGACTTCCTGAAGCAGAGCTCGGCGGCCGGAAAGCTGCCGGCCGACACCGACAAGGAAACGCTGTTCAAGCAGTTCAAGGCCTGGGAGGCCGAGCAAAATGCCCGCGCCCAGGCGCAGGTACCGGCAAAGCCGAGAGCGCAATAGACAAACATACGATAAGACAGGGAAGAGCGGATGAGGGCCTGAACGTGATCTTCACGTCAGGCCCTTGCCGTTTGATCGATCCTGCCCGATCAGAATTTCATCAGGCTTCGACGATCCGCTGCAACCGGGCGCGCGCCGCCTCACGATGTTCCGGCGTGATATGGGCCGCCACGAGACGAATCGCGGTCGCCAGCACCGCAGCATCGTCGGTGAAACCGAGCACCGGCAACATGTCCGGAATGAAGTCGAACGGCAGGATGAAATAAGCGATCGCGCCGAGCAGCGCCGCCTGGACATGGCGTGGCGTCTTCGAATCGAAGGTGCAGTAATAGGCGCTGAGCAAATCCTCAGCGAACGGCAGGCTGGCTGCGACGCGCTTGAACTTGGCCCAGAAGCGCTTGCGAACGCTCTCCGGATCCTTGGCCAGCCGATCCGCCGGATCGAATCCGACCGTATGTTGCGAAATCATGACCCGCGCTCCTTCGAGCTGAGCTGGGGATGTCGCGCCCTTCTTGCAAGCTCTTGCAAAAATGCGTCAGGCAATCCCAAGCTGGGCAGCGATCGCGTTCATGGCCTTGGCCAAGGCGACGTCGCGTGCCGTCACCCCGCCGGCATCGTGGGTGGCGAGGACCACCTCGACCGTCTTGTAGACGTTGCGCCATTCCGGGTGATGGTCGCTTTTTTCGGCCACCAACGCCGCACGGCTCATGAAGCCGAAGGCTTCGTTGAAATCCTTGAACACGAAGGTGCGCTCGATCGCTTCGCGCCCCTCCACCTCTTTCCAGCCCGGCAAGCTCTTCAGCGCCGATTTACGTAGCTCAGCCGACAATCGCTCCGTCACAATGGCCTCCATGGCAGCAACCCTCAGCTATCTAACACCGAATAGCCCCCAGATGATCCGCAAAAACGGCACTCGTAACTCTTAAAAAGACGGCGCAAAATCAAAGGCATGAGCCGAAAAACGTTCCCGTCGATGGCCCATCGTCGTCGGCCTCAAGGGTAACGCCGGTAACCATGACGGCGAAGTAACTCAGGGAAAGCCACCAAATTTGCTACATTTCTGGCCTAACCGGATCGGCAGCTCCCTTGAACCTGAATTTCTCCAGATCGATGGCAAGCGGTCTCGACACGGCGCCGGCCAATCCAACGGAACCGCCGCAGGAAGGATCTCCCCGCTCCTCGGCGCGGCGGAGCATCACCCTCGTCGTGCTGGCGGCAATCCTCGCCATCATCGGTACGCTGGCCGCCGGTTACTACTTCGCCGTACGCCCGGTCACCCTGCGGATCGCGGTTGGCCCGGCCAATAGCGACGATCTCAAGGTCGTCCAGGCCTTGAGCCAGGCCTTTGTGACATCCCACAGCCAGATCCGCTTGCGGCCGATCCAGACCGACGGCGCCACCACCAGCGCCCAGATGATTGCGGACGGCAAGGCCGACCTTGCCATCGTTCGCGGCGACCTGAGCGTGCCGAAAAATGCGCAAGCGGTCGCGACCTTGCGCAAGAACGTCGCAGTGCTGTGGGTGCCGGCCACCGCGAAAGGCAAGAACAAGAAAGGCGCTGCGAAGATCACCAAGATTTCGCAGCTTGCCGGACGCCGCATCGGCGTCGTCGGCCGCACACCGGCCAATGTCGATCTGCTCAAGGTGATCTTGCAACAATATGGCGTGGACCCGAGCAAGGTCGAGGTCGTGCAGTTTCCAACCAGCGATTCGGTTGATGCGATCCGCAGCCAGAAGGCGGATGCCTATCTTGCCGCGGGGCCGGTCAACAGCAAGATTACCTCCGAGGCGATTGCAGCTTCGACCCGCGACGGCAATGCGCCTACATTCCTCGCGATCGACTCGGCGGAAGCGATTGCGCAGAATCATCCGATGTACGAGGCGTCCGAAATTCCAGCCGGCGCCTTTGGCGGCTCGCCCGATCGTCCCGAAGAAGAAGTCAAGACGATCAGCTTCTCGCACCACATCGTTGCGCGCAAGGACCTTTCGGAAACCACGGTTGCCGCCTTCACACGCCAACTCTTCGCCATCCGCCAAACGGTGATGAGCGAGTTTCCGTTGGCAGCCAAGATCGAAACGCCGGACACCGACAAGGATGCATTTGTCCCCGTGCATCCGGGAGCAGCCGCCTTTGTCGATGGCGAGGAAAAGACCTTCCTGGATCGCTACAGCGATATCATCTGGTGGAGCCTGATGGGGCTGTCGGCGATGGGCTCGATCGGTGCCTGGTTTGCCGGCTATCTGAAGAAGGACGAGCGCAGCAACAACTCGGGCTTGCGCGAACGGCTGTTGGACATGATCGCTACCGCGCGCCGCAGTGATTCGCTCGAAGAGCTCGATCTCATGCAGACGGAAGCCGACGACATCTTTCGCGACACGCTGCATCGTTTCGAGCACGGCGCCATCGCGGACGGAGCCCTGACCTCCTTCAATATCGCGCTCGGACAATTCCATCACGCGGTTGCCGACCGAAAGGCGATCCTGATGAATGCCGCGCAGAATCTGCAACGCGCGGGCGCGGCGCTGCGGGTGACCGGAACCTGAGCCACCATCCATCACGCTAAGGTGTGCAAGCGAGCGGAACGGAGTTTCCCGCGCCAAGTTTCCTCGTCATCACGGCTGAGATGAGGAGACCATCATGCGATTGAAGCTTGTAATCCCGGCGCTGGCTGTTTTGGCCACGACGCTTGCCGCCCCTGCCTATGCCCAGTCTGACCGCGTATATGGCCCGGGCTATCACGGACCTGCGATTTACGGCCCGGCCTACCGCTTCCACCGCGCCTATAACCGGGCGCCGATGGATGAACCCTTCTACAACGGCGGCTGGGTGCCGGAGAGCATTTACGATCATTCAAGAACGGGCGGCATTGACCCGAACGTCAATCCGCCGAGCTAATAAATCACGGATATCTACCCAAATAACTTCGGCAGGTCGCGTGCGGCCTGCCGATTTCATTGATCTGGTGCGCCTCCACGCGACTATCTCGCCGTCACATTGTCTTCGTAAGTATCATACGATAACGCGTATGATCGATGCGAGGCGCGCATGAAGACAGGCCTTTCCCGTGGGATCTCCCGCCGACGATTGATCCAATACGGCGCCGCCGCAGCAACCGTCGTCGCGGCGCCGCATCTCTCCCGCGCCGCTGACCGGCCGGCGGTTACCCATGGCGTTCAATCCGGCGACATCAGCGCCGATGGCGGCGTGGTCTGGGCGCGCGCCGACCGCCCCTCGCAAATGCTGGTGGAAGTCTCGACCACTGAGTCGTTTAGGGATGTTCGCGCGCTGCCGCCGATCGCAGCGCTGCCGGAAAGCGATTTCACCGCGAAGATGCTGCTCGAAAATCTTCCGGCCGGGCAGGACATTTTCTACCGCATCAAATTCCGCGACCTGTCGCATCCGGATATTTCTGGCGAAGCCGTCACCGGCCGCTTCCGCACCGCGCCGGCCGACCGCCGCAACGTCAGTTTCGTCTGGGGCGGCGACGTCGCAGGCCAGGGATGGGGCATCAATCCGGAAGACGGTGGCATGGTGAGCTTTTCAACCATGCGAAAGCACCGTCCGGATTTCCTGATCCATTCCGGCGACACCATTTACGCCGACGGCGTCTTCCCGGCCGAGGTGAAGCTATCCGACGGCAAGGTCTGGAAGAACCTCTTGATCCCGGAAAAAACCAAGGTCGCTGAGACGACCGAGGAATTCCGCGCCGCGCACAAGTATAATTTTCTCGACGACAACGTTCGCGCCTTCAACGCCGAGGTACCGATCTTCGTGCAGTGGGACGATCACGAGGTGACCAACAACTGGTCGGCATCGAAACAATTGCCGGCGGCCTACAAAGTGCGCGACATCAATCTGCTTGCAGCTCGCGCCTCCCGCGCCTTCCACGAGATGTATCCCTTACGCGAAAGCATCACAGAGCCCGGACGGGTCTACCGCACGATCAATTACGGCCCGCACCTCGATGTCTTCATGCTCGATGAACGCAGTTACCGCGGGCCCAATGGCGCTAATCTGCAAGAGACCTACGGCCCCGACGCCTACTTCCTCGGACCCGATCAATTGGCCTGGCTCAAGCGAAGCCTCGCGAACTCCAGAGCGACCTGGAAGGTGATCGCTTCCGACATGCCGCTCAGCCTCATCGTCTACGACGATTACGCCAGCAAAAAAGGCTCGGAAGCGTTTGCGCAAGGAGACGGCCCGCCACGCGGCCGCGAACTCGAAATCGCCGACCTCCTGACCTTCATCAAGGCCTCACACATCAACAACACCGTGTGGCTGACGGCCGACGTGCATTATGCGGCCGCGCATTTCTACAATCCCGACAAGGCCCAGTTTCAGGACTTCACGCCGTTCTGGGAATTCGTCGCCGGCCCCTTGCATGCCGGAACAGGCTCGCAGAACGAACTCGACAATACGTTCGGGCCTGAGGTGAAGTTTGCCAAGGCAGCCCCTGCCGGCGTGATCCTGTCACCGTCCGACAACATGCAGTTTTTCGGTCACGTCCAGATTGAGGGCGCAACCGGGCAAATGACGATCACCTTGCGCGACCGTACCGACGCTGCGTTGTGGTCGACGAAGCTCGATCCCGAATCGATATAACACTCAGGCGGGCGTAGCCTGTCACGGCGCGCCGCGTCCGGCCGCGGCGTCTTTTAATACAGCCTCCAGCGCATCGCTCGTGCACGGTTTCGGCAGTCTCGGCTTGTTGGCGAGCGCCGCGGGAAGCGCGACGTCAGTCGAGTAGCCGGTGACAAAGGCAAAGGGAATGCCGAGCGGCTCCAACCGTTCGGCGACCGCAAAACTCTTCTCGCGCACCAATCCGATATCCAGCAGCACGAAATCCGGCGCGCGCTCGTCGATGAATTGAAGCGCGCGGCTCACGCTGCCCGCGGTGCGGACGGTCTTCACGCCGAAGCGAAGAAGCGTGTCCTCGAAATCGAGCGCGATAATCGGATCATCCTCGACAATGAGGACATCGTCAGGAACGCCACCACTCGACACATCGACCATCGCGATAACAATAGTTCCCGCTGGAGCCATGAGTTCCGACAGAACTGTTCTGCCGGACACGCAATGGAGGGGCTGCCCCTTGTTCCCCGCATGAAACCACCACATCGCGCAATCGTTGTCTGTGCACTTGTGCACGGAACTGCGGAGCCCTCGTCGGTATTGTGGGAGCCCGAGAGGGACATGGAACATGGCAAGAGTGGTTTACCGATGATCTCACAGGGACGGCCCAGCCGCACCAGCGATCGGCCTAACAACAATCTGCTGCGACGGCTCAGCGAGCCGGATTTCGCGCTGATCGCGCCGCATCTCGCGGCGGAGACGGCGGATTCCGACGACCTGCTCTATAATCCCGGCGATGACGTCAACACCGTCCACTTCCCCTGCGACGCGAGCCTTGCCTCCTATCTCGTCTCCAATGAAGACGGCCGCGACGTCGAGACGATTCTGGTCGGACGCGAGGGCGCGGTCGGCGGGATCGTGAGTCTTGGCTACCTGCCCGCTTACACGCGAATTACGGTCAAGTTCGGCGGACCGTTCGTGCGTCTGCCGATCGGCAAACTCGACGCGGCCAAGACGACGTCGGCTTCGCTCCGCAATGTGTTTGCGCGCTATGCCGACTGCCTGCTCGCGCAGATGTTTCAGTCGACCGCCTGCAATGCGATTCATTCGATCGAGCAGCGAACCGCGAAGTGGATCATCTCGGCGATGGAGCGCACCGATGGCTCCAACATCGTACCCCTGACCCATGAGCAGCTGGCGACGCTGCTGGGTGTCGGCCGCAGCTATACCAGCCGGGTAATCCAGACCTTCAAGGCGGAGGGAATTGTGGAGACCCGCCGTGGCTCGATCTTGATCCGCGACCCGGAAAGGCTGCATTTGCGCGCCTGCCAATGTAACGAATCTGTCAAAAATCACTTCGAACAGGTACTGCGGGGGGTCTATCCGGCCGAGGCTGTCCAATAGCGGCTGTAAACGCATCATTTTGGGCCGAATCGGCTAACCAAATTGCAAATAACGCATTGTTTTTCGGCGATTCCTGACTATATTGCGCCGCAGTAAAGGTACTGCCCGGTCCTCTTGGCCGGGCTTCCTTTTTGGGCGCTTAAGCGCCCAATCAAACTCCAGGGTTTCAAGCGTGATCCGGAAAAGTCGGTCCCGGTTTTCCGGCGAGATCGCGCTCTCTTATTGTCTGACGCAGAAGAAGCAAAAATGAACCTTCGCAACGTCGCCATCATCGCCCACGTCGACCACGGCAAGACCACGCTGGTCGATCGCCTGCTGCAGCAGTCCGGCACCTATCGTGAAAACCAGCGCGTGGTCGAGCGCGCGATGGATTCCAACGATCTGGAACGCGAGCGCGGCATCACGATCCTGGCCAAGGCCGCCTCCGTTCAGTGGAAAGGTACCCGCATCAACATCGTGGACACGCCGGGCCATGCCGATTTCGGCGGCGAGGTCGAACGCATCCTCAACATGGTGGACGGCGCGCTGGTGCTGGTGGACGCGGCCGAGGGCCCGTTGCCGCAGACCAAATTCGTGGTCTCCAAAGCGCTCAAGGTCGGCCTGAAGCCGATCGTCGTCATCAACAAGGTGGACCGCCCGGACGCGCGGCCGACCGAAGTTATCAACGAGGTGTTCGACCTGTTCGCAGCACTGGATGCGAGCGAAGAGCAGCTCGATTTTCCGATTCTCTACGGCTCGGCCAAACAAGGCTGGATGGCGGAAAGCCCTGAGGGTCCGAAGGACAAGGGCATGCAGCCTTTGTTCGACCTGATCGAGCGCCATGTCGCGCCGCCGATCGTCGAAGAAGGGCCGTTCCGGATGATCGGCACCATCCTGGAAGCCAATCCCTATCTCGGCCGCATTATCACCGGCCGCATCACCTCGGGCTCGATCAAGCCGAACCAGGCCGTCAAAGTGCTGGGCGGCGACGGCAAGCTGATTGAGACCGGACGCATCACAAAAATCATTGCCTTCCGCGGCATCGAGCGCACGCCGCTCGATGAAGCCGAAGCTGGCGACATCGTCGCTATTGCCGGCCTGACCAAGGGCACGGTGGCTGACACCTTCTGCGATCCCAGCGTGGATACGCCCCTGAAGGCGCAGCCGATCGATCCGCCCACGGTATCGATGTCGTTCATCGTCAACAATTCGCCGCTTGCGGGCACCGAGGGCGACAAGGTGACGAGCCGCATGATCCGCGACCGCCTGCTGCGCGAGGCCGAGGGCAATGTGGCGCTGCGCGTCACCGAGGCCGACGACAAGGATTCCATGGAAGTCTCTGGCCGCGGCGAATTGCAGCTCGCGATCCTGATCGAGACCATGCGCCGCGAGGGCTTCGAGCTCTCGGTGTCGCGTCCGCGCGTCGTGCTGAAAAAGGACGAAGCGACCGGCGACTGGCAGGAGCCGATCGAGGAAGTCGTGATCGACGTCGACGAGGAGCATTCCGGCGTCGTGGTACAGAAGATGAGCGAGCGCAAGGCCGAGATGATCGAGATGCGCCCCTCCGGCGGCAATCGGCTGCGGCTGGTGTTTTACGCGCCGACCCGCGGCTTGATCGGCTATCAGGGCGAACTGCTCACCGACACCCGCGGCACCGCGATCATGAACCGCCTGTTCCACGGCTATGCGGCCTACAAGGGCGAAATCCAGGGCCGCCGCAATGGTGTCCTGATCTCGAACGATCAGGGCGAGGCGGTGGCTTATGCGATGTTCAAGCTGGAAGATCGCGGCCCGATGATGATCGAGCCCGGCTGGAAGGTCTACAAGGGCATGATCGTTGGCGAGCATACCCGCGACAACGATCTCGAAATCAACGTCCTCAAAGGCAAGCAGCTCACCAACATCCGCACCACGTCCAAGGACGAAGCAGTGCGCCTCACCCCGCCGATCAGGATGACGCTGGAAAAGGCGCTGGCCTATATCGAGGACGACGAGCTGGTCGAGGTGACGCCGAAGTCGATCCGCCTGCGCAAGAAGTTCCTCGATCCGAACGAGCGCAAGCGCGCGGAAAAGTCCAAGCAGGCGGTAGCGTAGGCCAATTTATCTGTCATGCCCCGCTTCGAGCGGGGCATCCAGTACGCCGCGGCTGTCGGCTCAATAATGAAGGTCTCTAGATACTGGATCACCCGCTTTCGCGGGTGATGACATCTGCGATTTGGCTGGTTCAAGCTCGTTGTCGGACATGCTAGAGCCCTGTCCATGATGTCCCTCCCTTCTTCCATCGATGTCGCGATCATCGGCGCCGGCGCTGCGGGCCTCGGTACCGCGCATGCCCTGAAGAATTCCGGCCGCTCCGTGATCGTGCTGGAAGCGCGCGACCGCGTCGGCGGTCGCGGCCACACCATCCAGGCCGCGCCGAACGTGACCTTCGATCTCGGCTGCGGCTGGCTGCATTCTGCCGATCGGAACGCATTCGTTAAAATCGCTGACGAGCTCAATTTCGAGATTGACCGAACGCTGCCGCCGTGGCGCGAGCGCGGCTATGGCAAATCGTTTCCCCCGGAAGAACGCGCCGAATTCTTCCGCGCGCTCGATGAATTCTTTGAGCGCATCGAGAAAGCGGCTCAAAGCGGCCGCGATAGTCCAGCGAACCTTTATCTCGAAAAAGGCAATCGCTGGAATCCAATGATTGATGCGATCTCCTCCTACATCAATGGCTGCGAGACCGATCGGCTTTCGATCCTCGATTTCGACGCTTACGAAGACACTGGCATCAACTGGCGGGTGCGGCGCGGCTATGGCGCGTTGATGGCGGCCTATGGCGCCTCACTGCCGCTCGCGCTCGATTGCCAGGTCACGCTGATCGACCATTCCGCAAAGCGCCTGCGCATCGAGACGTCAAAAGGTACGCTGACGGCCGACAAGGTGATCGTCACCGTGCCGACCAATCTGATCGCGGACGAAGCGATCCGTTTCTCGCCAGCATTGCCGGAGAAGGTCGACGCCGCGCGCGGCCTGCCGCTGGGCCTCGCCGACAAGGTGATGCTGGCACTCGACGAGCCTGAACTCTTGCCGGCCGATGGCAATCTGCGCGGCGCGACCATGCGCACCGAAATGGGGACGTACCATCTGCGTCCGTTCGCCCAGCCCTGCATCGAAGGTTTTTTCGGTGGAAAGTTTGCGCAAGAACTGGAAGACGCCGGCGACGGCGCGATTGCGGCGCGGGCAATCGACGAGATCGTCTCCTTCCTCGGCAATGATTTTCGCCGCCGGTTGAGGCCGCTGAAGGAATCGCGCTGGGCGCATGATCCCTTCGCCCGCGGTTCCTATTCGCATGCGCTGCCGGGACACGCCGGCAAACGCGCCGTGCTCGCCGCGCCGGTCGATGGCCGGCTGTTCTTTGCGGGTGAAGCGACCTCGCCGCACTTTTTCTCCACCGCCCACGGTGCGCATGATTCCGGAGAGAGGGCAGCGCGGGAAGTGATGGCGGCGCTGTCATTTCGGGACCGCGCGTAGCAACAGATTTGTGACATCGAGATCCCGGGTCCGCCTCTGATAAGGCGCCCCGGTATGACGCCTTCGGCGTCACTCCATCACCCTCCCCTTCACATCTTCATCCGGCACAAAGCACGCATCGTATCTTCCGAAAATCCGGTAGCGGTTTTTCGCGACGAGATTGTAGACCGCGTTACGCAGCCGCTTCGGCACGGTAAACAGCCCGTGTGTCCAGCGCCAGCCCGGCAGATTCGAAAGCACGGTCAAGGCCGCGTCGGATTTGAAATGCGCTACGCCGCCATGGATGACGGCGTTGGTGTCGGGATCATCGGGATCGATGCCGAAGGTTTGCGCGAGGCGCGAGCCATAAGCCGACTGGATCGCGGTAAAGCGAAAGCGTTTCGCTTTGTCGCGCGTCGCGATGAAACGAATCCAGCGCGAGCAGAACACACAAACCCCATCATAGAGAATCACGTCGTCATCGGGCCAACTGCTCATGGCTTTTTCGCCCGTGCCGGCGATTGCGGCTGCCCCTTCAGCACGCGATCGAGTTCGCCCGCCGCCAGTTTGACGCCGTTCTCGGTCTCGGCCATCCAGTGGCCTTCGCCGTCATAGGCAGGCAGCACGCGGAAGTCGACCTTGCCGCCACCGGCGCGAAACGCATCCGCCAGTTTTCGCGAGACGTCCGGCGAGAAATAGCTGTCATTGGCCGCGACCAGCCAACTGACGGGAATGCGCGCGCCATGGCCGAATTCGCCCGCAGCCGCGAGCAAGGTATGCGGCGCGCAAATCTGATTAGGAAAGTCGTTGGCGTGGCCGCCCCGGCCGGGCGCAAAGACGATGATCGAGGAGACTTCAGCCGGATCGGCATTGGCCAGCGCCAGTGCGCCCCATCCTCCGGCGGAGTGGCCGACAACCACCGTGCCGTCGCGACGGATAAAGGGTTGCGCGCGCAGATAGGTCAGGGCCGCGGATATTTCTTGGGCCGTCGCGCGTCCTGAACGGGCATAGTCGGCTTCATCGCAGCCGTGCTGGTCCTCCAGGTATTTACCACCGGTTGCGCCATGGCCCGGACGTTCCGGCACCAGCACGGCGAACCCCCGCGCCACCAGAAACGACGCCAGGGTGCGGTATTCCGGCTGCGGCATTTGCGCGCGAAGCAGTACGTTCTGGGTGGACGCATGCGCGATGACCGCCAGCCGAAACGGGCCTTCGCCGGAGGGGCGAAACAACAAAGCGTGAGATGCGACGTCAGGATCGGGCGAGGGCACCAGCCAGGCTTGCGCCCGATTGGGTTCGGCTTCCGCACCTTTCGGCCCAAACGGGCTTTGTGCGGCGGCGGCTACCATCCACAGCACAACCATCACAACGCTTGCGAAAAACGCCCGAAACGAAGGCATCGAACCCCCATCAAGTCGTTGCAAAACGAACTTCCCCGGTATCGTTCACGGCGAATCAAATCACCGGGCACAGTCCCGTGACCGCTAACGTTAAGAACCTTCGCGGGAGGCGTCCATTCCAGCGAATCTGCCGGCCAAACGGCTTTGGCATGTCCGCTTTCGGCACAGGTCGGCGCCGACTGATGCAGAAAATCCACAGGTTAACCGATAATTAACGATAGACCTTGATGCCGGCCCGCTGACTTGCTTTGATCGGAGTCATGAGCACAACCCTTATCGAGGTCCGACCGGCCAAGGCTGCTGACGCGGTCGCGGTGGCTTCCACCCACGACGAAGCATGGCGGGCGGCCTACCAGGGCATCATCCCCGGCGCGGAGCTGGAGAAGCTGATCAACCGCCGCGGCCCGCATTGGTGGGACTCGGCGATTCGGAAAGGCAGCCGTGTCAGCGTGCTCGTGTTCGGCGACAAGGTCGCCGGCTACGCCAATTATGGGCGGAACCGGGCCCGCAGCCTGCATTTCGAAGGCGAAATCTACGAGCTTTATCTGCGGCCGGAATTCCAGGGTCTCGGTTTCGGTCGCCGGCTGTTTTCGGCCGCGCGGCGTGATCTCGTGCAGAGCGGCCTGAAGAGCATGGTGATCTGGGCGCTTTCCGACAACGAGGCCGCGACCGAATTCTATCGCGCGTTGGGCGGCCGCATGGTGGCGCGCTCGTCGGAAAAGTTCGGGCCGAAGTCACTCGACAAGGTCGCCTTCGCCTGGACCAATTGATCGAGGCGACTATCGTACCGTCTGGTTAAGACCGGCGTTTACGCATTAAAGATTTTGCCCAAACAATCAGCTGAGCGTAGCCGCTCTCTGGCATAGATTGGCGCCGTCATGCTGAAGTCACCTGGAGCCGTTCATGCGTATTGAAGCGATCTCAATCGGCGTCGATCCGCCGCGCGAGGTCAACGTCGTCATCGAAGTGCCGGTCGGCGGCGAGCCGATCAAATATGAACTCGACAAGGAAGCCGGTACGCTGGTCGTCGATCGCTTTCTGTATACGGCGATGCGCTATCCCGGCAATTACGGCTTCATTCCGCACACGCTCTCCAACGACGGCGACCCTTGCGACGTTCTCGTCGCCAACACCCGCGCCATCGTTCCTGGCGCGGTGATGAGCGTGCGCCCGGTCGGTGTGCTCCTGATGGAAGACGAAGCCGGCGGCGACGAAAAGATCATCGCGGTGCCGTCATCGAAACTGACGCAGCGCTACGACAAGGTGAAGACCTATAGCGACCTGCCGGATATCACCTTGCAGCAGATCCAGCACTTCTTCGAACACTACAAGGACCTCGAACCGAAGAAATGGGTAAAGGTGCTGCGCTGGGGTAACGCCGAGGATGCCCATCAGTTGATTGCGGAAGGCATCGCGCGGGCGAAGGGGAAATAGGTTTCCTCTGTCGTTCCGGGGCGCGAGCTTGGCGAGCGAACTACGGCGCGCACTTGCGCACCTGAGAACCTCGAGATTCCCCGATGTGCAATTGCACATCGGAGTTCGATGCCAACGCATCGCCCGAAATGACAGTTCAAACACTCGGCTTCGGCAAACCCGCGATTGCGCAGGCCGCGCGCAAGGTGTTGACCAGCAGACACGCCACCGTCATCTGGCCGACGCCGCCCGGCACCGGCGTGATGGCGCCTGCGACTTGCGACACCTCGGCAAAGGCGACGTCACCTACAAGGCGCGTCTTGTTGTCGGCGGCCGGCAGCCGGTTGATGCCGACATCGATCACGGTTGCACCCGGCTTGATCCAGTCGCCGCGCACCATCTCGGGCCGGCCAACGGCGGCGTAAACCAGATCGGCGCGGGCGCACAGCGATTTGAGGTCGCGCGAGCGTGAATGCGCAATCGTCACCGTGGCGTTTTCGTTGAGCAGCAGTTGCACCAGTGGCCGGCCGACGAGGTTGGAGCGGCCGATCACGATCGCATTCATGCCTTCGAGCGAGGCGTGCACACTCTTGCTTAGGATAATGCAGCCGAGCGGCGTGCAGGGCGAGAGCGCCGCAAACCCGCCGGCGAGCCGGCCGGCATTGTTCGGATGCAGCCCATCGACATCCTTGGCGGGATCGATCGCATTGACGACGGCTTCGGTGCTCAGGGTCTTCGGCAGCGGCAATTGCACGAGGATGCCGTGCACCAGCGGATCGCGGTTAAGCCGCGCGATCAGCGCCAGCAAATCGGCCTCTGCGACATCCTCCGGCAGCACATGTTCGAACGAGGCCATGCCGGCTTCCTGCGACTGCTTGTGCTTGGAGCGGACATAGACCTGGCTCGCGGGAGCCTGGCCGACCAGCACCACGGCGAGCCCCGGCGTCAAGTCGTTGTCACGCTTGACCCGCGCCACCTCACCGGCGACTCGCGCGCGCAACTCCGCCGCGATCCGCTTTCCATCGATGATCTGCGCTACCATCCCGCTCTCACCCTTTCGTCATGCGTCCGTAGCCGCGGTCAGTTTTCGTAAAATTTCGCCAAGCCGCGCTGGATCGCCCTCAATGCTCACCTGCTTGAGACGCGACGTCACCCCGGCCGTAATTCGCACAGCCGCCTTGGGCACGCGAAGCGCTTTTGCCAGCAATTCCGTCACCGCGCGATTGGCTTCCCCGCCTTCGGCAATGGCGCGGACCCGCACTTTGACCACAGTGCGGCCATTCGCGAGCGTCTCGACGCCGTCGATGTCGTCTCGGCCGCCGCGCGGGGTCACGCGCAAGGGGATGCTGACGCCTTGGGTCGAGTAACGCCAAGGGTCAGCCATCCAGGCTCGCGATCAGAAAACGACCGGATAGATGTAGTACTGGATCACCCGCTGAATGAACATGATGAGCAGGATCAGGATGATCGGCGAGATGTCGAGGCCGCCCAGATTGGGCATGAAGGAGCGGATCGGCGCCAGCAGCGGCTCGGTGATCCGGTACAGAAACTCCGCGACAGCCGACACGAACGGGTTGCGCGTGTTGACGACATTGAAGGCGATCAGCCAGGACAGAATGGCGGAAGCGATCAGCAACCAGACATAAAGATCCAGAACGATAAGAACGATGTCGAGGACGGCACGCATGGCGGGGCTGCTCGCAAAGGTCGGTCGGCGGGATTGGCCAGCTTGCTAAATATCGGTTCCGTCAGGGGCAAACAAGGGAAGTTCCCGGGAAAAGGCCTGAAAAACAACGATTTCGCCGTTCTTGACTTGGCCTTGGCGCGGATTGTAAATGGCGCCGAATGTCGGCCGTTTCCTGCTTATCAACGCGGCGACATTTCACCAGACGATCTGGGGCCATAGCTCAGCTGGGAGAGCGCGTCGTTCGCAATGACGAGGTCGGCGGTTCGATCCCGCCTGGCTCCACCAGCCTTCGCAGGCTACGTCTGCTTCGGTTAGGCGAGCCGGATTGCGGCGAAGGCTGCCACGCCATAGCCCGAAGGGCGAAGGCGGGCTTCCAACAATTTCGGTAGAAGAGACGTAAGGCGCCCTACTCCGCCGCTTCCGCCATCGTCACTTCCGGCGCGCGGCTCAGCCAGCCATCAAGAAAATGCTTCAGCCAGGCGCGTTCGACGACGTCGTAGCAGGCGCGCCCGGCAAAGTGCTGGTGGCGCGGATGGGCGCCGGGCATGTCCAGACGTTCGGCGCTGCACGTCGTCCAGCGGCACATCATCGCGTAGGTCACGTCGGGATGAAATTGAAAGCCGAAAGCATTTCCGGAGCGAAATGCCTGCACGGGGAAGTCACCGCCTTCCGCCAATAGCTCGCTGCCTTTAGGAAGCTCGAATCCTTCGCGGTGCCAATGATAGACCTGATCGGGCCAGTGCGCGCAGACCTTCAGTCCGGCCGGTGTGGAGCGGATCGGATAATAGCCCATCTCGACTCGGCCATGGGCATGCGGCGCCACGCGGGCGCCGAGGTGCATGGCGAGCATCTGTGCGCCAAGGCAAATTCCGAGATACGGCCGCTGTTCGATTAGCGGCACCCCAATCCAGTCGATCTCGCGACGCACATAGTCGTCCGGATCGTTGGCGCTCATGGGCCCGCCGAAAATGACGGCGCCGGCATGCTCGACAAGCGTTTCCGGCAGGGCGTCGCCGAACCGGGGCCGCCTGATGTCGAGTGGATGACCGAGCGAGCGCAGCGCGTTACCGATCCGGCCGGGTATCGAGGCTTGCTGGTGCAGGACGATCAGGACCGGCGGAAGCGAGGGGCGCGCTGACCAGGGCTCGGCCACGACGGGTGCGGCATCATGCGCAAGATTGGTTGTGGCGGAAGGCGGCATCGACGCTTCTTCGGACCCTTCAAGCCTGCGACAATACCCAACCGATCGTTAATTTCGGGTGAGTTGGCCTTGTTAGCGTTGGCGCGTCTGAAAGCGTGCGACGGCCGACAGGATGAATCCGCGCGGAAACAGCCGCAGCACGAACGGCAGGATCTTGATGCCGAGGCCAGGCAGCACCGCGCGCTTGTTGGCCATCAGGCCGCGATAGGCTTCCTTTGCGACATCGGCGGCGGACACGTTGAGCACGGCCGAATCGAAACCGGGTTCATAGCCCGCGCGGGTCTGAAATTCCGACGGCACCGGACCCGGACACAGCGCGGTAACGCGGACACCGCTCGGCCCCAACTCCCCGCGCAACGCCTCGGTGAACGACAACACATAGGCTTTGGAGGCGTAATAAACCGCCATGCCCGGCCCCGGCAGGAAGCTCGCGATCGAGGCGACGTTGAGGAGCCCGCCGCGGTTTCGGACCAGATGATCGGCAAATCGCAGCGACAGATCGGTCAGAGCGCGGATGTTGACCGCGATCATCGCCAGTTGCTCGTTGCGGTCGAGCTGGATGGCGCGGCCGAACAGACCGAAGCCCGCATTGTTGACGAGGAATTCGACTTCAACGCCCTCAGCAACCAGAGCGGCGGCGATCTTGTCGCCGGCGTCCGCTTGTTCCAGATCGCAAGAAATAACAATGGGAGCGCGTGAACCTTTGGCGGCGATTTCCGCGGCCAGCACCTGCAACCGGTCAGCCCGTCGCGCCACCATCGCGACGCGATGACCGTTGGAAGCAAAGACCCGTACCAGCTCAGTGCCGATCCCCGCCGAAGCTCCCGTAATCAGCGTCACCCGCTCAGTCACGATCTTTCTTGCCCGCCGATAATACCAACCCGAGCCTACGGCTTAGGCGGGATACAGGGCGCCTGCAAGCGTTTCGGAACCTTCGCGAGACGCAATCCGGCGGAAAACAACGCAGGCGCGCAAGAGACGGGCGACCGTGGTCATGGGGCACCGCCTACATTAAAATTCCTTCATCTGACCGAAAGGTAAGCCTGTCTGCCGGAAGGCCAAACCGGCCCCCCGGACACGAGGCCTAGCGGCCTCTAGCTTTCCGAAACCGGGGCTGACTGCCTGGCGGCAACGCGGTGCTTGAGATCGATCCGGTCGCGGGAAGATACCCCCATTAAATCGGCGGCGCGCCAGACGACATTGTCCTCGAACTCGCTGACCTGACCGTCGGCGTAGACCAGCTCCCACATCATCTCGACGATGCGCAGCCGCCCGGCATCGTCGATCGAGCGCATGATGACACTGGTGAAATGATAGAGATCGACGGCCTCGCCCTCGACCAGCGTCGCGGACGCGATCAACTTGTCGGCCGTCCCCCGATCGAGCCCGAAGCTGCTTTCGATCAGGCTGTGAAGTTTGCGCTTTTCGGCGTCCGACGGTTCGCCATCCAGCGAAATAACGTGGACCAGCAGCGCGGTCGCGGCGAGACGATAGCCGGTATCGTCGAGGCCACTGGGATCATGGGCTGGGGAAATAACGTCGGCGATGAATTGGCGCAGTCCGTCGAGCATTCAATGATCTCTAAATCGCTTCGCTGAAACCTATATGGCGTGGAACGTGAACCCGCGCAATCGGCGCGCGTTCCGGATACTTATTACCTTTCGGCAATATTACCCCGTCATCCTGCGGCAAACGCGAGGCGTTTGCGCAATGGAGCGGAGCTGCGACACTGCTCCTAGGGTATTTCGTATACCATCACCTTGTCGGAGATTCCGCGCAGCGCCGCTTCCTTCTGGATCGGCTTGATCGCACGCTCCCGCAGAAGCGCCGATACCGCGGGCAATTCGACCACGCGACCGGTAACGTGGATCGACTGCGACGTCGCCAGCCCCTGAACGCGCGCCGCGATGTTGACGGTCTGGCCGAAATAATCCTGCCGCTCGTTGAGCATCACCGCCAGGCATGGGCCCTCATGAATGCCGATCTTGACCACCAGGTCATCGGTGCCGCGCTCGGCATTGAGTGCGTCCATGGCCGCGCGCATCCGCAAGCCGGCGATAATCGCGTGCTCCGGCTTGACGAAGGTCGCCATCACGGCATCGCCGATGGTTTTCACCACGGCGCCCTTCTCCGAGGCAATGATGCCGAGCAGCGCCCTAAAGTGCGCGCGCACCAGATCGAACGCGGCCAGGTCGCCGACGCGCTCATAGAGCGCCGTCGAACCCTTCAGGTCGGTGAACAGGAAGGTCAGTGAGGTAATCTTCAGGCGTTGATCGATGTCGAGGTTGTCGGCCTTGAACACGTCGCGGAAGGTCTGGTTGGACAGCATCCGCTTGGCGGTGAGAAACGGCCGGCGCCGGCCGAGCATGGCATGAAGTCCCTCGCCCGCGATAAACACGGTCGGCAGCGTTCGCACGCCGGCCTGATTGTCGAGCGCAAGCCGCAAGGGCCCCGGACGCATGGTGATGGACCCGGTCGGCGGGTGCGATTTATTGAAGACCAGCGAAAGCTGCTGGCGCTCTTTGGTCGGCTCGCCCTGCACGTCGATGAAATGCGCCGAATGCGTCACCGGCTCGAACGCGATGATGAATTGCGGCGGCAACTGCAACGACAGCAAGGCCCGCTCGCCTGCCGGAAGCTCCAGCGAATCCAGCGCCACCTCCTCGGTGAGCGCATCAAACGTCGTCTTGTCGAGATCGATCCCCGAACTCCAGAACACCTGCTTGTAATACTCCCACAGCGGCAGCGTGTTCGGATCGTGGGCGGCAATGCGCCGGACCTTGGGACTGACGGTAAAGGCCACCTCGACCTGTTCGTCGACGGAAGGCTCATAGCCGCAGGCGCAAAGGCCGCAATGGTAATCGTCGCTGCGCAGGGATTTCAGCGTATCATGCGCATCGAGCACCCCGCTGCAGCCGGGGCAGAGCACGTTCCAGGTGAGATCGAACAGCCCGAGCCGCGAGGCGTGCAAGAACCCCGAGATCACCTGCTCCTCGTCGAAACCGTTTTGCCTGGAGAAATCCAGTACGTTGATGCGGTTGAGTTCGTGGTCTTCGCCGTGCTCGATGAGACGAGCAATGGCGTTCGCGACCGCCGGATCGGCGGTCTTTCTCAGCACGGAAAACTGGGCCTCCAATTCGCTCATGATTTTGGCCCCAAGCGCGGCAAGCCTGTCAGCGCGGCGTGATCTGGAACATCGGCGAGCGATTCGGTTGCGTGGTCACCACGCCGACCGGCATTACCGGGTCCTTGTCAAGAAGTGTGACGCGGAAGGCGGCGATGATCCTGGCCAGCACCAACGTCGCCTCCACGAGCGCGAAATGCGCGCCGATGCAAACCCGGGCCCCGACGCCGAACGGCAAATAGGCGAAGCGATCGGGCGGCGGCGCCGGCGGCAGGAAACGCTCCGGCACAAAGGTATTCGGATCGCGCCAGAGTTTTTCGTGGCGATGCAACAGCCATGGCGCGATCAGGATCACGTCGTGCTTCTTGATCGGAATACCCGCGACCTCGTCGTTGCCGGCAGCCGCGCGCGCGATCAGAAACGCCGGCGGATAAAGCCGCATGGTTTCGTCGACGACGGCACGGGTGAATTTCAACCGATCGAGATCGGCCTCGCCATCGGCCAATACCTGCCGCGCCTCGGCTGCCAGTTGCTCCTGCGCGACCGGATCGAGCGCCAGCAGATACAGCGCCCAGAACAAAGCGGTGGCGGTGGTTTCATGGCCGGCGAGAATCATGGTCGCGACCTGATCGCCGAGTTGCGCTTCGCTGAAGGCCTCATTGGTTTCGGGATCGCGCGCCGCGTTCATCAGATCGAACAGATCGCGTGCCGGCGCCCCCTCCTGCTTTCCGGCCGCGCGCCGCTCCGCCATCAGCATGCCGATGAACTGCGTCCATCGTTTTCGGAAACGCGCCCGCGGAAAATCCCGCGGCGTCGGCCAATTTAGCGGCAATATCAGATCGAGAAAACTCGGCTTTGCCAGCTGGTTCGCATATTCCATGACGAAGTCGCGCAATGTCGCGCCGTGACGCTCCATTCCGAACGAAAACATCGTACGGCCGGCGATCTCGAGTGTCATGTGCTGCATGATCTCGCGCAGATCGACAGCGCGGCCATCGCCACGCCGCAGGTTCGCGATCGTCTCATCGGTCACCGCAACCATGTGCGGAATCAGGGTTGTCACCGCGCGCGGCGTGAAAGCCGGCGCCAGCGTGCGCCGCTGATGTTTCCAGGCCCGGCCCTCGGCGATCAGAAGCCCCTCGCCGAGCATCGGGCGCAGCACGCGCAGACCGGCGGGTGTGCGGGAATAGTTCTCGTAATTGTCGACCAGTACGTGGCGGATCGCATCCGGCCCGTTGAGGATGAAGCTCGAACGCAGGAAAAAGAAGCTGCCGCGGACGACGTCATCCTCGTAGGCACGCTGGCCCCAGGTCCCGATCGCGCTTTCGCGCATCGCGGCGAGCCGCTGCAGCGCCGTCATGTTTTCGGGCGCGCGGGGTGGACTTGGAGGTATCAGCCGCCGGCGCGTGGCCGGGATATCCCAGGCTTCGGCTATGCTCACGGACGTCGTCCTTGCAGCCCTCCCAGACGGGCAAATCCCGTCCGGACCACGATCATATCAGCTCCGGAATCCGGGCGCCATGAAGGCGCGTGTTCCGGGCTCAGCGGCCGACAGCGCATTGTGACAGCCGGATAAAGTTGGGTATTTTGCTGCGGCAAATCAAGGGTATCTGGACAGACATGGACCTCAGCGGGCATCACTGATTCCATAACGAATCAAGCCGGCCACAACGGAAACGCCATGACCAAACAGCCTCAGCGCTCGATATTTGCCGGCGACGGCGTCGCCGCCCCGCTGCGTCACGTCACCTTCCGGCGGATCTGGCTTGCGAGCCTGCTGTCCAATCTCGGACTATTGATCCAGGCGGTCGGCGCGGCCTGGGCAATGACCCAGATGACACCCTCGGCCGACAAGGTGGCGCTGGTGCAGACCGCGCTGATGCTGCCGGTGATGCTGATCTCGATGCCGGCCGGCGCCATCGCCGACATGTATGACCGCCGGATCGTTTCCATCGTCTCGCTTTCGATCGCGCTGTCGGGCGCCACCGCGCTGACGGTGCTGGCGTGGTTTGGCCTGGTCACGCCCACGACCCTGCTCGCTTTTTGCTTCGTCGTCGGCAGCGGCATGGCTCTGTTCGGCCCCGCGTGGCAATCCTCGGTCAGCGAACAGGTGCCGACGGAAACGCTTCCCTCGGCGGTGGCGCTGAACGGCATCAGCTACAATATCGCGCGCAGTTTTGGACCTGCGATCGGCGGCATCGTCGTTGCCACCGCCGGCGCGGTCGCAGCGTTCGCTGCCAATGCGGCGCTCTATCTTCCGCTGCTGGTGGTGCTGTTTCTGTGGCGCCGCGAGAGCGCGCCGTCACGGCTGCCGCGAGAGCGTCTCAACCGGGCGATCGTCTCCGGCGTGCGCTACATCGCCAATTCCCCGCCGATCAAGATCGTGCTGGCCCGCACCATGATCACCGGCCTGATCGGCGGTTCGGTATCGGCCTTGATGCCGCTCGTCACCCGCGATCTCCTGCATGGCGGCGCGCAGACTTACGGCATCATGCTCGGCGCCTTCGGCATGGGCGCGGTGATCGGTGCGCTCAACATCGGCGAGGTGCGCAAGCGCATGAGCGGCGAAGCCGCGATCCGCGCCTGTGCGATATCGATGGGCGCCTCCATCGCCGCGGTCGCGCTCAGCGATCAGCGGGTCCTGACAGCGGCGGCGCTGGTGGTCGCGGGTGCGGCCTGGATGCTGGCGGTTGCCTTGTTCAATATCGGCGTGCAGCTTTCCGCGCCGCGCTGGGTGGCGGGCCGGTCGCTCGCGGCCTTCCAGGCCTCGATATCCGGCGGGATTGCGATCGGAAGCTGGGGCTGGGGACGGCTGACGGACGCCGCCGGCGTCGAAGCCGCGCTGTTGGTCTCGGCGACCCTGATGCTGCTTTCGCCGCTGCTCGGTCATTGGCTGCACATGCCGCGGGTCGGCGCGCGCAACGAGGATGCGGAAGTCCTGGCCGATCCCGAGGTGCAGTTATTACTGACCGCGCGCAGCGGACCGCTGGTGGTCGAGATCGAATATCGCGTCGCGCAGGACAACGCCCGCGGCTTTCACAATGTCATGCAGGAGGTCCAGCTCTCAAGGCAACGCAACGGCGCCTATGGCTGGTCGATCGCGCGCGACATCGCCGATCCCGAGCTATGGACCGAACGCTATCACTGTCCGACCTGGCTCGATTACCTGCGACAGCGCAACCGCTCGACGCAATCGGAGCGCGCGCTGCACCAGAGCGCGATCGATTTTCATCTCGGCCCCGATCCGGTCCGCGTCCGCCGCATGCTGGAGCGTCCATTCGGTTCGGTGCGCTGGAAGGAAGAAACCCCCGACCGCGCGGCGCGCGAGGTGCTGCCGGTGGCATCCGCCGCGGCGGGCAGCAGCACTTAAACGTTTTACTGCCCGTTGTCGGTCAAAACCTTGTCGCATGCCCGGCTGAGCCGGGCGCGATGCTGCTTCAGGCAACCCAGCACCACCGAATCGCCGTCGTTCATCTGGGCACGGCAGAAGCGCGACACGTCCCGCGCGCAGGCGTCGTGACCTTGCTGGGCCGAAACGGAGGACATCGCGAAAACCTGCGCCGCCATCAGCGCGAACAAAAAAACATATGAAATTCTGAACATCTGAACCGCCTTCATCCCTGCGAAGCCGGGATGAAAGTCCGCTCGGCGGGCGATGTCAATGCGGGCCAGTTTGGCGGTGGCGCATCACGCCTCGCCACGGCATGCGAGATCCCCCATCGGGGCTCAGTCCAGCCCGCACTTCATCGGCGTGAACTCGTGACCGATCGGATGCCTCACCCCTCGCCGCCAAGACCGGTGCGACATCGGGAACCGGCCCGGCGTTTGGGGAGCGTTAACAACTCTTTCCCATAAAGAAGGCGGAGCGAGTTTTAGTTTTGGTATTAACGAAAGAGTAACCATGCGTAACGCGTTCGGCCTGATGCTGATGAGTGTGGCGGCTGCCACGTTGATCGCCGCTGGCGGTTGGTTCTGGAACTCGCACCGAAGCCCGGTCGCTCCGCAAGCTTTTGCCGCCGCGCAAGCAACGACCGCCCCTGTCCATGCAAAGCCTTTGACCAGCCGCGATCCGATCGAGATCACCGGCAGCATTCCGGAAAAAGCGCCGGCAACTCCCGCGCCGCAGCCGAAACAGGCTTGCGCCAATCCCGATGCGCTCGGGGTTTCCCGCGTGGTTGAAATCGACACCACGGGCGGACCCGGCTTCGGTTTCGAACATTTCAAGCAGATCGATTTTCTGGCCGACAAGGAAGTCGTGCTGTCCTTCGATGACAGTCCGTGGCCGGTCAATACGCCGGCAGTGCTCAAGGCGCTGGCCGACCAATGCACCAAGGCGATGTTCTTCTCGATCGGCAAGCATGCCACCTTTCATCCCGAGATTCTCAGGCAGGTGGCGGCAGCCGGTCACACCGTCGGTACCCACACCTGGTCGCATGCCAACCTGAACTCGAAGAAACTGAACGAGCAGACCGTCAAGGACGAGATCGAAAAGGGCAACAGCGCAGTCAAGCTCGCGCTTGGCACCGCGCCCGCGCCGTTCTTCCGCTTCCCGGAGTTGCAGCATAACCCGGCGGCGATGGCCTATCTCGGCACGCGCAACATCGCGATGTTTTCCTGCGACCTCGATTCGTTCGACTTCCGGGCAAAGAGTCCGGAACAGGTCATCAATACTGTCATGACCAAGCTTGAGAAGCAGGGCAAGGGCATCATCCTGATGCACGACTTCCAGAAGCACACCGCCGAAGCGATGCCGGAATTGCTGCGCCGCCTGAAAGCCGGCGGCTACAAGGTGGTGTTCATGAAGCCCAAGGCCCCCATGCAGACCCTGCCCGAATATGACGACGCGCTGATCAAGGACATGAAGATGCCGGTGGCCACGGCGCGTCCCGTGAGCAGCGTGGTGCAGACAGTCTCGCAGTAAGCGACTGAGATCTTAAAATCCGGATCGATTGAATCAGGCGCTGCGGTCGCAGGACAAATGAGCCTTGACGGCCTGAAGCGGTTGGCTCTCGCCTGTCATGAATTCAGACACGGCGGCCTCCGACGACCAGTTCAGATAGAAGACCAGCGCGCCGGACAGCGCGAGCAGCAGCAGAATTTCCAGAATGATAATTCGGACGATCGACGGCCAGGCGCGTTCGTAGAAATCCTGTCGAGAAACCCGGTCTGTCAGACGCTTGTTGACTGATGGGAACATGGACGCCTCCCACAAAGAGATTTGCGCCCTGTTCTAGGAGCCGCGGACGAATTCCACTGTGAACGGCCTCACATATCCCCGGAATATTTCGGGTTCCGCCAGATCAAGGCTTGCAGATCAACGCTTGGGGGCCAGCAGGCACTCTGCCACGATCAGCTCCTTCACCTTCTTGTCCGAAAGCTGCCGCCGCGACACATCGACCGTCTCATAGCCGTCTTTGTTGCACGAAATCGTCACCTGGTCGGCCGTGACACCATTGCCGAAATTCGGAATCAGCCGGTAGACGCCCTCGGTATTGGTGCGAATCAAAATCCTCCGGCCGGCGGCCTCGGCCCTGATTTGAACCCCGGGAATAGGCGCCAGCGTCCCGGTCTCCCTGGCCGAGCCGACGAACGCCAGATCAACATCTTCGTCTCGCTCGGAGTCGAGCTCTCCCGAATGAGACGCCCCACACGAGAACACGACCGTTGCAAAAGCGGCGAAGCCGGCAAGTCGCATGACAAAGGATAGCCCGATCGAGCGGTGTCGCGGTTTTGTGCGCATTCTTTACCTTGCGATCGCGCCTTTGAACTTCGATCTCAGCGCAGAAACCAATCGCGGAAAAAATAGAAGACGCTGAGGATAACCAGAAGCGGAACAATCCACCCGAGCCAATAAGGCGTCGGCCGATTTTTCAGCAGCGGCAACGCTATCACGCTCGCCGCAGTCGCACCAAGCGTCGAGGTCACAAGCCAGCCATACCAATACATCGGCGGACCGTCTCTGGAGGGCTCGACCAGCCAACCGAACTGGCCGATTTTTGGATGGTAGGTGAACAGCGCCCAGTTCATTTCGACTGAAACAATGTAGATCAGGGCGAACGCCGCCGAGAAAACCGGAATGACCTTTTCGATTTGATTGTTATTCATAGCCCGAAAAAGCCCCGGATGTTGTTGAGGATGTGACCGACGATAAAGCTGAACCAGATGATGAAGCAGAAGATCAGTGTCACGGCCGTACGCGCGGAATCGCTCGCCGGATCCGGACGACGCCACACCAGCCAATAGAGCGGCAGCATGCCGAGCCCGATCGCGATGAATTGCTCCTTGATCTCGAACGAGCCTACGGCCGGAAACAGCCGCGCGTTTTCCATATAGGTTCGCACCCAGACCCGATAGATCGGATAGATATAGCCGCCGAGAAACGCGACGACGAGAAACAGCACGATATTGGCGTTGACATAGGCACGGCTTGAAACCGAACGGTACGCGTTGACGAATCCTGCCTTGCTTCGCGCAGGCCAGATAACTGCGACCGCCTGATGCGTGATGCTGCCGAGCAGCGCCACGGCCAACAGGCCGTGCAGAATGAGCAGAAATGTCGACATCTTCCCCCCTATATAGCGCCCGCGACTTTAAGCACGATCATTTCGAAGGAACACCGCCGCGCTTTAGTTTTGTTCTAATTCTATTTTCGGGCGCGCGATGTCAACGCATCAGTGACGTGCTGCATCGCGATCAGAGAACGGGCCGGCTGCGTAGACGATTTGACCGCCGACCATCGTCAGCAGCGATTTGATTTTCGCGATGTGGGAAACCGGAACTGTAAAATAATCATCGCTGAGCACAGCAAGGTCCGCGAGCATGCCCGGCATCAACCGGCCCCTGCGATTTTCATCATGTGCAAACCAGGCGCTTCCCTCTGTGTAGATACGAAGCGCCTGTTCGCGGCTCGGTACCTCCTTCGGTCCGCGGGTCTCGACCCCGTCGACGGTGAGGCCGTCGAGCATCCAGCGCAGCGACACGAAGGGATTTTCGATCATCACGCGATTGGCATCGGTACCGCCCCCGATGGGGAGGCCGAGCCTGAGCGCCGAACCGATCGGCGGCGAGCGCTGCATTTGCGCCTCTCCCCGTTCTGCGATGTAGGAGGTTGCCGCGAAGTAGAGTCCGTCCTGCATCAGCCAGCCGACGCCAAGCGCCTTCATGCGTTGCAACGAGGCATCGGATGCGTCGTGAAGGTGCGCGATCGACCAGCGCAACGGCGCAATCGGCACCTCGCGATTGACGCGCTCAAACACGTCCAGCAGATGATGAACGGAGCGATCGTTGTTCCAATGGACGGTCAACGTCAGGCCCTGGTCCGCAGCCCAGCGCGCCACGCGATAGAAGGCTTCCTTGTCGACCTCACTGGGTGCATCGTTGTTGTACATGCCCCAGGTGACACACTCGCCGATGCCGTTGAAGCGCAACCAATCGTCGCCAAAGCCCATCGGCAGGAATTGCGTGGTGGCCTGAAAATCCTCCAGCTCCTTTCCCGGACGCGGCGCAAAGATGCTGTAGACCACGCGAAGCGGCAGTTCGTGCGCGCGCCACAGATGGAACAACGCGGCGTAATCCTCCGGCGCCAGATTATGTCCGCCGGGATCGACCACGCCGGTTACGCCAAGACTGCTCAATTCGCGCAGGAATTGGCGGGTGCCGTCGATCGCCTGTTCGATTTTCGGTTTGGGCAAATGCGAAAAAAGCGAAACAATCGCGGAGCCTTTGCCGACGATCCAGCCGGTGTCATGATCCTCGCGGTCGCGCTCGAACTTCGCGCCGGCAGGCAGATCCGCCTCGGTCTTGATGCCGAGCCTGTCGCGGCCCTCGGCATTGATCAGCACATAGCCGTAGAAAAGCTGGATGTAGACGGGATGGCCGGAGACGACGGCCGCAATCTCCGCGTCGGTCGGCCGCCGGTTCTCGGCAAACTGCCGCGGCGTCCATCCGCCGGCGACGATCAACCAGGCGTCGGGCTTCGCGTCTGTGGCCGCCGACTTGAGACGCTCGAACGCTTCACCAAAGCTGGTCGCGCCCTCCCAATTCACTTCGGTCGCATAACGAAAGCCGGCGCGAATGGCGTGAATGTGGGAATCGATCAGACCCGGAATCACCGTGCGCCCGCCGAGATCGATCACCTGGGTGGACGGCCCTGCCAGTTTGCGAAGTTCTGTTGCGCTGCCCGTCGCGGCGATATGTCCAGCTTCGATGGCGAGCGCCTCCGCCACCGACGAGGTGGCATCCTGGGTAATGATCTTGCCGTTGACGAGCAGGAGATCGGCGGGATCGGCCGCTGCCGCCGCGCCGAGAACACCCATCCACACCATCAGGACGAAGAAGTGACCGGGCGATCGATTTAAGGCCATTCGATTGATAGTCCTGGGTGAACCGCGAAACGCGGCCCGAAGCGGCGCAAATTAGCCCGAAATCGTGACGCCGCAAGAGTCGCGATGACGAGGCGGCCAATCACTATCTGAATTGGTTTCGAGCGGTGGCGCTGCCGTAAATGAAAAACTGGCCATCCGTAGAAACACCGGCTTGCTGAAATCCGATACCCATCTTCAGCTTTTGAAGACGCACAAACCTTAGTTTGAGAATTGAGCCGGCGATCAATTTGGCCCGTATCGACGGCCTGGCCGACCGCATGACCTGTCAGGCGAACCATGGGCGAACTGCTTTCATTTCCCGGCGGTGCGGGAATGCCCGGCTTGGGGGCCGCGACTACGGCGATCGAGGTCGCGGAAAAGAAGTTCGATTCGATGACGGACACGCTGGAAATTGCGCTCGATCTGCTGGATCAAATGGTTGCCAAGATCGCGCAGATGGACTGCCTGCTTTCAAACGAAACCCTTAAAGCTCACTTTGAAAAGCGGCGGCGGGAAATAGTGGATGAAGTAGATCATGTGCATTCACTTGTGGCGTCACTTTCAAATTTTTCAACAGGTCGCCTCAAGTCGCAAAAATAAGTGCCCTAAGCGTCTTGCGGCGCATCGCTTTCAATCCGACGTCAAAACGTTTCGTTTGAACAATCCTCCGGAACGTACGTAGCAATACCTGCTTGCCGAAATCCGATACCCGCCTTCAGCATTTAAAGACGCCGCCGGCGTATTTTTTTCAATCCAGACTGGCACCAAACCCGCTTTGAAAACCTCCTCAGTTCGGACTGACGGCGAGCAGGACGGCCGGCAGCCACGAACGATTTTGCCGAGCGCCTCTTCGAGGACAATCCAATGACAAAGCTCAATCTCCGCATCCGAGGCCGGCTCTATGGCGGCTTCGGGGCGCTCGTGGCGTTCGGGATGCTGGCTGCCGGATTTACGACCTGGCAGCTTTCGGAAATCACGACCGGTGTGAACCTGATGGCATTGCAGTCCGAGTACGCTATGCGCGCAGTGCAGCTATCGAGCGAGTTGCAGGCCGTTCGCCGTGCCCTCCTTCGCTACCAGTTCGATCACGACGAACCATCTTTCGCGGAGGCCGAAAAGCGGCTCGCCGATGTAGGCAGCATGGTCGAAGATGGCATTAAAAGGGCTTCCGCCGAAGACCGGCGCGCGATCTATCGCGAGCTTCAAGGAAGCGTCGCGGAACTGAAGGCCAAGCGCGCTGCGCTTGGCGATGCAGTCAAGTCGTTCGTTACCGGCAGGGACGCCTTGTTCAAGGTCGGCGTCGAGATGACGGACGACATCGATAAATTCTCGGAAGCGGCGAAAGACACCGCGTTCGCCCGATTCCGCCAGTGAATTGGAATCCACGGTTCTGCGGGTTCGCGTCGCAAATTGGCGGTTGTTGGCGACCCACGATCCGAAAGAGCGCGATGTATTCAAGACCAATGTCGACAAGGCGCAACGATCGATAAGCGAATTTGAAAAGGGCGGCCTGCCGCCAAATCTTGCGGCGATGTTGCCAGCGGTGAAAACCGGCATGTCCAGCTACGCCGGCGCGTTCGAACAGACGTCGGCGAACCTCCTGCGCGGCGATGACATCTACTATCAAGGGGTGACTCCGGTGACGGATGACGCGATCAACAAGATCGAAACGATCAAGACCGGCATCACGCAGGCGTTGCGCGACAGCTCCGTCGCCGCAAGGGCGCGAGTCGATCAGTCGCTTTTGCTGCAGAAAATCGAAGCCGTCATCGCCGCCCTGTTCGGAGCCCTGGTGGCGTTCTTCATCGCCCGCGGCATTACCCGCCCGCTTAGTGAACTCGTCAGCGACGCCACCCGGCTGTCCGGCGGCGACACGTCAGCCGAATTCAATGCCGCTACGCGCACAGACGAAATCGGTCAGGTGGCAGGCGCGGTCGCGAAATTCCGGGATAATGTGATCGCGCAGCAAGACGCCGCCAAGGCCTTTGCCGGCGAAGTCGCGGCACGGGAAGCATTCAACCATGGCATGGAAAGTGCGGTCGAGGAGTTCCGCACGACCGCCGACGAACTGTTGTCGATGGTCGGAGAAAATGCCGATGTCATGAAGCAGACCGCCGAGGCCCTGACCGCAATATCGGGCGAAGCGACACTGCAGGCCACAACAGCAGCGACGGCGTCCGAACAGACCGCACATAACGTCCACTCCGTCGCCGCAGCCGCCGAAGAGCTGGCGAGCTCGATCCAGGAAATCGGCCGTCAGATCGAAGTGTCGAATTCGACGGTTCGTTCGGCGGGACAGGTCACGGCGCGTTCGGAAACCGAGATCGAGGGCCTTGCCGAGGCCGCCAAAAGCATCTCGTCGGTGGTCGATCTGATTCAGGCGATCGCCGCGCAGACCAATCTTCTGGCGCTCAACGCCACGATCGAGGCCGCGCGTGCCGGGGACGCCGGCCGTGGCTTTGCTGTCGTCGCGCAGGAAGTAAAATCGCTGGCAGCGCAGACCGCGAGGGCGACGCAGGAGATCGCCAGTCATATCGAACCGATTCAGACTTCGACCGGCACGGCGTTCGCGTCCGTCAAGGAAGTCGGGGCGGCGATGCGCCAGATCGACGAGGTGACGACCGCCATCGCCAGCGCGGTCGAGCAGAGCGTCCAGATGGCGGCGTCGGGAACCCAGACGCTGGCTTCAAATATATCTACGGTGACTGCCGCGATCGGGGAGGCCAATCAATCGGCCGACCGTGTGCTTGATGCCTCCGGCAAGGTATCGGGCGCGGCTGAAAAACTTTCTATCGAGGTGCAGAAGTTCTTCGCCACGCTGCGCAGCGGCCCGATGGATCGTCGCGAGCAGGACGATCCGGACTACCGCGGCCCGGACCGACGCAGCGGCGGTGCGCCAAGCCGATCGGGTTCCGTTGGGGACCGAAAAACAGCCTGATGGATGCAGCCGGACCGGCTGTCGAGCGCGAAAAGCCGGTCATTCCCGCGCCACCAGAACCACATCGTCCATGAACAACGCGTTGATGCCGGACTTGCGGAACGTGACGATCGCATCGGTGGGCGTGCAAACGACCGGCTCGCTGTCGTTGAACGAGGTGTTGACGACCAGCGGGACGCCGGTTTTGGCAAAGAAGGCAGCTATCAGCTCGTGAAATCTCGGATTTGATTTGCGGCTCACGAGTTGCACGCGGGCGGTGCCATCCTTGTGCACGACGGCGGGGATGCGGTCGCGTTGCGCAGGCTTGACCTCGGGTGCAAACAGCATGAAGGCATGGCTCGCCGAATGCGCGCCGACCTCGAACCATTCGTCGGCATGTTCGGCCATGACGCTCGGCGCGAAAGGGCGAAAATCCTCGCGGTGCTTGACCTTCTGATTGAGGATATTGCGCATCTCCGGCCGGCGCGGATCGGCGAGCAGCGAACGGTTACCCAGCGCGCGCGGTCCGAACTCCATGCGACCCTGAAACCAGGCGACGATCTTGCCGTCGGCGATCATGTCCGCGGCATCGCGCGCCGGCGATTTGCTTCGCCGCGCTGTGAGACCCGCCGATTTGACCGCCGCGAGAATATCACTCCGCTTGAACGAAGGCCCGAGATACGGCGTTGAATAGCCGCGCTGGGGCGGCCGCTTTTGCTTGGCGCAATGCACGGCAAAGGCGGCGCCGATCGCGGTGCCGGCATCGTGCGGCGCCGACGGGATGAACACGTTGGAAAATTCGCCGGATCGTGTGATCACTTCATTGGTCACGCAGTTGAGCGCGACGCCGCCGGCAATGCACAAATTGTCGAACGGCACCTTGCGTTTGACGCGTCGAACCAGCGCCATGACCGCGGCATCCGTCGTCGCCTGCAAGGCGGCCGCGATGTCGGCATGCCGCGGCAGGATTTCGTCATCCATGCCGCGCGGCGGGCCGAACATCGTTTCCATTCTGGCGAACTTGTCCGGTTGCACACCCAGAAAATCCTGGGCCACCCCGTAGTTCTCCGCTTCCGTGCGCAGAATCGATTGAAAGGCCTGATGGAAGACTTGCGGATTGCCGTAAGCCGCCAGCCCCATGACTTTCGACGCGTCGTAGTTCGAAAAACCAAGATACCCGCTGAACTCCTCCCACAGGAAACCGATCGAATGCGGGTATTCGAAGGTTTCGACGGATTGGATGCGCGTGCCGACGCCCTTCGCCAGCGAGGAGCCCGCCGACTCGCCGATCCCGTCGAGGGTGAGGATGGCGGCGCGATCGAAGCCGGACGGAAAATATGCCGACGCGGCATGCGCCAGATGGTGGGGCACGAAATGGAATCGCTGGCCCAGCGAGCGCCCAAGAAACTCTTCGGCGGCACTTTGCACCTGACCGAGTCGCAGCTGGAAGGTTTCCTCGACCTTAAGCCCCCACCACTCGGCGCGATATCGCTTCCGGCGCAGCTTGGGGTCAAACGAGTAAGCGACATGATCGAGGTCGCGCGGGGTGAGACCTGCGTGTTTCAGGCAAAAGCGGATCGCGCGCTCGGGGAGTTGGTGCGGGTTATCCCAATCGGCTTCCTTGGCGTGCTTGATCCGATTGAAGCGCTCTTCCTCGACGGCGGCGACCAGTTTGCCATCGACGAGCAGCGCTGCCGCTGACTCGTGATACACCGAGTTGATTCCGAGGACGTTGACCACCCCGCTCCACTCCCTGTCGCTCTTTTTCTAAGCGCGTCGAACCTCGGCTCTTGGTGGAAATCATGGCGCCTAGAAAATGCAATGGCGCATGCCGTCAAAAATATAGCTAAATCAATCGCTTGAACTGACTTCGGCCCCGAGCTGTAGCACAATTTTGGGACCGTCAAAAGCGGTTCGCCGTTGAATACAACGCCAGCGCAGTACCTCGTGTCGGTCGAGACGGCGGTTTCGAAAGCTTACGGATTGGGACGGAGGGTGGTGCGCACCGCGGGTCCGAAACGGCCCTGCTTATAAAGAAATAGATAAAAACGGAGAGACGGAACCGTCTGGCCTCTTACCCGACGAAGGACTGATGGGCTCACCAGGCTCGCAAGATCGCCGATCAACGGCCAGCGATGATGATGCCCGCCTGGACGCCAGTATCGTGGAGCTGTTCGTTGATAAAGCCGAGGGGTGGGAATTTCTGGCCGCGCTGCCCGGCGACGTCCTCGCGCAGCTGCGAAGGCGTCAACGTCGGGGCGAGCTCGACAGAATAGTCCTTAGCGACTTCTGGATCCGTTACGGCAACTTGTTGCGCGGTCGCCAATAGGTTTGCTCCGTCCCGAAATCCCCTCGGCTCCGGGCCCGCCTCCGTACATTCCGACTTTGAGGTTGCCACCACTTCAGAGATCAAGAGGAATTAAGTTTTGCCGTGTTTTCGATTCATGCTGATGCCGCTTTGAACAACACCACGCGCGCGCCCTTCCGCAGAGTATCGAGATAGTTGGCCCACCATTGCATCATCTTCACGCGCTCATCCCAATAGTCGCCGCGCGCGTAGGCCCGGCGCACTGCATTCGGTTCGATGTGCGCCAACGCCGCCTCGATTGCATTCTCGCTCCATTTGCCGCTTTCATTGGCGAGTGTGGAGAACGTGGAGCGGAAGCCGTGCGCGGTAGCTTCCTCCTGCGAGAAGCCGATGCGCCGGAGCGCCGCGTTCATCGTGTTTTCGCTGATCGGCCGCTTCACGCTGCGCAAACCGGGAAACACTAGCCCGGCTACGCCGTGTCCCGTGACTGGGTGCAGCGACTTCAGAATAGCCACGGCTTGCGCCGGCAGCGGAATGCGGTAGGACCGGCGCATCTTCGTCCGTTCGGCAGGAACGTTCCACACGCGGCGGTCAAGATCGAACTCCATCCAGTTCGCGTGTCGTAACTCGCCAGGCCGGCATGCGAGGAGCGCCATAAGTTGCAGCGCCGCCTTCGTCGTTGGTTGCCCCATAAAACCATCAATGGCGCGCAGCAGACCACCGAACTCCGTCGGGTCAGTGATCGCGGCCCTATGTTTGGGCTTCGGGGAGGCGATGGCGCCGCGCAAAGCCTGTGTCGGATCGTTGTCGGCGCGCGCGGTGGCGATCGCGTAGCGGAACACTGAACCGATAACAGCACGCAGTCGCTTTGCAGTCTCAAGCTTGCCGGAGGCTTCGAGCGGCCGTAGAACGCGCAGGATCTCGCCAGCTGAAATCTCGGCAATCGGCAGCGCCCTCAGATTGGCCTTTGCGAGACCTAACAGCCATTCCAACTTGCCAGCGGTGGCAGCGGCTATCCCTTCGCGCTTCTTCTTGGCGAGCAATTCATCAGCGACCACCTCGAACGTATTGGCATTTGCCTCCGCTCGCGCGGCCTTCACCTGGCGCTTCCGTGTGGATGGATCTACACCTTCTCGCAAGAGGCCAACCGCCTCGTCCCTTCGCTTTCTTGCTGCTTCCAGTGGAATGCCGGCAGGCTCCTTGCCGTACGGCCCGATCGCTAACTTCCTGCGCTTGCCGCCAAACCGATAAGCGTAGTTCCAGAGCTTTCCGCCCGTTGGCATGAGCCAAAGTTGAAGACCGCCGCCATCAGACAAAATCGTCAGCCGCACGCCGGTCTTGGCGTTCTTGATGGCCGTGTCCGTGAGTTTCCCGCCCGCCATGTAGCTCTCCCGAAGTGTGGTCTTTTCGGAGTCACCCGTTGACCAAAGGACCACTAAAAGGACCACACTTTTTGCGACTGTCAACGAGCTGGAACGAACGCGCGCGACCACGAAATAAGAAAAAGTGCGCTATCTCAGCGCCTTAGATCAGCGAAATGGACGATGGAGAACGAGGGCGAATGTGAGGTGGTGCCGCAAACAGGACTCGAACCTGTGACCCCGTCATTACGAATGACGTGCTCTACCAACTGAGCTATTGCGGCGGACCACTTCGAAGCGTTTTCACGAGGCATCGGGACGTTTGCCCCGAAACCGGTCGGTTCGCCCGAAAACGCCCGCACCTGATATCGGGCAGCGCCCCGCTTGGCAAGAAAAACGCTGGTGCTCAATCGCCCCGTCGCGCCGGCTCGGGTCCATCTCCTTGTTTGGGCGCGATGTTTTCGAATCAGCCGCGGATGCGGGAGAGAAAGCCGCGCCATCCCCCGGTCTGGCCGGGCGCGGGTATTTCAGCGAATTCGTCCGGCTCGGTTCCGTCATCGACGCCGGGATCGTCGGGCGGGCGGATGATTGGAATCACCGGTGGAATCGGTGGTGCAGGCTTCTCATTCGCGGCGGGAATATCGGTGCGGGCGCGAAACAGCGGCGGTGCCGCGGCCGGAGTCGGAGCTGGAGCCGCGGCAACCGGTGGCGGCTCGGCTGCGGGCGAAACTATGGGCGCATTATCCTGCGCCACTAATGTGGGCGTGTCCGGGAGTTCGCTCGCTACCACCGTCCGTTCCGGGGTAGCCGCCAGCATCGCCTGCTCGAACGGCGAAGGCTCGAGCGCGCCGTTGCCGGATGGCAGCGCCGACAGCGGCATCTGCCACTGAAAGGCATCGAGCCGCCCGGATACCGGCGATACCGGCCGCCACCGGTCGGAGACATAACCGTCCGCAGTCCAGACCGCATCGTGAAGCGCGCGCACCGCGCGCAATGTCCAGGCCCGCGCCTTGCCGGTGTCGCCATGTTCGGTGCGTTCGATCTCGGCCATCAGCATCGCCACGCGCTGCGTCGGCGCATCGAGATATGGCGCCAGCGCCGCGCGCGCTTTGCCAAATTCGGTGGCATCGATCGCAGCCCGCGCCACCGCGAGCGCGCTTTCCAGATGGCTTGGCATCTTGGCGGCTAAGGTTTCGATCCGCACAAGACGCTGGCGCGCGGAATCCCCTAACTTCACATGGGCGTAGGCGTCGGCGAGATCAGGATGCGGCTGCGCCAGCCATGCCGCTTCGACAAGGCGCATGGCGCGGCGGATCTGATGCGCCTCGCTCTGAAATTTCGCGGCAAGCGCCGCGGCGGGCACCAGCGTCGGCGCCAGCTTGACCGCCTCTGTCACGACGTCGCGCGCCTGATCGCGGTCCACCGTCTCAAGCTCCAGCGCGCGCGCCGTCAGCAGCACGCCGCGCTGGCGCCGGTAGACCGGCCTGTCGATCAGGCCGGAGGCCAGATTGTTGTCGAGAATAGCGAGCGCGCCCATCCAGTCGCCCCTGGCGCAGCGAAAGCCGAGCACCGCCTGCGAGGCCCAGGTCGACGATGGCGAGGTCTTCAGCGCCTCTTCCGCGATCGCGACCGCGGCAACGACATCGTCGGCACGTTGCGCCTCGATGAATAATCCGCGCAGACCCAACAGCCTCGTATCCTCGCGCGTCGCCATGGTGTGGAACGCCTCGCGCGCGGCATCGCGGTTGCCATCGAGCTGCGCCGACTGGGCGTGCAATAGCAGCGTCAGCGGATCGCCCGCGGCATGACGGCGCGCCACATCCGCGTGCAGACGCGCGGCGGCCGAATCGCCGTGGCCGATCGCCAAAAGCCCCTGCGTGATCGCGTTCCGGCCGCGCGCATGCCGCCGCTCGCGTTGGGCTTTTCGGATTTTTTCCGGCAGCCGCCACAGTGCCCACACGACGCTCCAGGCGATGACAGCGGCGACGACGGCGCTGCCAAACCCAACCGCGAATTCCAGCAGCGTGACATGCGCCCGCCCGCCATCCCACGGGAATACAACCTCGCCCGGCTGATCGGCGACCCATGCTGCGCCCCAGGCCGCGAGCGCGATCAGCAACAGGAAGAGGATGATCCGATACATCGAACGGCTATGGCGTAGGTTTGGCGAGCGCCGCCATGGCCTCGGCCGCGAAATGATGCGCGGCTGCGAGCGCCGCATCGCGCTCGGCGGCCTTGTCGAGCCACCCTTGCGCAGACGCACGGTCGGCAGGATTAAGCGACATCAACTCACGCCGCGCCTCCGACACGTCGTTGCGCAGCGCAGCCGTGGTGATGCGCGCGACGATGGCGCCGCGGTCATTTCCGACTGCATCGGTGCGTTCGACGCGCACCAGCTTCGCCGCGCCCGCCTGCAAACGCTCGACAATGCCGGTGCCCGTCGTCGCACTTGCGGTCGCGGGCGGCTCCAGTTTCGGCACCAGCGTCAACAGCTCGCGGCAAAGGGCCGCCGGGTTCGGCACGCCTGAGCCAGCGAAATCCTCCAGCGGCTTGAGCATCTGCGGATCGGAGGCGAGCGCTTTCGCGGCCTTCAGCGCGTCGGTAAACGGCTCGCTTTGACGCACCGACAGATCGAGCATGGACGCCACGACCAGACGCCGCAGCGCGACGTCGTCGGCCGGTTGGCTCGTGGCCTGCGCGATGCGCTCGCCCTCGGCGCGAACCGCGCGCTCGACTTCGGCTAGACGCCCTTCGATCGCCGTCAAGTCGGGCGGGGCTGGCGACGCTACCGATGCAGGCGGCGCCGATTTGATCGCCTCGATATCGTTTGCGAGTTTTCCGGATTGGGCCCGGGCGCCCGCAACATCGGTTCGGAGCGATGCGAGCGATTTTTCCAGCGCGTCAAGCCGAGACGCCGGGTCCGGCACGGCAGGTTTTGATACCCGCCCTTCCAGTTCCGCAAGACGCGATGAAAGCGTCTCGATGGCGCCGGCGTCGGTCGCTACCACCGGCCGGGCGGTCTCCGCCGGCCATCCCACCGCCCAGGCGACCGCGATCACCAGCACGGCGGTCACCGCGCCAGTGACGGCCGCGACCCAAAAAGGATGAAGTGCCGTGGACGACAACCAGGAAGACCGCTTGTCGCCGCCTTTGTCGCCGCCGCTCGCGGTTGCGGACGTCACCTCGGAGGCCTCGAGGTCGATGGTCGGCGGCGCGCGCCGGGGCCGGCCCGCCTCAGGCGAGGCCGCGTCATCGAGCGTGTTGTCGTCCATGCGGGTTCCCTAAGGCTTCGATTCCGTCCGATGGTTAGCAAGTTGCGGATTCCAGTGCCACAAATAAGGCGCCCTCATCGGGCGAGGCCGCGACTAAAACCCGCGCCGCCCCGGCATCGCGGAGGACGGTGGCGATCCCGGCGGAAAAACAGCATTGCGGCAGTGAAAGCGCCGATATTTCAACGCCGGCGGCCCGGACCGCCTCGATGAACGCCCGCGCGCTGCGCCGTGAGTAATGCAGCACGGCTTCGACTTCATGGGCGGCAAAAGCCTCACGGGTTTCCGCCGGCAGGTTCGGCAGCGCCACCATGCGATAAGTGGTCTGGGTGACCACCGTAAAGCCGCGCTCACCGAGTTCGCCCGGCAGGTCGCGGGCCAGGTCAGCGCCGGCCAGATAAAGCAGCGGGCTCGTCTTCTTCAGCGTCTTCGCCTTGACGCTCGCCAGGATGCGCTCGCGCAAACCCGCGGCATCGCTATCGGCGGAGATCACTTTGGCAAACCCGGCCGCGCGCGCTGCCTCAGCGGTATGTTCACCGACCGCAAACAGCGGCAATTTGAGCAAGGGGCTTCCTTGAAGCTTGCTTTCGATCGCGCGCAGCGCGTTGGCGCTGGTGACAATGACCGCGCCATAGGGCGCATCTCGATCGTCGTGGAACGCGACCTGCTCGAACCGCAGCATCGGCGCCAGCAGGACCTCAAAGCCTTTCGCCCGTAGGGCGCTCGCGGTGGTCTCGCCGTCCGGAAGCGGGCGCGTGACAAGGATGGCCATGCAATCGAACTTCCCAGGTCGAACGCTCAATGCTACCGGATAGGGAAACGCCGGATTTCCCGAAAGCGCAAGGCCCCATATTGGCTGACGACATTGGCTAGCGACATCAGAACATTGGTACTGGGGATCGAGACCACCTGCGATGAAACCGCAGCCGCCGTGGTCGAACGATCGAGCGACGGTACGGCCACGATCCTGTCCAACATCGTGCGCTCGCAGATCGAAGAGCACGCGATCTATGGCGGCGTGGTGCCGGAAATCGCGGCGCGCGCCCATGTCGATCTGCTCGACGGCATCGTGGACGCCGCGATGAAGGACGCAGGCGTCGGTTTTGCACAGTTGTCGGCAGTGGCCGCAGCCGCCGGCCCCGGCCTGATCGGCGGGGTGATCGTCGGGCTGACGACGGCGAAAGCAATTGCGATGGTGCATGACACGCCGCTGATTGCGGTGAATCATCTCGAGGCTCATGCTCTGACGCCACGGTTGACCTGTGCGCTGGCGTTTCCCTATTGCCTGTTTCTGGCTTCGGGAGGTCATACCCAAATCGTCGCCGTCATCGGCGTCGGCAACTATGTGCGGCTCGGCACGACGGTCGATGACGCCATTGGCGAAGCCTTCGACAAAGTCGCCAAAATGCTCGGCCTGCCCTATCCCGGCGGACCGGAGGTCGAGCGCGCCGCGCGCGGCGGCGACGCCACACGCTTTGCATTGCCGCGGCCGATGCTGGGGCGCAACGACGCCAATTTCTCATTGTCGGGGCTGAAGACGGCGGTACGCAACGAAGCTGCCCGGCTGACGACGCCCGAGCCGCAGGACATCCGCGATCTCTGCGCGAGCTTTCAGGCCGCCGTGCTGGAATCGACCGCGGACCGCCTGAGTGTCGGGTTGCGGCTGTTCGAGGAGCGATTCGGTCCGCCGCGCGCCTTGGTCGCGGCCGGCGGGGTCGCCGCCAATCAGGCGATCCGTGGCGCCTTGCAGCAGGTCGCGGCGAAGGCCGAGACCACACTCATCATTCCGCCGCCCGCGCTCTGCACTGATAATGGCGCGATGATCGCCTGGGCCGGTGCCGAACGGCTGGCGCTTGGTCTAACCGACACGATGGACACCGCGCCGCGGGCGCGCTGGCTGCTCGACGACAAGGCGCCCTCGCCGACCGGTCACCGCAATTCGCGCGCGGGGTTTTGAGAGCATGATCCGGAAAGTGGGAACCGGTTTTCCTCAAAAGGACATTGTGGGTGAACACTTCCACACCGAACTCCTCTTGAACCTCCCCCTGAAAGGGGGAGGTCGGCGATCTCCGCAGGAGCGAGCCGGGTGGGGGTCAAGGTTGCAAAACAGTTTGCGCGCTCTGCTGACCCCCTCCCCAACCCTCGCCCTTTCAGGGGGTGGGAGTGACTGCGGAGTGATCTCATTCACTGAGGCCCTCCCATGACCTCTTTCAACTCCATCGCCGTCATCGGCGCGGGTGCGTGGGGAACGGCGCTGGCCGGGGTCGCCGCACGCGCCGGGCGCAACGTCATTCTCTGCGCGCGCAGCGCCGAGACGGCCAAAGCGATTGCAGCCGCACGCAGCAATCCGAAACTGCCCGGTATCACGCTGCATGCCGGCATTGAGATAACCGACGATATTGCGCGCGCCGCAGCCGCGGACGCACTTCTGATCGCGACGCCTGCGCAAAATCTGCGCGCGGCGACGACTGCGCTCGCCCCGTATCTAACGGACGGCACGCCGCTGGTCGCCTGCGCCAAGGGCATCGAGCGCGGCACGCATAAATTCATGACCGAGGTGATTGCGGAAGCAGCGCCCAAGGCGCGCGCCGCGATCCTGTCCGGTCCCGGCTTTGCCGATGACGTGGCGCGCGGGCTTCCGACTGCTGTGACGCTCGCGGCGCACGACGAAGAACTTGCGAAAGCGCTCGTTCAGGCATTGGGATCGTCGACGTTCCGGCCCTACCACACGTCAGATGTTCGCGGTGTCGAGATCGGCGGCGCGGCCAAGAACGTGCTCGCGATCGCGGCGGGAATTTCAGTCGGCAAAAAGCTCGGCGCTTCCGCACAGGCCGCGCTGACCACGCGCGGCTTTTCGGAGCTGGCCCGTTTCGGCCGCGCGTTCGGCGCGCGTGCAGAAACGCTGATGGGTCTGTCGGGTCTCGGCGACCTGATCCTGACCTGCTCGACGCCGCAATCGCGCAATTTCGCGCTCGGGCAGGCGCTCGGACGCGGTGAGGCGGCACCAAGCGGCAAACTCGCCGAAGGCGCCTCGACGGCGCCGGTGCTGGTGGAACTGGCGGCGGCACAAGATGTCGATATGCCGGTCTCGAACGCGGTCGCCGATATCCTGCGCGGCGCGACCACGATCGACGATGCGGTCGAAAGCCTGCTGACGCGCCCGTTCAAGGCGGAGGGGTAGTCTCACCCCAACACGAACTTCACCAGATCGGCCATGCCTGAGCCGACGCCATCCGGCACCACGCCGAGTTGTTCGACCGGCGCATTCGATCGGTTGACCCAGAACGTCGGATAGCCGAACCATTTGGCGCCGGCCGCGTCCCAGCCGGCAAAAGCGGCGAACACGATTTGCTCTTTCGGTAGTTTGAACGCATCCGGCCCCATCTGATAGGCGCGCGGATCGGGCTTGAAAGCTTCCACCCTGTCGGTCGACAGATGCGGCTCGAAAAAACCTTCGAGACCGGAATTCTTCACGACCGCATCGAGCATGGTCTCGGTGAGATTGGCGAGGAAGGCCATGCGGATGCCCGCGGTCTTCAACTGCTTCAGCGCCGGCGCCACATCGGGCCACGCCTTGAGCGTGAGCCAGGTCTGCATCAATTCGTCACGCTGATCAGCGGCCAGCTCAATTCCCGATGCCTTGGCCGCGAACACCAGCGATTCCTCGGTGACCTGCCAGAAATCGACATAGTGTCCCCCAAGCGTTCGCAGCCAGGTGTATTCGAACAGCCGCGTGCGCCAGGCTTCGCTCAATGCGGCCCCCTTACCGGGAAAGATTTCCTCGGCTTTGGCGAAAACCGGGCGCGGATCGGTGATCGGAAATCCATCGAAGGCAATCGCCTCGATGGGGCGCTCCGCCGCGAAACTTCGAACGGCTGGCGCCACAAGCGCCGCTGTGGCAAACGCGACAAACTTTCGGCGGTTGATCGGCATCTGGTTTTCCCTCACCTGAACGGGAAGCGACCCTTGACGGCGCTTATAGCTCTGTCGTGGTATTGAACCCGTCACAAGCTCGGGATGATACACCTTCGTCATGGCCGGGCTTGACCCGGCCATCCACGTCTTGCTTTCTTCTGCCGGAGAGACGTGGATGCCCGCGACATCTGGCGCGAAGACGCGCTTCGCGCTTTTGCGCGGGCATGACAGGATGAGAAAGTCACATGCATTACTGGCTGGTGAAATCCGAACCTTCGGTGTGGTCGTGGGATCAGCAGGTCGCCAAAGGCGCCAAGGGCGAGGCCTGGACCGGCGTTCGCAATTTCACCGCGCGGCAGAACCTCGTGAACATGAAGAAGGGCGACAGAGCGTTCTTCTATCATTCCAACGATGGCAAGGAGATCGTCGGCATCGCGGAAGTTATCAAGGAAGCCTACCCCGATCCCACCGACAAGACCGGCAAATTCGTGTGCGTCGATATCAAGGCCGACAAACCCCTGAAGACGCCGGTAACGATGGCCGCGATCAAGGCCGACAAGAAACTCGCCGACATGGCACTGGTGAAATACTCACGACTGTCGGTGCAGCCGGTGACATCTGAGGAATGGAAGTACGTCTGCAAGATGGGCGGGGTGTAGGCGTCAGGCTGTCATTGTGAGCACAGGCGAAGTGACCAAGCGCAGTCGTCATCACCGGGCTTGCCCCGGTGATCCACGTCTTGCTTAATCTTTTGCGGCACAAAGACGTGGATGGCCGGGTCAAGCTCGGCCATGACGACCATTTGATATTTGCATCCGCAACCACTCCGATTGCCCGTCGTGCCAATGTGTCGCAGCTGCTTTCGCTTGTGACGTCGGGCAAATCACCGGCACTTGTTCGCGCGTCTCGCCTCGATAAGAGGGACGTTTCGCGATCGTCACAAAACGTTGGGCGCGGGATGCGGTGGACGCTTGTCACGCACAAGACGAATGCGCGGACAAGCGGACGGCGAAGTCGTGTGGGCCTGATATCCCGACGCTGATGTCAAGTTTCGTGACGATGCTAACGCATCGCACTAGATGACGGAGACAAGAAAGCCCGGTCTCCGGGGCGAGCACGAAGGAAACCGTTAAAACCATTCGCGCGTGGAATGCCGGAACGTTTTCGGCGAACCTGCGGCGACTACCTGCGTGTTTTCTTTTCACGCAAGCTGTGGGTGCGAGCGATGCGCCCGGCATTCCCTGCGCCCTCTGATAAGGGGGACAACGCCTTTCAATGACTCGGAAGCCTATTCGCTTCGCGGGAAGGTCTTCGCGCGAAACGTCATGCCCCGCGAAGGCGGGGCATCCAGCATTCCAGAGGCCTCTCCGCAAACCACGACGTCTCTGGAATACTGGGTCGTCCGGTCAAGCCGGACGACGACGACCGGCAGAGCCGCGGCAAGACAACCCTCACCCGATCCAGCCGAGCAGCTCGAACCAGAGATAATAGAGCGGCGCGAGCAGGACGAACGACGCAAGGCCGATGACGAGGCAACTCACGAGCATCACGCGCGTCGGTACCCGGGCAAAGCCGGCGGCTACCACCAGCGGCGCGGCCTGATACGGCAACAGCGGCGTCGCATAGGCGAACACCTGCAACATCAAGACGGTCGGAAGCTTGAGACCGGCATGATCGGCGAGCGATTGCGCGAGCGGCGTGAACACCGCCGGCAAGCCATTCGCCGTTACCGCGAAATTGAGCAGGCTGCCGAGCCCGAGCATCGAGGCGAAAGCCGCTGCCGGATGCGCGGGATCAAGCGGCAACAACGGAATCAGCTTGTTACCAATCGCATCGCCGAGGCCGGACCAAGCGACGACAGCGGCGAGCCCGAGAATTCCCGCAAGATAGATGCAGGTGCGGAAATTGACGCTGGTTTCAAATTCATTGCTGGTGAGAAAGCCGATGCGCGGCATCAAGCAGAGGCATGCCGCGACAAGACCGACCCATGCCGGCCGGATGCCGTGCCAGGCATCCGTCATCCAGAGCAGAAGCGTGACCAGCAGAATCACGGCAAGGCGCAACTCCGCCGCACTCCAGGGCGGCGATGACGCGTCGGCTTCGATGCGTTGCGGCGAGGCCGGAAACATCCGCCACAGAAACACGGTAATGAGGATACCCTTCAACACGCCCACGACCGGCGCCTGCAGCAACAGATACGGCATGTAGTTGAACTGGATGCCATAGGCGTGCTCGGCCGCACCGGTCATGATCAGGTTCGGCACGTTCGAGGGCAGGATGGACGCCGACAATTCATAGGTGCCGAACCCGACCGCGAGCGCCAGCGCGTAACGGCCCGGCGACCCCTCGGCAAAGCCGGCGCGGTCGGCTAGCGCCATCACGATCGGCATCAGCAACGCGATGCGGCTCATGTTCGACGGCATGACAAAAGCGAGCGCGTAGGTCAGCACCACGATGCCGGCCACCATCGTCAACCACGATCCCGTCAGCGAACCTGCGAGCTTTCGCGCAACGCGATCGGCCAATCCGACTTTGCGAACGGCGGCGCCCAGCACGAAGCCGCCGAGCACCAGCCAAAAGGCTTCGGACTGAAATCCGGAGAACACTACGTCTGCCGGCGCCGCGCGAAACAGCGTGACGGCGGCAAAGAACAGCAGCGCCGTGAGATATTCCGGCAAGGCGCTGGTCGCCCACAGCAGGATGGCGATGGCGGCAAACCAGCCCGGATGAATGGACCAAGCGGTCGCGGAGTCGGTCATGAGATGCGATCAGTCCGGATGAAACGCGGCACGCCAGCTTCGGTATCACCTGATTTGCGGGGGAAGCAAATCGGTATTGGATATGCGCACAATGCAAATTTGTAATGGGATCGATGTTCACGTCGTCCCTGCGCACGCAGGCACCCATAACCACCGATGTATGTTGAACGCAAAAGCGTCGAACAGCTCGCCAAAGAACTGAAGTCTCGGCGTATGGGTCCCCGCTTTCGCGGGGACGACAAGAGGAAGACTTACGCCGCGGCCGCCAGCACCACTTGCGCCAGCAGCTGCTCACGCTTCTTCTGGGTGCGATAGCCCTTCATGGTCGCGGCAAAGCGCTCGAGGATGCCGTCTTCGAACGCCGTGACGATGGTGTCGTGCACGTAGCTCTTGCGGCAGATCGCCGGCGTATTGGAAAGCTGATCGGCGGCGGCGCGGATCGCGTCCAGAACCTGGCGCTTGCGGCCGCGCTCGCTCGTCGCCGGAGAAATCCGCGACAGCGATTCCAGCACCACGGCCGATGCCATCAGGGTGCGGAAATCCTTCAGCGAAATCTTGATGCCGGCGATCTCGCGCAAAAACGTGTTCACGGTCGCAGTGGAAACGGTGCGCGCGATGCCAGAAGCATCGCGGTACTGGAACAGCCGCTTGCCCGGCAACTGGCGCAGGATCGGAATCGCGCGCACGAGCTTGGCCGCGTCGCATTCCTTGCGCACGGCCTTGCCGCCCTTGGCCTTGAAAGCGAGCACCAGGTTATCGCCGTCCAGCGTCACGTTGGACTTGAGCAGCGTGGTGGCACCACGGGTGCCGTTCATGCGCGCATAGGATTCATTGCCCGGCCGGATCGCGGTGCGCGCGATCAGTTCGATCACGGCAGAGAGCGCGAATTCACGGGTGGGCTCGTCGCCTGCCAGATGCATCGAGACGTGGCGGCGGATTTTCGGCAAGGCGCCGACGAGCTTGGCCAAACGATGTGCCTTGCGGTGCTCGCGGACCTTTTCCCAATCGGCATGATAGCGGTATTGCAGCCGGCCGGCGGCATCGCGCCCCACCGCCTGCAAATGCGAATTCGGATCCGGCGAGTAGCGCACTTCGGCATAGGCCGGCGGCACCGCCATCTTGTGCAGACGGCGGATGGTCCTGGCATCGCGGATATGCGAGCCGTTGGCGCGAATGAAGGAGTAGTTCTTGCCGCGCTTGATCCGGCGGATCGTGAGCTGGTTCTGCTCGCCGAGCGTCAGACCCATTTCCTTGGCCAATACCTCGACCGAGGGCGCGGTTGCCGGCGCGGTTTTGCCGGTCAGGGACGGCTGCGGCTTCTCACCCGCCTTGGGCCATTGCCCCAAGGCCTTGGCCAAAGCCACGGCTGGATCGGCCACGCCTTTCGGCGTCTCCACAAAATTTTGCTGATCCATCATGGCTTTAGATGCCTGCTCCAACGCTTACCCTGCTAATGCCGCTTGATTCTGTTTGTTCCGGCATGGGTCCCTATGTCCCCAATGCGGCCATTTAGGGGGGATTGGCCGGACACGCCAGCCCCACTCTTGGCGCGAAAGGTTTCCAATTACCTTCCGGGGGCGCAATGCTGCCCTGCCGAGCGGTCCCGAAGAGGCCGGGACGGCCCTTGATGGCCTCTGGCGACCACGACGAAGACCCGGTAGCCGGATTGATCCAGCGCAACACAAGAGGCCTCGCCGAAGGTCGTAGTTGTTGCGCTTGTCGGCACTATCGGCGCGAGCGCATAATCGACTTAAACAATCAAGACGCCGGCTCTGCGCGTAAGCGGGCCGCAATCGGGTGGAGGGATCACGATGTCCGAGAAAATTTACGACGTACCGGCCAACTGGGCCAAACGCGCCTGGGTCGACGACGCGAAATATAGCGACATGTATGCGCGTTCGGTCAAGGATCCCAACGGCTTCTGGAGCGAACAGGCCAAGCGCGTCGGCTGGATCAAGCCCTTCACCAAGGTCGAGAACACCTCGTTTGAGCCCGGCAAGATCTCGATCAAGTGGTTCGAGGACGGCGTGCTCAACGTGGCCTGGAACTGCATCGACCGGCATCTGGAGAAGCGCGCCAACCAGACCGCGATCATCTGGGAAGGCGACGACCCCTCCGAGTCCAAGCACATCACCTACCAGCAGCTCCACGACGAGGTCTGCAGGTTCGCCAACATCCTGCGCACCCGCAATGTGAAGAAGGGCGACCGCATCACCATCTACCTGCCGATGATCCCGGAAGCGGCTTACGCGATGCTCGCCTGCGCGCGGATCGGGGCCATCCACTCGGTGGTGTTTGCGGGCTTCTCGCCCGACAGCCTCGCGCAACGCATCAACGACTGCCAGTCCAAGGTCGTGATCACGGCCGATGAGGGCCTGCGCGGCGGCAAGAAGGTCGCGCTGAAAGCCAATGTCGATGCCGCGCTTGCCAAGGCCACCGGCGTCGACTGGGTCGTCGTGGTCAAGCGTACCGGCGCCAAGGTCAACATGAACCTCTCGCGTGACTTCTGGTATCACGAGGCGGCCGAGATGGTGACGACGGAGTGCCCGGTCGAGCACATGCACGCGGAAGATCCGCTGTTCATTCTCTATACGTCGGGCTCGACCGGCCAGCCCAAGGGCGTGCTGCACAGCTCCGCCGGCTACCTCGTCTTCGCCGCGATGACGCACCAATACGTATTCGATTATCACGACGGCGACATCTATTGGTGCACCGCCGATGTCGGCTGGGTCACCGGTCACAGCTATATTCTCTATGGGCCGCTGGCGAACGGCGCGACCACGCTGATGTTCGAAGGTGTGCCTAATTACCCCGATAATTCCAGGTTTTGGAACGTCATCGACAAACACAAGGTCAATATTTTCTACACCGCGCCGACCGCGATCCGCGCGCTGATGCAGGCCGGCGATGCGCCGGTGACCAAGACCTCGCGCGCCTCGTTGCGGCTGCTCGGCTCAGTGGGCGAGCCGATCAACCCGGAGGCGTGGGAGTGGTATCACCGCGTGGTAGGCGACAACCGCTGTCCGATCGTCGATACTTGGTGGCAGACCGAAACCGGCGGCATCCTGATCACGCCGTTGCCCGGCGCGACCAAACTCAAGCCCGGCTCCGCGACGCGGCCGTTCTTCGGCGTGGTGCCGCAGATCGTCGATGCCGACGGCAAGGTGCTGGACGGCGAATGCACCGGCAATCTCTGCATCGCCAAATCATGGCCGGGCCAGATGCGCACCGTCTATGGCGATCACGCCCGCTTCGAGCAGACTTATTTCTCGACCTATAAGGGCAAATATTTCACCGGCGACGGCTGCCGGCGGGACGCCGACGGCTATTACTGGATCACCGGCCGGGTCGACGACGTCATCAACGTTTCCGGCCACCGCATGGGAACGGCCGAAGTCGAAAGCTCGCTGGTCGCTCACGCCAAGGTGTCGGAAGCCGCCGTGGTCGGCTATCCGCACGACATCAAGGGCCAGGGCATCTACGCCTATGTCACGTTGATGTCGGGCACCGAACCGAGCGACGAGTTGCGCAAGGAACTGGTGGCGTGGGTGCGCAAGGATATCGGCCCGATCGCTTCGCCCGATCAGATCCAGTTTGCACCGGGCCTGCCGAAGACCCGCTCCGGCAAGATCATGCGGCGTATCCTGCGCAAGATCGCCGAAGATGAGCCGGGAAGCCTGGGCGACACCTCGACGCTGGCCGATCCCGCTGTCGTCGACGATCTGGTCAAGCATCGCCAGAACCGGAAGGACCAGCCGGCGTAAGCGGGCTAAGTCCCACCGGCTCTGCTCGGCTCGCAAACGTTCGCGGCGCGGTCGGCCTGGACCGATGGGTAGACTCAACCTCATCGTCGCTGCGAAGCGCAACGCTGTCGGCCACCGCATTTCGTGGCGATACGAGAGGCGAGCGAGCGTTTTTCGTGCTCCAAACATCGATCGCAAACGCGATCTCTCACGTCATTGTCATCCGCGGACTCACGATCGCGGATGTTTCCCCGGGGAGTGTGGTTTTCACGTCATTTACTTTGTTTCGAACATTTTCTTACTTGCTCGCTGAAAAGTCCGCTCCGCCCCGCGCGTGTAAAACGGCCGGTAAAGGGACGCGGTTAATATTTGATGGGATCCAGCCGGTTATATCGGGGCTGGCCGGATTTGACCGCCGGACGAGGCGATCTAAGGACGTATTGGAGAGATCAATGTCTTTGAGGATGGCGGTGGCGGCGGCCACCATCGGCGCAGGGCTTCTGGCAGCCAATACCGCTCAGGCCCGTCCCGAGATGGTCGGGGTGCGCGGCGAATATTCGCCGGGAACGATCGTGGTGAAAACCAACGAGCGCCGCCTTTATCTCATACTCGATGACGGCCACGCGGTGCGTTACCCGGTCGGCGTCGGCAAATCCGGCAAGCAGTGGGCCGGCACCACGCGGATCAGCGGCAAGTACCGTAATCCGGCCTGGTCGCCTCCGGCCGAAGTCAAGCGCGACAAGCCGCAACTGCCGGACGTCATTCCGGGCGGCTCGCCTCACAATCCGATGGGCGTTGCCGCCATGACGCTGGCGGGCGGCGAGTATGCCATCCACGGAACCAACGTGCCGGGGTCGGTCGGCGGTTTCGTATCCTATGGCTGCATCCGGATGCTCAACCCCGACATCACCGACCTGTATGAGCGGGTTTCCATCGGCACCACCGTGGTAGTAACTCGCTGATCGCGAACTTCGCGGCACACACGCTTCGGAACTTAGAAGTCCGAGGCGATGCCTTTGTTCTCCCAATCGCCATATCGGGTCGGCTCGGGTCCCTTCGGGCCCTGAAGCTCTTTCGGCCGCGACTGTGCCTCGGCGGCAGCCGCCTTCCGCCGCGCTTCGGCTTCCGCGAGCGCGCGTTGCGCCGCGGGCGAGAGCGGCTTGCGTTCGGTTACGGAAGTCACCAACTCAGGCTGTGATGGGTCGTCCGTCATCCTACTGCTCGCGTCGAAGAGAAGTCACACGCGCGATTCTTACATTTGGCATATTCTGATGCCAAATCGATTCTTGCCGCTGGTGGTCCGATTCCAGCATTCGCATATCCACTAACATGAGCTGAAATGCGAATTGCTGCGCCAGATTACAAGATGTGCCCGTGTGGCGGTTGAAAAGTCCGCATCAGTGATTCCGCGAGTTCGTCATGCGGACTTTTGAACCAAAGCCACACGAGATTGATAATTGACCAGTGTCCTATCGATTCCGAAGTTCGTAAACGAGGGGCCGCGCTATGATACGAACTTCGGAATCGGGACACTAGCTCCATGCCTCCGCAAAGATTCGCTTTGCCAACTGAAGTGCCGGGCCTCGCGGCGCGGCGAATCGCGGCCGATATTCTCGACGGCGTCCTGCACAAGCGTCGCACGCTCGACGAACAACTCGATGGCGCTTCCGCCCATCCCGGACTGAAAAGCCTCTCCGATCGTGACCGCGCCCTGATGCGCCGGCTGGTCGCAACGATTTTGCGGCGGTTAGGCACTTTGGGCCATGTTCTTTCGCGGCTGCTTGATCGCGGGGTTCCAACCGACGCTCCCCGCGCGCAAAGCGCGCTGCTGATCGGAGCCGCGCAAATTCTCTGGATGGATGTGCCCGATCACGCGGCGGTCGACCTGTCGGTACGGCTGGTGCAATCGGATCGGCGCGCGGCGAAATATGCCGGTCTCGTCAATGCCGTGCTCCGTCGATGCGCGCGCGAAGGGCAGCCGCTGATCGACGAAGTCAAATCGAAAAATCTCGACATCGCGCCATGGCTGTTCGAGCGCTGGTCCGCCCACTACGGCGCGGACACGGCAAGCGAGATCGCCCATGCGATCGGACAGGACCCCTCGCTCGACATCACCGTGAAGTCCGATGCGGAACAATGGGCCACGCGGTTGCATGGCGAGACACTGCCGACCGGCTCTGTCCGCACGCTGTTGCAGGGCTCGGTAACGATGTTGCCTGGTTTTACGGATGGTCAATGGTGGGTGCAGGATGCCGCCGCCGCGCTCCCGGCACGCCTGTTCGGAGATGTCGCCGGCAAGACCATCGTCGACCTCTGCGCGGCGCCCGGGGGCAAGACCGCACAGCTCGTCCATGCCGGGGCACGCGTGACGGCGGTCGATCGATCGCCCGCCCGTATGGCGCGGTTGCGCGATAACCTCACGCGGTTATCGCTGCAGGCAGAATTCGTCGTGGCTGATGGCGCCGAGTGGCTCGGCCAGAATCATGGCGAAGGTTTCGACGGGATCCTGATCGATGCGCCTTGCACCTCCACCGGAACGATCCGGCGCCATCCCGATATCGGCTGGCTGCGACAGGAATCCGACATCGCGCCGCTCGCAGCGACGCAAAAACGGCTATTGCAACGGGCCGTCGCAGCGCTGAAGCCCGGCGGAATGCTCGTCTATTGCACCTGTTCGCTGGAGCCGGAAGAGGGCGAGCAGGCGATAGCGGAGCTCTTGAAGTCCGAAACCGCGGTCCAGCGCCTGCCGATCGAATCGAGCGAGGTGGCGGGCTTGAGCGAAATCCTGACCTCGGACGGGGATTTGCGCACCCTGCCCTGTCACCTGCCCCATCAGGACCCGCGGCTTGCCGGACTTGACGGTTTTTATGCCGCCCGGCTGGTGCGGCAGAAATGACCGCCGACATCGGCTAAATCCTGATTTTACACCGCTTTTCGCTCTTACTGGGCTGATTCGCACCGTTTCAAGGTGGTGTCTTGGCGACGTTTCGGGATTAAAAGGATTCGGAAAGAATCGTCCCAACCAAGGCAGGGCGTGTCGGTCGCTCAACGCAGACGTATCTCGACGCTGATCCTGGGCCGCGTTGCGCGCAACATGTTGGGGCGGGCAAGCAGCGGCTCGGTTGCATTGTCGTCGCTGTGGCCCGGCCGTACCGACCGCCTCATCATCGCCCCACACGATCTGCGCACGGCAGATGCCACCCGCGCGGCCGAGATCTATGCTGGCCGGTTCGTCTTTGCCGGCAAGATCGTCACCTGCCACGGCCGCTCGATCTTCGAACTCGAGCCGCCGTCCGACGACTGGGAGGTCGCCCTTCTTGGCTTCGGGTGGCTTCGGCATCTGCGCGCCGCCGATACGGCCCTGACCCGCGCCAATGCGCGCGCACTGGTCGACGACTGGCTTTCAAATCCGAACTACCGACGGCCTTTGGCACGCCGCGCCGACGTGCTGGCACGCCGCGTCATCTCGCTATTGTCCCAGGCCCCGCTGGTGCTGGGCGATACCGACGGCAAGTTCTACCGGCGGTATCTGCGCGGGCTGTCCCGCGAAATCCGCTACCTGCGTTCCGCGATGATCGATATTGCCGACGGCGTGCCGCGAATCCAGGTGCTGATCGCGCTTTGCTACGCCTCGCTTTGTCTCGCCAACCAGGCGCATCATATTCGCACCGCCGCGCGAAGGCTTTCGGAGGAGCTGCAACGCCAGATCCTGCCCGATGGCGGCCATATCTCGCGTAACCCAGGCGCGCTGATCGAGCTTCTGACCGACCTGTTGCCGCTGCGTCAGACATTCGCCGCCCGCAATATCGCGCCGCCACCGGCCTTGCTGAACGCCATCGACCGCATGATGCCGATGCTGCGCTTCTTCCGGCATGGCGACGGCAACTTCGCGCTGTTCAATGGTATGAGCGGAACATCTTCCGACGTGCTCGCAACCTTGCTTGCCTATGATGACACCCACGGCACGCCGATGGCCAACATGCCGCATTCCGGCTTTCAACGGCTTGATGCCGGCAGTACCGCTGTCATCATCGACGCCGGCCCGTCGCCGCCGCCGAGCGTCAGCCACGACGCCCATGCCGGCTGCCTCTCATTTGAACTGTCGTCGGGAACCAGCCGGATCGTCATCAACTGCGGCATGCCGTCGACCGGCCGCGACAATTGGCGCAGCTTTGCCCGCGGCACGTCCGCGCATTCGACGCTGACCTATCACGAAACTTCTTCGTGCCAGTTCGTGGAGTTTTCCGCGGTGAAGCGGCTTCTGCAAGGTGCGCCCGTCGTCAGCGGGCCGACCGCGGTCGAAAGCTACCGCGAAGCCGTCGCCAACGGCATGCTGCTGACGACGTCGCATGACGGTTATCTCGACCGGTTCGGCGTGACCCATCGCCGGGTGCTGATGCTTTCACCTGATGGAACGCGGCTTGACGGCGAGGACACGGTGGCGCTGGCGCCCGACGGACGGAGCAAGGGCCGCGAGACCGACTATGTGCTGCGGTTTCACCTGCACCCTGCGGTGAAGGCGAGTCGCCTCAGCGACGCCAGAGGCGTCATGCTGGTCTTGCCCAACCGCGACGTCTGGACCTTCGAGGCGCTCGACGACAAGGTCGAACTTGAGGACAGCGTATTTCTGGCCGGCAATGATGGCCCGCGCCGCACCTCCCAGATTGTCATCCGCCAGGACTCACACCACGCGCCCTCGGTCCGCTGGAGTTTTGTGCGCTCGACGTCTTCGCCGGCGGCAACGGCCGCAAGGCGTAACACCCGCCGCGAGCCGGAACTGCCGCTGTAATTAATAAAATGCGACACAGCGGATAGACCGAACCTTGCCGTTGTGAACATCGGCAAAAACTGCTACCCACCCGTTGCTCGCGCGACTGGCGACTTTGGATGGAGCACCATCGGGAAGCGCGAGAGTAACAGCCGCGCGCCTGGGCAAAAGCACCCTTGAACAGAGGACCTTGCCCATGACTGATCAACTCCGCCACGTTACCCGTGCCCTGTTGTCCGTTTCCGACAAAACAGGGTTGCTCGAATTTGCCCGTGCACTGGCCCTCCATGGCGTCGAGCTGGTTTCGACTGGCGGCACCGCGAAGGCGATCGCCGAAGCCGGGTTGCGGGTGAAGGACGTTTCAGAACTCACTGGCTTTCCTGAAATGATGGATGGAAGGGTCAAAACCCTGCATCCGAAGGTGCATGGCGGATTGCTCGCCATCCGTGACAAAGCCGATCACACCAGCGCGATGAAGACGCACGGCATCGCGCAAATCGATCTGTTGGTCGTCAATCTCTATCCTTTCGAGGCCACCGTCGACAAAGGCGCCGATTTCGAAACCTGTATCGAGAATATCGATATTGGCGGGCCGGCGATGATCCGCGCCGCCGCCAAGAACCATAACGACGTCGCCGTGGTCGTCGACGTCAGCGACTATCGGGCGGTTCTCGACGAACTCAAGGCCAATCAGGGCGCGACCACGCTGTGGCTGCGACGGCGTCTGGCCGCCACCGCCTATGCCCGCACCGCAGCCTATGATGCGGCGATCTCGAACTGGTTCGCGCGCGAGCTTGAGACCGAAGCGCCGGAATTCCGCGCCTTTGGCGGCCGCCTGATCCAGTCGCTGCGCTACGGCGAAAATCCACATCAGACGGCGGCGTTCTATCGCGCCCCCGACCGGAGGCCGGGCGTCGCCACCGCGCGGCAGATTCAAGGCAAGGAACTGTCCTACAACAATATCAACGATACCGACGCGGCGTATGAATGCATCGCCGAGTTCGATGCCGCGCGCACCGCGGCCTGCGTCATTGTCAAACACGCCAATCCCTGCGGCGTCGCTGAAGGAAGCGACCTCCTCGGCGCCTACCGCAAGGCTTTGGCCTGCGATTCGACGTCCGCCTTCGGCGGCATCGTCGCGCTCAATCGAACGCTGGATGCGGAAGCCGCGCGCGCAATCACCGACATTTTCACCGAAGTGATCATCGCGCCCGACGCCACCGACGAGGCGATGGCGATCGTCGCCGCCAAGAAGAACCTGCGGCTGCTATTGGCCGGAGGGTTGCCGGATCCGCGCGCGACCGGTCTAACCGCCAAGACGGTGGCCGGAGGGTTGCTCGTGCAAAGTCGAGACAATGCCGTGGTCGACGACATGACGCTGAAGGTCGCGACCAAGCGCGCGCCGACGGAAGCCGAGATGCGTGATCTGATGTTCGCCTTCCGCGTCGCCAAGCACGTGAAATCGAACACCATCGTCTACGCGAAGGACCTCGCCTCCGTCGGCATCGGGGCGGGCCAGATGAGCCGGGTGGATTCGGCGCGGATCGCTGCGCGCAAGGCGCTGGATGCGGCTACTGAACTGAAACTGCCGCAGCCGCTCACCAAGGGCTCCGTCGTCGCCTCCGACGCATTCTTCCCGTTCGCCGACGGCATGCTGGCCTGCATTGAGGCCGGCGCCACGGCGGTGATCCAGCCCGGCGGATCGGTGCGCGACAACGAAGTGATCGAGGCCGCCGACGCCCATGGCATCGCCATGGTGTTTACCGGCGTGCGTCATTTCCGGCATTAAATGCTCGCCCAAGGGCGCGCGTCTATCCCCTAACACGCGCGAGCAGTGCGAGCCCGGCCACGAAGAACAACACCAGCGTCGCCATGCCGGCCTTCTGGCTTTCGGTCACAGCCGTCACGATGCCGATCAGCAAGGGTCCGACAAACGAGGTCACCTTTCCGGTCAAGGCGAACATGCCGAAATATTGCCCGATGCGGTCTTTTGGCGCGAGCCGAACAAGAAGCGTTCGCGACGCCGCTTGCAGCGGGCCGCCGACGGCCCCGATCAGACATCCAAGCAGGAGATAAGCGCGCTCAGCAGGAGCGGCGAACAAACCGCCGCCCGGCACCGGCGGCGTGACCGCAATAAATAGAATCGAATTTTTGTCGACCAGCAGAATCGCCACGATGGCGAACAGCAAAATCATCATGGCGCCGGCGATCACGCGCTTTGGCCCCAACGCATCGTCGAGCTTGCCGCCGACCCAGGCGCCGAAAGTTCCGGCGACGGCGAGAATGATGCCGAAGGTGCCGATCTGGATGGTGCTCCAGCCAAAGGTGCCTGCCGCGTAGATCCCGCCGAACGCAAACAACGACACCAATCCGTCCGAATAGATCATGTTGGCGAGCAGGAAGGCGGCCATCGATTTCCGCTCCGGCAATTCGCGCAACGTCTGTTTCAGTTCGGTCAATCCCTCATGCAAGGCTTCGCCGAGCCGTCGCTTCGCCGGATAATCCGGCGTCAGGAGGAACATCGGCAACGCAAAGATCCCGAACCAAACAGCGGTCAACGGCCCCACGATGCGATCGCCCTGATGCGTCACAGGGTCGAGCCCGAACAGCGGCATGAAGCCGAGCAAGGTGCGGCCGGTCTCGGGGTTTGCGGCGAGAAAGCCAAGGACAAGGATCAGGCTGAGAATGCCGCCGACATAACCAGTGGCCCATCCGCTGCCGGACAGGCGACCGATCTTCTCGGGCGGCACCAGTGTCGGGATCATCGAATTGTTGAACACGATGGCAAATTCAGCACCGATGGTTGCTACCGCGTAGGCCAGAAGCAAGTCTGGGATCACGCCGACATTGCCGGGACTTCCAAACCACATCAGCGAGGCACCGACGACCAGAAGCGCTCCGAACGCCGCGATCCATGGCTTGCGGCGGCCACTGGCATCCGCAATGGCGCCGAGTACCGGCGAGAGCAAGGCGATGATCAATCCGGCCGCTGCGGTCGCAAAGCCCCACAACGACTGGCCGCTGGCCGGATCGGCCGCCACATGGGTCGCAAAGTAAGGCGAGAACACGAAGGTGGTAATCAATGTGAAAAACGGCTCGGTCGCCCAGGCAAACAACATCCAGCCTGTCACTGCCGAGGGTGGAGGATATTGATGCCCGCGATCGGTCGTGTCTGTGTCCAAAGCCATCGCCACCATGTCTTGAATATCCCGCTGACGCCGCGCTCTGCAAGTTCGCCAGACGAGCGGCCGTACCATGGTGCGAATATCGGAATTGGCACGCCGACGGACCTTCTGTCGCCATGGGCAAAGGCCATATAGCATGCGTGGCAAGGCGGGACCCTGGCGCCGACGGAGAAAGTTTCGATGAGACCGTTCAGAACGACGTGGCGGGAAATCGTTGCCGCGAGCCTGCTTGTTCTCTCGTTTGGGAGCTTCGCCGCCGCGCAGGAGCCGCGCCGCGGTTTCTATACGCCTCTCGCCGCCGATGCCGTCCATTCCATTCCGGCCGAACACGGCATGGTGGTGGCGCAGGAAAAGGTTGCCGCGCGGATCGGCACCGACATCCTGAAACGCGGCGGCAACGCGATCGATGCGGCGGTCGCCACCGGCTTTGCCATGGCGGTGACCTATCCGCGCGCCGGCAACGTCGGCGGCGGCGGTTTCATGGTCATCCATTCGGTGGACCGGCATGAGGATGTCGCGATCGATTATCGCGAGACGGCGCCAGCCGCGACCACGCCAACTATTTTTCTCGGGGCCGACGGCAAGCCCGACAACGCCAAGTCGCGGGATTCCGCACTCGGCATCGGCATTCCCGGCACGCCGGCGGGCCTTGCGCTGGCGCTTGAGAAATATGGCTCCGGAAAATTCACGCTTGCCGAGTTGATCCAACCGGCGATTGCGCTGGCGCGCAACGGCGTCGTGATTGCCGATGACAACGCCGACACACTGCCCGAATGGCATCGCCGGCCGGTGCGCTGGCCCTCAGCAGCGAAGATCTTTTCGCGGCCCGACGGCACATCGTTGCGCGAGGGCGACACGCTGGTCCAGACCGACTTGGCGAACACGTTATCGGCCATCGCCGCGCAGGGACCGCGCGGCTTCTACGAAGGACCCATCGCCGAGAAGCTCGCGAAAGCTATTCAAGATGCCGGCGGCATCATGACCGTGGATGATCTTAAAGACTATCAGCCGGTGATCCGCCCACCTGTGCGCGGCAGCTATCGCGGCTACGACATCGTTTCGATGCCACTGCCGTCTTCCGGCGGCGTCGGACTGGTGGAGACGCTCAATATCCTCGAAGGCTTTCCACTGGCCGACATGAAACACGGTTCGGCAACGTCGCTGCATGTTCTGATCGAGGCGATGAAGCGCGCTTACGCCGACCGCGCGCATTACCTCGGCGATCCGGCTTTCGTCAGCGCGCCGGTCGCGACCCTCATCACCAAGGACTACGCTACAAAGCAGCGCGCGAGCATCGATCTCGATCGCGCGACGCCATGGGTCGACGCTGTCACGGCCGCGCCGTTGCGCGAAGGCAGCAACACCACGCATTTTTCCGTCGTCGACAGTTTCGGCAATGCGGTCAGCAACACCTACACGCTGAATTTCAGCTACGGCGTCGGCCTGGTCGCCGAGGGCACCGGCGTCCTGCTCAACAACGAGCTGGACGATTTCACCGCGGCTCCGGGCGCCGCCAATGCCTATGGTCTCGTTGGCTTCGACGCCAATCTGCCCGGCCCCGGCAAACGGCCGCTGTCATCGATGTCGCCGACCATCGTGCTGAAGGACGGCAAGCCGGTGCTGGTGACGGGTTCGCCGGGCGGCAGCCGCATCATTTCCACCGTGCTGCAGGTAATCGTGAACGTGCTCGACTACCACATGGATATTGCTGCCGCGGTGGCCGCGCCGCGGCTGCACCATCAATGGCTTCCCGACGAGGTGCGGATCGAGCGTGGCTTCGCCGAGGAAACGCTTGCAGCTCTCAAGGCCAAAGGACACCGCATTGTCGAGCCGATGGGACAGACCTCGGCGAATTCGATCGCGGTGACGCCGAACGGACTACTCGGCGCGCCCGATCCACGCACCCGCGGCGCGGAAGCCGCTGGAGAATAGGATATCCGTGACGGTCAGCGTCCGACCGTGTAAGGCCCGCCTTTTTCCAGCGCGCGCTGATAGGCGGGCCGCACATGAATGCGATCCAGAAACGCCATCGCCTTGGGATGTCCCTGGTCGAGACCGCCGCGCGCCGCAGCCGCCTCGAGCGGGAAGCTCATCTGGATATCGGCGGCGGTAAAGGCATCGCCCGCGAGCCACTCGCTCTTGGACAGTTCGCTCTCCCAGAACGCCATGTGCAGCTTGAGTTGCGGATTGACGAATGCCGTCATCGCCTGATTGGAAACCTTGCGCACCAAGGGGCGCAGCAACGCCGGCGCGCGCTTTGGCATCAATGTAAATAGCAGTTTGAGCAAGAGCGGCGGCATCGCCGAGCCTTCGGCGTAGTGCAGCCAATAGGTGTAGCGCAGTCGTTCCGGTGTGTTGGGCGGCGGGATCAGGCGGCCGTTGCCATAGGTCTCGACAAGGTATTCAGCGATCGCGCCGGATTCCGCGATCGTCTTGCCGTTGTCGGTGATGACAGGCGATTTTCCGAGCGGGTGGATGGCCCGCAGCTCGGCTGGCGCGCGCATATCCGGCTGCCGCTGATAGCGCACGATCTCATAGGCGACGCCCAGCTCTTCCAAGAGCCACAACACACGCTGGGAACGGGAATTGTTGAGGTGATGGACTGTCAGCATCGCGCGTTTCCCCGGTTGGTGTGCTTGAGCTTTGTCATTCCGTAGCAGCGGAGGGCTGAATTGGCGATCGAGGTTTCATATTTTTACCCGGATGATATTGACTCTCTTATTTATCCGGGTATAAATGGTGCGATGAAATCCGGATTGCTCCGATGACCTCTGCAAAATGCTTCACTGCCTTCGTTGGCCACCGGCGATTGGCCTCCGGTCTGCTGGCCGAGGTCGCGATCGCGATCAAAAAAACAACGAAACCAGCCGGCACTGAACCGATCCTTATTTTCGACGACACCAGCGGCCGCTCGATCGACGTCGATCTGCGTGGAACAGACAAGGAGATCCTCGCGCGCCTTCCACCTTCGGCCCCCGATCCGGAAACGGTGACGGCTGAACCGCCGGCATCGGAGCCGCGCGGCCGGGGCCGGCCCCGGCTCGGTGTCGTTGCCCGCGAAGTGACGTTATTACCGCGGCACTGGGATTGGCTGGCCGGCCAATCCGGCGGGGCGTCCGTTGCCTTGCGAAAACTCGTCGATGAGGCGCGCCGCGCCAGTGGAGATCGCGACCGTCATCGCGCGGCGAGGGATGCGGCCTATCATTTCATGTCGGCGATGGCCGGCAATTTCAAAGGCTTCGAGGAAGCTTCCCGCGCTTTGTTCGCGGACGACCGGCGGCGGTTTGGCGAACTGATCGCCGCGTGGCCGGACGACGTCCGCGACCACATTATCGGGCTCGCTTTCCGGGATCGAGACGATCCGCCCGAGGTGTGACCCGCCGGTTTTCCCACCGATCGAAATATGACGATCATCATCAAACCCGGTGGACGCAACGCTGCCGTTGCGCCACAATGGCGGGATAAAGAAAACTGCCAAGGAGGCCGTCATGAGCGTTACTGCCCCGCAATTCATGTTCGATTTCGGCAGTCCCAACGCCTTCCTGAGCCATGAGGCCATCCCGGAGATCGAAAAGCGGATCGGGACTAAATTCGAATATGTGCCGGTGCTGCTTGGCGGCATCTTCAAGGCCACCAACAACAGGTCGCCCGCCGAGACGCTGGCCGGGATCAAGAACAAGCGCGAATTCCAGGCGATCGAAACCGATCGCTTCGTGAAGCGCTTCCAGGTCAAGCCCTACACCTGGAATCCGTTCTTTCCCGTCAATACCCTCAATCTGATGCGGGTCGCGGTCGCGGCCCAGATGGAGGGCGTGCTCGAAAGATATATCAATGCCGCCTTTCACCACATGTGGGTCGAGCCAAAGAAAATGGACGATCCGGAAATTGCGCTGACGGCGCTGACGGCGTCGGGACTCGACGCTAAACGGCTGTTCGCGCGCGCCGGCGAGGCCGACGTCAAGGCCAGACTGATCGAGAACACGCAAAACGCGGTCGAGCGCGGCGCCTTTGGTTCGCCGACATTCTTCGTCGGCAACGAAATCTTCTTCGGCAAAGAACAACTGCGCGACGTCGAGGAGATGGTGCTGGGGAAATAGTTTCCAACCGTCATTCGGGGGCGCGAATGAAATGAGCGAGCCCGGAATCTCGAGATTCCCCGATGCGCATCTGAGGTCTGGCGCTAGCGCACCATCCCGGAATGACTTAACGGAGAGCGGCGAATGCAAAAACGCAATGCGACAGCGGCGGTGATCGGTGCCGGCGATTATATCGGCGCCGAGATCGCCAAGAAATTTGCCGCCGAGGGTTTTACCGTCTTCGCCGGCCGGCGTGACGGCGCCAAGCTCGCGCCGCTGGTCAGCGATATCGAGGCCGGGGGCGGATCGATCGTGGCACGCGCACTCGACGCCCGGAAGGAAGGTGAGGTCGCGGCGTTCCTGGACGATGCCGACAGGCACGCCCCGCTTGAAGTCTGCATTTTCAACGTCGGCGCCAACGTCAACTTCCCGATTCTCGAGACCACCGATCGCGTGTTCCGCAAAGTGTGGGAAATGGCCTGCTGGGCCGGCTTCCTCGCCGGCCGCGAGTCGGCGCGGCTGATGCTGCCGCGCGGCCAGGGCAACATCTTCTTTACCGGCGCCACGGCATCGCTGCGCGGCGGCAGCGGCTTTGCGGCGTTTGCCAGTGCCAAGTTCGGACTTCGGGCCGTGGCGCAATCGATGGCGCGCGAACTCGGCCCCAAGAACATCCACGTGGCTCACCTGATCATCGACTCCGGCGTCGACACCGCCTGGGTGCGCGAGCGGCGCGAGCAACTCTGGGGCAAGGAAGCGCTCAACAATCCCGATTTGCTGATGCCGCCCGCGTCCGTCGCGGCTTCCTATTGGCAGCTTTACCAGCAGCCGCGCAGCGCCTGGACTTTCGAACTGGAAATACGCCCGTTCGGCGAAAAGTGGTAAGCAGATAAACGCATCAGGGGTCATCGCGCTCGCAATGGCTCCCAACAAAATAACTCGCAACAAAAAGAAGGAATAAGATCATGCGCATCCTGGTGGTCGGAGCCGGCGCGATCGGCGGATATTTCGGCGGCAGAATGCTGCAAGCCGGCCGCGACGTGACGTTCCTGGTGCGCCCCAAACGCGCGGCTGAACTTGCAACCGCCGGACTCGTCATCAAGAGTCCCAACGGCGACGTGACGCTGACGGCACCGCCGAACGTGCAGGCGCACAAACTCGACAAAACCTTCGACCTTGTGCTGCTGAGCTGCAAGGCATTCGACCTGGAAGACGCGATCAAGTCATTTGCGCCGGCGGTCGGGCCGAAGACGGCCATTCTTCCGCTGCTCAACGGCATGCATCACCTCGACGTGCTCGACCAGCGCTTCGGCGCGAATGCGGTGCTGGGCGGATTGTGCGCGATCGCCGTCACGCTCAACGAGCGCCGCGAGATCGTTCAGCTCGCACCGATGCAGTCGCTCGGCTTCGGCGAACGCGACGGCAAGCTCTCAGACCGCGTGCAGGCCATTGCAGACGTCATGGCGGGCAGCAAATTTGGCGCAGCCGCCAGCACGCAGGTGATCCAGGACATGTGGGAGAAGTGGGTTTTCCTCGCCTCCCTCGCGGCATCGACCTGCGCGATGCGTGCGCCGGTCGGCAACATTCTGGCGGCACCGGGCGGCAAGGATTTCATCCTCGGCATCCTCGATGAATGCAGCGCGGTCGCTTCTGCCGAAGGGCATACGCCGACCGGTCCATTCTTCGAGCGCGCGCGCGGCATGCTGACCGCGGAAGGCTCGCAACTCACCGCGTCGATGTTCCGCGACATCAAGGCAGGTGCTCAGGTCGAGGCCGATCACGTGATCGGTGACCTGATCGCGCGCGGCGACGCTGCGAAAGTGCCGGTGCCGAAGCTCAAGATCGCCTACACGCATCTGAAGGCCTATCAGGGCCAACGCGGGTAAAAGACTTAAAGTTGCGCGAGATAATGCGCGAGCGCCGTGATCTCTTCGTCGTTTAGCGGGTAAGCGACGTCGGCCATCGCCGCCATACCGCCGCCGGATCGCACGCCTGTCTTATAGTCGTGCAACGCTTTGAGAAGATAATCCTCGCGCTGTCCGGCGATGCGCGCCACCGCCTTGGTGCCCGCGAAGCTGTCGGTATGGCAGGAGGCGCAGCGTCGCCCCACAGCTGCCTGCGCGCCCTTCTGCGACAGATCGGGATTATCGTCGGGCTTCGTCGATTTCGGCGGCGTCAGCGACGCGAAATAAGCCCCGAGATTGCGGATATCGTCATTGTCGACCTGCTCGGCGATCGGCTGCATCTGCTCGTTCTTGCGCGCGCCGCTGCGGAAGAACACCAACTGCCATTGAATGAACTGGTCCGGCTGTCCCGCCAGCGAGGGAATATTTTCCATTTGCGAGATGCCGTTCTCGCCATGACAGCCGATGCAAAGCTCGGCTTTCTTCTTGCCGGCATCGGGATCGGCGGCAGGCGACGCTGCAATCATCGCCGCGGACATCGCTGTCGCGCAGAGAACATCGACCCAAAATCCGCGGCGCATCACCGTGCTCGCTCCGTAACTCAACGCGAAACTGCGGCCGCCCGTCGCCGGGCAGTCGCAGCTTCTGAATTTCTCGTCCTACTTCTTGTAGCTGATGCGATAGATCGCACCCGCCCAATCGTCGGCAACGAGGATCGATCCATCCTTGTCCAGGATGATGTCGTCAGGGCGGCCGAGATAGCCCTGGTCGCCTTCGATCCAGCCGGATGCAAACACGGTTTCCTTGGCGTTCTTGCCGTCCGGATCGGCGGTGACGCGGACGATACGCGCGCCCTGATATTTATGCCGATTCCAGGAGCCGTGTTCGGCAATCAGGATCGAGTTCTTGTACTCCGGCGGGAACTGGTCGCCGGTGTAGAACTTCATGCCAAGCGGAGCCACGTGGGCACCGAGGTTGAGCACCGGCGGCGTGAACTCCGAACACTTGTGGCCCATCGCGAACTTGTCATCGGGCGTGTCACCCTGATGACAATAGGGATAGCCGAAGTGCTCGCCGAGTTTGGAGACCATGTTCAGCTTGTCGCTCGGCATGTCATCGCTGATCCAGTCGCGCGCATTCTCGGTGAACCAGTATTTTCCGGTGCGCGGATCGACGTCGCCGCCGACGCTGTTGCGGACGCCGAGCGCGACGATTTCGGCATTGCCGGTCTTGGGATCGACGCGCCGGATCTGCGAGACGCTGGTCGGCGGAATGCCGATGTTGAAGGGAGGTCCGAACGGAATGTAGAACCAGCCGTCCTTGTCGGCGGCGAGATATTTCCAGCCGTGCGCCGCGTAGGAGGGCATGTCGTCGTAGACGACCTTGCCGTCGCCGAGCTTGTCGAGATTGTCTTCGGCGTTGTCGTACCGGATCAACTTGTTGACATTGATGACGTAGAGCGCGCCATCCTTGAAAGCGATGCCAGTAGGCATCGGCGGATTGAGCCCCTTGAGGATGGTCTTGACCTCTTTCTTGCCGCCATTGTCCTTGATCGCGTAGACGTTGCCGAGACCGAATGAGCCGACGAAGAGCGTGCCTTTGTCGCCCCAGGCCATTTGCCGCGCCGCCAGCACGCCGGAGGCGTAGACGTCGATCTTGAAGCCTTCCGGCAGCTTGATCTTCTTGATCAGCGCGGCGAGTTCGGCATCCGACGAACCGGTCGGCGGTCCCGATGGGGGCGCCAGGCCTTTTTGGGCCTCCGTCTCATCACCGAGGAACCAGTCATCCGGCGGATGGGTCCAGAACTCCTTGTTGCCGGACTCGTATTTCTTCAACCCCTTGTCTTGCGCGGCGACCGGCCCGGTCGCTGCCATGGCAAGGATGGTTGTGAGCGCAAGAATGGATCGATTGAAAGCCGATTTCATCGCGTCTCTCCCCTGATGCAGCCACTTCGGCTGCGACGTTGTTTTTTGATGTGCCTGTGCGGCGAATTGTTCGCGAGGCCCAAAAAGCCTACCACATCGCCCAGTAGAGAGAAGTGCGCGGCACGTTCGCTTCACGCGTGCAGATGAGATAAATTTTGGCTCGCTGCCTGAACGTGGCAGAAAGACGGAAGGTTCGTGTCGCGCCAGTGGCGTGCCAGGTGTGCCGCGTGCTGTAATCCCGCAGGGCGGAAAGCCGTAGTCGCCATGAGACGGTGGATGGAAGAAATCGCCCGGCATGCGCCGTGTGGACAGCGCTGCTGTGCGCTATGGCTTAAGGCAAGCGGCGGATACGCTATCGGGGAGTCGGCCCGAAAAGGCCACTCCCATCGCTCTCAGTTCTCGAAGAGAAACTGGAGCGGGCGAAGGGATTCGAACCCTCGACCCCGACCTTGGCAAGGTCGTGCTCTACCCCTGAGCTACACCCGCATCCTTTAGAGATTGTCGCTTGGTTGTCACCGGCGACGGCAGACCTATGCCAAATGCGGACAGCGAATGCAACAGCCAGCAACGGGCGATTGAAAGGAGCTCAAAGGCCCTGATATGGCAGCCAATTTGATAAAATCGGCTCGAAATGGCTCTTAAGCCGACGCCGGGCCGACCTCCGCAGGGAACCTGGTGGGGCGAGGCTTCATCGATTCACATAAAGATTGGAGCCTCTTTCCAAACCGGCTCGGCCTCGCCCGGCCGGCACTTTCGGCCAAAAACCGATTGAAATTTCGCATCCAGCCGCCATTTGGGGGGGAGAACAGCTGAACCGCGAAGCCGGGCCGTGCTAGACAGGCCCGGTATAAAATCAGGCAGACATCAGACGAGGAATCCCGTGACAATATTAGAGCAGGGCAATGGAGCCGCGCCGCAGGCAGCGCCCGATCTGATCAAAGAGACGACCACCCAGAGTTTCGTCAAGGACGTCATCGAGGAATCCAAGCGGCAGCCGGTGCTGATCGACTTCTGGGCGCCATGGTGCGGCCCGTGCCGTCAGCTCACGCCGATCCTCGAAAAGGTCGTCCGCGCCGCCAACGGCAAGGTCAAGCTCGTCAAGATGAACATCGACGAGCATCCGGCGATCCCGGGCCAGATGGGAATCCAGTCCATTCCGGCCGTGATCGCCTTCGTCAACGGCCAGCCGGCCGACGGCTTCATGGGCGCGGTACCCGAAAGTCAGGTCACCGCCTTCGTCAGCAAACTGACGGCCGGCATGCCCGGCGAGCCGAACATCGCAGATATCCTCAAAGAGGCCGAAACCTTGCTCGCAGAGGGCGACGCGGCCGCCGCAGCCTCGGTCTATGCCGAAGTGCTCTCGGTCGAGGCCACCAATATCGCGGCGCTGGCTGGACTTGCGAAATGCTACGTCACGACTGGCGCCATCGATCAGGCCAAGCAGACGCTGGCCTTGGTGCCCGAATCCAAGCGCGGCGACGCCGCGGTCAAGGCCGTGCAGGCCGCGATCGATCTGGCCGAACAGGCAAGTTCGCTTGGCCCGGTCACTGAGCTCGAACAGAAGGTCGCCGCAAACCCGCTCGATCATCAGGCAAGATTTGATCTGGCAACCGCGCTCAACGCCGCCGGCAAACGCGCCGAGGCGACCCAGCAGTTGCTCGAAATCGTCAAGCGTGACCGCAAGTGGAATGAAGACGGCGCCCGCAAGCAGCTGGTACAGTTCTTCGACGCCTGGGGCGTCACCGACGAAGCAACCGTCGAGGGAAGAAAACGGCTGTCGACGATCTTGTTTTCGTAATTCCGCTTCGAATGAAGGTCAAAGCAGGCTTTGAGCCTGCACGATCGGATTACGCGAACGGCGTAAGCTGACTAGTGAAGTGGATTTGACATTCGCTACCCCCGTAGCGGGAAATGCGAAAAGCGAATGTCAAATCCAAACCTCCACTAGAAATCTATATTTGCTAGTGGTCCTTTGATCTCCATTTGCAAAAGTGCCTGCCATATCGGGATGCAAATGTTAGAATCGGACCATTAGAGGCACGATACGGGCTGGTGAGCGCAATGCCGATCAATGCCGAATATCGCGGACCCTCAGACCTTCCCGAGATCATTCCGGTATTTCCGCTGCCCGGCGCGTTGCTGTTGCCGCGCGGACAGATGCCGCTCAATATTTTCGAGCCGCGTTACCTGGCAATGGTCGACGATGCGTTCCGCGACGGCCATCGCCTGATCGGGATGATCCAGCCCGACGTTGCTCACTCACCGGACGAATCTCATCCGAAGCTGTTTCAGGTCGGCTGCGTCGGACGTATCACCCAGCTCGCCGAATCCGGCGACGGCCGCTACATCCTCGAACTCACGGGCGTCGCCCGCTTCAAGGTGGTCCAGGAACAAACCGCGCTGACCTTGTATCGGCAATGCAAAGTCGATTACTTCCCCTATCTCGACGATTTCACGGCGCGCAAAGGCGAGCAAGCCGTCGACCGCGAGGCGCTCCTCAAGGCGCTGACGGAATTTCTGGAGGCCAACAACCTCAAGGTCGACTGGGAAGGCATCGAGAATGCGCCCAACGAGGCTTTGGTCAACGCGCTGGCGATGATGTCGCCCTATGGGGCGCCGGAAAAACAGGCGATGCTGGAAGCGCCCGATCTCAAGACCCGCGCCGAAATCCTGATCGCGGTGACCGAGATGGATCTCGCCAGGAAGCGCACCAGCAGTGACACCGGCTTGCAATAGGCCGCCCAACCACCCAAGCAGGAAGTTTTGGCGTGTCCCTATCCGGCGCCGAGCGCGACGGCGACGTGGTAGGTGACGAGGCTCGCCGCATAGGCCAGCACAAACATATAGAGAAACGTGATCGCCATCCATTTCATGCTGCCGGTCTCGCGCCGGATCACGGCAAGCGTCGAGGCGCATTGCGGCGCGAAGATGTACCAGGCCAACAGCGATAGCGCAGTCGCCAGGCTCCATTTGGTGGCCAGCACCTGCCCGATCTGTTCGGCGGCTTCCTTGCCGCCTTCGATCGCGTAGACCGTGCCGAGGGCTGCGACCGCGACTTCGCGCGCCGCCATGCCCGGAATCAGCGCGACCACGATTTGCCAGTTGAAGCCGAGCGGCGCGAACAACGGCGCCAAAGCGTGGCCGATGATCGCGGCGAGGCTGTAGTTGATGCCAGGCCCTTCTGCGCCCGCGGGCGGCTGCGGAAACGACGCCAGAAACCAGATCAGGACCATCATTGAAAAGATCGTGGTGCCGGCCCGCTGCAGGAACATCTTGGCCCGCGTATAAATGCCGATGGCGATACTGTTGAGGCGCGGCAGTTTGTAGTCCGGCAATTCGAGCATGAACGGCGCCGGCGCATAATCGCGCAGCATGAAAAACTTGATCAGGAAGGACACGCCGAGCGCACTGCCGATGCCGGCCGCATAAAGGCCGAACATCACAAGGCCCCTGAGATTGACCCAGCCCCACACCTGCTCGTCGGGAATGAACGCGGAGATGATCAAGGTATACACGGGAATGCGCGCCGAGCAGGTCATCAGCGGCGCGATCAGGATCGTCGTCAGACGGTCGCGGCGATTATCGATGACGCGCGTCGCCATGATGCCGGGAATGGCGCAGGCAAAGCTTGAAAGCAGGGGAATGAAGGCGCGGCCGTGCAATCCGGCGCCGCCCATGATGCGGTCCATCAGGAAGGCCGCGCGGGCCATGTAACCGAAGTCTTCGAGCAGCAGGATAAACAGGAATATGATGATGATCTGCGGCAGGAACACGATGACGCTGCCGACGCCGGAGATCGCACCGTTCTGCAGGAAGCTCTGCAACAGCCCCGCCGGCAGCGTGTCGTGCACGAATTGACCGAGCGCCGAAAACCCGTCCGACAGAAGCTCCATCAGCGGCTGCGCCCAGGCGAACACCGCCTGGAACATGACGAACAGCACCAGAGCAAGAATGACAAGTCCGGCCACCGGATGCAGCACCACGGCGTCGATCCGGGCCGTCCAGGTGTCGGGTTTGGTCGGCAGGCTGACGGTTTCTCCGATGATCCGGTCCGCCTCACGCTGGGTGGCGCGCAACTCGGCTACCGAGAGCGGTTGCCAGAGGTTTTGCTGCAGCGGAGCCTGCGGCTGCAGCGCGATTTCATCGGTCCTGCGCAACAGCTCGGCGATCCCGCTTTTGCGCACCGCAATCGACGTCACCACGGGGACGCCCAGCATCTCGGACATGCGCGGCGCATCGACGGTCACGCCGCGCCTGGTCGCGATATCGAACATGTTGAGCACCAGCATCAACGGCCGGCCGGTCTGCTTGAGCTCGAGCAGCAGGCGGATCGTCAGCCGCAGATTGGTGGAATCCGCCACGCAAAGGATGAGATCGGGCGGCGCTTCGCCGGCAGCCCGACCCAATACAAAGTCCCGCGTGATTTCCTCGTCAGGGCTGCGGCCCCGCAGCGAATAAGTGCCAGGCAAATCAACCAGCGACGCCTGCCGGCCGAGCGGGGTGACGAAAAAGCCTTCCTTGCGCTCGACGGTGACGCCGGGATAGTTCGCGACCTTCTGCCGGCCGCCCGTCAGCGCATTGAACAGCGAGGTCTTGCCGCTATTGGGCGTGCCCACCAAAGCGAGATGCATTAACGGTGCTTCCATGACGCCGTATAGCCTCGTCAAACGACTACAACGGCCATCGCCTCGCGCCGCCGTACCGCGACCGTGACGTTCTCGATACGAATGGCAATCGGATCCCGCCCGATAATTCCCTCGTGGAGCACTTCTACCCTGGCGCCCGCGACAAAGCCGAGCTCGATGAGGCGGCTTTCGAGTTCAACCGCGGGAAGCGAAGAGCTCCCCTCCTCAGCGTCAAGATGAAGGATCACGCCGGAATAGCCGCGCTTGGCCAGGCCAAGTCGCATCTGCGGCGCCGCATTGTTTGGGTCGGTCACGGTCATGATCTGTATTTTCAATGACCGGCGCGCAGGTCAAGCTTGGCGTGTTAAAACCCATTGATCTTAGAGCGATTTTAAACTGGCGCGATCTGCGGCGGCCAGGAATGGAAAAACCGCGTGGCATATCGGGCCATAACGGGCCAAAGCCGGGCACCTTCACAGCGAGGTGATGATTTTCGCCGAACAACCCGTCGGCTCGCATCAATAACCGATGATCGCCAGGGTGATGACCGCACCGAGCGCCGCCCAGCCGAAATGCCGGCCGCGCAGCACCCAGAAATTGCCGATCATTCCGAAGCCGTACATCAAGCACATCGTGACGATGATCCAGTGACGGGCGGGGACTGAAGCGACGGAAGGCGTCGCAATCAGAAGCACGCCGCCACAGATCCATCCAACGGTGCCGATTTGCCAGCATACCCTAATCAAGGTGCGCAGCCGCGCCGGCTCGATGGTCGCGCGGGCAAACACCCTGACTTCGCCTAGAATTCCGTGAATCAGGGCCACCGCGATCGCGGCAACCCCCGCAGCCTGGAGAAACAGGTCACGCATGGCTCCGGTCTCCATACACTGATGTATGGAGACAATGAGCGGCTTCTCTGGCCCTGTCAATACAGTAGTGTATGGTGGTAATGTCGCAGGATGACGAATGGTTGATCAACTCTCCGTCATGGACTGGCTGAACCACGGGCTGAAGACCCTTGCCCAGGAGGGTTTTACGGCGCTCAAGGCCGTGCCGCTGGCGAAATCCATGGGCGTGTCGCGCGGCAGCTTTTACTGGCACTTCGCCGACATCGAAGCCTTTCATGGCGAGTTGCTCAGGCTTTGGCGCGATATTGCCGCCGAGAGGATTATCGCCGACATCGAGGCCGCGTCCGAAAAGGACAACGCGCTGCAACTTTTGCTGCACCGGGTATTCGGCGAGCAGAGGGCGCTTGAAAACGCGGTCCGCCGCTGGGCCACGGTCGATCCGGCGGCGAGAGCCGCCGTGCAGGCGATCGACAGGCGGCGGGTAAGCTACGTCGAAGGCTTGCTCCGAGCCGCAGGCGTTACCGACGACGACGCCCATACGCGGGCACAAATTCTCTACTGGACCTATCTCGGCTTCGCGCTTTCGGACCGGGCGCTGCCGCCGGCACAACTGCGCGCCGTGGTGCGGGAGATGCTCCGGATGGCCCTGCCCTGATGTGGCCTCGTACCGCCGATCTGAAGTCCCTGCACCACGAGCCGCAATCCCTTCCAGGACTTCAGATCGATAAGCGGTACCAGAATCGATAAGTTTGCTGGTGCCCCATAACGTTCCGAAGTTCGTGAAGGTGGGCGCTGCGATGGCGCACAAACTTCGGAAAGTGGGCACCGCAGTCAGGGCTTTTGTTCACATGGTAAATCAATTGCCTCAAACGCCATCGGTGTCAGCGCCACGTTTCCGCTCCGATGCGCCGACGCGGTTGCCGCAGCTTTTATCCAGTCAGTCGAACGGCTGAGCAGATATCGAAGCTCGCGGCCCGGCAAGCATCGCGAAGACAATAACCTTGCGTTCACCATGCGGACAAATCCGCCAACGCTCTTGCCCAAACTCTCCGGCCTTCAGCTCGCTTATACCTTTACCGCTTAGTCATCCCTAGAGACGAGTCTTCTTCAAAGACCGTCCAGCATCCTTTTGCGTAACAGTAGATCGCGCGTATGAACATTGCCCGGATTGTCGTCCTTGCCATCGCTCTCAGTGCCGGCGGCGTCGCCGCCTATCTTGCCAGCGGGACCGACAGCAAGCCGCCTGCTGCTGCCCAGCCCGTCGCCCAGTTTCAGACCGTCGACATCCTCGTCGCCAAAGCCGACATCAATCTTGGCCAGACGCTGACAGCCAATGACATGCTCTGGCAGAGCTGGCCGGCATCAACGGCGAGCGGCAGCTTCATTCGCCGCACCGATCGTCCACATGCCGCGACCCAGATCGTGGGCTCCATCGCGCGCGCGCCCTTCGTTGCCGGTGAGCCGATCCGCGAAGCCAAGCTGGTGAAAGCCGACGGCTCCGGCTTCATGGCTGCGATCCTGCAGAGCGGGTATCGCGCGGTATCGACGGAAGTTTCCGCGGAAACCGGCGCCGGCGGATTCATTCTGCCCAACGATCGCGTCGACGTTCTCATGACGCGGCGTCTGAAGAACATGGCGAATCCCACCGCGCCCGACATCGTCCAGACCGATATCGTTCTGACCAATATCCGCGTGCTGGCGATCGATCAGGCGCCGAAGGAAAAAGAAGGCACCAACAGCGTCATCGGCCGGACCGTCACGCTTGAATTGAAGGCGGAGCAGACGGCCACGCTCGCCACGTCGCGACAGGCCGGAACGCTGTCGCTGGCGCTGCGCAGCATCGCCGACGTCAACCAGGTGACGGTCAGCTCCAACGATACCCAGCGTCCCGGCATCAACGTGGTCCGCTACGGCGTCAACAATCCAGGCGCCCCGAATACGAAGTGACCAGAAGGGCGCCAATGACCAGAAGGACAAAGAACATGGCCCGCAGGGGAAGCCGGACGTCACTCCGAACGTTACTTATCGGCGCCCTGTCGTTTACGGCGGCGGCGCTGGCATCGGTGTCCGGTCTTGCTCCGGCCGCGGCGGCCGAAAGCGAAGCCGCGCCGGCGGCGACCTCCAGCATTCCCAGTGTCGCGCCGAAAACCCGCTTTCTTTCGCTTGGTGTTGGCAAATCAGCCATCATCGACCTGCCCCGCGACGTCAAGGACGTGCTGGTGGCCGACCCGAAGATTGCAAACGCCGTCGTCCGCTCGCCGCAGCGCGCCTACATCATCGGCTCCGCGGTCGGTCAGACCAACGTCGTGTTCTTTGACGGGGATGGTCAGCAGATCGCCGCCTACGACATCGCGATCAAGCGCGACCTCAACGGCGTTCGCGCCGCGTTGAAGCAGTTGTTGCCCGCAGCCACCATCCAGGCCGAGGGCGTTGGCGAGGGCGTGATGCTGACGGGATCGGTATCCACCCCGATCGAAGCGCAGCAGGCTGGCGACGTTGTCGCCCGTCTGGTGGGCGGCGCGGAGAAGGTCGTCAACTCCATTGTGGTCCGCGGCCACGATCAGGTGATGCTGAAGGTCGCCGTTGCCGAAGTCCAGCGCAGCATCATCAAGCAATTGGGCATCGATCTCAGCGCCAATATGAACTACGGCACGGCGGTGGTGAATTTCAACAATGCCAACCCGTTCACGGCAAATGGCGGGCCGCTCACCGGCAATTCGCTGATCGCCTCGGCGGTCAACAAGGCTGGTTTGCCGACGGTCACAGCGACCTTGCGCGCGATGGAAAGCGCCGGCGTGGTTCGCACCCTTGCCGAGCCGAATCTGACGGCCATTTCCGGCGAAGCCGCAACCTTCATCGTCGGCGGCGAATTCCCTTTCCCGACCGGAGTGACCTGCCAAACGACTGCCGCCGGTTCTGTCGGGCAGTGCGCGCCATCGATCGCCTTCAAGAAGTTCGGCATCTCGCTCAACTTCACGCCGGTCGTGCTGACCGAGGGCAAGATCAGCCTGCGCGTGATGACCGAAGTCTCCGAAATCTCGACCGACAATTCCATCAGCATCAGCGGCGTCAGCGTCCCGTCAGTCAAAACCCGCCGCGCGGAAACGACGCTTGAAATTCCCTCCGGCGGCTCGCTGGCGATGGCTGGGCTCATTCAGGAGCAGACCAAGCAGGCCGTCAACGGGATGCCGGGTGTCGATCAGATCCCTGTGCTCGGACAGCTGTTCCGGAGCCAGGACTACGTCAACAACCAGACTGAGCTGATGGTTATCGTCACCCCCTACGTGGTGCGCGCGGTGGCGCAGAAGGAATTGTCGCGGCCGGATGATGGTTTTGCGCCGTCGTCGGATTCCCAGTCGGCCTTGTTTGCGCAGATCAATCGGATTTACGGCGTTCCGGCGCGAGTGGAACCGATCGGAAACTATCAGGCCAATTTCGGCTTCATCATCGACTGAGACAGCATGTCGGGGGACAGCACGATGACCAACAAGACATCGCTCGATCGCTACCGGCTATTGCGCCTAGTGCCCACTTTCCGAAGTTCGTGCTCCATCTCAGCGCGCACCTTTCACGAACTTCGGAAAGTCATGGGCACTAGCAAAGTTATGATTCCAGTGCCGCTTTTTCATTTGAAGTTCCTGAACGGAATTTGCCGCTCGCAATACAGGAACTTCAAATGGGCGGCGCTGATCGGCGCGATGTGCAGCCTTTCCGTCGTCCTCGGGGCCTGCACCGAGACCACCGGAAGCGTGGCGGCGCCGGTGGCGCATGGCGTTCCGGAAGACTATCGCTTACGGCATCCGATCGCGGTCCAGGAAGCCAATCGCTCCATCGTTCTGTTCGTCGGCCATGCCCGTGGCGGACTGTCGGCCCCTCAACGCGCCGACGTCATCGGGCTGGCGCGGACCTGGGTCTCCGAGGGAACTGGCGCCATCGTCGTCGATGTGCCGGCCAACACATCCAATGGACGGGCCGCAGAAAGCGCCGTCCATGAAGCAAGGGCGCTTTTGGAAGCCGCCGGCGTACCACGGGATGGAATCAAGCTGCGCCACTACACACCGGACGATCCGAGGACTCTTGCAACCGTTCGCCTGACCTATCCGAGGATGGCAGCGGTGGCCGGCCCCTGTGGGGTGTGGCCCGAGGATCTCGGACCTTCGATCAAGGATCCGAACTATTTCGAGAACAAGTCCTACTACAATTTCGGCTGCGCCTATCAGCGCAACATGGCCGCGATGGTGGACAACCCGGCAGACCTCGTGCAGCCGCGCCCGGAAACTCCGTCCTACACGGCACGGCGAACCGAAGGCTTTGAAAAATATCGTAAGGGCACGACCACCACGACCGAATATCCCGAAGCCGACAAGGCCAAACTCAGCGATACAGGCAAATGACCTCCGCGCGTGACAATTCCGACGATCTGGATGCTCTGCCCCCGCTAAGCGACGATTACATCGCGCCGGCTCCGCGGGTGTCGGTGCAGGCTTTCTGCGAAACCACGACGACTGCCGATGCGGTTCAGTCGGCGGGTCTCGACCGCCGTCTGGCCAAAGCGCATCTCACGATCAAGATGGGCGGCGTGGTCGCCGCCATCGACACCTATCACAGCGTCCCGACCCCGAACGTCATCATTCTGGAGACCAAGGCCGGCGAAAACATTCTTGCCGGTCTCGATGAACTTGCCACCGTTTGCGATGCCGGAACGCGCGTGGTCGTGATCGGCAGTGACGACGATGTCGCGCCCTACCGCGACCTCGTGCGGCGCGGCGTCAGCGATTATGTGATCGGGCCGGTTGCGACGCTCGATGTAGTCCGCGCCATCTGCGGCTTGTTCTCGGCCTCCGAAGCCGTCGCGGTCGGCCGGATCATCGCGGTCGTCGGCGCCAAGGGCGGCGTCGGCGCCTCTACCGTCTCCCACAACGTGGCATGGGCGCTCGCGCGCGACCTGGCGCTGGATTCGGTGGTCATCGACCTCGACCTGGCGTTCGGTACGGCCAGTCTCGACTACAACAAGGATCCGTTGCAGGGTATCGCCAATGCGGTGTTTGCCAACGAACGACCCGACAGCGCGTTCATCGAGCGTCTGATGTCGAAATGCCACGACCATCTGAACCTGCTGGCCGCACCGGCGGCGCTCGATCGTGTCTACGACTTCGGCGCCGACGCCTTTGATGCGATTTTCGACACCTTGCGGCTCACGACTCCGGTGATCGTCCTCGACATCCCTCACCAATGGTCGGGATGGACCCGCCGCGCGCTGGTCGGAGCCGACGATATCCTGATCGTCGCCGAACCCGACCTTGCCAATCTGCGCAATGCCAAGAACATGCTGAGTATGCTCAAGGCGGCGCGTCCCAATGACAGGCCGCCGCTCTATTGTCTCAACCAGGTCGGCATGTCGAAGCGGCCGGAAATCAGCACGCGCGAATTCGCCAAGGCCATTGAAGGCCCGCCGCTTGCCTCGATTCCATTTGACCCGAAGATGTTCGGCACCGCGGCCAATAACGGCCAGATGATCGCCGAGATCTCCGCCCGTCACCGGATCAGCAAGACGTTCGTCCAGATCGCAAATCAGATCACGGGGCGCGGCGAACCGAAGAAGCCGCGGGGCTCGCTGTTCTCTCCGCTGATCAATAAACTGCGCGCCAAACGCTGAAGCGGCGGCGTATCGCAATAGCCTGCGAACTTCGGAATCGAAGCTTTAGTCCGTCCGCGCGGCACCGCTGGAGCCGGTTTTCGCCGCCGCCTGCTTGGCCAGCATCCGCCTTAGGTAAGCGACATTGGCGGCGGCCTCCTCTGGAGGCCGGCCCTCTTTCGCGAGGCTTTCGGCTTCCGCCATATGGCCGCGCAGACCGACCACCAGAGCGAGGTTCAGCCGGACACGCGGATCGGCACCGGCGCGGCTGTTGGCGTGGCGCAGCGTTTCTTCCGCCTTGGCGAGATCCTTGGAAAGAACGTAAGAGAGCGCGAGGTTGGACAGGACCGACGGCTCGTCCGGCACGATGCGCAGTGCGCTCGCATAATATTGCCGCGCTTCCTCACCGCGACCGAGTTGGTCAAGTACCGCGCCTTGCGCGGACAGAATTCGCCAGTCCGGGTCTTCGGGCGTGTGAGCGCGGCCGAGAACTTCAAAAGCTTGCTGGAAATTGCCGTTGTCTGCCAGCGCGCGGCCATAGCCGGCCAGCAAAGCCTTGTCAGCGGGGTGGGCGATCGTGGCCTGCTCCAGCACGGCGACCGCCTGCGACCGCTGTCCCGTGCTGCGCAGCGCTTTTCCATAGTTCAATGCCGCTTCGGCATCGTCGGGATTGGCGCGATGGCGTTCCTGGTAAAATTCCAGGCTTTTGGCGGGAGCCACTTTATCGACCTTATCGCCGAGCGATCCCGTGATGTCCGACAGTCCGTCGGTCTGGCAGCCACAAAGCCCGAGAAGCAGAACGGCCGACACCGCCGTCACGGCGCGCAATCTCGAAAGGCGGAGCGGCCTGGACAGTGACGGATGCATTTCTGGGACCTGACGTGACAGTATTTCCCAGAAATGCTCGCAGGTTAACCCTAAGTTCCGGTTAAGCCGCTAAGCTCAGCGCCGGCGATTGGCCGCTTTTGCGCCGCTCGCGTTAATCAACGAATTGTGCGCCGAATTCGTGGCCGATCCGCCATGCGAGGCGGCATTGGCGCGGCCGGCCTTCCGACATGAAGATGGTGAATTCGCTGGGAACGTCGAGATGCTCGGCGATGACCTTTACACCACCCGATGAAATGTCGGTGATGGTGCAGTCGCGCGGCAACGAACCCGTCCCGAACTGGATTTTGGCGAAGCTCCGGCACACGCGGCGTTCGCTCTGGCGTCGATTTGCAAACATTTTGATCCTTACCCCGCCCGCATTGCAGACCACCTGGCAGTTCGTCGGTTTTACCGAGGAATTGTTGGAATTTGCCTAGTAGTACCCGTCGCAATTGATCGGTTGTTTTCGGGCTTCCTTTACCGAATGAGCGGCGCTGAATTGTTGCCGATCTCACCCCCTCCACGGCTATATGTTCCGACCGAATATGATACAGGGGGTCGGATATCGAATCGGACCGCTATGCCGGAGAGCTGAGCATGACTGCCGCGCCCGAACGCCCCGAAGGCACCGTCGACCCCAAGCTGCTGGAAATTCTGGTCTGCCCGATGACCAAGGGCTCGCTCGAATACGACGCGGAGCGCCAGGAGTTGATCTCGCGGTCGGCGAAGCTCGCTTATCCGATCCGCGACGGCATTCCGATCATGCTGCCTGAAGAAGCGAGAAAGATAGATTAGCCATGCGTGGACGCAGGCTCATCGTCGCTTTGGCCATCTTGAGCCTTTGTGGCGCGACCACCGGTGTATCGGCAAACGAGACGCAAATTCGTGTCGGCAATCTCGATGCGGTGTTGACGACCCCGCAGGATGTCGAGCGGCCGACCGTGGCGCTCTTGATCGCAGGATCCGGATCGACCGACCATGATGGCAATGGCCCGCAGGCCAAGCCTGCGACCTTGAAGAAACTCGCCGAGCAGCTGGCGGAGCGAAAGATCGCGACGCTTCGCTATGACAAGCGTGGCGCCGGCGGATGGAAGCCGGAGTTCGGAAAGCCGGAGGATTTTCGGTTCAAGGACTATGTCGATGACGCCGTATCGCTGGTGAACTACTTACGCGGCAGCGGAAAATTCGGCCGCGTGGCGGTGATCGGGCACAGCGAAGGCGGTCTGGTGGCGATCCTCGCCGCGCGACAGGTGCAGATCGATCGCCTGGTGCTGCTCGTGACCGCAGCGCGCCGGCAGGGAGATCTCCTGAAGGCGCAGCTTGAGCGCAGACAGATTCCGTCTGACGTTCTCGATCCGATCCTGAAGGCGATCGACAGCATCATGGACGGACAGATCGTCGATCCGCCGCCGCGCGGTCTTTCGATTGCGCCTTCGATGCAGCCAAGCCTAGCCTCGGCCTTCACCATCGATCCGATCGATCCCCTGAAATCGATCGAGAAGCCGACATTGATCGTCGGCGGCGGGCGTGACTTGCAGGTGGCGCGATTGGACTTTGCCGCGCTTTCCGCGGCTTCGCCGCTGGCGAAAACGCTTTGGGTGCCGGAAATGAATCATATCCTGGTCGATGTCACCGACGACAGCGATAACCTCGCCGCTTACAATCAGGCCGATCGCGCACTCGACGCCACCATGCTCGACGCGGTCGCGACCTTTGTGCAGGCAGGCGATACCCGCTGAAGAGTCCCTGGAGCCTATTCGGCTTTTATGAAAGCGACCGGGTACTAGTTTGCCGCGTTTTCTTGACGCGAACCGCGTTCCCACCCTCGGATCAAGTCCGAGGGCATGCTTCGCTCGAAAACGCTTTTTAAAGCACTTCGCCCTTCAAGAGCCGGGGAACTTCGCCCGCAAGGCCGGCGGCCTGGCGAATGAACAGGCCCTTCAGCGGTGGCGCGCGATCGACGAGGCCGAGGCCAATATCGCGCACGGTACGCAGCAGCGCCGATTCATTGGAGAACAGGAAGTTGAGTGAGTTGGTCGCAAGACCCATTGCCATGGTGTCGAACCGCCGCCAGCGTTGATAGCGCTCGAGCACATCGGCCTGGCCCGGATCGATACCAAGCCTGGCGGCGTCAACGACCACCTCGGCAAGCGCGGCCACGTCCTTCAAGCCCATATTCAGTCCCTGACCGGCGATGGGGTGAATGACATGGGCGGCATCGCCGACCAACGCCAGACGATCGCCGATAAAGGAACGCGCGACGAAATAGCCGAGCGGAAAAGCGCGAGGCTTGTCGAGCGCCTTCACTTCGCCAAGATGCAAGCCAAACCGCCGCTCGAGTTCGCCGTGAAACTCCTCTGCGCCGAGTGCCGTGATTCGCGCGGCTTCAGCGCGTTTTTCGGTCCAGACCAGCGACGAGCGTTTGCCACTCAAAGGCAGGATCGCAAACGGGCCAGAGGGAAGGAAATGCTCTTCGGCGCGGCCATGGTGATCGCGCTCATGGCCGACCGTGACCACGATACCGGATTGATCGTAATCCCAGCCATGGGTGGCGATGCCGGCACGATCGCGCAGTTTCGAGCGTGCGCCGTCGGCGGCCACCAGAAGGCTCGCTTCGATGATGCTGCCGTCCGAAAGCGTCACCGCGATGCCGTCGCTTCGGGTGGCAAAATCGGAGACCGCGAGGCCGCGAAGGTCGATGCCCTCGGCGGTCGCGCGCGCAACCAGCGCGTCAATCAAGTAGCGGTTCTCGACCATGTGTGCGAAGGGTTCGCCCGGTTCGACATTTCCGGAGAACGTCAGGAATACCGGCCGCGTTGCGTCGTCCAGTTTGGAATCGGTGACAACCATATCCAGGATCGGCTGCGCGCCGGCCGCGACCTCGCCCCAAACACCGATGGCCTCGAAAAGCCGGCGACAGGCCGCGACGATGGCGGTGGCGCGCGGGTCGCGGCTGGGCCTGGTATCCAGCGCCGGATCGACGACGACGATGCGAAGGTCCGGCCCGAGGCCCTGACGGAGCGCCAGCGCGAGCGCCAGTCCAGCCAACGCGCCACCACCGATGACAATGCCTCGCTGTACTGACATGTTGACCGACCTCACGCGAACCTATGGAACACTCGAACCTGTTGGCTTGCTACCTTATTATAGCTGGGCGAAACAGGCCCTATAAGCAAGGCCGATCGTTACGGAACGACGAGAGAAAGCCTCCGATGTCCAAAAGCCTGATTGACCTGATCTCCATCCTCGATCTCGAACCGATCGAGGTGAACATGTTTCGCGGCAACAGTCCGAAAACCAGTTGGCAGCGGGTTTTCGGCGGACAGGTGATCGGGCAGGCGATGGTGGCGGCATGCCGCACGGTCGAGGGCCGGCTGCCGCATTCCCTGCATTGTTATTTCATTTTGCCGGGCGATCCGCAGATTCCGATCATCTATGAGGTCGAGAGACTGCGCGACGGCAAGAGTTACTCGACAAGGCGAGTTACCGCGATCCAGCACGGCCACGCTATCTTTTCGATCATGGTGTCGTTTCATGTCGAGGAGCCCAGTGCTTTCGACCATCAGGACAAGATGCCGGACGTACCGCTGCCGGAGAAACTCACCGCCGAGGAAATAGCCAAGCAGCCGATGTTCCGCGACATGCCCGAATTCATCCGTCGCTATTATGAATCCGACCGGCCGATCGAGTTGCGGCCAGTCGAGCTCGGCCGCTATTTCGGTCAGAAAATCGAGGACGGACGCATCCATGTCTGGATCCGCACCGCCGCCAAGCTTCCGGACGACCCGGCGCTTCACATGTGCGCGCTCGCTTATGCATCGGATTTCTCGCTGCTCGATGCCTCGATGGCCCGCTACGGCCGCACTTTGTTCGACAAGCGGATGATGGCGGCGAGCCTCGACCACGCGATGTGGTTTCACCGGACGTTCCGGGCCGATGAATGGCTGCTTTATGCCCAGGACTCCCCCAGCGCGCTTGGGGGACGCAGTCTGACCCGCGGCATGATTTTCAAGCAGGATGGCACGCTGGTGGCTTCGGTCGCCCAGGAAGGTTCGCTTCGCGAGCGAAAGCCAGATGCTTCTCAGGCGTCCTCGTAAGTACCTCGCTCGACCAGCACGGTCTGCGAGGCGAGCCAGGCCGTCATCCAGCGCGCCACCCAGGGAATCGGGACGATGAAAGCGCATCCGAAGAAAACGACAACGGCGCGCCAGAGATATTCCAAACCGGTGGCCTTGAAGACGATCTCGCGCCGCGTGCCTTCGACGTTGCGGTAGATCCAGCGGATCTGCGCGGTATATACCCACGCCCAGCCGATGATGGTGATGACGGATAGACCCCCGAGGAAACTCCAGCCCAGATAGGTCCAGTACGGACCGGCAAAGCTGAGCCCCAAGGGCTGGCCTGCCGACGCCAGGTTGGCAAAAAACCATCTGATGGCGAGCCATCCGAGCCCGACCTCAATCAGGAACGAGGCGATGTTAGAAATTCGGCCGCCGACGAAATTCAGCGCGATGATCAACGCGAAGGCGCCGAGGAACCACCACACGATGGTCATCGCATCGCCCGTGAAGGTGAGATCAGGCCGTCCCGGCACCCGGGTGCGCGAGGTGAGCCACTTCAAATTGCTGACAAGTACCCATGGCAGCGGAATGACGAAAATCGCGCCGACGAGAAACAACAGCAAGCGCCCGACAAAATCTAGGATTTCGAAATCGATCGACAACGATCCACTGTCGCTGCCGGTGCTTGCGCCGGTAAGTGCGCCTGTACTAGGCCTTGCCGCCATTCCGCCCGGCATGGCCGGCGGCCTCGCCGCCGGAGAAAGCAGGCCGGGAATATCGCCGGCCTTCTGCCAACCCGCCATGCCGTCGGTCCAGATCAGCGTGTCGGCGCGAATAATGCCCCTGGCGATGAAGTCGCGGAATTGAGCCTCCGGAAACGGTCCCTGTTGCTGTCCGCGGTCGGCGTAGAACCAGGATCGGTTCGGCATTTTTCCCCCTTACGCATGTCGAGACGCCAATGTTCTCGCAACCGGCGGATCCGCCCCTGTCCGGTCTTGGCAGATGACCCCGGTGCCGCTACAGGGAACTATCGACCGAAGCGACAATTTCGCAATTGTTTTTAGGTCAGGCCGCAACTTATTGTGGGATGAGGTGGAGGGAATGCCGGATCAACGCCGCGCTCCCTTTACGGTTTGATGAGCTTCGAAGCTCCGGGAAAATGAAGGCCTGAACATGAAGCTTGTTGTCGCTATTATCAAACCCTTCAAGCTGGACGAAGTCCGGCAGGCGCTGACCGCCATTGGCGTCCACGGCATGACCGTTACCGAGGTCAAGGGTTACGGCCGTCAGAAGGGTCACACGGAAATCTATCGCGGGGCGGAGTACGTCGTGAATTTTCTGCCGAAGCTGCGGATCGAAATCGCGGTTGCGGCCGACATCGCCGACAAGGCGGTCGAGGTGATTACGTCCAGCGCGCGCACCGGACAGATCGGCGACGGCAAGATCTTCGTGACGCCGATCGACCATGCCCTGCGGATTCGAACCGGCGAAACCGACAGCGACGCTCTCTAAAAGAGGCGATAGTTCCGCTTCACACACCGCGATTGGCAATAACTAGATACCGTTTACGCTCGGCATGACCGCGCCGCGGATGGCCCGCTCCCAAGGCATGACCGGGCGAGCTGCCGAAAAACCTACTTCAATACCTTTTTTCTGCCTGCCTCATGGGCACGGTTATGCCGACGAACATCGTCGCCCGATTCGTAGGCGGCCATGCCTAGCGTTTAGGCGGCACTTTTTGGTGGGGTTCCCCTCAAACCCCCGGAACATCGAAAATCTACATGTTCATAGTCCGTTAGGCAGTCCGGCCGATCTGGCACGGCATTTGATTCTACCACCGTCGGCTGTACCCGCGTTGTGACCTTCTCTGCGTGGTGAACTTCAGTCGAGATCGCTCGGTCGTCAGCGCCGAGTCTAAGCGGGGATTAAGACCCATGAAAATCGTTATGGCGATCATCAAGCCATTCAAGCTCGAAGAAGTCCGTGATGCCCTCACCGCGATCGGCGTACACGGCCTGACCGTCACCGAGGTCAAGGGATATGGCCGGCAGAAGGGTCACACCGAAATCTACCGTGGCGCCGAATATGCCGTGAGCTTCCTGCCCAAGATCAAGATCGAGGTCGCGGTCGCCTCGGACCAGGTTGACAAGACCATTGAGGCTATCACGTCGGCTGCTAAGACTGGCCAGATCGGCGATGGCAAGATCTTCGTCATCAATCTCGAAAACGCGGTTCGGATCCGGACCGGCGAGGCAGATGCCGCAGCGCTCTAATATCCCGCGCGCTCAACCTTTTCCAATCAGGAGTAATACGAAAATGACGTTCAAGCGTCCCACCAGTATGGGATTGGCGGCCCTCACCGTCGGCCTGTTCGCCGCGACGGCGGCCTATGCCGAGCCGACGATCAACAAGGGCGACAATGCCTGGATGCTTACCTCGACGGTGCTCGTGCTGTTGATGACGATTCCGGGCCTCGCATTGTTCTACGGCGGCCTCGTCCGTTCCAAGAACATGCTCTCGGTCCTGATGCAGGTGTTTTACACGGTGTGCATCGTCACCGTGCTGTGGGCGCTCTACGGCTACAGCATCGCCTTTACCGGCGGCTCGGACTTCTTCGGCGGCTTCTCGAAAGCCTTCCTGTCAGGTGTGACGCCGGATTCCAAGGCCGCGACCTTCAGCGTCGACGCCAACATTTCCGAACTCGTTTACGTCTGCTTCCAGATGACCTTTGCGGCGATCACCCCGGCGCTCATCGTCGGCGCATTTGCCGAACGCATGAAGTTCGCGGCGGTGGCGCTGTTCATCCCGCTGTGGGTCACGCTGATCTATTTCCCGATCGCGCACATGGTCTGGTACTGGGCTGGCCCGGACGCGATCTCGGATGCGGTCAAGGCGATTGCGGCCGCGGGTAGCGATGCGGGGGCAAAGGCCGCGGCGGAAGCCAAGTTGGCGGCCGTCAATGCCGACGCCGGCTGGGTCTTCAAGAAAGGCGCGATCGACTTCGCCGGCGGCACCGTCGTGCACATCAACGCCGGCATCGCCGGCCTCGTCGGCGCCCTGATCATCGGCAAGCGCATCGGCTACGGCAAGGATTTGATGGCGCCCCACTCGCTGACCCTGTCCATGATCGGCGCCTCGCTGCTCTGGGTGGGTTGGTTCGGCTTCAACGCCGGATCGAATCTCGAAGCCAGCGGCGGCGCGGCGCTCGCCATGACCAACTCGTTTGTCGCAACCGCGGCAGCGGCGTTGTCGTGGATGTTCGCCGAGTGGATGATCAAGGGCCATCCTTCGGTGCTCGGCGTGATTTCCGGCGCGGTCGCAGGTCTCGTCGCGGTGACGCCCGCGGCCGGCTATGCCGGTCCGATGGGCGCGATCGTGCTGGGCCTTGTGGTCGGCGTGGTCTGTCTGTTCTTTGTCACCGCGGTCAAGAACGCGCTCGGCTACGACGACTCGCTCGACGTCTTCGGCGTCCACTGCATCGGCGGAATCGTCGGCGCGCTCGGCACCGGCATCCTGGTCAACCCGGCGCTCGGCGGCACCGGCATCATGGACTACACCACCGGAAAGATCGCCGACTACGAGTTCGGTGCGCAGATGATTTCCCAGATCTGGGGCGTCTGCACCACACTGGTATGGTCGGGCATCGGCTCGGCGATTCTCTACAAGGTCGTCGATGTCATCGTCGGCCTGCGCATCAATGTCGAAAGTGAGCGTGAGGGCCTCGACCTCACCGACCACACCGAACGCGCCTACAACATGTGAGTTCTCCCGAGGGCATTCCCTCTTCGGAGGGCGTGCCCAGAACTACGGTTTGAGCACATACCCGGCAATGCTCCGACCGTTGAGGGGCTCCAGCGCAAGCTGGGGCCCCTTTTTTCTTCCCCTCGCAACGAACTGGATTTCAATGCCGGCCCCGATGGTTAATCGCGTCTTAACCTCGCCGTATCTATGGTGGTTTGATCCATATCCCCCGGTCTCGAAAGCGCGATCGGCGGCCTGAACGAGTGCTGGCGCGACAAGTATGGCCATGACTGCATCATCCCGCGCGCCCCAGGGCGGTGGAAACGAGGCAAGCGAACGCTCGCCTTTTTTGCGGGTCACTGAATTGCTGGCGCCCTACCATCCGGCCAAGCCATTGATAACGCTGTCGTTAGGTGAGCCCCAGCACCCAGTGCCCGAATTCGTGGGCCCGATTCTCGCCAAGCACATTGCCGATTTTGGCCGCTATCCGATCGCCAAGGGCATCGAGCCCTTCCGGCGCGCCGCGGCAGATTGGCTCGCCCGGCGCTTCGACCTGCCCCGCCCCATCGATCCCGACACCGAACTTCTGGTGCTGAGCGGCAGCCGCGAGGGACTGTTTTTCGCAGCCCTCACCGCCGTCCGCCTGGTTGGCGAACGCAGGGGGAGACCGGCCATCCTGATGCCCAACCCGTTTTATCCGGCCTATGGCGCCGGCGCGCGGGCGGCCGGCTGCGAGCCGATCTATCTGCCAACCACGCCTGCCAATGGATTTTTGCCCGACCTCGACACGCTCGATGAAACAACACTGGCGAGGACGGTAGCGATGTACATTGCTTCACCGGCCAATCCGCAAGGCGCCGTCGCCTCCAGGGATTACTTCATCCGCCTGAAAAAACTCGCCGATCGTTTCGGCTTCATGATTTTCAGCGACGAGTGTTACTCGGAAATCTATACGCAAGAAGCGCCCGGCAGCATGCTCGAATGCGGCGGTAGCGACTTCGCCAATGTGGTGGCGTTTCAGTCGCTGTCGAAGCGTTCGAATCTGCCCGGCATGCGCATCGGCTTTGCCGCCGGCGACAAGCGATTTCTGAGCGCCTTCCATGAACTGCGCAACGTCGCTGCACCTCAGGTGCCGGTGCCGGTCCAGCATGTGGCGGTTGCCGCCTACAATGACGAAACCCATGTCGAGGAAAATCGCAGGCTCTACCGGCTCAAATTCGACCTTGCCGACCAGATCCTCGGCAGCCGTTATGGCTATCGGCGTCCCGCCGGCGGCTTCTGCGTCTGGCTCGACGTCTCGGCAAAGGGCGGCGATGAAGCGGTGACCGTCAAGCTTTACAGGGATGCCGGTGTCCGGGTGATTCCGGGCAGCTACCTCGCAAGACAGCAACAAGACGGCAGCAATCCCGGCGCAGGCTTCATCCGGCTTGCGCTTGTCGCAGACAGTGAAACAACGGCCGAGGCGCTGCACCGGCTGGTTCAAACTCTGGGCTGATGAACATGCCGGCGATCGAACGTGTCATTCCCTTGGTGAGCCAGTTGCCGGCGGCGATCCGCGAGGCGCTGGTCCGCCGCCTGCGCGAACTCGCAGGCCTCGGCTTGCTGACGTTTGCCGGCGGTGCCGCCGCAGCGCTCGTGACATGGTCGGTGCAGGACCCAAGCTTCAGCCACGCGACATCGCGCCCGATCCACAACATTGCCGGCTACACCGGAGCGATTGGCGCCGATCTTCTGATGCAGATTCTGGGGCTCGGCGCGATCATGCTGATCCTGCCGGTCGCGGTATGGGGCTGGCGGATGCTGACCCATCGCAGCTTCGACCGAGAAGCCCTTCGGCTCGGCTGCTGGATCTTGTGCACCGGTTTGGCCGCCGGATTTGCTTCTTGCTGGCCGCATGGCGGAACGTGGCCGCTGCCGACCGGGCTTGGCGGCGTTATCGGCGACGCGCTGGTGCGTGCGCCTGCGGTCGTGTTTGGGCCTCCCGGCTTCATCTATAATCTGGCGCTCGGGATCATTTTGGGCGCGGCCACGGTCGCAACATTTTTCGTGGCCGGCGGCTTCGGTTCGCGCACCGATGACGAAGACCTGACCGCGATCGAGGAGGACGACGACGAGCCTCTCGGTGAGGACGGCGATGGCGGTTCGATCTCGCTTGGCTGGGCCGTGCATGCCCTCATGAGCACCAAGGCCCGGTTGGCGTGGCTGCTCGGCGCGGCCTATCGCTGGCTGGTCTCAAGCGCACCCGCTCCGCGCACCTCGCCGTTCGATCGCCACGAGCCGAGCCTTAATGATCGAAGCCTTGGCGGCCGCACAGCTCCCAGCCTCGCCCCTCAAGACGACGACGAGCAGGACGAGGAAGAAGAAGAGGACGAGGAAGAGCCGGCAGCGCGCGCGCCTCGCAAGAAGGCCGCACCCAAAGCCTCGCCGAGGAAATCAGAGAAATGGGATTTCCCGTCGATATCGATGTTGGGTGCGCCCAAGGCGTCCGATCGCCAGCCACTTTCCAAGGCGGAGCTGGAAGCCAATTCGCGCCGGCTCGAAGTGGTGCTGCAGGACTTCGGCGTCCGCGGCGAAGTCGTCAAGGCCCATCCGGGTCCGGTCGTCACGTTGTACGAGCTTGAGCCAGCGCCCGGCATCAAGTCGTCGCGCGTGATTGGCCTCGCCGACGACATCGCACGCTCCATGAGCGCGCTCTCGGCGCGCGTCGCTGTCGTGCCCGGCCGCAACGCCATCGGCATTGAATTGCCGAATTCGCATCGCGAGAAGGTTTACCTGCGCGAACTCCTTGTCGCGAAGGAAATCAACGAATCCGTCGCAAAGCTCCCGCTCTGTCTCGGCAAGACCATCGGTGGCGATCCCGTCATCATCGATCTCGCTCGCACGCCGCATATGCTGATCGCCGGCACCACCGGCTCCGGCAAATCGGTCGCCATCAACACCATGATTCTGAGCCTGGTGTACCGGCTGCGGCCGGACCAGTGCCGGCTGATCATGGTCGATCCCAAGATGCTCGAGCTCTCGGTCTATGACGGCATTCCGCATCTGCTGACGCCGGTCGTGACCGACCCCAAGAAGGCCGTGGTCGCGCTCAAATGGGCGGTGCGCGAGATGGAAGAGCGCTACAAGCGGATGTCCAAGCTCGGCGTGCGCAACATCGACGGCTACAATGCGCGCCTCGTCGAGGCGAGGGCCAAGGGCGAAGAACTGACACGCACCGTGCATACCGGTTTCGACAAGGAGACCGGCAAGGCGATCTATGAGGAAGAGAAGCTCGACCTCGATCCATTGCCCTATATCGTGATCATCGTCGACGAAATGGCCGACCTGATGATGGTCGCCGGCAAGGACATCGAAGGCGCGGTGCAGCGCCTCGCGCAGATGGCGCGCGCCGCGGGCCTACACGTGATCCTCGCCACGCAGCGTCCGTCCGTCGATGTCATTACCGGCACGATCAAGGCGAACTTCCCGACCCGCGTCGCGTTCCAGGTCACTTCGAAGATCGACAGCCGCACCATTCTCGGCGAAATGGGCGCCGAGCAACTGCTCGGACAGGGCGACATGCTCTATATGGCGGGCGGTGGACGCATCAGCCGTGTGCACGGGCCGTTCGCCTCCGACGAAGAAGTCGAGAAGGTGGTGCGTCATTTGAAGACGCAAGGATCCCCGGAATACCTCGAGGCGGTTACGGCCGAGGAGCCCACCGACGAAGACGGCGCGGTATTCGACGCTACCGGCATGGGCAGCGACGGTGGCGGCGACCTGTTCTCGCAGGCGGTGGCCATCGTCAAGCGCGACCGCAAGGCCTCGACCAGCTATATTCAGCGCCGGCTACAAATCGGCTACAATCGTGCGGCATCGCTGATGGAGCGGATGGAACTTGAAGGTATTGTCGGACAGGCCAATCATGCCGGCAAACGCGAGATTCTCGTTGAGGAAGAAGAAGGCGGTTTTTGATTCGCCACCAGTGTGGCGGTTCAGAAGTCCATCATTGTCGCCGCGAGTTCGTTATGCGGACTTCTGAACCAAAGCCACACTAGATCAATAGGTTTGCTGGTGTCCTTTCGATTCCGAAGTTCGAAACATGGCTCCGTAAAATGCTACGAACTTCGGAATCGGGGCACCAGAGCTCCAAAACCCCGCCGATTGCTATTTTTTCACGGAAAAACGATAGCCCCTTTGATACGAAGCACGGTAAAAAGGGCGGCGGACCACCAGAGAAGATGCGTTGACTGAAAATCAGAAAAATCGAATGGCCTCACGATTCTCGCTTTCTTTCAAACGCGTTGCCTTCGCGCGAGCCGCGTTTGCGGTCACGGCAGCGTTCGGCGTTGTCTCGACCTCGGCCGTTGCGCAGGCCCCGATTCCGCCTCAGAGCATTCCGGTTCCCAAAGCCGCTCCGAAAGGCCGCGAAGGCGTGACGGACTTACAAAAGGGACCGACGACCGCGGGCGCGACCCAGGTGGCGCCCAATCCCGTCATTCCCGACCCACATCGTAATGTACCTTTGAGTATTTTTGCGACCTTCGACGACAAGCAAAAGGCACAGGCTGCCAAGATCAGCACTTATCTGTCGTCGCTTCAGACGCTGATCGGCAACTTCGTCCAGGTCGGGCCTGACGGCAGCAAGACCAAGGGGCAATTCTTTATCCAGAAGCCGGGCAAGGTGCGTTTCGAATATGAAACGCCCAACCCGATCGCGATCGTCGCCGATGGATCGATGGTGGCGATCCGCGATCGCAATCTTTCGACCCAGGACCTCTATCCGCTGTCGCAAACGCCGCTGCGATATTTGCTGTCGGACCGCATCGATCTCATGAAGGACACCAATGTCGTCAGCGTGACCGCCGACGATCTCTTCATCAGCGTCACGATCGAGGAAAGACAATTGCTGACCGGCACCAGCCGCCTGATGCTGATGGTGGGCGCCAAAGACGGCCAGCTCAAGCAATGGACCGTGACCGATCCGCAAGGTTACGACACCACCGTCGCGGTCTATAATCTCGATACGTCCAGAAAAATCGATCCGGGCATGTTCAAGATCGATATGACGGATCGCACTTTTCCGCCGGGTTGATCGCGCAAACAATCCACGATTCCGTGCGGGATCAGGAAATTCATCCTTGATTGCAGGTCGCAGACATGCGTCATCTTTGGACGCACTTTGTCTCGCCGGTCCTGATGCGTCTTTCCCTGACAACCTGGAATATCAATTCGGTGCGCCTGCGCATCGACCTCGTCGCCCGATTCATCAAGTCGGTGAGGCCGGATATCCTGTGTTTGCAGGAAACCAAATGCATCGACGATGCGTTTCCGCTCAAACGCTTCAAGCGGCTCGGCTATGAACACGTCGCCCTGAACGGCCAGAAGGGTTATCACGGCGTCGCTATCGTCTCGCGATTGCGCTTCGAAAAGACCGACATCCGCACCTTCTGCGACAAGCTCGACTCGCGACACATCTCGGTCGAGCTCGGCGAACGCGCCCAAATCGCCAAACCGCTGGTGCTGCATAATTTCTACGTGCCGGCCGGCGGCGATATTCCGGATCCCGCACTCAACCCGAAATTCGAACACAAGCTCCGCTTTCTCGACGAAATGAAATCGTGCGAGCCGCTGCATCCGCGCGGCGAGGACCATCATATTCTGGTCGGCGATCTCAACGTCGCGCCCCATGAGAACGACGTCTGGTCCCACAAGCAACTCCTCAAGATTGTCTCCCACACGCCGATCGAAACCGAGAAGCTGCTGGCGGCCCAGAGCCACGGCGACTGGATCGACGTCGCGCGCGACCGCATTCCGATGTCGGAGAAGGTCTATACCTGGTGGAGTTATCGGGCGGCGGACTGGACGGTGGGCGACCGCGGCCGAAGGCTCGACCACATCTGGGTCTCCCGCGCGCTTAAGGATCGCGTGAGCGACTTCCGTATCACGCGCGATGCGCGCAGCTGGGAGCGGCCATCCGACCACGTTCCCGTGACGGTAACGCTCGATGTCTGATTTTCCGGCATCGTGCGCCGGCCGGGCGAACACGGCTCAGGTGCTGAGCTTGGCGCCCGCCATCAAAATGTCACTGGCAATCTGGCTTGTGCGCTTGGCAAATTCGTCACGCAGGCGCCGAGCCGCAGCAGGATCGCTTTCCAGTACCCGCTGAAACAGGCTGCGCGCAACCCTGATCACCGACGAATCTTCCATCGCAGTCGCGGTCGATGGCCGCCGCATCGCCTTGATCAGCGCGAGTTCACCGATCAAGGCGCCGGGACCGGCCATGACCGAGGCGCCGCCATCCTCGATGCGAAATTGACCGCGCTGAACGATGAAACCGGCATCGGCCTCCTCGCCGCTGGAAAACAGCACCGAGCCACGCGGCAGGCTGCGTTGTTCGGAACCGATCGCGAGCATGCGCAATGCCGCCGTGCCCAACACGCGAAGCGTCGGGACACGTTCCAGCAGGGCGACATCATCTTCGATCGACATGAAAACCCGGAAGCGCGACGAATTCTAGTATAGCGATTCCGAAGTTCGTCTCACAACGCGGCCCCTGGTTACGAACTTCGGAATCGAAAGGACACTGGCAAACTATTAATCTAGTGCGGCTTTGGTCCAAAAGTTCGCATGACGAACTCGCGGCATTATTGATGCGGACTTTTGAACCGCCACACTTGAGCGTATCACGGCACCAGCTTGTAACCACCGGCTTCCGTTACCAGGATCTCCGGATTGGCAGCGTCTTTTTCGATCTTCTGGCGCAGACGGTAGATATGCGTCTCAAGGGTGTGCGTGGTGACGCCGGAGTTATAACCCCAGACTTCCTGCAGCAGCGTTTCGCGTGAAACCGGCAGCTGGCCTGCGCGGTACAGGAAACGGAGAATTGCCGTTTCCTTTTCCGTCAGCCGCACCTTTCTGGCATTGGCGCCCGTCAGCATCTTGGAGCCGGGACGGAAGCTGTAGGGACCGACCGAAAACACGGCGTCTTCGCTGGCTTCATGCTGGCGGAGCTGCGCCCGGATCCGGGCCAGCAGCACCGCAAAACGAAACGGTTTGGCGACGTAGTCATTGGCGCCGGACTCGAGTCCCAAAATCGTATCCGAATCGGTGTCATGGCCGGTGAGCATGATGATCGGGGCCTTGAAGCCACCCTTGCGCAAGGAGCGCACGACTTCGCGGCCATCGGTATCGGGCAGGCCGACATCCATCAGCACCAGATCGGGGGCATCGGTCTTGGCTGCGGTCGCGCCTTTGGCTCCGGTGTCGACGGCGGAGGCTTCGAATTCGTCATGTAGCGATAATTGCTCCACCAGTGTATCGCGCAGATCGGTATCGTCATCTACGATCAGGATCTTGCGGGCATTGGCCATGGGTACAGTCCTTTGGGGTACCGGCGCCGGCCCGGGGGCTTGGGCCGTGTCGTATTGGTCAAACGGGGGTCTTCAAGACTTTCGTCATGAGGTATGCGGCTGTTACGAATTCACAAGCCGAAACGCAATCTACCTCAGGATTCGCGTGCATTTAGATGAATGTCCTGTAATGCGGCGGGGACGAATTGTCTCATGACCGTCGATCAAGAGACCCGGCAAGCACATGGATAATTCCCGATTTTCAGAGACTTACCGAAAAATAAGGCGTGACGGGCCGCTGACGTCGATCAGGGTCCGGGCCGCGGCCGGCAACCCCCGCCGTGGCTGGCTCACCGCCGGCCCCTGCACCATCCCGGTCGCCCTGGGGCGGGACGGAATCATCGCCAATAAACGCGAGGGCGACGGCGGGACCCCAAAGGGGATTTTCCGGCCACGGCAATTGTGGTGGCGCGCCGATCGCTTTCCGAAACCGCGGACCTTTTTGCCGACTCGGGCCATCCGCGCCGACGATGCCTGGTGTGAAGATCCCACGAGCCGCCATTACAATCGGCCGCTCACACTCGGCGATGATAACGACGGCGACCGGCTGAAGCGCGAGGATCATCTCTACGATTTCATCATCGAGATCGATCACAACACGCAGCCCGCGATAGCCGGCCGCGGCAGCGCGGTGTTCCTTCATCTGGCGCGGGCGGATTTTTCGCCGACCGCCGGATGCGTTTCGATGACAAAGTCGGCGATGCTGCAACTCTTGCGTCAAATAGGCCCGCATACCAAGATCATCATCGGCTGACGTCGGAAAACCAAGATGCTCGACAATGACAAAATCACGGCTGCCGCGAAGACGCTGAACGATCATTGGCGTGCCGGTACCAAGCTTGAGAGCCTTGACGCCGCGACCCGTCCGCAAGACCGGCTCGATGGCTATGCAATCCAGGCCGAGCTTGCGAAACATTCGAGCGGCAAATTGTTCGGCTGGAAAATCGCCGCGACGAGCGAGGCCGGACAGAAACATATCAATGTCAGCGGGCCACTCGCGGGACGTATCCTTAGCGAGACCGTCATCGCCGATGGCGGCACCGCCTCGATGAAGGGTAACGAAATGCGTGTCGGCGAGGCTGAATTCGCCTTCCGCTTTGCGCACGACCTGCCGCCGCGGGCAAATCCCTATTCCGTGCCGGAGGTGCTCAACGCCGTCGGCACGCTGCATCCGGCCATCGAAATTCCCGATTCGCGTTTCACCAGCTTCGTCCGCGCCGGCGAAGCGCAACTGATCGCCGACAACGCCTGCGCACATCTCTTTGTACTGGGTGAGCCGACCAACGTCGATTGGCGCGCCCGCGATCTTATCGAAGAGCGGCCGGTCATCACGCTGCGCGGCGAGCGGCATATCGGCCATGGCAAGAACGTGCTCGGCGACCCCCGCGTGGCGCTCGCCTGGTGCGTCAACGAGTTGCGCACGCTCGGGATCACGCTGCGGGCAGGTGAGGTCGTCACGACAGGAACGTGCTGCACGCCGTTACCGATCCAGGCAGGTGATTTTTTTGCCGCCGATTTCGGCGCGTTTGGCAAGGTTTCCGTGGGATTTAGCTAGGTACTCACTGTCGCGGCGCGGTGTCCAAAAATCGCCGAGCCCACTCTGACGTGGGTCGCACCCATCGCGATCGCGATCGCGAAATCCGCGCTCATCCCCATCGATAGATTCTTCAGCCCATTACGCGCCGCGATCTTGGCGGTCAGCGCGAAATGCGGCGCCGGCGCATCGTCGACCGGCGGAATGCACATCAAGCCTGAAATCGGCAGACCATATTTGTCGCGGCAGTTGGCGATGAAGCTGTCGGCGTCAGCCGGCGCGATGCCGGCCTTTTGCGGTTCCTCTCCGGTGTTGAGCTGAACGAACAACTGCGGCCGCCGGGTCTGGATGCGGAATTCCCTGGCCAAGGCCTCGCAGAGGCTCGGACGATCGACCGAGTGGATCGCATCGAACAGCGCGACCGCTTCCTTGGTCTTGTTGGATTGCAGCGGGCCGATCAGGTGCAGGGAAATTCCGGCGTAAGCGGACATTAACCCTGGCCACTTGGCCTTGGCTTCCTGAACGCGGTTCTCTCCGAATATGAACTGCCCCGCTTTGATGACCGGCTCGATCGCATCCACATCGAATGTTTTGGAGACGGCAATCAGATTAACCGAGGCACGACCCCGCCGCGCCTCCTTGCACGCCCGCGCAACCGCCTCTTCGACGGTGGCAAGCCCGGTCGGTAAATGCTCGGTTAACTGCGACGAGGCTTCAGTGGTCATGTCGGTGCTCTTGGGCGTGAGTTACGGGCGATTTGTCTGCGGTACCAAGCGTTTCAGAGATGGTTCCATTTTTACGGACTCCGAGGAAGGCTTCTTGAATCCTTGTCTGTACGCTGGTTTCCGGGATGGGCAACTAGCATGTCGGGCTCAAGCATCAAGCGCAAAAGATCGGGACTGGACAAGCTACTTGGAATCCGCGCACGGCTCGCACTGCTGGCGCTGATCCTGGTGGCGCCCTTGATGCTTGAACGCGCCCGCTCGCTTGAAGAGGCCCGCAACAAACAGATCGCCCTCGCCTATTCCGAATTCGCGCATCTCGCCCAGCATAGTGCCGACAGCCAGCACGAAGCCATTGCATCGGTCGAGACCGTGTTGAAATCGGCGGCCCATATTCAGGCCTCCAGGAGTGTTGCCAATCCAAGCTGTGACACCCTGTCGGCTAGTCTCCCGGTCAGCTTGCCGTGGATCCGCAATCTGATGATTGTCGGCAACGACGGCCGGATCAAATGTGCGACGCTGGATACGCTGGTCGGTCTCGATCTGAACGACCGCACTTATTTCAAGCGGGCACGGCTGGCCCGCGACCTTATCTTTAGCGATTTCCTGCTTTCCAAATACAACAATGACCCGATCGTGATCGCGGCCTACCCAGTTTCCGCGGTCAATCCGGGGTCCAATCTCGTCATCGTGGCCAGCGTCAATCTCGACTGGATGTCGAAGATCATGAGCGACCTCAGCGGTCGTCGCGGCATTCTGGCCATTCTCGTTGACAGCGCCGGAACGGTGATGGCAGCGCCGACGGACCTGGCCCGTATGGTCGGCCGCCCGCTGACCGGCGTCCCGGTGCTGACGGAAGCCGTCACGCGAGCGATCAATTCGGATCAGCAGAACGGATTGTTTTCGTTCCCATCTTCGGACGGGGTCAAGCGCACGTTGAGCTTTTCGCGCATTCCCGGCACCGAATCGCGGCTGATCCTGATTGTCGACGAAGCGATGGTCGCCGCCGATATCAACCATGAGATTCGCAACGCCTATTTGCAGCTTGGATTGGTCTGCGTGTTCGTGCTGCTGGGCGCGCTGGCCGCGGCCGAAATTCTTATCATCCGGCCGATCCATAAGCTCGTGGCGATCGCACGGCGCTTCGGCGAAGGGAATTTGTCGGTACGTGCGGTCGACAGCCGGTTGCCCGCCGAATTCGCGCCGCTGGCTCGCGCCTTCGACGCGATGGCCAGCCAACTTTCCGAGCGCGAGCTCGAACTGATTGCGTCGAACAACCGCCTGACCGTCATGGCGTCGATCGACATGCTGTCCGGCCTTGCGAATCGCCGCGGTTTCCAGAGCCGGCTCGATTTCGAGTGGATGAAGGCCCAGCAATGCCATAGCAGGCTGTCGCTGATGATGATCGACGTCGATCACTTCAAGCTGTTCAACGATACCTACGGCCATCCCGAAGGCGATGCCTGTCTGTCACAGATCGGTGAGACGCTTGCCGGTCTTGCGGCAGCGACCTCGGGCTTTGCGGCCCGGTACGGCGGCGAGGAATTCTGCCTGTTGCTGCCGGACACCGGCACGAGCCGTGCGCTCGAGGTCGGCGAGATGGTGCGGGCCGCGGTACAAAATCTCGCGATCCCCCACGCAACCTCCAGCCATCTCGCGGTGACGGTCAGCGTCGGCGTCGCGGGCGTCAAGCCGAGCGACGCGGTCAACCCGGGCGACCTGCTGGAGGCCGCCGACGCCAGCCTTTATGTTGCCAAACGTAACGGCCGCAACACGGTTGCCGAACATGGCCTTGGCCAGACCGCCGAGAATGGTTCCGTCGCGCTGGCGAGTTAGCCAGCCAGCGTTGGCATTGGGACGACACTCAGTCGGCTTGCGACCCGTTGACCGGAAAGCTGCTTTTGTGGCCTAGTCCGCCGTCTTTTGATGACGGCCCGAATCCACGAAACACCAAGCGATTCCATGAGCTCCGAACGCTATAACGCCCGCGAATCCGAACCCCATTGGCAGCGCCAGTGGGATGAAAAGGCGATTTTTTCCGCCAAGAACGACGATCCACGGCCGAAATATTACGTGCTTGAGATGTTCCCCTACCCCTCGGGGCGCATCCACATCGGGCACGTCCGGAATTATACGCTCGGCGATGTGCTCGCGCGCTTCATGCGCGCCAAGGGATTCAATGTGCTCCACCCGATGGGCTGGGACGCATTCGGGCTGCCGGCCGAAAACGCCGCGATCGAACGCAAGGTGGCGCCGAAGGCGTGGACCTACGACAACATCGCCGCGATGAAGAAGCAGTTGCGCTCGATCGGCCTGTCACTCGACTGGAGCCGCGAATTCGCAACCTGCGATCCAGGCTACTACAAGCACCAGCAGAAGATGTTCAACGACTTCCTGCGTGCTGGTCTCGCCGAGCGCGAGAAGCGCAAGATCAACTGGGACCCGGTGGACATGACCGTGCTCGCCAACGAGCAGGTGATCGACGGCCGCGGCTGGCGATCGGGCGCGGTGGTCGAACAGCGCGAAATGAATCAGTGGGTCTTCAAGATCACGAAGTACTCGCAGGAACTTTTGGACGCGCTCGACGCACTCGACCGCTGGCCGGACAAGGTGCGGCTGATGCAGCGCAACTGGATCGGACGCAGCGAAGGGCTCCTGATTCGCTTCGCGCTCGACGCAGCGACGACGCCGGCCGGCGAGACCGAACTGAAGATTTTCACGACCCGGCCGGACACGCTGTTCGGCGCCAAGTTCATGGCGATTTCAGCCGATCATCCGCTAGCGCAGGCAGCGAGCGCGAAGAACGCGAAGCTGGCCGAGTTTATCGCCGAGATCAAACGCACCGGCACCGCGCAGGAAATTATCGACACCGCCGAAAAGCAGGGTTTCGATACCGGCATTCGCGCCGTTCACCCGTTCGATCCGAATTGGAAGCTGCCGGTCTACGTCGCCAATTTCGTGCTGATGGAATATGGCACGGGCGCGATCTTCGGCTGTCCGGCGCACGATCAGCGCGACCTCGATTTCGTCAACAAGTATCATCTCGGCAATATTCCGGTGGTTTGTCCGGAAGGCCAGGACCCGAAGACTTTCGTGATCACGGACACCGCTTATGATGGCGATGGCCGAATGATCAATTCGCGTTTCCTCGACGGCATGACGATCGAGGCGGCCAAGGAAGAGGTCGCGAAGCGGCTGGAGACGGAGCTGCGCGGCAACTCCCCCGTCGGTGAGCGGCAGGTGAACTTCCGCCTGCGCGACTGGGGCATCTCGCGTCAGCGCTACTGGGGCTGTCCGATCCCGGTGATTCATTGCCCGAAATGCGACGTCGTGCCGGTTCCTGACAAGGACCTGCCGGTCGTACTGCCCGAAGACGTGACCTTCGACAAACCGGGCAACGCGCTCGACCATCACCCGACCTGGAAGCACGTCAATTGCCCGCAATGCGGGGCCACGGCGCTGCGCGAAACCGACACCATGGATACCTTCGTCGATTCGTCCTGGTATTTCGCGCGCTTCACCGATCCGTGGAACGAGACCTCCCCGACCACGCCCGATGTCGCCAACCGCCTGATGCCGGTCGATCAGTATATCGGCGGCGTCGAACACGCGATCCTGCACCTGCTCTATAGCCGCTTCTTTACCCGCGCCATGAAGGCGACCGGTCACATCGACATCAAAGAACCGTTCGCCGGCATGTTCACCCAGGGCATGGTGGTTCACGAGACCTATCAGAAAGCCGATGGCACTTACGTCACGCCGGCGGAGGTGAAGGTCGAGAGCGCGGGCGCCGATCGGCAAGCCACGCTGCTGTCCTCCGGTGAGCCGGTTGCGATCGGCGCCATCGAGAAAATGTCGAAGTCGAAGAAAAACACGGTCGACCCCGACGACATCATCGCGACCTACGGCGCCGACGTGGCCCGCTGGTTCATGCTGTCGGATTCCCCGCCCGACCGCGACGTGATCTGGAGCGATGAGCGCGTGCAGGGCGCCTCGCGTTTTGTGCAACGGCTCTGGCGCCTCGTTCATGAAGCGGCCGAGGCCGGCAAGACGGCGCCTGCCGCAAAGCCTGCGTCATTCGGGACCGACGCGCTTGGCTTGCGCAAGGCGGCCCACGGCGCCCTCGACAAGGTTTCGACCGGAATCGAGCGGCTCCACTTTAATGTCTGCCTGGCTTATATCCGGGAGTTCTCCAATGCACTGGGCGATGTCCTGGCGCGCCCCGGGCAACCCTCGCCAGACCTGAGCTGGGCCATCCAGGAAGCCGCCACGATTCTCGTTCAACTGTTTGCGCCCATGATGCCCCATCTGGCGGAGGCCTGCTGGGTGCTGCTCGGCCGATCGGGTCTGGTTTCGGAAGCAAACTGGCCCAAAATCGAACGAGATTTGCTGATTGAAGACAGCGTGACGCTGGTGGTCCAGGTCAACGGTAAGAAACGGGGCGAGGTCACGGTGCCCCGCGACGCCCAGAATCCAGAAATTGAGGCTGCCGTTTTGGCCCTTGATGCGGTAAAACAATCTCTGGGGGACAAGCCCGTGCGTAAGGTGATTGTTGTTCCGATGAGGATCGTGAATGTCGTTGGCTAAGATCGTCACTCGGTTTCTCGCCGTGGCCGCCTTGGCCTCCCTGACGGCCGGCTGCTTCCAGCCGATGTATGCCGAACACACAGACGGCACGCCGGGCCTGCGGGAAAAATTGATGGGGGTGGAACTCCCTCCGGTCAACAAGCCGAACTCGTCGCGTGACGCCCGGTTGGGCGTGGCGATCCGCAATGCGCTGGCGTTCAAGCTTTATGGCAATGCTACGGGGACGACACCTACTCACAGGCTTGAGATCCGATTCAACACCGGACGTAGTGATCTGATGACCGACACTACGACGGGGTTGCCGACCAGCGAAAATTACAGCCTCGACGCGCAGTTCAACTTGATCGACAACGCCACCAACAAATCGGTGATGACGGGAACAACGTTCTCGCATGTCACCTACGACATTCCGGGCAGCTATCAGCGGTTTGCCCGCGAACGCGCTTTGCGCGATGCCGAGGATCGTGCCTCTCAGGAGGTCGCCGAAAACATCAAGACGCGCCTGGCTTCGTTCTTCTTCGCCGGCGCCTGAGGTATCAGGCCTTCCTTGCCGCGCCTGCCGGCGCGAGCCACAGATTTTTTGTCGCGATCTTTGCCCTTCGCCCAAGGCGGCGGCTTCAAGACAGCGGCTTCGCCGATCCGAAAACGACAGGTATTGGTCCTTCCATGGTGGCGCTGCGCGGAAGAGAAATCGATAGTTTTCTCGCCCGGCCGGATCCGGGGCGGCCGATCGTCCTGCTTTACGGTCCGGACGCGGGCCTGGTGCGCGAGCGCGCCGAGGCGTTGTTGGCGTCGGCGGTCGACGATGCCAATGATCCTTTCTCGCTGGTGCGGCTGGACGGCGACGAGCTTTCGGCCGAGCCGTCCCGACTGGTTGATGAGGCGCTGACGATCCCGCTGTTCGGTGGCCGCCGCGCCATTCGCGTTCGCGCCGGCTCGCGGAGTTTTGCTAGCGGCATCGATGCGCTGGCGGAAACACCGCTCAAGGATTGCCGCATCGTGATCGAGGCCGGCGAGCTGCGGCCCGAATCGCCGCTGCGCAAGGCCTGTGAGCGTGCCAAGACCGCCGTCGCAATTGCCTGCTATCCCGACACCGAACGTGATCTGGCGAAATTGATCGACGACGAGCTAAAGCTCTCGAGCCTGCGTATCGCTCCGGATGCCCGCGCCGTGTTGATGAACTTGCTCGGCGGCGACCGGCAGGCTTCGCGGAATGAATTGCGTAAACTCACGCTCTACGCGCACGGAAAAAGCGAGGTAACCCTCGATGACGTGATGGCGGTCGTGGCCGATGCATCCGAGTTGAAGATCGACCCGATCGTCGATGGCGCCTTTGCCGGAAATCCTGCCGTCGTCGAGACCGAATTCGCCAAGGCCATGGTGGCCGGCACCTATCCCGGCGTGATCATTTCCGCCGCCCAGCGCCAGGCCGCGTGGCTGCACAAATCCGCGCTCGCAATCGCCGAGGGAACGCCGAGCTCTGTCGTGCTCGATGGCGGATTTCCAAGGCTGCATTTTTCCCGGAAGGCCAATGTCGAGACCGCGCTGCGCAATTTCGATGCGGCGCGGCTGACGCTGGTCATCGATCAGCTAGCGACCGCGGCGCTCGAAATGCGCAAGCAGGCAACGCTCGCCGCCGTCATTGCGCAACGCGCACTGCTTTCCATTGCAGTGAATGCAAAACGGCGGGGATGAAGCCGTCGCCGCGCTGCGGGAACGAACCCGTGATGCGGGCTAAGATAAAATCATCTCAACACTTGAAATCAGGATTTGGAACTCAACCGCCGCACGACATCGTCAAGCTGATCGAGGTCGCGGTAGCGGATGTGGACGATGCCCCCGGTTTCGTGATGATCGATGCTGACGGCAAGTCCGAGCGCGTCACTCACGGTTTTTTCCAGCGACACCGTGTTGGGATCCTTTGCCTTGCCGCCTCTCGCCTTTTGCGGTTTGCGCTCCGGCACGCCTTCCACATGGGCCAGGGCTTCGGCCTGGCGTACGTTGAGACCTTCTTCGACGATACGTTTCGCGGCGGCAGCGGGATCGGGAACTCCGATAAGCGCACGGGCATGGCCGGCTGACAGCTGGCCGAGCGCGATATAGGCCTGCACTTCTGCCGGCAGTTTCGTCAACCGCATCATGTTGGCGATATGACTGCGGCTCTTGCCGACGATTCTCGCAATATCTTCCTGGCTGCGTTTGAATTCGTTGGCGAGCGCGTGATAGCCCTGCGCCTCCTCCATCGCGTTGAGATCCTCGCGCTGGACGTTTTCGACAATCGCGATCTCGAGTGCGTCCGAATCGCTGACGTCGACCGGCACGATCGGCACTTCGTGCAGGCCCGCGGCCTGCGAAGCCCGCCAGCGGCGTTCGCCGGCGATGATCTCGAAGCGATCCTGCGCGCCGCGCACCGGCCGAACCACGATCGGCTGGATCACGCCGTGTTGCTTGATCGAATCGGCCAGTTCCTTCAGCTCGGCATCGGGAAATTCCCGGCGTGGATTGCGCGGATTCGGCTTGAGGAATTCGATCGGGACCTTGCGTTGCGCGCGTGGCCGGTCGACATGCGCAGCTTCGCCGCCGACATCTCCGATCAGACTTGCAAGACCGCGCCCCAGTCGCGAACGCGCTTCGTCGGCCATCGCCAGCTCCCTTGGATTCAACTCAACGCTCCCGTGTCGTGTTCGGTCCGGATAGTTCTTCTCGCCTAATGCGTCCGCAGCTCACGCTCGCGCTGGATGACTTCTGTTGCGAGTTTGAGGTAGGCGTCGCTGCCGACGCATTTGAGATCATAGACGAGCACCGGCTTGCCGTAGGACGGCGCCTCGGAAATGCGCACGTTGCGCGGGATCATGGTGTTGTAGACCTTGTTGCCCATGAACTGCCGGACGTCGGCGACGACCTGGTTCGACAGGTTGTTGCGCGAGTCGAACATCGTCAGCACGATGCCGTGGATGGAGAGGTTCGGATTGAGTGTGGAGCGCACCTGCTCCACGGTTTGCAGGAGCTGCGACAAGCCTTCGAGCGCGAAGAACTCGCACTGCAACGGCACCAGAATCGCATCCGAAGCCGCCATGGCATTGACGGTCAGAAGATTGAGCGACGGCGGGCAGTCGATCAGAACGTAGGTGTAATCGGCATCCGGCGAGACGTTGTGATTGAGGGCCGCGATAGCATCGCGCAGACGGAAGGCACGGCCGGCCGTCATTCCCAATTCAAGCTCAAGACCCGAGAGATCCATCGTCGACGAAGCAATATGCAAGCGCGGCACCGCGGTCGGCACCACCGCTTCGCGCAAAGCTGCCTCGCCGATCAGCACGTCATAGGTCGAACAATTGCGACTGCGGCGATCGATGCCGAGACCGGTCGAGGCGTTGCCCTGCGGATCGAGATCGACGATCAGCACCCGTTCGCCAATGGCGGCGAGCGCGGTACCGAGGTTAATCGCCGTGGTGGTCTTGCCGACTCCCCCTTTTTGATTGGCCAGCGCCAGGATGCGGGGATGGCCCGGCAAGGGTTGCGTACTATCTTCTTGTAAACCTTGATCTATTTCGCTCATAGCGTACTGCCATCGGCGCTTTTGGATGGGTTGCATCGCTCGATCCAATCGAGCTCGACAATCCAGCCGTGTCCGCCGGTGCGGCTGGGATGCAAAAGAGGTTTAATGTTCCAATATTTAGTGGCCTCGGTCAATTCTACTTCTACATCTTGGCCTTTGAGAAACAGGGCCTTTGCACCCTTCTTTACCACAGGTTCAGCAAAGCCGATGAGCTGATGTAGCGGAGCTACCGCACGCGCGGTGACGCAATCGATCGGCTCTACCACCCTATCCACAATATCCTCAATGCCGGCGAGATGGACCACCCCCGGTGCTGCGGTGACACGCAACGCCTCACGCAGGAAGGCGGCCTTCTTGCCGTTGCGCTCCACCAAATGAACCGACGCGCCTGGCCTGTCCGCGAGAGCGCAAGCCAGAACCATTCCCGGAAAGCCACCGCCGCTTCCGAGATCCATCCAGACCTTCGCAGCCGGAGCGAGGTCGAGGAGCTGCAACGAGTCCGAGACGTGCCGGCTCCAAAGTTTTGGCAAGGTCGAAAGCGAGACGAGATTGGTCTTCGCCTGCCATGTCCATAGCAGATCGACGAAGCGATCCAGCCGCGCCTCTGTTTCACGTGAAACAGGCGTCAGCGCGAGCGCAGCAGCTCTGTCGGCGGCGAGGTCCTGCTGCGAAGGAGTCTTGGCACCAGGTTCGGGGCGGTGAGTGGTCGCGTTCATGGAGAATCGTTTTGTTTCACGTGAAACACCATAGGCGTTTATCCGCCCGTGGCCGAGATCCCCGTGGCTGTTTTCCGCCGAGCTTCTCGCCGCAGATGGGCCGCCAGGATGCCGAGTGCGGCGGGCGTTACGCCGTCGAGGCGGCCGGCCTGACCCACCGTGCGCGGCTGCGCCGCCTTGAGCTTGGCCCGGGCCTCATTGGAAAGACCGGAGACCGCGTCGAAGTCGATGCCGGCCAAAACCAAGCCTTCGTCGCGCCGGAAGGCTTCGACGTCCACGACCTGGCGCTTGAGATAGACATCGTATTTGGCATCGATCTCGAGGTGGACGGCGATCCCCGGCTCAACGGCCGACAGCTCCGGCCAGATGGAGCGGACCTGCTCCCAACCGATCTCGGGATAGGCGAGCAGCTCAAAAGCGGACCGGCGCTGACCGTCTTTATTGAGTGTAAGGCCGTATCGGGCGGCCTCGTTTGGGGTCAGATTCAGCGATTGAGCCAGGGCCTTGGCGGCACTCAACGCAGCCATCTTGGCGCGGTGCCGTTCGGATCGTGCCGGCCCGACGCATCCAAGCGCGATCCCTTTATCCGTCAGGCGCTGGTCAGCGTTATCGGCCCGCAAGGTCAGGCGATACTCGGCGCGCGAGGTGAACATTCGATAGGGTTCGGTAATTCCCCGCGTCACCAGGTCGTCGATCATCACGCCGAGATAGCCTTCGGCGCGATCGAATACGATGGCTTGCGAACCACCCGCCGAAAGCGCCGCATTGAGCCCTGCCACCAGCCCCTGGGCCGCAGCCTCTTCATAGCCGGTGGTGCCATTGATCTGGCCGGCCAGAAACAAGCCGGCTAGCCGCTTCGATTGAAGGGTCGGATCGAGCTCTCGCGGATCGACGTGATCGTACTCGATGGCATAGCCCGGGCGAACCATCCGCACCCGCTCCAGGCCGGGGATCGTGGCGAGGATGGCGGATTGCACCTCCTCCGGAAGCGAGGTCGAGATGCCGTTGGGGTATACCGTGGTGTCGTCGAGGCCTTCCGGCTCAAGGAAAATCTGGTGCCCGTCCCGCTCGCCGAAGCGGACGATCTTGTCCTCAATCGAGGGGCAATAGCGCGGTCCGCTGCTCTTGATCTGGCCCGAATACATCGGAGAGCGATGCACATTGGCGCGGATCACCTCATGGGTCGCTGTCGTGGTTCGCGTGATCCCGCACTGGATTTGAGGCGTGGCGATTCGGTCGGTCATGACCGAAAACGGTTCGGGCGGATCATCGCCGGGCTGCATCTCGACTGCCGACCAATCGATTGTGGTGCCGTCGAGACGCGGCGGCGTGCCGGTCTTCAGACGACCCAGCTTGAAGCCGATACGCTCGAAAGACGAGGAGAGCTCAACAGCCGGTGCTTCGCCGACTCGGCCAGCGGGCCAGTTCTTCTCGCCCAAATGAATCAGGCCGCGCAGGAAAGTCCCGGTGGTGACAACGATCGCTCCGGCGGCCAGCTCACGGCCTTCGGAAAGCCTGACGCCTCGCAGCCTATCCCCGACAACCAGCAGCTCGTCGGCCTCGCCTTCGACCACGACCAGGTTCGCGGTCTCACGGATCGCGGCCTGCATCGCCGCTGCATAGAGCTTACGGTCGGCTTGGGCGCGTGGCCCGCGGACAGCCGGACCCTTACGTCGGTTGAGTACGCGAAACTGGATGCCGCCGGCGTCGGCGACTCGACCCATCAATCCGTCGAGCGCGTCAACTTCTCGAACCAGATGGCCCTTACCCAAACCGCCGATAGCGGGGTTGCAGGACATCGCGCCGATGGTCGAAAAGCGATGGGTCAGCAGCGCGGTCCTCGCACCCATCCGCGCAGCCGCGCTGGCCGCTTCGCAGCCGGCATGGCCGCCGCCAATGACGACGACGTCAAATGAATTGGAACGGAGAGTCATACGGCATCTTCTATACCGCAGCGATCAAACCCGAAAGTGACAAGCCGCTGTTTCACGTGAAACAGCGGTCTCTCTCAATAGTTATAGAACTGAATTTATATTCATTATTTACCGATGCAGAATTCCCGAAAGATCTTATCGAGAATGTCCTCGACATCGATTCGTCCGAGCAACCGACCCAGCGCCTGAGACGCCACTCTCAGCTCCTCCGCGGCCAACTCATCGCCTTGTCCAGCAACTGCCAGGCAGCGCCGCAATCCGTCCGCCGTCTCGTGCAACAGCCGCCTCTGTCGCTCCCGGCCGATCAGGCTGTCCTCTTCCGACCCAAAGTAATCCCGTGCAAAGGCTCCGAGGGCTACGACCAACTCCGAAATGCCAACGCCCTGAGCCGCGGAGATTTGGAAGGTCGCGCCCTGCCCTGGTTCAATCTTCGCTCCTGCCCCGGCTCGCCCATCGACCGAGTCGAGATCGATCTTGTTGCGAACCGCCCACACCACCGCCGCCGGATTCGTCATCTCGTTCCTGCCGGTCTTGTGCTCGCCGTCCGTCACCCACAGCACGAGATCCGACTCGGCGGCGCGCGATCGGGCGCGCCGCACGCCTTCCTGCTCGACGGGATCTTCGGTGTCGCGAATGCCAGCCGTGTCGATCACCGTCACCGGATAGCCATCGAGATCAAGCTGAACCTCGATCACGTCGCGCGTGGTGCCGGCATGCGGCGAGACGATCGCAACCTCTCGCCGCGCCAGGAGATTGATCAGTGTCGACTTCCCGACATTGGGCGGACCCGAAATCGCAACCGTCAGGCCGTCACGCAGCCGTTCACTTCGTCCCTGCGCCGCCAGGGTTTCCTCGATTTCGCGGAGCAAGGCTTTGATCGTCGCCAAAGCAGGCGCGATCAACTCCGCCGGCACATCGCCTTCGTCGGAAAAATCAATTCCGGCCTCAATCAAAGCCTGCGCCTCGATGATGCGCTTTCGCCAATCGCGCGCCTTGTCACCGAGCAGTCCCTGAAGCTGGCGCAACGCCTGGCGCCGCTGCCGGTCGGTGTCGGCGTGAATCAGATCGTCGAGGGCTTCGGCTTCGGTGAGATCGAGCTTGCCGTTCTCAAATGCGCGGCGGGTGAACTCGCCGGGCTCCGCAGGCCGGACATTTACAAGCTTCGAGAGCGCGGCGAACAACGCGGCCTGCACCGCGCGGCTGCCGTGAATATGAAATTCAGCGACGTCTTCTCCGGTCGCGCTTGCGGGTCCCGGAAACCAAAGCAAGATCGCATCATCGATCCCCTGCCCCTCGCAGTCTTGCAGCAGGACTCGCGTCGCCATCCGGGGTTGCGGCACCCCGCCCGCCAAGGCCTCAAGCGCCGCCTTGGCCAGCGGACCCGACACCCGCACGATCGCAATCGCGCTCGGCGGCCGGCCCGATGACAGCGCAAAAATGGTCTGCTCGCGTGGGTGCATGGCCTATTTGGCGGCGGGCCATTGAAAATGCAATGGAATTTGAATCGCCGGGCGTTGGGGGCGTTTCCTGCTGCGGCATTTGTTGCAGCATAACTTCTGAAGAACAGACCGGTCGAGATAGCTAATCACGGCCTCAAATGAAAAGGGCGCCCCCATCGGAGGCGCCCCACTCGGCCAATGGCCTAGTTGTTACGTATTCATCGATTCAAAGAATTCCGAGTTGTTCTTGGTGTTGCGGAGCTTGTCGAGCAGGAAGTCGATCGCGTCCATCGTTCCCATCGGATTGAGGATCCGCCGCAGCACGTACATTTTCTTCAGCACCTGCGGATCGGTGATCAGCTCTTCCTTACGGGTGCCGGAGCGCGAAATGTCGATCGCCGGGAAGGTCCGCTTGTCCGAAACCTTGCGGTCAAGGATCAGTTCGGAATTGCCGGTGCCTTTAAATTCTTCGAAGATGACTTCGTCCATGCGGCTGCCGGTATCGACCAGGGCGGTCGCAATAATCGTCAGCGAACCCCCCTCCTCGATGTTACGCGCAGCGCCGAAGAATCGCTTCGGCCGCTGCAACGCATTGGCGTCGACACCGCCGGTCAGCACCTTGCCCGAGGACGGCACCACGGTGTTGTAAGCGCGTCCCAGGCGTGTGATCGAATCGAGCAGGATCACGACGTCACGGCCATGCTCGACCAGGCGCTTGGCTTTCTCGATCACCATCTCGGCGACCTGAACGTGGCGGACGGCGGGCTCGTCGAAAGTCGACGAGACCACCTCGCCTTTTACCGAGCGCTGCATGTCGGTGACTTCTTCCGGCCGCTCGTCGATCAACGCTGGCCTTTGCCGATCGGGGCCACGATGTCGATCACCCGCGCCGAAAGGTCTTTCCTGGTGGGATCTTCGAGCTCGAGGCGGAAGCGCTCGTCCGGAAACAGCGGCGTCAGATTGTCGAAATTGACTTTGTGCTTGGATTTCTCCGGATCCTCGAAATTCAGCGTGTTGACTTTCAACAGCGCGAAATATCGCTCGCCTTCTTTCGGGCTACGGATATGGCCCTCGATGGTGTCGCCGGTGCGGAGCCCGAACCTGCGGATCTGCGACGGTGAAACATAGATATCGTCCGGGCCGGGCAGGTAGTTGGCGTCCGGCGACCGCAAGAAGCCGAAGCCGTCGGAGAGAACCTCGACAACGCCTTCGCCGATAATATCGGTTTCCTGGATCGCGAGTTGTTTAAGAATGGCAAACATCAGCTCCTGCTTGCGCATGGTGCTGGCGTTTTCGACCCCCTTTTCTTCCGCAAACGAAACGAGTTCCGCCGGCGTCTGGGCTTTGAGGTCTTGAAGTTTTATTTCCCGCATTGGGATGGTCCTGTGGAGTGCTTAGGGGGAGGGTGCAAGGAGGCTTTTTGGAAATGCGGACCTGAATCAGAAAGTCCGCAGGTCTGAGCAAGGAAAGCGCCAGGAAGGCTTCAAACCTGATGCGGCGGCCGGTCCAATGAGGAAACCGGGACACGACCACATCCGCCTGCGTAGGGTGGGAATGTCCCCAATATAGAAAATCAGCCGAGTTTCCGCAAGATGGCCTCAGACGATGCCACCGCCCGCAAGCGCGGCTAAAACGGTTTAACCACTACCAGGATAACGATCCCGATCATCAGGACGGTCGGTACCTCGTTGATAACCCGATAAAATTTCTGTGACCTCTGATTCCGGTCGGCCGCGAAATCCTTCACGCAGCGGGCAAAAAAGCCGTGGACGCCCGACAGCACGACCACCAGCAATAATTTTCCGTGTAACCAGCCCATCGAGAACAAATGACCAGCCCAGGCCAGATAAAGCCCGGCCAACCAGGTCACGATCATCGCCGGATTGATGATCGCCTTCAGCAGCCGCCGTTCCATGACCTTGAAGGTCTCGGACTGCTTCGAACCAGCGTCGGCTTCACAGTGATAAACGAACAGCCGCGGCAGATAGAGCATGCCGGCCATCCAGGAGATGACCGAGATGACATGCAGCGCCTTGATCCACTCGTACACCGTTTCTCACTTTCCTCGGAACGTCCGCAGCGCGACGACGTTGACCGGCAACGGCGCGGTCGCTTCCAACTGATCTTTGCTTCAGCCCGGCAACACATATCCGCAAGCGACGCTTATCTAAACTAATAATTTTAGAATCTTAGAGTTTGAGTCTGAGTAGCGGTGAATTAGACCCACGCAAAAAAGCCGGACCGTTCTCCAGCAGTTCTTCACAGCTATCGACAATTTCGGCACCAACTTCGTTGATGGCCATTACGCCAGACGTTTCAGTTGTTTGGCGGGCGGGCTCGTCTGTTTATAAAGAGACAAATCCACAAAACCTCACTAACGTTGGTAGTGCGGAGTAGACTTATCCTTGTCGGGAGCGCTGTGAAGAAAAAGGCGGGTTATCCCGGAAGGGGCGGTCCGGCCTAAAATATCTCAGAGAAGCTCCACAAGGATTCACAGACCACACAGGGTTTTACGTGCCCACGACCAGCAATTATTTCCACCTGCATCTGATCTCTGATTCGACCGGCGAGACATTGATTACCGTGGCGCGCGCGGTCGCCGCGCAATACGCCAACGTGACGCCGGTCGAGCATGTCTATCCGCTGGTCCGCAGCCAGAAGCAGCTTGATCGGGTATTGGCCGAAATCGAGGAAGCGCCCGGCATTGTGCTGTTCACGCTTCTGGAAAAAGATCTCGTCTCAAAGCTTCAGGCCAAATGCCAGGAAATCAACATTCCGAGCCTGTCGATCATCGGTCCGGTGATGCAATTGTTTCAAGCTTACCTCGGCGCACCGACGTCGGGCCGGGTAGGAGCCCAGCACACGCTGAATGCCGAATATTTCAAGCGGATCGATGCGCTGAATTATACGATGATGCACGACGACGGCCAGCACGTGGAAGGGCTCGATGAAGCCGACGTGATTCTGGTCGGTGTGTCCCGCACATCAAAAACCCCGACTTCGATCTATCTCGCCAACCGCGGCATCCGCACCGCGAACGTACCGCTGGTGCCGGGGATTCCGATTCCACATCAGTTAGAGACCTTGACCAAGCCGCTGGTCGTCAGTCTGCATGCCACACCGGAGCGTCTTATTCAGGTAAGGCAAAACCGGTTGTTGAGCATGGGTGACCGCGACAACGACACCTATATCGACCGGCAGTCGGTGACCGACGAAGTTGCATACGCGCGGCGCCTATGCGCCAAGTTCGACTGGGCACAACTTGATGTCACCCGACGCTCGATCGAGGAAACCGCCGCGGCGATCATGAAGCTTTTCACCGACAGACAAAGGCAGCGGCTGTCCGAATGACGTTGTGGCTGGGAAAAGCGCCGTTGATGCTGGCATCGCAAAGCAAGGCGCGGCAAGCCTTGCTTGCCGATGCGGGGATCGAATTCGAAAGCGATCCAGCTGACATCGATGAGCGAGCCATCCAGGCATCGTCAGGTCTTTCGGCGCCGGGCGATATCGCAGGCCTTCTGGCCCGTGAGAAGTCCCGCACGGTTTCGGACCGACGGCCGGGACGATATGTCGTTGGTGCCGATCAGACGCTGACGCTGGGATCTCGGATTTTCAACAAACCGGCGGGAAGGGCGCAGGCCGCCGACCAACTGCGCGCGCTTTCGGGCCACTGCCACGAACTTCATGCCGCGGTTGCCGTGGTGCGCGATGGAAGGCTAATGTTCGAACATGTTTCGTTCGCGCGCATGACCGTGCGGCGGCTAGGTGATGCCGAGATCGACAACTATCTCGAGAAGGCCGGCGATGCGGTGACTTCCAGCGTCGGCGCCTACCAGCTTGAGGGGCTCGGTATTCACTTGTTCGAGCGGATCGAGGGTGATCACTTCACCATCCTGGGCCTGCCGCTGCTGGAGCTACTCGCATTTCTGCGCAGCGAGCATCTGCTGGGTATTTGACATGATCGTCCTTGGATTGACCGGTTCGATCGGAATGGGAAAGTCGACCACCGCGCAATTGTTCGCGGAAGCCGGCGTGCCTGTTTATGACGCCGATGCGGCCGTGCATCGGCTCTATGAAGCTGAGGCGGGACCGGCCATCGAGGCGGCATTTCCGGGTACGACAACAAACGGCAAAGTCGATCGCAACAGGCTCTCAGCCCGTGTGGTGCACGATCCCGCCGCCATGAAGCGGCTTGAGGAAATCGTTCACCCGATGCTGGGCGCCTCGCGGCAGAAATTTCTCTGGGATGCCGAACAATCCGGCGCGGCGGTTGCGGTGGTCGACATCCCCTTGTTGTTCGAGACCGGAGGCGAGAAACGTGTCGATGCGGTGGTCGTGGTCACGACGACGCCCGAAATTCAGCGAGAGCGGATTCTGGCCCGCCCCAATATGACCGAGGAAAAACTCGCAGCCATTTTGGCCCAGCAAATGCCCGACGCGGAGAAAAGAAAGCGTGCGCATTTCGTGGTGGATACATCGCATGGTCTTGATCCCGTGCGAGCGCGGATTCGCGACATTCTGGCCGAGGCTGCTAAAATGTCACCTCCACGAACCTGATTCGGCTCTTCTAGGCGGCTTATTTCCATGCGCGAAATCGTTCTCGATACCGAAACCACCGGCCTCGATCCGTTACGCGGGGACCGGCTGGTCGAAATCGGCTGCGTCGAGATTTTCAACCGCATGCCGACCGGGCAGACCTTTCACCGCTATTTCAATCCCGAACGGGACATGCCGGCGGAGGCCTTTGCCGTCCACGGGCTTTCCAGCGAATTTCTTTCCACTAAGTCGCTGTTCGCGGAAGAGGTAGACGAGTTCCTGGCGTTTATTGGTGATGCACCGCTCGTCATTCACAACGCCTCGTTCGATATCGGTTTCATCAATGCGGAACTGGACCGGATCAAGCGGCCTGCGATCTCAAGAGAGCGGCTGGTCGACACCCTGCTGCTGGCGCGGCGCAAACACCCGGGCGTGTCCAATCGCCTCGATGATCTTTGCTCGCGGTATTCGATCGACAATTCGCGGCGTACCAAGCACGGCGCGCTGCTCGATTCCGAGCTTCTCGCCGAGGTGTACATCGACCTGATCGGAGCCCGGCAATCGCAATTAGTCCTGGCCTCGGAATCCCGAGACACGCGAGCGGCGGCCTACGGCGAAATGCCGCGGCGGCAGCGCGAAGTTCCGCTCGCACCCCGCATCACCGAGGCCGATCGTGCGGCGCATCGGGACTTTGTCGTGACCCTCGGCGACAAGCCGATCTGGAACGACTTTTTGCCGGCGGTCTAAAGTACAATCCGGAAAAGTGTACGCTCAGCTCGGCTTGATCTGCGAAGCCTGCATCTCTGCGGCTTGCCGTTCCATGTTCTGACGGTAAAGGCCGACAAAATCGACCGGGTCGAGCATCAAAGGCGGGAAGCCGCCGTCGCGGACCGCGGTTGCGATGATTTCCCGCGCGAACGGGAATAACAGGCGCGGGCATTCGATCATGACCAGCGGGTGCAGATTTTCCTTCGGCACATTGACGATCCGAAACACGCCGGCATAGACGAGTTCGAAGCTGAACATCAGCTTGCCGGCATGCTCGGCCTTGCCTTCGACCGACAGGGCGACTTCGTAATCATTTTCAGCAACGTTGCCGGCGTTGACGTTGATCTGGATGTTGATCGCCGGCTGCTGCTGTTGCGGCGCCAATGAAGCAGGCGCATTCGGGTTTTCAAACGACAGGTCCTTGGTGTACTGCGCCAGCACGTTCAGTTGCGGAGGAGGGGCCGCCTCGGGAGGCGTGCCATTGCCGTTGGTCATACGAATTTCTCCTGGAGCGATCTGGCGAGCGGAGCCGCTTGGCACATCCGGTTTCGCCTTAAAGGGAAGCAAAAAGCCTTGTCGGGGCGAGTGGCTATCATAGGCCTGCCTCTTTCCACAAGGATGACCGTCAAAGCGGATCGTGAAAGCGGCCCGATTTGCTCACTTACACCAGGTCGGGAACGAGAAGCGTCTCTAAACGATTGAATATGCGTGATTTCCGGTGCCTGTGGGGTTTCCCCTCGGACCTGAAACGCGCTACAATTAAGTGCAGGGCAAACCGGCCAAGGCGGGATCGGCCTGTACGTAACGCGTCCAGCATTTCTGCCGGCAGATGCCATTGGCCGGACAAGGTTTCGTGCTTACATGAGGCTGACCCATCCATGATGTAATATCTGCTAGTGCCCGCAACTTTCCGAAGTTCGTCAAAGGTGGTTGCTGAGCTGTAGTACGAACTCCGGAAAGTGCGCACTAGCCCCCAAGGGGCGCTCTACCGCCGTTACCGCCACCGGCGTCTAGAACCAGAAAGCGAATTCGACGTGGATATTTATACCATTATCTTCCTGGCGTTGGCCGTGTTCATCTTCCTCCGTCTGCGGAATGTCCTTGGACAGCGCACCGGCAGCGAACGGCCGCCCTATGATCGCGCGGCGCGCAACGTCGTGCAGGGCGCGCCCGACAGTAACGTCGTTCCAATACCTGGAACCGTCATTGACCAGACGCCGCTGGCGCCGACCGCTGACGTTGCGCCGCCGACGGATCGCTGGAAGGGGTTTGCCGAACCCGGAACGCCGCTGGCCCAGGGTCTCGACGGGATCGTCGCGCAGGATTCATCGTTCGATCCCCGCCATTTCGTCACTGGCGCGAAAAGCGCCTACGAAATGATCGTATTGGCATTTGCCAATGGCGACCGCCGCGCGCTGAAGGACCTGCTATCGACCGAGGTCTATGAGAGCTTCGAGGCCGCGATCAAGGACCGGGAGCGGCAAGAGCGCAAGACCGAGACGCGCTTTGTTTCGGTCGACAGGGCTGAGATCGTCAGCGCCGAAGCGCGCGACCGCAACGCGCAACTCACCGTTCGCTTTGTCTCGCAAATGATTTCGGTCACCCGAGACAAGACCGGCGCGATTGTTGACGGTAACCCGGACAAGGTCGCCGATATCACCGATGTCTGGACATTCGCTCGCGACCCGGGTTCGCGCGATCCTAACTGGAAGCTGGTTGGCACCGGAAGCGTCCATTAATCGCGCGCGGCGTATCGCCGCCGTGCTTGGTGTGACGGTTCTGGCGCTGTCGGTGATTCCACTGACGGCATGGGCGGCGCGCAAGGCGCGAACGTCGCTCGCTTCGCGCAGCGCGCAACTGCCGGCTCCTCGCGTCATCCCCTATCCGCAGCTTGAATGGCCGATCGTCGTCAACGGCGGCCAATATACGCCGTTGAATTGGGCCGACATCGCCGGCTGGGCGTCGGACGATCATGTGCAGGCCTACAAGGCCTTTCGCGTCAGTTGCGGCTCCATCGCGGCGCAACGAAATCCGCCAGAGGATTCCAAGGCGCTCGGCGCCTCGTTGCGCGAGCCTTGCCGTGCGGCCAAGGCCCAGGAGATCACGGAGGACGGCAAGGCGCGCGCGTTCTTCGAGACAAATTTCCTGCCCTTGCAGATATCGCGGCTTGGTGAGGATGCCGGTTTTGTCACCGGATATTATGAGCCGATCGTCGACGGATCGCGTACCCAGACCGATGTCTACACCGTTCCGGTCTATCGCCGGCCCTCCAATTTGTTTGTTCGGGGTTTCAAGCAGGACGCCGTTAGTCTGCCCAACAAGGGACAGGTGTTTCGCAAGATCGGACGCCGCAAGCTTGTGCCTTATTACGATCGCGGCGAAATCGAAGATGGCGCGATCGCCGGTCGTGGGCTTGAAATCTGCTGGCTCAAGAATCAAACCGATCTTCTGTTTTCGCAAATCCAGGGGTCGGCCCGGATTCGTCTCGAGGACGGCGCGACCATCCGCATCAATTACGACGCCCATAACGGTTTTCCCTATACGGCTGTCGGCCGTGTCCTGATCGACCGCGGCATCATTCCGAAGGAACAGATGTCGATGCAGAAGATCAGGGAATGGATGGAACAAAACCCCGTCGGGGCGAATGAATTGCGGCGGCAAAACCGGGCCTATGTGTTCTTTCGCGAGGTGTCGCTCTCCGACAAGGATGAAGCGGTGGGCGCGCAAGGTGTGCCGTTGACGCCGGGGCGCTCGATCGCGGTCGACAACTCTCTTCATGTGTATGGCACGCTGTTTTTCATCGAAGGCGAGTTGCCGATCGAATCGTCGCAGTCGAAGACACCGTTCCGGCGGCTGATGGTTGCGCAGGATACGGGTTCGGCGATCACGGGTCCTGCGCGCGCCGACATCTACTACGGTGCTGGCAGCGAAGCCGGTCGCGTGTCCGGCCGCTTCCGGCACAACATGCGCTTTGTCATGCTGGTGCCGAAGAGCCTTGATCCGGCCGCCCGCGGTCGCAAGATGCCCGCGCCGGATCCACGGCCCTCGGAGAAGATCGCCAAGCTATTTCCGCCGACTGAACCCTTGAAGGATAAGCCGAAAGAGCCGCCCGATAGCGCCAAGCCGACCACGGGATCAACGGCCACGGCGCCAGTCAACGAAGCCAAGGTGCCGCTGCCGGAGGCGCGACCGGTGATCGAGCCCGAGCAAACCAGTCGCCGTCATCGCCGGCTTCATCGTTACCGTCGATAGAATATGAAGCGACCGCCGCAAATCCTGGACCCGCCGCGCCGCAAGCGAGCCCTGAGCGAGGAGGAGCGCGCGCTGTGGGAGAGCGTCACCAAGCAAGCCAAACCGCTGCGAAAGAAACAGCGGGTCACCGATACCCAGGCGTCTTCCGCAAACGCGGAAGTGCCTGTTGCTGCCAAAGCCGTGGCTCATCCGACTTCGGAGATTCCCACCGCCGTTCCGTCGCCAAAGAAGCCAGTCGTGCCGCCACTAGCGCCGCTCGGCCGCCGCGAACGGTCGCAACTGTCGAAGGGCAAGAAGGAGATCGAAGCCCGCCTTGACCTGCATGGCATGACGCAGGCGCGGGCGCATCGTGCGCTGTCGGGTTTCCTGCATCAGGCGCATGGGGAGGGTCTGACCTTCGTGCTCATCATCACCGGCAAGGGCAAGATCGGCGCCGAATCCGAGCGCGGCGTGCTTCGCCGCCAGGTGCCGCAATGGCTGAGCCAGCCCGAATTTCGAACGTTCGTGGTCGGCTTTGAAGAAGCCCATATCGGCCACGGCGGCACCGGCGCGCTTTATGTGCGTATCCGGCGATCGCGGATTTGAATCCCATAGCGTCAAAAAATAAAAATCAGAACGGCCGGATCACCCCGACGCGCGGGATCAGCGTCACGATCCAACCGAGCACGCCTGTCTTCTTGTCATCACCAGCGACCGGCGAGGCGACTCGCGCGGAGGGCAGGGCCTTGACGGCATGCAGGATCAGAAACAGGCACACCGCCCAGTTCGAGATCCATCGCGAATAGTCGAACACCATCGAAAACATGATGAGGTAAGCCGCGGTCACCGCAGCGATGCCGGCGACAACGATGCGGCGCTGGAAATCGTCGGCGAGCGACCGGATCAGATCGGCAAAATATCGCCAGAGCGGCGAATGCAGCCAGATCAATAGAGCGAAGACCGGCACACCGAGAATGTTCGACGGCATCCGCTGCCACGTATCACTGATTTCCTTCGCCAGCGGCTGGTACCAGATATAACTGAAGTTCAGGAGATCGGTGCGAGACGGATCGGCCATCCGGGTTTTTAGATAGGCTGTGAACTCGGCCGCAGGAATCGGCATCGTCCCCCGGAACTGCAAGGCCAAAAAGAGCGCGCCAAGCGCTAAAAGGGAGATCACTCCCACCGCGAGATTGGTTCGGTCGATCCCCGCGTTCAGATAGTGTCGGAGGATCACGATCACGGCGATGGTCGGCACATACATCAGAAGATGGATGTGATGAATCAGGATCAGGATGACCGAAAAGAATGTTGCCAGCAGCACAAAGCCGGTCGATTGCGCCGGAATGAGCAAAAGGACGATCGCAAACAGGCAGCCGTAAATATCGAAATGCCCGAGCGTGTGCATGAAATTCTTCAGGAAGAACGGCGAGCCCGCGGTGAAGACGAACAGCGGCATATGGGTATCGTCAAAGCCGAATGTGCGCCGGAATAGTTTGACGAACAGAAGCGCGGTCAGGACCCAGACCGCGCCGCCAAGCGCGAAAACCAGCCACACCGGCACCTTTTCGGTAAACAGCGACACAATCGCGCCGATCAGGGCGCGTTTGACGAACCCGAAATGATAATCGACGAGCAGATGAATGTAGGGGACGTAAGGCGGCAGCGTGATCTTGTGGATCAGCACCCCGGCCATCACGGCGACGTTGACGGCGAGCATCACGCGCCAGGGATTTTGCCATGCACGAAGGCTCATGCGTGGCTTTCGATGTCGTCCCGGCCAAGCGAGTGCTGGCGAGTGCGAGCCGGGACCCATAACCACCGATGTTGGTATTGCGCCAAGGCTGGAGCCGCTTTTTCGTTTGTAACGAGCGTTTGTGGTTATGGGTCCCCGCTTTCGCGGGCACGACAGCCACAATGATACGATTATAAGATAAACCGGCTCAAGTCGGTGTTCCTGGCGAGATCGCCGACGTGTTTTTCAACATACTCGGCGTCGATCCGGATGGTTTCGCCGTGGCGATCGGGCGCGGCGAAGGAAATTTCGTCCAGCACGCGCTCCATCACGGTCTGCAGGCGCCGGGCGCCGATATTTTCCACCGACGAATTGACGGCAACCGCGATATCGGCGAGCGCGTCGATGGCACTGTCGTCGATGTCGAGCGTCACGCCCTCAGTCTGCATCAGCGCGACATATTGCTTGATCAGGGAAGTCTCAGGCTCGGTCAGGATCCGGCGCATATCGTCGCGGGTCAGCGCCGACAATTCGACACGGATCGGTAGCCGTCCCTGCAATTCGGGCAACAGGTCAGATGGTTTAGCGATATGGAACGCGCCGGAAGCGATGAACAGGATATGATCGGTTTTCACGGCGCCATGCTTGGTCGACACCGTCGTGCCTTCGATCAGCGGCAGAAGATCGCGCTGCACGCCTTCGCGCGATACCTCGCCGCCGACGCGGCCGTCGCGCACGCAGATCTTGTCGATCTCATCGAGGAACACGATGCCGTTGTCCTCAACGGCTGTGATCGCCTCGAGCACGAGTTGATCGTTGTCGAGCAGCTTGTCCGCTTCCTCGTTGACGAGAGTTTCGTGGGAGCCCGCAACGGTCAATCGGCGCGTTTTGGTGCGGCCGCCCATTTTGCCGAAGATGTCGCCGATCGAGATCGCGCCCATCTGTGCGCCCGGCATGCCCGGAATTTCGAACATCGGCATTCCGCCCGAGGACTGGGTTTCGATCTCGATTTCCTTGTCGTTGAGTTCGCCGGCGCGCAGTTTCTTGCGAAACGAGTCCCGCGTCGCCGCGCTCGAATTGGCGCCGACCAGCGCATCGAGCACGCGCTCCTCGGCTGCGAGCTGGGCTCTCGCCTGAACGTCCTTGCGCCTGCGCTCGCGGGTTTGCGCAATCGCGACTTCGACGAGATCGCGGACAATCTGCTCGACATCGCGGCCGACATAGCCGACCTCGGTGAATTTCGTGGCTTCGACCTTGATGAAAGGCGCGCCGGCAAGTTTGGCCAACCGCCGCGCGATTTCGGTCTTTCCGACCCCGGTCGGCCCGATCATGAGGATGTTTTTCGGCAACACTTCCTCGCGCAGGCCTTCGGCGAGCTGCTGACGCCGCCACCGATTGCGCAGGGCGATGGAGACGGCGCGTTTGGCGTCGGCCTGGCCGACGATAAAACGGTCAAGTTCGGAGACGATTTCACGGGGAGAAAAGTCGGTCATGTTTCCCAAGTAAGCTCAATTGTGGACAGCACAAGTTGCGTCAGATGATGGGTGGTCCTGCCTGCCAGTGCTTGATGGCCTCGAAAGGGTGAATCAACATGATGATGTTCAGCGTAAGATTGTCACGAATGTGAAGTCCCACGAGGATCTCGAATGCGAGCCCGAGCGCGATTGTTAGCGCAACCGGCAGCTTTCGCGCCAGCAGAAACCCTACGATCATTGAAAGCGTATCCGACACCGAATTGACGATGCTGTCGCCAAAATAGTCCAGCGACACCGTGGCGCTCCGATAGCGCTCGATAATCCAGTTCGAGTTTTCGATCACCTCCCAACCACCTTCAATCAGCATCGCCAGGATAAGGCGGGCCGGCCAGGCAAGACGCGGCAAAATCAGCCAGCTAGCGCCGTAGAACAAAAACCCATGGATAATGTGCGAGAAGGTGTACCAGTCGGTCAGGTGCTGCGAATTCTCCGAGCTCTGCACCACGCCGTGCCAGAATTTAATGTAACCGCAGGCACAGATCGGGCGCCGGCCCATCGCCAGCAGGATCGACGCCTGAAGTGAGAGCAGTAGCAGGGCAATCAGCGCCCATTGCCAGGCCGAAAGGCCTGACGCCGTGCTTCGCGTGTGAGACGTCGTCATTGATCACGCACCATCAGTAGCGCCGGACCGTCTGGCGTTTCGACGAGGTTGTCGCGGCGAAATCCGGCCTTTTCATAGGCCCGGATCGCCCGCGTGTTGAGCGGGTCGGGATCGGTCACGACGCGGGGCGTTCCGGAAGCCAGCAACCGGTCGGCAAAGGCGCGGGCGAGCGCCGAGCCGTAGCCGCACCCAATCATATCCGCTTCGCCGATGAATTGATCGAGCCCCCGGGTGCCTTTGGGTTGCGGGCCGAAGCCGGTATTCCAGGCGCTCAGGTTGTAGCATTGCAGATAGGCGAACTCTGTTCCGTCCGCGGCGACGATGAATTGCGCCATGTCGGGGTGGCCGAGATCGCCGCTCACGAGTTCGAATTGTTCGGCCGGGTCGTGCCACCACTCTCTGACATGAGGCATCTCCAGCCAGCGCTTGATGATGGGCAGGTCATCGGCCTCCATTGGACGGAACGCGTAAGCTGCCATGCCTAGTGGTCCGATAACATTCGCATCCCATTGCAGCGGCCCCATTTTGCGAATGTTAGAATCAAAAGGACCCAGCAAAATATAGGTTCTTCGTGGAGTTTTGGATTCGACATTCGCTTGGCAATCTCGCGGTTCGTTTGGTAGCGACTGTCAAATCCACTCCACTGACCGCCTTCTCAGCCCGCTTGCAGCGTCTCGATGGTGACATTGCGGTTGGTGTACACGCAAATGTCGGCCGCAATGTCGAGCGATCGGCGGACGATCGCCTCGGCGTCCTTGTCGGTGTCGATCAGCGCGCGTGCAGCGGCCAAAGCGTAGTTGCCGCCCGAACCGATCGCCATCACGCCGGCTTCCGGCTCCAGGACGTCGCCGGTGCCGGTCAAAACCAGGGAGACGTCCTTGTCGGCGACGATCATCATCGCCTCCAGCCGGCGTAAATAGCGGTCGGTCCGCCAGTCCTTGGCGAGTTCGACCGCCGCGCGGGTCAATTGGCCGGGATATTGCTCAAGCTTGCTTTCCAACCGCTCGAACAGCGTAAAGGCGTCGGCCGTGGCGCCGGCGAAACCCCCGATGACGTCGCCTTTGCCGAGCTTGCGGACCTTTTTGGCGTTGGACTTGATCACAGTCTGTCCGATCGAGACCTGACCGTCGCCGCCAACCACGACCTTGCCGCCCTTGCGGACCGTCAAAATGGTGGTGCCGTGCCAGACCGGAGTCTCGTGGGCTGATGCGTGCATGAAATACCTCGTGCCGGTTCGTATCGGCCAGATTTAGGGGCAGGCCGACGCGGTTACAACACGGCATCCCGCCCAAGCCAAGCGACCTTCGGGCCGCATGAGGGGCGCTGATTTCGGTCACCATAGCGGGAAGTTGGCCTTCAAAACGGCATCCCGCAGTGGCGAAGCCCAAGGCGGCCTGTTAAAAGGCGGCCTGCTAAAAGAACCGCGTTTTTGGCCAAGGGGTTGGCCCCAAAGGAAGACTTTTCATGCGCAGCGCCACCATCAAGCGCAAGACCAAGGAAACCGACATCGAGGTGACGGTTAGCCTCGACGGCTCGGGCGTCTCCAACGTCGCGACCGGAATCGGCTTCTTTGACCACATGCTTGATCTTCTGGCCCGGCATTCGCGCATCGATATTACCGTCAAAGCCAACGGCGATCTTCACGTCGACCACCACCACACCACCGAAGATGTCGGCATCGCGCTGGGGCAGGCGGTGAAGCAGGCCTTGGGCACCATGGCCGGCATCACCCGCTATGCCAGCGTCCACATGCCGATGGACGAGACGCTATCGCGGGTCGTGATCGACATTTCCGGACGGCCGGTTCTGGTGTTCAAGGTTGAGTTTCCGCGCGACAAGGTCGGTCAGTTCGACACCGAGCTCGTGCGTGAATGGTTCAACGCTTTTGCGATCAATGCCGGCGTGACTTTGCATGTCGAGACCCTATATGGCGAGAACAGCCATCATATCGCCGAGTCCTGTTTCAAGGGTCTGGCGAGGGCGTTGCGGACAGCAGTTGCCATCGACCCGCGCGCGGCAGGCGAGGTGCCGTCCACCAAGGGTCAGCTCGGCGGCTGATCCGGTTTGGGCGGCGAGTGACGAACTTCGGAAACGAGGGCAGTAAATGCCGGTCTATACAGTTCATGCACCCGTGACCAACAACGTGGATTTTCGCGCGACCGATCGCTTTGCCTTCGTGCGCGACGGCTTCCATGTCTGGGCCGCCGTTTTCGGCGTGATCTGGCTGGCCTGGTACCGTCTCTGGCTGGCGTTGCTCGGCTGGATCGTGCTGATGGCGGTCATCGACATCGCGATGGTCAAATTTGGCGTCGCCGGCGCAACGGTCTTTGTCGTCGATGCGTTGCTGGCTCTGCTGTTGGGATTTGAGGCCGCAAGCCTCAGGCGCTGGACGCTGTCGCGGCGCAAATGGCGGCAGCTCGATATTGTCGTAGCCGACGATGAGGAAGCCGCCGAGCGCCGCTTTTTCGATCGTTGGACCGCGCGGCTGCGCGTGACAACCAACGACCAGCCGGCGGTTGATCGCGGCGGTCCGCCGCCGACCCGGGATGTGCCTGGCCAGGCCTTTTCACGGCCGCCGTCGCCACCGCGCGACGAGATCATCGGCCTGTTTCCAGAACCGGGGGCGCCGCGGTGAGCGTTGCTATCATCGATTACGGCTCCGGCAACCTGCACTCGGCGGCGAAAGCCTTCGAGCGCGCCAGCCGCGGCATGGAAGCGCCGGACAAGATCGTCGTCACGCGCGATCCGGATGTGGTGTTTCGCGCGGATCGCATCGTGCTGCCCGGTGTAGGTGCCTTCGCCGATTGCCGGGCCGGCCTCGACGCGCTCGACGGCATGGTCGATGCCCTGACGGAAGCCGTGCGGCACAAGGCGCGGCCGTTTTTCGGCATCTGCGTTGGCATGCAATTGATGGCGACGCATGGCAAGGAGTACGTCACGACCAACGGATTCAACTGGATCGCCGGCGACGTTGAAAAGATTTCGCCGCGCGACGAGAACTTGAAGATTCCGCATATGGGGTGGAACACGCTCGATATGGTGCGCGAGCACGCCGTGCTTGAGCGGTTGCCGTTGGGGCCGAAGGGTCGCCACGCTTATTTCGTGCATTCCTATCACCTCAACGCCGCCAATGAGGCGGATGTGCTGGCGCGCGCGGACTATGGCGGCCCGGTGACCGCGATCGTCGGCCGCGACACCGCCATCGGCACGCAATTCCACCCCGAGAAGAGCCAGCGCTTCGGACTGGCTCTGATCTCCAATTTCTTGAAATGGAAGCCGTGATTCTTTTTCCCGCCATCGATCTGAAGAACGGGCAGTGCGTGCGCCTCGAACAAGGCGACATGGCGCGCGCCACTGTGTTCAATCTCGATCCGGCGGCGCAGGCCGCAAGCTTTGCCGCACAAGGATTTGAGTATCTGCACGTCGTCGATCTCGATGGCGCCTTTGCCGGCAAGCCCGTCAACGCGCATGCGGTCGAAGCGATGCTCGCCAAGGTCACTATGCCGGTGCAACTCGGCGGTGGCATCCGCGATTTGAAGACGGTCGAGGCCTGGCTCGAAAAGGGCATCGCGCGGGTGATTATCGGCACAGCTGCCGTGCGTGATCCTGAACTGGTCAAGAGTGCCGCCAAGAAATTCCCCGGCCGTGTCGCAGTGGGCCTCGATGCGCGCGACGGCAAGGTCGCGGTCGAGGGCTGGGCCGCGACGTCCGAGGTGACTGCACTCGATATCGCGCGGCGGTTCGAGGACGCGGGCGTTGCCGCGATTATCTTCACCGATATTGCGCGCGACGGCCTGTTGAAGGGCCTCAACCTCGACGCCACCGTCGCATTGGCCGATTGCATTTCCATTCCCGTCATCGCTTCCGGCGGATTTGCGTCGATCGACGATGTGAAGGCGCTATTGACGCCGCGCGCCAAGATACTGGCCGGCGCCGTCGTCGGCCGCGCGCTTTATGACGGGCGCCTCGATCCTGCCGCAGCACTGGCGCTGGTCCGCAGCGCGCGTGCGGTAGCTTAGGAGTTTCGATGTTCAAGGTTCGCGTGATTCCTTGCCTCGACGTGAAAGATGGACGCGTGGTCAAGGGCGTCAACTTCGTCGATCTGCGTGATGCCGGCGATCCGGTCGAAGCGGCGATCGCGTATGATGCCGCCGGCGCCGACGAGCTTTGCTTCCTCGACATCACGGCTACCCACGAAAATCGCGGCATCATGCTGGACGTGGTGCGGCGTACGGCGGAAGCCTGTTTCATGCCGCTGACGGTCGGTGGCGGCGTGCGCACGGTCGACGACATCAAAACATTGCTGCGTTCCGGCGCCGACAAGGCCTCGATCAATACCTCGGCCGTCAGCCGGCGCGAATTCGTCAAGGAAGCCGCCGAAAAGTTCGGCGACCAGTGCATCGTGGTCGCCATCGACGCCAAGCGGGTGAAACGCGGCGGCTCCGACCGTTGGGAAATCTTCACCCATGGCGGACGCAATTCGACCGGGATCGACGCGATCGAATATGCCCAGGAAGTGGTATCGCTCGGCGCCGGCGAAATCCTGTTGACCTCGATGGATCGGGACGGCACCCGCCAGGGATTCGACCTGCCGCTGACCCGGGCGATCGCCGACAGTGTTTCCGTCCCGGTCGTTGCATCTGGCGGGGTCGGCAATCTCGACCATCTGGTGGACGGCGTCCGCGAGGGCCATGCCAACGCGGTGCTGGCGGCCTCGATCTTCCACTTCGGCGAATTTACCATCCGCCAGGCCAAGGAGCACATGGTCCGCGCCGGCTTAGCCATGCGGCTCGATCCCTGACGACTCTTTGTGACAGAAGTGCTAGATGAGAGACGCCATTGGCGCCCGTGGCGCCGGGCGTGTGAATCGAAGTTGAGCTCGAAGTGATGTCGCGTTTTTCGCTCCACGACCTGGTCAAGATCATCGACGCCCGTGCGGCGTCGGACGGCGAGACCTCCTATACCCGCAAACTCCTGGACAAGGGGCCGGAGCATTGCGCCAAGAAGTTCGGCGAGGAGGCGGTGGAAACCGTGATCGCCGGGGTTGGCAACGACCGCGACCACCTCATCGCGGAGAGCGCGGATTTGCTGTTCCACTGGCTTGTCTTGTTGAAGTCGCGCGGCGTCAGGCTTGAGGAAGTCGAGGCCGCGTTGGCACAGCGCACCGGCATGTCCGGGCTTGAGGAGAAGGCCGCGCGCAAGCGTGACTAATGTTAAGCCTCGCGGAGCGAGATAGGCGGCGTCATGGATATTCGGGCCCCGGATCAGCAGTACAATCCTTACCGGATATTCTCCCGGGAGCAGTGGGCGCGCCTGCGCGATGGAATGCCGATGACGCTCGAAGCGAGCGAGATCGCAAAGCTTCGCTCGGTGCATGACCGGCTCGATCTCAGAGAAGTTGAGGAGATCTACCTGCCGCTGTCGCGGCTGTTGTCGATCTATGTGGATGCCATGCAGCGGCTTTACGTTGCCCAGCGCCGCTTCCTCGGTATCCAGGACCGCAAGATGCCCTACATTATCGGCGTGGCGGGCTCGGTCGCAGTAGGAAAATCCACCACCGCGCGCGTGCTGCAAGCGCTGCTGGCGCGCTGGTCGCCGCGGCCGAAGGTCGATCTCGTGACGACCGACGGTTTTCTGTTTCCGAATGCCGCGCTCGAGCGGCAAGGATTGATGCAGAAAAAGGGCTTTCCCGAAAGCTACGACCTGCCGAGGCTGTTGTCGTTTCTGAGTGACATCAAAGCCGGCCGCGAACGGGTGCGGGCGCCGGTCTATTCGCATCTTACCTACGACATCATCCCCAATGAGTGGAACGAGGTTGATCGGCCGGACATCCTGATCGTCGAGGGCGTCAATGTGCTGCAAACCGGCCGGCTGCCGCGGGACGGCAAGGCGGTGCCTGTGGTGTCCGACTTCTTCGACTTCTCCGTCTATATCGATGCGGAGGAGCCGGTGCTCCGCGACTGGTATATCCGCCGTTTCCTGGCGCTGCGCGACACGGCGTTCCACGATCCCCGGTCGTATTTCCATCGCTACGCGCCGCTGTCGGATGAAGAAGCCACCGCAACGGCGATCGCGATCTGGGAACGCACCAACCTCGCCAACCTCGAAGACAATATTTTGCCGACGCGGCCGCGCGCGACGCTGATCCTCAAGAAAGGCGCAGACCACGTGGTTGAAACCGTTGCGCTGCGCCGGCTCTAATTTTTCCTACTTTAGTGCCCGCGGCCTTTCCTCGTCGAGGAATCCCATCAGTTCATGGAAGAACTGCATGCGGTTCTTTTCCATCATCACCGTATGGGTTCCTTCGCTGAGTTCGATCAGCCGCTTGTACGGCGTGTTCTTGAGCTGGGCGAAATAGTTTTGCGCCTGATAGCTCGGCAGATCCGCGTCCCATTCGGCATGGAGCAAGAGCGTCGGCACGGTGATTTTGCCGGGATCGTAGAGCGCCTTGCCGGCGCCATAGGTATTCGCGCTGTCCTCCATCACCCCGTTGGGCGCGCGCAGCATCGGCGGATTTTGTTTTGAGGCTTCGCGGTCAGTGGCCCAGGTCGCGGTGGCCCAGGCCTCGAACACGCCGGGCGGAATCAGGTCGGCCTGTTTGTCCTCGGTGACGCCTTTCAGCCAGCGTGCCCTCGCGGAATCCTTCGACACCAGCCGGTATGCGCCCAGCGGCGTCGCATTTGGTGTGGCCTGCTCATTCCGAATCCATTGCGGCGCGTACAGCACGAGCTTCTCGATCTTATCGTTATGCTCGCTGGTGTAGGAGCCCGCGATCGAAGTGCCCCAGGACCAGCCCATCAGATTGATCTTGCTCACCTTGCGCTTGTGCAGGATGTAGTCGACCGCGGCGCCGAGATCGTGGGCGGCGACTTTCGTCGACACGATCGGCTTGTTGGCTTCCGGCGGCTGGCTCATCTCGGGAGGCCTGGTCGAACGCCCATAGCCCCTGACATCGACGAGATAGACGTCGTAACCGCGCAGCGCGATCAGGTCCATCATCGACACGCCCTCGATCGGCAGGTCGAAAGCGGTTTCCGCCGGGTAGGTCGCGCCATGCACAAACAGCAAAATCTTGTCGGAAGAACTCTCCCGGCCGGCGAGATGCTTGTTGCGGACGAATAGCTGGATGCCCGCATCTCCCGACGGGATCATGGCGTCGGAAGTCTCGAGCTTGGGTTCTTTGGCATTTGCCGGAGGAGGGGCAAAAAGGCCCGTCGCGAGAAACGTCGATACAACTAAAAAAGAAAACCGCAAAAGCTGGCCGCGCATCGAATGCCTCCCTGACGTTTTTTTGGAGCATGATCCGGAAAAGTGGATTCCGGCTTTCCCTCGCGACAAACGCAAAAGCGGTTGCGCGGAGATCATGCTCGACCGAGATATTTGGCCGATGCTCGATGGAATCGGGTGCGGCTGTCAAGGCGGGGGAAAGCAATCGAGGTTTGCTTTAAGGCAATCAGCTCAGACCACGAGGTGAGGGGAGGCGCCGAGCCGGTTAAGTGCGTCTGCGAGTTTTTCCCGATCGAGCGGCTTGACCAGAAACCCGTCCATGCCGGCTTCAAAGCAGGCATAGCGATCCTCGACCAGCGTATTCGCGGTCAAGGCGAGAACGGGCGTCCGCCGCCCGGCTCCCGCTTCGTTGACGCGAATGCGTTTGGTAGTCTCGATACCGTCGAGGCCGGGCATCTGGATATCCATCAGCACCAGATCGTAGGGCGTGCCGGCGGATTTCGCCGCAAGCCATGATTCCAGAGCTTCCTCGCCATTGGTGGTGATGACCGCCTGATGTCCGAGCCGGGTCAGCAGGGAACGCATCAACAGCGCATTGATCTCGTTGTCTTCGGCGACCAGCACGGAAAGGCCGCGCAGTGAGATGGCAATGGCCTCAACCGTCTCCGCCTCGGGCGGGGCATCTTCGACAAGGTTCCTCGATGCAAGACTTGCTTCAGCAAGACTTGGCGCGGATATTTCCGGTGGCCCGACAAGACGGGCGGCAAGCGAAGCCGCGCGCAGTGGTTTGACGAGATATCCCGTGAGCGCCGAGGTGGCGGATTGCACTTCCTGCCGCGTGGCGGGCGTGAAGAGGACGATTCGTTGAGGCGCGAAAGGCTTGGCGGCCTCCGCCAGCGCCTCGACCTCTGAGGTACCGAGCGTGTGGTCGAGCAGGACCGCATGCCAGGAGCGCTCCGGCAACAGCGCGCAAGCCACATCCGGGTCGGAGACCATGCAGGTCTGGCCGCCCCAGCCTTCAAGCCGCCGCGCAATCAGCGACGCTTCGATCGTCTGGGGCGCCACCAGCATCACCGACCGGCCGCCAAGATCGGGCACAGGCGGCGGCTGGGGTGCATCGGAACTTGCCGTCAGGGGGAGGCTCACTTCAAAGGTCGAGCCTTCACCAAGCGTGCTTTGAAGCGTGATACGGCCGCCCATGCGTTTGACGATGCGTTCCGAAATGGAGAGGCCAAGGCCGGTGCCGCCATAGCTCCGCGCAATGCGCTCGTCGGCCTGTTCGAATTCGCAGAAAATGCGCGCCTGCGCCTCGGGCGCAATGCCGATACCGGTGTCGCGCACCAGGAACGAGATTTCGTTGGGCCAGATGCCGGGCTCGACGATCAGCGCCACGCCCCCGGTTACAGTGAACTTGATTGCGTTGCCGGCGAGGTTGAGCAGCACCTGCCGAAGCCGCGCAGCATCGCCAATCACTTGCGCCGGCAGGCGGTCGTCGATGAAGGCTGCGATTTCAAGTTTTCGCGCCTGTGCCCGCGGCGCCAGCAGTTCGGTGATATCCTCGATCAGGGCCGCCAGCGCAAAGGGGCGCGATTCCAGGTCGATCTTGCCGGCCTCGATCTTGGAATAATCGAGCAACTCCTCGATCAATGCGAGCAGCGCATCGCCGGAAGTCTTCACCGCCTTGGCATAGGTCGTCTGCTCCGGCGTCAGCACGGTGTCGAGCAGCAAGCCGCTCATGCCGATGATTCCGTTCAAGGGCGTGCGGATTTCGTGGCTTGCCATCGCGAGAAAGCGCGACTTGGCGCGGTTGGCGGCATCGGCCTGGTCGCGCGCCTCGGAAAGCGCGCGTTCGGTTTCGGTGCGGTCGGTAACGTCACGGCCGACGCACTGCATTTCGGCCGGTGCGCCGGCATCGAAACGCACCAGCGCCTCGCGCCAGGCGATCCATCGCAGGCCCAATGCGGTTTCGATTCGTTGGTCGTGAATCCGTGTGCCGCTGGATTCGATCGCGCTTGCACCCTGTTCAACCACGGTGAACTGGAAACGGCTGCCGATCAGCTCGTTGCGCTCCTTGTGCGCCAGTTCGCAATAGGCGTCGTTGACAAAGGTGATCCTGCCGTCGGCGCCGCGCAGCACGATCAGGTCGCCCTGCGACTCGAACAGGCTGCGGGCGCGCTGTTCGGCTTCCTGCAGTTCCCAATTGCGGTCGGCCATCGCCTCGTTATGCAACACGATCTTGCGCAGCTTCTTGCGCAGGAATCGCAAGCGCATGCTCACCGTGGCAAGCGCCAGACAGGCGATCGCAAACAGAAAGCTTGCGCCGATCGCGAAGCTGTTGGGGTCGTAGCCCGAATGTTCGGAACGGCTGCCGGCAATGAAGCCATAAGCGCCGCCAAAGGCCGCGGAAAAGATTACAAACGAGCGAACGGTGACGGATAGCCAGGGATGGCGCCGCGAGAAGCGGCGCAGATGCAATTTGATCCGGCTCATCTGCCCCATCATCGATCACCCAATTGTTTTTCGTGCTCGCTTATTTGGCGATGAAGATGCCGCGCACCACCTTGCGAAGTGCTTGAGGGCACTCTGGTTCCGTCCGTGGCGTGCGAACGTGGTTAATCAGGGGTTAATCGCGCGAGGGGTGGCTCAGAGCGAGGCGGCCTTGAGCGGATGCCTGGCGAAGTTGGCGCCGACGACGAGCGCCGCCGCCTCGCGCTGGGAGAATGTCCTGGAGCGGACATAGATCCGATAGTCGGCCGGGCCATCATGCGACAGATAGATAATGGGTACACCACGCGATGCCGTGTCCGAAATCGCGACGGCGTGGGTGGCGGGATCGGCGTCGCAGGCGCCGGCTTCCGCGACATCAGAGTCGTCGACGAGGGCGAAGTCGGCCGCTTCCGCGCTCTCTGTGACTTGTACGCGCACGCTCGCTTCTGCCGGATCGTCAGTGAAGGCGACATGAAGGTCGGCGCGCCAGGGCATGTCGGCGATTTCCACCGAGGCGCTGGCGCTGGCGATGCAGGGATGCGGGCCGGGCAGGAGCCCGCCGCGTGCGAACAGTGCGGCGGCAACCAGAGGAACGGCCGAGGCCAGGATCTTAAAGCGCAACATGGAACCGCCCGCACATTCCGGCCCCGACACAACGCGGGCCTATGGTTTGCGGAGTGTAAATAAAACAGGTTACCGCGGGGTTGACGGGAAGTGTGTGGCGCGGTTTGCGACGCATTCGTTCTCACCTGTCAAACAGCGCACAATCGTCATCGCGAGCGTTAGCGAATCGATCCAGAAGAGCTGGATTGCTTCGGAGCTATGTTCCTCGCAATGACGCGTGCTAGCATTCTCGCGACGTCAAACGCCCGAGTTGTGCATCAACTTTTCATCCCGACCTCAGAGGGAGCAGGGAACGTCGGGTGCGTCAGCGCACCCGCAGCCTTGCGTGCAAAATGAAAAAAGCACGCAAGCAAGTCACCGCAGGTTCGCCGAAACACTCCGGCATTCCCCGCGCAATGGTTTTACGGCTTATTTCGTGGTCTCCCTGGTGATCGGGCTTTCTTGCCACCATCCCCGCGCAATGCGAAGCATTGGCGCGAGTTGATACCAGCGTCGAGATATCAGGGCGCCACGACTTTGCCGTCCGCAACCGGCGCGCTCGTCGCGCGCGCCATTGCGTCCACCGCATCTTCCGCCCCACGTTCGTGACGATCGCGAAACGCCCCTCATGCGGGCAGAAGACGCGCGGAAAAGTGCCGGTGATTTGCCCGCCGTCGCAAGCAAAAAGGCCCGCGGCACATTGGCAGGACGGGCAAATCAGGTGATGAGCCGGAAACGGCGTCAAGACCCATCGTCATTCCGGGCCTGAGAAGTTTAGGGCTTCCTCGTCTGCTGCGAATCGACTACCGCAAATAGCCACGCAACATCATTTAACCTGCACAAGGTTATGAAGCGCAAACAGCTCCGTGCCAGCGGCAAGATCGGGAGTCCGTCGAAAGACTCCGTCGCATCGCTCTATGATGCCGGCTTGCGGCATTTTCAGTCCGGATTGCTTGCGGTGGCCGAAGAGCGAATACAGCGGGCGCTGGCGTTAGACCCGCAGCACGCCGGTTCTTTGCATCTCGCCGGTCTGCTTCATGCGCAAGCGAACCGGGTCGATCTCGCGATCGATTTCGTGGCGCGCGCGATCCGCATCGATCAGGGCAACCCCGAATATTTTTCCAGCCTCGGCGCCTTATTGGCGAGCCAAGGCCAGTTCGCGGAAGCCTTGAAGAGCTACAACATTGCGCTGTCGCTCGACCCGCGCCACCTCGACGCCGCAGATAAAAGCGGATCGCTGCTGATTGACTTGAGGCGCTATGGCGAAGCGCTCGCTAGGTTCGAACAGTCCGACGCGATCCGGCCCGGTCGATCCGAGACGCTCTTCAAAAAAGCGGTGTGCTTGCAGCTTCTCGCGCGGCCGGAAGAAGCCGCCGCCAGTTACACCATGGCGCTGGCCGCCGACGCGAAAAACTATGTCGCGCGAAACAACCTGGGTGCTGTGTTGCTGGACATGGGCCGATTCGAGGAAGCGGCTGGGCATTTACGCAAGGTGATCGAGGGCAGGCCCGATGTCGTCAATGCCTTCAACAACCTTGGCCTCGCTCTAACCCGGCTGAAACGCTTCGATGAAGCACTGACGGTGCTTGATCGGGCCGTTACGCTCGATCCCAATCTCGTCGAAGCGGTCAACAACCGGGGCAACGTGCTCAGAAGCCTCGATCGCCAGGAGGAGGCGATGGCGGATTTCGATCGCGCGATTGCTCTCAAGCCGGACTATGCCAATGCCTACGCCAACCGCGCCGCCTGCCTGGACGACTTGTCCCGGTTCGAAGAGGCGTTGGCGAGTTACAGGACTGCGCTCGCCCTGAAGCCGGATCACGGGGACGCGCACTGGAATCTCGCCATCAACCGATTGCGCGTTGGCGATTACAAGACCGGCTGGGCCGAAGCCGAATGGCGCTGGAAGGCGCCGCTGGTCGATATCCAACGAAGGCGATGGGACCGGCCATTATGGCTGGGATCAGAACCGATCGCCGGCAAGACGCTGCTCCTGTTCAACGATCAGGGTTTGGGCGATGCGATCCAGTTTTGCCGCTATATCCCGCAACTCGCCGAGCGTGGAGCAAAGGTAATCATCGAGATCGACAGGCCGCTCAGGGAATTGCTGTCCGGCATCGCCGGCATCGCGCAAGTGGTGGTCAAGGGCGAGGCCTTGCCGGAGCACGATTTCCATTGTCCGCTGATGAGCCTTCCGCTGGCTTTCGGCACCACCATCGACACCATCCCGTCAAACGTACCGTATGTTTCGGTCGACCGGCACGCCAAGAACTGGGACCCATTTTTAGGTTCGACGCGAAGGCCGCGGATCGGAATCGTCTGGTCGGGCAATCCCAACCATGCGAATGATCGTAAACGCTCGCTACCGCTGAAAGCCGTGATACCGCTATTCGACACCGGGGCGCAATTCGTCAGCCTGCAAAAGCAGGCGCGCGACAGCGACCTCGTTACGCTACGCGAACTCAGCGGCATCCTGGATGCGGCGCCAGAACTTGAAAGTTTTGCCGATACCGCGACGTTGGTCCAGCAACTCGACCTCGTGATTTCGGTCGATACCAGCGTCGCGCATCTTTCGGGCGCGCTTGGCAAGCCGGTCTGGATCCTTCTGCCCTATGTGCCGGACCATCGATGGCTGCTCGGTCGCGACGACAGTCCATGGTACCCGACGGCGCGATTGTACAGGCAGACGGCGGCGCGCGACTATGCCGAGGTCATCGACCGCATGCGGGCCGATCTGCTGCGAGACGGCGCGCACTAATTGCAAGACATCCCCAGCATCATGCCAAACCGCGCTGTCTGACAGTGGGGTTCGGGGTTCGCTTGAACAGCAGGAGCGGGCCGGTCGATGAAGCCCGTCACATTAGCTGCCGGTGCCGCCGGCCGTGGCGGCGCGGTCGCTGCCATTTTCGCAAGCTGGCGGCGCTGAAACTCGGTGACGATTTGCGAATGAAGCTGCGCCTTGACTGCCTTCATTTCGATCAGCGTCATCTTGCCCTTCTGCACCTTCTCGGCCAGCATCAGATTGTTGGCGAGTTCCTGGTCCATGAGATCCGGGTACACCATCTGAGGCCTCAGCAGTTCCATGTTGCGATTTTCGCACGTGGCGGTTGCTATCGCCTGCTTCACCGGGTCCGGATACTTGCGCTTGCACTCCTCGTTTCCGGCCTGAATTTGGCTCAGGACAGATGCCGCGGGATTTTGCGGGGCTTGTGGTTGAGTTTGGATTTGAGCCCGGACTTCGCGATTTCCCACCGAAAACGCGGCCGTCAGCAGCATCAGAAAAGCGCTTATTTTTTTCGCGGAATTCATGACGCCGCTCTGCCTCGTCAAATGATTCGTTCGAGCGAAGAATCGCGCAGTTTCCCGAATGCGGCAAGCGGGGATGGCTACGTGGTTGCTTAGTCGGAAAAGTCTCTTCGTCATTCCGGGGCGCCACGAAAGTGGCGAGCTACGATGTGCAATTGCACATCGGAGAATCCATCGCACCGCATGAATGTCGGGAAAAATGGATTCCGGATAGCTGCTGCGCGGCTTCCGAAATGACGAGGGAGGGTTGTCACGCCGCCCGCTGCAAGTCCTCGGAGAGCGCGCGATAGGACAGCGCCTCGGCCAGATGCAGCCAGGTGATCTTCTCGGCGCCATCGAGATCGGCCAAGGTCCGCGCCACCCGCAATACGCGATGATAGGCGCGGGCCGAGAGCCGCATGGTCTCGGAGGCCTCGCGCAACAGTTTCGTTCCCGCCGCGTCCGGTTGTGCGATGGTTTCCAGTACGGAAGCCGGTGCTTCCGCATTGGTGCGAATGTTCGGCAGACCAATTCCGGCATAACGCGCGGTCTGGATATCGCGCGCCGCCGCCACCCGCGCGGCCACTTCTTTCGAGCCTTCCGCCGGCGGCGGCAAAATCAAGTCGGCCGCGCTCACCGCCGGCACTTCGATGCGCAGATCGATGCGATCCATCAGGGGGCCGGAGATGCGCGCCTGATAATCGGCCGTGCAGCACTCGATGCGATTACGTTTACACGCGAAGCCCGGCGCAAAGGCGTGGCCGCAGCGGCAGGGGTTCATCGCCGCGATCAGCATGAACCGCGCCGGATAGGTGACGCGGTGATTGGCGCGCGACACCGAGACCTCGCCGTTTTCGAGCGGCTGGCGCAGCGAATCGAGCACGCGCGGATCGAATTCCGGCAGTTCGTCGAGGAACAGAACACCGTGATGGCTCAGCGAAATCTCGCCGGGCTTGGCGCGCAGGCCGCCGCCGGTCAGTGCGGCCATGCTCGCCGAATGATGCGGCGAGCGGAACGGCCGCTGCGCGGTGAGCGCGCCGTCGCGGATTTCGCCCGCGACGGAGGCGATCATCGAAACTTCCAGAAGTTCGGACGGCGACAATGGCGGCAGGATCGAGGGCGGGCGCGCGGCGAGCATCGACTTTCCAGCGCCGGGCGATCTCATCATCAGCAGATGATTTCCGCCGGCGGCCGCGACTTCGCGCGCGCTTGGCGCTTTCCTGGCCCTTGATGTCGCGCAGATCGAGCGTGCTTGCAGTTGCCGCGTGCACCTTCGGCGAGGGCCGCGACAAAACGTGCGTGCCTCGGAAATGATTGGCGATCTGGATCAGCGAACTCGTCGCCACGATCTGGAGTTCGGGGCTCGCCCAGGCGGCTTCGGCGCCGCAGGCTGCCGGGCAAATCAAACCTTCCTCGCGCGCGTTCGCCCCGATCGCGGCCGGCGCAATCGAGCCGTCGAGGCCGAGTTCGCCCAATACCGTGAAGCCGGAAAGCGCGTCCGGCGGGATGGCGCCGATCGCCGCCATCAGGCCAAGCGCGATCGGCAGGTCATAATGGCTGCCTTCTTTCGGCAAATCTGCAGGCGCGAGATTGACGGTGATGCGGCGCGCGGGCAGCGCCAGCCCCGAAGCGATCAGCGCGGAGCGAACCCGTTCGTGTGCCTCGGAGACGGCCTTGTCCGGCAGGCCGACGATGGCAAAGGCGGGCAAACCCGGCGCGACCTGCACCTGCACATCGACGGCGCGGGCCTCGATGCCCTCAAACGCGACGGTGGAAACCCGCTGGACCATTTGCCCCTCCGCAATCAAAGGTAGCGGAAGGCGCCGCGAGAGCAAGAACATTCAGGGAACAGTCGGCTGAGGAAAATGAGGGCATTCGGGGCGGCCACGCTTCCCGATCCGCCGTCATCCCTCTAAAAATAAAACATATTCAATAGTTTACGTCTCTGTCACCGATGCTGCCGATTCGGGTTCCACCGGTTTTCCGAATGGCCCCATGCCGTTTCGGTTCCATTCCCGGGCGTTATCCCCGCGGAGGGAGTCATGCCGATGTATCGCGCCTATTTCATCGATAAAGACGACAGGGTGGAGTCTTTCAAACCTGTCGAAGCCGATAGCGACGAAGAGGCGCTGGCGGCAGCCACGCAGCTTGTGGATGGCCATGACGTCGAGGTCTGGCTTCTCGACAGGATGGTCGGCCGGCTGACCAAGCAAGTATAAGACAGGCGGAGTTGCAATCCACGCGGAGGGCAAGATGTCTGTATCACCACCTGATGGTTTTGCGCTGATCAAGCCGGGCCAGACCTATCTCGGCAAGCAGGGCATCGTTTACGGCGCGGGCGCGTCCAAGGAGACGGTCGGCGCGCAAAAGATCTGCATGAACGTGATGCCGATGCCGCCGGGCGCGGTCGCCAAAGCGCATTACCACAAGGATATCGAGACGATCGCCTACATGCTTGAGGGCGAGTGCGCCGTCTATTACGGCGATCATCTGGAAAAGCGCGTCGACGTGAAACAGGGCGAGCAGTGTTTCTGCGACGCCAACATTCCGCATGCGCCGCGCAACGAAAGCGGCAAGCCCTGCACCTGGATCGTCGTGCACTCCTCCGGCAGCGATCAGGACGGCATCGTGCTGTTGCCGGAGTTGGATAGGGAATTGGCGCAGCGGCTGGCGGACAAAGTGTGAGCGGCTAACTTTATTGCTAGGCCAACCGGTATCCACCCTCGGTTCAAGTCCGAGGGCATGCTTCGCTCGAAAACGCTCTGGTTTTGGGAGGACCTGATGTTCCGTTTCGCGTTCCTCGTTTTGCTGGCGCTGCCCCTCGCGACGCGTTGCCTTGCACAACAATTTCCGCTTCTGCCGGGCGGCGAGTTGCCTGTTGCCGCGATAGAACTGGACAAGATGCCGTGGACGAAAATTCCCGGCATCGACGCACAGGAATTTGCGACCATCGTGGGCGACCGCGCAAAACCAGGACTTTATATTCAACTCGTCCGCTGGCCGCCCCACTCGGTCCTCAAGGCGCACTCGCACCCCGATGACCGGTACGTGATGGTGCTGAGCGGCACGTTCTATCACGGCATCGCTGAAAAATTTGACGAGAGGAAATTGGAAGCGCGGCCGGTGGGCAGTTTCTTCACCGAGCCAAAGGGTGTTCGTCATTTCGGAATGACAAAGGATGAGGCAGTGGTGCTGTACTTTGTCGGCACCGGCCCGTCGACAACGGACAATCTCGAAAAATAAGCCTGGGACGGTCCGCCGGTCGGTGGTGGCCGGAGCCCGTTAAGGAATTGGCGGAGCGGCTCGCGGACAAAGTGTGAGTTCTTATCCCTCCACCGCGGAACGCGCGGCGAGGGTGGATCATCGTGAGCGGAAGCGAGCGATGAGCCGGGTGGGGGTTGCTTGTCCAGACCCCCACCCTGACGCCCATTTCATTCGCGTCTTCCCTCCCCGCAAGGGGGAGGGATAAGGAAGCGCCTTCATCGCGACTTATGCGCCTCAGACCGAACCGACGATGCCTTCGACCAGATAGTCCGTGCTTTCGAGCGACGGATCGTAGAGGGGAGTGTCCTTGCTGGTGATCACCTTGCCCGCATTGCTCTTGACGGTGCCCGTGAAAATCGGCTTGCCCGCCTTGAGATCCGCAATCGCGGCCGTCGCGGCATTGCGGCCGGCGTCGCTGCATCCGGCGCCGAATGCCGAGCTTTGCACCATATCCTTGTCGTACCCGCCGATCACCATGTTCGGCAGCTTCTCGCCCTTGCCGATCATGCCGGCGAAGCTCGTGTAAATGGTGCCCCACTTCAGTTCGGCGCCGGTGATGAAGCCCTTCGGCGCCAGATCAGCCTGGTTGGCGTTGTGGCCGCAGCTCTTGACGCCGCGCTTCTCGGCGGTTTCGACCACCACCTTCGGGCTGTCGATGTGGCAGGCGATGATATCGCAACCGGCATCGACCAGCGCGTTGGCGGCTTCGGCCTCGCGTACCGGCATCGCCCAGTCGCCGGTGACGATCAGTTGCACGGTGGCGTTGGGATTGACCTTGCGCGCGCCCAGCGTGAACGAGTTGACGTTGCGCAGCACCAGCGGAATCGGCTTGGCCGCGATGTAACCGATCTTGTTGGACTTGGTCGAAAGGCCGGCGGCGATGCCGTTCACATAATGGCCCTGGTCGAGATAGCAGAAATAGCCGCCGGCGTTGGTCGGATCCTTGCCCTCCTTCCACAGAGATGTCGGATGGCGAAACTCGATCTTCGGGTATTTTTTGGCCGCATCGAGCATGAAGGGGTTGAAGTAGCCGAACGAGGTCGGGAACAAGAGTGTTGCGCCGTCGATGTTGATCATCGACTCCATCGTTTTCGTCACCGCGACCGTCTCCGGCACGTTCTCTTCCTCGACCACCTTGACGCCGGGCAGGTCCTTCAGCGCCTTGGCGCCGACCGCATGGGCCTGGTTCCAGCCGTAGTCGGCGCGCGGGCCGACATAGATGATGCCGATCGTGAGGCCGGCGGCCTGCGCCGGAGCGCCGAGGCCTGACAGCACAAAGGGGCTGGCTGCCGCGCCGCCGAGAAAAGTTCTGCGAGAGAGGTTTCTGCGGGAGATGGAACGCGTGATCATCGACAATACTCCGTCCTGGTTCGCGGCATTGCCGCCGCGGTGATGGGAAGCTTGGGCAAGAAGAACCGCGAAAGCGGCAGCGAGAAAATCGTCGTTTGTTGAATCATCGTTTTCGCGATCATTTTTTCCCCCTGGCTTTCGGTCGGGAAAGCCGGGCGACCTTGGCGGAGCCGGCGCCATCGAGACCGCCGGCATAGCGCGACAGCACGGCGCCGAGATCGAAGGTGGCCTCGCGCCCCTGGTCGAACAGCGCCCGCTCTTCGACCGAGCCCAGATGATGATCCATGATCTTGATGGCGGCATCCGCATCGCCGGCGCGCAATGCGGCGACGATTTCGCGGTGTTCGTTGACGGCGCAGTCGGCCGAATGCGGCCGTCCGTAAAGCGCGAGAATCAGCGAACAGCGCGACACCACTTCACTCAAGTAACGCCGCAGCAACGTGTTGCCCGCCATCCCGCCGAGCCGGGTGTGGAATTCACCGGCAAGCCGGATCGACACGCGGGCCTCGCCCGCCTGACGCGCGGCTTCCTCGGCCCGCAGATGGCCCTCGAGTTCGGCGCCGAATTGCGGTTGCCAGCGCCCGATCACGAGACGCACCACCTCGCGCTCCAACAGGCGGCGGATTTCGAAAATCTCCCGGGCCTGGTCCAGTGTCGGTTTCGCAGTGGTCGCGGTGCGCCGCGGCGGCGCATCGACCAGTCCTTCCGACTGCAACTGGGACAGTGCTTCGCGCACCAAGGTGCGGCTCATGCCAAAACGGACGCCAAGTTCATCCTCCGGCAGTTTGGTGCCGGGCGGCAGCGCCTGTTCGATGATGGCCTGCCGCAATGCCTGGCAGGCCAGATCGACGCGGGTGGATTTCTTGCTCATCGGGTACGCGCCCAGCGATGCCGGCCCGCATTGGCCAGCGAAATCTGGTGTACGGTATCACCGGGAACTGTACACAGAATGCAGAAATAATAGCCGCCGCGCGCGAATAAGCGGCAGCACTCCGCCCAAAGTTTGCGCTCGATTAGGCCCGGAAAGCGCCGATAATCGGTGCGAATGGATCGGTCCAGAATCGTGTCTGGCAGCTCAACTGTATACGAGATTTATCTCTGGGTTGCTTGGGAGGCATTGAATGGCGGAAAACGTGATCAAATTGCAGCTCAATCAGCAGCAGCTTGAATTGATGGACCGCACCATCGCGCGCGGCGTCGCGCCGGACCGCATTGCTCTGGTGCGCCTTGCGCTCCGCGAATACGTGGCCGCGCGCCAGGCCGAGACCAAAGCGAAGCCGAACGATCGGGAGGCGCAGCGATGAGCGAGCGCGATATTCTGTTCGAACATGTTCTGGAGCCCGGCACCGGCAAGGCGATCGAACTCCTCAAAGGCCAGATCCTGCGCGTCGAGCAGGCCGAAGGCGGCCAGTGCGCCGACTTCAATTGTTTCAACCTGCATGACTACAAGGAGTTCATGCATTGCGGGCGCACCCGCACGGTGCATGGCTTTCATCCCACGACAGGCACGTTCATGTGGTCGGCGCCGCCGCGTGAGCGCGCCATGCTCTATATTTTGGAAGATACGGTCGGACGCAACGACGTGCTGTTTCCCCGTTGCAGCGCCTATGTCTACGAGGCGTCGTACGGCTTCTCGGTGCACACCAATTGTCACGACATCCAGGCTGAGGCGCAGCGCGAATACGGGCTGACCCCCGACGACGTGCACGACTCGTTCAACCTGTTCATGTGCACCGGCGTCGATCAGGACGGCCACGCCTATATGACGCGGCAAACCACCAAGGCCGGTGACTACGTCGATCTGCTGGCGCTGATGGACGTGCTGGCGGTGCCGAACGTCTGCGGCGCGGATGTGATGCGCACCAGTAATTTTGCGCTCAAGCCGCTCAAGTTGACGGTGTTCGCGGCGACCGACGCCGATCTGGCGCGCGTGCCGAAGACGCCAACACTGGCAAGCCAGCGCACGCCGAAGGATTTTCGCAATCCCACGATCAAGACCGACCGGCCGTTGCGCCGCGATCCCGCCTACAGGTCGGAATTTCCGAATACGCCGATCCGTGTCACCGAGCTTCCCGTCGCGCTGTCGGCTGAGGAGTTCGCAGCGTTCCAATCGGTCAAGCGTACCGACATCTATGGCGATGACGACGCGGCGGCGCTGCGCGATCTGCTGTTCTCCTGGTGGGAGGAGCGTTTCCTGCAGGCCCATGCCGGCGCGCCGTCGATCGAGAGTGAATGATGGACGCGATGTCCCACGCGCCCGGCGAGCCGCCGCACGACGTCACCTTCGACTTCCGCGTACTGTCGGCGCGCGACAAATACAAGCTGATGATCGGCACCGTGGTGCCGCGCCCGATCGCGCTGGTGACGACCGTCGACGCCAACGGCCGCGTCAACGCCGCGCCGTTCAGCTTCTTCAATTGCCTGTCGGCCGATCCGCCGATCCTGGCGTTAGGGGTCGAAAACCATCCGGACATGCGCTTCAAGGACACCGGATTGAATATCCGCCTGACCGAGGTCTTCACCGTCAACATCGTCTCGCATGCGATTGCGGAAGCGATGCATGTCTGCGGCGTGTCGTTCCCGCCCGACCGCGACGAATTGCAGGCCGCCGGCCTCACCGCGATGCCGGGCAAGACGGTGGCCTCGCCCTGGATCAAGGAAGCGCCAGCGGCGTTCGAATGCCGGCGTCACCTCACGCTCGAACTCGGCAAGTCACGGCAGATTATCCTGGGCGAAATCCTGTTCGCGCACTACCATTCCGACGTCGTCGATGCCGATCGATTGCACATCGATCCCGCCAAACTCGACGCGATCGCGAGGCTGGGCGGCAACACCTGCTCGACTATCCGCGACCGCTTCGACATGCCGACGCCGACCGTGGACGATTTCAGGCCGGCGGACGCATGAGCCTGTTGTTTATCGCTTCACATCGACAGCGACAGGCTGATCCTTGGCCTTGATGCGGATCACGATGGTCCGGGACACCCCGTCGGTGGCGTTGCGCCCGAAGTGCGGGGTATTCGGCGGGGTATAGATCGCCTCACCGGCTTTCACGACCTTGGTGCCGACGCCGTCAATCTCAAAAGTCTGCTCGCCCTCGACAACATAGGTGAGCTCGTGTCCCTCCGGGTGCATATGCAGCGGCAATCTGAAACCGGGCTGCCAGCTCGATGCGTACATCAGCACTTCCTGCCCGGGCAGATTGTTCAAGTCGCTCTGGAAAACTAATTTGGTCGCGAGCGCCGGCGCCTGGGCGTGGATGATTTCGGACGAGGCGGCCCCCACCACGATGCCGCCCGCGAACAACAACGCCGCAAGACCTTTTCGTTTCATGTTCGCTGCCTTTCCGGTCAAAATTGAAAAGAAAAAAGGGCGGCTCGAAAGCCGCCCCGTATTCGAAGCCGCTTTCAAAGCGGCGTGATCTGCATCGGCTCGGGTACGTAGTGGAAACCCTCGCCCGTTTTGGCAATATGGCCGACGCCGGGCCACGGATAGTGATAGGCGAGCACCGGGATCTTTTGCGCCGCCAGCATGTCCAGCATTTTCACGCGGCTATTCGCCGCCTGCTTTGGATCGGTGTCGAAGGAAAATTCCATCCGCGGCTTTTCCATCAACAGGATCGGATGGTGGGTGAGGTCGGCGGTATAGGCAAAGGATTTGCCGTCCGACGAGATCACGAAGATGGTGTGGCCGACGGTGTGTCCGGGCGCCGACAGAGCGGTCACTCCCGGCAGGAACTCCTGCTCGTCCTTGTAGAACACCAGGCGGTCGCGCACCGGCGTCAGGTTCTTCTTGGCGTGGTCCACGAAGTCCTTCATCGGGGCGCCGGCCTTGTCGTAATCGGTCCAGTAATTGAAGTCGCTCTCGGCGATGTAGAATTGGGCGTTGGGGAAGAGATTCTTGCCGTCATCGCCGACCACGCCGCCAATGTGATCGATATGGCCGTGCGAAAACACCACGGCGTCGATGTCCTCCGGCTTGATGCCGGCTTCTTTCATGCTCTTCTGCTGGCGTCCGGTGGTCGGGCCGAACATCTTTGACGTGCCCATGCCAGTGTCGAACAGCACGAGTTTGTCGCCGAGGTTCACGATTGGAGAATTCTGTTCCAGCACGACGCTCGCAGGCGGCAGGAAATTGTCGGTCAGCATCTTGCGCATTTCGTCGTCGGGCACGCCGGTGAAGGTGCCCTTTGGGTCGCCCAAGGCCAGCGCGCCGTCGGAGACGACGGTAACCTCGGCGCCGCCGACGTTGAAGCGATAGAAGTATTGCGGCTGCGGGCCGAGCTTTGGCGCTTTTGCCTGCGCGACGTCGCCCAACAGGGCCGATGTGGTAAGACCTGCGCCCAGCGCAAGCAGCGACCTTCGCGAAACATCTGATGTCATGCTTGTTCCCTCCACTTATGATGTGTTGGATCGTCTTATGTCGGCGATCTTAGTTGCTTTGTTGATGCGGAACCCTCGCGACAAACGCAAAAGCGTTTGCGCGCGGATCACGCATCAGCTTACCCGAAAAGCTGCGACCGCTTTTTGACATTTGGAAGGCGATGCAACTCGCGCGACGCTACCGCACCGGCGTTCAATCCAAGCTGTGCCTTTTGTCGCGGGCTGCAATGCGAAGATTCGAAAAATGCCGCATGCCGGAAAATGCGGATGGTGCGCGAACCACTCCGCGCCACATCCGGTCAGCGTTGTTGACCCAATTTCCTAGGCGCGCTTGCCTTCGATCGTATCCCAGATTTTGGCGGCGACGTCCGGTCCGTTGAGCCGGGCGATGGCGCGAATGCCGGTCGGCGAGGTCACGTTGATTTCGGTCAGATTGCCGTCGATCACGTCGATGCCGACAAATAAAAGCCCGCGCTGGCGCAAATGCGGCCCGAGCGTTGCGCAGATCTCGCGCTCGCGATCGGAAAGCTCGGTGGCCTTCGCCGCGCCGCCACGCACCATGTTGGAGCGCAGATCGTCCGCCGCCGGCACACGATTGACGGCGCCGGCAAACTCGCCGTCGACCAGGATGATGCGCTTGTCGCCGTGCTTCACTTCCGGCAGGAAGCGCTGAATCACCCAAGGCTCCCTGAACGTGACGGAGAACATGTCGAACAGCGAGCCGAAATTCATGTCCTGCGGCAGGATGCGAAACACCGCAGCCCCACCATGGCCGTGTAGCGGCTTCATCACGACCGCGCCGTGCTCGTCGCGAAACGCGTTGATCTCGTCGAGATCGCGCGAGATCAGCGTCGGCGGCATCAACTGCGGGAAATCCATCACGAACAGTTTTTCCGGCGCGTTGCGCACGGAGGCCGGGTCATTCACCACCAGCGTCTTCGGATGGATCTGTTCGAGCAGATGTGTCGAGGTGATATAGGCAAGGTCGAATGGCGGATCCTGCCGCAGCAGGATGACGTCGAAGGCCGAAAGCGGTTCGCGCCTCGGCTCGTCGAGGGTGAAGTGGTCGCCGACCTCGTCGCGCACCGTCAGCGCCTGCACCTGCGCCACCAGCTCTTCGCCCTTCAGGGAAAGTTTATCGGGCGTGTAATAAGACAGCCCATGCCCGCGCTTTTGCGCCTCCAGGAGCAGCGCGAAGGTGGAATCGCCGCGGATGTTGATGCGCGCGATCGGGTCCATCTGGACGGCCACGTTCAGTTTCATGGGCTAGAGCTCCGATTCCGAAGTTCGCAAGATAGCGCGGCGACCTCCGATGCGAACTTCGGAATCAAAGGAGCTCTAGCAAACCTCGTATTTCTAGTGCGGCTTTGAATTTGAAGTTCCTATGACAAACTTGTAGCAACCCCCGATAGGAACTTCAAATTCGCCGCACCAGGATCCGTCAGCTATCTCGGTCAGTGTTCACTTAACTACTCGCGTCGAAAGCCGATAACACATGGCGCGGCAAACGGCGCGGCGCGATCAGCATGGCATCGAAGCGCAAATCATATGCCTCATGTCCGGGGTGCGCCATCAGCCAGACCTGCGCGGCCGCGATGATCCGCGCCTGCTGGCGAGGCGTCACCGCATAGGCCGCGTCGTCGAGGCTTGTCCGTGCCTTGACCTCGACAAAGGCGACAAGATTGCGCCGTCGCGCCACGATGTCGATTTCGCCATTCGGAGTGCGAAACCGCCGGGCGAGGATGCGATAGCCCTTGGTGATCAGAACCGCAGCAGCCTGCGTCTCCGCCGAAAGGCCGGTGCGGAATGCCTCGACGCGCGCGGGCGAGGCCACTTTGTTACGACGGCCGTTGGCCTTATTGGCGTCGGTATCGGAATCAGTCCTGGCCATGCGTGCCCTTCGCCAGTTCAAGCGCGCGGGCATAGACTTCGCGACGTGGCCGCCCGGATACTTCGACCGCGTGCGCCACCGCGTCCTTGACGCTGTCGTGCGACAGCCGGTCGCGCAGGAGATCATCCACCTCGTCGATCGTCATGATTTGACTGCCGTCGGGCCGCGGTCCGATCACCAGCACGAATTCACCGCGCGTCTCCAGCGTCGCGGCCGATTGCGCCAGCTCGGTGAGCGGCGCGCGGGTGACTTCCTCGTGCAGCTTCGTCATCTCGCGGCAGATCGCGGCGTCGCGCGCGCCCATGATCGCGGCGAGATCGGCCAGGGTTTCCTGCACGCGGTTGCCGGATTCGAACAGCACTAGCGTCGCATCGAGCCGCGCCAGTTCGGTGAGGCGGGTTCGGCGTGCAGTCTGTTTCGGCGGCAGAAATCCTTCGAAGAAGAATCGATCGGTCGGCAGTGCTGCTACCGACAACGCGGTCAGCACCGACGACGGGCCCGGCAGCGCGACGACGCCAAACCCGGCGGCGCAGACCTCGCGCACCAGTTTGAAGCCGGGGTCGGAGATCAGCGGCGTTCCGGCGTCGGAAACGAGCGCGACCGAAGCGCCTTGCGACAAATGTTCGAGAATTTTCGGCCGGGCCGATGCTGCATTATGCTCATGATAGGGCGTGAGCTGGACGGTTATTCCATAACGCTCGGTCAGGCGGCGGGTGATCCTGGTATCTTCACAGGCGATGAGGTCGACGCCGGCAAGCGTTTCCAGCCCGCGCAGCGTGATGTCGCCGAGATTGCCGATCGGCGTTGCGACCAGATAAAGTCCGCCGGCCGGCTTCGGCGCGGCCAGCGTCTGCCCGTTCAAGGCATAGGTCCGTGCAGCGGGCTGGCCCGCGGCATCAGGCGTGTTGGTGGAAACGACTTTTGCGCGCATAATGGTATTGTAAAGCACGGCGAGGGAGAGTGCGAACCGCGGCGAGGGGTTCGCGCCAGGTGAAAAGGCCAGGGAACGACCGAGACAGGCCCAAGATAAAGCGGGTTTCTTTCGCATGGCGAAGTGATCAACCCCTAGGGCCGGAAGGCTAGAATCCTTTTGTTTTGGTTAACTATTCGCCGACAATATGCCTGAATCCACCCCTCCTGATGGCGAAGTCCTGGCCTTATCGTGGGCCGGGTAAGAAAAGAGATATGATGGTGGGTCCGTTCGATCCCAACGTTCAATCCGGTAAATCTGGAACCGAGGGGTCCGGAACAGGTCAGTCCGGGCTTCCGGGCACACCGGCGAGCCGGCGGACGGCGCTTGGACTCATTTTGGGGGCCCCGCTGCTTGGCGCGTGTGCCGGCGTCCAGCAGAGCATCAGCCAGTTTTCTCTTCCCGGCTCGTCGTCGCCAGCCGCAGGTCCTGCCGGTCCGCCGGCTCAATCGACTTCGGTTGGGAATGGCCAGGTCAAGGTCGCGGTGATCCTGCCGTTGTCGGCGGGCGGCAACGCCGCCGTTGCCGCGCAGTCGATGAAGAATGCGTCTGAAATGGCGCTGTCGGAATTCCTCAATCCCAATCTTCAGCTTCTGATCAAGGACGACGCCGGCAGTCCGCAAGGCGCGCAGCAGGCTGCCCAGCAGGCGGTTGATGAGGGTGCGGAGATCATCCTGGGTCCGCTGTTTGCCACCTCGGTCCCGGCGGTAGCCCAAGTGGCGCGCAGTCGCGGCATTTCGGTGATCGCGTTTTCGACCGATTCGAGCGTGGCCAATCGCGGCGTCTATCTGCTCAGCTTCCTGCCGGAATCCGACGTCAACCGGATTGTCGAATATGCCGCCACCATCGGCAAGCGCTCGTTTGGGGCCCTGTTGCCCGAGAACGCCTACGGCAATGTCGTCGAGGCCGCGTTCAAGCAGGCGGTGCCGAAACGCGGCGGTCGCGTCGTCGTGTTTGAGAAATATGGCGCCGATCGCGCCGCGGCCGCGCGCAACGTGGCGGCGGCGCTGAGTTCCATCGACACGCTGCTGCTGGCCGACGATGGCGAAGCGGTGGTCGCAACAGCGGATGCGCTGTCGGCCGCCGGCGCTAACTTGAAAAACGTGCAATTGCTCGGCACGGGCCTTTGGGACAATCCGCGGGTGTTCGCAAGCCCGACGTTGCAGGGCGGGCTGTACGCCGCGCCCGACCCGGCGGGCTTCCGCAGTTTCTCTACCCGCTACAAGAACAAATACGGCGCCGAACCTGTTCGGACCGCGACGCTCGCTTACGATGCGGTGGCGCTGGTTGCCGCGTTGTCGCGCAGCCAGGGCGGCAAGCGCTTCACGACCGAAGTGCTGCTCAATTCGTCCGGCTTTTCCGGCATCGACGGCCTGTTTCGATTCCGCCCCGAAGGCATCAACGAACGCGGTCTTGCCGTGATGCGGGTTGCCACTGGCGGCCCGACGCCGGTCGCGGGCTCGCCCAGAAGTTTTGGGGCGTAGTTACTTCTGTTCTCCCGGCCAAGCGAGCAATGGCGAGCGGAGCCGGGATCCATAACCACCAATTTTGATCATTTGCGCTGCGGCCACAGCTCGCTCTAACTGCAAACCCCTATGGTTATGGGTCCTGCTTTTGCAGGGACGACGGAACTACGCCGCCAGATCCGCGACCACCGCATCGAGCACCGGAAACCCCGCTTGCGTCACGCGTAGCCGCCCATCGGCGTCGACTACAATCGCGCCTTCCTCGCGCAACAGCGCGATCCGGCGCGGATCGAGCGGCCGGCCCGACAAAGCCAGATAGCGGCTGGGATCGATGCCCTCCGCGAGCCGCAGCCCCATCAAGAGAAATTCGTCGGCGCGCTCCTCGCTGTTAAGGAGGTCGTCGACCACCACGCCATGGCCGTTGGCTTCGACGCGCATCAGCCAGGCTTCGGGCCGCTTCTCGGTCGAAATCGCATGCCTCACGCCCTCGATATCGAGACGTCCATGGGCGCCGGGGCCGATCCCGGCATATTCGTGGGCCCGCCAATAGACGAGGTTGTGCCGGCATTCGGCGCCGCCGCGCGCGTGGTTGGAGATTTCATAGGCGTTGAGGCCATATTGGCCGCAGACCTCCTGCGTCACGTCGTAGAGCGAGCGGGCCAGTGATTCATCCGGCGTCTTCAGCTTGCCTGCCGCATGCAAGCCGAAAAACGGCGTGCCCTCCTCGATCGTCAATTGGTAGAGCGAGAGATGTTCGGCCGCCTCCGCGATCGCCAGCTTCAATTCGCTGGTCCAGGCCTCGGCGGTCTGATCGGGACGGGCATAGATCAAATCGAAGGAATAGCGCTCGAACGAGCGGCGCGCGATCGCGACCGCGTCCAGCGCCTCGCGCACGCTATGCAAACGTCCGAGCATCTTCAGCGATGCATCGTCCAGCGCCTGCACGCCGAGCGACACGCGGTTGACGCCGGCGGCGCGATAGCCGGCGAAACGCGTGGCCTCGACACTGGTGGGATTGGCCTCCAGCGTCACTTCGACATCGGAAGCGACGCGCCAATACTTGCCGATCGCTTCCAGGATCGCTGCCACGGTCTGCGGCCGCATCAGCGAGGGCGTGCCGCCGCCGAGAAAAATCGATGACACCTCGCGATTCGGTGCGCGCGCCGCCGTGGTTTCGATCTCGCGGGCAAAGGCGCGGGCAAAGCGATCCTCGTCGATCGCGGCATGCCGGACATGGCTGTTAAAATCACAATAGGGACATTTCGACAGGCAAAATGGCCAATGCACGTAAACGCCGAAAGCCTGGTTGCGGTTACTAACCAAGGCAGCGCTCCGCCAGTTTGACGAAGGCGCGCGCCCGGTGCGACAGGCCTTTTCCAAGCGGGGGCAGGCCGTGCTTTTCGATTGAGCTCATCTCGCCGAAGGTGCGGTCGTGACCGTCGGGCAGGAACATCGGATCATAGCCGAAACCGGCCGAGCCACGCGGCGGCCAGACCAGCGTGCCATCCGCGCGCGCCTCGACTTCTTCAACATGGCCATCGGGCCAGGCCACGCACAGCGCCGAGACGAAATGGGCTTTTCGTTTAGCCGGCTCGTTGGCACCGCGCTCTTCGAGCAACCGTTCGATCCGGCTCATCGCACCATTGAAATCCTTGGACGGCCCGGCCCAGCGCGCCGAATAGATTCCGGGCGCGCCGTCCAGCGCTTCGACGACAAGACCGGAATCGTCGGCGAAAGCCGGAAGTTTAGCTGCGGTCGCGGCGGCCACTGCCTTGAGCTTCGCGTTCGCTGCGAAACTGTTGCCGGTTTCTTCCGGCTCGGGGAGGCCGAGTTCGCCGGCCGATATCGCAGTCACGCCGTGCGGCGACAGCAATTCGCGCATCTCGGCCAATTTGCCGGGATTGTGGGTCGCGATCACAAGCTGGCCACTGATTCGACGGGGCATGTTTTTAATCCTAGCCCACGGCTATCTTCTGCAAGTCCACGAGCTTGGAGACGCCCTTCTGCGCCAGCGCCATCAGCGCCAGGAACTCCTCTTGCGAGAACGGCGTCTTCTCCGCCGTGCCCTGCACCTCGATGATGCGCCCGTCGCCGGTCATGACGAAATTGGCGTCGGTCTCGGCGTTTGAATCCTCGGCGTAATCGAGGTCAAGCACTGGAGTACCGTTATAGATGCCGCAGGAGATGGCGGCGACGTGGTCGCGCAGCACATTGGTCTTGATCATGTTGCGCGCCTTCATCCAGGCGATGCAGTCGGCGAGCGCGACCCAGGCGCCGGTGATCGACGCGGTCCGAGTGCCACCGTCGGCTTGCAGCACGTCGCAATCCACCGTGATCTGACGTTCGCCGAGCGCTTCGAGGTCAAGCGTTGCGCGCAGCGAGCGGCCGATCAGCCGCTGGATTTCGACGGTGCGGCCGCTTTGCTTGCCACTGGAGGCCTCCCGCCGGGTGCGTTCCAGCGTCGCCCGCGGCAGCATGCCGTATTCGGCCGTCACCCAGCCGCGGCCCTGGCCCTTGAGCCACGACGGCAAGCGCTCTTCCAGCGTCGCCGTCACCAGAACATGGGTGTCGCCGAACTTCACGAGGCAGGAGCCTTCGGCATATTTGACCGCGCCGCGTTCCAGCGACACGGCGCGCAGTTCATCCGGCGCACGGCGGCTTGGCCGCATGAAAACCTCCAAAATTAACCAACAGATGCATTTGAGATGCGTTTGCCGTGCTTGTAGGAGGGGGAAAGGGCAGCGGCAAGGGCTTTGGCCTTTGTTTGGCGATCATTGCGTGCTTGTCACTGGCTTCCCGCGGGGACAAAATCAGAGCTGAAAACGTCGGGAGTTTGATTTTTGGTTCACCACGAACCGATCGGCCTGATCGCATCGCGTGCCGGGCTTGCCCAGCTCAACGAGCGTTCGCGGGATATCTTCCGCCAGATCGTCGAGAGCTATCTGGCGACCGGCGAACCCGTTGGCTCGCGCAACATCTCACGCCTGATCGCGGTTCCGCTGTCGCCGGCCTCGGTGCGCAATGTGATGGCCGATCTCGAAGCGCTCGGGCTGATCTATGCGCCGCATACCTCGGCCGGGCGGCTGCCGACCGAAATCGGCCTGCGGTTCTTTGTCGATGCCCTGATGCAGGTCGGCGATCTCACCGAAGCCGAGCGGCAATCGATCCAGACCCAACTCGCTTCCGTCGGCAAGGCGCAATCGGTCGAGGCTGCATTGGGCGAGGCGCTGACCCGGCTCTCGGGCCTTACGCGCGCGGCCGCCGTGGTGTTGACCGGCAAATCCAATTCGCGGCTGAAGCACATCGAGTTCGTTCGCCTGGAACCGGAACGCGCACTGGTCGTGCTGGTCGGCGAAGACGGCCAGGTCGAAAATCGTGTGCTGGCCTTGCCGCCGGGCGTTCCTTCTTCGGCGCTGATCGAAGCGACCAATTTCCTCAATGCGCGGATCCGGGGGCGAACGCTGGCGGAAGCCCGCCTCGAGCTCGAAACCGCGCTGACGCAGGACCGTGCCGAACTCGATCAGCTGACGCAGAAGGTGATCGCGGCGGGACTTGCCAGCTGGTCCGGCGGCGAAAGCGAGGATCGGCAACTGATCGTGCGCGGTCACGCCAATCTGCTCGAAGATCTCCACGCGCTCGAAGATCTCGAACGCGTTCGGCTGCTGTTCGACGATCTCGAGACCAAGCGCGGAGTGGTCGATCTCCTCGGCCGGGCCGAAAGCGCCGAGGGGGTGAGGATTTTCATCGGTTCGGAGAACAAGCTGTTTTCGCTGTCCGGTTCTTCCACCATCATCGCGCCTTACCGGGATGGCGCCGGCAAGATCGTCGGTGTTCTCGGGGTGATCGGGCCGACCAGGCTCAATTATGCGCGCGTGATCCCGACCGTGGACTATGCGGCCCGGATCGTCAGTCGCTTGCTGGGCGGGTGATCAGCGCTTGATTTTCGGCCGCTAAAGCACGATATCCGGCCCAGCAATCCGATCCTTAAGGCTATCCAAAAGACGATTTTCGAGAAGGATACCGCATGACCGATCCCAGCGGGCAAAACGACAATTCGGCCGGTCCGGAGCAAGGAGCGGAGCCCATGGTTTCCAAGCCCTACATCATGCCCGACGATCCCGAGCCGGGATCGGCCGAGGCGCTCGCCAAGGAAGCCGCGGACCTGCGCGACAAGATGCTGCGGACGCTCGCCGAAATGGAGAATCTCCGTCAGCGGACCCGGCGCGAGGTTGCCGACTCCAAGATTTATGGAATTACCGGCTTTGCCCGCGATGTGCTCGACATTGCCGATAGTCTTCAGCGCACCATCGATGCGGTTCCGGTCGAGACCCGGGAGTCCGCCGATCCTTTGCTGAAGTCGCTGATCGAGGGCGTCGAGTTGACCGAACGCTCGCTGCTCAGCGCGCTGGAGAAAAACGGCGTCAAGAAGTTCGATCCGCTAGGAGAGAAGTTCAATCCGAACTTCCAGCAGGCGATGTACGAGGTTCCCGATGCTTCAGTGCCGTCAGGCACGGTGGTGCAGGTCGTCCAGGCTGGCTACATGATCGGCGAACGGGTGCTGCGCCCGGCGCTGGTCGGTGTTTCCAAAGGCGGGGCGAAAGCAGCGCCAGCGGCGGAACAGCAGAATTAAATCCGCTAATCCATAAAGCGCGAACTTCTCCGCTTGTCATGGCCGGCACAGCCGTTCGAAGAACGGCGTCGCTTCCGCTCGCATATGACCCGGCCATCCATGTCTTCCTTTTTCTACGCCCAAGACGTGGATGCCCGCGACCAGCGCGGGCATGACGAAGAACGGGAGACTACACTGCGATATCGCCGGACTGGATTCGCTTCACGCCGGCCTTGGCCATATCCGCCCAGGCCTTGGCGAGCGAGCCCTGGGTGTCGATGCCGCGGCAGGCGTCCTCGATGACATAGGCTTCGAAGCCGGCCTTTCGCGCGTCCGTCGCCGTCCACGCCACACAGAAATCGGTCGCAAGTCCTGCGATGAAAAGCTTTTGCAGCTTGCGTGCCTTGAGATAGGCGGCAAGCCCCGTCGTCGTCTTGCCGTCGGCCTCGGTGAAGGCGGAATAGCTGTCGACGTCCTTGTGGTAGCCTTTGCGGATCACAAGCTCGGCCTGCGGGATCGAAAGGTCTTTCGAGAGCGAGGCGCCGTCGGTGCCCTGAACGCAGTGATCGGGCCACAGCACCTGCTTGCCGTAAGGAAGATCGATGGTCTCAAACGGCTTCTTGCCGGAATGTGTGGAAGCGAACGAGACGTGGCCGACCGTGTGCCAGTCCTGCGTTATCACGACGTTGGTGAATCCCTTGGCGAGCTTGTTGATGACCGGCACAACCTGATCGCCGTCTTTCACGGCGAGGCTGCCGCCCGGCAGGAAGCAGTTTTGCACATCGATCACGAGCAGCGCGGAAGCGTCATCGATCTTGATCGAGGCCGCCGCCCAAACGGGTCGCGCGGCGACCGCGGTCAAGGCCAGGCTTCCCAGCGCTGCGAGTGTCTGTCTTCGGTCCATCATGATGCCGGTCCCCTCTCTCTGTCGGATGACGTTAGCAAATCAGGTTGGCGGCGGAAGGTCAAAGAAGCGGCTTGTCTGCCTGTATCGTGATCGTGGACCACTAGCGCGGTTCGACCCCGTCGCGGACCGCGCGGAAACGCGGAAAGGCCTTCTCCCATTGGTCGCGCGGCGCGCTGCCGATGATTCGAAGGGAGCCCTGGCCGCCGAAGCGCAGCCATTGCACCAGCGTGACCGGCGTATCGTCCCGGCCGCTGGTGGCATCGATCCGCGTCTCATACCCGGCCATCCCGTCGATGCGGACCGGCTCGGACATCGTGATCCGCCCGCTGTGCATTCCGGGAATGGCGCGCGCGGCCTGCTCGGCGAAACGGGCGCGGTCGTCAGGTTGTGTGGGCGTCGACGGCATCAGACCGATTACCATGAAGGGGGCGAGCTCGAAGCCCGCGGTCTCATCGCCGTCGGCGAGCAGCAGGGCGCCGGTCGCTCCCAGCGCCCGAACATTCTTGAAGTCGCCGAGACTGTCGACCTTGAACGGCATCAGCGCGAGTTGCTCGGCAATCGGAACTTCCTTGCGGATTGTGGCGGACGCCAGCATCTGGCGGACCGCATCGTCGCTGTAGATCCTGGTGGCGTTCTCTGGGACCTGGATCTCGACAAGGCCGGAGAAGGTGCCGCCTGAGAGAATCATCGAGTAGTGGCGGAACACGCCGGACGTGTTTTTGCTGGTTTCGGCAGTGTAATAGGCCGTTCCCGCCGATGTCTCGAGGCTCTCGGGCTTGACGCCGGCAGGGATCGCCGGATTGGTCTTGAACGCATTCATGACCTCGCCGTAGGCGGCCGCGGGAAGCTCCGCGATCAGCACCTTGACGCTCTGGTCTTCCGTCTCGAAGCCGGTGAAGGCCTTGGCGGGGACGAGGCCGACCAGCGGCGTCATCCCGATCCGGCCTCCCGGGGGAAAAACCGGGTCGGCGGCACGGGCGCTTCCCGTAGCTGCCAGAAGGGGGGCCATGACGAGGAACGCCAGGAAAGCCAGGACGGAAAACAGGCGGGGGTGTTTCATCGGCAATCCACTCGACTTGTTTGGGGCCGTTCGACGATCGATAGGCTTGAGAAGCCGTCGGCATCGATTCGACCGCTTTTAGCGGGTTTGTCGCCCTTGCGACAGCGGCGGTGAGGGTCATGGCAGGCCTTTGGGGCCTTGCCGGGAGGGCCCGGCCTATCGTCTCGTTTCGAAACTATCTTTAAAAGTTGAGGGGCTTGACGGACGAAGGTTGCGCTAACCTCCTTGCAGGCCATGCCCCCCCTCCTATATGAGGCTCACCGTCGCAATATCGCGAGTATTTGATCGTTGGGGGTCCGGATCAGGGCGCCGTCAGGGCCCAGCCGACCTGCCGCAAAAAGAAGGATATGAGGACCATGGGAAAGGTCATTGGGATCGATCTCGGCACCACGAATTCGTGCGTCGCCGTAATGGATGGCAAGACTGCGAAAGTCATCGAAAACGCGGAGGGCATGCGGACGACGCCGTCGATCGTGGCCTTTAGCGACGACGGCGAACGCCTCGTCGGTCAGCCGGCGAAGCGCCAGGCTGTCACCAATCCCGAGCGGACCTTCTTCGCGGTCAAGCGCCTGGTCGGCCGCCGCTACGACGATCCGATGGTGGAAAAGGACAAGAAGCTTGTCCCCTACAAGATCGTAAAGGCGTCCAACGGCGATGCCTGGGTCGAGGCCGACGGCAAGACCTACTCTCCCTCGCAGATTTCCGCCTTCATCCTGCAAAAGATGAAGGAGACCGCGGAAGCTCATCTCGGCCAGAAGGTCGATCAGGCGGTCATCACCGTTCCCGCTTATTTCAACGACGCCCAGCGTCAGGCAACCAAGGATGCTGGCAAGATTGCCGGTCTTGAGGTGCTGCGCATCATCAATGAGCCGACAGCGGCTGCGCTGGCCTATGGTCTCGACAAGACCAAGACCGGCACCATCGCGGTGTACGACCTCGGCGGCGGCACCTTCGATATTTCGATTCTCGAAATCGGCGACGGCGTGTTCGAGGTGAAGTCGACCAACGGCGACACCTTCCTCGGCGGCGAAGACTTCGACATGCGGCTGGTCGGTTATCTCGCCGACGAGTTCCAGAAGGAGCAGGGCATCAACCTGCGCAACGACAAGCTCGCTCTGCAGCGCCTGAAAGAGGCCGCCGAAAAGGCCAAGATCGAATTGTCGTCGACCACGCAGACCGAAATCAACCTGCCGTTCATCACGGCGGACCAGACCGGCCCGAAGCATCTGACGATGAAACTGACGCGCGCCAAATTCGAGGCGCTGGTCGACGACCTCGTGCAGAAGACCATCGAGCCCTGCCGCAAGGCGCTGAAGGATGCCGGCCTCACTGCCGGTGAAATCGGCGAAGTGGTGCTGGTCGGCGGCATGACCCGCATGCCGAAGGTGCAGGAAGTCGTGAAGCAGTTGTTCGGCAAGGAGCCGCACAAGGGCGTCAACCCCGATGAAGTCGTGGCGATCGGTGCGGCGATCCAGGCCGGCGTGCTGCAAGGCGACGTCAAGGACGTGCTGCTGCTCGACGTCACGCCGCTGTCGCTCGGCATCGAGACGCTGGGTGGCGTTTTCACCCGCATCATCGACCGCAACACCACGATCCCGACCAAGAAGAGCCAGGTCTTCTCGACCGCCGAGGATCACCAGAACGCGGTCACCATCCGCGTCTTCCAGGGCGAGCGCGAGATGGCGGCCGACAACAAGATGCTCGGCCAGTTCGACCTGATGGGCATTCCGCCGGCGCCGCGCGGCATGCCGCAGATCGAGGTGACCTTCGACATCGACGCCAACGGCATCGTCAACGTCTCCGCCAAGGACAAGGCGACGGGCAAGGAACAGCAGATCCGGATCCAGGCATCCGGCGGTCTGTCCGAATCCGACATCGACAAGATGGTCAAGGATGCCGAGGCCAATGCGGCCGACGACAAGAAGCGCCGTGAAGCGGTCGACGCCAAGAACCACGCCGATGCGCTGGTGCATTCCACCGAGAAGGCGCTGGCCGAGCATGGCTCGAAGGTCGCCGATACCGAACGCCGCGCCATCGAGGATGCGGTCGGCGATTTGAAGGAAGCGCTGAAGGGCGACGACGCCGAGGCGATCAAGGCCAAGAGCAACACGCTGGCGCAGGCCTCGATGAAGCTCGGTGAGGCCATGTACAAGCAGCAGGCCGAGGCCGATGCGGCCAAGGACGCCGCCAAGGACGACGTGGTCGACGCGGAATTCACCGAAGTCGACGACGACAAGAACAACAAGAAATCTGCTTAAGGCAGCGAGTCATGACCCCCATTCTTGCGAGTGCGCGCAATGGCGTCTCGAAAGAGTGGGGGTTATTTTTCGTTAAGCCGAAGGCGGCATTGTGAGCCGCACCCTTCGGCACCTAAGGATGAACTTCGGGCGGGTTTGACGGATGTCCACCAAGCGCTGTTATTACGAAACCCTTGAAGTCGAACGCAACGCGGACGAATCCAAACTCAAGGCGTCCTTTCGCAAGCTGGCGATGAAATGGCATCCGGACAAGAATCCGGGCGACGCCACCAGCGAAATCCGTTTCAAGGAAATCAACGAGGCCTACGAGGTACTCAAGGACGGCGACAAGCGCGCCGCCTACGACCGGTTCGGCCATGCCGCTTTCGAGCAGGGCGGCGGTGGCCCGGGCTTCGGCGCCGGCTTTGCTTCCTCCTTTTCGGATATTTTCGAAGACCTGTTCGGCATGGCTAACCAGCGCTCCCGTGGCGGCCGCGAGCGCGGCGCCGACTTGCGCTACAACATGGAAATCACCCTGGAGGAAGCCTTCCAGGGCAAGACCGCCCAGATCGAAATTCCGGTTTCTGTCACCTGCGAATCCTGCTCGGGCATCGGCGCCAAGGCCGGCACCAAGCCGAAGGCCTGCGGCATGTGCGGTGGCGCGGGACGGGTGCGGCAGGCGCAGGGGTTTTTCACGCTGGAGCGGACCTGCCCGGGGTGTCAGGGCCGCGGCCAGATGATCGAGGATCCCTGTCCGTCCTGCTCGGGCTCGGGCCGGATGACACGCGAGCGGACGCTCTCGGTCAACATTCCGCAAGGCGTCGAAGACGGCACGCGCATTCGTCTGGCTGGCGAAGGCGAAGCGGGCCTGCGCGGCGGGCCTGCCGGCGACCTCTATATTTTCCTGTCGTTGACCACGCATGAGTTCTTCCAGCGCGAGGGCGCGGACCTGTATTGCCGGGTGCCGATCTCGATGGTGACCGCAGCGCTTGGCGGCGATTTCGAGGTGCCGACCATCGACAAGGACAAGACCAAGGTGAAGATCCCTTCGGGAACCCAGTCGGGCCGGCGTTTCCGCATTGCATCAAAGGGCATGCCGGTGCTGCGTTCGCGCCAGACCGGCGATATGTATGTCCAGGTCGTGGTTGAAACGCCGCAAAACCTGACCAAGAAACAGCAGGAATTGCTGGCCGAGTTCGAAAAATTATCTTCCGGTGCAACCCAGCCCGAGGCTGCGGGTTTCTTTGCCAAGGTCAAAGACTTCTTCGGCAGCCGCGCCAGCACGTAGATCATGCCGGGGCAGTTATGCATGCGCGCAAAAGAACAGTGAGCGCAAAGCTTTATTAGCGAATCGTTGGCGTTTCGGAAATTGCTCGAAAGCGCGTTTTGCTTGACCGGGTCGCTTGCTACCTATACCTCTTTGTGACTGTTTTCTGACACCGCCGCTAAGAGCGGTCCCGCCTGGTAGCGACATGCCCTTGCAATCGTCCGTGCGTGCGTTGAAGAAGCCGCTTCGTCTTGATGACGAAGTTCGTTTCCTCCGGTCATGGATCGAAAAGCCGCTTCATATGGGAGCGGTGATGCCGTCGGGCCGCGTGCTTGCGCGCACCATGGCCCAATATGTCGACGTTGACTCGGATGCGCCCGTTGTCGAGCTTGGGCCGGGCACCGGCGCGATCACCAACGCTCTGATCGCGCGCGGCGTCGATCAGAAGCGGCTGGTACTGGTCGAATATAATCCCGGCTTCTGCGCATTGCTGCGCGACCGCTATCCGCAGGCAGAGGTCATTCAGGGCGATGCCTACCGGCTCCGCGACTCGCTGCGTGAAGTGCTGAGCTCGCCGGCTTCCGCGGTCGTGTCCGGCCTGCCGCTGGTGACCAAGCCGATGCAGACGCGGCTGCGACTCATTCGCGACGCCTTTCTGGCGCTCGCCCCGGGCGCTCCCTTCGTGCAATTCACCTATTCGGTCGCGCCGCCGATCCCGAGGTCGCTGCCCGGTGTTTCCACCGAGGCTTCCGAGCGGGTCTGGATCAACCTTCCGCCGGCCCGCGTCTGGGTGTATCGCAAGGGCTGATAACCGCCCGGTCGGCGGTTTGAGCTGAAGCGATTTAAATCATGGGTGCGCTGAAAATCCTGGTGATCCCCGCTTCGCTGCGGACAGGCTCGCTCAACGCGAAGCTGGCTGCCGTGGCCGCTCATCAATTCGCGCAATCCGGCGTCGAAGTGACCCGGCTTTCGCTCGCCGATTATCCGCTGCCGATCTATGACGGCGACCTGCAAACAAGATCGGGCGTGCCGAAGAATGCCGTCGATCTCAAGCGAATGATCGGCACCCATCATGGCGTCCTGATCGTCACGCCGGAATATAATTCGTCGGTTCCAGCGTTGCTCAAGAACGCGATCGACTGGGTCAGCCGCGTGCAGGATACGCATGAAAGCCGGGGTGAGGTGTTTCGCGACCGCGCCTTTGCGGTGGCCGGCGCCTCGCACGGCCGGCTCGGCGCTTCACGGGCGCTGGCGGCGCTGCGGTTGATCCTGTCTGCATGCCACGCCCTTGTGATTCCGAACCAGCTGGCGCTTGCCTTCGCCGACGAGGCCTATGACGATAGGGACCGTCTGAAACATCCGCCCGATATCGAGGCGATGGCTGCCATGGTGCGGCAGTTGATCGACATCTCCCAGCGCCTGATGTGAGGTAACATGCCGTTGTCCACCATCGCCTCAAAAGACCGGCTGATCGTGGCGCTCGATCTGCCCGGCGTGGATCAGGCGGAGGCGATGATCGCGCGTTTCGGCGACAGCGTCACCTTCTACAAGATCGGCTATCAGCTCGCTTATGCCGGCGGGCTGTCGCTGGTAGGTCCACTCACGGCCTCCGGCAAGAAGGTGTTCGTCGATCTCAAACTGCACGACATCGGCAATACCGTGGCGCGCGGCGTCGAGAGCCTTTCGTCGCTCGGCGCGACATTTCTCACGGTGCATGCCTACCCGCAGACCATGCAGGCGGCGGTGGAGGCGCGAGGCAATTCAGGTTCGAAGATTCTCGCCGTTACCGTCCTCACCTCCTACAACGAGGCGGATCTGCAGGACGCCGGATACCGGCACACCATCGCCGATCTCGTGGCGACCCGCACGCATCAAGCCAAAGAGCTCGGCGTCGACGGGATTGTATGCTCACCCGAGGAAGCAACTGCGCTGCGCAGGATCGTTGGCGACCGGATGAGCCTGGTCACGCCGGGCATCCGGCCGGCCGGTAGCGCAAGCGGCGACCAGAAGCGCATCATGACGCCGGCCCGCGCCATTGCAGCCGGTGCCGATTATCTCGTGGTCGGCCGGCCGATCGTGGAAGCGGCCGATCCGAAGGCGGCGGCGGATTCGATACAGGCCGAGATCGCGCAAGCGCTTGGGTGAGGTTTGACAGGTCACTATTTCCAGATCGAAAGTGTGCTCCCTCTCCCGTGGGGAGAGCTGACCGGGTGGGTGCTTCTGTAGTTCCGACAAGAAAAGGAGACGCATATGGTAAAAGGCTACTGGATCGCCCGCATCGATGTGCACAATCCCGACGGCTACAAGGAATATGTCGCGCAGAACGGCGCGGTATTCGCGAAATATGGCGGCAAGTTTCTGGTGCGCGCCGGCCGGCACGTCGCCAAGGAAGGCTCGTCGCGGACCCGCAATGTGGTGATCGAGTTCAAGGATTATGAGACCGCGATCGCCTGCTATAATTCGCCCGAATATGTTCGCCTCGTCGCGCTCCGCAGCCCGCATTCCGAAGGCGATCTCGTGATCATTGAAGGCTATGACGGCCCGCAACCGGGAGCTTGATTGGGGCCTGATCGGTTGCTGGAACACTCCTTGCCCGGTATAGGGCAAGGGAGAGGATTATAGCCATGTCCGAGATGCGTTTGATCGTTGCGGGAGCCGGCGGCCGTATGGGCCGGGCGTTGACGCGCGTCATTTCCCAGACCGAAGGCGCGGTGTTGGCCGGAGCGCTGGAAGCGCCGGGTTCCGAACTGTTGGGCAAGGATTCCGGCGTGCTCGCGGGCTTGCCTGCCAATGGCGTCGAGCTATCCGCCGATCTCTGGACGATGTCGGCGAATGCCGACGGCATTCTCGATTTCACGGTGCCGGCCGCGACCATTGCCAATGTCGCGATCGCCGCACAACGCGGGCTCGTGCATATCATCGGAACCACCGGGCTGTCGTCTTCGGATGACGCCGTGATCAGCAGCGTCACCTCGCGCGCCATCGTCGTGAAGTCGGGCAATATGAGCCTCGGCGTCAATCTGCTTGCCGCGCTGGTCAAGCGCGTGGCGCAGTCGCTCGACGAAAGCTTCGACATCGAAATCCTCGAGATGCATCACCGCTCCAAGATCGATGCGCCCTCGGGCACGGCCCTGATGCTGGGCGAGGCCGCTGCCGCCGGCCGCGGCATTGCGCTCGGCGATCATTCAGCGCGCGGACGCGATGGCGAAACCGGCGCGCGGCGAACCGGCGATATCGGCTTTGCCTCCTTGCGCGGCGGCTCCGTCACCGGCGACCACAGCGTGATCTTTGCCGGCGCCATGGAGCGCATCGAACTCACCCACCGCGCCGAGGACCGCACGATGTTTGCGCAAGGTGCGGTGAAGGCGGCATTATGGGCGCGCGACAAGAAGCCAGGGCTGTATTCCATGGCCGATGTACTCGGGCTCGGTAATTTCTGATCAGTTCACAACGGAAGCTTTCAGATATGAGCGATCGTCTTCTCGTATTGGTGCGTCACGGCCAGAGCGAATGGAATCTGAAGAACCTCTTCACCGGCTGGAAAGATCCTGATCTCACCGAGCAGGGCGTCGCGGAGGCCGTGGAGGCCGCCCGCAAACTCAAAGCTCAGGGCTTGGTGTTCGACGTTGCCTTCACCTCCGTGCTCACGCGCGCCCAGCATACGCTCGACCTGATGTTGGGCGAACTCGGCCAGACGAAAATTCCCGTTCACAAACATCTCGCACTCAACGAGCGCGACTACGGCGATCTCTCCGGCCTCAACAAGGATGACGCGCGCAAGAAATGGGGCGAGGATCAGGTGCTGATCTGGCGCCGCTCCTACGACGTGCCGCCGCCGGGCGGTGAAAGCTTGAAAGATACGCTCGCACGCACGCTGCCTTATTTTGTGCAGGAAATTCTTCCCTGCGTGCTGCGCGGCGAGCGCACGCTGGTCGCAGCCCACGGCAATTCGCTGCGCGCGTTGATCATGGTGCTGGAGAAGCTGTCTCCGGAAGGCATCTTGAAGCGCGAACTCGCCACCGGTGTTCCCATTATCTATCGCCTGAACGCCGACGCCACCGTGGCCTCGAAGCTTGATTTGGCGGCGTGACTGCAGGCGTTGAAATTACCTCGCTCACGGCGCCGGTTGGCGCTTCCGCGCTGGACGAACTCGCTGACGTGTTGACAGACTGCGTCGCAGGTGGTGCCAGCGTCAACTTCATGTCGTCGTTTTCGCAAGACGAGGCACGCAGCTTCTTTGACAAAGTCGCAGCCGGCGTTGCTGCCGGCGATATCGTTCTTCTGGCGGCAATTTTCGGCGGCCGGGTCGTCGGCACCGTGCAGTTGGGGCTCGATACGCCGCCCAACCAGCCTCATCGCGCAGACGTCAAGAAGATGCTGGTGCACCGTTCCGCGCGGGGCCGCGGCATTGGGGCTGCCCTGATGGCGGCGATCGAGGAGGAAGCGCGACGTCGCGGCCGCTGGCTGCTCGTGCTCGATACGGTGCCGGGCGAAAGCGGGCATCGGCTTTATTTGCGGGCGGGCTGGCAACAGAGCGGGACCGTTCCCGACTACACGCTGTTTCCGGACGGCCGGCTTTGCGACACCGCGATCATGTGGAAGCGGCTGGAGTAGTGAGGACTCTTCCGTCATTGCGAGGAGCGACAGCGACGAAGCAATCCAGTCTTCTTTCCTGGATTGCTTCGCTTCGCTCGCAATGACAGCGGCTACTGCAACCCGACCTGGCCGGCTTCCCAGCCGATCATCGCCTGTTTGCGGGTGATGCCCCAGTGATAGCCGGTCAGCGCGCCGCTTTTGCCGAGCGCGCGATGGCAGGGCACCACGAACGAGATCGGGTTCTTGCCGACCGCCGCCCCCACGGCGCGTGAGGCCTTCGGGCTCTCGATCTTCCTAGCGATGTCCGAATAGCAGACCGCATGACCCATCGGGATCTTCAACAGCGTCTCCCAGACCCGAACCTCGAAGTCGGTGCCAATCAACGTCACGCGCAACGGCTGCTCCGGCCGCCACAGTTTTTTATCAAAGATGCGCTGAGCCAATGGAGCCGTGGCGAGGTAATCCTCGATATAGGTTGCCTTCGGCCAGCGTCTCCTCATGTCGTCGAGCGCCGCCGGTTCTTCGCCCGGATCGGCAAAGGCGAGGCCGGCAAGACCCCGTTCGCTTGCGATCACGAGCGCAGTCCCGAACGGCGAGGGATGAAAGCCGAACCGCAGCGTCATGCCTTCGCCGCCGGACTTCCATTCGCCCGGGGACATCGACTCGTGGGTCACGAACAGGTCGTGCAGCCGGCCGGGGCCGGAAAGACCGGAGTCCAGCGCGGCGTCGAGTACGCTGGCGGAATCGCGAAGGAGATTCTTGGCGTGGTCGAGCGTCAGCGCCTGCATAAAACCTTTCGGCGTCAGGCCGGCCCAGCGCCGGAACAGGTGGTGCAGTTCATCCGGGGTCAGGCTCGACGCCTCCGCCATCGCTTCGATGGTCGGCTGCGTGCGCCAGCGTTCGGAAATGAAGGCGATCGCCCGGCGCACGGAGTCGTAGTCGCGCAGCGCGGCGTTCTGGGTGCCCGGCTTGGCCAGGCGAAGCTCATTCATGTCGAGTGTCATCATGGGAATTGATTTAGGGCCACCGCGCGCTCCAAACCACCCGATTTCTGATGGCATAGCGTTTTCGAGCGAAGTGGGTACCGGTTCGCGTCAAGAAAACGCGTCAAACAAAAGGGCCTAGTTGATGGGATTATAGGTCGGCCCGCGCCGGGCAGCCCGGAGCGCCGCAATCAAGGCATTGGAAAAGCTTTCTTTTTCCTCCGCTCCCAAAAAGCTGCCGATGGCGATCCGGCGGCCTTTCGAGACCAGATAAAGCCGCTCGATGCCAAATTCCGCATGCGCGATGCGGTCGAGCTGTACCCACAACGGATTGAAGGTGAATTCCACCACATGGCCGCGGTGGCTGATCCGCCGCACAGACAGTTCAGACGGCGTCAGGCGGATTTCTTCGCTGGCTTTGGCGCGGCGAAAGTTGACACGGAACGCCCAGTAGATCGCGAGCACGTCGAGGCCGAAAAAACCGACTACGGGCCAGGCGCCCATCAGCAAGAACGCGACGCCGGCGGCGAAACTTACCACGCTGACAAAAGCCATCACCACCAGGAAACCGGTGCGGTTGAGCGAGCGGTGCGGCGTCAGCCGCGCCGAAAACAGCTCTGGTTCGCCGTTCGGATCAAAATCATTGCCTGCGGTCATGACCTCTTATTATACACCAGTTTGGTGGATTTGACATTCGCATTGATACCGCTGCGAGTTCGTAAGCGAATGTCAAATCCAAAACCCCACGGGAAAACTGCAATTTGCTAGTGTCCCTTTGGTTCTGACATTCGTAAACGAACCCGCTGCGATGGGATACGAATGTCAGAACCGGGACACTAGATTATGCCGAAAATCACGCGCCCCACTAAATCGAAGGCCGCCAAAGCCTCGATCGCCAAAAAGTCTCGCAAGCCCGTCGCGGCCAGGCCAAAGGCGTCGCGAGGCGGCCAAAAAACAAAACCCTGGACGCCGGCCGAGGTGCGCGAGGCGTTCGAACGTTTTCGCAAAGCCAATCCCGAGCCCAAGGGCGAATTGGAACATCTCAATCCCTACACGCTCCTGGTTGCGGTGGTGCTGTCGGCGCAGGCGACGGATGCCGGGGTCAATCGTGCGACCCGTGCTCTGTTCCCGATTGCCGATACGCCGCAAAAAATGCTCGCGCTCGGTGAAGAAAAGTTGCGCGACTACATCAAGACCGTCGGTCTGTATCGTACGAAAGCGAAAAACGTTATCGCGCTGTCAGAGAAACTGATCCGGGAGTTCGGTGGCGAGGTGCCGCGCACGCGTGAGGAAATCGAATCACTGCCGGGCGCCGGCCGCAAGACCGCCAACGTCGTGCTCAACATGGCTTTCGGCGAACGCACCATGGCAGTGGACACCCACGTATTCCGCGTCGGCAACCGCACGGGCCTCGCACCGGGCAAGACGCCGCTGGAAGTGGAATTGGGGCTCGAGCGCGTGATCCCGGCGGAATTCATGTTGCACGCGCATCATTGGCTGATCCTGCACGGCCGCTACACGTGTCTCGCGCGTCAGCCGCGTTGCGCGGTCTGTCTGATCAACGACCTCTGCCGCTGGCCGGAAAAGACGATCTAGGCGAACGCAAGCGAGGCCCTCAAACGAAAGCCGCGCTCTAAAACCGCACCGCTGCAACCCATCATGGACTTGTCCCGGAAAGCCACGCACCCTAGGCTCGCGCTCAACGCGCCAAAGCCCGGATCAAGGGCGGCGCATCAAACGGGAGAGACGCCATGCGGCTGCGGATTGCGCTGGTCTCGGCGCTATTGGTCATGGGATCGGCGGCGCACGAGGCGCGTGCGCAAGTCTCCGAGGACGTCGTCAAGATCGGCGTACTCAACGATCAAACCGGGCTCTATGCGGACCTTGGCGGTCCGGGCTCGGTGGTCGCGGCCAAAATGGCGGTGGAGGATTTCGGCGGCACCGTGCTCGGCAAGCCGATCGAGGTTGTGTCGGGCGATCACCAGAACAAGTCCGACGTCGGTGCGGCCATCGCGCGCGAATGGTTCGATGTCGGCAAGGTCGACATGGCTATTGGGTTCGACCATTCGGCGGTCGCGCTCGCGGTCTCGCAACTTGGCGCCGAGAAGAATCGAATTGTGATCGGGGGAGCTATAGGAAGCACCGCCTTTACCGGCAAATCATGCACGCCGACCGAAGCCTCCTGGATCTATGACTCTTACGCGCTGACCACGAGCCTGGCGAAGGCGGTCGTGGCGGAGGGCCGCGATAGCTGGTTCTTCCTGACAGTCGATTACACCTTCGGCCATTCGCTGGAGGCGGACGCAACGGCGGCGGTGAAGTCTGCCGGCGGCAAGGTGCTCGGGAGCGTGCGTCATCCGCTCAACACCGCGGATTTCAGCTCGTATCTGTTACAGGCTCAAGCTTCCGGCGCGAAGGTCGTGGCCTTTGCCAATGGCGGCGGCGACATGGTCAACGCCACCAAACAGGCGAACGAGTTTGGCCTGACCAAGAATCAGACCATCGTCTCGCTCCTGGTGTTCATCTCCGACGTGCACAGCATGCAGCTTCAGGCAGCCCAAGGGTTGAAGTTCGTCACCGCGTTCTACTGGGACCGCAACGAAGAGACCCGCGCCTGGTCGAAGCGGTTCTATGAGCGGTTCGGCCGGATGCCCACCATGCCGCAAGCGGCGGTCTATTCCGCGATCAACCATTATCTCGGTGCGATTGCAGCCGCGGGCACCGATGAGGCCAAGGCCGTGATGGCGAAAATGCGGGAACGCCCGGTCAACGATTTCTACGTCAAAGGCGGAAAACTGCGCGAAGACGGCCGCTTGGTTCACGACATGTATTTGGCGCAGGTGAAAATGCCGGCGGAGTCCAAAGGGCCTTGGGACTACTATAAGATTCTCGCGACGATCCCCGGCGATCAGGCGTTCCGGTCGCTGGCGGAAGGTGGCTGTTCGCTGGTGGCGCGCTGACATAAGCGCTGCCGTCCCTGACGCTGTGTCTGCACGGCATTTGTGACCCGGCGGTACTCCCGTCCACGGGTGAACCCGTAGCCAATCCGTCGCGACTACATTCCATGGAATGTCGCCATGGGGGTCACCGGTTCGTCGTGGTCAAGAACGATCGTAAAACGTGGTATGTCTCGATTCATCTTCCGGACGACCAAAAGACCGGGCATTATTCTCGCCGCTCGGAGACGTTTGCGAGCGAATCCGAGGCCAAACGGTTCGCTGCGGGCAAAATTGCGGCCGGAACCGAGATCAGCGCTGGAACGCTCAATCCCGTCACGCCAAAACGAATTATCAAGCCCTCCGAAGTCGAAAAATGGCTTTCGGAGAAGGCGAATACGTCCGGGGGGTAGTCGCGGGACATCGTCCCCTCTCCTCGCCGGTCAGCGCGCGCGCAGGTCGGCCTTTCGCGAGGGCTCGATCAACTCCGGTCTCGGCCCGCTCAGGCGCTTATGCATGTGCACCATGAAGGCCATGCCGAATAGCGGCGTCGCCAGATTGACGATGGGGATCGACACAAAGGCCGCGATGATGAGCCCGGCCGTGAACACGGTGGCGGCATTGTCCTTGCGCATCGCCTTGGCTTCCTGGGGGCTGCGGAACCGCATCGCCGCCAGTTCGAAATATTCCCGTCCCAGAAGCCATGCGGTGGCGATGAAGAAGATGATGAAGCCGGCGCCGGCGAACAGCACAAAGGGCAGCGCGACCAGATAGACGAGGATCGTCAGCGACGCGGTTTTGACGCCTTCGGTGACCGCAACGGGAAGCGGCAGGGCTGTGCCGGGCCGCTCCGCCGGATAGTGCTCGCGTTCGACGTGGTCGGCGACATCGTCGACGAACAGGCTGGCGACGAGCGAGGTGATGGCCGGCATCAGCAACACCGCGCCGAACACGACGCCGAGACCGGCAGCGATCGAAACGATCCAGGCCAGGATATCGAGCGGCGTCTGGAACGACGGACCCAAAAGCGCCTGGGCCCAGACTTCGCCCGATGTTGCAAGCCAGCTCAACAGACGTTGCAGCCCGATCGCCAGCACTGCGATCAGCACCAGCGCCAGGCCAATCGAGCGCCACAGGATCGAGCGCATCGGCGGCGACAGGATTTGCGACAGTGCCTTGACGGCGGCATCGAGCATGATCGGGTTGACCTCTTGCGAAAGCCCTCGCGAGAGGTAGCCATGACACAAGGGTTCGGCAAGTACCTTGCCGCCACGTCGGATCGGGATGAGCGTGTGGGGATGGGGGTTGAGGGATAGCCGCGCGAAAGGCTGCGGCCGATATCGCCTCTTGCGCTATTTACGCAACTGGAAGCGGCGCTTCTTCGTCAACCTCTTCAGGAACAAGCGGCGGCGCTTCTGGAAACACGCCGAATTGGCCCGCTACCTCCTGGAGCGGCTTTTGTTTATCGGCCCAATGCAAGGCGGTGTAGTCGAACCCGTGCACGATGGTGGGTTTGACGATTTCGAAATAGGGCGAGATGTCGAAATCGCGCGGCATGTAAAGCGAGGAATCGCGGATGTGCAGGATTTCGCGGCGGGCCTGCCGCGAGCCGGCCTGCGTCACCCTGGGCAGGATCGGATAGCGCACGGCATCGAAGGCCTGCGCGATCAGGGCCGAGCAGATGATCTTGGTGGGGTCGCCGGAACCGAAGGCGATCATCCGCCGCCGAAAGCGCTGCGGGATCGGCAGTGGAATCAGGAACCGCATCAGGTCGAGAATATTCTTGGTGTCATAGCCGAAGCCGATCCGGTTGATGGCATAGCGGCCAACCGTGTAGCGGTCTTCATAGGTCAGACCGACTGGCCGGCACAGCCGCGTGTGATAGCTGAAATATTTCGACAGCGGCGCCGAGGTCACGCCTTCGCCGATATTAGCCTCGATCAAGACATGCGGCTCGCCGTCCGGCTCCTCCGCCCCGTCGATCGGCCCGACGAACAATGCGGCATGCGACCATGTCGACTGGGTCAGGTATTTGATGATGCCGGAGATTCGATTGTTGCCTTCGACCAGCAGCACGTCGCCTGGCTGGACGATGCTGCGCAGCCGGTCCGGGTCGCTGGGCGTGAACGGCTCATAGCCAGGCACTTCCTTCTGAAGATAGGAAGCGAGCCACTTGCCGACAGTGTCAAGCACTACGCCCACAATGTATTCCCCCCAGCGAATTTATGGAGCCCCTTCGGGCTCATCTCCGCTTTTTCCACCCTTACCATGGCTGAAAGCCGTTGCAATTTAGTTCATGCAAATCGCCGGTCAATCATGATTGATTTACCATGATGCTTGCCGCTGATGTCCGGATGCGGCAAGTTGGAAAGTTCTCTCTCAGATGCGGGCATCTGACCGCGACACTAATTGTTCACTTTATTCGCAAGAATTCCGGAAACCTGACATGGCTATCACGCGGCGCGATCTTCTTGCGGCATCTGCCGCCGCCGCCGTTTTGCCCTGCCGCATGCCCCGCGCCTGGGGCGCGTCGTTGCCGCGCGAGGCCGACATTGTCGTGGTCGGTGCAGGCGCTGCCGGCATTGCGGCGGCGCGGCGCGTTCAGGCGGCCAATCGCAAGGTGGTCGTGGTCGAAGCCGACACTCGGCTGGGCGGGCGCTGCGCAACCGATAGCGCCACTTTCGATGTGCCGTTCGATCGTGGCGCGCGCTGGCTGCACAATCCCGAAACCAATCCGATGGTCAGGCTCGCGCGCGCTGCGGGACTCGATATCTCGGCGGCGCCGCTGGGTCAAAGAATCCGCGTTGGCCTGCGCAATGCGCGCCCCGGCGAAACCGAATATTTTCTCGCCGCCTTAGTGCGGGCCAACCGGGCCATCGACGAAGCTTCGCGCCGGGGCGATGTCGCCTGCGCCTCGGTGCTTCCGAAAGATCTCGGTGACTGGGCCGGCGCGGCGGAATTCGTGCTCGGCGCTAACGGCACCGGTAAGGATCTCGGCGATGTTTCCGTCGTCGACAAAGCGCGGGCGCAGGATCGCAACGCCGCGGTCGGTTGCCGCCAGGGTGTCGGCACGCTCGTCGCCAAATTGGGCGAGCAAGTGCCGGTTTCGCTATCGACGCCGGTCAATCAGATCATCTGGAATAATCGGGAGGTCGTGGTCGAAACGCCTTCGGGCAGGATTGCCGCGCGCGCGGTGATCGTCACGGTGTCGACCAATGTGCTGGCCGCGGGCAATATCAAGTTCACACCCGAACTGCCGAAGCGCCAGCTCGATGCCGCTAACAAATTGTCGCTCGGCAGCTATGACCGTATCGCCCTTGAATTGCCCGGCAATCCCTTGGGGCTTGCGCGCGACGAGGTGGTCATCGAGCAGAGCAACTCCACCCGCACGGCGCTGCTGTCGGCCAACATCGCCGGTTCCTCGCTATGTGTGATCGATGTCGCCGGCTCATTCGGGCGCGATCTCACCAGTCAGGGCGACAAGGCGATGGTCGCCTTTGCGCAGGAATGGCTGAAAAAACTGTTCGGTGGCGATATCGCAGCGACCGCGAAGAAATCGAGTGTGACGCGGTGGAATGCTTCACCCTTTGCGCTCGGAGCCATGTCGGTGGCCGCGCCCGGCGGCCAGGGCTCGCGCAAGATTCTGACCGAGCCCCTCGGCAACCTGTTCCTTGCCGGCGAGGCCACGCACGAGACGTTGTGGGGCACGGTCGATGGCGCCTGGGAAAGCGGCGAGCGCGCCGCCGAAGCGGCCTTGCGCAAAATCGGTGCGCTCACCGATCCGAACGCAACGGAGCGAGCGCCCGCCCAGCGCCGTCGCACGCGCGGGGCTTCGTTCAACTAATGCCTGGTGGTCCGATTCCAGCGTTCGCATCCCGTTTCAGCAGGCACTTTTGCGAATGCTGGAATCAAAGGACCACCAGCAAACATAACGATGCTAGTGGAGCTTTGGATTTGATATTCGCTTTTCGGAGTTCCGGGCCAAGTGAGTAGCGAATATCAAATCCACTCCACTAGACGGCCAAAGGCGCTGATCTCCTGGTCGAGCGGCAAGGACAGCGCGTTCGCGCTTCATGACGTCAGGCAGGCGGGCGAACTGGATGTCGTCGGCGCGGTGACGACGGTCACCGAGACGTTCGGCCGCGTTTCCATTCATGGCGTGAGGCAGGAAATCCTGCAGGCGCAGCTTCAGGCCGCAGGTCTGCCGCCGCATATCGTGCCGATACCCTATCCGTGCCCGAACGAGATTTACGAAGCGCGCATGGACGAGGCCGTGGCGCGCGCGGTCAAGGACGGCATCACCCACATGATCTTTGGCGATCTTTATCTTGCCGATATCCGCGCCTATCGCGAACAGAAATTGATGGGCACCGGCATCACGCCGGTGTTTCCGCTGTGGGAGAGGCCGACGCGGTCGTTGGCGCAGGCGATGATCGCAAGCGGGCTGGATGCCTATTTAGCAACCGTCGATCTGAAAAAACTACCGGCGGAATTCGCCGGGCGGAAATTCGACGACAAACTTCTCGCCGATCTTCCGGGTAGCGTCGATCCCTGCGGCGAGAACGGCGAGTTTCACACTTGCGTGGTGGCGGGCCCGATGTTCTCTCACGCGCTCGCTGTGACGACCGGCGAGCGCGTCGAGCGCGACGGCTATGCCTATTGCGATCTGGTGATGAACGATGCTGAAAAAGCCTAGCGCAGGACGCCGCCAGTCTTTTTGTTGATCTCCGCCACGATCTTTGCCGCGACCGCCTCGATCTCCTGATCGGTCATGGTCTTCTCGCGCGGCTGAAGGGTCACCGCGATGGCGATCGACTTCTTGGCCTCGTCGATGCCCTTGCCTTCGTAGACGTCGAACACCGTGACGCCCGTGATGAGCTTCTTGTCGACGTTCTGCGCGGCGCGTACGAGATCGCCGGCCTTCACGGTGCGGTCGACGATGAAGGCGAAATCCCGCGATACCGGCTGGAAGGCTGACAGTTCAATGGCCGGTTTGGCGCGGGTCGGCCGCTGCTTGGCCTCGGGGACTCGATCGAGAATGACCTCAAAGGCGATCATCGGACCGTCAGCGCCAAGCTGCTCGAGCGTGCGCGGATGCAGTTCTCCGAAATGGCCGAGTACGTTTTGCGGCCCGATCTGGATGGTGCCGGAGCGGCCGGGATGCAGCCAGCTTGCGCCACCGGGCACGACCTGCAGCGCCGCGATCGGCGCACCTGCGGCCGCCAGCACCGCAAAGGCGTCGGCCTTGGCGTCGAAGACGCTTGCGGTCGACGAGCCGGACCAGTTGCGCCCCAGCCCTGATGAAGAGGCAAAGCCGTGACGGACGCCGGCGGCCGCGGTGAACTGATCTTCGGGTTTGTCGCCCTTGAACACCTGACCGACCTCGAACAGAGCGACATCGGAAAAGCCGCGATCGGAATTGGCCTGGGCTGCCGCAATCAGGCCCGGCAGCAGGCTCGGACGCATGTCGGAGAGATCGGCTGCGATCGGATTGGCAAGTGTGAGCTCGGCTTTGCCGCCGTCGAACAATTCTGCATGCGGCTTGGAGATGAAAGACCATGTCACGGCCTCGACCATGCCGCGCGCAGCAAGCGCGCGCTTGGCGCGGCGGGTACGCAGCTGCAACGGCTTGAGCACCGGTTTGCGCGGCGCGTCGCCGCGCTCGAACGGCGTCATCGGCACTTCATCGACGCCGATGATGCGCACGATCTCCTCGACGATGTCGGCTTTGCCGTGCACGTCCGATCGCCACGACGGGATCGCGACCTTCACAGCCGGACCCGTGCCGGCCACCATGAAGCCGAGATGGGTCAGGATGAGCTTTGCTTGAGGAAACGCCACATCGATGCCGGCGAGGCGTTTCACCTCGTGAAGCGGAAAGTCGATCACGCGGTCATCGCCGAAGGCGTTGCCGACCACCAGATTTTCGGACGGCGTGCCGCCGCACATTTCCATCACGAGCTTGGTCGCCATTTCCAGCCCCGGCACCATGAAGGCCGGATCGACGCCGCGCTCGAAACGGTAACGCGCGTCCGAATGGATGCCGAGCTTGCGGCCGGTTTGCGCAATGTTGATCTCATTCCACAGAGCCGATTCGATCAGCACGTCGGTGGTGGCCTCCGAGCAGCCGGAAGCTTCGCCGCCCATGATGCCGGCGAGCGATTCGACACCGTGATCGTCTGATATCACGCACATGCTGCCATCGAGCGTATAGGTGCGGCCGTCGAGCGCCAGCACCGTCTCGCCGTCGCGGCCGCGGCGCACCACCAGGTCGCCTTTCACTTTCGCCGCATCGAAAACATGCAGCGGTCGCGCGCGGTCGTAGGTCATGAAGTTGGTGATATCGACCAGCGCATTGATCGGCCGCAAGCCGATCGAGGTCAGGCGCTTTTGCAGCCATTCGGGCGACGCCCCGTTCTTGACGCCGCGCACCAGCCGCAGCGCAAAGCCGGGACACAGTTTCTCGTCATCGACCTTCACCTTTACCGGACAGGGAAATACACCCTTGATGGCGCGGATCGCTGGGTCTTTGAACTTGCCCATGTCGGCAGCAGCAAGATCGCGCGCGATGCCGTGCACGCCGGTGCAGTCCTGCCGGTTAGGCGTCAGGTTGATTTCAAGCACGGGGTCGCCGAGGGCGGCCCATTGCGCGTAAGGCGCACCGATCGGCGCGTCGGCCGTCAGCTCCATGATGCCGTCGTGGTCTTCCGAGAGTTTTAGTTCAGCCGCCGAGCACAGCATGCCGCGGCTCTCGACACCGCGGATGGTGCCGACGCCAAGAGTGATGTCCTTGCCCGGGATGTAGGTGCCCGGCGGCGAAAATACGCTGATAAGGCCGGCGCGCGCATTCGGCGCGCCGCAGACGACCTGTACAGGAGCGGCGCCATTGCCGGTATCGACCATGCAAACGCGCAGGCGGTCCGCATTGGGATGCTGCTCGGCCGAGATCACGCGCGCGATGGTGAAAGGCGCGAGCGCCTTCGCCTTGTCTTCGATGTTCTCGACCTCGAGCCCGATCATGGTGAGCTTGTCGGCGAGCTTCTCTAGCGGCTCGTCGGTGTCGAGATGTTCTTTCAGCCAGGAGAGGGTGAATTTCATGGCCGCGAGCCTCCGGCGTTTATGCTCCCTCCCGCCTTGTGGGGGAGGGTTGGGGAGGGGGGTAAACCGCTTGCTTGGGAAGACGCCACTTGCCGGATAACTTCCACAACACCCTCTGGATTCGACATCACCTGCTCGTTGGTAAAACGCAGAACATGAAAACCTTCGGACGTAAAAAAGGCGTCGCGAGTTGCATCTGCTCGCTGCCGCTCTTCAAAATCGTGCGTTTCACCGTCGAGTTCGATGATTAGCTTGACGGATAGACAAGCGAAGTCAGCAATGTAATTGCGGAACGGGGCTTGGCGCCGAAAACTAAGCCCGTCGATTCGATCGGCCTTGAGATAACGCCACAGCAGCGTTTCGGCACGAGTCATCGTCTGGCGAAGTTGCTTCGCGCGATTCCTTTGGGCCTCGCTGATGGCTGCGTGCGGCACTACCTCCCTCCCTGACCCTCCCCCACAAGGGGGGAGGGAACGGAGAGACCGTCTCTTTTTCGACGAAGACGTTTCGATAACCTCACGCGCTCAACCCTCCCGCCAGCGTGGGAATGTCTAGCGGCTTGAAGCCGTAATGCGAGAGCCAGCGCACGTCGCTGTCGAACAGCTGCCGCAAATCCGACATGCCGTATTTCAGCATCGCGATGCGGTCGATGCCCATGCCCCAGGCAAAGCCCTGATACACATCCGGATCGATGCCGCAGGCGCGCAGCACATTAGGATGCACCATGCCGCAGCCCAGAATCTCCAGCCAATCCTCGCCCTCGCCGAAGCGGATTTCGCCTTTGTCGCGCCGGCACTGGATGTCGACCTCGAGCGAAGGCTCGGTGAACGGAAAGAAAGAGGGGCGGAAGCGCATGTTGATGTGATCGACCTCGAAGAAGGCCTTGCAGAACTCGTGCAGGATCCATTTGAGGTGACCCAGATGCGAGTGCTTGTCGATGACGAGGCCTTCGACCTGATGGAACTGCGGCGTATGGGTGGCGTCGGAATCGATGCGATAGGTGCGCCCAGGACAGATCACGCGAATCGGCGGCTTCTGGGACAGCATCGTGCGCACCTGCACCGGCGAAGTGTGGGTGCGCAACAGCATGCGCGAGCCGTCTTTCTTCGGGTTGAAGAAGAAGGTGTCGTGCATTTCGCGTGCGGGGTGGCCTTCCGGGAAATTCAGTTTGGTGAAGTTGTAGTCGTCGGTCTCGATGTCGGGCCCTTCGGCAACGGAAAATCCCATATCGGCGAAGATGCCGGTGAGTTCGTCCCAGACCTGGCTCAGCGGGTGGATGCGGCCGGCCTCGGCCGGCGTCTCGCGCAAAGGAAGTGTGACGTCGATGGTCTCGGAGGCCAGGCGCGCATCGAGGGCGGCCGATTTCAGGACGCCGCGCCGCGCGCTTAGAGCGCTCGTCACCTTGTCTTTGGCGAGATTGATCGCCGCCCCTTGCGTCTTGCGCTCGTCGGGCGACATTTTGCCCAGCGTCGCGAGCAGTGCCGAGATCGAGCCTTTCTTGCCGAGCGCCGAAACGCGCACGGCTTCGAGGGCGGCTTCGTCGCCGGCCGCGGCGATATGGGCGAGGATTTCCTGTTCAAGCGCTGCGAGGTCGGACACGGCCATCAATTTCTCCGCGGAAATGCGGCTGGTTGTGGCTGCCCCGGGGCCGGAACGTCAAGGCCAAAGGTCGAACAAAAGCCTGTTAGAGGCCGGCACCGATCGCCCCTTGAACCCTTTTGGCCAGCGCCGCACCAATATCCGGTTGGATGTATGGAGCCCGTGATGCGCCTGAAACTGTTGTCGGCCATCTTTCTGGCTGTCTCTCTCTTCGCCGGCATTCCTGCGGCCGCCGGAGATTGCCCGGTCAAACCGTTCGAGATGGATGGCATCATCGCGGCGGTGAACGCCGTATCAGGCTGCGACGCGTCGATGAAGGTGTTCGAAGCCTGCCAGATGGGCTCTACGGCCGACGTCCAGTTCGGCGACGCCGTCGAGAAGAAATGCGGAGCTATGTTTCTTTCCCGACTGAAAACGCCACAAAAGCGCGCCTACCAGAGTCAGCTTGGCCGCTGTGAAGACAAATACGCGGACAAGCAGGGGACCATGTGGCGCTCGGCGACGGCAATGTGCCGGGCCGCGGTTTCGCAGCGCTATGCGCACCGGACAGTGAAATAGCGGGGCTCCTACAAGCTCCGCCGTCTCACCTTGTCAGGCGGCCAGTGCCGACTTGGCCTTCTCGGCGATCGCCTGGAACGCCGCCGGCTCGTGGATCGCGAGATCCGAGAGCACCTTGCGGTCGACGGTGATGCCCGATTTGGACAGGCCGTTGATAAACACGCTGTAGGTCATGCCGAACGGGCGGACGGCGGCGTTAAGACGCTGAATCCACAGCGCGCGGAAGGTGCGCTTCTTGCGCTTGCGATCGCGGAAGGCATATTGGCCGGCCTTTTCGACCGCGGGCTTGGCGGCGCGGATGGTGTTCTTGCGGCGGCCACGATAACCCTTGGCGGCCTTGTAGACTTTCTTGTGCTTGGCGTGAGAGGTCACACCGCGTTTGACCCGAGACATGACAAGTCTCCTTCATCTCTAAAAAATTGAATGACGGATAGCCGCGCGGACGCGGCCGGGCGAAAAGTGCGATCAGGCGTTCGGCAGGAAGTATTTCTTGATGTTGTCGCCGTCGGTCTTGAACAGCACGCGGGTGCCGCGGAGCTGTCTGATCTGCTTCTTCGTCCGCTTGATCATGCCATGGCGTTTGCCGCGCTGGGCATGCAGCACTTTGCCGGTGGCAGTCACCTTGAAGCGCTTTTTAGCGCCCGACTTGGTCTTCAACTTGGGCATTTAGCTCTCCTATTGCCGCAGAAAATCCCGCCAAAACGGCGCTTTCCCGGCTAAAATGCTCGTTAGAGCGTTGAAAGTGCTCAGGTTTTTTTACGTCTTTCGACAAAACCCGCACGGTCATCGCCACGGCAGCCCTTGATCAGCCGGGCGATGAAGGCCGCGCTTATGGCAGAACAAGTTCATTTTGGCAACGATGAACCGTCAAATCCGCTCGTTCGACTGATGACAGGATGCCGGTTATTGGCATCGCCAGGATCATCAGGACGGCAGGACAATGAGCATTTCAGCCCAATCAATCAGGTCTTTCGCGAATTTCAAACGGATCGGCGCGGTGCAGGGGGTCCTTGGCGTGGTCGCGATCGTCTTCGCCGCGGCAATTTCGAGCCCGGTGGCCGCCGGGACCCGGCCGGGCGCCTATGACGGGAACTGGAACGTGACCGTCACCACCCGAGCCGGCAATTGCAGCTCGAATAACAGCGCCCCCTTCAACGTCTCCGGTACGCAAGTGTCCTCGGCCGGTGGCGGCAAGGTAACCGGCGGCGTCACCCCTAACGGGGCGGTTTCCGTTCACATTTCGGTCGGCATGTCGGCAGCGGACGGCAAGGGCCGTCTCGTCGCCAACTCACGAACGGGCCGCTGGAGTGGCGTCATTTCGGGCGACCGCTGCAGCGGGACCTGGCAGGCGAGCAGAACCTAGTTTCGATCGTCGTCCCTGCGAAAGCAGGGATCCATACGCCAGGTTCTATCGTCAGGACACGAGCAACGTCATTTTCACAACCGACATTGGGTTAGGGGGTCCCGCGCCAGTGCGCAATTGCGCACCAGGCGGGGACGACAGGTTGAGAAATAGATTTAATCAGCGCGGCGCCAGAACCATCACGACCTGGCGGCCTTCGAAGCGAGCGTCCTGCTCGACCTTGGCATACTCCGCGACGTCGGTTTTGATCTTGTCGAGAAGTTTGGTGCCGATTTCCTGGTGCGCCATTTCACGGCCGCGATAGCGCAAGGTGATCTTGACCTTGTCGCCTTCCTCGAAGAAGCGCTGCATGGCGCGCATCTTCACGTCGTAATCGTGATCGTCGATCATCGGCCGAAGCTTGATCTCCTTGATTTCGACGGTCTTCTGTTTTTTGCGGGCTTCTGCCGCTTTCTTCTGCGCCGAATACTTGTACTTCCCGTAGTCCATAATCTTGCAAACGGGAGGCGCCGCATTGGGCGAAATCTCAACGAGATCCATTCCGGCATCAGTCGCCATCTTGATGGCGAGGATCGTTTCGACCGTGCCCAGATTCGTGCCGTGCTGGTCGATTAGCTGAACCGTTGCGTTGCGGATTTCATCGTTGGTGCGCGGCCCATCTTTGGCAGCGGTGGGAGGGGCTCTATTGGGACGGCGAATGGGTAGTTCTCCAAAATTGTGGACGAAGGTTGTAGTTTGAAGGAATAAGGCTTCGCGGGCAAGCAAACTCGCCCTTGGGGAGCGAAAAAGCATCAAATGCGATGCTTTTCGGCCACGCGGATGCTTCGAACGCCGACATAGGGCGCAAGTTCACCTGACGCAAGCATCATAACGCGCCAATCGGCTTTTGGTTGACGGGCCTTATCCGCTTGCGCACATAAAGCGCTCATGACCAGCTCCGCGGCCGACCAGCAAAATCCAGCTTTCATCGAGGTCGGCCGTGCCGACGCGATACGCCGCATCGCGGTACGCGCCCGCGAAGGCAGTTTGCCGGGGCTTTTCTGGCTCGGCGGCTTCAAGTCGGACATGCGGGGCACCAAGGCGTTGGCGCTGGACGCCTGGGCCGCTGAGCATAAACGGGCCTGTATCCGGTTCGACTATTCCGGCCATGGCGAATCCGGCGGCGATTTCGTTGAGGGTACGATCGGGCGCTGGCTGGAAGAGAGCGTCGCGGTATTCGAGCAGTTTTGCGTTGGTCCCCAGGTAGTGATCGGTTCCTCCATGGGCGGATGGATGGCGTTGTTATTGGCGCGAGAACTCGCCAAGCGTCCCGCGCCCCGCGCCGCGCTGAAGGGGCTCGTGCTGATTGCACCAGCGCCCGATTTCACAGAGGAACTGATGTGGAAGGGATTTTCGCCCGAAATCCGACACCAGATCGAAACCACGGGCGTTTGGCTGCGTCCGTCCGAATATGGCGACCCCTATCCGATCACCCGCAACCTGATCGAGGAAGGCCGCAAGCACCTCCTGCTTGGCGGCACGATCGAGGTCGGCTGTCCGGTGCATATCCTGCAAGGCGCGCAGGACCCCGATGTGCCGTGGAAGCATGCGTGTGCGCTGGCGCACCGGCTGCCGGCCGAGGACGTGGTGCTGACCATGATCCAGGATGGCGATCATCGCCTGTCGCGGCCGCAGGACATTGCGCGGATTCTGGCGGCCGTTGCCGAAATGGGCTGACGCTTGTCACGCCGAGAGGTGTGCCGCGTCCCACTCCATCTGCACGGTCGTGTCGCTCTCGGACGCGACGGTTCGCGAGGCCAGCGTCTTGAAGGCTGCACGCTCCAGCAATTGCGACAGGGCCCACACCGCAGCGCCGCGAACCAGCGGGCTTGCATCGGCCAGCAGACACTCGGCCTCCGTTGCCAGTGACGGATCGTTCGAATTGCCGATCGCAATCAATACATTGCGGATGAAGCGGTCGCGGCCGATGCGCTTGACCGGTGATTTTGCGAACAGCTTCCGAAAAGTTGCGTCGTCGAGCCGCGCCAACTCCGCAAGGCCGGGCGCGCGCAGTTCCTGGCGTGGCGACAGTTTCGCCTCATGGCCGGCCTTCGCGAACTTGTTCCACGGGCAGACCGCGAGGCAATCGTCGCAGCCATAGATGCGGTTTCCGATCGCCTGGCGGAATTCGCGCGGGATCGGTCCCTTGTTTTCGATGGTGAGATAGGAAATGCAGCGGCGCGCATCGAGCTTGTAGGGCGCTGGGAACGCGGATGTCGGACAGATGTCGAGGCAAGCCTGGCATGAGCCGCAGTGATCGACGTCCGCTTCATCGCGCGGCAGATCGGCATCGGTGAAGATCGCACCGAGGAACAACCACGAGCCGAACTCGCGCGACACGAGGTTGGTGTGCTTGCCCTGCCAACCGAGGCCCGCGGCCTGCGCCAACGGCTTCTCCATCACGGCGGCGGTATCGACGAAGACCTTGACCTCGCACGAGGCCGTTGCCGCCAGCCAGCGCGCCAAGGCCTTGAGCCGCTTCTTGATCACGTCGTGATAATCGTCGCCCTGCGCATAGACGGAAATCGCGCCGCGCGTCCGCTGTTGCAAAATCTCTAGCGGATCTTCATCGGGGCCGTAATTGACACCCAGCATGATCACGGAGCGAACGCCGGGCCACAGGGTTCGCGGGTCGCTGCGGCGCTCGGGATTGGCCGCGAGCCAGTCCATGTCGCCGTGGCCGCCGGTTTGAAGAAATTCGAGAAAATATTTTCCGGCTTGCGCGATCGCGCCGGGATCGGTCACGCGGGCGCAGTCGAAGCCGATCGCGCGCGCCTGGTGGGTCAGCGCTTCCCGAAGTGCTTTGGCATCGATCTTTGATTGGTCCAAACGCTCTTGCCCAAAAGATTGTGTATCTTTCTTCGTCATGGCCGGGCTTGTCCTGGCCATCCACGTCTTTGGGAAGAAATTATAGAAGCAAGACGTGGATGCCCGCGACGAGCGCGGGCATGACACTCCGTTTTCAGAAGTCGAGATCCACGTAGGTGCGCGACGCCGGTACGCCCGCCAGCCATTCGCTGAGCAGCGGACGGAAGGAGGGCCGGGACTTTACCCGCGCATACCAGGCCTTTGCCGCGTCGTCCTCGGCCCATGGCACGTCACCCAGGTAGTCGATCGCCGAAAGATGCGCTGCGGCGGCGAGGTCCGCATAGGTGATCCGGTCGCCGGCCAGGTAATTCCGCGTTCGCGCCAGCCAGCCGATATAGGCCAGATGATAGCGCACATTGGTCTTCGCCGCGCGGATCACATCGGCCGATGGCGGACCGCCGCCCTCGTCTTCGCTCATGAAGCGTTTGTAAATGCGTTCGGTGACCAGCGGATTGGAGGCTTCCTCGAAAAATTTTTCATTGAACCACGCCATCAGCCGCCGCACCTCGACGCGTTCGCCGATCGAAGACGGCAACAATCGCCGCTCGGACAGGGCATCACCGAGAGTCTCGTCGAGATATTCCGCGATGATGCCGGCGCCGGGAATCGCCGGCTCCCCTTCAGCGACCAGGACCGGCGTGGTGCCGGCGGGATTTAATGCGAGAAAAGCTTCGCGCCGTTCCCAGCCCCGTTCCTCGATCAATTGCAGATCGATGCCGAGTTCGCCGAGCGCGAGGCGAACGAAGCGTGAGTGCGGGCAGAAAGGATGATGAAACAGCGTGAACATGAAGCCCTGAACGAGTCACCGATGGCGGCGCCAAACTACCGAAGCTTTCGACCGAGGCAACCCCTAGGTGGGTAGCGAATGTCAAATCTACTCCACCAGGGTTTTTGCGTTTTTGCCGTTGCGGCCCGCAGGCGAATAAGCGAGAAGAATCTGGCTGTTTTCGGTCGCTGCCGCTGATCGCGGTCCAAAAATGGATCGCCATCGTGGAAAATCACCAATCGGAAAAAAGGGCGCTGGATCATGCTGTCTGATTCGTTACGGGCGGTCATTCTCGGTATTGTCGAGGGTATCACCGAATTTTTGCCGGTTTCCTCGACCGGCCACATGCTGCTCGTGAAGCGCTTCTTCGGGCTCGGCGAGGGCGCTTTCTGGGACAGTTTCGTGGTGCTGATCCAGCTCGGCGCGATTCTCGCGATCGTCGTGATCTATTTCGCCAAATTGTGGAAGATCGCGCTCGGCATGTTTTCCAATGCGGACGACCGCCGCTTCGTCATCGGCATTCTGGTCGCGTTTTTGCCGGCGGTGATCATCGGGCTGATCGCCGGTAAATACATCAAGGAAGTTCTGTTCAATCCCTGGGTGGTCTGCTTCTCGCTGATCGTGGGCGGCGCCATCCTGCTCTGGGTCGACCAGCTCGATCACAATCCGCACGAGCATGACGCGACGAAATTCCCGCTGCTCACGTATTTGTGGATCGGCTTCGCGCAATGCCTGGCGATGATTCCCGGCGTGTCACGCTCCGGCGCCAGCATTGTCGCCGCGATGTTGTTGGGCGCCGACAAGCGCGCGGCAGCGGAATTCTCGTTCTTCCTCGCGATACCGACCATGATCGGCGCCTTTGCCTATGATTTCTACAAGAACCGCGCCGAGATGACGTCGGACCACCTCAGCATCATCGCCATCGGCTTTGTGGTGTCGTTCGTCGTCGCGATCATCGTGGTGAAAACGTTCTTGAGCTACGTCACCCGCCGCGGTTTCGGGTTGTTCGCGTGGTGGCGCGTCGTCGTCGGCACGCTTGGCCTGATCGCGCTGGCGATGGGGCGGTGATTATTTCTGGATCAAACCGGTGATGTTGATACCTCCCCTTGAAAAGGGGAGGTCGCTTTGCTCTTCGCAAAGCGGGTGGGGATCAATTTCCGCGCCGAATAAAATCTGACCCCCTCCCCCTTTCAGGGGGAGGGAGTTCAAGGGCCAAGCAGCTCGGTCGATTATGGACGCGGAAGAGCTATGCGCTCTTGTGCGTGAACTGGCCGGCTTTGCGGAAACGCCAGAGATATTGCGGCGCGACGCCCTCGAGCGAGTCGGGCGCAATGCCAAGCCCTTCCAGCGTGAGGCCGGCAGACTTCGCCGCCTCCGACACCACATTGTCGCCGCGCAGCAGTTCGACCTGATCGGGCGTCAGCTTGAACGTGCCGGGCGCAAACTGCAAAAACAGCGCCTGTAGTTTCGCGATCCCAAACGGCAGCGACACCAGCATGCGATCGCGTTCGGTGATCGAAAGGATGATCTCCATGATCTCGCGCATGGAGAGCACTTCCGGACCGCCGAGTTCGTAAGTGGCGCCGGCCTTGGCGTTGCCGTCCACCGCATCGGCAACGGCCGTGGCAACATCGCCGACATAGACCGGCTGCAATTTGGTGCGCCCGCCGCCGATCAGCGGCAAAGCCGGCGATATTCGCGCGAGCGCTGCAAAGCGATTGGTGAAATCATCCTCGGGGCCAAACACGACCGATGGCCGCAGGATGGTAGCGGAGGGAACGGCGGACAGCACGGCGGCCTCGCCGGCAGCCTTTGAGCGCGCGTAGCGCGAGGCGGAATTGGCGTCGGCGCCGATCGCCGAAACATGAACCATCCGCGCGCCCGCGTGAGCGGCCGCCTTCGCGACCGTGCCCGCGCCTTCCCCCTGCACGGCGTCAAAGGTCTGCGCGCCTGAGGCTGCCAGGATGCCGACGAGGTTGATGGCGACCTCAGCGTCGCGCATCGCCGCCTCGACCGAGGCGGGGTAGCGCAGGTTGGCCTGGACCGCGTGGATTTGTCCCACTTTGCCGAGCGGCTGGAGGTGACCGGCGAGCTCTGGCCGCCGCACCGCTACGCGGATGCGATAATCGCGCTTGCACAGCGCCCGCACCACGGCTCTTCCCAGAAAGCCGGACCCGCCGAAAACCGTCACCAGGGTTTCTAGGTTCGATGCCATGTTCGGAGCCTTTTAAGTCCATTCCGCACGGGGCGGATTCGGTTGACCGGGCGGATATTTCGGCGGTTTGGCGATACGCCATCGTCCGATTTCTGTACAGCCTATTTGAATAATCCGTTCGAGGGTAGGGCGCGCCAATTTGACAAGTGCTCGACCGAACCTTAACTACCCGCCCCATGCCCAGGTGGCGGAATTGGTAGACGCGCTGGCTTCAGGTGCCAGTGACCTAACAGTCGTGAAGGTTCGAGTCCTTTCCTGGGCACCACACCTCCGGTGTCGCATCACGAAATTGGCAAAGGCCGTCGCGCCGAGCGGCGGCGGAAATTATTTCGGATGTCCGGCAATGCCGATGCCGGACTTTAAGTTACGGCAAATCAGATTTCTCCGATGCCCGAACTCCCCCGGAACTCCCGGCGATAGGCCGACGGCGAGGTCCGGAACGCTTTCAGAAAATGCGATCGCAGCGACAGCGCGGTGCCGAAGCCGGTGGCAGAGGCGATCTGCTCGATGGCGAAGTCGGTCGCCTCCAGCAGTTCACGGGTCGAGGTGAGACGTTGTTCCGTCAGCCATTTGGTCACCGTGGATCCCGTCAGCCGATGAAAGCGGCGCGTAAATGTCCGCCGGCTCATGCCCGCGCGATCGGCAAGCGTATCGACATCCAACCGGTGGTCCAGTTTCGTCTGTGCCCATTCCAGCGTCTTCGACAGCCGTTCGTCGCCTTGATTGATCGCCACAGGCTGTTCGATGAACTGCGCCTGACCGCCCTGACGATGGGGCGGCACGACCAGGCGCCTGGCGACACGGTTGGCGATCGAGGCACCCACGCGGGTTCTCAGCATATGCAGGCAGCAATCGAGGCCAGCGGCTGTTCCGGCTGACGTGATGATATCGCCGTCGTCGATATAGAGGACCTTGGGATCGACCTTGATCTTCGGAAAGCGTTTGGCGAACCGTTCCGTCCACAGCCAATGCGTCGTCGCCGGTCGATCGTCGAGCAGGCCGGCCTCTGCGAGCACAAAGGCTCCGAGGCAGAGACCGACGATCCTGGCGCCTGTCCCGTGGGCTTTGCGGAGTGCCCGCAACAACTCTTCCGGGGGGCGTTCGAGCGGGTTTTCCCAGGACGGGACGATGATGGTACCGGCGTCTGCGAAACACTCCAATCCATGCTGCACCTCGATCTGCAATCCGCACGACGTCCGCAGCATTCCCGGTGAAACCGCACAGATCCTGAGCTGAAAATCCGGAAGGCCGTCCTCGTGGCGATCTTCGCCAAAGACAAGCGTGGGGACCGAGAGGTGGAACGCGCTGATGCCGGGAAAACTGACGACGGCGATGATGTCCTGATCCACAGGGCGCCTCCGGAGCGGCTGACTTCGCGAGAGATGGCCCAATTATAGCGAAAGATGTCATTCAGGCCAATTTCGGTTCAGCTTTCTGGAGGGCACATCTGGCGGCGGATTTCACTCTGCCCAACCCCCTCAAGAGCCGGAGCTACCTATGTCCAAATCGCCCCGCCGCGCGCTGATCCTGATCGACGTCCAGAACGAATATGTCACCGGCAATCTGTTGATCGAATATCCCGACGTGCGGCTGTCGCTGCGAAACATTGCGAAGGCTGCGGCCGCCGCGGCCGCAGCGGGAATTCCGATCGTCGTGGTGCAAAATACCGCGCCTCCCACCGCGCCGGTCTTCGTGAAGGGAACGCCCGGCTGGGAGCTTCACCCGGTGGTGGCCGAATTGTCAGTAAGCCACTATGTCGAAAAAGCGCTTCCGAGCGCGTTTACGGGGACCGACCTTGCGGCGTGGCTGAAAGCCAACGAGGTCGCCGTTTTAACGGTCGCGGGTTACATGACCCATAATTGCGTTGATTCCACCATCAAGCAGGCGCTTCACGGCGGCTGGCAGGTCGAGCATCTCTACGATGCCACCGGCTCGGTCTCCTACGCCAACCGCATCGGGAAAATCAGCGCCGAAGAGATCCACAAATCGTTCAGCGTGGTCTTGCAGTCCCGATTTGCCGCGGTGTTGACGACCGACGAATGGATCGAGTCGGTCAATTCGGGGAAGGCGCCGGAGCGGGATAATATCTACAATTCGAACCAGCGCGCCCGCCTCACGCTGTGAGCGAGACGTGAACTGCCGCGCGCAGGCGCCCCTGTGCATCGAAGGTGAGTGGCGCCGTGACGACAAGCGCCAATAGCGGTTGAAGCCGGTCTGCGATCTTTTGAAGCATAAGCTCGCTGTCGCTGATCAAGGCGAGATAGCTGATCGAGTGCTCGTAGTAGATTCGGATCGTCTGACTGCCGAACTGAAGTTCGCCTTCGACCGCATCCTCCGAGGTTTCATACTCCGGCAATTTCAGGGATGTCGGCACTTCCCGGTTCAGGAGTGCGGCGATATCGGCCAACATTTCCCGAAAGGGCGTCGAATAGTCGAATGCATTGCCGGTCCACAGGACAAGCTCCCAGCCGCCCTTGCGGTGACGTTCGATAGCTGGTCTGCAATGAACTTCGATCATGGCGCAACGCGCTCCGAATATTTTCCCGGATAATATCACGGGCGAAGCGTCGGCCTTCACCGGATGCGAAAACCGGTACACAGCCGGTCACCGGAATGGCTCAAAAACCGGGCAAAGGTTGTTGAAATTCGAAGACAATCGTTTGCGCCTATGGGGCACCGCCCTGCCGCGCAACGGGCGCTATCGGGCGTTATCGGGGCCTGAATCCTCGTGCCTGTGTCCGGCAGGACCACGGTCAAAAACGCCGTAACTGCTGGATTTCAGGCCGGCATTCGCGTTGGTCGTGGCGACCGTCAGGCCGAGTTTCAAAATCTCGCGCACGGCCGCCGCTCGCGTCGGCATCCGGTGCTTGAACCGGAAATCGTCCAGCGCCGTCAGCTCTTCCGGGGACAGCATCACCTGCAATCGCTCGCCACGTAGGTCGTTCATGGAACTCACCAAATAGAGATAGTTGAGTAAGTTACTCAATTCCCTGAGGCAGCAAATGTTCCCACAACCACGCGTTTTTAGTAAAATATTACAATAAAAACAATAGTTTAGGGTTGATTTTGGGTTTTGGCGGAGCGATGATTGGGGCAAGGGAGGACTTCCCATGGCCGACCGTCTCAAGCTGCCACGTGCACTTTCCGAGGAGCCCGACGCACCACAGCCGCTGCGTCCGAGCCGTCAGAAGATCATCGAAAACCTGGATCGCTGGGCGAACAGCCGCGAGCTGCAGCCGCCGAAATTGCCGGAAAGCCAGACGGCCTGATCGCGCCGTTCAAGCCGCCCGAAATGCGGCTCCGCTTTCCGAAAGCCCTTGCAGCTTTTTGCTGACGAAAGCGGCGTCCCACCGCTCGCCTCCTGCGAGGTTGAGGGTTAGGTTGGTTCTGCTCCGAATCGACCAGAGGCCCTGTCTAGATGACCATACGCCAGCACCGCGGCGACCTGCCTGACCTCACCCGCTACACGGACGCCGTGGCGATCGATACCGAGACCATGGGGCTCAATCCGCATCGTGACCGGCTCTGCGTGGTGCAACTGTCGAACGGCGATGGCAGTGCCGACGTCGTGCAAATCCCGAAAGATCATGGGAAAGGGCCGAATGACGCGCCAAATCTCAAGGCCCTTCTCGCCAATCCCAAGATTACCAAGATCTTTCATTTCGCCCGCTTCGATCTCGCGGCGCTCTACAATGCTTTCGGCGTGATGCCCGAGCCGGTCTATTGCACCAAGATCGCCTCGCGGCTTTCCCGCACCTACACCGACCGCCACGGTTTGAAGGATCTCGTGCGCGAGGTGCTCAACATCGACCTGTCGAAGCAGCAGCAATCGAGTGACTGGGGCGCGCCGGGCTTGAGCGAAGCGCAGCTTGCTTATGCGGCCTCAGATGTCCTGCACCTGCATGCGTTGCGCGAACGCCTCGACGCGATGCTCGCGCGCGAAGGCCGGCTTGGACTGGCGCAAGCCTGCTTTGCCTTCCTGCCGACACGGGCAAAGCTCGATCTGCAGGGTTGGGAAGCCGAGGACATCTTCGCCCATTCGTGACGCGCGATACCCTCTAGAACGAATAAGCGGGTGGGTTGGTGTGGCGACACAGACGTTCCTTACAGTTTTGCAGCGGCCCCATCAAAGGAACGCCAGAGTCAAAGCCACACCAGAAGACCAATATTGGCTAGTGTCCCCTTGGTTCTGACATTCGTAAAAGTGCCCGCCGCGACAGAATACGAATGTCAGAACGGGGACACTGGCGCCCCTTTTCGGACACACTCCTGAAAGGCCTGAAGGAGTGTGGGCTGGGCGATCCCTTGCCGTCGGGGTAAAACAATCCAGATAGTGCGATGTAGATCGGAGCTAGTGCCCGTGGTTTTCCGAAGTTCGCGAAAGCTGGGCGCTGAGGCAAAGCGCGAACTTTCCGAAAGTGGGCACTGGTGAGCTCGGTTCAAAATCCTGCCTATCAAGCCGGAATGGAGGCGCGCTTTGCCATCGCGGCGCGCCACAGCCGGATGGTCCGCATCTTGCGGGTCGCCGTGCCCGGTGCCGTGATTCTGTCGCTTGCCGCCATCGTTCTGGTGTCGGTCTTCAATCCGTTCCGAATGCTACTGCCGAAATTGCCGCTGGATATGGGAGGCATGGTTGTCTCCGGCACCAAGATCACTATGGAATCGCCACATATGGCGGGTTATTCGCAGGACCGGCGGCCCTATGAAGTCTGGGCCAAAACAGCGACCCAGGATGTGACCGATCCGGATCACGTCGAACTGAAGACGCTGCGGGGCAAGGTGTTGATGGAAGATCAGTCGACCGTCACGCTGGAGGCGGTCAACGGATTGATGGATACCAAGCAGTCGCTGCTCGATTTGCACAAGGACATCTATTTGCAGACCACCACGGGCTATGAAGCGTGGCTCAGCCAGGCTTTCGTCGACATGGGCAAGGGAACGGTGACCTCTGACGAGCATGTCGATGTCAAATGGGCCGACGGAAAGATTTCTGCCGACCGGTTGAAAATCACAGGCGGCGGCGAGGTCGTCCGTTTCGACGGCAATGTCGTGATGAATATCGACAAGATGCCGCCGCCGGCGGCCGAAGCTGCGCCTGAGCCAGCTCCGGCGGCGCGGCCAGCGAAGACGCGGCCGAACGCCAAATCCTCCAGCGCGACCTCCAACGCGAAATGATCCGATGAAACCGTTTCACTGGGAAATCCTTAAACGCCGCTCCATCGTCGGCGCCGCGTGTGCCGGCTTTGCCTTCACGATGTTGCTTGCGGGCGAGGCGCGCGCCCAAAGCACGGTGACCGGCGTACCCAATGCGATGCAGGGCTTTTCGCAGAATCGCGATCAGCCGATTCAGATCGAGGCGGCGTCGCTCGAGATGCGCGACAAGAAAAAAGAAGCGACCTTCACCGGCAACGTGAAGGTGGTGCAGGGCGACACCACCATGACTTCGAAGGTTTTGGTCGTCTTCTACGAATCATCGAGCCAGAACGCCGCGCCGGCGGCGACAGCTCCGGCCGCTAACGCCAACACCAACGCGAAGGCTGCCGTCAAATCGGCGCTGCCCGCTCAACCCGCGGCCATGCAATCCGCTACGCCAGGTCCAGGGGGCGCGTCGTCGATCAAGCGGCTTGAGGCCAAGGGCAATGTGGTCGTGACGCAAAAGGATCAGGTCGTGACCGGCGACACCGCCGTGTTCGACACCAAGACCAATCTCATCACGATGCTGGGTGGCGGTGGCAGTGGCGTTGTCCTGACCCAGGGCAAGAACGTGCTCCGCGGCGATCGCTTGTTGGTGGACATGACCACGGGCGTTTCGCGGGTCGAGTCGGAGTCCGGTCGCGTGCAGGGCCTGTTCCAGTCGTCCAACCAGAACGGGACGGGGCCGGCACTCCCTGGCGCAGCGTCGCCGGGTCCCCAGCCGTTGGCGCCGCCGCCCGGGGCGCCTCAGTCTCTGACCCCAAATAAACCAAAGTGATGTCAATACTTTAATGAAACAGTGACTGGGCCGCGGTTGAAGCCGAGGGTCTGAGCCTGTATCTAGCGGTCGGGGTTGCTTGGGAACTTAACTGGTTCGCTGGGCAAGGGGCATCCGGTCATTCATGCTGGGCGGGCGAATCAGTCGCCGCGGAACTTCTCGAAGGGTTCGGACGAAGCGGGGATGGTGGATTTACTCGGCATGTTCCGGCGACGCCCCGCAAACCGCAGCAAAGGCGGTTTTGCACGTTCGCGCGAGGATATTACCGCGCTCGGTGACCGCATGGGTGAAATGCTGACGAGCCCGGTGCGCGATGCGCCGCCGCTTGCCCGCACCGCGCCCGCGCCAACGCTGGAATTGCCCCGCACTGAGAAACCTCCGCCCCGCCCGGCTCCCGCCAGACCCGCACCCAGAGCCAAGGGTGCCGCTGCCCCGCGGCAGGCAGCGCGGCCGGGATATCTGGCTGTGCATAGCGTGGAAAAAAGTTTCGGCACCCGCCAGGTCGTGCGCGGGGTCAGCATCTATGTCCGGCGCGGCGAAGCCGTGGGCTTGTTGGGGCCCAACGGCGCCGGCAAGACGACGGTGTTTTACATGATCACCGGCCTGATCAAGGCCGATCGTGGCGCCGTCGAACTCGATGGCCACGACGTCACCAAGCTGCCGATGTATCAGCGCGCGCGATTGGGCATCGGCTACCTGCCGCAGGAAGCCTCGATCTTTCGCGGCCTCACCGTCGAACAGAACATTCGCGCGGTACTTGAGGTCGTCGAGACCTCGCGCAAAAAACGCGAGGCCAAACTCGATTCTCTGCTCGATGAATTCAACATCACGCGTCTGCGAAAGACGCCGTCCATTGCGCTATCCGGCGGCGAACGGCGTCGTGTTGAAATCGCGCGCGCCCTCGCCACCAATCCGAACTACATGCTGCTCGACGAGCCCTTTGCCGGCATCGACCCAATCGCGGTCGGCGACATTCAGGACCTCGTCCGACACCTCACCAATCGCGGTATCGGCGTCCTGATCACGGACCACAATGTGCGGGAAACTCTCGGGCTGACGGACCGCGCCTATATCGTTTATGCTGGCGAAATCCTGACCGAAGGCAGTCCGGAGGAGATCGTCAGCGATCCGGATGTGCGCAGGCTTTACCTCGGCGAAGAATTCCGTCTCTGATCGCGGAACTGAGGTGGCATCTGACGTGCCGCTCCCGCGCTTCTTTCCGCAAAGTCAAGCCGTGTACATCGGCTCAGGACTAGTTTAAGCAAGAATCGGACCAAGTTTTTAGGAATCGGTTCTTGCCTCCATGGCGCTGACCCAGAGACTAGAATTCCGCCAGTCACAGTCGCTGGTGATGACGCCGCAGCTTATGCAGGCGATCAAGCTGCTTCAGCTGTCCAATCTCGACCTTTCGGCCTTCGTTGAGGAGGAATTGGAGCGAAATCCGCTGCTGGAGCGCGAAAGCGACGGTCCGGAGGCGCCGGTCGCAGGTGAGCCGGCGGTTGGGCACGCCGAGGGTACCGAGAGCGGCTTTGGCGAGGAGTTTTCAGGCGACTCGCAAGGGCCCGGAGCCGACGGCTTCGAGCCGGCCCAGGATGAATGGATGAATCGCGATCTCGGCAGCCGCACCGAGATCGAACAGACCCTCGATACGCCCCTCGACAACGTGTTTTCGGAGGAGCCTGCGGAAGCTGCCGCGCGCAACGCGCAGGACGCCGCCCCCACCACCTATACCGAATGGGGTGGCGGCGCCTCCAACGACGACGGCTACAATCTCGAGGCTTTTGCCGCCGCGGAAGTGACGCTGGGCGGTCATTTGGCCGAGCAGTTGGCGGTGGCCTTCACCGCGCCCGCCCAGCGCATGATCGGCCAGTACCTGATCGATCTGGTGGATGAAGCCGGCTATTTGCCTTCCGATCTTGGACAGGCCACTGAGCGGCTCGGCGCTTCGTCGGATGAGGTCGAAGCGGTGCTCGCGGTGTTGCAGAAATTCGATCCACCCGGCGTTTGCGCGCGTTCGTTGAGCGAGTGCCTGGCGATCCAGTTGCGCGACCTCAACCGCTACGATCCGGCGATGCGGGCGCTCGTCGAAAATCTCGAGCTGTTGGCCAAGCGCGATATCGCGAGCCTGCGCAAGCTGTGCGGCGTCGACGACGAAGACATCACCGACATGATCGGGGAAATTCGACGGCTGAATCCGAAACCGGGTTTGAAGTTCGGCTCAGCGCGCACGCAGACCGTGGTGCCTGATGTCTATGTGCGGCCGGGCCCCGACGGCGGATGGCATGTCGAACTCAATAGCGAAACTTTGCCGCGCGTGCTGGTCAACCAGACCTATTACACCGAACTGTCGAAGACGATTCGCAAAGACGGCGACAAATCCTATTTCAGCGATTGCCTGCAAAATGCGACCTGGCTGGTTCGTGCGCTCGATCAGCGCGCCCGCACCATTTTGAAAGTCGCGACCGAAATCGTCCGTCAGCAGGACGGCTTCTTCACGCACGGCGTCGCACATTTGCGGCCGCTCAACCTGAAAGCCGTGGCCGACGCGATCCAGATGCACGAATCGACGGTCTCGCGCGTCACCGCCAATAAATACATGGCGACCAATCGCGGCATTTTTGAACTAAAATATTTCTTTACCGCCTCGATCGCCTCGGCCGATGGCGGCGAGGCCCATTCGGCGGAGGCGGTGCGCCACCACATCAAGCAACTGATCGATGCGGAAGACCCCGCGCTGATCCTCTCCGACGACACCATCGTGGAACGTTTGCGCGCAACCGGCATTGATATCGCCCGTCGCACTGTCGCCAAGTACCGCGAGGCCATGCGGATTCCATCGTCGGTTCAGCGGCGGCGCGACAAACAAAGTATGCTTGGCAATGCCCTGTCGGCGCCCGCCGCATCTTCCGACCGATCCCGGGACCCTCAGCCCGCCTGATTTGCGTCCCGTCGAAATCGGAATAGTGTCGGTACGTCCAACTAGCGTACCGATTCCGAAGCTCGTATTATCTTGCGGCTCCACGTTTACGAACTTCTGAACCGCCACACTAGACTACAGGACCAACTAGAGAGGCACCCCATGACTCTCCGGATCTCTGGAAAAAGCATCAGCGTTGGCGACGCCTTGCGCGGCCGTGTTTCAGAGCGCACCGACGAAGTGCTGCGCAAATATTTCGACGGGAATTATTCCGGCCATATCACCCTCAGCAAGGACGGCTCCGACTTCCGAACCGATTGCGCGTTGCACCTCGATTCGGGTATCACACTGGAAGCGGATTCGAGTGCGGGCGACGCTTATGCCAGCGCCGACCAAGCGCTTTTGATGATCGAGAAGCGGTTGCGCCGCTACAAGAGCCGGTTGAAGGATCGCTCGGCCCGCAAGTCCCATGCGGCTTCCGAGGCGCGCGCCGGGGTGGAAACACCGACGCTCGACGCACCTAGCTATGTGATCGAAGCGCCCGCCGAGAGCGATGAAGAGATGTCGGGCTATAGCCCCGTCATCATCGCCGAGGCCACCACGTCCTTGAAGCGCTTTTCGGTCTCCGAAGCGGTGATGGAGTTGGACCTGACCGGCGCCGCCTGCCTGGTGTTCCACCATGGCTCAAGCGGCCGGGTTAACGTCATTTATCGTCGTCCCGACGGCAATGTCGGCTGGATCGACCCTCCTGCGGCTAAAGCCGCCAGCTAGCGATGTAAGGGAACCGGCGGATCCGAAAAGATGATGCTGAAACAATGCGCTAGGTAAGGGTCAACGCTATCCAAAACTATCGCGGATGAGGGTGCAGTTCGGCATTGACGACGACATGGAGCGACCCTATGGTCCGCGCCCTTAACGATACGGGTCGGGGGAAACCCCGCAGGTGTTGGCACCGCTCTTGCGTTGGAGTAGAAGCCCACCCAATTAGGACCGGGGTGGTGGGCGGCCGCCTTTCCACCTTATTCGCCCGCCAAATCCTTTTCGCAACCTGACGATCGCTTCACCTCGGAACGCCCCATGACGATTACCGATCTGGTCGCACCCGAGGCGATTCTCCCGGCATTAAAAGTCAACAGCAAGAAGCAGGCGCTGCAGGAACTGGCGGCGCGGGCGGCAACCCTGTCTGGACAGAACGAGCGCTCGATCTTCGAAGTGCTGTTGCAGCGGGAGAAGTTAGGCACGACCGCGGTCGGATACGGCGTTGCGATCCCGCACGGCAAGCTTCCCAAGCTGGAAAAGATTTTTGGCCTGTTCGCGCGGCTGGAACGCCCGATCGATTTCGAGGCGATGGACGGTCAGCCGGTCGATCTCATCTTTTTACTGCTGGCGCCGGAAGGCGCGGGCGCCGATCACCTGAAAGCGCTCGCACGGATCGCGCGCCTGTTGCGCGACCAGGATGTGGCGAAGAAGCTGCGGGCCTCGCGCGAGGCCCAGGCGATCTATTCGGTGCTGGCGCTGCCGCCGGCGAGCGCCGCCTGAGATCCCTTAACGGTTGTCGAAAAACACGGGTGCGCCCGATCGCTCGGGCGCCGTCCGCGTTCGATTGATCCGCTTGAGCCCGCGCCTGGGTTTTTTCCGGTCTTGGGCTTTTCCAGGCGCTCGCGAAGCTTACGCCGTCAGTGGACGCTCACGGCCTGCAGTTCATTGCTCCAGGCATTCGCGACCGCGGCTTCACGCGAATCGGTCAGCATGATCGGGGTGCCGTCGGCGGCGTGGAGCGCAAACAGTTTCAGCCCGGGCGCGATCGTCGGCGCCTGCGGGAACAGGTCCGGCACGTCTTCGGATCGGATCTGCTTCACATAGGCGATATGGCCCTCGCCGAGGCTCGCCAACGCCTCCAGGGAGACGCGGGGTTCTAACGCAACATTAACTTCGGTCATCGTCTCGACTCCTTCTGAGTCCAAGCGGTCGAGTCCGCTACTCGTTCCATTATTCGTGCTCATTGATAGCAATTGTCTTAACGACTCTTTCCGGTTCCGGCCGGGCGAGATCGATCGACAACAGCCCGTTTTTCAAGTCCGCGCCCAGCACGAGCATCCCCTCCGCCAGCACGAAGGTGCGCTGGAAGTGGCGCGCGGCGATGCCGCGATGGATGTATTGCCGGGCCTTGTCGTCCTGCTGGCGTCCGCGGATGACGAGCTGGTTTTCCTCAGTGGTTACATCGAGTTGATCGCGGGTAAATCCCGCTACCGCCAGCGTGATGCGCAGCCGTTCGGGCTGCCCATTGGCGCGGTCGCAACGTTCGATGTTGTAGGGAGGATAGCCGTCCGCACCCTTGACGACGCGATCGAGCGCACGCTCGATTTCATCAAATCCCAGCAAAAACGGGCTCGATAACGAGGGAACACGAGACATATTTGCAAAGTCCTCTCGAAGCGACTTTGAAGTTCCGGGGCCCTTGCGGCGCCCCAACATGACCTGAAGGTGGATTCACCCACCGGTCACCAGCCAATATGGGCATCATTTGGGGGTGTTCAAGCATCCCGTCGATGCCGCCAAAGCCTTTCCCCAACGGGCTTTTGAGGAAAGTGCCGCCGTTGGTTAACGGCGGCGTTCGGTGCAGATCACGCCCTCTGCCGCCAGGCCCTCGATCTCGGACCCGGAGTAGCCGAACTCGGCGAGGACCTCGGCGGTGTGCTGGCCGAATGTGGGTGGAACGCTGCGCAAGCTCGCCTTGGTGCGCTCCATCCGGATCGGCGAGGCCACGCCCTTGTACCAATCCTTTTCCACGACATCGCCGCGGTGGACGGCGTGCGGGCTGGTCAGGGCCTTGTCGATCGACTGGACCGGGCCTGCCGGCAGGCCTGCAGCCAGCAGGCGATTGCACAGCGGTTCGGCATCGTGCTGGCTGAACACGGCGGCGAGTTCTTCGCGCAAGGCGTCGCGGTTGGCGACGCGATCCCGGTTGCGGGCAAAGCGCGGGTCGGCCGCGAGTTCCGGCTTGCCGATTTCCTTGGCGAGCTTGCGGAAGGTGCCGTCATTGCCGACGCCGATGAAGATGTTGTCGGTGCGCGTCGGGAAGATCGCGTAAGGCACGAGGTTGGGATGTTCGTTGCCGGTGAGCGAGGGCGGTTTGCCGTGCATGAAATAATTCGCGTTGTGCGGATGCATGACCGCGAGCCCGGCTTCGAACAGCGTCGTTTCAATAAACTGTCCTTGCCCGGAGCGTTGCCGCTCCGACAGCGCCATCAAGATGCCGATCGCAGCATAAAGTCCGGTGGTGATGTCGACCACGGGAACGCCAATCCGCATCGGGCCCGATTGCGGCGAGCCGGTCGCCAGGATCATTCCGGTCATCGCCTGGATAATCGCGTCGTAGCCGGGATTGCCGCCACGCGGTCCGTCGGCGCCGAAGCCCGAGATGCGGCAGTGAACGAGTTTGGGAAATTTCGCGCGCAGGGTCTCGCTGCCGATGCCCCATTTATCGAGGGTGCCGGGCTTGAAATTCTCGATCAATACGTCGGCGCTCTCAAGCATCTTCAGCAGCACCGTACGGCCGCCTTCGGAAGCGAGGTCGAGGCCGACCGAGCGCTTGTTGCGGTTGATGCCGACGAAATAGGCCGCATCTTCGCCGTGGAACGGCGGCCCCCAGTCGCGCACCTCGTCGCCGGCCGGCGGTTCGACCTTGATGACATTGGCGCCGTGGTCGGCGAGGATCTGGGTGCAGAAGGGGCCACCGAGCACGCGTGTGAGATCGATCACGCGCAGGCCCGCCATCGCGCCCGAATTGATTTCAGTCATCGAAAACCTTCGCTCAAATGCGTTTAGGGCTTTGAGAGCTAGCGGTCTTCGTCACCGCCATCAATCGGTTTTCGGTCGAGGCAGCCTGTCATTCCTGACAGGCCGCCGTTTGACCTGATCAGACCACCGTCAGGCGGACGTCGACATTGTTGCGGGTGGCGTTGGAGTAGGGGCACACCTGATGCGCCTTGGCGACCAGCGCCTCGGCGTCCGCGCGCGCCAACCCCGGCAATGAGACCTCCAGCGCGATGTCGAGACCGAAACCGCCTTCCGAGCGCGGGCCGATGCCGACCGTTGACGTCACCGCCGCGTCCGCAGGCACCTTCGGGCCGCCTTGCGAGGAGACGAATTTCATCGCGCCGATGAAGCAGGCGGCGTAGCCGGCGGCGAAAAGCTGTTCGGGGTTGTTGCCGGCGCCGCCGCCGCCGCCGAGTTCCTTGGGTGTGGTGAGCTTGACGTCGAGGGCGCCGTCCAGCGTCGCGGCGTGGCCGTCACGGCCGCCGGTCGCCTTGGCCTGGGTCTTGTAGAGCACATTCACGGACATGGGGGTCTCCTCTGTTTCGATTTCAACGCTAGATGTATTGCAAGCAATTCGATTGTGCACAATATAAAATGGGAGGCCTCACATTTAATTGTACGCAATTGAATATGGGCCTATCCCGGCCCACAATGCCGGCCGATTGTGACGAGGATACCGAAATGGCCCGAAAACCGCCGGCCGCAGACCAGATACTGCGGCTCGACAACCAGATTTGCTTTGCCGTCTACTCCGCGGCGCACGCTTTCAATCGCGTTTACAAGCCGCTGCTCGATCGCCTCGGCCTGACCTATCCGCAATACCTCGTCATGCTGGTGCTATGGGAGCGCGACGGCGTTCCGGTCAAGGAGATCGGCGAGCGGCTATTTCTGGACTCCGGCACGCTGACCCCGCTGCTCAAGCGGCTGGAACAGGCCGGACTCATCAAGCGCGCCCGTTCGACCGAAGACGAACGGCAGGTGTTGATCGGCCTTACGTCGCAGGGGCAGGCGCTGAAGGACAAAGCGCGCGCCGTGCCGCCGTCGATCCTGGCGGCGTCGGAATGTTCGGTGACGGAATTGCTGGCGATGAAGAACGAGATCGTCGCGCTACGCGACCGGCTCAATGCGGTGGTGGAGGAATAGGGGGTGGCAGCGTTGCGGGCTTGCCTAGCCTAAGCAGGCGAAGCCTGGTGGAGCCAGGCGGGATCGAACCGCCGACCTCTTGCATGCCATGCAAGCGCTCTCCCAGCTGAGCTATGGCCCCTTAACGCCAGATCCTTAGCATAACCGCCGTGCAAGCGCCCGGGCGTTTGTCGCGAAGGAAAACCGGATACCACTTTTTCCGGTTATGCCAACCGCGCGCCTTAGGTCACGCGCGTCTTACGACCCTGAACACAGTTCAGGGCCGATCTCAAGTCTCCTCGTCGCCTCCGACGTCGCCGATGATGTCGGTCACGTCTTCATCGCCTTCTTCTTCGTCGGCGATGAAGGTGGAGTCGTCATCATCATCGTCCTCGATCGTCTCGTCGATTTCGATGTCGTCTTCCGATTCAGGGACGACCGCCTTGACCTTGCCGGTGTTCTCTTCGGCATCGGCCTCCTCGAGCGGCACCAACTCTTCGGCCTCCACCGGCTCCGGCGTTGCTTCAGCGGCGGCCGCAGCCGCAGCGCTGGCACGCGCAGCGTCGCCGCGCGCCATCCGGGGCGGCGCCACTGGTGCGATCGGCACGACCTCGCCCGTATAGGGCGATATCACCGGGCTCTTGTTGAGGTCGTAAAATTTCTTACCCGTCGTCGGGCAAATGCGTTTGGTTCCGAGATCGGATTTGGCCACGTTTAAAATCCTGGGAATCTTTCGAAAAGCGGTGCTTCAATTGGCTAGTTGGCACGCCGCTGTCAATAGTGCTTTGCGCAGGATGGGGCCGGACGTGACGCGGCGCGCCGGCCAATGCTAGAACGCGGCCGCGAGCCTTCCGGCTTTGACATTCCCATCCTGTGGCTACCGGCACGTTGATGCGTGTCAGAACCGGAGCGACACCGGCAAATACAGGATTTTAGTACGGTTTTGGATTTGGCCTTGGTGAGAAGGCCCCCGCCCATAACGACACCGCTGCCAAACCTCATGTTCTCAGGGACACAATCTTGACCCATTCGGACCGCGCCGACGATCATAAAACGCCCCTTCAGGCCCGCAGCAGCCGTCCCCTGACCGGGCGGGTCCGTGTTCCCGGCGACAAGTCGATTTCGCACCGGGCCCTGATTTTGGGCGCGCTGGCGGTCGGCGAAACCCGCATATCGGGCCTGCTCGAGGGCGAAGATGTCCTCAATACCGCCAAATCGATGCGGGCTTTGGGCGCCAAGGTCGAGCGGACCGGCGACTTTGCCTGGAAGGTCGAAGGCGTGGGTGTCACTGGCTTTGCCGAGCCGGAAGGACCGCTCGACTTCGGTAATTCCGGCACCGGATGCCGTTTGGTGATGGGGGCGGTCGCCGGCTGTCCGATTACGGCGGTTTTCGACGGCGACGCCTCGCTGCGTTCAAGGCCAATGCGGCGGATACTCGATCCCCTCGAATTGATGGGCGCCCGGGTCGCCAGCGGTGGCCAAGGTGGCCGGCTGCCGTTGAGCCTGGCGGGCGCGCGCGATCCCCTGCCGATCCTCTACCGGACGCCGGTTGCCTCCGCGCAGATCAAATCCGCGGTGCTGCTGGCAGGCTTGGCCGCGCCGGGGGTGACCACGGTGATCGAAAACGAAGCCAGCCGCGACCACACCGAGTTGATGCTGCGGCATTTTGGAGCGCAGATCGTCTCGACGCCGGAGGGCCAGCACGGCCGCAAGATCGTGCTCACCGGTCAGCCCGAACTGCACGGAGAAAAGGTGGTCGTGCCGGCCGATCCGTCCTCGGCCGCGTTTCCGATCGTGGCGGCACTGATCGTCGAAGGCTCGGATCTGATTTTTTCCGACGTCATGACCAATCCGCTGCGTACCGGGCTGTTCACGACGCTGCGCGAGATGGGCGGATTGATCGAAGAGCGCGGGGTTCGCACCGATGCCGGCGAGCCGATGGCGGAATTGCGCGTGCGCGGTTCGAAGTTGAAGGGCGTCGAAGTTCCGCCGGAACGTGCGCCCTCGATGATCGACGAATATCTGGTGCTGGCGGTAGCGGCGAGCTTTGCCGAAGGCACCACCATCATGCGGGGCTTGAGCGAATTGCGGCTCAAGGAATCCGACCGCTTGGAGGCCACCGCCGACATGCTGCGCGTCAACGGCGTCAAGGTCGAGATATCGGGCGACGACCTGATCGTCGAAGGCAAGGGCCATGTGCCCGGCGGCGGGCTTGTCGCGACCCACATGGACCACCGGATCGCGATGTCGGCGCTGGTGATGGGGCTTGCCTCCGACGAGCCGGTCAAGGTCGACGATACCGCCTTCATCGCCACCAGCTTTCCGGACTTCATCCCGATGATGCGCTCCCTTGGGGCCGACCTCTCATGATTATCGCCATCGACGGACCCGCGGCCTCGGGCAAGGGCACGCTCGCCAAGCGCCTGGCCGCGCATTATGGCTACCGTCATCTCGATACCGGGGCGATCTACCGCGCCGTCGCGCACGCGCTGATCAGCCGAGGGGCGGACCTTGGGGATGAGGCTGCCGCGGTCGCCGCGGCGCGGGGGCTCGACCCCCAAACCCTCGACGATCCGGCGCTGAAATCGCATCAAGTTGGCACAGCCGCTTCCGTGGTCTCGGCCTACCCGGAAGTGCGCGAGGTGCTGTTGAATTTTCAGCGGCAGTTTGCTGCTGACCCGCCCGGGGCGGTGCTGGATGGCAGGGACATCGGCACCGTGATCTGCCCGAACGCCGACGTCAAAATCTTCGTGGTGGCCGACCCCGAGGTGCGTGCCCGCCGCCGAACCCTGGAGGCGCAGGCGAGGGGGGAGGCGGCCGACGAGGCGGCGATCCTGGCCGATATCCTGGCCCGCGACGAACGCGACCGGAGCCGGGCCGTTGCGCCTTTAAAGCCGGCCGAAGATGCTTACTTGCTCGATAACTCCCATTTGGATATAGAAGGCGGCGTCCGGGCCGCCATCGACATTATCGAGGCCGTCCGAGCGGGCCGGCGTGAGGTTTGAGCCTCAGCCGTCATTGGAGGAAAGCCCGCTCTTTAAGCTTTGGAAGTCGATATCTCGAACAGAATATTCGAGATCATCCGTTCCCGGACCAAATCAACGTATCGAACGTGCAAGGCTAACAGCCGGCCCGCTCTCGCAATTGGTTGCGAGGCGGTCGTCAGAGTTTGCGGAACCCTGACCCTTCGCGTCCGATGCGCCCTTAAACCCGAGACGGCCGGCAATCCCCGCATCTGGAGAACAAATGGCTTCGACTGCTAGTTCCTATAGTCCCACCCGCGACGATTTCGCCGCGATGCTCGATGAGTCCTTTGCCGGCGGCAACCTTCAGGAAAGCTCCGTCATCAAGGGCAAGGTGGTTGCGATCGAGAAAGATATGGCCGTCATCGATGTCGGCCTGAAAACCGAAGGCCGCGTGGCGCTGCGCGAATTCGCCGGGCCCGGCCGCGAAAGCGACCTCAAGGTCGGCGATGAAGTCGAGGTGTTCCTCGACCGGATCGAGAACGCGCTCGGCGAAGCCGTGCTGTCGCGCGACAAGGCGCGCCGCGAGGAGAGCTGGGGCAAGCTCGAGAAGGCCTTCAACAACAACGAGAAGGTCCACGGCGTCATCTTCAACCAGGTCAAGGGTGGTTTCACCGTCGATCTCGACGGCGCTGTCGCCTTCCTGCCGCGCTCGCAGGTCGATATCCGTCCGATCCGTGACGTCGCGCCCTTGATGAACAATTCGCAGCCGTTCCAGATCCTCAAGATGGATCGCCGCCGCGGCAACATCGTGGTGTCGCGCCGTACGGTTCTGGAAGAGACCCGCGCCGAACAGCGTCAGGAGCTGGTGCAGAATCTCGAAGAGGGTCAGGTGATCGACGGTGTCGTCAAGAATATCACCGATTACGGTGCGTTCGTCGATCTCGGCGGCATCGATGGCCTGTTGCACGTCACCGATATCGCGTGGCGTCGTGTCAACCATCCGACCGAGGTGTTGACCATCGGCCAGACGGTGAAGGTCAAGATCATCAAGATCAACCACGAGACCCACCGTATATCGCTCGGCATGAAGCAGTTGCTGGACGATCCGTGGCAGGGCATCGAGGCGAAGTATCCGCTCAACTCGCGCTTTACCGGCCGTGTCACCAACATCACCGACTACGGTGCGTTCGTCGAGCTCGAGCCGGGCATCGAAGGCCTGATCCACGTCTCGGAGATGTCGTGGACCAAGAAGAACATGCATCCCGGCAAGATCGTTTCGACCTCGCAGGAAGTCGAAGTGCAGGTGCTCGAAGTCGATTCGGTCAAGCGCCGCATTTCGCTCGGTCTCAAGCAGACCATGCGCAATCCCTGGGAAGTCTTCGTCGAGAAGTTCCCGGTCGGCGCTACCGTCGAAGGCGAAGTCAAGAACAAGACCGAGTTCGGCCTGTTCCTTGGGCTCGAGGGCGATGTCGACGGCATGGTCCATCTGTCCGACCTCGACTGGAAGCAGCCGGGCGAGCAGGTGATCGACAACTTCAAGAAGGGCGACATGGTCAAGGCCGTGGTGCTCGACGTGGATGTCGAAAAGGAGCGTATCTCGCTCGGCGTCAAGCAGCTCGAAGGCGATCCCTTCGCCGAGCCGGGCGACGTCAAGAAGGGTGCGGTCGTGACCTGCGAAGTGCTCGACGTGAAGGAAGGCGGCATCGACGTGAAGATCGTCGGCACCGACTTCACCACCTTCATTAAGCGCTCCGAGCTTGCCCGTGACCGCAACGATCAGCGCGCCGAGCGTTTCGCCGTCGGCGAAAAGGTCGATGCACGGGTGATCCAGTTCGACAAGAAGGCCCGCAAGGTGCAGGTCTCGATCAAGGCGCTCGAAGTCGCCGAAGAAAAGGAAGCCATCGCCCAATACGGCTCCTCCGATTCGGGTGCGACGCTCGGCGACATCCTCGGCACCGCGCTCAAGCAGCGGACCGACAAATAAGTCTTCGGCTTTATTGCTGAAAACAACGGGCCCCGGTTTCGACCGGGGCCTTTTATTTTGGGGATTTGCCCGATCGGAAGATTTGCGGTGCTTTCGTGTCGTGGAGGTGCGGAAACACAGGTCTTGTTTTCTTCAAATTGCGCGGCAATTGATGTAATCAGGGCGCGGGATTTTTAACGGTATGGCGCGAAAGACGGCATACCCATTCCATGCTGCTTTTCGGGAGAGTTTCAATGTCGCTGGACTCCGATGTCATCGTCGATCGCCGCAGGATCCGGCGCAAGCTGACGTTCTGGCGCGTGGCTGCGGCATTGATCGCGATTGGGGCGATCATCGCGGTTGCCGTGATCGCGGCGCCCGGCGGCAGAACCGGATTGACCGCGGCAGGCTCGATTGCCCGCATCAACATCGAAGGCCTGATCCGCAGCGATCAGGAACGGGTCGAGGCGCTGGAGCGGCTGGAGAAATCGCAGGCTGCCGCTGTCATCGTTCATATCAATTCGCCCGGCGGCACCACGGCCGGCTCCGAGCAGCTCTATGACGCGCTGACGCGGCTGAAGGCCAAGAAGCCGCTGGTCGTGGTGGTCGAGGGGCTGGCGGCGTCAGGCGGCTATATCACCGCGATTGCCGCCGATCACATCATCGCCCAGCAGAGCTCGCTGGTGGGTTCGATCGGCGTGCTGTTTCAGTTTCCGAACTTCTCCGAATTGCTGAAGACCGTCGGAGTCAAGGTCGAGGAAGTGAAATCCTCGCCGCTGAAGGCCGCGCCGAACGGCTTTGAACCGACCAGCCCCGAGGCGCGTGCAGCGCTGGACGCGCTGGTGAAGGATTCCTACGCCTGGTTCCGTGGCCTCGTGAAGGAACGGCGGGCCATGGACGACGCGCAGCTCGAAAAGGTTGCCGACGGTCGCGTGTTCACCGGCCGTCAAGCGGTCGACCTCAAGTTGATCGACCAGCTTGGCGACGAGAAATCGGCCGTGGCCTGGCTGGTTGCGCAAAAAGGCGTCAAGGCCGATCTGCCGGTGCGCGACTACAAGCTCACGCCGCGTTTCGGCGACCTCACATTCCTGCGGACGGCCGCCGCTATCACGTTCGATGCACTCGGCCTAAGCGCGGTCGCGCGGCAAATCGAGCAGACCGGCATGGCCCAGGCCGCCGATCGTCTCGGCCTCGAGGGCATGCTCGCGCTCTGGCACCCGGCCGGGGCGAATTAAGCCGCATAAAGCTGTTTCCGCACTGCGGTTGCAGGGTGCGGGCCCTGTCACAATACGGCACCAGTCGTTTGTCACGTGATTTCGCGCGCGCCAAATCTCATTTAGCGTCTTGACAGTTCAAGGCATTTTCACGGAAATGCATAACCGTATGTTCCCGGGTCCCCGTCTCGATGATCAAATCCGAACTCGTTCAGCGCATCGCCGAGCACAACCCGCACCTCTATCAGCGGGATGTGGAGAACATTGTGAACGCAATTCTCGATGAGATCGTCGCAGCCTTGGCGCGTGGCGATCGGGTTGAGTTGCGTGGTTTTGGCGCCTTCTCGGTCAAACATCGTCCGGCCCGTGCCGGGCGCAATCCGCGCACCGGTGCGCATGTGCCGGTCGATCAGAAGAGCGTCCCGTTTTTCAAAACCGGCAAGGAAATGCGCGAACGGCTGAACCGCGAAAGCGGGGGAACGGACGCCGGAACCTGAAGCTGATTGATCCCGTTCTCTTTGAACGCAGCGAAAGAGGATCATGCGCAAATTTCTCAACGCGATTGTATGGATCCCGCTGGCAGTGATCCTCGTGGTCTTTGCGGTGGCCAATCGTCACCTGGTCACGGTCTCCTTCGACCCGTTCAATTCCAATGACCCTGAGCTCGGCATTACCCTGCCGCTCTTCGTGGTCATCATTGCGGTGGCCATTTTAGGGGTCGTGGCGGGTGGCTCAGCCACCTGGGTCGGCCAGCGCCGTTGGCGCCGCGCCGCCCGGCAGCATGAGGCGGATGCGCGCGAGCTTCGGGCGCAACTGGCCGATTGGCGGACCAACGCGCTATCCCAGCAGCGGGATTCGGCGCCTCCGACTACTGTTCCGCAGGTTGGATATCGGCGAGACAAGTACGGCGCGACGTTGTAGAACCCGCGCCAAACGCCTTTCCCGGGGCCGTACGGCTCCCTTAACCATTGCCTTTGAACATGTCCTTGATCGTCAAGATTTGCGGCCTGTCCACGCGCGAGACGCTCGACGTCGCGCTGGATGCTGGCGCGGACATGGTCGGGTTCGTGTTCTTTCCGCCGTCGCCGCGCCATCTCGCGCTCGAGGCCGCGCGTGACCTCGGTCGGGCCGTCAAAGGCCGCGCCGCCAAAGTGGCGCTCACGGTCGATGCCGATGATGCGACGCTGGAGGGTATTGTGAAAGCCCTGCAGCCCGATCTGCTCCAGTTGCACGGCCACGAGAACGCGGCGCGGCTGCGCGATATCAAGCGCCGGTTCGGCTTGCCGGTGATGAAGGCAATTCCTGTCGAAACCTCGGCCGATCTCGCCGCGTTGCCTGGCTATGCAGATGTCGCCGATCGCATTCTATTTGATGCCCACGCGCCCCGCGAAGCGACGCGGCCGGGCGGGTTGGGTGCGGTGTTCGACTGGCATGTGCTGGAGAATCTCGACCTCAAACTACCGTTCATGGTCTCGGGCGGCCTTCATGCGGATAACGTCTCGGAAGCCGCCCGCCTGACGCGGGCCGGCGGGGTGGATGTCTCTTCCGGCGTCGAACGCGCTCCCGGCATCAAGGACCCCGATATGATCCGCGCCTTTATTCGCGCGGCGCGCGCAACCCAAGAGCTGATGGTTCGATGAACAAGCCTATCCCAAATTCCTTCCGAAGCGGTCCCGACGAGTACGGGCATTTCGGCATTTTCGGCGGCCGGTTTGTCGCCGAAACCCTGATGCCGCTGATCCTCGATCTGGAAAAAGCCTACGCTGAGGCCAAGGCCGACCCGGCATTCCATGCGGAAATGACCGGTTACTTAAAGAACTATGTCGGCCGTCCGTCGCCGCTTTATTTCGCCGAGCGGCTCACCGAGCATCTTGGCGGCGCCAAAATCTATTTCAAGCGCGAGGAGCTCAATCACACCGGCTCCCACAAGGTCAACAATGTGCTCGGCCAGATCATGGTGGCGCGGCGCATGGGCAAGAAGCGCATCATCGCGGAGACCGGCGCGGGCCAGCATGGCGTTGCCACCGCAACGCTGTGCGCGCGCTTCGGGCTCGAATGCTTCGTCTATATGGGCGCGGTCGACGTCGAGCGGCAGCAGCAAAATGTCATTCGCATGGAGATGCTGGGCGCCACGGTAATCCCGGTACAATCGGGGACGCGCACGCTGAAAGACGCCATGAACGAAGCGCTGCGCGACTGGGTTACCAACGTCCACGACACGTTCTATTGCATCGGCACGGTGGCGGGGCCGCATCCTTATCCGATGATGGTGCGCGACTTCCAGTCGGTGATCGGCGAAGAAACCCGCACGCAGATGCAGGAAGCGGAAGGCCGCTTGCCGGATTCGCTTGTCGCTTGCATCGGCGGTGGCTCCAACGCGATGGGCCTGTTCCACCCGTTCCTCGACGATCCCTCGGTCGAAATCTTTGGCGTCGAAGCCGCCGGTCACGGCCTGACGCAGTTGCATGCGGCGTCGATCGCCGGCGGCCGGCCGGGTGTGCTGCACGGCAATCGGACTTATCTCTTGATGGACGATGACGGCCAGATCCAGGACGCGCATTCGATTTCTGCCGGGCTCGATTATCCGGGCATTGGACCGGAGCATTCCTGGCTCCATGAAATCGGCCGGGTCCAATATCTGTCGGCGACCGACGACGAGGCGCTCGCTGCGTTTCAGTTGTTGTCGCGGCTCGAAGGCATCATCCCGGCGCTTGAACCCGCGCACGCCATCGCCAAGGTCTTGGAACTCGCGCCCAAGCGGCCGAAAGATCATCTGATGGTGATCAATCTCTCCGGTCGCGGCGACAAGGACGTGCCGCAAGTCGGCGACATCCTGCGAGGGAAGCAGAAGTGACCACCCGCATCGATGCGCGTTTTGCGCAGCTGAAGAAAGAACGCCGCTCGGCTCTCGTCACCTTCCTGATGGCCGGCGATCCCGATCCGGCAACCTCGCTTGCGATCATCAAGGCGCTGCCGAAAGCGGGCGCCGACGTCATTGAAATCGGTATGCCCTTTACCGATCCGATGGCGGACGGTCCGGCAATCCAGGCGGCGGGCTTGCGCGCGCTCAAAGCCGGCATGACCCTGAAGAAGACGCTGGCGTTGGTGCGCGATTTTCGCAAGGACGACGATACGACGCCGCTGGTGCTGATGGGTTACTACAACCCGATCTATATTTATGGCGTCGATAAATTCCTCGCCGATGCCAAGTCCGCCGGCGTCGACGGCTTGATCGTCGTCGATCTGCCGCCCGAAGAAGACTCTGAATTATGCGTGCCGGCGCTTGAGGCTGGATTGAACTTTATCCGGCTCGCGACGCCGACCACCGACGACAGACGCCTGCCGGCCGTGCTCGCCAATACCTCCGGCTTTGTCTATTACGTTTCCGTCACCGGCATCACCGGCAGCGCGAGCGCCGATTCAGGCGTGGTGGGTGATGCCGTTGCCCGCATCAAGCGGCACACGGCCTTGCCGGTCTGTGTCGGCTTCGGCATCCGCACGCCGGAGGCCGCCGCCGCGATTGCAGCCAAGGCCGATGGCGCCGTGGTCGGCTCCGCGCTTGTGGATGCCTTGCGCGGCAACCTCGATGCGAACGGCGCGGCTACGGCCAGGACCGTCGCCGCCGTGGTTGACCTGGCGACTGCATTGGCGGTCGGCGTCAGGGGCGCGAAATAGACCGGTGATTTCGGGAACGGTGCGTAACGCGCGCCTTGCCCGGCATTCCCGGGAAGGCCATATGTAACCAGACGAGTGAAGGCATTCGGAGCGCAACATGAATTGGCTCACCAACGTTGTCCGGCCGAAGATCCGCAACATTCTGCGCCGTGAGACGCCGGAAAATTTGTGGATCAAGTGTCCCGACTCCGGACAGCTCGTGTTCTACAAGGATGTCGAAGCCAATCAGTTCGTTATTCCGGGCTCGAACTATCACATGCGCATGGGCGCGGTGGCGCGTCTCAAATCGATCTTCGACAACGAGACCTGGTTCGATGTAGCGCTGCCTGACGTGCAGGCCGATCCGCTGAAATTTCGCGACGAACGCAAATATGTCGATCGCGTCAGGGATGCGCGCGCCCGGACTGGACTCAATGATGCCGTCAAGGTCGGTTACGGCAAGCTCGAAGGCGCGGCCGTCGTTGTCGCGGTGCAGGATTTCGATTTCATGGGCGGCTCGCTAGGTATGGCGGCCGGAGAAGCGATCGTGCGCGGACTTGAACTCGCGCTCGAAAAGAGATCGCCTTTCATCGTGTTTGCGGCGTCCGGCGGCGCCCGTATGCAGGAGGGCATTTTATCGCTGATGCAGATGCCGCGGACCACGGTCGCGGTGCAGATGCTGCGTGAAGCTAAGCTGCCCTATATCGTCGTGCTCACCAATCCGACCACCGGCGGCGTCACCGCGTCCTATGCGATGCTCGGTGACGTGCAGATCGCCGAGCCCGGCGCTCTGATCGGCTTTGCCGGCGCGCGCGTGATCGAACAAACCATCCGTGAAAAACTGCCGGATGGCTTCCAGCGCGCCGAATATCTGAAAGACCATGGCATGGTCGACATGGTCGTGCATCGCCATGAGTTGCGTCCAACGTTGGCGCGGCTATGCCGTCTGTTGACCAAATCGCCGGCGCCGGAAAGCGCAATGAAGCCGATTGCGCCCGTTGCGCCGCCGGCCATGATTCCGCCGGCCTCGGAGATGGTGCCGGCCGCGCCATCCGTGTGAGCGGATTTTCCCCTGTGCCGCACGGCGATCTGATTGCCCGGTTATCCCGGCTGCATCCCAAACGCATCGACCTTGGTCTGGAGCGGATGCAACGGTTGCTGCAACGGCTCGATCATCCCGAACGCAAATTGCCGCCGGTCATTCATGTCGCCGGCACCAACGGCAAGGGCTCAACCGTCGCTTATTTGCGCGCGATCCTGGAGGCCGCGGGTTATCGTGTCCACGCCTTCACCTCGCCCTATCTGGTGAGGCTGAACGAATGTTATCGGCTCGGTCGTGCCGGCGGCGGCGTTCTTGTCGATGACACCGAGTTGGGCGCCACTTTGGAACGCTGTGAAAACGCCAATGCAGGCGAACCGATTACGCTTTTCGAAATGGAAACCGCTGCCGCCTTCGATCTGTTCGCGCGGAATCCGGCGGACGCGGTCTTGCTCGAGGTGGGCCTTGGCGGAAGGCTCGACGCGACCAATTTGATCGAGACGCCCGCAGCCAGCGTGATTTCATCGATCGGGATTGATCACACCGAATTTCTTGGTCCTTCTCTGCAGTCGATTGCGACTGAAAAGGCCGGAATTATCAAGCGCGGCGTTCCCGTGATCTGCGCTGGACAGGAGCCCGAGGCGCTCGATGCGATCGAGAGATGCGCGCGGCGCCTGCGTGCGCCGCTCTTTCGTGCGGGTCAGGAGTGGCATGTCAGTGTCGAGCGCGGGCGTCTCGTCTACCAGGACGAACGCGGCTTGCTGGATCTGGCGGCGCCAAGATTGTTCGGTCGTCATCAATTCGACAATGCGGGCCTGGCGGTCGCGACCTTGCGCGCGCTCGACGTCTTCAAGATCGAACCCTCCGCCTTCGAGGCGGGCGTTGTAAATGCGGAATGGCCGGCGCGGATGCAGCGGTTGGGTTCAGGCCCGCTGGTGGATCAAGGACCGGCGGGCGGGGAAATCTGGCTCGACGGCGGTCACAATGCGGAAGGCGGCCGTGTCGCGGCGGCTGCCCTCGGCGACCTCGAGGAGCGGGTATCGCGTCCGCTGGTGCTCATCGTCGGCATGATGGCGAACAAGGATGCCGGTGGCTTCCTTGCCAATTTTGCCGGCCTCACCCGCCACATCATCGCGGTCACGATCCCGGATCGCGATGGCGCGATGCCGACGGATCGCTTGATGGATGCCGCGCGCGCGCTCGGCATGCGTGTGGAAAGTGCTGTTAGCGTCGAGTCCGCGCTGCGTACGGTCGCGCAACTTGCCTATGAAGTGCCGCCGCGGATCCTGATCACGGGATCGCTCTATCTCGCCGGTCACGTGCTTGCGGCCAACGGCACGTTGCCAGGCTAGCTCTCGTGTCCCGGACGCGGTGCGTCACGCAGTGCCGCCCCGCAGAGCCGGGACCATTTCTCACATGATGGGCCCCGGCTTGGCAGCGCATCGTTACGCTGCGCAGCATCCGGGGCACGCCGGAGTGGGGTAAAAACAAAACGGCTGGCTTTCGCCGGCCGTTTGAAATCATCTTGTTTTGCGAAGATCAAACCGCAGCGGTGATCCACTGCTGAAGCTTCGCTTTGGGCGCGGCGCCGACCTGGCGGGAAGCCATTTCGCCGCCCTTGAAAATCATCAGCGTCGGGATCGACATCACGCCGTACTTCGACGCGGTCTTCGGGCTCTCGTCGACGTTCAGCTTGACGATCTTGACCTTGTCGCCCATCGCGCCGGCAATCTCGTCGAGCGCCGGTGCGATCATTCGACACGGGCCGCACCATTCAGCCCAGAAATCGACCACGACCGGGCCTTGCGCCTTGAGCACTTCGGCTTCGAAATCGGTGTCGGAAACCTTACCAACGGACATCTGAGTACCTCGTTCGGGTCAGGAAATGCGGCGTGTCAGAAGAATCGCCGCTCGGATCATGCAACCCAAACTATGAACGCGCCCTTGCCGGGTCAAGCTTTGCCGTCCCATTGCCAATGGATGCCAGTGCGGCGTCCAGCGCGGAAGCCGAAATCTCCATGAATTCAGGCGTTTCGGTCCAAAGGAGCGCGGTCCGGATGGCGGGCTGGGGATAAAGCCTTGCGAGGATCGCGCAATAAAGTGCGAGCTGGCGGATATAGGCGGCGGGCGCGGCGGCTGCCGTGATTGGCGGGGTCTGATTGGTCTTGAAATCGACGATCAGCACCTCGTTTTCGGTTACGACCAGACGGTCGATCTGCCCGGAGACCAGTACCGGCGCGCCGTCCGGCCGCGTCAGCCGTCCGACGATCGGCGCCTCGGCGCGACTGCCCTCGCCGAAAACGGCCGCAAACCTGACATCGCCGATCAGCCCAAGGACTTTCGTGGCGAGCGCCTCCCGCTCGCTATCGGTCCAGTCGCCGGCATTGCGGCGAAGAAAATTCAGCGCCGCCTCGCGCTGCCGATTGGCCGCGACGTCGGGGAGCGACTGCAACAGACGATGCGCCAGCGTGCCGCGCCTTAGCGCGCGCGTCCGCTGCCCGACCGATTCGCTGGATTTGACACGCCGCGCTTTGTCGTCGTTGGCGTCGGATGGACGCAGCAGGTCGGAGGTTCTCGTTGGTGCCGGCAGCGGTGTTCGCAGCCACTCTGGCAACGTGCGTTGCGCGTTTGGTGTGTCCGCCACGCCGCCGCCTGCCTCAAGGCTGTCTTCCGACCGCATGTAACGCCGGATCTGGCCATCGTCCGTCTCGATGATCTCTTCACGCAGGCCGGAGGCCGCAAGGCCCTTGTCAGCCAGATCGTACCAGCAGAACTGGCGCAGGGTTTTCGAGTTGCCGGGCTTGATGCCCGCGACGATCAGCCGATCGGCGGCGCGCGTCATCGCCACGTAAAGCAGCCGGCGATACTCGTCCTCAGTATCGCCGAGCATCGCCGTGCGGGCACTCGCCACCGCTTTGGGATCGTCGGCCTTCCTGCCGGCCCACACCGTAACCTCGCCGCCATTGTCGCGCGGCAGGTGAATCAGCCGCAATCGTTGCGTATCCGAGGGCGACGACGTGGTGTCGACCATGATGACGACAGAGGCTTCCAGGCCCTTGGCGCCGTGCACGGTCATGACGCGGACTTCGTCGCGCGAGATTTCCATGTCGCGCTTCACTTCGGTGTCGGCCGATCGCAGCCACGCCATGAACCCTTGCAGCGAAGCGGGCGCCTTGCGCTCGTAGTTCAGGGCGAGTTCGAGGAATTCGTCGAGCGCGTCGTTCGCTTCGTGGCCGAGCCGCCGCAGCATGCGTTGCCTTCCGCCGTCGCCGCCCAGAACCCACGCGTAGAATGCAAAAGGCGTTTCCTGCCTGAAACGGCGTTCACATTCTTCGATCCGTTTCAGCGCTTCCCCGAATTTTGGATTTGCCGCGGCCTCTCGCGACAGCGCCTCGCGCAGCGAACCCTTGCGATCCCAGGCAAGCGCAAACAGGTCGTCTTCGTCGAGACCGAACAGTGGGCTTTTCAGTGCGACCGCGAGCGCAAGGTCGTCCTGTGGCAGAAGCAACGCATCGGCGAGATTCATTAGATCGATAATGGCGATGTGTTCGGTCAGTTTCAGCCGGTCAGCGCCGGCGACCGGGATGCTCGCATGTTTGAGGGCCTGAATGACCGCGTCGAAAACGTTGCCACGGCGGCGAACCAGCACCAGCACGTCGCCATACGCGAGCCGCCGGCGGGCGCCTGTGGGACCTGTCAGGGTGCCGCTTGTGACCAGCCGCTTGATCTCGGCCTGAATACGTCTTGAAAGCTTCACCTCGGGACTCGTCACCGACACGCCGTCGAACGGTGCGCGCCAGCCTTCGACGTCGTTGCGATCGTCGGCTTCGGCCAGCGGCCATAGTTCGATCAGGCTGGGACCGGCGTCTTCGAGCGCCAGATGCGGCGGCATGCCGTCCTGGTCGGTGGTGATGCTCTTGTAGACGTCTGGCGACTGGAATGCGCGCTCGACCGCGCGCAACACGCCGGCGCCGGAGCGGAACGAATAGGTAAAGGAAATCGATTCGAAGTGCAGGCCAGCGGATTTGAAGCGTGAGCTGAACCGCGCCCGGCGCTCAGCGAATTCGCGGGGCGCAGCACCCTGGAACGAGAAGATCGATTGCTTCTCGTCACCGACCGCAAACATCGTGCGCGTGACGCCTTCGCGCGCGCCGTGGCCTGCAGCGAATTCGGAAATGATGTGCTCGACAATATCCCACTGCCGTGGGCTGGTGTCCTGCGCCTCGTCGATCAGGACGTGGTCGACGCCGCGGTCGAGCTTGTAATGCACCCAGCCGGCGGAAACCTTGTTCAGCATCAGAAGCGTCTTGTCGATCAGGTCGTCGTAGTCGAGCAGACCGCGTTCCTGCTTTTCGCCCCGGTAGTTTGCCGCCGCAGCAACCGCGATATGCAGCAGCGCCGTCGTGCGATCGCGGGTCATCACGGCGCGGCGCTTTTCGATCAAGGGCGTGAGGCGCGAAATCTCTTCTTCGAACAAGCGGGCGACCGAGGGATTTTCGCGGATAAATGCCTTGGTCAGGACGGCCGCGCGCGGTTCGTTTTTATCGGTGAGAAAGACACAGAGATATTCGTCTACCTGCGCCGTGCCGATGAAGGCCAGCGAAGCGCGCAATTGTTCGGCTTGATTCTGATCCTGCTTGCTGCCGGAACCAAGCGCGTCGGCGATCTCCGACCAGCGCGCGCGGGGAAGATAAGGCCCGTCGACGATCTCGCTCTCGACGTCCTCGATAGTATCGCCGGCGCCGACGCCAAGCACGGTCGACATCTCGGCCGCTGCGGCCTCTGCGCCGCCAGCGGCATCGGTCCAGGCCATGAAATGGTCGCGGGACAGACAGGCTTCACGAACGACGTCCTTGAACGTGACGTCGGCGGCGTTCGCCATCGCGGTCTGTAGCGCGCGGCCGAGCACGCTGTCAGGCGCGTTTGAAGCCTCCAGAAACACCTTGAGGTTGGCGCGTTCCATCATGTCGGTCTGGTCGCGATCGTCGAGCACGGCGAAGCGCGCCGGCACGTTGGCCTCGAACGGGAATTGCTGCAAAAGCCGGGTGCACAGCGCGTGGATGGTCTGGACCTTGAGGCCGCCTGGCGTTTCCAGCGCCTTCGCAAACAATTCGCGTGCGACCTTGCGCAGCCTTGCGTCGGAGTGGGGAACGCCGGCGTCGCGGATCGCCGCATCGAGCGCGTCGTCGCCGAGCGTCACCCAATGGCCAAGCGTGGTGAATACGCGTTCCGCCATGTTGGCGGCCGCAGCCTTCGTGAAGGTGATGCAGAGGATCTTTTCCGGCGCCACGCCGGTCAGCAGCAGCCGGATCACGCGCTGCACCAGCACGTGGGTCTTGCCGGAGCCGGCGTTGGCCGAGACGAACGCCGACGAGGCGGGATTCGATGCGCTGGCCTGCTTGTCGCGGACCGCGGGGGGGATAGTGCGCGTGGCCCTCACCATTCCGGAAGCCCCAGGCCGCCGGCCGCCGACCATTCCTTGATCCGCGCGAGATCGTCGTAACTGCCGTAGCGGTTGGTCCACATCGGCAGGTTCAGCGAACGATAGGGCTCGGTCTCGCTCTCGAATTTGCGAATCAACGTCTCGAGCTGGACCCGTGCGTAGTTGGCGGCCTCATCGGGTGGCTGCGGCGTCTCGTTCTTTAATCTCAGTTTCAGCGCCGTGTGCTCGCCCGGCGGATTGTTGCCGCTGATGCGCACATAAGCCAGCTCGCCGACGGATGAGCCTGCATCGATACCGTCGAAGCCGCCCTCGCGCAGGATCGCGGCCTCCAGCGTCAGTTGCGGCGACAATCCCATCCGCACTTGTTTGCCGGTCGGCGGCGTCCCCGTTTTGTAGTCGAGGATGACGAAGCTGCCGTCGGCGCGGCGTTCGATGCGGTCGGCGCGCGCGGAGAGATGAAACGTGCGTCCATCGTCGAGATGAATCGGGATTTCGCCGCGGATCTCGGCATCGATCGCCACGATGCCGCCGCGCCGCGCCGTCTCCCATTCGGAAAACCATCGGATGATGCGCTGATAACGCGGCCACCACAGCGCGCGCGCCTCGGGCCGCTCCATCAACGGCGCAAAATACTTTTGACCGATCTCGCGCAGCACGCGGACAGGGTCGGCAGGCAAGTCCTTCGCGAAGTTCTTGGTGAAGTCACCGAGCGCATTGTGGATCGCCGAGCCGCGATCGGCGGCCGACAACGGCATGTCGACGGGATCGAGCGCCTCGAGCTTGAGGATATGCCGGGCATAGATGGTGTAGGGATCGCGCAGCCAGTCCTCGATCGCGGTCACCGACAATCCGAGTGGCCGCGCGGCGCGTGGGGGCGTCGGCGCGGGCTGCTGGATTGGTCTCACCTCGTCGGGGGCGTCAAGCGCCAGCGCGAAGTGGACATATTGCTCGCCAGCGCTTGTGGCCGCTTCCCAGCGCGCCGCTCCAGCGACCGCTTCCAGCCGGTGCAAAAACCGCGAGGCGACCGCGGGCGCGCCACCGGCCTTGGCGGAGTGGCTGAGAATCACGTCTCTAGCGCCCAGCAGTTGCGCGAAATCGTGAGCGGACAGCCCGATGCGCCGCTCCGGCAGATCGAGGCCGAGTTCGTGTCGCATCGGCCGGCTTAGCCAGGGGTCGGTGCGCGGCGTCGGCGGCCACACGCCCTCGATCAATCCGCCGGCGATGATGCGGTCAGCCTGGATCAATCGCGATTCCAGTGGGCCGTAGATGTGAAGCGAAGCGCCCGGCCGTTCCGGCCGCCGCACCGCGCGATCGGCGAATGCGGTCTGGAACACCTCGGGATAATCAGACAGCGCCACCAACAGGCCGCTTTGCGTCTGTCCGGCGAGCAGGTCGTCGAAGGCCGATGCCAACGCGAGGCCTTCCTGCCCCTCGAACGCCCCCGCGATGCCGTCGGCGTCAGCTGAGAGGGCGATCAGCACCTCGCGGTGCCGCGTGGCAATTTCCGTGAAATCGTAAGCCCGCGTCGAGGAGAGACTTTCCATTGGCGCCAACTTGGCCTGCAATGCATCGATCACTTCGCGCACGCGATCGAGCATCGAGTCCTCAAGCCGCGCCCGCTTCTCCGATCGATGCAGCGAAGAGACTTCGTTGTTGCGAAGCCTGGTGAGTTCGTCGCGGAAGCGCGCGAAATCGAGCGCCAGACCCTTAGCGCCTGCCTGGGGACGTGTCCCGCGCAGCAATGCCAGTTCGAGCGCTTCGATCGCTGCCGTTTGGGTGTCAGACGTACTGCCGAGCCGGCACAGCGGATGTTTGAGCAGAGCGAGCAGTGTCGGCGGCTCGAGGCCGTTCGCGGCGGCTTCCGCCACCAGCCGCGCGAAAATTCCGGCAGAGGTCTCGATCAGCACATCGCCGCCGGAATCGTCGAAGTCGAGATTCCAGCGCTCCAATGCGGCCATCACCCGCCGCGCCAGCGCGCGGTCGGGCGTCACCAGCGCCGCCGATTTCTGCAAATGGGCGGCCTCGCGCATCGCGATCGCAATCGCCAGCGCCTCCATTTCCGGATTTGGCGCTTCGATCACGGCGAGATTTTTCATGCCGTCGGCGATATGCGTGGTGACTTCCGGCATAGCCAGCCGATCATGCCACTGCGCCGTTGCGTTGGATGGCCGCATGGCTTCCGACAACAGCACGTCGCGGCCGTGAGGGGCGGGGGTATCGAGGATCTCGACATCGCCGCGGCCGATACCGAAGCGCTCAAGCAGGGCATGCATGGCGAATTGCGGATGGCTCGCCGCGGGGAGTCCGGTGAAGCGGCCTTCATCGCTTCGCTCGCCGCCGATGCTGTGCCAGGCGCTTTCGTCGAGATCGGTGTCGAGCCCCGGCAAAATGACCGCGCCTTGCGGCAGTTCTGCAATCACGTGCAGGAATTTTGCGGTCGCCGGCATCGATCCGGTCGAACCTGCCGCGATCACCGGGCCGGCATGATGGGCAGCGAGGCGTTTGGCTTCCGCATCGATCAGGAGATCGCGCCGCGCCGCCGGCTCGATCTTTCCGATTTCTGCAAGATATCCGGGCCAGGCCTCGCGCGCGATCTTCAGGAACTGGAGTGTAAGCTGCCAATATTGATCCAGCGCATCCGGCACCAACCCGTCCAGCGCCTTCCACCCGATGCCGCGCGTGACCATGTCGTCCATCAGCCGCGCGAGGTCGCCCGCCAGCGCCAGCGTCGAAGCCGGACCGCCGACCACGAGCGGGGCGGTCGTGGAGGTCTTCGCCCAAGCCGCCACCAGATGCGCCAGCGTCAGCCGGCGTTCCAGTTCGCCGAGTCTGGGTGGCAGTTCCAGCGTGGCGGCCCCGCCATCGGAATCGTCTTCCTCGGCGAAAGCCAGCTCGTCCTCGTCGATATCGCCGAGCGCGACGATGCGGGGCAGCAGCACAGCCTGTGCACCGAGTTCTTCCAGAAAGATTTCCCGCACCAGCCGTCCGGCGCGTCGGGTCGGCAGGTAGAACGTGGCTTCGGTCAGCCGTTCCGGCCGCGTGCGCGCTTCGAAACCCCGGATCAACCGGCCGTCGATCAGCGCCGCGACAACGCTACGCAGGAACGGAACGGAAGAGGGAACGCTGAAGACGCGCATGGGCTGCCCGATTCGGAGATCAGGTTGCATCATGGCATGGGCCTATTTGGGGCGCGAATCCACCGATCCGAAAAAGCGAACAGCCTTACGCCACGCTTTCGAGGAACGCCTCTTCGGCGGCGCCGATCGCCTCCGGCGTGCCGACATGCATCCAGGTGCCGTCCAGCCGCAGGCCAAACAGCCGCTCCTGCTCGTTGGCGGCATCGAACATCTTGGTCAGCGAAAATTCGCCGTTCGGCGCGCCGGCGAACACCGCGGGCGAGATGATCGCGACTCCCGCGTAGACGAACGGAACGACCTGGTGCTCCTTGCGCCTGCGCAGCGCGCCGTCGGGCAGCATCGTATAGTCGCCGTTGCCTTCATATCCGGTGCTGCCGGCGGTCGGCGCCATCAGCAGCAGGATGTCCATGCGCGAGGGATCAAAGGCTTCGGCAAGCCGCGCGAGATTGGGCCGCACGCCGTCGATCCATAGCGTGTCGGCGTTGAGATGGTAGAATGGCGCATCGCCCAGCAGCGGCAGCGCCTTGACGACGCCACCACCGGTGCCGAGCACCTGGTCGCGTTCATCCGAAATGATCACGCGGGGCCGCTTGCGCGTCCTGACATGCTCGATGATCTGGTCCGGCAGATAATGAACGTTGACGACCGCCTCGCTCACGCCGGCATCGCCGAGTTTATCGAGCACGTGATCGAGCAGGGGACGCCCCCCCACCGACACCAGCGGCTTCGGCAGCCGGTCTGTCAGAGGGCGCATCCGCAGGCCGAGACCGGCGGCGAGGACCATGGCTTTGTCGGGTTTGACGGGCATTCTAGTGGTCCGATTCTAACATTTGCATCCTTTACAGCAGCCACTTTTGCAAATGTTAGAATCAAAAGGACCACTAGCAAATCTATGTTTCTGGTGGAGTTTCGGATTTGACATTCGCTTTTCAGCTTTGCGGCTAGATTGGTAGCGAATGTCAAATCCACTCCACCGGAGGCTCTCGAAGCTAGTTCCCAACTCGCTCGCGGGAAGGGGTCGATCATGTCTGCCGGACGACGTCGGGCAAATCGGAACGACAGACGAATCATAGCACTAGCCGACCGCGATAATCACTCGATATGACGGGGGTAAGACGGCGATCGGGGGGTTAAGCTTCGGCAGGACGGCGAGATTTTTTCTTCTTGTCGCCGGTCTTGAGAAAATTGACGCCGATCTGGTCGCCGTTCACCCAAGCGAGTTCGCATCGGCGATAGGCCAGTCCCGTCGACGACAGCAGCAAAAAGAATTCTTTCAGATGCAATCCTTCGACCGAGCCTTCGATGGTCAGCTTGGCACCGGTCTCGGAAACGTCTTCCATGGTGCAATCACGTCGCCACGTGCCGTCGATGCCCATCATGTGCGCGCCGAATCCACGCTCGAACGTGACGCGCTCACCTCTGCGCCGCTCTGTCACCACGACTACTCCGCTGTTGCGCGCCCCCGGCCGCGAACATGAAGGCCATCATGTTTCCAAAGCAGGGGCACCCGGCAGAATAGACGGTAGATGGCTAATATCAGGTAAATCTGGAGTTGAGACGAATTACGCTTTGGGTGGGGGGACTTGCGTGTCGTACCACCCGCGGAGGCCTGACAGCACCGGGTGCGCCAGCGAACGCCTCAGATAGGTCCAGATCCGGGGCTGATGGCGCAAATATTGCGGCTTGCCGTCGCGCCGGTTGAGCCGCGCGAAGGTGCCGAGCAGCCGCGTGTTTCGTTGCGCCGACATGATGGCGTAGCTCTCGGCGAAACCGGCCGGATCGAAGGTATGGTCGGCGGCGTGCCGGGCCTTGATGTATCGGGTCAGCAGCGTCAGTTCGAGCTGTTCTGGGACATCGATCCGCGCATCTTGCAGAAGCGAGACGAGGTCGTAAGCAGCCGGCCCCAGCACCGCGTCCTGGAAATCGATCACGCCGACTTTCGCGATTCCCGATCGGCCGTCGAGCCAGATCAAATTCGGCGAATGAAAGTCCCGCAGCACCCAGGTCCTGGGCATCGCCGCCGTCTTGCCGAGCAGACCGCGCCACTGCGTCACGAATTCATCACGTGCGGTGCTTGGCGGCGCGGCGCCGCGATCCGGCAGATACCATTCGAGCATCAATCCGATCTCGATCATCATCGCGTCGACGTCGAATGGCGGAATCGTATAAGTGATCTGCGGAGCCAAAGGCAGAACGTCCGGCGGTTTTTTCCAGTGCAGCGCCGCGAGCATGTCGACGGCGGCCTCATAGCGTTCCGCAATCGGGTGTGGGGGCTCGCCTTCGATAAAGCCCTGAACGCCGAAATCCTCCGTGATCAGGAAACCGGCGTCGAGGTCGGCGTAGTGAATCGCCGGCGCGGAAATACCGTGCTCGCGCAGGCCATTGGCGATGGCGACAAACGGTTTGACGTCTTCGGCCAGATGGACCGCGGCGCTATAGGATTTTCCGTAATAGATCGCCGGTCCATCGGGGCGCCGCGGCGAGTTCATCAGAATGACGGCGGTATCGTTCCGAAAGAGCCGCGCGTAAGAGCGCGTCGAGGCGTCGCCGGCCATGCGCTGGCGTTTCGCGTCGATCAAACCGGCTCCGTCAAGGAATTGCCGCAACGCCTGCAGGCGAGTGACCTGGGCGGCGGCCTTGCCATGGCCCGTGATCTCGGCCGCGCGCGCTGTCGATCCCAGCGCCGGCCGATGGCTGAACGCGATGTCGATCCGGTCCGGCGGCAATGCGGACGGCGCGCGCTCCGGCCATTCAATCAGTGCTACGACGCCTTCCGGCAGTGGTGACAGGCCGATCTCTTCCAGTTCGGTGGCATCGTTGATGCGGTAGAGATCGGCGTGGACAAGAGGAAAGACCGGCAAGTCGTAGCTCTGCGCCAAGGTGAAAGTCGGGCTTGGAACCTCGATGTCGGGATCGCTGGCCAGATAGCGGATCAAGGCGCGGGCGGCGGCGGTCTTGCCGGCGCCGAGGTCGCCCGACAGCGTGATCACGTCGCCGGCGCCGATCAATAGCGCGAGGTCGGCCATCAAGTTTGCGGTTGCGGCCTCGTTCGCCAGCGCCAGCGAGAATGTCGAGGGAGTGGTCATTCCGCGGCGTTGCGATGCGCCGCCTGATCGATCGGGAAGTCGCAGGTGACGGTCGTGCCCCTGCCGATTATCGAGTCGACGCGCACCCGGCCCCCGTGCAGTTCAACAAAGGATTTCACCAATGGCAGACCGAGTCCCGCGCCGCGGTGCCGCGATCCATTGGAGTGGCTCTCAAACCAGTCGAACACCTTGTCTTTGACATCGGGCGGAATGCCGGGCCCGCTATCGGTCACGGCAAAGATCACATGATGGTCGGTGCGCCTGGCGCTCAGCGTGACCGCGGAATCCTGTGGCGAAAAGCCGACGGCATTGGCGAGCAGATTATAGAGCACCTGCACCACGCGCCCGCCATCGGCGACAAAGGTTCCGATGTTCGGATCGACGTCGATCTTGAGCTCGATATGGTCGCGGGCCAGCCGGTCCTGGATTCCCTCAGCCGCGTTGTCGATGGCTTTGCGGATCTCGACCGGGGCGATCTCGAGCGTCATCGCGCCGGCATCGATGCTGGCAAGATCGAGAATATTGTTGATGAGGGCGAACAGCGAATTGGTCGAAGCGGTGATGTAGTTGAGGTACTCGGCCTGCTTGGGCACCAGCGGACCCGTCGTCGGGTCGTTCAGAAGGTGCGCAAATCCGATGATGGTGGTCAGCGGCGAGCGCAACTCGTAGGAAACGTGATGGACGAAATCGACCTTCATCTGGTCGGCGGTCTCCAGTGCTTCGTTGCGCTCGCGCAGCGCCCGTTCGACATTTTCGGTATCGGTAATGTCCTGGAATGTCAGCATCGTGGCGCCATCGGGCAGCGGCATGGTCATGCAGTCAAGCACGCTGCCGTCCTTGCGCTCAAGCTTCAGCGGCACCGCGACGCGGTTGTCGATCCGGGTTATCGCCTCGCGGAGAACGCGCCAGATTGCCGCGTCGTCGAACAGCGGCCTGCACCAGGTCTCCACGGTGTCGATATGCGGCTGTTCGCCGAGTGCCGCCGGCGAGAGCTTCCACATGCTGGCGAAAGCGGGATTGAACAACTGCGCACGGCCGTTGCTGCCGAACACGGCCACGGCTTCGGCGAGGTTATCGAGCGTTTCGCGCTGAACACGAATCAGGCCGTCATATCGCCGGGCGAGATCCAGGCTTTCGGTGACGTCGTCGAACAGATAGGTGACGCCGCCTTCCGGATTGGGCGTGGTGACGACGCTGAGCGCCCGGCCATCCGGCAAATACCAGGTGTCTTTTTCCGCCTCGACGGCGCGGTAGGCCTCATGCAGCTTGGCTTTCCAGGCCCGGAAATCCGGCTGCTCCGGCAGTTTGCGCGCGGCGCGAAGCCGGTCGAGCACACTTGAATCGTCGGGATTGCTGTCGAGGAAGGTGCGGTCGAGGTCCCAGAGCCGGCGATAGGAGTCGTTATAGAACGCGAGCCGCCTGCGGCCGTCGAACACCGCAACCCCTGATGAGAGTTGATCGAGCGTGCGGCGATGGGCGTCCGCCATCCGCACCAGCGCTTCGCTCAATGCGTTGGCTTCCGAAGCGTCGATCGCCATGCCCACGCTGCCGCCGCCGATGGTGAGCGCCTGCACGTCGTGGAAACGCCGCTCGCCCCCGACCACAATCGGCAGCCGCGCGGCGAAGGAGGATGTTTGCTGCAAGGCGCGCTCCATGTCGGTGCGATCGCCACTGTCGAGCAGTTGCAGGTTGCGCCCGATGGCGTCCTCACTATTGGCGGCTTCGGCCGCCTTGGCATAGGCGCCGTTGGCATATTGCAGGCGGCCATCGGCGCCTTTGGCCCAGATCGGCCAAGGGACGGCCTGGGCGAAGCCGCGCAGCATCCCGGTCTCTTGCAACAGCATAGAGTGCTTCAGGTTGGTCTCCGCCAATTCCCGCCGCACGCCGGAAAGCTCGCGAATTCGCACAATGGCCTGACCGCCGATGGCACGGCCGAGCACTTCGACCGCGTGCCCGTTCGACGCGGTCAGGTTCAGCAGAAATCCCTCGCCGCTCTCGCGCAAGGTGTCGATCGCGCGATCCATTTGCAGCGCCGGCCCCGGCGGTAACCAGGTTCCAAACGCCAGGACGCGCGAGGGCTGCTCCTGAGACGTCAGTGAGGCGACGTCGCCGCTGATCTCGGGACGATCTTCGCCCGCGGGCCACGCAATCAGGACCTGAGGCTCGGCGAATAGCAGCGAACGGTAGCGGTCGGCTTCGTTCTGAAGCCGCTGGATGTCGCTGCGCAAGCCGGCCTCGTTCCGTGCCGCGCGCAGGCGCGTTCGCATCAACAGGATAGCGGCGACGACCGAAAAGCCGAGCAACGACAAAGCCGTCGTCAGCGCCGCGAACTCCTGATGGTTCATGCCGAGGATGGTATGAAGGAAAGACAGATCAGCCGCGTGCGCAGGCCGAGCTAGGCCGAGCCCGGACGCGCCAACAAATGTTCCCAGGGCTGCCCGCCCGCCGCGTGCCAGTGAGGTGCACGACAGCAAGGTCCGGCGCAACGCCGCGATCACGCCCGACATGATGTACCCCAATCCGCACGAATTCAGGCCCGGCGAATCCCCCACCGTGCGCGAATCAAGCGACAATATCGCCAACGAGACTCGAGGGGTAAGAGTCCAGACCGTGAACGTGAATCCTGCCGCCAAAAAATGCGGGATTAATTAGCGCTCGCGTGATTTTTTTAAGAAAAGGCGGCGGGTCGTGTCCGGACTACCGGCCGGTTGACCCAAAACCGCCGCCGCCGCGCGCGGTGGCGGAAAGCGTCGTCACCGGGACGAGTTCCGCCTGGACCACCGATGCAATCACCATCTGCGCGATGCGCTCGCCGCGCCGGATCGTGAATGGAACGTCGCTGTGATTGATCAGGGGCACGCCGATTTCGCCGCGATAATCCGCATCCACCGTGCCCGGCGCGTTCAGCACGGTCACGCCGTGCTTGGCCGCCAGGCCGGAGCGTGGCCGCACTTGCGCCTCGTAACCCGGCGGCAGCGCGATCGAAAGTCCGGTGGGAACCAGTGCATATTTTCCCGGCGCGAGCACAATAGGGGCGTCTTCGGGAACCGCGGCGAGCAGGTCGAGGCCGGCGGCCAGTGCGCTTTGATAGGCCGGCAAAGCGAGACCGGCGCCGTTCGGCAACTGCAATACTTCGAGTTTGACCACGCTGTTCACGATGCTTGGCTCACGGCCTTGGCAACATGGGCAATCAGTTCAGTCGCGACTTCTTCCTTGGTCATGACCGGCCATGAAACGACCTCGATGTTGTCGTCATGGCGGGTCAGCAAATGAACGGTATTGCGATCGCCGCCCATCACGCCTGTTGCGGGCGAGACGTCGTTGGCGACGATCCAGTCGCAGCCCTTGCGAGCGAGCTTCGCTTTGGCATTCTCGATCAGATGCTCGGTCTCGGCGGCAAATCCGATGACAAGCGGCGGCCGCCCGTCTTTCCGGTGTGAGATCGTCGCCAGAATATCCGGATTTTCTACCAGCTGAAGCGGCGGCATGCCTTTTCCTGTCTTTTTCAATTTTTGTTCGCCTTCATGGGCGACGCGCCAGTCGGCAACGGCTGCTGCAAAGATCGCGATATCGACCGGCAGCGCTGCTTCCACCCGTTGCAACATGTCGCGCGCCGATTCAACCGCAATTACCCTGACGCCGGACGGATTGTCGAGTTCGACCGGACCCGAAATCAAAGTGACGTCGGCGCCGGCGGCTTGGGCTGCGGCGGCTATCGCAAAGCCCTGCTTGCCCGAGGAGCGGTTGGCGATATAGCGCACGGGGTCGATCGGTTCATGCGTTGGCCCGGCTGTGATCAGGATGCGCTTGCCGGCCAGCGGTTTGGGTTGTGACGGGCGCAACAGCCGTTCGGCGGCCGCGGCAATTTCCAGCGGCTCCGCCATCCGGCCAGTTCCGGCTTCGCCGGCCTCGGCCATCTCGCCGGCATTGGGCCCGATCATCGAAACGCCATCACGTTGCAGCGTCGCGACATTGCGCCGTGTCGCGGCGTTGTTCCACATCAGTGGATTCATCGCCGGTGCGAGCAGGATCGGCGCGTTCGAGGCGAGCAGGATGGCGCTGGCAAGATCGTCGGCGCTGCCATGGGCCATCTTGGCCATCAGGTCGGCGGTGGCAGGCGCCACCACGATCAGTTCGCTATCGCGCGCCAGGCGGATATGACCGGCGTCGAACTCGCTCTCTGGGTCGAACAAATCCGTGTAGCAGCGTTCGTTCGACAGCGCGCTGGCCGTGAGCGGCGTGACGAAATGCTGCGCGGCCCGGGTCAGCACACAGCGAACATGGATCTGCCGCTCCTTTAGCCGGCGGATCAGGTCGAGCGCCTTATAGGCTGCGATCCCGCCGCCGATGATCAGGGTGACTCGTGAGGCATATCCGTTGGGGTTGGGCAAATGCCGCGGTGAGGAGTCTGACGCTGGGGCGCGCAAGGCGGCCGCAGAAGTCACTGAGGGGCCATCCAGCGCCGTCTCGCGCAGGATCACCCGGACCTCGTCCTCAACCGAGCGGCCGCTGCGGGCGGCCCGCAGCCGTAAGGCGTCCCGGACCGCATCGTCGAGTTTTCGGATGGTCAGGCTGGCCATCGCCATCCCTCGCGAATGAGAAATTGATAGCAATGCTATCAATTATCTGACAGCAATGCAATCATAATTGCCGGATCGCCAACAAGATTCCGATGAACGTGAGCGCAATGATCCAGAGCGCCAGTGCCCGCCAGCGGCTCTTGCGGCCCTCGGTCCGTCCCATGGCTGCGATGGTCTCTTCCGAGAGCGTCAGCCCTTCCCGCGTCATGGTCTCCAACTGCTCGAGCACGGTCATGGCCCTGCTTGCGAGCGACGGCAGGCTCGCGGCGACGCGGCCCAATTCTCCGGCGCCGGCCATCGCGCCCTGGATACGGCCGATCGGGCCGAGATTTCGCTCGATCCATTCGCGGACCACGGGATCGGCGACCTTCCAGATGTCGAGTTTGGGGTCGAAGCCGCGCGCAACCCCTTCAACCACCACCATGGTCTTTTGCAGCAGGATCAATTCGGGCCGGGTGCGCATGTCGAACAGGCCGGTGACCTCGAGCAGCAAGGTCAACAGCCTCGCCATCGAGATTTCTTCGGCGGTACGATTGTGGATCGGCTCGCCGATGGCGCGAATGGCTTGCGCGAAGTTGTCGACGGAATGGTGCGACGGCACGTAGCCGGCCTCGAAATGCACCTCGGCCACACGTCGATAGTCGCGGGTGATGAAGCCGAGAAGAATTTCGGCGAGGAAACGCCGCTCCTTCGGCCCGAGCCGGCCCATGATCCCGAAGTCCACAGCGACAAGCCGGCCGGCATCATCGAGGAACAGATTGCCCGGATGCATGTCGGCATGAAAGAAACCGTCGCGCAGCGCGTGGCGCAGGAAGCTCTGGATCACCTTGCGGCCCAAATCGGCAAGGTCGACTTTCGATTGCTCGAGCCTGGCGTGATCGGACAGCGCAATGCCGTCAATCCACTCCATGGTCAGGACGTTGTGGGCGGTGCGATCCCAATCGACCGTCGGCACGCGAAAATCCGGATCGTCGCGGGTGTTTTCCGCCATCTCCGACATCGCCGCCGCCTCGAGGCGCAAGTCCATTTCCATCGCGACCGAGCGCGACATCGTGTTGATGACTTCGACCAGCCGAAGCCGCCGCGCTTCCGCCGAATAGATTTCGGCCTGATGCGCAACAAAGAAGAAATCGGTGAGATCGCGGCGGAAACGCGAGGCCACGTCGGGCCTGAGCACCTTCACCGCCACCGCGCGGCGGATTCCGTTGTATTCGACCTCGCCGCGATGGACCTGTGCGATCGAGGCGGCGGCGACCGGCGGGCCGAGGCTCGCAAACGCTTGCGTAACCGGGCGTTCGAGCGACGTCGCGATCACGGCCTCGGCCTCGCTTTGCGCAAACGGCGGCAAACGGTCCTGCAGGCTTTCGAGGTCGCGCGCCAATACCACACCGACAACGTCCGGACGTGTGGCGAGGAATTGCCCAAGCTTGAGATAAGCGGGTCCGAGCCGCGTCAGCGCCCGCGACAGCCGTGGTCCCGATTTGACGCCGGACCGCTCCAGGATTCGGGCGAGCCGCAGCGCCAGTTGTCCGGGTGGCGGCACCAGCGAAGGATCGACCGATCCGAACACGCCCTCACGCGCAAACACGAACGCGGCGCGGGCGAGCCGCGCGATGTGAACCAATGCCGAAATCACAGACGCCAGCCTGAATGCAGTGCCACGATGCCGCCCGAAAAACTCTGCCAGCCCACGCGGGAAAAGCCGGCCTGGCTCATCATTTCGGCGAACGCGCCGGGCTTCGGAAATTGGCGGATCGATTCCACGAGATATTGGTAGGACTCGGCGTCGCCCGTCACGGCACGGCCGAGCGGCGGGATCACCTTGAACGAAAACAGATCGTAGATCCGGTCGAGCCCGGGCACGTCGACGCTCGAAAACTCAAGACACAGGAAGCGGCTGCCCGGCCGCAGCACGCGAAAGGCCTCGTGAAGTGCGCGATCGATCCGCGGCACGTTACGGATACCGAAGGCGATGGTGTAGGCATCGAAGGTCGTATCCGCGAAAGCAAGCTCTTCCGCATTGCCCTCGATAAACGAGACCCGATCATCGAACTTTCGCAACGCCGCCCGTTCCCGGCCAACCGCCAGCATGTCGGAATTGATGTCGCAGACGGTGGCTTTGAAGCCTGCGCCGCCGGCAGAAGCGGCACGGAAAGCGATGTCGCCGGTGCCGCCGGCAACGTCGAGCAGGGAAAACGGAGCATCCGAGCGCGGTGGATTGAGCGCGTTGATCATCAGGTCTTTCCAGACCCGATGCAGGCCCACCGACATCAGGTCGTTCATCAGGTCGTAGCGCTGCGCCACGCTGTGAAAGACGTCGTTGACCAGCGTCTGCTTGTCACCGAGGGGGACGTCTCTGAAGCCGAAATGCGTGGTTTCGTCCGGTTGGCCCATTTACTCCACTCCGCCAGCACCACCGATTAGAGCTCCCGCACCGCGTGCGGCAGACCATAGCGCGCCAGCCGCAATGGAGCTATCACGTCAAACTTTCAAGGTGAATACGCCACTATGCCTGAATTACCTGAAGTCGAGACCGTTCGCCGCGGCCTGCAACCGGCCATGGAAGGTGCCAAAATCGTGAAGGCCGAGATCCGGCGCAAGGACCTGCGGTTTCCGTTCCAAAGGGATTTTGTCGCGCGGCTGGAGGGTCAAACCGTGACGGGTTTGGGCCGGCGCGCCAAATATCTGATGGCTGACCTTTCCTCCGGCGATGTGCTCGTGATGCATCTCGGCATGTCCGGGTCTTTTCGCGTCATTAACGACGATCACGGCCATACACCGGGCCAGTTTCACCATCCGCGAACTGAAGATCGCGCCCATGACCATGTGGTGTTTCACATGTCGTCGGGCGCGGCGGTCGTGTTCAACGATCCGCGCCGGTTCGGTTACATGAAGGTCATTCGGCGGCAGGCGATCGAGGAGGAGCCCCTCTTGAGGGACCTCGGTCCCGAACCGCTCGGCAACGAATTCGATGCCGACATGCTGGCGCGGTCGTGCGCCAACAAGAAAACCAGCCTGAAGGCCGCGCTGCTCGACCAGCGCGTGGTCGCAGGTCTCGGCAACATCTATGTCTGCGAGGCGCTGTTTCGCGCGCATCTGTCGCCGCGACGGTTGGCCGCGACGCTTGCGACGAAAAAGGGAGAGACAACCGATCACGCGAGAGGTCTGGTGGAGGCGATCCATGCCGTGCTCAATCAGGCCATCAAGGCCGGCGGCTCGTCGCTTCGGGACCATCGTCAAACCAGCGGCGAACTCGGCTATTTCCAACACTCGTTTCAGGTCTACGACCGCGAGGGCGAAAAGTGCCAAAGCAAAGGCTGCGGCGGCATCGTTCGCCGCTTCGTCCAGAACGGGCGCTCGACCTTCTGGTGTCCGAAATGTCAGAAGTAGAATTTAAAGGCAGCAGACTTTAAAGGCGCGCGTCCTAGCGGGTGAGAGCCTCATCCCCAACAGGCGGTTGCGCTGTTGCGGATTCTGCCTTTTGCGCTGCGTTTGAAAGCAGAGCCGGAACGTTCGCCTCTTCAGGGGCTGCGAATTTCAGCGCGCCACCATTGAGCCGGGCTTCGGCCCATCGCCAGAGGAGTGCGATCTCTTCGGCAGATTTGCCCGCGGGCGCGTATTCGCTAACCGCAAGGCCAAGTGCAAGCGCATCCTGGTGGTCGTTGCGCATCGCGATAAAGGGCCGTGCCAGCACGTCGCTGATGTCGCGCGCGGCGTCGCCGCCCAGCGCTTGCGCCGCCTCGTCGATGCGGCGGCCGCGGACCGGCGTCTGGTTGAGCACGAAGGCGAAGGGCTTTCGCCAGGCGCGAACGGCCTTAAGCGTCGCTGCACAGGCCTCGATATCGGTGACACTGGGCCGCGCCGGGATCAGGCACAGGTCGGTGCAACGGATCGCGGCCGCGGTCGTGGCGCCGACACCGCTCGCCGTGTCGACAACGGTCACCGTGATGCCGCCGCGTGCCAACTGCTCCAGCCTGCTCTCGAAGCGGCCGACGTTGTAGATGGCCTCGACAATCGGCTCGGCGATGCCGCGCCTGGCCTGCCAGTTCGACAGCGTGCCTTGCGGATCGGTGTCGATCAGCCGCACCTTGTGCCCGGCATTCTGGGCGGCAAGCGCAAGTCCGATCGTCAATGTGCTCTTGCCGCTGCCGCCCTTTTGGGTGGCCAAAACAATCGTGTGCATTCGTTAACGCGTCCCTGACGGGTTGCCCCGCTGATATGCCGAAACTGAAGGTGCATCGGGTTCTGGCCGTCGAACGCTACCTGTTCAGGAAGTCCCTGCGCGAATCGCAAGATCAGCAACGAAGGAGTGCGGAACCGAATCAGCGCGACCGATATCGGGGAGCAGTATGACACATTCGCGTTTTTAGTATCGGGTGAATGACGGAGTGCCGCCAATCGTTAACGAGTGTGGCGCGCATGAATGTGGGAGCTCCGCTATTTGCGCACGCAGATCACGCGGACCACGGCGGCCTTCGGGTCCGCCGATCCGCCGGCCGCATTGACGCCGTTGGCTTTGAGGAATTCACGCACGGTGTCGGCCGGCACCAACACCGCCTGTGCCACCGGCGCGGCATTCGATGATCCCCTGACGGACGCTGACTTCAACAACGCAATGCCGGTGAACTTGCCGCGGTCATCGCGCACCGCGGCGCCGGAAAAGCCCGCTCCCGGCGAGGGCGAAAGCGCCAGATCGCTGCCGCCGGCCACCGGCGTCATTGCCGCCTTGAGCGTGGTCGCGGCGCGGCCGCCGGCCTGATTCTGCGGATCGGAAATGCCGATCAGTTCGACGCTGGCTTTGTCGGCCGGATCGGAGGCGACGCTGAGCGGCGTTAGTCCGCGTGCACCGTAGATGTGCAGCAGTGCCAGATCATGCTCTTTGTCCTCGGCGACACGGTCGGCGTTGCCGAACGGAGGAATCGTGATGGCGAGGCATTCGTCGGTGATCTGGCGGTCGGTGACGATCGCGCCATCTTCGGTCACGACCACGCCAGTGCCGTATTCGACGGTCTTGCGCGGTGGCGGCGCGGTTGCGACCGGAAACGGATTGAACGCGCTCGACATTGCGATCACCACCGGCTCGACCGTGTTCTCGGTCGCCTGATCGTAGAGAATGGTGAGGATGCGGACTTCGTCACCCTTGAAAGTGCCGCGCACATAGAACTTCTTCAAGCCTTGCAGGCCCGACAGCACGAAGAACTCCGGCTTGACCACGGTGTAGTCGACGGTGCGCCCCGCAGGCTCCTTTTTCTCCCGCTCGGCGAGTTTGGCCGTAGCCGGGTTCGCTTCCTTGCGGCGCGTCAGCAACACCTGGATGGTGCCGGTCGGTGAGCTCCATTTGGTGCCATTGGCGTCGGATGTCTGTTGCGGCACGAGCTTTGTGGGAATGCCGAGCTGCGCGCCGGTCGGCGCATCGGTCACGATCTTCCATCCGGCATTTTCCCGCCGCCGCCGTCCGGTCTCGGCCAGCACGCTGCGCTCCTTCGGATTGAGCACGCCGGTCGGCTTGCCGCCGCCGGCCTTCTGATATTCCTTGATCGCCTCGACCATCCGCTCGCTGACGTCGCCGGATATGGCGCCGTTATATTGCCCGACCCAGGCAAGGTCGGACTGGATCGCCAGCCGTTCGCCTTGGCCCATCGCGTTGGCGGTATCGGCCGGCGATTGCAGCGCGGGACGGGCCGGTGTGGTGGCGGCTTGCTTCTGTTTGGTGCCGGTGGTGGATGGGGTCGTCGTCTGGGCTTGCGCAGAGATGATCGCGGCCACGAACATCAATGTTGCAGTCGGCATCGATCTCATGACAACAACTCCCAAATCCATTGACGAAGGCTCAATAAAGCACATCTGTTGGGTCGAAACCAACGGCCGGGCGGTTCAGTCAAGAATGGCCCGAGCAAGGGACAAATTCGCGACATGCTGAGTTCTTCAGAACTCGAACGCTATGCCCGTCATATCGTGCTGCGGGAAGTCGGCGGGCCCGGCCAGGCGGCCTTGAAGGAGGCGTCCGCGCTGGTGATCGGCGCGGGCGGCCTCGGCGCGCCGGCGCTGATGTATCTGGCGGCGGCCGGCGTCGGCACGTTAGGGGTGGTGGATGACGACGTCGTGTCGCTCTCCAATCTCCAGCGCCAGATCATTCACGACACGTTCGACGTCGACAAGCCGAAGGTCGACAGCGCGGCCGAACGCATCAGCCGGCTCAACCCCCACGTTCAATTCGCCGCGCACGCGACGCGGTTGAATGCCGGCAATGCGATGGAGCTGATCGGAGGCTACGATCTGGTGCTCGATGGCTCCGATAATTTCGAAACGCGCTATCTGGTTTCCGACGCCTGTTTCCTGGCCGCCAAACCTCTGATCACCGCCGCGCTCGGCATGTTCGACGGCTCTTTGACCACGATCCGGGCGCATGAAAAGAACGCCGACGGCCAGTTCAATCCGACCTATCGCTGTCTGTTTCCGGAACCGCCGCCGCCCGGCACCGTGCCGGCCTGTGCGGAGGCCGGCGTCATGGGCGCGCTCGCCGGGATTCTGGGATCCATGATGGCGCTGGAAGCGATCCGCGAAATCGTCGGATTCGGCGAGGGCTTGGTCGGACGGCTTCTGATGGTGGACGCCCGCGCCATGAGGTTCGAGACGCTGCGCTACCAGCGCGATCCGCTCAACCCGCTCAACGGCGATACGCTTGTTATTACTGATTTGAGCGGACACCGCTGACGCTTGATCAGGTCGAGTCGGCGGTGTTCTCCCTCCCGCTTTGCGGTCGGCGAATCGCGCAAGCGAAGCCAAGGCAAAGGAAGCCGAGGCAAATGATAGCGGTCAGCTATCTCACAGCATGCTGGGCAGCACGCGGTCCGGCGGCTTGTGATTGTCGAGGAAGGTGCGGATATTGATGATCACCTTCTCGCCCATCTCGACGCGGCCTTCGATGGTGGCTGAGCCCATGTGCGGCAACAGCGTCACCTTGCCGGCCTTCGCGAGCCGGACCAGCTTCGGACTGACCGCGGGTTCGTGTTCGAACACGTCGAGGCCGGCACCGGCGATCTCGCCGCCTTCGATCAGCTTGGTCAGCGTTTCCTCATCGATTACCTCGCCGCGCGCAGTGTTGACGATATAGGCGTCCTTGCGGATCAATTTCAGCCGCCGCGCCGACAACAGATGGAACGTCGCCGGCGTGTGCGGACAATTCACCGAGATGATGTCCATCCGCGCCAGCATCTGGTCGAGGCTTTCCCAATAGGTCGCGCCGAGTTCTTCGGCGATGCGCGGGGCGACCGGCTTGCGGTTGTGATAGTGGATCTGCAGGCCGAAGGCGTGGGCGCGGCGTGCGACCGCTTGTCCAATCCGGCCCATGCCGACGATGCCGAGCCGCTTTCCGCCGAGGCGGTGGCCAAGCATCCAGGTCGGCGACCAGCCCGCCCAGTTCCTGCCGTCGGTGAGCACCGAGGCACCCTCGATCAGCCGTCGCGGCACCGCCAGGATCAGCGCCATGGTCATGTCGGCGGTATCTTCAGTCAAAACCTTCGGCGTATTGGTCACGGTAATGCCGCGCGCATGCGCGGCCGTGACGTCGATATTGTCGACGCCGTTGCCGAAATTGGCGATCAGCTTCAACTTGCTGTCGGCCTGCTTGAGCACGTCTTCGCTGATCTGGTCGGTGACGGTCGGAACCAGGATATCGGCTGACCGGACCGCCTCGGTCAGTTGATCCCGCGTCAGCGGCGTGTCGTCGAGATTGAGCCGCGCGTCGAACAGTTCGCGCATCCTCGTCTCGATCGAGTCCGGCAGCTTGCGCGTGACGACAACGAGAGGCTTTTTCCTAACCGACATGTCCTGCCCTCATGAGGTTGTTCAGACCTCATTAACCCGGGTGTTCGACACTGCGCTGCCGCGTGGTCCGGGCGTTTCCGCATGTATCCGACGTCGCCGTCGGAGCTTTGGCGGGAGTTTTTCGGGGTCTTTCGTTCTGGCTTTCCGTCCTCTCTAGCAGAAGGCCGGGCCAAGACAAGAACCCGTAAGGGAACCGGGTTGCAAGCCGAAGGCTATCGGGCGGCGACAGGGGTTTGGGGTCTTACAGGGTAAGGTGTCTCAGCTCGAAGAATTTGAGCTGATCTCGGCAGGAGACGCGTTGATGGCGTGGGGGCGTTTCGGTTTGGCGGTGCTGGCAGCGTGGCTGCTGGGTGCTCCGTTGAGGCCTGCGGTTGCGGTCAAGGATGCCGCGCTGACGGCCAGCGGCCTACCGGTGCCGCGTTATGTCAGCCTCAAATCAGACCATGTGAATGTCCGCGCGGGCCCGACCAAGGACAACGATGTGGCCTGGGTCTATACGCGCTCGGGGCTCCCGGTGGAGATTACGGCCGAATTCGAAAACTGGCGCCGGGTTCGCGATTCTGAAGGTGCCGAGGGCTGGGTCTATCATTCGCTGCTGTCGGGCCGCCGTACTGCGGTCATCACCATGAAGAACAAGGACGACCTCGCCGCGCTGTACGAACGGGCGGATGCGGCCAGTGCCATCAACGCGCGCCTGCAAGCCGGCGTCGTCGCCCAGGTCAAACACTGCGCCGCGGGCTGGTGCCACGTCATGGGCAATGGCTTCGACGGCTGGATCGAGCAGCAGCGGCTCTGGGGCGTCTACGCCGACGAAAAGGTGGATTGAGTTAATTCCGCGTCGTCCCTGCGAAAGCAGGGACCCATACGCCGCGTCCCATCAACTGAACGATGGGGAAGACACTCTCTTAAAACAATGAGCATTGTGGTTATGGGTCCCCGCGTCCGCGGGGACGACAAGTTCAGCGCTTCTTGCGCAGGCGGACGACCATGTCGATACGCGCGATCTCGTAGCCCTCGGGCACCTCGGGCATTTTTTGCAGCACGAGATGGGGGTCTTCGATATCGACCAGCTCGTGATTGTTCTCGAGATAGAAATGATGGTGCGCCGACACGTTGGTATCGAAATAGGTCTTGGTGCCGTCGACGCTGACCTGGCGCAAGAGACCGGCATCGGTCAACTGATTGAGTGTGTTGTAGACGGTGGCGAGCGACACCGGGACCTTTGCCAGCGTGGCTTCCTCGTAGAGCATTTCGGCGGTGAGATGGCGTGCACCCTTGCCGAACAGGAGCCAGCCAAGCGCCATACGCTGGCGGGTCGGCCGCAGGCCCGCAGCCTGCAGCATCTCATTGACGTCGTGCCAGGGACAGCCGGTCAACGCGGGCTCGCGGCCCGTCACCCCGGGCTCAGAACCCGCCGATTCGTCGTTCAAAGTGTCACCGCTGTCGCTCATTGCTACGTCAAACTCTGTCAACAACCTCGATATCTCAATCAAATATAAGGAGGAACGGTCGTAGATGCAAGTTTTTCGCAACTAGGACAACCGAACGGTTAAGCCTCTCAAAAGGCCGGAAAGCGGCTATTTGCCTCGGCCGCACGCTTTGCCACCCGCAAGCGCTGTGATAGAGAGCGCGAACTTCGGTTAACGCCGGATTGGCATCGGTAAATGCCGACTGCCGCAGGGGTTCCCGGCCTTGCGGAGTTTGAGGGACATCCGCACAACAGGCGCCGATTCCCGCTTCTAGTGGGTTGGTTTCGCCTAAAATGCTTCATCGGGATTTTTGACAAGGCTGGCACCATGCTGAATCGGCGCAACGGCTATGAATATGAGGATTTGCTGGCATGCGCCCGCGGCGAGATGTTTGGCCCCGGGAACGCCCAATTGCCGTTGCCTCCGATGCTGATGTTCGACCGCATCAGCGAAATCGCCGAGACCGGCGGGGAATACGGCAAGGGCCTGATCCGGGCTGAACTCGACGTCAAGCCGGACCTCTGGTTCTTTGGCTGCCATTTCAAGAACGATCCGGTCATGCCCGGCTGTCTTGGGCTGGACGCGATGTGGCAGATGGTCGGCTTTTATCTCGGCTGGGTCGGCGGCGAAGGCCGCGGCCGGGCCTTGGGCTTGGGTGAATTGAAGCTTGCCGGCCAGGTGCTGCCGAACGTTCGCAAGGTTGTGTACAACGTCGACATCAAGCGCGTGATGCGATCGAAGCTGGTGCTGGGGATCGCGGACGGCTGGCTTTCCATGGATGGCGAGATTATCTATCGCGCCAAGGATCTGAAGGTCGGGTTGTTCAAGCAGGAAGCCGCCGCGCCGGCGGGCGCATGAACTTTCCACAGGCTCAAGACGACCTTTGAGTGGTTTGGCCACAGGCATTGCAGAAAAAGATAACGATAGGGTGAGGCGGTCATGAGGCGGGTTGTCATCACGGGGATGGGTATCGTCTCATCCATCGGAAACAACACCCAGGAAGTGCTTTCGAGCCTCCACGAGGCGAGGTCGGGAATCTCGCGCGCAGAAAAATATGCCGAGATGGGTTTCCGCTCGCAGGTGCAGGGCGCGCCAACGCTCGATCCAGCCGGCGTGATCGATCGGCGCGCGATGCGGTTTCTGGCGGAAGGTGCAGCCTGGAACCATGTCGCCATGGAGCAGGCGATTCAGGACGCAGGCCTCGAGCCGTCGGACGTCTCCAATGATCGCACCGGCATCATCATGGGTTCGGGCGGCCCATCGGCGCGTACCATCGTGGAGGCCGCCGATACCACGCGGACCAAGGGGCCCAAACGAGTTGGTCCGTTTGCGGTGCCGAAGGCGATGTCCTCGACCGCATCCGCAACGCTTGCCACCTGGTTCAAGATCAGGGGCGTGAACTATTCGATCTCGTCGGCCTGTGCGACCTCCAATCATTGCATCGGCAACGCCTACGAGACCATTCAAGTGGGCAAGCAGGACATCATTTTTGCCGGTGGTTGCGAGGAGCTCGACTGGAGCCTGTCGGTGCTGTTCGATGCGATGGGCGCGATGTCGTCGAAATACAACGACACACCCGCGACCGCCTCGCGGCCGTATGACATCAGCCGCGACGGTTTCGTCATCGCCGGCGGCGCCGGCGTGGTGGTGCTGGAAGAACTCGAGCACGCCAAGGCGCGCGGCGCGAAAATCTACGGTGAAATTGTCGGTTACGGCGCGACGTCGGACGGTTACGACATGGTCGCGCCTTCGGGCGAGGGCGCCGAGCGCTGCATGCGGATGGCGCTTTCCACGGTCAACACCAAGATCGACTACATCAATCCCCACGCCACCTCGACGCCGGCCGGCGACCCGCCGGAGATCGAGGCCATTCGCAAGGTGTTCGGGACTGGCGAGAAGTGCCCGCCGATTTCGGCGACCAAGGCACTGACCGGTCATTCGCTCGGCGCGACCGGCGTGCAGGAGGCGATCTATTCGCTTCTGATGATGAATAACGGTTTCATCTGCGAGAGCGCCCATATCGCCGAACTCGATCCGGTGTTTGCCGACATGCCGATCGTTCGCAAGCGCATCAACAACGTCAAGCTCGGCACGGTGCTGTCGAATTCCTTCGGCTTCGGTGGCACCAACGCGACGCTGGTGTTCAAGCGGCTGGATGCTTGATATCGTCCCGGCCTCTCGTTGATCGAGTCAAGAGATCGGCGGGCTAGTGGTCCGATTCTAACATTCGCATCCCGTCGCAGGGGCCGCTTTTGCGAATGTTGGAATCAAAGGGACCACCGGCAAATACAGGTTTCCAGTGGAGCTTTGGATTTGACATTCGCTAAGCGAACTCGCAGCTAGGTGGGCGAATGTCAAATCCACTCCATCAGGTATGACGATTTTGCGACGATCCGAAACGGAGTGGGCATGATTATCGAACCCCGGGTGCGAGGCTTCATCTGCACGACGGCGCATCCGGCCGGTTGCCTCGGAAATGTCCGCGACCAGATCGCTTATGTTCTCGGCAAGGGGGCCATTCCGGAGTGCCCCAAGCGTGTTGCCGTGCTCGGATGTTCAACGGGTTACGGTCTTGCAAGCCGCATTGTTGCGACCTTCGCCGGTGGCGCGGATACCATCGGCGTGTCGCTGGAGCGCGAGCCTACAGCCAACCGAACGGCAAGCGCCGGCTGGTACAACAACCGCGCGTTCGAGATCGAGGCTGAGAAGATCGGACGATCTCCGCTCACGCTGGAGGGCGACGCCTTCTCCGATGAGATGAAGAAGGCCTTCATCGACCGTGTGCGCGAAAAATTCGGACAGCTGGACATGCTGGTCTACAGCATGGCCGCTCCGGTCCGGACGGATCCGCAAACGGGCAAGACCTATCGCTCGGCAATCAAGCCGCTCGGCGCGCCAGTCGAAATCAAGACCCTCAACACTGAAACCGGCGAAGTGTTCGAGACGACGCTTGCGCCGGCAAGTGAGGATGAAGCGGCCGCGACGGTTGCGGTGATGGGTGGCGACGACTGGAAGCGCTGGATCGACCAGCTTGCCGACGCCGGAGTCCTGGCACCCGGCTTTCGGACTCTTAACTACACCTATATTGGCAGCGAACTGACCTGGCCGATCTACTGGAACGGCACTCTGGGTCGCGCCAAGGTCGATCTCGATCGCAAGGCGGAAGGAATCAGAAGCCTGCTCGGCCAGGAGGATGCGGCCCGCGTGGTCGCACTGAAGGCCGTGGTTACCCAGGCGAGTTCGGCCATTCCGGTGGTTCCGCTCTATGGAACGGTGCTGTTCAAGGTCATGAAGCAACTCGGGCTCCACGAGGGATGCATCGAACAGATCGATCGGCTGTTCCGGACTCGCCTTGGCAAGCAGGCCGAAGTCGATGACGCGCAGCGCCTCAGGCTTGATGATTGGGAGCTGTCGCCCAAGGTGCAGGCCGAGGTGTCGCGGCGATGGCCACTGCTCTCGACGGAAACCCTCGACGAATTGGCCGACCTCACCGAATATAAGAGCCAATTCCTTCGTCTGTTCGGATTTGGCGTCGACGGCGTCGACTACGCGCTGGACATCGATCCGCGCGTCGTCCCGGGTTAAATCACTTAGGGCTTCAGCCTTGCCGCGCTTCACCCGCGCGCGATGTTAACCCATCACCATCGCACCGGCGCGCTGAAACGCCGGCCGTGCCGCACAGGCGTCGAGATAGCGGTCGAATGACGGGCGCGTCGGCACCATCTTGAACAGCCGGATTGAAAAATTCAGACCCGATCCGATCACGATGTCGGCCGCCGAAAAATTCTCGCCAAGAATCCATGGTCCCTTTTCCAGCGCGGCGTCGAGCACGTCGTAGACGCGTTGCGCATCGCCCCAGCCGGCGGACATCGGGTTCATCTCGATCTTGGTGGCAAGCTGCACCATCGCCGGCTCGACACAGCCGGGCCCGAAGAAAAGCCAGTAGAGATATTTCGCGCGCAAGGGATCGCCGAGCGGGGGCGCCAGCCTGGCTTCCGGATAACGCTCGGCGACGTAGGCGCAAATCGCGGCGGCTTCCGCCAGTGTCGCCTCGCCGTCCTGGAGCGCCGGCACCTTGCCCATCGGATTGATCGCGAGATATTCCACCGTCTTCTGTGCGCCCTTGCTGATATCGGTCAGCACCCGCTCATAGGGCTGGCCGGTCTCTTCCATCAGCCAAAGCGCCGAAAACGACCGCGAGCGCGGCGACCAGTACAGTTTCATCATGACGGCGTCCCCGATTTCGATCGAGTTTACCTGACCATCATGTCCGTCTCAACTCGCCTTGCGCCGTCCGCGCGTCTTGCCGGCCGACAGGCACACGACATCGGAAATTTGCTCGAGCTGCCGCGCCAGAGGATTGGTCTTGCGCCAGACCATGCCGATGGTGCGCGAGGGTTGCGGGTTTTTGAAGCGGACGACCGACACCGAGGCCGAGCGTGTTTCGACCTCCACGGCCATCTCCGGAATCAGGGTCACACCGATGCCGGCGCCGACCATCTGGACCAGCGTGGACAGCGAACTTGCGTCCAGCATTTCCCGGGGCGGCGAGGATTGCAGATTGCAGAACGACAGCGCCTGATCGCGAAAACAGTGCCCCTCTTCCAGCAGCAAAAGCTTCATTTCGCGCAAGGTCTCCCGGCTGGGCACCGGCGCGCCCTCATGCTCGGCGGTCCGGACCAGCAGGAAGTTTTCCTGGAACAAGGCGACCTCCGCCAGCGAAGGTTCCGACACCGGCAACGCCACGATGGCAGTGTCGAGGCGGCCTTCGGCGACTTCCTTGATCAGCTTCGGCGTCAGCGTCTCACGGACATGAATATCGAGTTCGGGGTGCAGGCGCGCGAGATTTTCGATGACCTTGGGCAACAGATAAGGCGCGATCGTCGGAATCATGCCGACGCGCAACCGTCCGGCAAGTCGGTCGCGCGAGGCGCGCGCAAAGTCGCCGAGTTCATCGACGGAACGCAGGATGTCGCGGACGCGGTACAGGAGTTCTTCGCCAAATTTTGTCAGCGCGATCTGCCGCGCCCTGCGTTCCAGCAGCACCCCGCCGAGGGTTTCCTCCATTTCCTTGATCTGCATCGACAAGGCCGGCTGTGAAATCGAACAGGCCTCGGCCGCGCGGCCAAAATGGCCGTGGCGGGCCAGTGCGTCAAAGTAGCGAAGCTGCCGCAGTGTCACATTTATCATCAGATTATCCTATCGCAGCGATCATTAATCTCTATTTTACCTGATGGAAAGAGCTGCGTAGATTGGGCCTCTGGCTTTGAGAGGCGGAACTCCCAGACCACAAGAGGAGACGATCATGGACGACCAAGCGAAATGCCCGTTCACGGGCGGTACACGAGGACACGGCAACCGCGACTGGTGGCCTGATACGCTGGACATTTCCGTTCTCCACCGGAATTCCACGTTGTCCGATCCAATGGGCAAGGCGTTCGACTACGCCAAAGAATTCAAGAGCCTTGATCTCAACGCGGTGATCAAGGACCTGCATGCGTTGATGACGGAATCGCAGGAATGGTGGCCGGCCGACTTTGGTCATTACGGCGGTCTGATGATCCGCATGGCCTGGCACAGCGCCGGTACCTATCGCATCACGGATGGCCGTGGCGGCGCCGGTGCCGGTCAGCAGCGCTTCGCGCCGCTGAACAGCTGGCCTGACAACGCCAACCTCGACAAGGCACGCCGGCTGTTGTGGCCGATCAAGCAGAAGTACGGCCGCAAAATCTCCTGGGCCGACCTGATGATTCTGGCCGGCAACGTCGCGCTGGAATCAATGGGCTTCAAGACCTTTGGTTTTGCAGGCGGTCGCGTCGATGTCTGGGAACCTGAAGAGCTTTACTGGGGGCCTGAGGGCACCTGGCTTGGCGACGAACGCTACAGCGGGGAACGCCAGCTCGCTGAGCCGCTCGGTGCCGTGCAGATGGGCCTGATCTACGTGAATCCGGAAGGGCCGAACGGCAATCCGGACCCGCTCGCAGCCGCCAAGGACATCCGCGAAACTTTCTTCCGCATGGCAATGGATGACGAAGAAACCGTCGCGCTGATTGCCGGCGGTCACTCCTTCGGCAAGGCCCATGGCGCGGGTGATCCGTCGCTGGTCGGAGTGGCTCCGGAAGGCGGCGCGCTCGAAGATCAGGGCTTGGGGTGGAAGAGCACGCACGGCACGGGCATCGGCGCCCACGCCATCACCGGCGGTCCGGAAGTCACCTGGACCCAGACACCGACGAAGTGGAGCAATGCCTTCTTCGAGAACCTGTTCAAATACGAATGGGAACTGACGAAGAGCCCGGCCGGCGCCAAGCAATGGAAGGCCAAGGGCGCTGAAGCGACCATCCCCGACGCCTTCGACAAATCGAAAAAGCATGTGCCGACCATGCTGACCACCGACCTGTCGCTGCGCTTCGATCCGGCCTACGAGAAGATCTCGCGACGTTTCCTGGAACATCCGGACCAGTTCGCCGACGCGTTCGCGCGGGCATGGTTCAAGCTCACGCACCGCGACATGGGTCCGATCGTACGCTACCTCGGCCCGCTGGTGCCGAAGGAAACGCTGATCTGGCAGGATCCGATTTCGGCTGCGGATCATCCGCCGATCGGCGAGCAAGACATCGCCGCGCTGAAGACGAAGATCCTCGCTTCAGGTCTGACGGTGTCGCAACTGGTCTCGACCGCCTGGGCGTCGGCATCGACGTTCCGCGGCTCCGACAAGCGCGGTGGCGCGAACGGCGCGCGGATTCGTCTGGCGCCGCAGAAGGACTGGGAGGTCAACCAGCCGGCTGAGCTCAAGACCGTTCTCGGAAAGCTCGAGGCGATTCAGAAAGACTTCGGCAAGAAGGTTTCGCTGGCCGACCTGATCGTGCTCGGCGGCTCTGCGGCAGTTGAAAAAGCCGCAAAGGACGCTGGCCTCGACGTGAAGGTTCCGTTCACGCCGGGCCGTGCCGATGCTTCGCAGGATCAGACCGACGTCGAATCTTTCGCTCCGCTCGAACCGCGCGCCGACGGCTTCCGCAACTATACCAACGCCAAGAAGCATCAGTTCATGGCGCCTGAGGAGGCGTTCGTGGACCGCGCGCAACTGCTCAAGCTGACGGGGCCCGAGATGACGGTGCTTCTCGGCGGTCTGCGCGTGCTTGGCGCCAATGCCGGGGCGTCGAAGCATGGTGTCTTCACCCAAAAGCCGGGGACGCTCTCCAACGACTTCTTCGTCAACCTGCTCGACATGGCCACGGTGTGGCAACCGGCCGCCGACGGCACCTATGTGGGCCACGACCGCAAGACCAAAGCGGCCAAGTGGACCGGCACACGCGTCGACCTGATCTTCGGTTCGCATTCGCAGCTCCGCGCTTTCGCGGAGGTCTATGCGACCGCGGATGCGAAGGAGAAGTTCGCCAAGGACTTCGTCGCCGCCTGGACCAAGGTCATGAACGCCGATCGCTTCGATATCGCGGGCTGACCTTCTTCGTCATGCACCGCGCATGCGGGGCATCCAGTACGCCGAGGCCCATCGTTCAAGCCGCGGCTTCTCTGGAATACTGGATCGCCCGGTCAAGCCGGGCGATGACAGGAAAGTAAGATAACCAAAACAAAAGGGCGGCTGAAAAGCCGCCCTTTTTCATTGCATCTTTTTGCGAATTTATTCGCCGGCGGCTTGCGCGGGCATCGGCTGTTTGGCCTCGAGGTCTTCGCCGGTCGTTTGATCGACCGCCTTCATCGACAGCCGGGTTTTGCCGCGGTCGTCGAAGCCGAGCAGCTTGACCTTGACCTTGTCGCCTTCCTTGACGACGTCGGAGGTCTTCTGCACGCGGTTGGCGGCGAGCTGGCTGATGTGGACGAGGCCGTCCTTGGCGCCGAAGAAGTTCACGAACGCGCCGAACTCCATCACCTTGACCACGGTGCCGTCATAGATCTGGCCGAGTTCCGGATCCGAAGCGATCGACTTGATCCACTTGATCGCAGCCTTCATCGCCTCGCCGTCGTTGGAGGCGACCTTCACGGTGCCGTCGTCCTCGATGTTGACCTTGGCGCCGGTCTTCTCGACGATCTCGCGGATCACCTTGCCGCCGGTGCCGATCACTTCGCGGATCTTGTCGGTGGCGATCTTGAAGGTTTCGATGCGCGGCGCGTATTCGCCGAGCTCGGCGCGGGCGGCCGTGAGCGCCTTCGACATCTCGCCCAGAATGTGGACGCGGCCTTCCTTGGCCTGGCCGAGCGCGACCTTCATGATCTCCTCGGTGATGCCCTCGATCTTGATGTCCATCTGGAGCGAGGTGATGCCCTGCTCGGTGCCGGCCACCTTGAAGTCCATGTCGCCGAGATGATCCTCGTCGCCGAGGATGTCCGAGAGAATTGCAAAGCGCTTGTCTTCGAGGATCAGGCCCATCGCGATGCCCGCTGTCGGCCGCTTCAAGGGAACGCCGGCATCCATCAGCGCGAGCGAGGCGCCGCAGACCGAAGCCATCGACGACGAGCCGTTCGATTCGGTGATCTCCGAAACCACGCGCACCGTGTACGGGAACTCGTGATGCGGCGGCAGCACGGGATGGATCGCGCGCCAGGCGAGCTTGCCGTGGCCGATTTCACGCCGCTTGGTGCCGCCGAGGCGGCCGGTCTCGCCGACCGAGTAGGGAGGGAAGTTGTAATGCAGCAGGAACGTCTCTTTATACGTCCCCGACAGCGCGTCGATGTACTGCTCATCCTCGCCGGTCCCGAGCGTGGTCACGACCATCGCCTGGGTTTCACCGCGGGTGAATAGCGCAGAACCGTGGGCGCGCGGCAGCACGCCGACTTCGGCGATGATGTTGCGCACGGTCTTGACGTCGCGGCCGTCGATACGCTTGCCGGTGTCGAGAATGTTCCAGCGGACGATCTTGGCTTCCAGTTCCTTGAACACGCCGGCGACGCGGAGCTTGTCGTATTTCGGCTCCTGCCCTTCAGGGAAGAAGTGCGCCACCGCCTTTTCCTTGACGGCGCCGACCGCAGCATAGCGATCCTGCTTGACCGGGATGGCGTAGGCCTTGCGCAGGTCCTGTTCGACGAGCCCGAGCATTTCCTTTTCGATCGCGGTATTGTCGATCGCGGTGACTTCGCGCGGCTCCTTCGCCGCCTTCTCCGCGAGCTCGATGATTGCCTTGATCACGGGCTGGAAATGGCGGTGGCCGAACATCACGGCCCCTAACATCACGTCTTCGTTGAGCTCCTTGGCTTCCGATTCCACCATCAGAACCGCGTCAGCCGTACCGGCGACGACGAGGTCGAGCTGGGTCTCTGCCATCTCATCGAGGGTCGGATTGAGGATGAATTCGTCGTTGGCGAATCCGACGCGGGCTGCGCCGATCGGGCCCTTGAAGGGCGCGCCGGACAACGTCAGCGCGGCGGATGACGCCACCAGTGCCACGATATCGGGGTCGTTCTCCATGTCGTGCGACAGCACGGTCACGATCACCTGGGTCTCGTTGCGCCAGCCGTCGACGAACAGCGGACGGATCGGGCGGTCGATCAGGCGGGAGACCAGCGTCTCCTTTTCAGTCGGCCGGCCTTCGCGCTTGAAGTAGCCACCGGGGATGCGGCCTGCGGCATATGTCTTTTCCTGATAGTCGACGGTCAAAGGGAGGAAATCGACGCCCTCGCGGGGCGACTTGGCAGCGACGACAGTCGCCAGAACGATCGTCTCGCCATAGGTGGCGACAACAGCGCCGTCGGCCTGCCGCGCGACTTTCCCGGTTTCAAGCTTGAGGGGACGTCCACCCCAATCGATTTCGACAGAATGCTTATTGAACATTGTGGTCTTCTTTCATGAGTTTGCGAAAGGAGAGACGCCACAAAAACAAAAAACCATGCGCAAGATTGCGAGATGCTGGGCGCGTTGCCGCGTCAAGCATCCGGCGATCCTGCCATGGTTTCTGGTTTTAGGATGGTGTCCATCCTCTCGCGTAAGTATCCCGGGCACCTTGCCCGTTTCGTCCAGCGAGCCGGATTGCTGCTGGACGTTCTCGTTGGGTGCGATCCCTTCGGGAAACCGTTTCCCGCTGTTTGAGGATCACGCCTCAAGGACATGACAGCTTCTGCCTTATGCCCTTCGCGCATCACCGGTTTCGACGGACCGGACGAAGCCGGCGCACGAATCGATGATGCAAAAACGCGCGCCAAACGGCGCGCGCGTACTTCACTAAGAGCTCAACGACGAATGTTGTGCTTTTCGAGCAGCGCCAGGTAACGCGCCTCGTCCTTACGCTTGATATAGTCGAGGAGCGAGCGGCGCGTGGCGACCATTTTCAACAAGCCGCGGCGTGAATGGTTATCCTTCACGTGGCTCTTGAAATGCCCGGTGAGGTTATTGATGCGTTCCGACAGGATCGCAACCTGCACCTCAGGCGAGCCGGTGTCGCCGGCCTTGTTGGCATTCGTCTTGATGACTTCCGCTTTGCGTTCTGCGGTAATCGACATCGTCAGATACTTCCATCGTTGCGAGCCGGACTGGCAGTCAGTCCGGTCAGGTTGAACACGCGCTTGGGGATGAGTTCGCCATTGCCAATTTCAGCAAGCGCGAGAAGCCGGCCTGCCACCGTGACATAGACTGTGCCGCTACAATTGGGCGCATCCCGTCCGCGCAACAAAACGGCTTGGCCCCTGTGGAGCCTTGCCGCATCCGCCCGAGTGACGGCCAGTGCCGGGATGTCGTCCAGCGCGGTCTCAACGGGCAAAAGCGCGTCGGCGAGGCTTCCCTCGCCGGACGCGGCTCTATCGCATAAAGCCTCCAACTGTTCCAGTGGAATCATGTCGTTTTCGCCAAACGGGCCGACAAGCGTCCGTCGCAGCGCGCTGATATGGCCGAAACAGCCAAGAATCCGGCCCAAATCACGGGCCAGGGCCCGCACATAGGTGCCCTTGCCGCATTCCGCCTCGAACACGGAATCGCTGCTATCCGGCTGTTCTACAAGGGTTAATTGGTGAATCTCGACCGGGCGGGGTTTCAGCTCGACCGTTTCGCCGTCGCGTGCCAGGTCATAGGCTCGCTCGCCCTGGACCTTGATCGCGGAATATTGCGGCGGGATCTGCTCGATCAAGCCGGTAAATTGCGGCAGCAGCGCCCTGATCGCCTCGGGCGCGGGCCTGAGATCGCTGGTTCGCACCACCCGGCCCTCGGTATCGTCGGTGTCGCGCTCCTCGCCCCAGGTCACGGTGAAGCGATAGCGCTTGCGGCCATCCATCACGAAGGGGACGGTCTTGGTCGCTTCCCCGATCGCGATCGGCAATCCGCCGGAGGCGAGCGGATCGAGCGTCCCGGCGTGGCCGGCGCGCTTGGCCGAAAACAGCCGTTTGACCACGGCGACCGCGTGCGTGGACGTCATGCCGATCGGCTTGTCGAGGATGACCCATCCATGGACATCGCGCTTGTCGCGGCGCGGCTGGTTGTTCTGTTTTGGCTGCTTCTGGCGCGGATCGTTGTTGACTCGCCGGATGTCGTCTTGCCGTTCGGGAAAAATATTTTTATCCGCCGCGACTGAATCGTCGTTTGTCGATTCGACTACGGGATTTGCCGTCGTCACAGTCATCATTCTTCTTCCGAATCGGGTGCGAGATCGCGCCGCACCTCAGGTGTTCGCAATAATTTCTCGATACGTTCCGCTTCGTCGAATCGGTCATCGGCGTGGAAGCGAAGTTCAGGAGCAAATTTCAGGTTAACGCGATGGGCGACCTCACCGCGCAGGAATTTCTTGTTGCGATTAAGCGCTTCGATCACGACCTCGGTATCGCGGCCGCCGAGCGGCATCACATAGATGGTCGCAAGCTTGAGGTCCGGCGACATCCTCACCTCGGGCACCGTGATGATGTGGCCTTCAAGATCGGGATCGTGGACGTTGCCGTGCGCCAGTATCTCGGCGAGCGCGTGACGCACGGTCTCGCCGACGCGCAGTTGGCGCTGCGAGCCGCCGGGGGCGGTGCTCTTCTGATGGTGGCGGGGCATTATCGTCTCTCGAATTCGTCATGCCCGCGCTTGTCGCGGGCATCCACGTCTTTCTTGTTGAGTTAGCAAGACGTGGATGGCCGGGACCAGCCCGGCCATGACGCCGCATTTTCAGTTAATAAAATCCACGCGCTTTGTGAGATTTGGACTCACAGCGATCGCTGGATCGATTCGACGCGGTAACATTCGATGATATCGCCGACCCGCATGTCGGCGTAATTCTCGAACGCCATGCCGCATTCCTGGCCGGATTGCACTTCCTTCACTTCGTCCTTGAAACGCTTCAAGGTCGACAGCTTGCCTTCGTGAACGACGACGTTGTCGCGGATCAGGCGGACATTGGCGCCGCGTTCCACGGTGCCGTCGGTGACGCGACAACCGGCAACCTTGCCGACCTTGGAAATGTTGAACACTTCCAGGATCTGCGCGTTGCCGAGCATGGTTTCGCGCAGCGTCGGCGCGAGCAGGCCGCTCATCGCCTTCTTCACGTCATCCACGAGGTCATAGATGATGTTGTAGTAGCGAATCTCGATGCCGTTGCGCTTCGCCGCCGCCGCCGCTTCCTTGTTGGCGCGGACCGAGAAGCCGATGATCGCGGCATTGAAGCCTTCCGCGAGCGTGACGTCGGATTCCGAAATGCCGCCGACGCCGGCATGCAGGATGCGGGCGGCAACTTCGTCGGTGCCGAGCTTTTCGAGCGATCCGAGGATCGCTTCCAGCGAGCCCTGCACGTCGGCCTTGACGATCAGCGGGAATTCCTTGCGGCCGGATGTCTTGAGCTGCGACATCATCTGTTCGAGCGAGCCGCGCATGCCGGAAATCGAAGCAGCCGCGTTCTCGCGCTTCTGATGCGAGCGATAGCTCGTGATCTGGCGGGCACGGGCTTCGTTCTCGACGACAGCGAGACGGTCGCCGGCTTCCGGCGGACCATTGAAGCCGAGCACCTCGACCGGAACCGACGGGCCGGCTTCCTCGACAGTGTCGCCCTGATCCGAAATCAGCGCACGCACGCGCCCCATCTCGGCGCCGGCCACCACGATATCGCCAACCTTCAAGGTGCCGCGCTGGACCAGCACAGTGGCCACCGGGCCGCGGCCGCGGTCGAGCTTGGCTTCGATCACGGTGCCTTCGGCGGGACGCGTCGAGTTGGTCTTGAGGTCGAGGATTTCGGCCTGCAACGCGATCATCTCGAGCAATCTGTCGAGATTGGTCTTGTTCTTGGCGGAAACCTCGACGTCGACGACGTCGCCACCGAGCGATTCGACCTGAACCTCGTACTGCAGCAATTCGGTGCGCACGCGCTCCGGCTTGGCATCGGGCTTGTCGATCTTGTTGATGGCCACGATCATCGGCACCTTCGCCGCCTTGGCGTGGTTGATCGCTTCCACCGTCTGCGGCATCACGCCGTCATCGGCGGCGACCACCAGTACGACGATGTCGGTCACCTTGGCGCCGCGGGCGCGCATCGCGGTGAACGCGGCGTGGCCGGGCGTATCGATGAAGGTGATCTTCTTGCCGCTTTCGGGCGAGGTCACCTGATAGGCGCCGATATGCTGGGTGATGCCGCCGGCTTCGCCGGAAACCACGTTGGCATGGCGCAGCGCGTCGAGCAGCGAGGTCTTGCCGTGGTCGACGTGACCCATCACCGTCACTACGGGCGAGCGCGGCTCGGTGTCGGTGGAATCTTCGACGGCGTCGAACAGGCCTTCTTCGACGTCGGAAGCCGCCACGCGCTTCACCGAGTGACCCAACTCCTCGGCGATCAGCTGCGCGGTGTCAGCGTCGATCACGTCCGTGATCTTGTGCATCGCGCCCTGCTTCATCAGCAGCCGGATGACGTCGACGGCGCGCTCCGACATGCGGTTGGCGAGTTCCTGAATGTTGATCGCTTCAGGGATTACGACCTCGCGAATCAGCTTTTCCTTGGGCTCGTTCGCCTGGTGCCCCTTCAGGCGCTGGGTACGGCGGCGGAACGAGGCGATCGAGCGCTCACGGACGTCGTCGGCATTCAGCGCCGTCACTAGCGTCAGACGGCCGCGTTGTTTCTGCGGCGCCGGTTTCGCGGTCGGCTTGGGCGCGACGACCGGTCGGCCGGGGGCACCACGCCGGACCTGACGCGGACCTTCGTCTTCGTCGGAAATATCGGCGGCGATGCCCGGGGCGCGAGCCACCGGAATGGCGGGACGGGCTGCTGGCGCTGCGGCGGGAGTGCGCGCTTCGGTCTCGCCAAAACGCTTCTTGGCTTCAAGTTCGGCCTTGCGCTTGGCTTCCTCGTCATGACGGTGACGCTCTTCCTCGGCCTTGCGGCGAGCTTCGGCGGCCTCGCGCTCGGCCTGCTCGATGCCTTCGCGGCTCGAGCGGCGCTTGGCCTCTTCTTCGGCAACACGCCGCTCTTCGACGTCGCGCAGTTTGGCGTCGGCCAGCGCACTGGCGCGCGCCGAGCGCTCGTCCTCGGTAAGGGTACGCAGCACCACGCCGGAATTGTTGCGCGGGGGCGCAGGCGGCGGCGCTGGACGCGCGGCCGGTGCCGGCGCTGCCGGCTTGGCCACCACCGGTTCGGGCGCGTGGGTCTCGGCGGGACCATCGCCGCCGACCCGGCGCTTGCCGCGCTTTTCCACCACGACCTGCTTGGTCCGGCCGTGGCTGAAGCTCTGGCGCACGGTTCCGGTCTCGACCCGCGGCTTGAGCGACAAGGTCTTGGTCGGCACACTGAGCGTCTTGTCGCCAGGCGTTTTCGTATCAACCATTCAGCAGTCCTAATCCTGTCTAGTCGTGCGCGTTCGCACGGTCTTTGATCGGTAAATTCCCGCCCACGTTCTTGGCCGCGGTTCTGTCGTCGTCCGCCATCCGGTATCGGACCAGCATATGGCTACGTGACAGGAACGTATCGCTCGCCGGGCCCGCGAGCAGGGCAGCATGTATCACATTTGACCGCCCCAGTGCCAAATCCAATTGCTCGGATGTCAGCACATTAACGATAGGGATTCCGGCCGATTGGCCGTCATCCCGGCCATTTTGCCCGGCGATGGCGTCCAATTTGCGGATTCCGTCGGCGGCACCGTCGGTTGCGTGGATCAGCGCCCTGACCGCACCCTGACCGTGCCGGTCGAGGGCGTCTGCAACCTTGGTGAAGCCCGAAAGGACCTGTCCTGCCTTGGCGGCCATGGCCAGCGCGTCGCCGACGAACCGTTCCAGCAGCACCTCGGTGTCAGCGGCAAGCGTCGCCGCAGCACGGACATCACGTTTGAATCCCTTGCTAAATTGGTGACGCCGGACCGCTTCCGCAACCATCTTGCGCGAAGCCGAGACCCACAGGCCCCGGCCCGGGAGTTTGCGCTTGAGGTCCGCCACCACCTCCCCGGAGGGGGCGATGACAAAGCGGATCAGCTCATCGACCGGCCGCACCTCCCGGCTGACCGCGCACATCCGCATGGTCGCGGACCTGTTGGTCCGCGGTCCATCGTCGGTTTCGGGGTCGGCAACGGCGAGCATGCGTGTGACATGGCTCCGATCGTCAAGCCGGCTGATCTTCGGGGCTTGCGGCCTCCTCGGCCTTCTTGTCGAGATCGGCCTGTGTGATCCAGCCGGCCAGGACGCGCGCCTGCATGATCATGGCTTCTGCGTCATCACGGGTGATGTCGTTGCCATCGAGAATGCCGGCATGCTTGGTCTGCTCGCCGCTGTCCTTGCGTTCAGTCCAGCCGACCAGGTCGTCGGTGGCGCAGCCGGCGAGGTCCTCGACGTTCTTGATGTCGTTCTCGCCGAACTTCACCAGCATCTTCGAGGTCACGCCCGGCACTGTCTTCAGATCATCATCCACGCCGAGTTCCTTCCGTTTGTTTTCGAGTTCGGTCTCGAGCTGATCCAGATATTCCTTGGCGCGATTCTGCAACTCAGTCGCGGTCTCGTCGTCAAAGCCTTCGATGCCGGCCAATTCCCGGACATCGACCATCGCCAGTTCCTCCACCGAGGTGAAGCCTTCGGAGGCGAGCAATTGGCCGACGACTTCGTCGACATTGAGGGCTTCCATGAACACGCGGGTGGAATTTTCGAAATCGGCCTGACGGCGTTCGGATTCTTCCTGTTCGGTGAGAATATCGATGTCCCAGCCGGTCAGTTGCGAGGCGAGACGCACGTTCTGGCCGCGCCGGCCGATCGCGAGCGACAGCTGGTTGTTGGTGTCGGGCACCACGACCTCGATCCGCTCGCGGTCTTCGTCGATCACGACCTTGGAGACTTCGGCGGGCGCCAGCGCGTTGACCACGAAGGTCGCGATGTCGGGTGACCAGGGAATGATGTCGATCTTTTCACCCTGCAACTCGTTGACCACCGCCTGCACGCGCGATCCGCGCATGCCGACGCAGGCGCCGACCGGATCGACCGAGGAATCGCGGGAAATCACGCCGATTTTCGCGCGCGATCCGGGGTCGCGGGCGACCGCCTTGATCTCGACAATGCCGTCGTAGATTTCCGGCACTTCCTGCGCGAACAGCTTCGCCATGAATTGCGGATGGGTGCGGGAGAGAAAAATCTGGGGCCCGCGCGTTTCGCGCCGCACATCGAAGATGTAGGCGCGGACGCGGTCGCCGTTGCGGAACACTTCGCGCGGCAGCATTTCGTCGCGCCGCACGATGGCTTCGCCGCGGCCGAGATCGACGATGACGCTGCCATATTCGACGCGCTTGACGATGCCGTTGACGATATCGCCGATACGGTCCTTGAATTCCTGATATTGCCGGTCACGCTCGGCCTCGCGCACCTTCTGCACGATCACCTGCTTGGCCGATTGCGCGGCGATGCGGCCGTATTCCAGCGGCGGCAGCGTGTCGGCGATGGTGTCGCCGATCTGCGCGCCGGGGTTGGCGCGGCGGGCATCTTCCAGCGAAATCTGGTTGGCGGAATTCTCGACCAGTTCGACCACCAGCATGTGACGGGAAAGCCGCAGTTCGCCTTTCTTGGCGTCGATCTCGGCGTGAACGTCGGTCTCGCTGCCGTACCGGGCGCGGGCGGCCTTGGCGATCGCGTCTTCCATCGCCGCGATCACGATGCCGCGGTCGATCGACTTCTCGCGCGCAACGGCGTCCGCGATTTGCAGCAATTCAAGCTTATTGGCGCTGACGGCCATGGCTTAGTCTCCTCTGACAGGATCGGTGTCGCCCCGGCGCGTTTTTTCGGCGGCCAGGCGATGTTGTTTGGTGTTCTTCGGAAGCGGCTTGTTCGCCGCTTTCGGATGGGGACGATTGGCATGCGGCGGCGCCGGCGGCTCGAGGCCAAGGCTGCGCTTCAATTCACGCTCGGCTTTCTTGCCGCGTCGCATCGATTCCGCAATCAGCTCGTCGGTGAGAACAAGCCGTGCCTCCGCGATATCTTCCATCGTCAGCAATACGTTGGTTTCCTCGCCAGCCTTGGTATCATCGCGACGCAACCGTACCGCATCGCCTTCGACACCATCGAGCGTGCCGCGGAATCGCTTGCGGCCTTCATGGGCGACCGCCATCTCGACCTTCACGAGGTGGCCGGTGAAGCGTTCAAAATCGGAACGGCGCACCAGCGGGCGGTCGATGCCCGGTGATGAAATCTCCAGCCGATAAGCGCGGTCGATCGGGTCGGCCACATCAAGCACCGGAGAAAGCGCCCGCGAGATCGCCTCACAGTCCTCGATCTGCATCGATCCGTCCGGCCGTTCCGCCATGATCTGGACGGTGCAGCCGGCTTCGCCCGAAATCTTGATCCGGACCAGCCGATAGCCCATGCCCTGTAAGACCGGACCGGCAACCGCCGACACACGCGCTGCCGCGCCCGGCTCGACGACGAGCCTCGGCTCGGCGAGCAGGTCGGTTTCAACGGAACCAGGCGTTGGGTCGGTCATATCAAACGTCAAATTGGCCTTCGAGACGGGTTTGGCGGTGGTCTTTGCGATGGTCTTGCTTGTTCTGGTCTTGGGCGCGTCCCTGCCGGGTTCCCGGACCCCATCTGGCCCACGTCCCTTCAGGTAATAAAAAAGAGCGGGTCCCGGAGGGGCCCACTCTCAATACGCGATCGTATATGAGAACCTTAAGTGGAGGCGGATATAGCCGTTTTCCCAACGTCCGACAAGGCCTGCCGTGCCGGATGCGGCTAATTTTGCGGGGTACCGCAACGTGGCCAACCTAACCCTTCCTTCACCATCCAAACATTAAATGGCCGGGTAGCCTGCGTTTGGCGGGGTGAGTGTGTTCCATGACCGTTGCCATCCCTGGTGCCGCCCATTTGAAGTTCCCGCACCACAAGCGGCAAATTCCGTTCAGGAACTTCAAATGGAAAAACGGCACTAGGTTTATCGGCTTGCTAGTGCCCATGACTTTCCGAAGTTCGTGAACGGTGGGTGCTGAGGTGGAACACGAACTTCGGAAAGTGGGCGCTAGTCTCGATGAATTCGTCAGGCGCGGCGATCCCAAACGCGTCGCGGAGCTCAGTCGCGGCATCGCCGACCTGTTCGTACAGGGAGCGGCCGGTTTTCAGACCCGTCATGTCGAATTGTTCGACCACATCCTGACCGGCATCGTGCCGCAGACCGAACTGGTGGCTCGCGCCGATATTGCCGAACGCATCGCTGCCATCGCCAACGCGCCGCCAACATTGATCGGGCAACTCGCGCGTGAAGACGACATATCCATCGCGGGTCCGGTGCTGCGCCGCTCGCCTGTCCTCGGAGAGCAGGCCCTGGTCGAAATCGCGCGCATGAAAGGCCAGGCTCATCTGCTGGCGATGACCGAGCGCCCAAAACTTTCTCCAGACCTGACCGATGTCATCGTGCAACGGGGTGAGCGGGACGTCATCCGGCGCACGGCGGCCCATGCGGGTGCGAGTTTTTCGCCGATCGGTTATTCGGCGCTGGTCAAGCGCGCCGCCAGGGATGGCGTCCTGACCATCACCGTCGGGCAACGCAACGATCTGCCGGACCGGCTTCTGAAAGAGCTTCTGGTGGGATCGGTTGACGTCGTGCGCCGCCGCTTGTTCGACGTGGCGGATCCCGCTCGGCAGGCGGCCGTCGCCAAGGCGATGAGCGATCTTTCCGGCAAGAGAGAGCAGCCGGGCAAACAGCGCGACTTCACGTCCGCACAACGCACGATCCTTTCGCTCTACCGGGCCGGAGACCTCAACGAGGCGGCGTTGCTCGGTTTTGCCAAATCTTTTCGTTATTCCGAAACGGTCGCGGCTCTGTCGGCGATATCGGGCGTGCCGATCGCGGCGGTCGATCGCCTGATGGCCGGTGATCGCCACGACCCCGTCCTGATCATCTCGAAGGCGATTGGGCTCGAGTGGCCAACGGTGCGCTCGTTGGTTCTGTTGCGACTCGGGCCGGCGCGCATTCCCGCTTCCGCCGATATCGAGGGTATCCGCACCAACTATCTGCGGCTGACGCCCTCGACCGCGGAACGGGTCGTGAGTTTTTGGCGGACGCGCGAAACCGCGTGATAGCGTTGCTATGAGCCGTTCCAGTGGTCCGGTTCTGACATTTGCATCCCGGTGTGGCACGCACTTTTGCAAATGTTAGAATCAAAGGACAACCAGCCAAAATAGGTTTCTAGTGGAGTTTTGGATTTGACATTCGCAGCGTGGATGCTGCCGCTACAGGGGTAGCAAATGTCAAATCCACTCCACTAGCCGGTCTTCCTGAAAATCAGATAGGCGGCGATGCGGCCTTCACGTTCGGCCTTGCGGCCATACCGCGTCATCGTGTAGTCGGCCCACGGTTCGCGCCAGTCCGTTGCCCGCTCCGCCGTCCAGAGGAAATCCGACGTGCGCATGAAATGCGAAAGCGTCCAGGCGCAATAGTCACTGATGTCGCTGACAAAGCGAAACTCGCCGCCTTGCGCTAAAGCGCGCGCCATGGCGGCAATCGTCGTGTCTTGCACGAAACGTCGTTTCCAGTGCCGCCGCTTCGGCCATGGATCTGGATGGATCAAATCGATCCTCGCAAGCGACTTGGCCGGCACCCACGCCAGCAGTTCGGCAGCATCGCCGGCAAACAGCCGGATGTTGCCGATCTCGCCGGCTTCGATCAGCGTGAGGATTTTCGCCATGCCGTTGACATAGGGTTCGCAGCCGATGAAGCCGGTATTGGGAAAGGCGCGCGCTTCTGCGATCAGATGTTCGCCGCCGCCAAATCCGATTTCGAGACGGAGGTTGCCGACGGGGCTGTCGAACAGCGTAGCTAGGTCGGCGCAACGCGGGTCTGTGATGTCGATCGCAAGTCGCGGCAGCAAATGCGCGATCAGGTCGGCCTGATGCGCGCGCAGTTTGTGGCCTTTGCGGCGTCCGAAGAAGGCACGCTGGCCCTCAACGGTCGCATCGCTCGCGTGCGTTTCGCGATTTCCGCTATCGTCGTTTCGCGCGTTCATCGCAGCGTCTGGTAAAGCCGGTGCAATAGTCTGGTTCGCGGCTCGATCGACGAAATATACATCTGCTCGTAATGGGTATGCGCGCCCTGGCCGTCGACCCCGAGGCCATCGAGGGTGGCGGCAAAGGGCGCGGTGAAATTGCCATCCGAGCCGCCGCCGCTATAGCTGTCGTGAAGTTCGAAGCCGATCTCAGCAGCGAGCTTTTTGGCATGCTCGAACAGCGCTGTGCCGGCGCTGCTCTTCTCAAAAGGTGGACGGTTCAGTTCGCCCGTCACCTTGACGCTGACGCCCTCGGTGTTTGACGTTAGATTCAATATCTTCGGCACCAGTTCGTCGGCGTTGGCGATGGTGGCAACGCGCATGTCGACTTCGGCATAGGCCTCTTCAGGGATCACGTTCGGCTTGGTCCCGCCTTTGACGACACCGACATTGACCGTCACACCGCGTGCAAGATCGTTCATCGCCTCTAGCGTCTGAATGACGTTGCCAAGCTCCCGTATGGCGCTGCGGCCGTCTTCAGGCCGCGTGCCGGCATGAGAAGGCACGCCTTTGATGAACACTTCGAAGCGCGCGACGCCCTTGCGGCTGGTGACGATCTTGCCGCCGTCGCGCGCCGGCTCCGTCACCAGGACATATTTGGCCTTGTGCCCTTCGGCCTCGATCAGCGCCCGCGAGGTTGGACTGCCGATCTCTTCATCCGAGACGTAAAGATGGGTAATACCGAGCGGCGACGTTTCACCGCTGGCGCAAAGTTCGCGAAACGCGTGGAAGGCGAGATAGGCGCCGCCCTTCATGTCATAGATGCCGGGGCCGAACGCGCTGTCGCCCTCGACGTGAAACGGCAGCCGTTCGATGAATCCAAGCGGATGCACGGTGTCGAGATGGCTGAGAACGAGAATTCCGGGTTGCTGTTGGCCCCATGACGATCGCGCAACGATGTGGTCGCCGCATCCGGAACGCCCGGCGACGCGCTCGATGGTTGCCGGCAAATCGCGATAGCCGTCGGCGACCATGGCCGCAAGCTTGTTGACCTGGTCGGGGGCGTCGGTCGGCGTCTCGATCTCGACCCAGCGGCGGATGCCGTCGAGAACGATGCGGGGATCGAAGGGGCGGGCGGACGCCGTCAGCATGTGCTGCCTTTGTCTTTAACTAGTCGGGTGGTGGCGCGGTCGATCCGGTTCATAGCACCATTGTTCGCTCGGGCAATGCCCGGGCCTGTCGTGTCACGTTTCGAAACGGGAGCCAGCGCTTCAGCGCTTGTCCGGAATTTCCTGGGAAGCGATCTGCTCGACAAGATCGACGATGCTGCGTCGAAGCTTGGCGTCGCTGATGCGTGTAAAGGCGCGGGTCAGCGCCAGGCCTTCGGACGTCGCGAGGAAATCGGACACATAGGATGGCGAAGTGCCCTCGGTGCTGCCGTCGGCTTTCGCGATGCCGCTCGGGCCGCCTTCGAACAGAAACGATACCGGCACCTGGAGTATTTCGGCGATCTGCTGAATGCGGCTTGCGCCGACGCGATTGGTCCCCTTCTCGTATTTTTGCACCTGCTGGAACGTGAGGCCGAGCGCTTCGCCGAGTTTTTCCTGGCTCATGCCGAGCATGATGCGACGCATGCGCACGCGACTGCCGACATATTTGTCAACAGGGTTGGGCGCTTTGGTCGACATCGCCAACGCTCCTCCAGACCACGGTGTACGAGAAAACGGAGGGATTATGCCTTAGGCGGTGATGCCGTCAAACCCTGCTGGTTGCGAAGTTCTGGATGAACTCTGTTTATTTTGCGGCGCGACGCCGGATCACGTAGAGCCACGCGGCTGCAAGCATGATCATGATCGGGATATCTCCCGCGCGCGCAAAAGGTGTCGGCGGGATCGCAACCGGCAGACCCGAATCCAGAACGCCTTCAAGCCCAAGACCGAGCTGCGCGACGACGCGCCCCAACGGGTCGATCACCGCAGAGATGCCTGTATTTGCAGCGCGAACAAGCGGTAGCCCCTGTTCGATCGCACGCAGGCGCGCCTGCTGGAGATGCTGGTAAGGACCGGTCGAAATTCCAAACCAGCCATCGTTGGTGAGGTTAACGATCCAGCCCGGGCGGTCGTTACGATCGACAACATTACCGGGAAAGATAGCCTCGTAGCATATCAGAGGTAGCATTCTCGGCGCGTTCGGCACGTCCATGCTGTGACGATGTGTACCTGGAATGAATCCGCCCTGAACCCTCGTCAATTGCTCGAAGCCGATTTTTTCCATCAGGTCCTGAAACGGAAGAAACTCGCCGAACGGCACCAGATGCAGCTTGTCGTAGACCGACAACACATTGCCGTCGTGGTCGATGACGTAAACCGAATTGTAGGCGCGTGTGATCCGCGTGCCGGGCGGCAGGTCAGGCGCGCGCACCGAGCCCGTGACCAACACGGTCCCCTTCGGCAACAGATCGGCGATCTCGGCCATCGCGTCGGCTTCGCGTGTCAGGAAAAACGGGAACGCCGATTCCGGCCAGATCAGGATGTTGACATCGCGCACGCCGGTCGATTGCGGCCCGGACGCGCGGTCGGACAGCGTCAGATATTTCTTCATCACCTCCGCCTTGGCGGAGTAGTTGAATCTCGCGTCTTGCTGCAAGTTGGGCTGCATGATCCGCAGCTTCGTATTGGCAAGCAGCACGGTCGGGTGCTGACTGAGGCGTATCGCGCCAAAGACCGTCATGGCGAGTAGCAGCGCGACCGCGAGAACCGGAGCGATCCAGGGCTTGCGTCCACGGGACGTGCCGTCGATCAGGACCGCAGCGCTTGCGAAAATCGCTACGGCCAGAAATGTCAGGCCCCACAACCCGATCAGCGAGGCGGTTTGCGCGAGCGCCAGCGGTTCGCTCAAGGCGTAGCCGAGCGTGTTCCACGGAAAGCCGGTGAGCGTGTGGCCGCGCAACCATTCGCTCATCGTCAGGCTCGCGGCGAGTGCGATCACGCGCGAACCATCCCGCGTCCAGAAAAGTCGTGCGAGCCCAAAGCCCAACGCCGTGAACAGCGCGAGATAGGCTGGCAATCCGAGAATGGCGAACGGCAGCAACCAGGCGAAAGTGTCCGCATCGACCAGAAAGGCGTAGCCGATCCAGTAAAGTCCGGGCACGAAATAGCCCAGCCCGAACCACCAGCCGGTGAGCGCAGCCGCCGGCACACCACGCCACCGTCCGGCGCCCGCGCCGTCGATCTGCCAGACTGCGACCGGCAAGGTCACAAACAAAACAGGCCACGCATTGAACGGCGCCATCGCGAGCGATGACAGCGCGCCGGCGAGGAGCGCAATGGCTGCGCGCTTCCATCCCCACGCCAGGATAATCGCAAGACCAACTGCGCGAAGCTTCCCAGGAATCATCACGACGATGCGGCTCCGTCGCCGGGCGGATTGGCCGGATCGCTCGGTTGTGCGGCGTCGGGTGCAGCTTCACGTCGGCGGCTTTCACGCGGGGTTCGCGTCGGCGGGCGTTCCTTGCGCGTGGCGATGCGCAGGCGCTTGACCCGCCGCGGGTCGGCATCGAGCACCTCGATTTCGAAATTGCCGGGACCGGAAATTACTTCGCCACGCACCGGCAGGCGGCCGACATGGGTGACGAGAAACCCGCCCAATGTTTCGACTTCCTCGCCGGCTTCTCCGGTCACGAACTCGTCTCCGATCACGGAGCGGACGTCGTCGAGGCTGGCGCGCGCATCCGCAATGAAGGAATTGTCCGCTTGCCGGACAATCGCCGGAGGCTCGTCGCTGTCGTGCTCATCGTCAATCTCGCCGACGATCTGCTCGACAATGTCCTCGATCGAGACCAGCCCGTCGGTCCCGCCATATTCGTCGACGACCAGCGCCAGATGGATGCGCGAGGCCTGCATTTGCGCAAGCAGATCGATCGCCCGCATCGACGGCGGCACGAACAACAATTTGCGAATGATGTTGGCTTCCGAAAGCGGCAGCGTCAGATCGACCGTGCGCAGGTCGAGGCCGGCAGGCGGCGTTTTTTCAGGTGGCGGTTTTTTGGTCTTGGCTTTGCTCTTCGGCTTGGAGGCGCGCGCCGTCATGAACGCCAGGAGATCGCGGATGTGGACGATGCCTTCGGGGTCGTCGAGGGTTTCGTTGTAGACCACGAGCCGCGAATGCGCGGCGCTTTCGAACAGGCTCATCAATTCCCCGAGCGGAATGTCGCGCTTGACCGCGACGATATCGGCGCGATGGATCATGACATCCGCGATCCGCCGCTCATGCAGGGAAAGGATGTTGCGCAGCATGGTGCGCTCGACGGCGGAAAAGCCGACGTCATCGGGCGTAGAGGTGTCGAGCACGACCTGCAGGTCGTCGCGGACCGATCCGGGTTTCCAGCCGAACAGCGTGCGGATCGCGCGCGTCAGCCAGTTGTCCGCGATCGGGCGCATGACCTCGCCCTCCTGCACGACGGCAGGCAGGTTGCGCGTGTTGCGCGGGTTGTCATGGGTCGGGTCTGAATCGGACATTTTATTTATACGGTCCGTTCCGCATAGGGATCGGGGATGCCGAGCTGCGACAGGATCTCCCGTTCGAGCGCTTCCATGGTCTCGGCTTCCTGATCTTTTTCGTGATCGTGGCCGATCAGGTGCAGGAAGCCGTGAATCGCAAGATGGCTGAGATGATGGTCGAACGGCTTCTGCTCTTCGTCGGCTTCCCGGCGCGTGGTTTCATAGGCAATGGCGATGTCGCCCAGCATGCGCGGCGCATCGTCCGCTTGCCGCTCGCCGCGCGGCTGCAACGCCGGAAACGACAGCACGTTGGTCGGCTTGTCGATACCGCGCCAGTTGCGGTTCAGCGTCTGGATGCCGGTGTCGTCGGTCAGCATGATCGCCAGCTCGCTATCGCCGATGTCGACGGTGATGAACTCGGCCGCGGCCGCAATCGCACGTTCGATCGTCGCCTCGGCTTCGGGCTCTGCCTGCCAGCAGTCGGCGACGACGAGAATCTCGGTGATCGGAAGGGCAGACGGTGCCATCGGTTTGGAGTTCTGGTTGCGACGGAATTCGACCTTGAGCGGCGTGCTCGTCACGTCTTGTGGGTTGCCGGCCGTTGCGGCAAGCCTTCATAGGCCGCCACGATCCGCGCCACCAGCTCATGGCGGATCACGTCTTCGGCCTTGAAATGAACCTGGGCAATTCCTGCTACCCCGTCGAGCAGCTTGACGGCTTCCGCAAGGCCGGAAGTTTGACCGTTCGGCAGGTCGACCTGCGAGGGATCGCCGGTAATGATCATGCGGCTGTTTTCGCCAAGCCGGGTCAGGAACATCTTCATTTGCATGGAGGTGGTGTTTTGCGCCTCGTCGAGGATGATGACGGCGTTGGTCAGCGTGCGGCCGCGCATGAAGGCCAGCGGCGCGATTTCGATTTCGCCGGTTTGCAAAGCGCGCTCGACGATGCGCGAATCCATCAGATCGTACAGCGCGTCGTAGATCGGCCTTAGGTAAGGATCGACCTTTTCGCGCAGGTCGCCAGGCAGGAAGCCGAGCCGCTCGCCGGCTTCCACCGCAGGACGCGACAGGATGATGCGATCGACCTCCTTGCGTTCGAACAGTTGCGCGGCATGGGCGACCGCGAGCCAGGTCTTGCCGGTACCTGCCGGGCCGACGCCGAACACCAGCTCGTGGTGCTTCAGTGCACGAATATAGGCGTCCTGTGCGCCGGTGCGCGCCCGCACCGGGCGCTTGCGCAGATTGATGGTGTCGAACGACGATTTGGCGGTCTTGGGGTCGAATTCAAACAGCGAGCCTTGCGCGATCACGGCGCGGATCGCGCCTTCCACGTCGCCTTGCGCGATATCCTGTCCCTTGTTCGCCTGGGCATAAAGCGTCTCCAGCACACGCCGCGCCGCGTCGCAGCCGTCGCGCGAGCCGGCAACCGTGATGTGGTTGCCGCGTGAATCCACCACGACACCCAGGCGCCGCTCGATCAGCGCGAGATTTTGGCCGTAGGGTCCGACCAGCGCGGAAGCTGCGCGATTGTCGTCGAAATCGACGACGAATTGAGTCTCGGGCGGAACTTGCATGTCGCGGTCAGATTTGCGGCTGGGAGCGAGTGAGGGTGAATCCGATGCGCTTTTGGGCAAGGGTTCAGGCTCCCATTCTCGTGTCGGATGAATTGATGATGGGCTGCGTTTCCGGAGCGGCAACGAGCTTCGGCAAAGGGACCGCAAGTTCGCCCAGCAGGCTGTAGCGCTCTAGGCTCTCGATTTTCACTGGAAGGACTTGCCCGATGATCGATTCGGGCGCCATCACATGCGCCGGCTGAAGGTAGGCGGTTCGGCCGACGACCTGGCCCGGATTGCGGGCCGCCCTCTCGAACAACACATCCACGGTGGTCCCAATCAAGGCCCTGTTGAAGGCCGATTGCTGGCTGTCGATCAATTCCTGAAGCCGCGCCAATCGCTCGTCCATTTCTTCCGCTGACACGATCTCCTGCATTTCCGCCGCCGGCGTGCCTGGCCGCGGCGAATATTTGAAAGAATACGCGCCAGCGTAGCCGATTTGTGTGACCAGAGCGAGGGTGGCCAGAAAATCTTCTTCGCTTTCGCCCGGGAAGCCGACGATAAAATCCGATGAAAACGCAATGTCTTGGCAGGCAGCGCGAAACCGGTCGATGGCGCGGCGGTAATCATCGGTGGTATGTTTGCGGTTCATGGCCGCCAGTATCCGGTCCGAGCCGGATTGCACCGGCAGATGCACAAACGGCATCACCGAGGGGATGTCGCGATGGGCCTCGATCAACGTTTCATCAATATCGCGGGGATGGCTTGTCGAGTAACGTAGGCGGACAATGCCGGGAATCTCCGCCAAGTGACGCAACAGGAAGCCGAGCGGCCAGGTTCGGCCGTCGGGTCCCTCGCCGTGATAGGCATTGACGTTCTGGCCGATCAGGGTGATTTCGCGCACGCCGTGATCGGCGAGACGTTTCACCTCGTCGATGATCCTGGCCGCCGGCCGTGAGACTTCCGCGCCGCGCGTATAAGGCACCACGCAGAAGGTGCAGAACTTGTCGCAGCCTTCCTGGATGGTGACGAACGACGATATTCCCCTTGCGCGAATGACGTCGGGCTTCGGCGGCGGCAGAAAGGCGAATTTGTCTTCCGCCGGAAATTCGGTTTCCAGCGCACGGCCGTCCTTCTCGGCGCGCGCCAGCAGTTCCGGCAAATGATGATAGCTCTGCGGCCCGACCACGACGTCCACCACCGGCGCGCGGTGGATGATCTCGTTGCCTTCGGCCTGCGCGACACAGCCGGCGACCGCGATGTTCATGCGCCGGCCCTGGCGTGTCGCTTCATCTTTGACGGCGCGGAGCCGGCCGAGTTCGGAATAGACCTTCTCGGACGCTTTCTCGCGGATGTGGCAGGTATTGAGGATGACGAGATCGGCATCGTCCACACTTGCGGTCTCGACAAAGCCCTCGCCCGCCAGCGTATCCACCATGCGCTGGGCATCGTAGACGTTCATCTGACAGCCATATGATTTGATATGGACCTTGCGGGGCAATTTCATAAAAACCGGGGTGTTGGATTGAAACGGCGTCGCTGCCGACGCCTCAGGATTTGTCGTCGTCCAGCGGGACGCAGTAAAGCTCGAGCCGATGATCGACCAGGCGATAACCGAGCTTGCGCGCGATCTCCGCCTGCAGCTTCTCGATCTCCTCGGAGGTGAATTCGATCACCTTGCCGTCGCGCAGGTTGATCAGGTGGTCGTGGTGGCTGTCGCGCATCTGTTCGTAGCGGGCGCGGCCCTCGCGGAAATCATGCCGCTCGATAATGCCGGCGTCCTCGAACAGCTTGACCGTGCGATAGACCGTCGAGATCGAGATCTTGTCGTCGACCGCGACACAGCGGCGGTACAGTTCCTCGACGTCGGGGTGATCCTCAGCTTCTGCCAGCACGCGCGCAATGACCCGGCGCTGTTCGGTCATGCGCATGCCGGTGGCGGCGCAGCGTGCCTCGATTCCGGTCGCGGTGAGCACGGGATTGGATTTGAACACGGTCATCTCAGGTTATCGCCAAGGGTAATCCGGTGGACCGATTCCGACATTTGCCACTTTCGCGGCGGCCACCGATCATAACACGTTCTGCCATCGCGCAAATGTCAGGACAAGTCGCGCCGCATCAAGAGCGCATCCAGGGCTTCGCTGCCGCTTTGCCGGTAATAGCGTTCGCGGCGTCCAACGACGCTAAATCCGGCTCGCTGGTAGAGCCGTCGTGCCGGCTGGTTATTTTCTTCCACTTCCAGAAATACCGTCCGGATCCCCCGGCCGGCCAGGTGGCCCAGATGGGTCAACAACAGGCCGTTGGACAGCCCGCGGCCGCGATGGCTTTCCGCCACCGCGATCGACAGGATCTCGGCCTCGTCGGCCGCCATCCGTGACACCGCAAAGCCGACGGTTTTTCGCCCCATTTTCAAACGATGGACCAGTGTATTGCGTTCGTGCAGCATGCGCTCGAACTCATCCTCACCCCAGCCGCGATGGAACGAGACGTGGTGAATTTGAGCGAATGCCGCCACATCGCGCGCACTCGCGGGTTCGACCACCGCCCGCTCGCCGCCCCACAACTCAGCGAGCCACGCCATCATGGGGAAGTGGTCTGCGCGGCGCTGGCGAGCCGCTCGCTTGGCGGCTTGGCATCTGGGGCTCGAAGATAAAACGGGCGGGCCGGCGCGGTATTCGGATTGACCGCAGCCCCTAACCATCCCACCCAGGCAATATCGGGGGCGGATTGCTGGTCGACCGTGACCGGCGGAACCGCGTCGGAGGGCCAGCGCTCGGCGAGCAGGCCGGCGGCATTGCCCACCACATACGGCGCGCCGAATCGCGAGGCTTCGAGCGCATCTGCCATCGGCGCGACGCGCGGCCTTACCAGGGCGCTTCCGTTGCCACTGACGACCTGAAGGTAGACGTGATCGTGCCGGGCATCGATCACGGAAATCACCGGATGTTCGGCATTCTGGCTGACGATGGGCGCGGCATAGGCCGCAAGCGTGGTGACGCCGACCACGGGCATATTGCCGGCGAGCGCAATGCCGCGGGCAGCGGACAGGCCGACCCGAAGCCCGGTAAAACTTCCGGGGCCTGTGGTTACCGCGATGCGGCCGAGGCTTGTAAAGGCGGTTTTCGACGCAGCGATGACGCGGCCGATCAGCGGCATCAGCGCCTCGGCATGGCCACGCTTCATGGCTTGGGATTCCTGCGCGATCAACTCGCCCGTTTCGGTGTCGAGCACCGCGGCGGCGCAGGCGTCAAGCGCGGTGTCGATGGCGAGAATCAGCATGGAGACGAGGTGAATAGTGAGTGGTAAATAGCGGATGGAAGGGCAGAGTCACTAGCGGTTTGCCGTTCGCTATCCACTATTCGTCTCTCCATCACATCGGCCGCACTTCGACCACCTCGGGCACGAAATGCCGCAGAAGGTTCTGGATGCCGTGCTGCAAGGTCGCCGTGGACGATGGGCAGCCCGCGCACGAGCCCTTCATGTTGAGATAGACGATGCCATCCTTGAAGCCGCGGAAGGTGATGTCGCCGCCGTCATTGGCAACCGCCGGCCGCACCCGCGTTTCGATCAGGTCCTTGATCATATCGACCGTCTCGGCATCGGCCTCGTTGAAGAATTCGTCGGCTTCGTCGGCGGCCTCATCGCTGGCTGCGCTGCCATCGGAAAGCAGCGGCGCGCCCGACATATAGTGTTCCATGATGGCGCCGAGGATTGCCGGCTTGAGATGCTGCCAGTCGCTGTCGTCCTTGGTGACGGTGACGAAGTCGGAGCCGTAGAAAACGCCCGTTACCCCGGGCACGCTGAACAGTCGTTCGGCGAGCGGAGAGCGGCTGGCGGCGTCGCGGCTCGAAAACTCCATGGTGCCGGCATCAAGCACCGTGCGGCCTGGAATGAACTTCAGGGTGGCTGGATTGGGCGTGGCTTCGGTCTGAATAAACATGGCTTTCTCCGACATCGCCGGTTAAAGGCCGGCGCGTGAGGTCTCTCTATCAGATGGCGATGGGGAAAGCACGGTCAAGGCCGGAAATCCAGACCAATTACAGCAGGTTCGCAAGGCTTAAAGGTCAAGGCTTGAAGGTTAAGACAGTGCGTCGATTTCGGCGTCGCTGAGTTCGCCGGGGACGATCACGATGGGGACCGGGAAGTTACCCACCGCATTGGCCATCGCGGCGATAAACGGTCCGGGGCCTTCGGGACCTGGATTGGCGGCCAGAACCAGTATCGCGATGTCGACATCCTTTTCGATCACATCGATCACCTGTTCGGTCGGATCCCCCTCGCGGATCACCCGTTCGGGTGTGATCGCAGCAATACCGTTGGCGCGGCCGGAGGCGCGATCGAGCGCGGCGTTGGCGTCTTCCATCGCCTCGGCGCGCATGATGTCGGCAACCCCGAGCCACTGCTGATTTTGGTCTTCGATCTCGATGATGCGGAGCATCACCACGCCGCCGCCGGCCCGTATCGCCCAGCGGCTTGCATAACGGACCGCGCGATCCCATTCCGCGGTGTCGTCAACAATGACCAGACATTTTGGCTTGTGACCCGTCTCGTAGCTGCGTCGCTGGGTGGTCATGCATGTTCCGAAGCTGCAACAAGCAAGTCACATGCTGCCATGGCGCGGCCATGCCCGACAAGCGCCAGCGCGAGGTGGTTGGGGTAAAACCGTATTTTGTCGTTGCCGCAGCGCCTAGCGTGGCGTGCGCTGCGGCATTTTATGTACGTCCGGAACTAATGCTTCCGAACGAAGCCGACGATATCGCGCGTAAGCTTCATGGTTTCATCGGCGATGGCTCGCGCCCGATCGGCACCATCGACCAGAATGGCGTCGACATGGCCGGGATCCGCCACCAGCCGCTTCATCTCGGATGCAATCGGCGACAGCTTTGCGACGCAAAGTTCGACCAGCGAGTTCTTGAAACTGGAGAACTGTCCGCCGCCGAATTCGCCGAGTACGTCGGCTTTGGTTCGGCCCGCCAAAGCGGCATAGATTCCGACCAGATTGTCGGCCTCGGGCCGGCTCTCCAGGCCCTTTTCCTCCGATGGCAACGGTTCCGGGTCGGTCTTGGCCTTGCGGATCTTCTGCGCGATGGTGTCGGCGTCGTCGGTGAGGTTGATCCGCGAATTATCCGACGGATCGGACTTCGACATCTTCTTGGTGCCGTCGCGCAACGACATCACCCGCGTCGCCGGACCCGTGATCAACGGCTCGGGTTGCGGGAAGAACAGTCCATCATTGAAGCCGTGGCCGCGAACGGAGTCGCCGAAGTCGTTGTTGAATTTCTGCGCGATGTCGCGGGCCAGTTCGAGATGCTGCTTCTGGTCCTCGCCGACCGGAACATGCGTGGCGCGATACAGAAGAATATCGGCGGCCATCAGCACCGGATAGTCGTACAAGCCCACGGAAGCATTCTCGCGGTCCTTGCCGGCCTTCTCCTTGAACTGAGTCATGCGGTTGAGCCAACCGACGCGAGCGACGCAGTTGAAGATCCAGGCGAGCTCGGCATGGCCGGTCACCTGGCTCTGATTGAAGACAATATGCTTCTTCGGATCGATGCCGGCGGCAATGAAGGCCGCCGTGACCTCGCGGGTGTTGCGCGCAAGCTCGGTCGGGCCGCCCCACACGTCGATGCCTTGCGTGATCGCATGCAGATCGACAACGCAATAGAGACAGCTGTGGGTCTCCTGCAGTTTGACGAAATTGACGATCGCGCCGAGATAATTGCCGAGATGCAAATTACCGGTCGGCTGCACGCCTGAAAAAACCCGTTCGACTATTGCCATGGTCAGCTTTCCGAAAAGCCATCTATCGTTTTACGCCGTCGTTGTTCGAAAGCGCCTCGCGCCGTCCATTGCCATGCAAGTCTTGCCCGCGCAAGCTTTCAGGCGCCGCTTTGACGAAACGCACGGATCGCATCAACCCAGCGAAGCACACCGAATAGAGCGAGAAACAGGCCATAACCCGCCATGCCGCCCGCGATCAGCACGAGAACCATGAAAAGGTGCAATGGCCCAGACTCATTTCCGCCCCAGGCCAGCACAAACGGCGCCGATAACCATAACAGGCCGCCCATGATGAGTGCGGCGGCCACGATGCGCGGCAGGCGCTGACGCGCCATGGGATCGATCGAGAAGCCGAACGTGGCAAAGCCATTCCGGATCAGCACCAGCGCGCCGCTCCAGGCGCCGAGTGCAATCGCAGCCGCGATGCCGCGAATGTCGAACAATCGGCCGAGCACGATCGCCAGGACAATGGTCACCGCAAGGCCCTTGAGGGTTGCCCATAACGGCGTGACGGTGTCGCCACGCGCAAAGAACGCAGGCGACAGCGCCTTGATCAACACTTGGGCCGGCAGGCCGAGCGCAAGCCACATCAGCGCATACGCAGTGCCCGCCGTGTCGCTCGCGGTAAAGGCGCCGTGCTCGAACAGCAACCGCACCACCGGCTCGCTCAATGCCATCAATCCCAGCGTTGCCGGCAGCGCCAGCCCGATCGCGAGTTCGAGCCCGCGCGACTCGGCCTGCGTCGTGGCGTTTCTATCTTGAGCATGTACTGCCCGTGCCAGCTCGGGCACCAGCACCGCGCCGATGGCGACGCCGACGATGCCGAGCGGCAGTTCGATCAAACGGTTGGCAAAATAGAGCCACGAGACCGCAGAGGGCGAGCTTGAGGCGATGATGGCGCCGGCCACGATGAGCAGTTGCGGTCCGGCGCCGGCGATCATGCCGGGCAAGGCCTTGGCAACAAAGCCGCGCATCTCGGAATCGAAAGCCACGCGCAGCGGCGCTGCAAAGTGGCTGCCGCGCGATCGCGCGATGAGGATGAGCAATTGCAACAGTCCCGCAATCCCGACCGTGGTGGCGATGACGAGCGCGGCATCAGACGCATCCGATCGTTTGAAGACGAGGACGATCATTACGGCGATCAAAGCGCCGTTGAACAAGAGCGGCGCGAAGGCCGTCAGCGCGAAGCGGCCTTGCGCATTCAATAGCGCCATCGTCACGGTCGCAGGCCCCGCGAATGCCAAATAAGGTAGCATCAGGCGGGCGTCGTCCATCGCGAGATGCAGCGTCGATTCGCCGGCAAAGCCGGGCGCCAGCGCCGTGATGATCCAAGGCATCAACAGGCCTGCCGCGGCGGTTGCCACGATCAATGCCGTGCTGATGGTGCCGAGCACCCGGCCGGCGAAAGCGCTCGCTGCGACGGGACCTTTCGCCTCTTTGACGGAGAGCCAGATCGGCACCAGTGCGTTATTCAATGCGCCTTCGGTCAACAGCCGCCGCACGACGTTGACGAGTTGAAACGCCACCAGAAAAGCATCGGCGACGGGCCCCGCGCCGAGCAAGGCCGCGACCATGGCATCGCGCGCAAAACCAAGCAGACGCGAGGCCAGCGTTCCCGTCGAGACCGTGAGAAACGAGCGAATCATGGGCTTTATATAGCAGAGGCGCCGATTTGAGTTTGCTTGGGGCGCGGGGATCGTGATAGGCGGCTACACCCGGTTTGGATGGTTTGTCAGGACAGATAAATGACCGCAGCGAAATACGACGTACTCGGGATCGGCAATGCCATTTTCGATGTGCTGGTGCAGACCGATGAGGGCTTTCTGAGCCGTCACGGCATGACCAAGGGCGGCATGTCGCTGATCGATCAGGATCGTGCGGCCGCGATTTACGGGGATATGGGGCCGGCGACCGAGATGTCGGGCGGATCGGCGGCTAACACGATTGTCGGCGTGGCCAGTCTGGGCGCTCGCGCCGCTTATGTCGGCAAGGTCAAGCAAGACAAAATCGGCAGCATGTATGCGCACGACATTCGTGCGGCGGGGGTCGCCTTTGAAACGAAGCCCGCGGCAGATGGCCCGGCGACCGGCTGCTCGTATATCCTGGTAACGCCCGATGGCGAGCGCACGATGAACACCTATCTCGGCGCGGCGCAGGAATTGACGCCGGCCGATATCGACGCCGATCAGGTCGCCGCTTCTGCGATCCTCTATCTCGAAGGTTATTTGTGGGACCCGAAAAGCGCCAAGGAAGCCTTTGTGAAGGCGGCGGCGATCGCGCATCAGGCCGGCCGTCAGGTTGCGCTGACGCTATCGGACTCGTTTTGCGTCGATCGCTATCGCGGCGAATTTCTCGAACTGATGTGTAACGGCACGGTCGATCTGGTCTTCGCCAACGAGGCCGAACTGCATTCGCTTTACCAGACGTCGGATTTCGAGACGGCGTTGAAGCAGCTGCGCAGCGATATCGGCCTGGCGGCGGTGACGCGAAGCGAAAAGGGATGCGTCGTTGTTTCAAAGGAAGGCGTGACGGCGGTGCCGGCGTTTCCGGTCAAAAAAATCGTCGATACCACGGGCGCCGGCGATCTGTTTGCCGCTGGCTTCCTGTTCGGTCTTTCCCGTGGCGTGGGACATGAGCGCGCGGGGCGTTTCGGTGGGCTCGCCGCCGCTGAAGTCATCCAGCATATTGGCGCGCGGCCCCAGGTTTCGTTGAAGGAACTGGCGCAGCAAAACGGCCTGCCGGTTTAAAGCATTATTCCCTCTCCCCACTTGAGAGCGGGGAGAGGAAACGGGCGCAATAAGGTCACGCAGCCTTTTTGCCGGCGGCATCGAGTCCGTCATAGACGCCGCGTTCGAAGCCGGCAAAGGCCTCCAGACATTTTCCGTCCGCAAACGGCAGCACCTGCATCAGGATCACGCCGGTGACGTCTCGTGCCGGATCGATCCAGTAATAGGTGTTGGCAAGACCCGCCCAGGCGAGGCTGCCCGCGCTGCGGCCCTCGGGTGTCTTGGCGGTCGTTATGAGGAACGACAGACCCCATTTCTTGACCATGCCCGGATAAAGGTCGACGTCGTTGGTGTAGACCGGAAGGGCCGATGTCATCTTGGTCACGACAAGGTCGCCGATATGGTTCTGCCCCATGGTGGCGACGGTGTCGGGTTTGAGCACCTGGTTGCCGTTGCCGCGGCCCTTGTTGAGGATCATCTGGGTGAATTTGATGTAGTCGGCTGCCGTGCCGTATAGGCCGCCGCCGCCCATGTGGAATTCCGGCTGCTGCTCAAGTTCGAACGGGATGGGCGCAAGTGATCCGTCCGGCCCGCGCATGTGCATGCCGACGAGGCGTTGACGCATCGCGTCGGTCAACTTGAAGCCGGTGTCGTTCATGCCGAGCGGCGCAAACAGGTGATCGCGCAGATAAGCGTCCAGCTTTTTCCCGCTCACGGCTTCGACCGCCTTGCCGACGAAATCGATGTTGGTGCCGTATTCCCAACGTGTGCCGGGATCCGAGGTGATCGGAGTTTTCAACGCGGCATTCTGGCAAGTGATGACGCCGGGGATACCCGTCTTCGCCAGATACGTCCCCATGCCACCGTTCCACATGTCGTAACAGAAGCCGGCGGTGTGGGTCATCAGTTGGCGCAGTGTGATCGGACTCTTCGCCGGCCGCAGTCTGGGCTCGCCCTTGGCATCAAATCCTTCCAGTACTTGCGGCGCGGCGAGATCGGGCAGCAGCTTGCCGATCGGCGCCTCAAGGGAGAGCTTGCCTTGCTCGACGAGTTGCATCGCTGCCGCCGTCGTGACCGCCTTGGTCATCGAGGCGATCCAGAACACGCTGTCTGTCGTCATGTTGTCTGGCTTGGACAGGTCGCGTTTGCCGAACGCGCCCTGATAGATCACCTCGTTGCCGCTGGCGGCGATGGCGACGACGCCGGGAATTTCCACGGCATCGCTTTTCTGGCGCAATATCTGATCGATCTGAGCTTTGCTATGCATGGGGAATCCTCCTGGATATTTTTTTGAAGTGGTTAATCTTCCTCCCGAGGGTTTCATGCCGCAATGGTGCTGGAACCCGGTCGCGATCTCGTGATCGTCGTTTAGCCAACCTGGGGATTGAGGCAGTGCGTGCCATAATTTTCGACGAATCCGGCAGGATCATCAGCTATATGAGGCTGATCCACCTTGGTTGTGCGGCACGCGAAACTGGCCTCTCAGTAATGCGTTCAGATCAAAGCAAAAATGCAGCACGAATGTTGCATTTGGCCCTCGATAGGATCAAATAAATCAAGGGGTGGCGCAAAGGAAACGTGATGATCTCGACTTGGAGCGAATGGAAACGGTATCCGAGGGCGGGGCGGGGTGAGAATCTCGAAGCGCCGATCACGCCCGGCATTTATGAGGTTCGCTTCGCGGCCTCCGGCGCGCTGCACTCTTTTGGCGCCGTTGACAATGTCGCCCAGGCGCTGGCGCTTTTGCCCGCTGCCTCCAAATCCTGGTTCAGCCGTCGTGCGCCCGCGGAAACCCCCGATCTCGAATATCGCACGTGCGCGACCGCTTCGAAAGCCGATGCCAAAGCGGCGGCCGACCGCATGATCGGGCGACGCGAAACCTATATGAGCGGCGCGGCCTGATCGCAGTCATTACTGTCGCGGCGAACCGCTTCGCATCCCCCGTTCTGGCAAATTCTGCAAATAGTTTGATGCGGCCGGCATCTGACGCGCCGCGAGGACGTTAAAGCCCGAGCGTCACTTCCGCCCAGTGCACGATGATCTCGCTGTTGAGGAATTCGATCACACTGGGCTCTATCGCCTGGGGGCCATCGTGGGCGACGGTCGCCGTTGCAACAATGGCGTCGCAACGATCATTGAAGGCGATTGCCAGCACCGAGCCTGGCGCGTGGTATGGCTCGGTGACGGTATAGGCGCGGCTGCGGCCCTTCATCCAGGCGATATTGATCTCGTGGCCCGGCCCCAGGACCGACGGCTTGTCGCCCATCAGGTTGAAATCACTCAGGCGGTCGAGTTCGTTGTCGTCCGAGACGCCGGTGGAGCAATTGCAAAAACCGATCTTGGCGCGGATGTAGACGTTGACGTCGACACCACAATCCTTGGCCGTGCAGCGGAACGCCTTGCCTTCACCCCACTCGTCGGTCGGAAACGGCCATCGCACTTCCGCAAACTTCGGATGGCCCGGCGGCGTCAACGCCTTGCTCTGAACCAGCATCGGCCAGACCAAAAATGCCGACAGTCCGGCGGATGCGCCGAGCGCGAGACCCAGGATGATCGCAACTATCGTGCTTCGGTTTCCGGCCATGCTCTAGGGGTCCGATTCTAACATTCGCATCCCTTCTCAGCGGTCACTTTTGCGAATGTTAGAATCAAAAGGACCACTAGCAAATATAAGTTTTCTGGTGGAATTTCGAATTTGACACTCGCTTGACGAGCTCGCGGCTAGATGGGTAGCGAATGTCAAATCCACTCCACTAGTTGCTCGCGACGAAAGCCCGTGCCGCGGCAAGCGTCGGCCGTTCGGAATTCGAGCCGGACGCCAACGACAGTAGCTTTTCATAGTTTGCCTTTGCAGTCGCCCTATCACCCAGCGCCTGAGCCGCTTGTGCCGCACCAGTATAGCCATTGAAACGGTTCGGCTCCTTCGCCTTGGTGGCCTCGAACGCGGCAAGGGCCTCCTTCGCCTGGCCACGATCCAGCAGCATGAAACCGTAGAGTTCGCGCGCCGGCACCAATGGGCCGGGCGTGACCGGCGCTTTCTCGGTCTTGTCTTCGGCATCGGCCGCCGCGCTCATCGCCGCCAGCGCTTCATCGTATTTGCCGTCGGCGTAGAGAGCCCAGGCGTTTGCGGCTTGCGTCTCGACGGCAACTTGAGCGGCCCAATAATCATTCCTGGCGGCCTGCAACTGATCGCGAATATCAGCAAGCTTGGCAGCGTCGGCCTTGGCTGCCGAAGAGTTACCGGAGCGGGCGGCGCCGATCGCGCGCGCGAAATAAGTGATCGCCATCACATGTGGAAACTTGCTGTCGATGACGTCGAGTTGAGCCGCGGTTTTCCAGTCGCCCCGCTCCATCGCGTAACGCGCAGGAGCGGCGGCGCGTGAAAATGCCCCGCCGAAAGAATCAGGATCGGGGGTCGTGGCCGCGATGGTGGCGATGACCTTGCGCGCATCCTCGTCCTGGGCAAGTTGCAAATAGGCATAGACCAGATAATCCCCGGCATGCAGTTGCTCGCCGAGATCGTGGCCGGCCTCGGACGCCCGCACGGAAGCAAGGTTGGCGTCGATGGATTCCTTCCAGTAGCCCACGCGTGTGAAAATATGCGACGGCATGTGCTGCGCGTGGGGCGCGTTCGGTGCGATCTTGGCATAGCGAAGCGCTGCGGGGAGACCTTTGGCGGCGATCGGCGGATAGTCGTAGAGATGGATCAGGTAATGGGCCACTCCGGGGTGCTGGGGTTGCCGCTGCCAGATCGGTTCCAGAATCGCGGCGCCCTTGAGCTGGTTGGCGTAGGTCTTGTCGGCGGGTGAGGCCGATACATTCAGGGTAATCGCGTAGAAAATCTGCGCCTCGTCGTCGTCGGGGTATTTTGCCGCGAGGGCCTCCATCTTCTTTAGATAGGATTGCACCCGCGCCTGTTGCGGGTTCTTGTCGTAGTCGAGATACATCGCCGACAGTGCGTCGATGTAGTCGCGCTCGCGTTCGCTTTTGGCGCCGATCGTTTTGGCTTTCTCGATGGCGGCAAGTCCCAGCGGAAGATTGGGCGCAGGGATGGCGCCGTGCGGATTGCCGAGTAGCGACAGCGCGATGCCCCAATAGGCGATGGCGCAATCCGGGTCGGCCTTGATCGCCTCCTCGTAAATATCCTTCGATTCGGCATACCAGAACGAATGCTGGTAACGCATCGCGCGGTCGAATCGCCGCTGTGCGACTTCGTTGCAGGTCGTTGCGAAATGGACCTTGCCCAGTTTCTGGTCCGCTTCGTCCTGCGCCAGCACCGGCAGGCAGGCTCCGAACGTCGCAATGGCTGCAAGGGTCGTGGCAAACCAGAATTGGCGCATCATGTTCCCCTTGCTTCGAAGCGAGCGTCAAATTGAAGCCGATTGCGTCAGCCGATTATATGCCGCAACGAGGTGCTTCTCAACGCGCTCGTGCGGCCCTACGGCTCATAAGGGCAACCGGCTCATAAGGGCAGGGCCGCTTCGTCTACCGCCGGAGCACCGCGATCATGCGGTTGGCGAAGGTCAGGCGTTCGGCGATCACCGATACGAAATAGGTCAGCAATTTCTGGCCAAGCATCGGATTTTCGAGCTTGAGCGCCTCGAACTGCTGCGCGCTCAAGACATAGAGTATGCTCGCGACCTCGGCCTGGATCGTGGCGCTGCGCGGCGCATGCGAGACAAGGCCCATTTCGCCAATGGTGGTGCAGCGTCCGAGGCTTCGTACCCGCGTCGTGCCGCCGCCTTCGCCCGCCGGGATCATGATCCCGACGCGCCCGTCCAGAATGAAATGCATGGAATCGGCGGGCGCGCCGGCGCTGACAATGATCTCGCCGGCCGCGACTTCAAGCCGCTCGCAGCGATGGATCAATTCTGCGGCGTCCTCTTCGGTCCCAAGGATCTGGGTAAACCAGTCGCGAAGTGAGGCTTCCTCCTGGTCGCGGCCCTGATGCAGCACGATGATCTCGTTCTCGCACCATTCGAGCGCGTGGTCGAGTTCGGGAACGATGCTGACGTCGGCCGAGATGAATTCGCTCGATCGCAACGCCTTCTCGGCGGCCGAGGGAAGATGAACCAGCACCAGTTTGATGCCGCGATCCTGCGCCGTCCGCTTGATCTGGGCGAAACTATACGCCGCCGAAGAATCGATTCCAGTTACGAGCTTGAAGTCGAACACGAGGAAGCGGCATTCGGGATGACGCTCGAGAAGCGCCTTGACGTGCTGGTAGAGCCGGTTGGCCGAGCCGAAAAACAGATAGCTCTGCAGGTTGAGGCCCTGGATCTTGCCGCCATGCGCCGACAATACGGCCTGGTCCTCGCGCGAGCGATCGAGCGAGCTGCGATATTCCGAGCCGTCAAAGCTGTATTTGATGGAATCGATGCGCGAGGCGCTCAAGGCAAACGTGGCGCAGCCGATGACGACGCCGATCAGGATGCCGGCGATGAAGCCCCATTGCACGATGATGACGATAATGGCGAGCAGCGACAGGTATTCGATGAACGAGAGCCGCCGCCGCGACTGGACGATCCATTTGTGAAGCTGGTCGGCAGCCAGATAGATCAGAAGGCCGCCGAGCACGAATTTCGGCATATAGCCGAGCAGCGTGGGGGCGAACAGCAGCATCAGCAGCGACATCGCAGCGACGGTGAAGCCCGACAGCGGGCTGGAGCCGCCGCTGTTGAAGTTGAGCACGGTTCGGCTGATGGAAATGCAGCCGGTGTAGCCTCCGAGCGCGCCGGAGAGCAGGTTGGCGATGCCGGTGACGTTGAGTTCCCGTTCCAGATTGGCTTCACGCTGCACGGCGACTTCGATGCCCGTGGTGTTGAAAAGCGTGCACGATGCCGTGACGAAAATCACGGCGATCAAATTGCCCGACAGTTCGGGCAGGGTATGCCAGGGATATTTCTCGATACCGTCGACGCTCCACGGCAACATGAAATCCGCACTGGGTGGGGACTGGAAGGTCCAGCCTGCCGCCTGCGCTTCCGCCAGCGAGATGCCTGTCAGCCAGAACAGGATATGCCCGGCGATCACGCCGCCAACGAGTATGGCAGGCAATCCCAACGAAGAGCGTGAGCGGTGCCATGTGAGATAGAGGATTAGTGCCATGACGCAGGCCGCCGCAAGCTTCGACAACGTCAGGAAATCCTCGAACTGGCCGAGCGTCGCGAATTGCAGGCGCTGGCCGGTGATGACGCGGACCGCGCCCAGAAGGATCAGGCAGCCGGTTGCGCCCAGAAATCCACCGACCACCGGATAAGGCACGTAGCGGATCGCACGTCCCATCCGCGTCATTCCGAAGACGCAAAGCACGATTCCGGTTGCGACGGTGGCAAGGGCAAGGGTGAGCAATACGGGTGCGAGCAGCGGTGCGGACGGATCGGCCGCCACCATCCGTTCCACTACCGATGATGCCAGGATCCCCGTCATCGCCGCGGTGGAACTGTCCGGTCCCGCGACCGCGAACGGCAATGAGCTTCCGGCGGCGATGACGCCGGCAAGCACGGCCGACGAGATGAAGGTTGCTGCGACGCCGTAGGACAGATAGGGCGCGAGAGGTCCGGTGAAGATCAGCAGCGAATAGGACAGTCCGAAAGTCAGCGTCAAAACGCTGGCGGCGCTGCCGCCGAGGACGTCCTTGAGGATTACGCTTAGTGGCAGCTTCGGCCGAAGACTGATCGACTCAATGCTCACGCGCAGATCCTCAAAAGACGGACGTCAGTGGTAGACGAAGGTGGCGCGTCAGGACAAGATCATTTTTGGGATTGTCAAAGCGCGAAGCGCCACCGACGCTATACCCGCAGATCGTCGCCGGTGACCCGGCGATAGGCCTCGAGATAACGTTGGCTGGTTGCATCCACGACGCTCTCTGGCAATGGCGGCGGCGGAGCTTCGCCGTTCCAGCGGCCGGCACGACGCTCGGTGTCGAGGTAGTCTCGCAGCGGCTGCTTGTCGAAACTCGGTTGCGGCTGCCCCGGTCGATAGGCGTCCACCGCCCAGAACCGCGAACTGTCGGGGGTCATCACTTCGTCGATCAGAATGATCCGGCCATCGGCGTCGCGACCGAATTCGAACTTCGTGTCGGCGATGATGATGCCATGTTCGCGGCTTAAGCGTTCGCCGAGCGAATAGACCGCGCGCGTCATGCTTTCCAGCGTATCGGTCACCTCACGGCCCACGATCTCGCACATGCGAGCAACGGTGATGTTCTCGTCATGACCGGTCTCGGCCTTGGTGGCCGGGCTGAAGATCGCAGGCTCCAGTCTTCCGCTCTCCGGAAGAGCAGGCGGAAGCCTGTCTCCGGCCAGCGTGCCCTGCGCGGCATATTCCTTCCAGGCCGAACCGGAGAGATAGCCCCGGATCACGCATTCGATCGGAAACACCGTCGTCCGCCGGCACAACATGGCGCGTCCGGCGAGCGAAGCGCGATGATCCCGCAACGCCGGCACCTCGCGGATAATCGTATCGGCGTCGGCGCTGATCATGTGATGCGGGACAGTGCCTTCGAGCTTCTTGAACCACCAGGCGCTGATCTGGGTCAGCACGGCGCCCTTCATCGGAATGGTTTCTCCCATCACAATATCGAAGGCCGAGATCCGATCGGTGGTCAGAAGCAACAGGCGATCGTCGCCGACAGTGTAGATATCGCGAACCTTGCCGCGCCCGATCCGGGGGAGAGGCAAATCGCTCGCAAGCATGGTGTTCATGAAACTCTACTTTCGAAGGCGGCCGCGGCCGAGTGGCGCGCGGCGGCGAAAGGATCAGGGTGCAGCCAGTTCATTCCGGCAACGGAATGAACTCGTGCTCATTGGGGACGGCAGCAAAGCGGCCGGACTTCCAGTCCTGCTTGGCCTGCTCGATCCGCTCTTTACTGGAGGAGACGAAATTCCACCAGATATGACGCGGACCTTCGAGCGCATCTCCACCGAGAAACATCATCCGCACAGGCTTCAGCGTCTTGACGGTGATGCGGTCGCCTGGGCGGAACACCAGGAGGCGAGGGCCCTCATAGCGCTCATTGGCGATCTCGACCTCGCCGTCCACGATATAGATGGCACGCTCCTCGTGATCGGCGTCCAAAGGGACGCGGACGCCTGCTTCCGCCGTCACCTCGACATAGAACCAGGGCGAGACCATCGCGACCGGCGATGTCGCGCCGAACGCACTCCCTGCGATGATCCGCGCCGTGATGCCACGATCCGTCACGACCGGCAGATCGGAGGCCGCATAGTGCTGGAAGGTCGGCGCGATCTCTTCTTCTCCGGCCGGCAATGCGATCCAGCTTTGCAGACCCAGCATTTTCTGGCCGCTCTGGCGCTGGAGGTCGGGCGTGCGTTCGGAATGGGCGATGCCGCGGCCCGCCGTCATCAGGTTCATAGCGCCGGGCTGGATTTCGCGGATATTGCCCTCGCTGTCGCGGTGCATGATGCTGCCGTCGAACAGATAGGTGACGGTCGCAAGGCCAATATGGGGATGCGGGCGCACGTCCATGCCCTTGCCGGACACGAATTGCACCGGGCCGAAATGATCGAAGAAAATAAACGGGCCGACCATCTGCCGCTTGCCATGCGGCAGCGCGCGTCGAACTTCAAAGCCATCGCCGAGGTCGCGGGTGCGCGGCACGATGACGAGTTCCAGCGCATCGCAGGAGGCGGGATCGCCGAGGATCGGATCGTTGGAGGGCTGCCAGCTCATGGATTTCTCCCTTGGATATTGGCTGATATCCATAGCAGAAAACTTGTCGATTTGCCCGTCGGGCAAATCACTTCGGTTTCGAGATCGAGCTAGTGGTCGCTTTGACCCGCAATGACCTTGAGGCGCTGGGCCTGGGCGCACTCGTCCTCGATCTTGAAATAACGCGCCACCGCCTCAGTGCCGACGTTGAGGGGATGTCGCTCGCCCACCTGCCGATCGGCCAAACTCCGCAGCTTGTCCGCGGCTCCGTTGAACTGGGATTGATTGTTGATGATGATCGTGGCGCCTGCGGCCACCGCCAACGAGGCAAGCCGGCGCACCGACGCCAGATATTGATCGAAATGCGCCACGTCGTTGGGAAAATTGAATTCCGTGCCGCCGGAATAAACAACTGTCAGCGGCTTGCCCTGATCCAGCACCTGGAAAATGCCGGAAATGGTTCCCGGCGTATGTCCGGGCGTCAAGTAGAGCGTGACGGTGCGATCGCCCACCGTGACCTTCATGTCGTCGGTGGCAACAATGTCCCGCTTCGGCTTGCCCGTCGGATATCCATAAAGCGAACCTTCAATGAGGTCCCAATCCGCCGTGACGATACGCGCGCCGTATCGCGATTGAAAAAGAGTGGCCCCGCCGGATTCGCCGCGATGGCCATGTGAGACGATGACGTATTTCACTTTGGCGGGCTCGAGACCAAGTTTCTGCATGCCGCCGATCAACACATCTTCGGCATCATAGACGTAGGCGGTATCGTAGAGGATGTAGCCGTCGTCTGACGTCAGCAGCCATGCCGAGGTGCTTTCGGTCCCCAGCCAATAGACGTCGTCGAACGCCTTCTTCGGCTGCATATAGGTCGCCTTCCGGTTCGGATCTTCGCGTGGGGCAGGTGCGTCGGGGGCAGGCGCGCCGCGCTGAGGTGCAACACAGATCGCCGTCACGAGCCCATAGAAGTCCGGCGTATTGTCGCGCCCTCCGGCCGCGTTCTTGCCCGCGGCCAGATGGCCCTCGATCGTGTCGGGTACAGATGCCGGCGATTGGGCGTAAGCCGGGCCCACGAGCACGGTCAGAGCCAACGGGCACAGCGCCTTGCGCATCGACATTCCGTCCCCCCTTCACATGCGTGTATTCTGCATGCTCTACTTAGCACCTGATCTGTCGCGCCGAATACTTTGTGAACCACATCGGGCAAAAGTGAGCCGCGCCTCAACCTTTCAAATCAAGGGAAGAAACCATGAATCGAGCACTGACCACACTCGCTTTTGGCGCCAGTCTGTTCGCAAGCCTCGCGGGTTCAGCGCACGCGGCGCCGGAAGTGTCGCTGGCGCGTTTCGAATGCGGCACGCCTCAGGAACCTCAGGCGGTCAATCCGCGCTTCTCGGATACTTACTCTTACGGCGATCTCAAACTTCAGTTCGTCTACAGCTGCTATCTCATCAAGCATGGCGACGAGTATATGTTGTGGGATACCGGCCATGCCATGACCATGCCCAAGGTCGCACCGAAGGTCAGTCTCGTCGATCTTCTGGCGAAGATCGATCTCAAACCCGACCAGATCAAATATGTCGGCATCAGCCACTATCACGCCGATCACACCGGCCAGATCGCCTCGTTTCCGAAAGCGACCCTCTTGATCGGCGCCAGGGAATGGGACGCGATTTCCGCGCCCAAGCCAGCGGAAGGCGTGAACTTCAAACCGTTCGAGAGCTGGATCAAGGGTGAAAGCAAGGTCGAGCCGCAGACCCTCGACAAGGATGTATTCGGCGACGGCACGGTGATGCTGCTGCGCACGCCCGGCCATACGCCGGGTCATTCCAGCCTGCTGGTCAAGCTGCCGCAAATGGGCCCTGTGATCCTCTCAGGCGATGCGGTGCATTTCCGCGAGAACTACGATTCGGACGGCGTGCCTTCGTTCAACTATGACCGCGCCCAGACGGTAGCTTCAATCGAGCGCATCAAGAAGATTGCATCGAACCTGAAGGCGACGCTCATCATCCAGCACGATGCACGTGACATCGAAAAGCTGCCGGTATTTCCGGCGTTCGCCAAATAGTGGCTGGCTTTATCGTCGAGGGTTTCGGATGAACCGTATGGTTGTCGTATTGTTCATGTTGCTGCTCGCAACTGTGGCGCAGGCTGCCGAGTACATGCAGAAGACGCCGTTCCAGCTGTCGCGTGCATTTTCCCCAGGTGTCATAACGTCTGGCGGAATCACGGTCTGGGTAGCCGGCCAGACTGCGACAGAGGACGGACAGGGCCACGATATCGCCAACAACTTCGAAGCCCAGGTCAAACAGGTATTTGCTCAGGTCGATGGCGTCTTGAAGCGCGCCGGCGGCAGCCTGGACAATGTCGTCGCCATGACGGTCTTCCTCAAGGAATCCCGGTATGGCGACAAGTTCGTGGAAATGCGCAAGGACTTTTTCAAGAACGGGAACTATCCCGGCAGCGCCCTCATCACCGTGACGAATTTCGCGCGCCCCGGGATCGAGATCGAAGTCCAGGCTATTGGCGTGATCGGCGATAGTTGCTCGACCGAGAATCCATGCTCGGTCGAGGGAAAGGCCAAGGGCACGCCAAATAAATGAACTTGTAAGATCAACCCGGCTCCATGCCTTTTGCCTTGATAACGGCCAGTGCCAACGGTGTGGCGAGAAATTTGATGAAGGCCTTGGCCACGTCGGCTTCCTTGCTCGCCGGCGACGCGGCCGCCGAGAAGTAGGTGTAGGACTGGATATCCGGCGGCAGCGGTCCGGCCAGCTCGACGCCGTTATAGGGTAATATCTCGCTGATCTGGGTCATGCCGATTTCGATTTCGCCTGATGCCGCAGCCTCGCCGACCGCGCCCGGCAAAAGTTTGAGTTTCGGTTTTAGCTCGTCGGCAATCCCAAGCTTCTCGAACAATGTTTTGAGGTAGGCACCGGTCGCCCCCGCCGCGGTAAACCCGACGGATTTGGCATCGAGCAGCATTCGTTTGAATGCTTCCGTCGTGCTGATATCGGGCTTTGGGGCGCCCTTGCGGATCGCAACGCCGATGCCGGAATGCGCAATTGTCGTGGCCGGCGTAGCTAGCTTCCCACTTCCGGCAAGGCTGTCGGTGATCGGTGCGGCGAGGATGGCGACGTCAAACGCCGCGCCCTCCTCGATTTTCACCTTGAGGGCCGCGGCCGGTGCGAAGGTGATGTCGACTTTATTGCCGGTCGCTTTCTCGAACTGCGGCGTAAGCTCCTCCAGGGTCGTCTTCACGGCCGTCGAAGCCAAAACCTTGATATCCGCCGCCTGCGCACCGCTCGCCAGCAGCGCCAATACCGATCCGACGATCGGAGCCATCACGCGTAGAATTTTCATCGTTTCCTCCCAAGCTTCTGCTTTTTGTATCGATGTCGAACCAACCTAGCGAAAAGCACCCACGACTGCGAGACGCGCCGTCGAAATAAACCTGATCGTGATGAGCGCGCGTCTTGTCTTGCGCCGATGCGACGCCCTTCAATGCCGTTGGATAAATTCGAGAACTTTCGCGTTGAATATTTCCGGCTGCTCCCACGCTATCGCATGGCCGGCATCGGTGACGACCGCCCATTCATGATTTTTCATGTGAGCTGCCCAGGTGCGCATCAGGCTCGGCGGCGCAAGCAGATCGGCATCCGCGGCGAGGATCAGGGTGGGTGTCGGGATCGTCTCGATCTTCGCGAAGGTGTTGGGGGTGCGAAGGGATTGATCTGGCGCTTCAGCCTGGCGCGCGTGCTCGTCGATCTCGATCCAGCGTTTGGTCCCGTCCGGGTTGGCGCCGCGGTAGGACGGCCCGACTTCCCGGTAGACCGCCGGCAACTTCCGCAATCCCGGAATTTCAAGGCGAGCGATAAAATCGGCGATCTCCTTGTCTGCCATCTGGCCGGTGCTCGCCGCGATCACCAGGCTTCGAAGCTTTTCCGGACGCCATGCGGCATAGTCCAGAGCTGCAAACCCGCCGCCGGCGACGCCCAGCAAATGGAATTTGTCTAGCTTGAGATGTTCCGCGAGCGCATCAAGATCGCCTGCAATAGTGCCCGGCTGCGGACCTGTTGCCGGATTGGGCATGCTTTTGCCCCAGCCGCGGCGGTCGAACGCGATGATGCGGTATCCGGCCCGGGAGAAGCTTTCGACCTGGTTTTCCCAGACGGCACTGGTGCCAGTGTTGGCGTGAAGCAAAATCAGCGGCACGCCGGTGCCGCCGCTGTCCGTGAACCACAGTTTCACGCCGGGCAGCTCAGCGAAGGCGCCGGAAAGCGGATGATCGGCAGCATTGGTTGCCCGGGCGATCGCGCCCGAGGCCACCGCACCCAAGGCGCCGGCAAGAAACGCGCGCCGCTTGATCATATCGTCCTCCCGACATTCGAACCTGGGGCGCCAGGAAAGTTTAGCACTTTGACAGGCGATCCGCGCTTGCCCCGTTTTGTGCCGAAGGCTGACATTGCGCCGAACCTCACATACTCTCAGCCGAACCATTTACAAAAGGCCCGTCAAGGACCGCCGCCGAATTTCGGCATACGATTGAGGAAATGCCATGAAGCTCGCTCGTAGAGCCGTTCTGCGCCTGGCAGCCGGTGCTGCGGCACTCCCCGCCGCTTCCTGGGCGGCGGACGCGCAAGACCATCCGAAGCCGGCGCAGTCGGTCGCTCCGCTTGCGGAACGACTCGCGGTCTATGCCGACCGCCTGCGATATGAGGATATCGACGCGGCGACCATCGAGCGGGTCAAGACGCACCTTATCGATACGATCGGATGCGGCATCGGCGCCTTCAATGAAGGGCCAGTTGGTATTTGCCGCAACGTTGCACTGGCGGTCAGCGGCAATGCCACCATCATCGGCACCAACAACCGCACGACGCCTGAACTGGCGTCCTTCGCCAACGGCGCTGCGTTCCGCTATTTCGACTTCAACGACACCTATGTCGGACGCTTCTCCGTTCATCCCAGCGATCACATAGCGGCCTGTCTTGCGGTGGCCGAGGCTGAGCGAGCCAGCGCCAGGGATTTAATTCTCGCGATCGTCATCGCCTACGAGGTGAACTGCCGGCTGGTCGACGCGCTCGACATCACGGCGCGCGGCTGGGACCCGCCGGTAATGAGTCTTCCGGCCGTGGCGCTCGCGGCGGGAAAGTTGATGAAACTTAGCCCCGGGCAGTTGACCCAAGCCGTCAATATCGCCGTCAACGACCACATCCCGATGGCCCAGACCCGGGTGCAGACGCTGTCGGACTGGAAGGGACTCGCCGACGCCGAAGCCGCGCGCAATGCGGTCTTCGCGGCAACTCTGGCGCGGGGCGGCCTGACCGGCCCGGCGCCGATCTTCGAAGGTCAGTCCGGCTTCTTCAAGCAGGTGTCCGGCCCAGGCGACATCGACCCCGACAAGTTCGGTGGCGGCGACGTGGCATTCCTGATCCATCGCTGCGCCATAAAACCTTATCCCGCTGTGATCTACACTCAGACCGCGATCGTCGCCGGCATCGACGTTGCGAAAGAAGTCGGCTCGCTCGACCGCATCGCCGCGATCGAGATCGCCACGACCCAGCGCGGTTATCAACGGACCGGCAGCGAGCCTGAAAAATGGTCGCCCAAAACCAGAGAGACCGCCGATCACAGCCTGCCCTACATCACCGCGCGCGCGATGTTCGATGGCGACGTCACCAACGATAGCTTCGCATCTGAGATGTTCGGTGACCCCCGCATTCTCGCTTTCATGCAAAAGATCACGGTGCGCGAGGACCCCGCACTCACCGCGCGGGTCGGAGCCGCGCCCACGCGCGTGACGGCGATCCTCGCCGACGGGCAGCGAATTTCGCGCGAAGTCGACTACGCGCCCGGGTTTTCCGAGCGGCCGATGAACCGATCCGAGGTGGAACGGAAATTCCGCGGCAATGTGGGCAAGCGCTGGCCACGAGAGCGGACCGACGCCATTCAGCGGGCGCTGTGGGCGATCGATGAAAGGGATGATCTCTCCCGCCTGCTGGGCCAGCTTTCGATGCCAACAAAACCTTAGAGCGCCGAATGCGCGATACATAAATTTAAAAAGGCCGGAGGCTTCATGAGCTATTTGAAGATCGCATTGGCTGGTCTTGCCGCGATCGCCGCCACGTGCAGCGCGGACGCCGCCGAAATCAAGGTTCTGGCCTCCGGCTCGTTGAAGGGTGCGCTGTCCAGGCTCGCTCCGGACTTTCAGAAGTCCTCCGGCAACACGGCAACAATTGAATACGGTCCAGCGGGCGCCATCACGAGCCGGATTCAAAAGGACGATGCCGCGGACGTCGTGATCGTATCCAGATCGCAGATCGAGAAACTTGCAAGCAACGGCAAGGTTCTGCCAGGGAGCCTCGTCAACGTCGCCGGGATCGCACTCGGCGTCGCGGTTCGCAAGGGAGCGCCCAAGCCTGACATCAGCAGTGTCGAGGCGTTCAAGCGAACGCTGCTCGCTGCCCGCTCGATCGGCTATCGCGATCCGGCAACGGGATCGACGTCTGGTACCTACGCCGCGAGCCTGATCGAGCGGCTCGGCCTCGCCGAGGATTTGAAACCGAAACTGAGGCTCGACCGCACCGAAGGTGATGCTCCCGAGAACGTCTTCCGGACGGTTGCGAGCGGCGAGATTGAAATGCAAATCGGGCAAATCACCGAGATCGTGATCGCGCCCGGCGTCGAACTAGCCGGGCCGTTGCCTGCCGAGATCCAGAATACAACCGTGATGGCCGCCGGGATCATCGCGACCAGTAAGGCGCCGGAGGTCGCCCGCGCATTCATCAGCTTCATCTCGTCGCCATCAGCGGCCGCCGTTCTGAAGGCAACCGGATTTGTGGCAGTGAAAGAGAATTGATCCCGATCGATTGTTTGAGCGGCGGAAGTTTACTCCGCCGCCGTTGTCTCCGGCAGCTTGGCGTTCGCGCCGTAGCGCTGATCGATGTAGTCGATCACCAGCGCCTTGAAGTCGGCGGCAATGGTCGGTCCGCGCAGGGTGCGGAACTTCTTGCCGTCGACGAACACGGGTGCGGCCGGCGCTTCGCCGGTGCCGGGCAGCGAGATGCCGATATTGGCATGCTTGGATTCGCCGGGGCCGTTGACGATGCAGCCCATCACGGCGACGTTGAGCTCCTCGACGCCGGGATAGCGCGTCTTCCAGCCCGGCATTTCGACGCGGATGAAATCCTGAATCGAGCGCGCCAGTTCCTGGAAGGTGGTCGAGGTGGTGCGGCCGCAGCCCGGACAGGCCGCAACCAGCGGCACAAAGGTGCGGAAACCCATGGTCTGCAACAACTCCTGCGCGACCTGAACTTCCAGGGTGCGGTCGCCTCCGGGTTCGGGCGTCAGCGAAATGCGTATGGTGTCGCCGATGCCGTCCTGCAGGAGAATGCCGAGTGCAGCGGAAGAGGCAACGATGCCCTTCGAGCCCATGCCGGCTTCGGTGAGCCCGAGATGGATGGCGTAGTCCGAACGACGGGCGAGTTCCTGATAGACCGCAATCAGGTCCTGCACGGCGGAAACCTTTGCCGACAGGATCATCCTGTTCTTGGGCATGCCGAGTTCTTGCGCGCGCGCGGCCGACAACAGTGCCGACTGCACCATGGCCTCGCGCGTCACGGCGCGGGCATCGCGCGGATTGGCGGAAGCCGTATTCTCGTCCATCAGCTTGGTGAGCAGTTCCTGGTCGAGCGAGCCCCAGTTCGCGCCGATCCGAACTGGTTTATCGTTCTTGTTAGCGATCTCGATGATGTCGGCGAACTGGGTGTCGCGCTTGTTCTTGAAGCCGACATTGCCGGGATTGATGCGGTACTTGTCGAGCGCCTCGGCGCAGGCGGGATATTCCGCGAGCAGCTTGTGGCCGATGTAATGGAAGTCGCCGATCAAGGGCGTATTGATGCCGCGCTTGCGCAGGCCGTCGCGGATATGCGGAACGGCGGCGGCGGCTTCCTCGCGGTCGACTGTGATACGCACCATCTCCGAGCCGGCGCGCGACAGCGCCGCCACCTGGGCGATCGTGCCGTCAATATCGGCGGTGTCGGTATTGGTCATCGACTGGACGACAATCGGCGCACCGCCGCCGACGGCGACATGGCCGACCATGACCTGGGTGGTTTGATGCCGGGCCTTTGGCCCCGCGACGTCGTTTTCGGGTGGTTTTACGGGCTGGTTCATGGGGTCTCGAATATCAGGTTTTGGTGACGGTCAGCAATGCATCACTGGCAACCGGGGCCTCCGGATTCGGCCGGTTCACGAGGTAAAGCCCCGCGATGACCAGAAGCGCTGCGGCCCCGAAGATGGGGGTTAGCGTATCATGGAGGATGAAATAGCTAGCCACGACGCCGAACAAAGGGGTGATGAAGGAAAATGCCGACAATTTGCTGGCGGAATAGGCCTTGATCAGGCCAAACCACAGCAAAAAGGTTAATCCGACCACCCAGAATGCCTGATAGGCCGTCACAAGGACCGCCAGGGGACCGGGAACCCGGGTCATGGTTTCACCCGAAACAAAGGCGGCGAGGGCCAGAATCGGGATCGAAATCGCCACCTGATAGATCAGCGCTTTTTCCGGTGGGGCGTGACGGAGCCGACTGGCCTTCACCATCAGGGTCGTCGCCGCCCACAGGGCGCCGCCGCCGACGATCAGGAAATCGCCCCACAGCACGTCGGCATCGACATTGGCCTGTGGAATGCCGATCGCGAGCGCCACGCCGATAAAACTCAAGCCCAGCCCCGCCCATTGCGAGGCGCGCAACCGCTCGCCGAGGAATCGATACGAACCGAGCGCGACAAAGAAGGGTGCGGTGTAGAGGAAGACCACCGCACGGGAGGCCGAGGTCAATAACAGCCCGCGATAGATCAGCGCGAACTCGACGCCGAACATCAAACCTGCGCACAAACCCGCATAAAGCGTGCCGTCGCGCGCAAAGACGTTTACGCCGCGGAAGCGGGCGATAACCAGCAAGACCGGAAGGGCGGCGATGGAGCGGATCGTGCCTTGCAGCAGCGGCGGAATGTCCGGAAGCGCTAGTTTGACCGCGATCTGGTTGAATCCCCAACTCAGGCACAGCATCAGCATCAAGGCGATCGCGCGCGGCGGAAGCGAGCGCTCCGCCGATTGCAGCGGTAAATTTTCCATGAGTTCTCCGCGGAGGCTTATCGCCTTCTTGTTAATTCTGACAATGCGCGCAAACGCCGGTGATTTCGACAATCGACATTCTGGGCGTAAAGCCGGTCGACCGCGCCGAGGCATTGAGGCTTTGCGCGACGGGCGACGCCGGGATCTCACCAACCAGGCCGCAATGCTCACATATCAGGAATGCCACCATCGCCGCCTCGTCATGATCATGGGCGCAGGCGAGAAACGCGTTGCGGCTTTCGATGCGATGGACCAGGCCGTTTTCCATCAGGAAATCAAGCGCACGATAGACCGTGATCGGCGCCGGCCGCGAGGTGGTTTTTGCCAGTTCCTCGATGACCTCATAGGCGCCGAGCGGCCGGTGACTGGACAACAGCGCCTCGAGGACGTGGCGGCGGATCGGCGTGAATTTTTGCGAGCGCCTGGCGCAGACCCGCTCGGCATGCTGCAGGGCGTCCGCGGTGCAGCGGCCGTGATCGTGATCGGGTGCGGGAAATGTCGGTTTGGCCAAGGTCATCTCGTGACCGTAGCATTTTGTCACATGAACCAAAATCCCGTCACACGGAAAACCGCCGACCCGGAGCCTCGTGCAGCCATGCCGTTTTGGTAGGGCAGGGCCGCAGTGCCTTCGCCATGCAAAATTCATAAGCAAGCTTATTATGTTTAAAGCTTAAGATGGATCCGTACCGCCGGTTTGAAGTTCCAGCGCCTATTGTTTCACCGAACTTCCAAATAAGGTTCACCGTGATGGCCCGCGGTTCCGTGGATATGAATTTCCTGTTTACGCTCGGTGAATTGCAGCGACTGGTGCGCGCCTATGCAGACCGCCAGGCGTCGCGCTACGGCATCACCCGCGCGCAATGGGCGGTGCTGGCCAAGATCGAACGCTTCGAGGGCATGAAGCAGACGGAACTTGCCGAACAGATGGAGATGCAGCCGATCACGCTGACGCGTTTGATCGATCGCCTGTGCGACAATGGTTGGATCGAGCGCCGCAGCGACGACAGCGATCGCCGCGTCAACCGGCTTTATCTGCGCAAGGCGGCAAAGCCGCTGCTCACCAAGCTGGCCGGCTTGAAGTCCGAGCTGACCGCAACGGCGCTTGAAGGCATCACCCCATCGGACGCGAACCGGCTTCTCGGCCAGCTTGAGACCATCAAGGAAAACGTCCGCAACGCCATTCAGGAACAAGAAGATGCAAGGAAGGAACAGCGCTATGGCTGATCCGGTATTGAAATTTCCGCCGGAGCAAAAAGGCGCCCCCGGGCACCTGTCCCGCGAGAAGCTCGCGGCCGAACCGCGCCGCCGGCTGTTGGCCGCGATGCGCCGCTATCGCCGCTTCCTGCTGCTCGTGGTGCTGCCGATCGCAGCCGTGATTGGCGGCATCGTGTTCTATCTCAATGGCGGCCGTCATGTCGGCACCGACGACACTTATGTCGGCGCGCAGAAGGTGATGATCACGCCTGACATCTCCGGGCGAATCGACAAGGTCGTGGTGAAGGAAGGTCAGCTCGTTCATCATGGCGACGTGCTGTTCGAAATCGATCCCGTTCCGTTCCGGCTTGCCGTCGACCGCGCCCGGGCCGCCCTCGAACAGGCCAAAACGACCTACAGCAACCTTGGCGCCAACATCAAGATCTACGACCAGATGGCCGACCTGATGCAGCAGGCCATCGACCTGAAGCAGCGCGACGTCGAGCGCAAGTCGGCACTGGTAAAGAACAGCTACGGTTCGCAGCTCGACCTCGACAATTCAACGAACTCAGCCATCACTGTGCGCGCCGAACTTGCTTTCGTTCAGCAGCAGCGGTCGAGTTCATTGACGCAGCTGCTCGGCAACCCGAACCTCGCGCTTGAGGACTTTCCGCCCTATTACCAGGCGCAGGCCGCGCTTGCGCAGGCCCAGCGCGACCTCGACCACACCGAGATGCGGGCGCCGATGGATGGTGTCGCCACCATGGTCGACCAGATTCAGCTTGGCCGTTTCGTTGTCGCAGGCTCGCCGGTATTCACCATCATCGATGTCGCGAAACCCTGGGTCGATTCCAATCTGAAGGAATCTGATCTGACCCATGTCGAGGTCGGACAGGCGGTCGAGATCGACGTCGATGCTTTCCCCGACCATACGTTCAAGGGCACGGTAGGCTCACTGAGCCCCGGTACGGGCGCACAATTTGCGATCCTGCCGCCGCAAAACGCCACCGGCAACTTCGTCAAGGTGGTGCAGCGCGTTCCGGTGCGGATCTATTTCGATCAAGACGATCCGTTCGTCAAAAAGCTGAAAGCCGGCATGAGCGCCTACGCCACGATCGATACCGGCCACAAGCGCACGCTCGCCGGCCTGCTCGGCTTGCGCTCGGCTCTAGCAAAAGAAGACTAAAGCCGATGTCGCCGACGGCGATTCCAGCTCCCAGCGCCGTTCCCGGCCTGCGCCGGAACATGGTGACGATCTGCGCCATGACCGCGACCATCATGCAGGCGCTTGACACCACGATTGCCAACGTCGCGCTGCCCTACATGCAGGGAACGCTTTCCGCCTCGCAGGACCAGATCAACTGGGTGCTGACCTCCTATATCGTCGCGGCGGCGATCATGACGGCGCCGGTGGGATGGATCGCCAACCGTTTCGGCCGCAAGCGCACCTTTATCATCTGCTCCGCCGGCTTCACGGTTGCTTCCGTGATGTGCGGGCTCGCGCAAGACATCGAGCAGATGGTGCTATTCCGCCTGCTTCAGGGCGTATTCGGCGCCGCGCTGGTGCCGCTGTCGCAGGCGGTGATGCTCGACTCCTATGCCTTGCACGAGCGCGCCAAGGCAATGTCGATATGGGGCATGGGCGTGATGATGGGACCGATCATGGGACCTTCACTGGGTGCGTGGCTGACCGAGACCTATTCCTGGCATTGGGTGTTCTTCGTCAACCTGCCGTTCGGCATCGTCACCGTGCTCGGCCTGATGGTGTTCATGGACGAGACGAAGCAAGATACCGATCTGCGCTTCGACTGGTTCGGTTTTGCGGCGCTCGCCATCGGCATCGGCGCCCTGCAGGTCGCGCTCGACCGGGGCGAACAGCTCGGCTGGCTGGAATCCAACGAGGTCATTGCCGAGTTCGTCATCGCGATTGTTGGCTTCTATTATTTCTTCGCGCACTCGTTCACGACGTCGCGCCCGTTCATCCAGTTTGCGCTGTTTAAAGATCGCAATTTCCTCACCGGCTGCATCTTCATGACGGTGATGGGGCTTGTGCTGTACTCGACCATGGCGCTGGCCTCGCCCTACCTGCAGAATGTGATCGGCTATCCCATCATCACCGCTGGCGTGCTGCTCGCAAGCCGCGGCTGTGGCACCTTCGTCGCCATGATGCTGGTCGGCCGCCTGATGCGCTATATCGAGGCACGCACGTTGATCATCACCGGCCTCAGCCTTACTGCGCTGTCGCTCTACTGGATGACGGCATGGACCGACCAGACGGGCGTGCCCGAGATCGTGACCATCAGCATCATCCAGGGTTTTGGCTTCGGGCTCGTCTTCGTTCCACTCTCGACGGTAGCGTTCATGACGCTGCCTAATCAGCTGCGCACCGACGGCACCTCGATGTTGACCCTGATGCGCAACGTCGCAAGCTCGGTCGGCATCTCCATCGTGATTGCGCAACTGACCGAAGGCGGACGGCGGGTTTATGCGATCCTCTCGGAACACATCACCCCGTTCAATCACGCCATGCAGATGCCCGACGTCAGCGGCATGATTAACCTCGGCACCGACAAGGGCCGCGCCATGGCGGACGTGATGGTGTCACTTCAGGCGCAGATCATCGCCTTCTCGCTGGATTATCAGCTCGTGATGTTCTTTATTATAGGCTCGATTCCGCTCGCGATCATGATCGGTTCGACCAAGGCTGCCTTGCGCAAGCAGGTGGCGGGTCCGGAACATGCGGTGATGGAATAGGGTTTTCGAGAATTCACCGGTCAAAAACAAAAGGACGCTGCGTGCACCGCTCCTTTGCATTGACTGAAGCTTGCGCGATCAGAAGTGGTAGTTAATGCCGACCTGTCCGCTATTGATGTTCAGCGTTCCGGTCTGGATGCCCGGCGCGAACTGGTTCGCAAAGAACGTCTGTCCGCCGAAGCTGCGATAGAGATATTCGCCCTTGAGCGACCAGTGCGGCAGGAACATCCACTCGATGCCCGCGCCCGCGGTCCAGCCGGTCAGGGTCTGGTTGTCGCTGATGCCGACGCCCAACGCGGTCGCGCTGAGCTTGGCGTCCGCGATTGCCAGGCCGGCGGTGCCCTAGAGCAGGACCTGATCGACAGCGATACCAAATCAGCCGCGCACGGTCGCCAACGCATCGAGCTTCGCGCCGACAGTGACGCCACCGATGGTGACGCTGTTGTTGACGTCGGCAAACGCGCCGTCGCCTTCGATGCCGGCGACGAACTGACCGAACTGCCAGTTGTAGCCGACCGTGCCTCCGCCGAAGCCGCCCTTCAACGCGAGCGGATCGCTGCTGTTTTCTTTTCCATAGCCGCCCATGGCACCGATGTAGAATCCGGACCAGTTGGTCACGGGGCTGACGATGGCAGGCGCCTTCGTATAGGGCGCGCTCGGCGGCGCAGGCAGGTCGGCAGCGTAGGCGCTGCCTGCGATCGAGGTCAGCAGAAGTCCCAAAGCAAGTTTTTTCATCATTTCCTTAGCGGTAAAAAGCCCGCTGGAGGCCATAATGCATGTTTCCGATCGTTACAATCAGGTTGCAGAACGTATTCGATTAAATCTGACGGGTGTGGTCACCAAAACACAGTTTTCCGATCAGGTGACAAATCCGTGAATGATGGAGTCGGGGCTGTTGGCGCCTTAGACGTCAAAAAAAACCGTCTCGTCGTTGCCCTGAAGGTGGATGTCGAAATGATAGACGGCGTTGCCGCCCGGTACGCGCTTGGCGATCAGCGTGGCGCGACGCTCAGTGGGCACCAATGCGAGGACAGGATCGGCGGCGTTAGAGGCTTCGCCATCCAGATAGATGCGCGTGTAGTTATGCAGGATCATGCCGCGGGCGAAAATCGTAACCAGAATATGCGGTGCCTGTGGCTTGCCGTCGGGATCGGGCACCTGCCCCGGCTTGATGGTGTCGAACGCGTATTCGCCATTGGCGCCGGTGCCGCAGCGGCCGAAGCCGCGGAATTTGGAATTGGGCAGCGCCCGGTTGTCCTTGGGATCGGCGAAACGTCCCTGCGCGTCGGCCTGCCAGATCTCCAGCATGCAGTCGGGCACGGGTTTGCCGTCGCCGTCGAACACCCGTCCTTCGATCCGGATTCGCTCGCCCGTCGCATCTGACGTCACGAGGTTGTTCGTGAACGCGTCGTTCCATTCATACTGGCCGGTCGGCGTCAGCCCGTAGGCGAAGAAGGGACCGACGGTCTGTGAGGGCGTTATGCCTTGCGGCTTGGTCGTGGACACTAGAGCTCCGATTCCGAAGTTCGCAAACTATCGCTGCAACCTCTGACGCGAACTTCGGAATCAAAGGAGCTCTAGCAATCAAAAATTGGTAGTGCGGCTTTTGAATTTGAAGTTCCTAAACGAACTCGCGGCAAAATTGATAGGAACTTCAAATTCGCCGCACTATTTGGTCTCCATCGGCGTGGCATTGCGGCCGCGCAACACGATGTTGAAGCGATAACACAGCGCCCATTCGGGCTGGGTGTTCTCAAGATCGAACGAGGAAATCATCCGGTCGCGCGCTTTCGCGTCGGTCACCGAGTTGAAGATCGGATCGAACGGGAACAATGGATCGCCGGGGAAATACATCTGCGTCACCAGCCGCGACACGAAGGAATGGCCGAACACCGAGAAATGGATGTGGGCCGGCCGCCACGCATTGGGATGGTTGCCCCAGGGATAGGCGCCCGGCTTGACGGTAACGAAGCGGTAATAGCCTTCGCTGTCGGTTTGCGCACGGCCGGTGCCGGTGAAATTCGGATCGAGCGGCGCCGGATGCTGGTCGCGAACATGAATATAGCGTCCGCAGGCATTGGCTTGCCAGAGTTCGACCAGTGTGTTGGGCACGCCACGTCCGTCTTCATCGCGCACATGGCCATGGACGATGATGCGCTCGCCGATCGGCTCGCCCCTGTGCTGGGTGGTGAGATCGGCATCGCCGGGGCGCACGGTCTCATGACCGTACACCGGGCCGGTCAATTCCGAGAGCGTGTGGCGCATGATAATCAGCGGCTTCGAAGGCGAACGCTTCACCGTGCTCTTGTAGTCCGGCGACAGCCGCGCCGGATGGGCTTTATTGCTGTCGATTGGATAGGTGAATGTCATGGTGCATCCTCATCAACACCGTCATTCCGGGATGGTCCGAAGGACCAGACCCGGAATCTCGAGATTCCGGGTTCGCTTCGCGCCCCGGAATGATGAAAGTCTCAGTTCAACTTCTCGATCGCCATGGCGACGCCCTGGCCGACACCGACGCACATCGTCGCCAGCGCGCGTTTTCCGCCGCGCTTCTCCATGCCATGCACGGCAGTCACGACCAGGCGCGCCCCGCTCATGCCTAGCGGATGACCGAGCGCGATGGCCCCGCCATGCGGATTGACGAAATCGGCGTCGTCCTTGACGCCGAGCTGGCGCAGACAAGCGATACCCTGGCTGGCAAAGGCTTCATTGAGCTCGATCAAATCGAAATCGGTGATTTTCAGCCCGAGCCGCTCCATCAGCTTCCTCGTTGCCGGGACCGGTCCGATGCCCATGATGCGCGGTGGCACGCCGGCAGAAGCGAGCCCAAGGATCCGCGCCCGCGGGGTCAGGCCGTGTTTCTTCACGGCTAGCTCCGAAGCCAGAATCATGGCGGCGGCGCCGTCATTGACACCCGAGGCATTGCCGGCGGTCACGGTGCCGGGATTGCGCACGATCGGCTTCAATTTGGCGAGACCTTCCAGCGTGGTCTCGGGGCGCGGATGCTCGTCCTTGTCGACGGTGATGGGACCGGCCTTGCCGCCGGGAACCGAAACCGGCGTGATTTCCTCGGCGAAGTAACCCGCCGCGATTGCTTGTCCGGCGCGTTGCTGCGAGCGGATCGCAAACGCATCCTGGTCGGCGCGCGAGACCTGAAACTCCTCGGCGACGTTTTCGCCGGTCTCGGGCATAGCATCGACGCCATATTGGGCCTTCATCAGCGGATTGATGAAACGCCAGCCGATGGTGGTGTCGAAAATCTCGGCCGAGCGCGAAAACGCTTCCGCGGCTTTGCCCATCACGAACGGCGCCCGCGTCATCGATTCAACGCCGCCGGCAATGGCGAGATCGATCTCGCCGGCCCGAATGGCGCGCGCGCCGGCGCCGACGGCGTCCAGCCCCGAAGCGCACAGGCGGTTGAGGGTCTGGCCGGGAACGTTGTCCGGCAAGCCTGCGAGCAGCAGCGCCATCCGCGCCACGTTGCGGTTGTCCTCGCCGGCCTGGTTGGCGCAGCCGAAATAGACCTCATCGACCTGCGACCAATCGAGTTTCGGGTGCTTCGCCATCAAAGCCTTGACGGGGGTTGCCGCCAGATCGTCGGCGCGAACCTTGGCCAGCAAGCCGCCGAAGCGGCCGATCGGGGTTCGTACCGCATCGCATACAAATACCTCACCCATCGATCTCTCCTTGGGATTTCCTGATTGAGGCGAGTTGTAGGAGCGGCGGTGGAACAGGTCAATTGATCGCTTTTCGCCTTTTACGCGAGGGTGCTATGCCGGGGAACGGCGATAATTCCAGCATGTGGTAGAGAACGTGGAAAACCTCCCGGCGAGGGGCAAAGCGAATAGGATCGACGGCTAAAATTCAGTAGTTTGCGCCGCGGGAGCGCGGTCCTGATTTATCAGAACCGAGCTCCGGATTTCTCATTTTGACGCGTTTTCTACCGCAGATTAAGTCTACGCAATCTGCGTAAACTTGATTGCTATGCGAACCGGTCCCCACTTCACTTGAAAACGCTCTGATGACCATACAACCGACATTTCCCGCATCGCCTGCTCCGGTGGAGGCCCAACCGGCCGCCGAGCCGGTGGCCCGCGTCACGCCGATGATGGAACAATATCTGGAAATCAAAGCGGCCTATCCCGGCCTGCTGCTGTTTTACCGGATGGGCGATTTCTACGAGCTGTTCTTCGAGGACGCCGAAATTGCCTCCCGCGCCCTCGGTATCATGCTGACCAAGCGCGGCAAGCATCAGGGTGCGGACATCCCGATGTGCGGCGTTCCGGTAGAGCGCTCCGACGATTATCTGCATCGCCTGATCGCGCAGGGCCACCGGGTGGCTGTCTGCGAGCAGATGGAGGATCCGGCGGCCGCGCGCGCTCGTGGCAATAGGAGTGTCGTGCGCCGCGACGTCGTGCGGCTGGTGACGCCGGGAACGCTGACTGAAGACACATTGTTGGACGCACGCGCCAACAATTACCTGCTGGCGATCGCGCGGCTACGCGGCGCGGCCGGCGCGGAACGCTTGGGGCTCGCCTGGATCGATATTTCGACGGCGGAATTCATCGTCACGGAATGTGCGGTGAGCGAACTCGCCGCAACGTTGTCGCGTATCAACCCCAACGAGATCATCGTCGCCGATGCTCTATATGGTGACACCGATATCGGGCCGACGTTGCGCGAATGGCCGGCGGTGACGCCGCTGACCCGTGACGTCTTCGACAGTTCCACGGCCGAGCGGCGATTGTGCGATTACTTCGCGGTCGCCACCATGGATGGTCTGTCGGCGATGTCGCGGCTGGAGGCGACGGCTGCGGCAGCCGCCGTCACCTATATCGACCGCACGCAAGTCGGAAAACGTCCGCCGCTGTCGCCGCCCTCTCGCGAAGCCGTCGGCACCACCATGGCGATCGATCCGGCGACTCGCGCCAACCTCGAATTGACGCGCACGCTTGGCGGCGAACGTCGCGGTTCCCTGCTCGATGCGATCGATTGCACCGTCACCTCCGCCGGCTCACGGCTTCTCGCGCAACGAATAGCTGCCCCGCTGACGGATAGCGCCGCGATCGCGTGGCGGCTCGATGCGGTTGCGGCCTTTGTGGCGGATAGCGGCCTTCGCCACGATCTTCGCAGCACGCTGCGCGCGGCGCCCGATCTGTCGCGCGCGCTGGCGCGATTGTCGCTTGGACGCGGGGGCCCGCGCGACCTCGCAGGCTTGCGCGATGCTATTCTCGCCGCCGACCAAGCGTTGGCGCAGTTGGCGCGGATGGAGCAGCCTCCGCAGGAAATTGCAGCAGCGATGGCGGCGTTGCAGCGTCCGTCACGCGAACTGGCGCGGGAGTTCGAACGCGCGCTGGCCGAGCAACTGCCGTTGCTCAAGCGCGACGGCGGTTTCGTGCGCCAGGGTTATGAGCCCGCACTCGATGAATCCCGCAACTTGCGCGACGCCTCGCGGCTAGTCGTTGCCTCGATGCAGGCGCGCTATGCCGACGACGCCGGCGTCAAGGGCTTAAAGATCCGTCACAACAATGTGCTCGGTTACTTTGTCGAGGTGACCGCCCAGCACGGCGACAAATTGATGTCGCCGCCGCTCAACGCGATCTTCATTCATCGCCAGACGCTGGCCGGACAAGTTCGCTTCACCACCTCCGAACTCGGCGAGATCGAAGCCAAGATCGCCAATGCCGGTGATCGCGCGCTTGGACTTGAGTTGGAAATCTTCGACAAGCTTTGCGCACTCGCGGTTGAGGCGAGTGAGGATTTGCGCGCCGCCGCTCATGCTTTCGCGAGCCTCGATGTCGCGACCGCCTTGGCGAAGCGCGCGGTGGACGACAACTATGTGCGCCCGGAAGTCGATGGCTCGCTTTGTTTTGCGATCGAAGGCGGCCGCCATCCGGTAGTCGAGCAGGCCTTGAAGCGCGACGGCCAGTCTTTCATTGCGAATGCCTGCGATCTCTCGCCGGCCCCGCAACAAGTGTCCGGCCAGATCTGGCTGATCACCGGCCCCAACATGGCCGGCAAGTCGACCTTCCTGCGCCAGAACGCCTTGATTGCGTTGCTCGCGCAGGCCGGCAGCTTCGTGCCGGCGTCGCGCGCACGGATCGGTGTCGTCGACCGGTTGTTTTCGCGCGTCGGTGCCGCGGATGATCTGGCGCGCGGCCGCTCCACCTTCATGGTCGAAATGGTGGAGACCGCCGTCATCCTCAATCAGGCCAGTGAGCGCTCGCTGGTGATCCTCGACGAAATCGGAAGAGGCACGGCCACCTTCGACGGCCTGTCGATCGCCTGGGCGGCGATCGAGCATCTGCACGAGGCCAATCGTTGCCGCGCGCTGTTCGCCACGCACTATCACGAACTTACCGCGCTGTCGGCGAAGCTGCCGCGGCTGTTCAATGCCACCGTTCGCGTCAAGGAATGGCAGGGCAATGTCGTGTTCCTGCATGAAGTGTTGCCGGGTTCCGCGGATCGCTCTTACGGCATCCAGGTTGCGAAACTTGCAGGGTTGCCTCCATCGGTGATTGCGCGCGCCAAGTCGGTCCTCGCCAAACTCGAAGCGCAGGATCGCGGCCAAACTGCGCGCGCGCTCGCCGATGATCTGCCGCTGTTCGCGGTGCCGTCGCGCGCCGCCGTCGAGCCGGCGCCATCGAGTGAGGCGGAGAAACTGATGGAAGCCGTCAAGGCGCTGCATCCCGACGAAATGTCGCCGCGCGAGGCGCTGGAGGCGCTCTATGCGCTGAGGGCGAAATTGCCGAAGGACTAGCCGTCACCGTCTTCGTCATCGCGAGGAGCAAAGCGACGAAGCAATCCAGCCTTTATATTATATCTATCTGGATTGCTTCGCTTCGCTGGCAATGAGGGCGGCCTTTCTTCGCCCCAGCCACCACAGGCCGAGATTCCAGACGACAGAGGTGGCAAGCGCGAGGCTCAACGCCGCGGCCGAGCCCAACGGCAGCGCGGCGAGACGGAGCACCGCAATCGCGATGCCAAATCCCACCATGCCCCATCCGCCATTGGCAATCATCGCAGCCGTTGCCGGACCGCCGATGCGCGGATGCAGGATCAGCGTCATGCTGGCCAGCACCACCGGAAACAGCGCGATCGTGCCGCTGACGAGCGGGCCGACCCAGCGCGACATCCCAACGACGATCGTGACCAACGTCGCCACCATGCCGGCGCGCACCGGGATGTCGTACCAGCGGCGCGTGACCAGCGGCATCTTCACATGCTGAAAGCGTTTGAAAAGCGGAATGCAGATGGCAAACGCGATGACATTCGCGATCAAGCCCCCGAGAAGCGTCCACGTCACCAGACGTTCGAGCGCGGCCAATGCAATCCACACGACTATCGCGCCGCCGACGCTGACCGCCGTATTATGGCGCTGAGCGAGCACCACATAAGTCAAGCAGAAGGCCATGGTGACGGCGTTGATCGGAAAACTCGCCAACGCGCCTTCGGATATAAACGCCGCATCGTGGTCGAGCGCCAGAAATACGTAAGAGGGGCCGGCCGAAATCGGCAACGTCGCAATCAGCGCGCCGATCACCGGACCAGCGCGCTCGGTGATGAACGATGCCGTCACCACGAAGGCGGCGGCGACCGCCATGCGTAGCGCGAGCAAAAGGATGAAGTGGAGGTCAAGGGACATAAATTTGTCGTCCCGGCCAAGCGAGCATTTGCGAGCGAGAGCCGGAACCCATAACTAGGCAGAGGTTTGTCGGATGATCGGGGTTTAGAGCCTTCGTAGGAATACAAGCCGGTGGTTATGGGTCCCCGCTTTCGCAGGGACGGCACCGATTGCGGGGTCGATCTTCACACCCGGTTCATCGTCACTGAAACTTTCGGGCCATTCTTGATGGTCTGATAGACCACGCAATAACGCTCGGTCAGTTTAAGCAGGAGGTCGAGTTTCTCCTGCGGCGCTTCGGTGTCGACGTCAAAACGCAGGCGGATTTCGGCGAATCCTACCGGCGCCTCCTTGTCGACGCCGAGCGTGCCGCGAAAATCGAGGTCGCCCTCGGCGCTGACATTTCCGGTCTTCAACGGCACCTCGATCGCGGTCGCCACCGATTTCAGGGTCACGCCGGCGCAGGCGACCAGCGCTTCCAGCAGCATATCGCCCGAACACAATTCAAGCCCGGAGCCGCCGGTCGCCGGATGTAGTCCCGCAACCGCCAGCGCCCGTCCGGTCTCGACCTTGCAGGCGATGCCTTCCTGATCGATCGAGCCCTTGGCTTTCAAGGTGATGAAAGCCGCTTTCGGATCGGTCTTGTATTTTTCCTTGATCGGGGCCTGCGTGGCGCGAAGTTCGGCGGCGTCCATTTTGTTCTCTCCCGGATGTTTCGCGTCGGATGTAATGCCTTGGCTGGCGGTTGTCACCACCACAGGGCCTCACCGCCGCCCGATTTCGCGTCCCTCTCGCGCAAACTTCGGTCGAGCGAGCGATCGAGCGCCGTCAGAACCCGGCGCTTGAAATTGTCAAACAGCGGCGAGTTGCGATCCCGCGGCCGGGCGAGGTTGATTTTGATTTCGTCAAACAGCCGGCCCGGCCGTGGCCGCATCACAAACACCCGGTCGGCGAGCACGACCGCCTCGTCGACATCGTGAGTGACCAGCACGAGCGTGGGACGGGTCTCCGCCCACAAGTCCAGCAGATGATCCTGCAAATCACGCCGGGTGAAAGCGTCCAATGCCGAAAACGGTTCATCGAGCAGCAGCACTTCGGGCTGCGGCACCAGCGCGCGGGCAATCGCGACCCGTTGCGCCTGCCCGCCAGAAAGTTCGCGCGGCCATGCCCCGGCCTTGTCGGCCAGGCCAACCTTCGTGAGCGCATGCGCAATCCGCGCGCGCCTGACTTCGGCAGGCACATCGCCAAGGCCGAAGCCGATATTGTCGGTGACGCTGAGCCACGGCAGTAATCGAGGCTCCTGAAAGATGATGCCGATTTTCGCATGCGGCGCCGTGATGGTGATGCCGTCGAGCGTCACACCGCCCGATGTGGCGGGATCGAGGCCGGAGACCGCGCGCAACAGCGTCGACTTTCCGCAGCCGGAGCCTCCGATGATGGCGACAATTTCACCGAGATTGATGGTTGCCGAAAACCGTTCGAGCGCGTGGACGCCGTTCGGATAGGTCTTGTCGATGGCATCGAGCACCAGCATCAAATCTACTCCCCTGGCTTGCTGAAGGCGTCCTGCCAGCGCAGCAGCGGCACGGAGGCGGTTTCGATCAGCCAGTCGGTCGTCTTGCCGAGAATGGCGAAGATCACGATCGCGGCGAGGATTTGCGCCGGCTTGCCGAGCTGTTGACCGTCGAGCAGGAGATAGCCCAGCCCCTCGGAGGCGCCGATCAGTTCGGCGGCGACGACGAACATCCACCCCAAGCCAAGGCCGACACGCAGCGCCACCACATAGGCCGGCAGCACCGCGGGCAACAGGATGCGGCGGATCATGGCCGGCCCCGAAAGGCGAAAAGCACGGCCGACCTCGACGATCTTGCGGTCGACCGAGAGGATCGCGCCCATCACACCGAGATACACCGGAAAGAACACGCCGATCGCAATCAGTGCAATCTTTGAAGTTTCGAAAATGCCGAGCCACAGGATGAACAACGGTACCCAGGCGAGCGAAGGAATCGCGCGTAGCGCCTGAATCGTGGGATCGAGCAGCCGCCGCGCCAGGGCCCAATAGCCGGAGATGGCGCCGAGAATCGTGCCCGCGAGCACGCCGAAGCCAAAGCCGAAGAGCACGCGGCTCAGCGTGGCTGTGATATGGTGCAGCAGCTCACCGCTTTTTGCCAAATCGGCAAGCTCGGCAAAGACGCGCGACGGCGGCGGCACCAGCCGTCCGCTGGCGAAGCCCAGCCGGACGATGATTTCCCAGGCGAGCGCCAGGCCAATGGGCAGCAGCAGGCCAAGCAAAGGCCGTGCATAGTTGCGCAGGCGGCCGGGCGGGCTCGTTGTCAGATCGGGTTTCGGAGTTGCGACGGTATCCAGCGTCATGGCGGTTACCAAAACCGCGTCTGGCTGACGATTGCAAGGTGGCTGCATCAGGCACACTGCGACCCGCTCCCCTTGTGGGAGCGGGTGGTTTCGAGCGTGAGCGAGAGACCGGGTGAGGGGTTTGGCTCTATCGAGAGCGCTACCCGCCCGGCTCGAATGTCGCTTTGCTCATTCTCTTTCCCTCCCCCACAATGGGAGAGGGCAAGGGAAGCAGTGGCTCAATTCGTCGGCAGCGGAACGCCGTCGTCGATCAATGAATCGAGCGACGCCTTGACGTCGACCTTGGCGTCGATCACGCCCGCTTGCTGTAACGCAAGGCCCGCGGCCAGGATCGAGTCGCGCTGCGGCGCGCCAATCCGGCTATACGAAAGGTCCGTTCGTTCCTTGAGCTGCTTGTCGGCGACCTCGTCCGGAAGCTTGGTGGCGGTCACAAGCGATTTCTTCAGCTCGTCATAGTTGGCGAGTGAATATTTGCGGGCTTCCTCATAGGTCGCGAGCACCCGCTGCACGATTTGCGGATTCTCTTTCAAAAACTGTTCGCGCACGTTGAGAATGCCCCAGGAGTTGGCGTCCGGCTTTCGGAAAAACAATTTCGCGCCGTCCTCGATTTCAGCCTGCGCCATCATCGGATCGAGGCCGGCCCATGCGTCGACATCGCCCCGGATCAGCGCGGTCTTGCCGTCGGCGTGTTGCAACAGCACCGGCGTGATGTCTTTTTCGCTCAAGCCGGCACCGAGCAGAGCGCGGACAAGAAAAATGTGCGGGTCGGTGCCGCGCGTGACCGCGACGCGCTTGCCCTTGAGATCGGCGACGGTTGCGATTTTCGAGTCCTTGGTCGTCACCAGCGCCGTCCATTCCGGGCGCGAATATACATAGATCGATTTGATCGGGTTGCCATTGATCCGGGCCACGAGGGCTGCGGAACCCGCGGTCGAGCCGAAATCGATCGAGCCGGCGTTGAGATATTCCAGCGCCTTGTTGGAACCGGCCGATTGCACCCAGACGATATGGATGCCGTCCTTGGCGAATTCCTTCTCCAGCATTCCCTTTTGCCTGAGAATCAGGGACACCGGATTATAGGTCGCCCAATCCACGCGAATCTCGCTCACAGCCTCGGTGGCCCGGGCACCGGCGGGGGCCATCGCCAGGATGGCGATGGCAGCGGCTAGTACCGCCGATCTGAAGTCCCTGCACCGCAAGCGGCGAGTTCGATCGGGGACTTCAGACCGATAATGCGGTACTAGATTCAATATGTTTGCGAGTGCCCATGACTTTCCGAAGTTCGTGACGGTGGCCGCTGCGATGGAGCACGAACTTCGGAAAGTGGGCACTCGGCCGCGCCGTGAAATTCTGGACATCGTCGCAATTCTCCGTGGCATGATTAGATCAAAGCAGATCGCCGGCCCGCTTCAAAGCAAGCCCGTCGAAACCGAGCGGCCGGATCTCGCCCGATCACTCGCGAAACCCCATTCTCTTTCAACGAGTTAGGGTAACGGTCAAGGACAAGAAAAAATGCATCTTCGGCGCGACATCTGGAGAACGGCGTTATTCCAAATCGCGGCAATTGAGGATGAATGGACTGCAATCGTTGGGATGGGCGGTGACAGGCCGCGCCGCGTCCAGTATCGGAATGGGTGATGGATAACATCGTCAAACAGGCCCGCCCCGAGGCCGACGAGCGTTTCGATACCGCGCGGATCGCCACGGCGGTCACGGCGCTTGCGACTGAGCATGCCGGACGCGAGGATGTTTTCCGCGCTGCGGTAGCAAAGCTGCTGAAGGCCGAAATGCTCGAAGCGCGCGCGACCGCGCAGGCTGTGCTCCTGAAGGACCGGCACGGCCGGCGTTGCGCGGAACGGCTGTGCTTCGTCCAGGACGAGATCATCCGCATTCTGTTCGATGCTGCGACGCGTCATCTCTACCATTCGCCAATTCCATCCGGCGCCGAGCGGATGGCGGTTGTTGCGACCGGCGGCTATGGCCGCGGGTTGATGGCGCCGGAATCCGACATCGATCTTCTCTTTATCCTGCCCTACAAGCAGACTGCCTGGGGCGAGCAGGTCGCCGAAGCTATTCTCTACTGTCTGTGGGACATGGGCTTGAAGGTCGGCCATGCGACGCGCTCGGTCGATGAATCGATCCGTCAGGCGCGTGGCGACATGACGATCCGCACCGCGATTCTCGAAACGCGTTTTTTGGCCGGGGACCAACCGCTCTATGACGAGTTGGTATCGCGGTTCGACAGAGAGGTGGTGCAGGGCAACGCCACTGAATTCGTGACCGCCAAGCTCGCCGAGCGCGAAGAACGTCATCGCCGCGCCGGACAATCGCGCTATCTGGTCGAACCCAACGTCAAGGACGGCAAAGGCGGGCTTCGCGACCTGCACACGCTGTTCTGGATCGCGAAATATGTCTACCGCGTCCGCCTGACTGGCGAATTGCTCGATCGCGGCGTGTTCGACGCGCAGGAATATCGCACCTTCCGCCGCTGCGCCGATTTTCTGTGGTCGGTCCGCTGCAACCTGCATTTCGTTGCCGGCCGCGTGGAAGAGCGCCTGTCATTCGACATGCAGCGCGAGATCGCGGTGCGGCTCGGCTACACCTCGCATCCCGGCATGCAGGATGTCGAGCGCTTCATGAAGCATTACTTCCTGATCGCAAAGGAAGTCGGCGATCTCACCGCGATCCTGTGCGCCAAGCTGGAAAACGAACAGGCCAAGCCCGTGCCCGTGTTGAGCCGCATGATGGCGCGGTTCCGGCCGAGCACGGTCAGGCGGCGGGTGCCCGAAAGCGACGACTTCATCGTCGACAACAACCGTATCAATCTCGCCGCGCCCGATGTCTTCAAGCACGACCCCGTCAACCTGATCCGGATTTTCCGGCTGGCGCAGAAGAACAATCTCGCCTTCCATCCCGACGCGATGCGGACGGTGACGCGCTCGCTGAAGCTGATCAATACCGAGTTGCGCAACGATCCCGAGGCCAACCGGCTGTTCATGGAGATACTGACCTCGAACGACGCCGAAATCGTGCTGCGGCGCATGAACGAGACCGGCGTGCTCGGTCACTTCATCCGCGCCTTCGGCAGGATCGTGTCGATGATGCAGTTCAACATGTACCACCATTATACGGTGGATGAGCATCTGCTTCGCTGTATTGGCTTTTTGCAGGAGATCGAGCGCGGCGGCAGCGATGAATTCATTGTCGCCAGCGACTTGATGCGTAAAATTCGTCCCGAGCATCGCGCCGTGCTCTATATCGCAACCCTGCTGCACGACATCGCGAAGGGGCGCCCCGAGGACCATTCGATCGCCGGCGCCAAGGTTGCTCGCCGCCTGTGTCCGCGGCTCGGCTTCAGCGCGGCCGATACCGAACTGGTGGCGTGGCTGATCGAAGAGCATTTAACAATGTCCACGGTCGCCCAATCGCGCGATCTGTCGGACCGCAAGACCATCGAGAATTTCGCCGCCGTGGTTCAATCGGTGGAGCAGATGAAGCTTCTGACGATCCTGACCACCGCAGATATCCGCGGCGTCGGTCCCGGCGTGTGGAACGGCTGGAAGGCGCAGCTTCTGCGCACGCTTTATTACGAGACCGAGCCGGTGTTGACCGGCGGCTTCTCGGAAGTCGATCGCGCCCGGCGCCTGGCGATGGCACAAGGCGAGTTTCGCGCGGCTTTCACCGAATGGCCGGAGCAGGAACTCAACGCCTATGTCGCGCGGCACTATCCGGCGTATTGGCTCAAGGTCGAATTGCAGCGCAAGATTCGCCACGCGCGGTTTCTGCGCGCCAGCGAACAGGCCGGCCACAAGCTTGCGGTCAATGTCGGCTTCGACGAGGGACGCGGCGTCACCGAACTGACCATCCTGGCGATGGACCATCCATGGCTGTTGTCGATCATCGCGGGGGCCTGCGCGTCGGCGGGCGCCAACATCGTCGATGCACAAATCTATACGACGACCGACGGGCGCGCGCTCGATACCATCGCGATCACGCGGGAATATGACCGCGACGAAGACGAGGGCAGGCGCGCCACACGGATCGGCGACATGATCGAGGATGTACTCGAAGGCAAGCTTCGTCTGCCGGAGGTGGTGGCGCGGCGCGCGGCCAGTCGCGGCAAGGCGCGTCCCTTTGTCGTTGAACCCGAGGTGACGGTCAACAATCAGTGGTCGGACCGCTTTACGGTGATCGAGGTATCCGGTCTCGACCGGCCGGGCCTGCTGTACGAACTGACGACAGCGATCTCGAAGCTCAACCTCAATATCGCCTCCGCCCATGTCGCGACCTTCGGCGAGCGCGCCCGCGACGTGTTCTACGTCACGGATCTCCTGGGCGCGCAAATCTCGGCGCCGACACGGCAGGCGGCGATCCGCAGTGCGCTGTTGCATCTGCTCGCCAGCGAAAAGGCGGCGGCTTAACGCCGCCTCACGCCTTCATTCGTCTTCCGGAATTTCACCAAACGTCTTGCCTGCGGCAAGCGGCTTCAATCGGATCAGTCGCGAGTCCGCAACCGCCGCCTGACGGTGTTTGACCGCCTCGCGGTACACAGGATCGCGGATCATTTCGACAAAAGCTGCCACATCAGGATATTCCGCAATGAAACAGTGATCCCAGTGTTCGTCGGAGGGGCCGATCAGCATGAGTTCGAAACGGCCTTGCCACGCGACCTTGCCGCCGAGGCGCGTGAACACCGGACCGCTCTCGCGGCCATAGGCCGCGTAAGCTTCAGCGCCGGTGGCCGATCGGCCGTCCGGGTAGGCCGCGCGCTCGCGCAACTTGACGAGATTCAGCATGTGAATGGGGCCGGGACGGTCGCTCTCGCGAAAGCTGGCGAATGTTTCCTTGGTCGGATCGATATAACCTGTCACTTCATTTGCCTCTCTCATTGCCTCATCGTCAGCAATCGCGTTTGATCGATCGAAATTGGGGAGGGACCACATGAACGCGATTGCCAGTATCTTAGTGGCGCTCGTCGCCGGCTTGCATGTTTATTTTCTCGCGCTTGAGATGTTCTTTTGGACCAGGCCGCTCGGCCTGAAGACCTTTCGAAACACGCCGGAAAAAGCCGCGGATTCCGCGGTGCTCGCCGCCAATCAGGGGCTCTATAACGGTTTCCTCGCCGCGGGGCTGGTCTGGGGGCTGTTGCAGCCGAATGCGGCCTTCGCCTTCCAGATCAAGGCGTTTTTCTTAGGCTGTGTAGTCGTGGCCGGCGCTTATGGCGCTGCAACCGTCAGCCGGAAAATCCTGTTCGTCCAGGCGGCGCCGGCCGTATTGGCTTTGGTTATACTTTGGTTGGCGTAAGCCAATCCCGTCTTCAAGGCCGAGCTGTCTTGCATTGCCATAGTCGTTCATTCAGTATCGGCATCAAACGATGATTTCCGTCACGCGGAAGATTCATCGCAATCATCAGAAAACATCAGGTGAGGCAACGACATGAGGAACGGCCTTTTTCATTTCGTCACCGGCTCGGTGCTGGCGCTGGCACTCGCGACGTCTCAGGCTTACGCGCAAAAGAAATACGACCCCGGCGCGACCGATACCGAAGTCAAGATCGGCCAGACCTTGCCGTTCTCCGGGCCGGCCTCGGCCTATGCCAGCATCGGCAAGACGCAAGCCGCCTACTTCAACATGATCAACGAGCAGGGCGGGGTGAACGGCCGCAAGATCAACCTCATTCAATATGACGACGCCTATAGCCCGCCGAAAGCCGTCGAACAGATACGCAAGCTGGTCGAGAGCGACGAAGTACTTTTGACGTTTCAGATGATTGGCACGCCCTCGAACGCGGCGGTGCAAAAATATCTGAACACCAAGAAGGTGCCGCAACTGTTCGCCGCGACCGGCGCTTCCAGATTCACCGATCCGAAGAACTTCCCGTGGACGCTGGCCTTCAATCCCAACTATTTCGTCGAGGGCCGCATCTACGGTCAATACATTCTGAAACAGTATCCGAACGCCAAGGTTGGCGTGCTCTACCAGAACGACGATCTCGGACGGGACTATCTGAACGGCATCAAGTCAGGCCTTGGCGACAAGGCTGCGACCATGGTCGTGGCGGAAGCGTCGTATGAAGTCTCCGACCCGACGGTGGACTCCCAGATACTGAAACTGAAATCCGCCGGCGCCGACGTGCTGTTCAGCGCCTCGACCCCGAAATTTGCAGCCCAAGCGATCAAGAAGAACGCCGAACTCGGCTGGAAACCGGTGCACATCGTCGACATCAACGCCACTTCGGTCGGCGCGGTCATGCAACCCGCCGGCCTCGAGGCCTCCAAGGGCGTGATCAGCGTCAACTATGGCAAGGACCCGCTCGATCCGACCTGGAAGGACGATCCGGGCATGAAGAAGTATTTCGACTTCATGGCGAAGTACTATCCGGAAGGCGACAAGAATTCGAACTTCAATTCCTATGGCTATGGCACCGCGCAGTTGATGGTTCATGTCTTGAAGCAATGCGGCGATGATCTCACCCGCGAGAACATCATCAAGCAGGCGACGAACCTGAAGGATGTCCAGCTCGACCTTGCGCTACCCGGCATCGTCAACAACACCACGCCGAACGACTATCGCGTCAACAAGCAGTTGCAGATGATGCGGTTCAACGGCGAGCGCTGGGAGATGTTTGGTCCGATCCTCGAGGACACAGGCCCGGCAGGGTAGGGCGTGTACTCACCAAATCGCTAGGTTCGTTTCATCTTCGAAAGCCCACGTCGGATCGGAGGTAGACCGCGTCTGCTATTGCCGGACGTAAGCGGGTTTTACTCGATCACCTCGTCGGCGCGGGCAAGCAGCGCCGGCGGTACATCGAGACCAATTTTCTTCGTGGCACAGTTCGTATTCCACCGGCCTACGCCGCAAAACTGCCGGCTACTCAATCTTTGAGGATGCGATCGACATTGGTAGCTGCTAGCCGGCGCTGATTGCGCCGATTCCTAGACACCCCGCCGCATGGAAGCTTTACGGACACCCCGGCGATTGCACCAGTGTGCGATTCCTTAGCCACTGCCGTGTGCCTCAGAGGCGATATTCAGAGTTGGCTCGGCGGCGCATCCCGCATGCCCCGAGGCGGGATGTCTACGTATTTATACTTAGCATCTGACGCCTAACTCGCCAGAAATACGGTGTGACGAATGTATTCAAGGTCATTTTATTTGGAATGTGCGTATTCATACGGACGGTAATCATGTCTTTTGGTTAATGACTCATTGCCACGGTGCCCCATGTCGATTTTCAAAAAGGAATGGGCCTTTGGCACGCAGCACAGTTCTCTGTCGTTTGGCCGTTGTCGCGAGTTGGTGCTTTAGTTTTCCGGCTCTTGCGGCCGATCTGTCGGTGCCGGCCGCGCTGCCAGCGCTGGTCGATCCCTCGGTGCCGGTTGCACTTCGGCCGCTTTCGCAGGTCTTGACCGACAGCAGCCCTTCTCCATTCCAGCTCAGGCTGCAATACACGGGCGAAGCCTGGCAAAATAGCGGCGGCCTGCAGAACGGCAACGACTACATGGCTAACTATTATGCTTCTCTAAGTGTCAATACCGACAAAGCGTTCGGCTGGACCGGAGGCCGGTTTGTCGTGTCGGGTTTCTATAATAGCGGCCCCTCGTTGAACGAGCACTTTGTCGGCGCATTCCAGGACCCGAGCGCCATCGATGTCGACAGAGGCAATCTGCTCCGTCTCTATCAAGTCTACTACGACCAGAAGATAGGGAACACCGACATCAGGTTCGGGGTGATGGACCTGGAAACAGAGTTTGGCGTCACCCGGCCGATGGATATGTTCTTCAACGGCGCCTTTGCCTGGACATCGACGCTCGATGTCTCGGGTGCGCAGGGGTTGAATGGCCCGTCGACCTATCCGAACACAGCGCTCGGGGTGCGCATCAGACAGATAATAAACGATCAGTGGAGCGTTCAGGGCGCCGTGGTCAACGGAATGGCGGACGAGGCGGCTTTGCCGCAAAGCAATTCCTCCACCTTCAGCAACAAGACTGGCGCTTTGGCGATTGCAGAAGTCGATTATACGCCAATCGCTCGCACCAAGATCATGGCAGGTTACTGGATGTACACTGGTCTGATGGACACTCAGAACGAATACACCGACAGCGGCGAGTTACGACAGGCCCGCGGGAGCGCCGGCGCCTACATCGGCGGAGCAACCCGTCTTTACACGATCAAGGACGCGCGCGGATTGGACGTATTCGTCAACTTCGGTATCGCCGATCCGAAGGTGAACGCGGTCGACCGCTCGGTGAATGCCGGGCTCACATTTACGGGTCTGTTCGACACCCGTCCCGGGGACAGATTCGGATTCGGAGTCGGCGTCGCTCGCGCGGGCGAACCATTCCAGCAGGCACAACTTGCTGAGGGCAACGCAGTTTACGCTTATGAGACCATCTTTGAATTGACCTATCGCGCGGTGCTAAGCGATTGGCTGACGGTGCAGCCGAACATTCAGTACACTTTGCATCCGGGATTTAACGGGGCCGTGAAAAATGACTTTCTGGTCGGTCTTCATTTCGAAATAGGCCGCTTGTTCAACCTTTAAGAATGCGCCTAGCGGCAAGATCAGGGAAGACGCCATGCGAAAGATCGTTTCACTGCTATTTCTGCTCCTCGTTCTCTTCGGCGTCGCGGCTGCGGACGCGCGCGGGGGACGAGGCGACGCGGATTGCCCGCCGAAGTCGACCGACCCCGACTGCAAATAGACAACCGCTCGCGGCTGACGCGGAGGGATCAGTCTCCGCGGTGCCTGTCGCCAGGCGCGCGGCAAACACGGAATGAAAGTATTCAGTTATGCAGAAGCTTCTCCAGTTTAAGATTCTGCCGAAGATATTGATGCTCTTGAGTCTGCTTGCTTTGGTGTCGCTGGGAGCGACCGTGTTCGCCACCGGAAAAATGCGATATATCGATGATACATACGGTGATCTGATTGACGGTCCAGGCCGAGCCAATCTGGCGATCGCGCGCGCGAACCGGAATCTTGTGTACCTGAACCGCTCTATCTATCGGTTGATCACCGAGGTCACCGAGGAGCGGAGTCAGAGCGCGACAAAGGAAATCAATGATTCGCGGGAGTATTTCAATAAGCAGATAAAAACGGCGGTTGGAGCCATGCCGTCGAAAGAGGCCGAGATCGGGCAAATTGGAGCAAAAGTAAATCTCGCATTGACCGGAGTTTGCGCCGAAACGATAGATTTGGCGAACTCCATCAAAGGGGGAGACAAAAGCCGCGCGGCGACGCAAATGCACGAGAAATGTGATCCCGTCCTAAACGAATCCATGGAGGAGATCGCAATACTTACCAATCAAATTCTAAGGGTAAACGACAAAGCGTCGGAAGATGCGCAAGCGGTCACCAATGCCACCATCAGAAACTCCTATATTCTGATCCTCGGAGGTCTGACCATCGTCATGCTGTTGGTTGCTACGCTCGTTGTGCGCTGGATAACCAGGCCGATCCGCGAACTCGTCGCCGACGCGACACGGCTGGCTGGTGGCGATACCTCTGTCGAATTCGTGGCGGCCCAGCGTGGTGACGAGATCGGCGAAATGGCGGCCGCCATCAAAATCTTCCGGGAAACGGCGATTGAGAAAAAGCACCTCGAAGGATTGCATCTCTTGGCTCAGGAGGAGGCGCAGCGCGAGCGCGTGCAAGCTTTGCAGAAGATGGCTGAGACGGTCGAACGCGAAACGACGGCTGCTGTTAGCCAGATTGCAGCCGGCACGGACCGCATGGCCAAAAATGCGGTTCAAATGAACGATGGCGCTGTGCTGCTTGGGACCAACAGCACCAGTGTAGCGGCCGCCGCAGAAGAAGCGCTGTTGAATGCGGAAATCGTGGCTACATCATCCAATGAGCTGAGCAAATCGATCACCGAAATCGCGTCTCAGGTGAACGCATCACGGGTCCTGACGGTGAAAGCGGTTGCTGCTTCCAGCAAAGCGCAGTCGACGATCGGAAAATTGTCGAACGCAGCCAGCAGAGTTGGCGCGGTTACAAATTTAATCAGCGAAATAGCCAGTCAGACGAATCTCCTGGCGCTCAACGCAACAATCGAAGCCGCACGTGCAGGACTGGCCGGCCGCGGGTTTGCGGTGGTTGCCGCCGAAGTAAAGTCTTTGGCGGAACAAACGGCTAGGGCAACGACCGAAATCGCCCAACAGATCTCTGAAATCCAACACGCAACAGAAGAGTCAGTTGCATCCATCAGCGCTATTGGCGAAGTAATCCGGAATGTGGAATCTGTATCGTCGATGATTTCGGCAGCGGTCGAGGAACAAAGCGCTGTGACGAGTGAAATCGCTCGGACCGTCGAACAGACGTCACAGGCGGCGCGCGAAGTTGCGGCGCAAATTGTGGTCGTATCAACCGAGGCTGTGGAGACCAGCCGTCGCGCCTCTGAAATTCGCGATGGGTCTTCCGACATTGCGAACAAGGTCGATAATCTTCGCTCAATTCTGGTCCGTGTCATTCGTACTTCGACGGCAGACGTCAATCGCCGTATGCTCGAGCGCAAGGAGATAAATCAACCTGGAACGCTTGAGGCGCGCGGCATTTCGCATCGGATCGTTATCCACGACCTTTCCGAAGGCGGGGCGCGACTACGTGATCTGAAGGCCGACATTGGCGTAAACGACGCTGTCAGCCTTGTGATTGACGGCCTAACGACAAAGCTCGGAGGCTTTGTAACGGGCAAGGATGCGGCCGGGGTTTCGTTGCGCTTTGACTTGACCGAAATCGCCGGACAGGCGGTTAGAGAATTCATAGCGGGTCGCAAAGCGGCCTAGCTTGGCTCGCCAGCGCTCTAATGCCCACGATGCTCATGACCCTTGTCAGATTATAAACCAGGAGTGAGAGAGCCATCTCGGCGGCCACTTTTGGAAGCGTTTCGGTCAGTAAGTCTGTCGATGCCGCCGCAAGCCCGTCTTGACGCGGCGGCTCTTGCACGGCGGCATTTGCGAATTCTCCACCCGCTTAGGGTTAAGCGGGTCTGAATTCCTTGCAAGTCAAACGGTTACGAGAAGCGCCGCGGCTTGCAATTAACCATCGTTTAAGACGGCTTTAAATCCGTCCCGCTACCGTGGCCGCATCTATTGGTGCGGGCGTTTGGCGTATGGCGTGGGGACGAAAAAAGGGCGGTGGGCGCAAGGAGCCAGTATTCGGCCTTGCTGCGGCGCTTTCCGATCTGCGGCTGTCGCCCGATGACCGTGTTCCCGGCGGCGGCGCGCCGAAAAAATCGCCCCGGCCGAAGAACGACGATGTCGACGACGAGCCGCCGCCGGAGCGCAAGCCGCGCGCGAGCCGCAGCGGCGCCAAGCGGCGGTCGAAGTCGAGCAAGGGTCTTCCCATAGGACGGCTGCTCTATTGGGGGGCGGTGCTCGGCCTCTGGGGTGCCATTGCCGCGGTCGGTCTCGTCATCTGGGTCGGCGCGCATCTGCCCGCGATCCAGTCGCTTGAAATCCCGAAACGGCCGCCGACCATCCAGATCACCGGCGCCGACGGCAGCGTGCTCGCCATTCGCGGCGAAATGGCCGGCAGCAATGTCGCGCTGAAGGATTTGCCCCCGTATCTGCCGAAAGCGTTCATCGCCATTGAGGACCGCCGTTTCTATTCGCATTTCGGCATCGACCCCTGGGGCATTCTGCGAGCGGCGGTTGCCAACATCCTGCATCGCGGCGTGTCGCAAGGCGGCTCGACGCTCACCCAGCAACTGGCGAAAAACCTGTTCCTGACCCAGGAACGAACCTTCCAGCGCAAATTGCAGGAAGCCGAACTGGCGCTCTGGCTGGAGCGCAAGCACTCCAAGGCCGAGATTCTCGAGCTCTATCTCAACCGCGTCTATTTCGGTTCTGGCGCCTATGGCGTGGAGGCAGCAAGCCAGCGTTACTTCGGCAAGTCGGCCAAGAACGTCACCATTGCGGAAGCCGCGATGCTGGCTGGTCTCGTCAAATCGCCGTCGAGACTTGCGCCCAATCGCAATCCGGAAGGTGCGGAAGCGCGGGCGCAAACCGTGCTGACCGCGATGGCGGAAGCCAAATTCATTACCGAAGCGCAGGCGCAGGCCTCGATCGGTCATCCGTCCTACAATGTGAAGCCGGTCGGCGCCGGGACGATCAACTATGTGGCGGACTGGATCGGCGAAGTGCTCGACGATCTCGTCGGCCAGATCGACCAGAGCGTGGTGGTGGAAACTTCGATCGATCCGAAACTGCAGGCGGTCGCGGAGGCCGCGATCATCGACGAGCTTGCGGCGAAAAGTGTGAAGTTCGACGTCAGCCAGGGCGCGATGGTGGCGATGTCGCCGGATGGCGCGGTGCGCGCCATGGTCGGCGGCCGCAACTATTCCGAAAGCCAGTATAATCGCGCGGTGATGGCGAAGCGCCAGCCGGGTTCGGCCTTCAAGCCCTTCGTTTATCTCACCGCGATTGAAGCGGGCTTGACGCCGGAGACGGTCCGCCAGGACGCGCCGCTCGATATCAAGGGCTGGAAGCCCGAGAATTACGGTCATCAATATTTCGGCCCCGTGACGCTGACGCAGGCGCTGGCGATGTCGCTCAATACGGTCGCGGTGCGACTCGTGCTCGAGGTCGGCCCCAAGAATGTGGTGCGCACCGCGCATCGGCTCGGCATTTCATCGAAGCTCGACGCCAATGCCTCGATCGCGCTCGGCACCTCCGAAGTCTCGGTGGTGGAACTGGTCGGTGCCTATGCGCCGTTTGCCAATGGCGGCCTCGGTGTTTCGCCGCATGTCGTGACCAAAATCCGCACCGTCGACGGCAAGGTTCTCTATACCCGCTCCGCCGATCAACTCGGCCAGGTGATCGATCCGCATTACGTCGCGATGATGAACACGATGATGCAGGAGACGCTGCTCTCCGGCACCGCGCATAAAGCGGAACTGCCGGGCTGGATGGCGGCCGGCAAGACCGGGACCAGCCAGGATTTTCGCGATGCCTGGTTCATCGGCTACACGGCTAACCTGGTGACCGGCGTCTGGCTCGGCAACGACGACAGTTCGCCGACCAAAAAAGCAACCGGCGGCGGCTTGCCGGTGGAAATCTGGACCCGCTTCATGAAAGCCGCCCATCAAGGCGTGCCGCCTGCACCACTGCCGGCCTCGACGCCGGGCGGACTGCTCACCACGATCGCGCAAGCGGTGTCTTCGGGCGCGGCGTCGCCGGGCGCACCCGTCAGTCCGCCGCCGGCCGTTGCTGCCAAGCCCGCGTCGACCCGGGCCTCTGTTCGCCCGGAGGCCGCGGGCGGCCTCGACGGCTGGCTGGTGGATCGGTTGTTTGGACGGTAGAGCGTCGGCTCACGCGCGCTGCATTTTTGGGATTGCCTGGACGTTCTCACGCGTCGCTTTTGTTAAACTGACGCGCAAGCCAATCGCTAAATGCACGCACGCGCGGCGAGAGCTGACGGTTCTGGGCATACATCAGCGAGACCGGCGCGGACGGGGGCGGACTATCGGTCAGCAGAGCCACCAGATGTCCGCGCTTGAGATCTTCGGCAACATGAAAATGCGGCATCTGCGCGAGCCCCAAGCCGAGTCTCGTGGCCAGCAGATAGCTTTCCGGTCCCGTGACCGAGAACGGCGCGGGAAGCGACAATTTGTGCAGCTTGCCGTCAACGAAAAAGCTCAGCGGTTCGAGGTCACCGGTGGTGAAGCGGCGCAAGCCGACCATCTGATGGCCTGCGTCGAGATCCTGTAACGTTTTCGCGCGGCCGAAGCGTTTCACATAGGCCGGAGACGCACAGGTGATACGCGTCAGCACCGCGAGGCGGCGTGCCACCAACCCGCTATCGGCAAGTTCGCCCCAGCGTAGCGCGCAGTCCACGCCTTCATGCACCAGGTCGACCCAGCGATCGCTCTCGCTCATCGATATCTCGATCTCCGGGTGCTGCGCGAAGAACGCCGGCAGGTTCGGCATCAGGAAATGGCGCGCCAGCGTGCCCTGCACCTCAATGCGCAACATGCCCCTCGGCTTGGTGCCAGAGAATGCGCCCTCGGCGTCTTCCACATCCTCAAGAATGGCGAGGCACCGCCGGTAATAGGCTTCGCACGCAACGCGTCAACCGTGCCGTGCTGCCGCATATGCGCCGACAAAAACAAGGCCTTCTGGTCTGGGTTTCCAGCAGCAGCTCCGCAGGCGGGACCCCGCCTTACCTCGCATCCTACTTTGCCGCCAAGGCGGCGATGGATGCGATTGCCGTGCAATATGCGCGGGAACTGTCGCGCTGGGGCATCGAGACCTCGATCATCGTGCCCGGCGCTTTCACCTCCGGCACCAACCACTTCGCCCATTTGGGTCGACCGGCCGATGCCGCGCGCGCCGTGGAGTATGAGGCGGGCCCGTATAACGGCTTTGGCCGACAGATCCAGAAGGCGTTTGCGGCCATCGTGCCGCCTGACGCGGACGCCGGCGCGGTTGCCGAAGCGATCGTGAACGTCGTCGACACCCCATTCGGAAGGCGGCCGTTTCGCGTTCACATCGATCCCACGCAAGACGGCGCCGATGTCGGCTTCACCGTGCTCGATCGCGTCCGCGCCGAGATGCTGCACCGTGTCGGCTTAAGCGATCTTCTGAAGCCGAAAGCGCAGGCTTGAGAGGGTCGCTATCGACACCCGGCGGACTTGCCGCCGGGTGTTCGCCCCAGGCGCTCTAATCCGAAGAAACGGATTGAGGGTGCAAAAGCGGCGGCAGTAACGGGACGGGTGTTTCGCGTAGAACTCAGTGGCCGTCGGGCGTGCTGACGCCAACCCAGTTGTCGCGCACCTGCTGGTAGTGAACGCTTGCGTCATAGGTTTGCGTCGACAGATGCAGCACCTGAGGCGACAGGCGCCCGATCGCGTTCAAGACGGCGTAAGAGGCAACGACGCGGTCATGTTGCGCCGTCACCAGCGCCACGCGGGCGTTCACCAGCGTCTGTTGCGCATTGAGGATGTCGATCACGGTGCGCTGGCCGACCTGGGCTTCCTTGGTGGTGCCGAGATAAGCGATCTCGGAGGCCTGGACTTGCGACTGCGCGGCTGTCACCTGCGCCTTCCCGGCCAACAGTTGACCCCATGCAGTAACAAGATCGGCACGAGCCTGATCGCGAACCTGCTCCAGCGTGAGACGCTGCTGCGCCAGCGTTTCCTTTGATTGCCGGATCAGAGAGTACTCAGCCCCGCCCTGGTAGACCGGCACGGTCAGCTGAGCATTGGCGGCCGCGGTGAACTGGTTGATGGTCGTGATGTTCGGGTCCCAGACCTTCGACACCGTCGCCTGCAAAGAGACCGTTGGGTACAGCGCGCCTTCGTTGATTTTCACAGTGAGAAAACTGACGTCGACGCCGTACGTCGCGGCGGTCACGTTGGGATTTTGCCGGAGCGCCAGTTCGATCGCGCCGCCCACCGTTTGCGGCAGATAGCGGTCGACCGGCGAGGCCGGTTGCAGGTTTGCCGGCTCGATGCCGATGATGCGGCGGAAGTTCGCGCGCGTGGTCGTCAGCGTCGAGACCGCCGCGAGTTCTTGACTCTTGGCTGCCGCAAGTTGCGCCTCGGATTGGGCAACGTCGGTCGGCGTGACGAGGCCCGCACTGTAGCGGTCGCGGGTCTGCCTCAGGGTCAGTTCGAGGACATGCGTATTGCTTTTCTGGACCTCCAGGATCGCGGCGTCGCGCAGATAATCCATGTAAATGGTGGCGGCTGCGAGCAGCACCGACTGCTCCATGAGCCGCAAGCCCTCGCGCGCGCCAAAAACCTGGCTTTCAGCGGCGCGGGTTTTGTTGGAGGTTTGATTGCCGTTGTAGACCGTCTCGGTCACGGTGAGAGCGGCGGAATGGGGGCCTTGTATTCCCTCTTCGATCTTCTTGCCGACCGAGCCATCGGCAAGCTGATTGACGAATTGGGCGCCTCCGGTGAAGGTCATCGCGGCCTTGGGGCGATAGCCGGCCAGCGCCTGTGGGACGTTTTCGTCGGTGACGCGCACCGAGGCGCGCTGCGCGTTGAGCTGGGGATTGTTCCGGTAGGCGCGCAACAGCGCGCCCTCCATGGTGTCGGCATAAGCTGACAACGCTGCCAATTGACCAAGGAGAACGACGGCCGCCGCTGTTCCGGTTAAAACTCTTGCCCCACCCATATTCAAGTTATCCAACGCCTTAGGCAGCCTGACAACATCCATACGCAATTCAGAAGTGGATCAAAAGCGCATAGCTGTAGGCTTCCCAGCACGCGAGCGTGATGGCCGCCGGAATATCGCGCAGTGTTGCTTTTTTCGCTCAAAACAGCGGCGGGGTCCGCCTATCAGAGGTGCTCGACGGCGAGCACCTCAATCCTGGATACCATAACGGTGCAGATCGTTGCCATGTGTGTCCAGCCAGGTCTTGGCACGTTCGACATGGTTGCAGACTTTCGCAACGACCTTCCAGAACCGCGCCGAATGGTTCATTTCGACGAGGTGGGCTACTTCATGGGCGGCGAGGTAATCAAGCACGTAAGGCGGTGCGAGGATCAGCCGCCACGAGAACGACAGCGAGCCCGCCGACGTGCATGAACCCCAGCGGCTCGACTGGTCGCGGATCGATATCCGCCGCACGCGCACGCCGAGCGCCTGGGCATAGGATGTGGCAGCTTTCTGCAAATCCTTGCGGGCTTCGCGCTTGAGGTAGTCGTGCACCCGCCGCTCGATATAGTCGGCGCCGCCGGCCACGCAGATGATACGCTCGCCGCTGTCGCGAATTTCGGTCCAGACCGTGCCGCGCTGGCCGGCGCGGTGCACGATCCGGTGCGCGACCCCGCGGAGCGGCACCACCGTGCCCGGAAGAAACGGCGCTGCCTTCGGCAACCGGCCGAGACGTGCGGCGATCCAGCCGCCGTGACGTTGCGCAAAGTCCTTGGCGTCGGCAATCGTGCCGCGCGGCGGGATGGTGAGGATCGCTTCGCGATCACTCGGATGGATCCGCAAGGTATAACGACGCGCGCGCCGATGACGGCGCAGCCGCACCGAATAGATTTGCGAGCCGTGTTTGACCAAAAGGCGAGAAGGTTCGTAAGGCCGCCGATAAAGGAGCGCGCGAGTGGCCATGTCTGCAATTCCGGGGAGCAAGAGTTCGCCCGGATTCTGCCATATCCGCCGCCAGGTAAATCGCTCGGCGCGAAAACAAATCATTTGCCCAATATACAGGGGCTAAGCCCCAGTGCCGACCCTATAGAATGGGGGTGGAACAGGAAATTTGGACTAAAAAGTAACCCAGTTAGGGTCTTAAAAGAACGAATTAATATTCATTCTTTTAATCGAGCCCGGATTCGGGTTTCTTCCGGCCATATCAGCAGCTTAGAGACCGCTCACCTAGGTGGCGGATTTTGCGGAAAGCGATGTTCCGCACGAATTTCAGTGCTGATGATGCGATCACTCCGCAGCGTAAGCGAGCGAAGGCTTCACGTTCGCAGCCGACACCATGAAATCGTGAATGCGTGGCACGATTTCCGATTTGAAACGCGAGCCGTTGAAGACTCCGTAGTGACCGACGCCCTTCTGCACATAGTGCACCCGGCGATGATTGGGGATCGAACTGCACAAAGTGTGCGTCGCTTCGGTCTGCCCGAGCCCGGAAATGTCGTCGTTCTCGCCTTCCACCGTCATCAGCGCGACGCGCCTGACCTTGGAAGGCTCGACCAGCTTGCCGCGATGGGTCATCTCGCCTCTGGGCAGAGCGTGCTTGACGAAAACGGTATCGACGGTTTGCAGGTAATATTCCGCCGAAAGATCCATCACCGCCAGATATTCGTCATAAAAGTCGCGGTGCTTGTCGACCAGATCGCCGTCGCCCTTCACGAGATTCCGGAACAGCTCCTTGTGGGCGTCCATGTGCCGGTCGAGGTTCATGCTGATGAAGCCGTTGAGCTGCAAGAAACCCGGATAGACGTCGCGCATCACGCCGGGATGTGGAAACGGGACTTTCGTGATGACGTGGTTGCGGAACCAGTCGATGCCGCGTTCGGCGGCGAGGTTGTTGACCGCGGTCGGATTGCGGCGGGTATCGATCGGGCCGCCCATCAACGTCATCGAAATCGGAACGAAAGGGTCGTTTTCCGCTTCCATGACGGAAACCGCTGCTACCACAGGCACGGAGGGTTGGCACACCGCGATGACATGCATGTTGCCGCCCAGCACATGGAGCATTTCGATGACGTAGTCGACATAGTCGTCGAGGTCGAAACGGCCTTCGGTCAGCGGGACCATCCGGGCATCGGCCCAATCGGTGATGTAGACTTCGTGGCCCGGCAGAAAAGCTTCGACCGTGCCGCGCAACAGCGTGGCGTAGTGGCCGGACATCGGCGCCACGATCAGCACGCGCGGCTGCGGGCTGCGCAAGGGGCGCGTCAGCTTGCGGTCGAAGTACAACAACCGGCAGAACGGCTTCTCCCAGACGCTGCGAACTTCGACCGGCGTACGGATCCCGTTGACGTCGGTATCTTGGAGGCCCCATTCGGGCTTGCCGTAACGACGGGTGGTTCGCTCGAACAGTTCACACGCCGCGGCGACCGATTTGCCGGCCTCGGTGTGCGACCACGGATTGAGCGGATTCTGAAACAGGATCTTTGTAGCGTCGGTCACCGCGCGCGCGGGATTGAGCGACGCGTGCGCCATTTCGTACATCCAGTACATCGGCGTTGTCAGTGCCGGGCTGCCTTCGGCCACCAGTGGCGGCGCGCCACCAAACTCCCCAATCGGCATTTCGCCCTCGTTTCCTTTTGCGTCGCAATATAGTGCAAAAAGCACAATAAAGCGTCAATGCATAGATCGGCATTGCCACGCCGCTGCACAAGTTAAGTATGCCAAGATCCCGGGTTTTAACGGGCTATTCGCCGGTCTGGATCAACGATCCGTGTTGCCGCGCGCTGCGCAGAAGCACCAGAAACACCGCAAACGATGCCGCGATCAGGACCACATTGATGGCGAGCGCATCGATCATCAGATCGGTGTGAAATACATGCTCCGTTAACAATGCGCGCATGCCTTCGAACACGTAAGTCGGCGGCAGCGCCCAGGCGACATGCTGCAGCCAATGCGGCAGCACCGTTACCGGATAGTAGATGCAGGCCAGCGGCATCATGGCGAACATCAGCGTCCAGACGATGCTCTCGGCGCCAAGCCCATGGCGCAGCACCAGCCCGGAGACGAAGATTCCGACCGACCAGCTGGTGAAGATCAGGTTGCAGAAAAAGGCGATCAGCGGGAATCCGATGCCGTATAGATTGAAGTCGAAAAAGATCATCGCGAGCAGCGTCATCGGAATGACGCCGATCATAAGCCGTATCAGGCTCATCGCCATCAGCGCGAGCAGGAATTCGACCGGCTTCAACGGGCTCATCATCAGGTTGCCGAGATTGCGCGCCCACATCTCCTCAAGAAAGGAGATCGAAAAGCCGAGCTGACCGCGGAACAGGATGTCCCACAGGATCACCGCGCCGACCAGCGTGCCGCCGGCACGGGCAAAGAAGCCGGCATTCTGCGAGATGTAATTCTGAAGAAAGCCCCAGGTCACGATCTGCAGCGCCGGCCAATACAGCAGCTCCAACAGCCGCGGCCATGACGACATCAGGACGTACCAGTAGCGCAGGATCATCGCCGCGATCCGGTGCAGCGAAATACCAGTGGTGAGTGCGCTCATGGCGTCGCCTCCTGAACCCGGCCGCGGGCGACGTCGAGAAACACTTCCTCCATCGTCGCCCTGTTGTAGCGGGCCATGATCTGTTGCGGGCTGTCGTCGTCCTCGATGCGGCCGCGCTTCATGATGATGACGCGGTCGCACAGGCGCTCCACCTCCAGCATGTTGTGGGAGGCGAGCAGGATGGTCGCGCCGTTCTCCTTGCGATAGGTCTCAAGGTGCTGCCTGATCCAGTCGGCAGTGTCGGGATCGAGCGACGCCGTCGGTTCGTCGAGCAGCAGCAATTCGGGTCGATTGATCAGCGCCTTTGCCAGCGCTACGCGGGTCTTTTGTCCGGCGGAAAGCTTGCCACTGGGGCGATCGAGAAAATCGCCAAGGTCGAGGTCGGCGGCGAGCTTGTCGATCCGCGCGGCCAGATTGGCCACCGAATAGAGGCGGCCGAATATCTTCAAGTTCTGCCGCACCGTGAGCCGCGACGGCATATCGACATAGGGACTTTCGAAATTCATCCGGCCAAGCACCTCGGCGCTCTCGTTCGGCATCGGGTGACCCAGGACCTCGATGCGTCCCGAAGTCGGCAGGACCAGTCCCATGATCATGGCAATGGTCGTGGTTTTGCCGGCGCCATTACCGCCGAGCAGCCCGGTGATGCTGCCGCGTGCGATCGAGAACGAAATATCGTCGACCGCCCGGGTGCTTTTGTAGAGCTTCACGAGATGCGCAACGTCGATCGCCGCGGCTTCGCGCCGGTCGATCGGGGCTCGTTCTGCCGTCATGGTGACTTTGTTGGTCATCGGGCCTGTTCATAGAGGTATTAACTTCCTTGGCGCAAGGCTTCCCGTGGCCTTACCTCGCGGGTGACAGATCAGGGAAATTTGTCGGCGGCCGCTCGTGCCGCTAGATTGGTTTGGTGCTGATGTCCGATGCCGCCGCCGCCGATTTTCGTCTTCCCCGCCGCCAGGTCCGCCTGGACACGATTCTGCGGCTGCGCTGGCTCGCCGCGCTTGGGCAACTCGCGGCCATCTTCATCGTTGAGCAGGGTCTCGAATTCGATGTCGAGGTCGTGCCTTGCCTCGCCATCGTCGGCTTTTCCGCGCTTTTGAACCTGATCCTTCAGCTCTGGTTCAATCCGATGGAGCGGCTCGAGCCGTCGTTTGCGGCGGCGCTGCTGGCGCTGAACATCGTCGAGCTCGCTGGCCTGTTGTTCTTCACCGGCGGCTTGCAGAATCCGTTCTCCTTCCTGTTTCTCGCGCCGGTTCTGATCTCGGCCACCGCGCTGCCGATCAGGTTCACCATCGCGCTGGGAATGCTCGCGGTCGCCTGCGCCTCCGTTCTCGTGTTCATTCATTTCCCGCTCCCCTGGGACAGCGATGATCCGTTGGTGTTGCCGCCGATCTATCTGTTCGGCGTCTGGCTCTCGATCGTCGTCGCCATTGGCGTCACCAGCCTTTACGCGTTTCAGGTCGCCGAAGAAGCGCGTAAGCTTTCGGACGCGCTGGCCGCCACCGAACTCGTGCTGGCTAGGGAACAGCACCTGACCCAGCTCGACGGCCTGGCGGCTGCGGCCGCACACGAACTGGGCACGCCGCTGTCGACGATCTTCCTGATTTCGCGAGAACTCGAGCAAGGCGTCAACGACAAGAAGCAGCTCTTGGTCGACATCAAGACGTTGCGGGAGCAGACGCAGCGATGCCGCGACATCCTTGCCAAGATCACGCAACTGTCGTCGAGCGGCGCGCCGTTCGACCGCATGCCTTTGTCTGCGCTGATCGAGGAGACGGTGGCGCCACATCGCGATTTTGATGTCGCCATCAAAGTACGCATCGCGGTCGCCGGCACTCCCGAACCCGTCGGGATGCGAAATCCGGCCATCATCTACGGTGTCGGCAACATCCTGGAGAACGCTGTCGATTTCGCCCGCACCGCCGTGGAGGTGAATGCCTGGTGGAATACTGAGGCCGTCGAAATCGTCATTTCCGACGACGGACCGGGAATCGCGCCCGATCTGCTCAAGCGCATCGGCGAGCCTTATTTGTCGCGCCGGCGCGATGCCGATGACGCCCAGGGTGTCCGCAGCGGTCTCGGTCTTGGCGTGTTCATCGCCCGTACCTTGCTCGAGCGTACCGGGGCAACGGTCTCATTTACCAATCGGGTGTTTCCGGACCACGGCGCGGTGGTCCAGATCGTCTGGCCGCGGAGCCGCTTCGAGACGAAGGAACCCGCTGCGGAATTAACCTGAGCGAGCGAATCGGCCCCGGACGGCCTTGGCGCGCCCCGGTGGACGCCATATGTTGTGGGGGTGCATGGACAAGGATGGCATTATCTTGAACGCGATTCCTGAACTGGCCGGATACTCCGATCGCTCGCTCCTGATCGTGGAGGACGACAAGCCGTTTCTGGAGCGGCTCGCGCGTGCCATGGAAGGCCGGGGCTTTGCGGTGACATCCTGCGACAGCGTCGCCGAGGGGCTTACTCAAATCTCCAAGGCCGCCCCCGCTTTTGCGGTGGTGGATTTGCGGCTCGGCGACGGCAATGGGCTAGATCTGGTGTCGGCGCTGAAACGCAAACGGCCGGATGCGCGCGCCATCGTCCTCACCGGCTATGGCAATATCGCGACCGCGGTGACCGCCGTGAAGCTCGGCGCGGTGGACTATTTGTCCAAGCCTGCCGATGCCGACGATGTGGTGTCGGCGCTGCTCGCCATCGGCAACACGAAATCCGAACTGCCGAATAATCCGATGTCGGCCGATCGCGTGCGCTGGGAGCATATCCAGCGGATCTACGAGATGTGCAACCGCAACGTTTCGGAAACCGCACGCCGACTGAACATGCATCGCCGCACGTTGCAACGGATCCTGGCCAAGCGCGCTCCGCGCTGAGCACCCAAACCCTTTCGCTCAAAATTCCGCGTGGCCTTGCGGATCGACCAGGCGATTGATCCGCAGCGCCGCGGCACGCGCAAACCGCACCGTCATCGACTTCCGGGTCGGAGCCGGCAGCCGGTGCTCAGGCGCCGGACGTTGCAGATGCGCGCCATAGGCGTCGGCGATAATCAGCCCGGTCTCATCGGGGAAAATCTCGCACGGCAAATCCTGCAAGAAAGCAAAGAACAGCCGGTCGCAATGCGCCCGGTATTCCGGCCATTTCTGGTCGGCGCGCAAATCCTCGATCGAGGACTTGATCTCGACAATCCAGATTTCGCCGCGGTCATTGATGGCGACAAGATCGGCGCGGCGGCCCGAAGGCAACGGCAGTTCGCTGATGCAGGCAAAGCCGAGTGAGTGCAACAGCCGCGCGGTGCCGCGTGCGATCGCAAGCGCTGTTTCCGACTGGCGTCCGTCGGCTGCGGGAACGATGACATTTTTTTGGGCGAGCGATTCCATCTGACGAAGCATAGAACGCGGCTCAAAAAGCAGGCAATGCGTTTGATGGTGGATTTGAGCAGGAAATCTGCTTTTCGAGAGATGCCCCCGTTCCTTTGCGGCGGCGATGTTCCGATCACAAATACGCGGACCTCCCGGAAATTTTCCTTGGCGGAATACAAAAAATCGGCATTGTGACTAGTGTCCCGGTTCTGACATTCGTATCATGTCGCGGCGGGTTCGTTACGAATGTCAGAACCAAAGGGACACTCACAAATATGGGTTCCTGGTGTGGTTTTGGATTTGACATTCGCCTTGAGAACTCGCGGCAATACTCGAGCGAATGTAAAATCCACCACACTAGCCATGACCCAGCCATCCGAAAACAAGCCGAAAGCCGGTGCGATGATTGTCCCGGTAACGCCGTTCGAACAGAACTGCACGCTGCTTTGGTGCACGGCGACCCAAAAGGCCATCGTCATCGACCCCGGCGGGGACCTTCCGAAAATTCAGGCCGCGATCAAGGAGGCCAATGTCACGGTCGAGAAGATCTGGCTGACCCATGGCCATATCGACCATGTCGGCGGCGCGGCCGACTTACGCGACGCGCTCAAGGTGGCGATCGAAGGTCCGCACATCGCCGACAAGTTCCTGCTCGACAATGTCGTGGCGAGCGGGGCCCGTTTCGGCTTCACTGATGTGCGTGATTTTGCGCCGGATCGCTGGCTCGAAGAAGGCGATCAGGTTTCGGTCGGCGAATTGACTTTCGACATCCTGCATTGCCCCGGGCATTCCCCGGGCAGCGTTGTCTTTTTCAACAAGGACATGCGCTTCGCCCATGTCGGCGATGTCTTGTTCAACGGCTCGGTCGGGCGTACCGATCTTCCCGGCGGCGATCACGCCACCCTGATCAAGTCGATCAAGGAAAAGCTGTTGCCGCTCGGTGACGATGTCGGCTTCATCTGCGGGCATGGCGCCGGCTCCAGGATCGGCCACGAACGAATGACCAATCCGTTCCTCACCGGCGCGATGTGAGATAGCGGGCCCCGAGGGGCACGCTGCTATTTCATGAGACCCGCTGCGGTCAAAGCGCGGGTAATGACCGCACTGACATCGAGGCCGCCGGCTTGCTTGGCGTTTTGTTCTGTCGGGGGATTGGCGGGCTTCTTCGCCGCCGCCAGTGGCCGAAGTACTTTATTGAGGGCGGGCGCAGGCGCCGAGATCGGAGAAGCAAGCGGGATGAGCTTTGCGCTCGGTGAGTCTGCCGCGGTGCGTGAGGCCGGTTTTGCAGCGTTTTCAGGTTGATGAATTCCAGCGGTGAGCCCGAAGAAGTTTGCGATGTGATGAGAGGACGAGATACCGGCCTCGATCAGAAACGCGCCTTCCTTGCCATATCGTTCGTCGTTCTCCGCCTTCCCGAGCGGCGTGCCATGGGCCATATCGGTGATGGAGTAGGACTCGACCAGCGTTTCGCCATCCGTGTTCCACCATACCTGGTGGGGATAGCCGTCGACGACTCCTTCCGACATCGGATGGGACGGCAACCGATGGACGTCGAGCCACTGCTTGACGATCTCGTGGGCATTGGCGGGATTGACTGTGCGGTCGGCAGTGCCGTGCCACACCGAAACCTTGGGCCAGGGTGCGCGATGCTTCGAAGCATTACGCACCAGATTGCCCAACTCGCCCGACGAACGCGCCGGCGATCGCAGCATGCCGCTCAAGGCTTCCCGCACATTGGAAGCGATTCCGTAAGGTAACCCGGCGATGATCGCGCCGGCTGCAAAAACGTCCGGATAGGTGGCGAGCATGACCGATGTCATCGCGCCGCCTGCCGACAGCCCGGCGACGAAAATACGACGCTTGTCGATCTTGTGATCGGCGACCATTCGCGCGGTCATTTGCCGGATCGAGCAGGTTTCGCCATGGCCTCGTTTGGTGTCTTCGGGATTGAACCAGTTGAAGCAGCCGTGCGCGTTGTTGCCCGGCTGTTGCTCGGGCATCAGCAGGGCAAAACCGTAATGTTTCGCAAGCGTCGACCAACCGGCGCCCACATCGTAACCGGCCGCGGTCTGTCCGCAGCCGTGCAATACCACAACCAGAGCTGCCGAGGCCGGAAGGTCCGCAGGTGCATAGGAAAACATCCGCAAATCGCCCGGATTGGTGCCGAATTGCTTCGTTTCGACCAATATGCCCCGGGTTGCCACCGGCGCGGGATGGTTAAGACCATCCCAACCGTTCATTCCGGGCAAACGGGGCAGTTGGCGCAGGAACTCGATATTTCTGGCAAGCGACAACGGCTGCTCCTCTGCCCGGGTGAATCGGGCCATAACCAAAGACACATAATTGCTGCACTGCAAAATGAAAAGACCGTGTGCTGTCAGTCCTCAGAAATTTTATTTTCTGAGGTTTGGAACAACCAGCTTCATCTGTGGGAGACGCGCAAAAAGGCCAAACGCCGGAAGCTCAGATCGCTTTCAGCTTGCGATAGGCGAACCACACCATTTTCAGCAACAGCCAGCCGTCGCGGAAGCGCGAAATCTGGGTCTCGCCAAAGGTGCGGGCCTTGTAGTGGATCGGTGTCTCGACAATTTTGAGGTTCTGTTTCGCCGCGCCGAAGATCAGGTCGAAATCCCCGAACGGATCGAAGTTGCCGAAATAGTCGCGCTCCCGCGCCAACACCTCGTAATCCTTGCGCAGGAGGACCTTGGTGCCGCAGAGCGTATCGGTCAGGCGGGTATTGACCAGATAGCTGAAAAGATAAGCGAAGAAACGGTTGGCGATCAGGTTGAGCGGGCGCATCGCCTCATGCTCCATCGGATAGACCAGTCGGGTGCCGTTGACGAATTCGGCCTTGCCCGTCTCGATCACCGCATGGAATTTCGGAAGCGCCTCCGGCGGCATGGTCAAATCGGCGTCGAGAATCATCAGTACGTCGCCGCTTGCGGCGGCAAACCCCTTACGCACCGCATCGCCCTTGCCCTTGCCGTCCTGCTTGAGGACCTTGATGTCCCAGCTGTCCTTGTAGGCGTCGCGCACGCGTTCGCATTCGGCAAAGGTGTTGTCGCTGGAATTACCTTCGACGAACAGGATTTCCTGCGAGGCGCCAAATCGCGGCATGCGCCGGATCGCATCTTCGATATTGCCGCTCTCGTTACGGCACGGAATCAGAATGCTGGCCGAAAATTTCCGGTCCGGAAATTGGCGCACCGGACGGCCGACCAGATAGGTCCGCAGGCATAGCTTCCTGATTCCGGGCAGTGGCGCAATGAAGCGGTTGATGAACGGGCCGAGGCCAAGCCAGCGGCGCGGTAAGAGTTGTCGCTGCTCCTGGCCGATGACCTCGAAATCCGCAAGATCCATCAGATTGAGGAAGTCCGCGGTCGCGATGTAATTGATCCGCGGCTGTTTCGCGCGCAACTTCAGCGCTTCGGCAAGCTTGAGAACCGGCTCCCACAAATGCGAGTAGTAGGAGATGATGATCCGGGTCGACGGCGCGCTCAAATGGTGCACCAGCCGCAAGGTCGCATCGATATCATCGAACATGCCGATGGTGTCGGCGATCACGATGTAGTCGAACGGTCCTTCGATCGAGGCGAGTGTGGCGGGGTCTTCTACATCGCCCAGCACGAAATAAAGATCGGGATGCAGCTCATTGGCCTTGGCGACGGTCTTGGCGCCGAAGTCGACACCGACGCCATAAGAAGGCTCAAGGGCTGCCAGCAGATCGCCGCGCCCGCATCCCAATTCCAATACCCGCTTGCCCGGCGGAATCAGGAAGCGCATGAACTTGAAATCGTCCTGATGGTAGGCGGCGTTGAATTCGCGCCAGCGCTCCAGTTCGTCGCCATTCGCCTCAAAATGGGTGACGAGGTCGCGCTTTCTCTGCGTTGGAAGCTCAAGAGACGCAGTGGAATCGGACGGTCTCAAATACATCTTGACCTCGGCGGGGAAAACGAAGGGGTCCTCTTAGCGGATGGGGCAGGGGGTGTAAATTCGCCCGCTTGCCTCGATACGGCAGATTTGATGGCCGCTCGGCCGTCGCAGCAGGGTCTCGAATAGGCGATTGCCTTGGTCTTTCCCACCTCCTAATTTGAGAGACAACCAAGAAGAACTGTGCGGAGAAAATCCATGGCTCGTCTCAAATTCGGGGCCTTCCTCGCCCCGCATCACCCGATCGGCGAGCACCCGATGCTGCAATTCCGCCGGGATCTCGATCTCGTCGAGCAACTCGATGCGCTTGGTTATGACGAATTCTGGTGCGGCGAGCACCATTCCTCGGGTTGGGAAATGATTGCGTCGCCGGAAATGTTTCTGGCCGCCGCGGGTGAGCGCACCAAACGCATCAAGCTTGGGACCGGCGTGGTCTCACTGCCCTATCACCATCCCTTCAATGTAGCCCAACGCATGGTGCAACTCGACCACATGACCGGCGGTCGCGCCATCTTCGGTTCCGGTCCAGGCGCGCTTGCCTCCGACGCGCACACCCTCGGCATCGACCCGATGCTGCAACGCGACCGTCAGGACGAGGCGATCGCGCTTATTCGCCGGCTGTTTCGCGGCGAGCGGGTGACGGCGAAAAGTGATTGGTTCACGATGAACGACGCCGCATTGCAGATACTTCCTCTTCAGGAGGAAATGCCGTTCGTCGTCGCCTCGCAGATCTCGCCCTCGGGAATGACGCTGGCCGGGAAATACGGCATCGGCATTATCTCGCTCGGTTCGATGTCGACGCAAGGGTTGATGGCGCTGCCGACGCAATGGGGTTTTGCGGAAGACGCCGCGAAGAAATACGGCACCACCGTTAGTCGCTCGGACTGGCGCGTGCTCTTGTCCTGGCACATCGCCGAAAGCCGCGAGCAGGCGAGAGCTGAGGCGGGTAGCGGGCTGATGCAATGGCACAACGAATATAACGTGAAGACGCTGCAGCGTCCGGGCCTTGAGCGATTCAAATCGATTGACGATGCCCTGGAGAAGACCGCCGGCGGGGTGGGTATCTCGGCATCCACCATCGGTACCCCCGATGATCTGGTCAGCGCCATCAGGAAGTTGATGGAAGTGTCAGGCGGCGTAGGCCACATCATCGGCTTCGTTCATGACTGGGCCAACCCCGAAAGTACCAGACGTAGTTGGGATATGGTGGCGCGCTACGTAATTCCGGAGATCAACGGCTACGTCGCCAAGCTTCGCGAGTCGCAGAAATTCCTGATCGAAAATCGCGCGGTGTTCGACCGCGCGGGGCAGGCTGTGATGGCGAAGATCATGGAGAACCACAAGGCGGCAGCGGCACTGCCGCTCACCGGTCCGGGCCGCGTCGCCATTCCGCCGGTCGATGCGCCGGATTTGCAGAAGGAAGCCGCGAAACAACACAAGGCCTGATTGGAGCGCTTGACGTTCGCGGCCTCCACTCCATCAGCCGCCGGCCTGGTCGAACGCCTTGCGCAGAGCGACATAGCCCTGTTGCTGCGCAGTCCAGTTGCGACCACCGGTGATGGCGCCGTCGATTACCAGATCGTGCCCGTTGATGAAGGTCGACTCGTCGCTGGCGAGAAACACCGCCGCATGCGCGATGTCTTCCGGCAGGCCGGCGCGAGGGATCGGTTGCGCGGCTTTATAAACCTCGCGCATGACGTCGGGGGTTTTCTCCGCTGCCTCCACCGACAACCCGAGTGCCTTGCCGAAAATCCCGGTCGCGATCGCGCCCGGCGAAATGCTGTTGACGCGAATGCCGGATTCGCCGAGTTCCATCGCGACGCATTTGGTCAGGTGGATGACGGCGGCCTTGGCGGCCCCATAAACCACCGACGATGAAAAGCCGGCGAGGCGACCAGCAATGCTGCCGTTGTTGATGATGCTGCCAGAACCCTGATGCCGCATGTGCGGGGCGGCATGCTTCATGCCGAGCATTACGCTGCGCACCAAAGTCGCCATCGCCGCATCGAAACGGTCGACTTCAAGCCCTTCGATCCCGCCGGTCTGTGCCGGGCCGCCGGCATTGTTGAACAGGCAGTCGATGCGGCCGAATTTGTCGACCGCCTCATTGATCAGATTGCGCATGTCGTCTTCGACGGTGACATCGGTACGACGAAACACGCATGCCGCGCCGAGCTTTTTCGCCAGCGCTTCGCCCTCCGGCGCGCGCCGGCCGGCAATGACGACATTTGCGCCCTCGGCCACGAAAACTTCCGCGGTGCGCAATCCGATGCCGCTTGTCGCGCCGGTGATTACCGCAATTTTACCTTCCAGCCGTGCCATGTTGGTCGTCCTCCTTTTGACATTCTCGGGCTAAAATATCTCCGCCTTGCCACAGCAAGGCAAGGCGCGCGGTGTGCCGGGCCTTGCGAATTGCTCCTCCCGTCTCCCGGATTCCACGCCACGGAACCGCTCGAATGATCGCAACATTGAACAAACCCCGTCGTTATTCGAGCGGCCGAGCCGCCACGGTTCCGCTATGCTTGACCTGACTTCGGATCAGAGCCGCTAGTGATGCGACCAATAACGAAACGACTAGTCGATGAATTTCGACAAGGCTGGCAAGGCGTCTCCCGACCTTCGTTGCTGTTCAGTCTTTGTTTTTCAGCAAGCTGTCTTGCGCTGTCGACGGCGGCAAGATGGCTTCTCGCGGCAATACGGCCGGACGTTTTTTTCACGCCGTACTTTCCCGCCGTTTTTTTTGCCACCGCATTGGCCGGTTATCGCACCGGCATCGCCACCGCGCTAGTGGGCGGCGGGCTCGGCGTTGCCACGAATTTCGGCGATGTGCCGAGCAATTTCTTTCCGCGCCTGGTGCTCCTGGTCATCTATGCGATCGTATGCGGGCTGACGATCTGGGGCGTCGAGCATTACCGTTCGGTGGCCGCCAGGCAGCGCGAAATTTCCAGGCGGCTGATCCGGGAAGAAGAGTATCGCAAGCTTTTGGTCGATGAATTGCAGCACCGGCTAAAGAACAAATTATCGACCGTCCACGCCGTGCTTCATCAGGTGTTGCAGAACCAGCCGCAGATCTGGGCCAGTATCGATCATCGCATGCGGGCGCTGTCGGCGACCGACGATCTCATCACCAAGGTGGACGACGGCGGTTGCGACATCAAGGACCTGCTGCTTTCGGAACTTGGGCCTTATGGCCATGTCCGCTTCACCCTGAACGGCGACCGGCTGTTTCTGCCCACCAAGCTTGCGGTCAGCCTCGCGCTGATTTTTCACGAGCTCGCGACCAATGCCGGGAAATACGGCGCATTTTCCTCCGAGCGCGGCATGCTGGGAGTGTCGTGGTCAATCACCGACGATCGGCTGAATATCGCCTGGGACGAAACCGAGGGGCCTTCGCTCGGCGAGATAGGTGAGGCGGGTTTTGGCACCAAATTGCTGGCATCGGCGCTCCGGCCGTTCGATGGCAAGACCGAGATCAGTTTCCTGAAAAGCGGAGTCCATTGCACCATGCAATGCCGCGTGCCGAAGGTATAGTTTTAAGCCAAATGCCGGGCGCGGGGCCGCGCGTTGACGTTCTGTTAATGACGATCGCCGTGGCTTGTGATCCAGGCCCCCACGCTTGAATCCCTGATGGCTCACTTAACCAAAACTACAAGAGACTTTGCCAATCTCTGCCCTGCCATGAAAAGCCCCCTTTCAAGTCAAATCCTGCCCCACGCCCCGCAACACGAAGGCGAATTCGCATTCGATGGCGACCTCGGCCTTTTGCGGGATATCATCCGGCTGCTCCCGACAGGCGTCACGGTTCAGGATGAAGAGGGCCGCTTTCTGCTGATCAATGACGCTGCGGCCTCGCAGCTAGGCATGGCCGCGGCGACGCCCGGCGAACTCCCCGCAAAACATCTGAACGAACGACGGGAAATGGCGCTTGAGCTGCTCCGCGTCGGGCGCCTAGCCGTGGCCGAGGTGAGCGGTGCCGGCAGCAAAGGGGAGCAGGTGTTGCTGACGGCCCATCGGCCGGCCCGCATTGCGGGCCGCAACCTGTTGCTATCGTGCTCGGCCGACATCAGCGAGCAGAAGGCGATCGAGGATCATCTGTTTCGCTCGGCCTATTTTGACGAACTCACGGGCTTGCCGATGCGACGGGTGATCGAACACCGCGTGCAAAGCCTGATCCAACACTATGAACCGGGCAACGCTTTTGCGCTCGCCTTTCTCGATATCGATAATTTCAAGCATATCAACGACTACTACGGTCACTCCGCCGGCGATGCGCTGCTGGTCGAGGTTGCCAAGCGGCTCGGACTTAACCTGCGCGAAAACGACATGTTGTCTCGCATCAGCGGCGACGAATTCCTGCTTCTTCTCGCCCCGATCGACAGCGAAGAAGAAGTGGCTGAATATGTCGAGGCTACCTTGCAGCGGCTGAAAGCGCCGTTCTTCATCGATGGATCGGAGATATTCGCCTCGACGTCGATCGGCGTAAGCCTGTTTCCCGACCATGGCCGCGGTTACGAGGCGTTGCTCCAGAACGCCGACATTGCGATGTATCGGGTCAAGAACGACGGCAAGGGCGCGGTCGCCTTCTTCGACACCAGTATGGAGCGCGAGGCGCTCGCCCGCATGAAGATCGAGCAATCGCTGCGGCATGCCATCCTGGAAAAGCGGTTCTGCTGCGCTTTCCAGCCCAAGGTCGATATCAGGACCAAGGAAATCAAAGGTGTGGAGGCGCTGGTCCGCTTGCGCGACGACGACGGGGTCATCCAGGCGCCGGGCACCTTCATCAATCTCGCGGCCGAATTGGGATTGATCGACGAACTCACCCATCTGGTGTTGGCGGAAATCGTGAGATCGATCGATCTCATCAACGAGACTTTTGGCGCGGCAGCTACTATCAGCATCAATGTTGCGGCGAAGCAGGCCGACAGCCCCACGTTCATGCGTTCGTTCGCCGAGGCACTGGAGGCAACCGGCTTTCCCCGCCGTTTCATGATCGAGGTGACGGAAGACGCTTTCGTCACCAAGACGCGGTTTCAGGACGTAATCGTGCCGATCTTCCGCAAGCTTGGGGTCGGCATATCGATCGACGACTTCGGTATCGGCTATTCGTCATTGTCGGCGCTGGCCGATATCACCGCCGACGAGATCAAGATCGATCGTTCCTTCATCAAGGACATCCATCTTCGTCCACGCAGCCAGGGAATCCTGCGGGCGATCGAATCGCTGAGCGAGGCGCTCGGCATGACTGTGATCGCTGAAGGCGTCGAAACCTTCGAGGAACTGGCTTACTTGCAGGCGGCCACCCGCATTCGCTACGCGCAAGGTTTTTATTTCGCTTATCCCATTTTCCTGGAAGAGCTGAAGATAGCCGCGCCCGTTTTCAGCGAAACACGCGTCAACGAGGCAAGCCGGCCGGTGCAGGAAAATCGCCAGGCTTATGCGCGCCCCACGCGTTATCGCCGCTGAGCGGATAGCTCGCGTTTTATGTGACGCCTGTCGAGCGCCTATCGATGCCATGATTGATGCCTTATGGGTGTCTTGATTGATAATTGTAGGTCATTCCGGCCCGGCCTCTTCCTTGCTATCTTCGCCAACATCGCTATTTGCCGATCGAGGGCACCGATAACGGCATCTTCGATGCAAGTTTGGTCCTGCGTAGCGCATCCGCGTCCTGGAGAGATGACATGCAACCGGTCTCGATATTTCTGAATATCCTGTGGCTCTTGCTCGGCGGCGTATGGATGGCGGCCGGCTGGGTTGTCGCGGCGATCATCATGGCGATCACCATCGTCGGTCTGCCCTGGGCGCGGGCGGCCTTCAACATCGCCGTCTATACGCTGTTGCCGTTCGGCCAGCGGGCCGTGCGCCGCGACAGCCTGACAGGGCAATCCGACCTTGGCACGGGGCTTTTCGGCCTGATCGGCAATCTGATCTGGCTGGTACTCGCGGGGTGGTGGCTGGCGCTGGGCCACCTCGCCACCGCGGTCGTTCTTGCGGTGACGATTATCGGGATTCCGTTCGCATGGGCCCACCTGAAACTCGCCGGCATTGCGGTGTGGCCGATCGGGCGGGCGATCGTTCCCGCCTAATTAATTCTTTCCGGCGCGGACGCGTACCGCCTCCTCCACGCTGTGGAACTGGCGATCTGGCCCAAGCAGGGTATCGATGCCGAAGCGGACGATTGCCTGCTGTGCGCGAGAGGATTCAAGCCGGGCGATGGCAAAGTCGATGCCGTCGTCGTGGCATTGCCTGATGATCTCGGCCAGGACCTGGGCGGCGGTAAAGTCGATCTCGACGATGCCGGTCGCCTCCAGCACCACCAGGCGTATCTTTTGCGACGAGGACTTCAACGCCGCGAGGATATCGCGGCGGAAATCGTAGGCATTGAGGAACGACAACGGCGCTGGAAAGCCCGCCACGATCACGCCGGCTTCCTGCTCGCCGGGAAGATTGGGGCTGACCGGCCACCAGATGGAGGTGCCGGGCACGCGCTCGAGCGGCCGCACGCGGGCGCGCGTCGTGGTCCATATGCCATGCAGCAATGACAGCGCGATGCCGAGGCCGACGCCTTGTTCGATCGGCAGGAGAATGATCCCTGCCGCCGTCACCAGGATCAGCAGAAACTCGCCGAGCGATTGGCGGCCGACCGTGGCGATCTGGCGAAAGCGAATGATCCGAAGCGCGACGAACAACAATACCCCGCCAAGCGCGGCGTTGGGAATTCGATGCAGCAACGAGGTGCCGACGGCCAATAGCGCGATGACGATGGCAACGGCCACGAGGCCCGCGATCTGGGAGCGGCCACCGGTTTCGGAAACCACCGCAGTCCGCGGCGGGCTCGCATTGACGGGAAAGGCGCCGATCAATCCGGCAAAGATGCTGCCGACACCAACTCCGATAAAATCGCAGTCGACATCCGGCGGCTCATTGGGGTCGGTCGGAAAGGACCTTGTCGTTGCCGCGGTCTGCACCATCACGACCACTGAAATAATGAGGCTGAGCGACAATAGGCTGCTCAGGCGGCTCACCGATACGACCGGAATCGCGAGCATCGGCATCGTCACCGAAATCGTGCCGAGAACACTGACCCCCCGGCTTTCGAGCCGCAACAGCACGACCGCAGCACTTGCCAATGCAAGGCCAATCAAGGCGCCGGGAATCCGCGCATCGATCTGTTCGGACAAAGCGATGATCGCAAGCACGCCAAGGCCGATGACGAGCGTAAAGCCGTTGGTGTCGCCGAGATGTTCGACCAACGCCAAAAGCCGCTGAAGCATGGGACCTTCGGGCGTCGGCAGCCCGAGGATCGCCGGTAGCTGGGAAATCAGGATGTGTGCCGAAATGCCGGCGAGGAAGCCGATCGTGACGGGGATCGACAACAGATCGGCGATCCAGCCCAGACGGAAAATGCCTGATGCGGCCAGCATCAGCCCGACCATCAGCGCAAGCGCCGCAGCCAGTGTCGCGTAATCCGGCGAGCCCGTGGCCGCGACCGCGGCGAGCCCGCCGGCAAAGATCGGTGTGATGGTCGAATCGGCGCCCGACGACAGGAAGCGGTTGCCGCCGAACACCGCAAAGGCGACCGAGCCCGCCACAAAGGCGAAAAAGCCGATCTGCGGCGCGAAGCCGCCGAGGCGGGCGGTCGCCATCTGCTCGGGTATGACGATCGCCGCGAGCGTCAGCCCGGCGAACAAATCCCCTCTGAGATAGGGAAGGCGGTAGTTGGCGAGCGAACGAAAGACGGGCCAGGCTTTGCCGCCACCGAAAGATCGCGGGGATCCGGAATGATCCACCATGGCTCGCTATCCCCCCTTTACTACTAACAGTACCAACCCCGGCGACGAGGGCATTCCTCACTGAAGCGCGACGGAATTTCACCCCGTTTGCGGCCTGTCCTGAGTAATTCCAGGGGTCTACTGGACGATGTCTACCCGCCAAAATCAAGATTGGCCGTCGCTTCACAGCCGAACGGCCTGGCGGGGCAGGCCGTCTCGATTGTGGGTCTTTGGCGCCATTGCCGATGCCGGGCCAATCGGCTAAATGAACCGCGTTGCACCCGTAGCTCAGCTGGATAGAGCGTTGCCCTCCGAAGGCAAAGGTCACACGTTCGAATCGTGTCGGGTGCGCCAGTGTTTTTAATACGGCGCCCATCGCTTTCCGGCCTTTGCGTTGAGCGCAATCAAAGGATCGCTCAGCGCATCGCAGAAGCATCGCCAGATATCGTCATCCTAGAGGCAATATGGAGCGGGGACGACACTGCAGAGATGTTGAAGCCTACGGTCGAAGCCCTACGAGAAGCCGGGATTCATAGGATCATCATTTTCGGGACAGCGCCGGTTTGGCTTAGGCGGCTGCCGGAAGTAGTGGCGACGTATTATCGGCGTACCGGCAACTTGATCCCCGAGCGGGTAGAAGCCTATTACGATAAACATTCGAGCGACGCTTTGACGGAGCCAGTAGCTCGCCAGCTAGGCGTGCAGTTCATATCGACGTGGAAGCCGTTTTGTGACCGGGATGGATGCCTGACTCGGCTCGGTTCGTCACTGGTTGCAAGGGATGAGATTCACCTCACCCCTACCGGGGCGCAGTTCCTTATGAAGGTTATCGCTCCCAGCCTTGGACTCGGGGCGACGCCGTAAGTACGCCGATCCCGTGACAGAGTAGGCGCTTTATCACACTTTTCGGGACCGGCATGCATTAACGATGCGTGGTGGTCTTGGCAATCGGCGAAGGAGCGGCCGGTGCCGGTGCTGGCAGAGGCCTATAGGCCTGCGTCTCACACTCGTCCTTGATGACAGATATGCGCGTTTGGAGAAGCGCGGGCTGTATCGCATGCCGTATCGTAAGCAACATAAGAAAACGAAGAGATCACTTCGGAAAATCAAATATAGCGGAAAATACACGTTTTTCCCTGGTGATCGAATTTTCGAGTCAATCCTTAAAATCATCCACATTATGGATGCGGAGAATTGCGGTTGATTTCACAAACTCGCCTGATCCTGTTCACAAGAACTCAATTACAAATGTTCATCGACTTGCCTCCGATTCATTTAAGGCCGACATAGATCTTCCGGTGAAGGCACCTATGGAATACTTGGCGAGAGGTAGCGTTCGCGACCGAAAAGTCGGCATACGAAGCAGCGAGTGATGACACTGAATTCTATGGCAGCGTGAAGATCGTCAAGCTGATCGATACCCGGCACCGAGACGAAACTGACGCAGGCGTTGCAACCGAGGACGTGTCCGACGAGCCGGCAGCTGAGCAAGACGTCGATACCTGTGACAGTCGGAACTCCGATTCTTAAGCCAGCAGCAGCGCGTCCAGGGCAGTTAACCATTTGTTAACCATCTAAGCCCATGCTTTCGCTCACGAAGCGGCCGAAACGGGAAAACTAGCAGCCGTTCGGGACGTGGGCAGGCTCTACGCCGGCTTTCTCCCCAGAGGGAAACACGCAAGGCAGGCTCTCTCCAACCAACCTACGGAATAGGAGATCCGTGATGCAGGACGTAGATCAAGCAATCCGCGAGCGTGCTTATCACCTTTGGATCGAAAGCGGCTGTGAGAACGGAAACGCAGACGCTCATTGGCTCGTTGCGCAGCGTGAGATTTTAAGCGCATCGCTCGGTGGATACGGCCGAGTTTTATCGAGCGAGGCGCCGAAGACTGACAAGCCAAAGAAAGCGAAGGCGCCACGAAAGCGGCGCGCGGCCTAAGTCAGAGCGCGTGACGTCAGTCCCCAACCATCGCGAACGTCAACTGATGCAGCGACTTCGAGGTTGGGTAAAAGCTGTCGAGTTTCCGGAACTCGCAAGCTCGACCTCGATGGCACTGCGTAAGGCGCGGAAATGGTGGCGTAGCGAAGCGCGGTCGCGATTCGACTTGCACTCACCAGTAGACACCGAATTTCGCCGCGATCCGGCGAGCTTTTTGTTCGTCGCTCTCGCGGCGTGAGACACGCGGCTTCGTTTTCTGAGGTTGAGCCGATTTTGTTTCAGCAACAGCCGCCGGCTCGGCCGTCTTTTCTGGCTCTGCAGACGTCTTGGTCGGTTCAGGGGCAGCCTTTGTCGATTCAACCGCCTTTGTCGGCTCAGCGGTCTTCGACTCAACTGGCTTGGCCGGTTCACTCGGCTCGGTTGTGATGACAATTGCCGGGGCGGGAGGCTGACCGTTTTCCGCCACGCGAAGGTATGGATCGGCGTCGGCGGCCATAGAGGAAATCATGAGAACGGCGATCGCGAGAAGAGCTTTGCGCATGATGTCTCTCCTATTGAGGGCTGTGAATTAATCGAAGCCAGGTAGGCGACATGAACCGATTGAGCCCGTCACTTGGACGCGGTTTTATTGGCGAGGTTGACGACCTGTACCCGGCGGTTGGCCGGATCCATCGGCGCGCCCGGGTTTTTGAGCTTGCTCTTGCCGTAACCAACGGTGATCAGGTCATTGCTCGCAACACCGAAGTTATCGACGAGGTAGCGCTTGATGGTGTCGGCCCGGCGTTCGGAAAGCTCCTGATTGTAGGCTTCTGCGCCTGCCGCATCGGTATGGCCGGCGACCATGAAGGTCGAACCCTTGAGATTGGGATCTATAAGTGCCTTGCCGAGCGCCTGAACGCTGGGCAAAGACGTTCCGCTGATGTCAGCAGAATTGTAGTCGAAGGTGATTTCGAGATCGATGTTGGGCTTGTCGGCTGCGACGGTTGCGATCTCTTCGCGCTCGCTTGATGAGAGAGAACGCGTCTTCCTGTTACGCAGGCCGTCGATAACGCGTCCGTCCGCTGCAACGGCCGACGGATCTTTTGTGGGCGTCATGGAAAGGCTTCTCGTCAGCGGCTTGGGCTGAAGCGCGCGTACGATCGTATCGGCGGTAACGTCGTCACCGGCGAACGCTTGTCCGGCAGACATCGCCAGCAAGGCCCCGATGGCAACAATGGTCTGGGTCCTAAAGAATTGGATCATCGCAATTGTTCCTCGCGGTTGCGGTACGTTTGGTGACCAATAACGAGAGGCCACGTAAATAAGGTTGTCTGAAATCAAACTGCCCGAGAGAGCCTGGCTCTGAAGCGTCAAGACCAAGGCGCTTTTCTAGCAGTTGCGGCTGCTCCGGGTTCGTCCGGGTGCCGCCGTGTTGGATTCACCTACCGAACAATCCGCGCGCGAAGCCGCCGATGAACTGTCCCGGTCCGGCCATTCCGCCGCCGCCTCCACCGCCGCCGCGGCGGCCGCCGCCGGAATGACGGCGCGCATGATCGTCGGAGTCGTCGTTCGAACCGGTCTGGTTCGTCGCCACGATTTCCGCCGACAGCGCTTTGTGTTGCAGCTTGTTGAGGAAGCCGGTACTGGGGTAGCCGCGAGCGGCCTGCCAGCGTGCAATGACGGCGCGGGTCGAGTCGTCGAACTTCCCGGTGACCTTGGTGTCGAAGCCGAGCCCGGTCAGGCGGCGCTGGATGTCGCGGCGCTGATTTCTGTCGAGACCGATCTGGTCCTCGGTTACCTGGTTGGCTTCGTCGGTAAAGGTCGCGGGATCGGTGCCAACGCTGAGGTTACGGGTCGTGGTGCTCGGACCATTTTCAAGCGAGGCGATGCGTGCCAGGGCAAGAGACTTGAATTGCCCGTTCGGGTAATTGGTCAGATAGGCATTGAGCTCTTCGGGCTTGTTGGAGTCCTTGATCGAGCGCCAGAACTCCAGCTCGACGTCCGAACCGCCGCTGGACGCGGCAGCGGTCGGGCTATTGGAAGCAACGGCTACGGGAGCCGCGGCGGAGGCCGCAGCCGGATTGAGATAAACGGCGCCGGTCAGATTGGTATTCCCCCAGGGCAATTGGCCCTTGTTGGTTTCGTCGCGGACCTGGGCGCGGACCTGGGTCATCGCCTGCTGAATCTCGACGCCGGGTTGGGTGATGTTGGCCATCAACGCCCGGGTGAAGGGGCTATTTGTGCCTTCCTGGCCGTCGAGCGCGGTCTGTCCGGGTCCGGTGGCGAACGCGATCAGCGTGCCTTCGCCCGATTTCATCTCAGACAAACCGGATTGGAGTGTGAGGCCGCGAGTTGCTCTCTCTGTGCGTAGTTTCGCTGCGAACGGATTGTCACGACAGGCATCCAGGAATACCAGTTTGACCTTGGCGTCGCTCATGGTCTGGTCGATACTGAGATCAACATTGATGGCGGTGCCGAGCTTCACGTCCATCTCGGATTTGATGTCGGCGTCCACCGGCAGCAGGTAATTGGTGCCGTCGACCGCTATGCCGTGGCCGGCGTAAAAGAATACCGCGACATCCGCGCCTTGGGTTTTCTTGCCGAACTCAAGCAGCCGCTCTGTCATCTTGTCGCGGGTGAGGTTGATGCCTTCCACCACATCGAAACCGGCGTTTCGCAACACACCGGCCATCGCCTTGGCATCCACAGGCGGGTTCGGAAGCGTCGCAACATTCTTGTAGGCGCCATTACCCACCACAAAGGCGACCCGTCGGTCAGCCTTCGCGGCGTTCGCACTTACCAGCATACCAGCAATTGACAATGCAATGATCAAGAAGCGCATGGCCCGTACCCCTCAATTGATAAATTGAAGTCCCATGTACATTCGGTTTTCGAACATCGTTTCGGTTCAAACACACCGTCGTGATCACAGCCGACGGCACCGAATCGCAAAAAACAATGCAATAATTCGGCCAAGGCGCTCGGCTCTCAAGTTAGTCCGGGATCGAATTGCCTCTTGTTGAAACAGACTGCCCGCTCAAACCCGTTGGCCGAGCGAGCGCAAAAGTCGTTGCTTGAATCGAGTGAGTATGATGATCGCAAATCATTGAGGGCATTGTTGCGTTCGTTCA
>NZ_JBEKRB010000004.1:0-175642 GCF_049519115.1 Bradyrhizobium sp.
AAGCCGCCGCTGCGACCCAAACACGTCTGGTCGATCCGGACGAAACTCCAGATCGAAGGCCGCGCTCGCGACCTCGCCATGTTCAATCTGGCAATCGACAGCAAGCTTCGCGGCTGTGATGTCGTCGCCATCCGGGTCGAGGATGTCGCCGCCGGCGGCTACACTGCGGATCGCGCGACGGTCCGACAAAAGAAAACCGGGCGGCCCGTCAGATTTGAATTGAGCGAACAGACCCGCCAGTCGGTCGATGACTACCTAAAGGCCACCGGCAAAAGGCCCGGCGAGTTCTTGTTCACAGGCCGTCGCGGTCCCGACCACAACATGACGACGCGCCAGTATGCCCGGCTCGTGTCGGAGTGGATCGGAAGTGTCGGGCTGGATCCAAGACTGTTCGGCACGCATTCGCTGCGGCGCACGAAAGCAACCCTGATTTACCGGCGCACTGGCAACCTCCGGGCCGTCCAGCTTCTGCTCGGACATACCAAGATAGAAAGCACTGTCAGATATCTCGGCATCGAAGTAGATGATGCCCTCGCAATAGCAGAACAAGTTGATGTCTGAAATACCCGGGCAGAGCGGACATACTCTGCCCGACCTCCAACCGCCGGTTTGGGCCACAACCTGAAGTCAGAAAAGCCAAGCGCCGAAAATATAACGCACAAAAGTGGCTGCGTGAGCGGCGAGCATCAGGCGAAGAATCTAGATCATTAAGTCTAGACTATTTCGTCTAGATTTGATATTTGGAGGGAGTTTCTAGATTGGAGGTTTTATGTCCGACATAAGACCGGCAACGGAGTACGCCGCCCGTAAGCTGGTTGCTGGCGTCGAAAGGATCATTGGAGCCGTTGATTATTGCTGGCTTTTGAGCCGTACCGAAGGCGCAATTCGCACGCGTCCGATGGGGCGTATCTTGGCGCGGCCGGGCGAGGACGAGTTGACCATCCGTTTTCTGACCGATAAGCGATCAAAAAAGGTAGCGGATATTCGTCGCTCGCAAGATGTTAGGCTTATTTTTCAAAAAGATGCTGAGGACGCATATGTCTCGTTAGAAGGAACCGCGCGTCTAAACGAAACAAATGACTATGTTCAGGCTCTGTGGAAGGAAGCATACGGCCGTTACTTTCCGACGACCGACGATCGGGCGCATGCAGCCTTCATTGAAGTGGAAGTCACTCGTATGGAGCTTTGGGTCCGCGGGCTAACGCCTGAACCGTTTGGGGTTCGCCCAACAATAATGACGCGTGAGCTTGATGGCACTTGGATGTGCACGATATGAGCATTCTTTTTCGGGAAGAGAGCAGGACCGGCCAAGCGCGCTGCTAGGAAAATCATGGGACGTCCGCTTTACGACAGCGCTGGCTTTCTTGAAGCCGCCAGACTCTTAGCATCCGAAGGTGGGCCGGCCGCAGTGACTGTCGATTCGGTCGCGAACCGTCTCAGGGCCCCGAAGGGGTCTTTCTATCACCGCTTCGTGTCCAGGGATGTGCTGCTCGGCCAACTTTGGCTGAAACTCGTATTGGAATTTCAGGTGGGATTTGTCGCTGCAATTCAGGCCGGCGACGGCCTCGCTGCCGCACTGCATTTACCACGCTGGGCCCGCGAACATCTGGAAGATGCACGACTGCTTTCGCTCTACAGCCGCCATGACTTCGTTCAGGGCGGCGACTGGCCCGACGAGCTCAAGAAGGGAGTGCGTGAGCAGTCGGAGGGGCTTGAGCAATGCGTGGCCAGATTTTCGCGCGAGGCTTTCGGCCGCGCGGGTGCGCCTCAGATTCTTCGATCGAGGTTCGTGTTGTTGGAAGTGCCGGTCGCTGCAGTCAAGGGGCACCTCACAAGACGTGAAGCGCCGCCACCGCTAGTCGATGAGCTGATCACAAGAACTTACCGCGCTATTGTGGATAAGTGCGAATGAAGAAAACTTGTGCTCAGGCAAGCCTCGTTTCGCTAGCAGACCCGGAGGCCATTTATTCGCTTTTAAAGAATTCGGCAACGTATCCGTTCTGGTCAATGATAGACGAGTTCGAGTTGATACGACCCGGCACGGACGAGCCGCATGGCGTAGGCTCGCAGCGTAAATTTCGGACTGGCCGCTTCGTGATGCATGAGGAGGTCGTTGAGCTCGTGCCCAATCGCCTGGTGGCGTACACGCTCTTGAGCGGCTTTCCTATGAGCGAATACCGGGCCGAAACGATTCTTGATCCGATTGAGGGTGGAACCAAAATTACGTGGCGTTGCTCGTTCCATCCCAAATACAAGCGAAGCGGCTGGTTTTGGCGGCTTGTGATGTTCTACATTTTCCGGCGTCTGGAACGCGGCGTGGCGCGCGCCTCCGAGAATCTCGAACAGCGCCTAGAATTTCTTGCCGCCGCGCACGGCAACGCGACTTCAAAGCGTAGTCTGGTTTGAGGCACTATTCTCGGAAAGGCGCAGCCCCTGTTTCCGAGGCGGGCGAAGCCGACGATTTCATCAGACCTTTGGCTGTCGCTACCACGTCCGGTCTTACCCCGTTCGCGACCAAACAGCGTTCATCGCGGGAAGTCGGTTTCGTGCCGATTTTGTTCTCTAATTCCGGGTCTAGGTGTCAAGCTCTCCAATGATCGTCCTTGCCGGGCCCACTGTTCTCTCCGCGGTAGAGGTGAACCCTCCGCATGATGGCGTAAGGTGACGCTGGCGGTTCAATGTTGCATATCTTGGAGCGTAAGGTGCCTCTAAAGATAGCGGAGCGGAAGCCTTTTCGCCCATTGGGTACGGCGGTTCGAAGACTATCGGTAAGCACCGAGGTAGCTGATTTGCTGGATGGCCGCACTCAATTCGGCAATTTCCCGGCCGTCGAGGCCGAGAGAATGATCGGTATCTTCTGCGCTGGTCAGTACATCACGTTGAGCCGCAAGAAGAATGAAGTGCGACCGGACTTGGAGAAGCTTGAAGGGTTTGATGAAGTTTGGAGTTTCTGTCTTCGTAAGCCGGTCCCTGGTTGGCGACTTCTTGGGAGGTTTTTTCAAAAGGATCATTACTTCTTTTGCGCGGATGGGACAAACACAAGCTTTTTAAACGCTACGACGAAGCCGCCAAACAGATCATTGACGATTGGAAAGAGCTATTTGAGACCGAGGTAGCACACAGTGGCGAATGGTACTCAGGATATCTTAGTGGAGTGATTAGAGATGCCGACGAACCGTTCTAAAGTTGACGATCCAAAATTTGAAAAGGCGTACTATCGCGCCATGGTGCGCTCTGCTTTTCTGAGCATGTTTTGGGCTGCCATTTCAGAAAGAAAGAAGAGCGGCCTTACACTCATTTCGCTCGCAAAAGCCATTGGATCTTCCAAGCACGAGGTTTCCCGATGGTTCAAGGGCGACCCGAATTGGACCATAAACACGATTGCCTCCATCGCGCACGCCCTCAAGCTCACCCTGCGTGTGCAGGCTATTGACGAACACGGGAATGTTTATGGAGGGAGCGGCCTTCAAACGTTATAAGCTCGGCAGTATCTCTGTGCTCGCTGCGTCAGCCGCTAAACCGCAGTCCTAAATCAAAACCGCCGCCCGTCGCTACGACACCATCGGCTGCTTTTTGTAGTGTCAACTGGATAATCGCCCATTATTGAGCTTTGCATTTTGGCTAGGCGCGGTGTCATCGGCGTGGACAGTTTCTCACTCGAATCAACCCCGCCACCTTTTATTGCTGGTGGCCCGGGACGGAGGGGGATTCAGATGCAAACATTTTGGTGGGTGACGGCACTAATTTTAGCCGCTGGAGGATTTGTCTGGATTGGATAGTTGGACGCGCAAGGCACCAATCACCAGCCGTTCGATCTTATCGACATAATATCTAGCCCCGTTCTCGCAGGTGCCGGACTCTTTGAAGACGCTGCATTGTATGCGTGGGCCGCTCCGGTCTGAGCCGATGATGCGATGATGCTCATCCCGCCGCCGCAGCAGCCACACTTCAGTAGGCCAGATAAAGCACGTTTTGATTTAGGCATGTGAGCAGCGTTAGCGCCACCAACGGCAGCTATCCGCGCCGCGACCTGATCGAAAAGCGCCTGATCTACAATTCGCAGGTGAGGAAGTTCTCTCGCCAAGGATGGGTTCTAACGCGTGGTAGTCCGTTCCAGTCGCACTTGAGAAGGTAAAAACAGAAGTGAAATTTGCCGAGCCTAGACCTTACGCCGCCCCTGAAGCCGCGATGAATAAGCTCCTCGAGATCGCCAGCACCGTCGAGCCGGTCCAACTCCTCGTTCGGCGGCCTATTCATTGCGCCTAAAGTAATCGCCGGGGTAATGATCGTCAGGCTAATCCTAAGCAGCGGTCCGAGGGTTGCTACGCCGCTATCCGTGCAGTAGTATTTTTATGACGACTTGCGCAGGATGAGACCATGCCACAGGCGAAGCAAGCTTCGAAGCGGAAGCGCGGAACTAAAGCGGCCGTATCGGCTCTTGGAGCCGCCGGATTGACCTTCTCACTATTGGGAAGCGCGACAGCATCGGTCGTACCGACGGCGGACGTGCCGCAGACAACGGCCTTTGCACCGAATGAGGCAATCACGCTCGGTGAGGAAGAAATAGCCGACATCAGTCTCGCCACGTTCTATGTCTTCGATAAGGAAAAAGTTGGCGGCGGCGTGCGGGTAGCCCGGCGCGGATGCGATGGCTGCCGAGGTGGCGCGGTCCGTGGCTGCGCGGTCCGCGCCTCTGCCGGCGGCTGCGGCGGCTGCGGCTGCGCATGTCACGCCGCTCAACTGTGATCGTCCTGCTCGATAAAACTTTAGAGCGCCGAGGTGGACTGGTGTGATGAGCCATGTCCACGCGATGACGCTTCTGCATGCTTCCCATATCTATGCTGCCCAAGCCGAAAACCGTCGTTGGTGATCGGCGAGTCGCTGGTGACGCTTTCCGATGCCCGCGCCTTCGTCATGGACATGCGTGCGTACTTCGCAGAAGAAACGGATACAAGCAGGATGAGATAGTGCTTCGCCAGCTTCACGCACTCAAGGAGCACCAAGGCCCGCGTGAGAAGGCACTTGGGCTGTCCGACGTGAAGAAAATGTTTGCAGAAATGAAGGGCGTGGTCGGCTAATGAAGAAACGTGTCGTGAATGTCTTGGAGCACAAATGCCCGGAATGTATGGGGATCGGCTTCACAATGGTCAAACATCCCACGCGTCCGGGCGTCAAGACCTATCAAGAATGCAGAGAATGTAGCGGCAAGGGGAGAGTGGCCATTAGCTGAAGGTCCTCCCACTTGAGGCGGCCTCAGATCAAGCGGTGCGCTTCTGTTCGCGCCTTAACTCCCACAATTCTTGTTCGAGGGCGGCGCGACCGTCGTCTACTGATGCCATTCTGTTGAGAACAGATTCAACTCCCCTGACGAAATCGCAACACTCTTGGCGGCTATTAACGACGGCTCGGTATTTGCCATCGAAAAGGGAAACTTCAATCCCTCCAGAACCGGCAAAACCAGTTCCTTCAGACCGAATGCGCCCAATCGCTTTCCCGGTATCCTCGTCGATTACTTCCTTATGGCCCTACTTGCGACCGTCAAAATTCGAAACGCTTAGCTTCATTGGAACCTCCGTAGGTTGAAGCCAACGGCTTGCCGGAACAAGATGTTCCATTTTGGCCACGATAAAATTAGGAGGGTTTCGCGACCACGGCGATTTCGGATTGAAGCCAGGTACCCAATTCGATTAATGCCGGAATTACAATGGGTTGGTTTCGGCTGTTTTGACCAACACCGCCCCCGCTACCAAGTTTGACTCGGCGTGACGGTGGGCCCAGCCTGCCGGCGCAGATCGTTTTCGGTTCGCCTCGAAGCCACGGCCCTGCGGGTGAAACCGTCACACGGTGCACGAGCACCGGAAATCGCGGATTAGAGAACCCACTTGTCCTCTGCGCCAGCGTTGAACGTCACTACCCCTCTTACCATTATGATAGGCCATTTGGGTTGGTGCCGTGACCGGTGCCAGCTCGCCAAGAACAGCCACGGAGGCAAAATGTCTGACCAGCAAGACGAGAATATGTCCGAAGGCGATCAGCTTGTCTTCAAGAGCAGCAACGGCGATTTGTGGTTCCTTGGCCGGAATCCGGTATCGGGTTTGCGTGCGGTCAAGCACGTTGCAAACCCGGAGTCAGGCGGCCACGTCTCTTACATAGAGATTGAAAGCTTTCTTTTGAACGGAGCCGCGCCGGAACATCAGGCATTTAGACAGCTGATGGAGGCCGAACGCGCCACGATACTTATCGCCTACGATATCCATCCCGCACATGGTGCGGCATACGACAAGCTTGTAGAAGCTATACAGTCGTTGGGCGCCTAGTGGCACCATTTGGAAACAGTCTGGATTGTTCGATCCGATAAGACGCTGGAAGAGATACGCGACGAATTGAAATCGCATATTGGGGTAGAGGATCAAATATTCATATCGGATATCACGGGCAATAAAGCGGGATGGGCGGGTATCAACGATGCGGGAAGCACGTGGTTGAGAGAAAATATTGACCGCGAACGCGGCGCGCTCATTCAAGGTTGAGCAGCCCTCGACTGCCTCTGAAGCAACCCGAGCCTTGCCGGTTGCCACAATTAACTTCGTTCATATGGAACGTTCGGTTCCCCTGCTTATTAGCGTGGCAACCGACAAAACGTTTGCCGCAGACCGGGACATCCTCGTCATGCTGTTGCGCCGAAGTGCATCCCGACTTTTCCTGCTCAAGCAGGGGACTGTTACCGCCGGACGAAGCCAATAACATGACTCCAAAACTGGCCGCTCCTCAAGCGCCCGAAGACGTTGCGTCGCTGGTGGGTGCCGTCGCATTGGCGGTGCTTGCCGTGATCATTGTGACGGCTCTTTACGTCGGGAGAGAGATTTTCGTACCTGTCGCTCTTGCAGTCCTCTTAAGCTTCGTTTTGGCTGCGCCTGTCAGTGCTTTGCAGCGTCTAAGCGTGCCGCGAGCGATTGCAGTGGTTGGTGTGGTACTCTTCGCCTTTGCAATCATTTTCGCTTTGGGAAGTTTGATAGCCACACAGCTAAATCGGCTTGCCGGCGATCTTCCGCGTTATCAGGCCACGATCCAGTCCAAGATCCAGTCTGTCAGAGGGGTCGCGGGCGGCAGCTCGACGCTCGAGCGTGCAGCGGGAATGTTGCAGGACTTGGGAAAAGAGCTCGACAAACCAAAGGTCGGGTTACCGGATAAACCAGTCACGCCGGCGCTCGGTAATCCGCTGGGGCCGCGATCGGTCACACCGGTTCCAGTCGAAGTGCTTCAGCCCGACCCGGGCGCCCTGGAAAGTCTAAGGTCGCTCATTGCGCCGCTGGTCTCACCGCTCGCGACGACGGCCATTATCGTCATCTTTGTCATTTTCATTCTGATCCAGCGTGAGGATCTGCGAAACCGGCTGATCCGTCTGGCAGGATCTCATGATTTGCAACGGACGACGGCGGCATTGGACGACGCTGCCAGCCGACTGAGCCGTTTGTTTCTTAGTCAGCTTCTCATCAACACAGGTTTCGGAATACTGATTGGCGCAGGACTTTGGCTGATCGGAATTCCAAGTGCCGTTCTCTGGGGAATCCTGGCGGCCGTGCTTCGGTTTGTGCCTTATATTGGCTCAGTCATCGCAGCCGCGTTTCCCCTTGCGCTCGCGGTCGCTGTCGATCCGGGCTGGTCAATGCTGGCTTGGACTGCGGTCCTGTTCTTCGTCGTCGAACCGCTGGTCGGGCAAGTCGTCGAGCCGATGGTCTACGGGCGAAGTACGGGCCTGTCGCCGGTCGCGGTGGTGGTTTCAGCTACGTTCTGGACGGCGCTGTGGGGTCCGATTGGGTTGATACTTGCGACGCCATTGACCGTCTGCCTGGTCGTTCTCGGCCGCCATGTCGAACGCCTGGCGTTTCTGGATGTGATGTTTGGTGACCGCCCGGCGCTGTCACCCGCAGAGATATTCTATCAACGCATGCTGGCCGGGGATCCGACAGAAGCGACCGAAAAAGCCGAAGAGTTCCTCAAGGAACGCTCGCTTTCTTCCTACTATGATGATGTCGCCATCAAGGGGTTGCAGCTGGCGCAGGCTGACCTCGAGCGTGATGCCCTTGATCAAATTCGTCTGGTCAGGATCCGCGACACGGTTCTGGAATTTGCCAATGACCTTTCCGACCAAATCGATCGAGAACCGACAGGCGATCAGCCGACTGCGGATGCGGAAGCCGCCGCAGCGGTCGAGTCCGCCGCTGCCGAACCGGTCTACGCCGATATGCCCATACTTCAGAAAGACGAACTTCGGGTCGAATGGAAGGGTGAAAACCCGGTGCTTTGTATCGCGGGACGAACAGCGCTCGACGAAGCGGCCGCGATCATGTTCTCTCAACTCTGCAACGTCCATGGACTGCACGCGCGCGTCGAGGGGCCGGAAGCGTTAGCGACTGCGAACATCTTTCGATTGGAAACCGAGGGCGTGGCCCTTGTTTGCCTTTCGTATCTTATTGCCGCGAATCCTGCGCAGATCCGTTATGCAGTTCGCCGGCTTCGCCGTAAACTGCCACGGGCGCAGATCATGGTCGGGTTGTGGGCCGGGCTGGATACCGCCGAGAGAGTGGCGACGCTAATGGAAAGTTCGAAAGCGGACATGTGGGCTTCGACGCTGCGAGAAGCGATCCGGGCCTGCATTGTCTCTGCGCGGCCAGATACGAATTCTTTTGCTCGGCCAGATCTGGATGCTTCCCGCGATAACCGCGACGCACAGCGCCCAGTCTCTGTTCTATAGTCATTAAATCGCGGGCCGGAACGCTTAGGGCGTGGCGTGAATTGGCAACGCAGTTCGATATTCGAGAGCCACTTCACGCGATGGGTTCAAACGGTCGTCGGCCGTCGGCTTGGCTGAGGCAGTACCATCATTGTCGCTCTCGGTATTTCGAAGAATTGCTTCTACCTCCAGCAAGGCCCGTCTTATCCAAGTCTTCACGGTGTTGACCGGCACTCCCGTCATTCTTGAAAGCTGCTCACGGCTTTCTCCGTGAAGATAGGCCCTGAGCACCAGGTCGCGACGAACCGGATTGAGCGCTTGCAATGCCGCGAAAACCCGAAGCTGCTGCTGCGCGGCGTTTTGATCCTCTTCCCAGGCTTCTATATGTTCGATAGCGGTCGGGCATTCGCTGGGCAGCGTCAGCAGCATCGAATCATCGGCGCTGGTTTCGCGACCCGTTTTCCGCAAATGATCGATGGCCATGTTGCGGGCGATTGACATCATCCAGGTTATCGGCGAGCCGAGTGACGAACGATAGGAGCCCGCATACGACCAGATTCGTAAATAGACGTCCTGGATGATCTCTTCCGCGAGGTCCTGTCGCCTGACGATCAATCGCACCCTTGAAAATAGTTTTCTTTTGGTAGCCGAATAAAGTTCGGAAAACGCATCGTGATCCTTTTTGGCGGCGATGCGCTCCAGCAGGCGTTCGAGGTTTTTCGATCCTGAATCAGCCACGATGTTCCTCACTCGATTGGCGCCAGGGTCCGAATGGCAATAAAGCCTGCCAGCGACGAAAGCGCCGTCACGAAGGTGCCCCAGACCATATCGACGACCGTGACCGTCAAGGGCCAGCGGTTGATTGTCGCAAGATTGGTCAAGTCGTAGGTTGAGAATGCGACGAGTCCGAACAGTCCTCCCAGCAGGACGGCTGAGTCCCAGGCGTCGTTTCTTGCTGCCGGTATCACAGTGAAGACCACGATCCCGAAGAAATAAATCAGATAGAGCGCGCCGGCGGCGAAGAGATTTGGCTTTTCCGACAGCAAGTCCCCGAGCGAATTTCGATAAAACCCCATTGCGCGACTAAGCCAAAGGTAATCGGAGGCGAGAAAAACACCGGCCGTCACGAAGTATGCAATTGAATAGCGCAACATGTCGGATCCCTGGCAATGCCGGCTCAACTAAATTCCGAAGAATGGCTGTAACAGTCGCGCCATTTTGCTCTTGAAGCGGAGCGGGGCATCGGTGACGGCGAGACAGATGCAGTCCTCTTCCGGACCCGCGAACGGCTGATGTTCGGTCCGTTCGTCGGTTTCCGCGATATCGCCCCGATAGAGAACACTGTCGCTATCACACAGGCTGCCTGTGAGAACGAGAGTAAGTTCGCGTCCATTGTGGCCATGTGACGGCACCGTCAATCCGCTCTGGAAGCGCAACAGCCTCGCCTTCGAACGGCCACTAGCCGTGGGGACAGGAATCTGCTGCACGCGTGGCGCCAGCCACCGCCAGTGTAATTCATCGAGATCTCCGCCCACATAGCTTCTCAACGGATCGGGAATGATCGCATCCCTGGTCGTTCGGGAAAGCGACGCCGCTTCGCCAACGCCAACGCCGGGTTCGCTCCTGACCCGCGAAAGGATGGCGTCCTTCATGGTCGCAGACACCGGCGTTTCATCGAGAGAGTCGAGCAAGTATCCGCCGAGCGAATCGGCCGACCGGTTGCGCGCACGGCAGTGTGGACAGAGCGCGAGGTGGGTCGCAACAAGAAGGCTCGACGCTTCATCCAGCGTGCCAGCCGAGTAGCTGACCAGGATATCGTTGCTGACGTGAAATGTGATGGTCATTTGCCCGCTCCATCTTGCGAGTCGAGGGCCGAGCGAAGTTTAGCGAACGCCAGCCTTATCCTTGATTTGACCGTGCCAATGGGGAGGCTGAGCTGCCTGGAAATCTCGGAATGCGACAGGTCATCATAGAATGAAAGCATCACGACGTTTCTTTCATTGGCGGAGAGCGAATCCATGACGTTGCGAACACTCTGTTCAAGTTCAATTTGCTCGACGAGGCGATCAGGCGTCTCCTGATCGTCCGGGACCAGCGCCGGATCATTCGGATCGAATTCGGGTCTGCGGCTTTTACGAAAGCGGTCGATACTCAGATTTCGCGCAATCGTAAAAATCCAGGTGGAAGGGGATGCCTTCGACGGATCGAACTGGCCCGCATTGCGCCAGAGCGAAACCATCGCTTCCTGGGTTATTTCCTCCGCTGAGGAATCGTCCGCGCCCAAACGCAGACAATAGGATTTGATGCGCGGCGCGAAATATCGAAAAAGCACATCGAACGCCGGCTCGCTTCGCTCCGTCGCCATTTTCGCGATACATTCAACGAATTCCGCTGTTTTCGATCGCGGGTCGCCGGGTTCGGTTCCTTTCGCGACCATTTGATGCTCGGACGTTTTCTGCGAATTTGCTGCTTTGGAGGAACGCCCTTTGAAACGACGGGCGAACGTAACGCCAAAAATCCGTCCGGTCAGCGGTTGTCGATCCGGGCAGATAACTGTGCTGGCCCATGATGTCGGACTTTTCCTGACAGTTGCAATCGTCGATATCGCACTGGCACTCATTGTTTGGTCATGGCCAGGAATTCTTGTCGCGTCAGAGCATTGTCGCGAAAGCAACCAAGCATGCAGCTGGTTACCATTTCCGCTCCGACCTTGTGGACGCCGCGGCTGGACATGCAGTGATGGACGGCCTTGATGACCACGCCGACCCCTTGGGGCTGCAGGACCTCCTGAACTGCGGAAGCAATTTCCGAAGTCATCCGCTCCTGGATCTGGAGCCGTCTCGCGTAAGCATCGACAACGCGTGCCAACTTGGAGAGTCCGACGACCCGCCCGTTCGGAACGTAGGCCACCCAAGCCTGGCCAATGATGGGCGCCAGATGATGTTCGCAATGACTTTCGAACGAGATGCCCCGCAAGACGACCATTTCCTCGTAGCCGGCGGTTTCGTCGAAAGTCTTGTTCAGGATCGCAAGCGGATCTTGCTTGTAGCCGGAGAAATATTCGCCGAACGCCCGCGCCGCCCGTGCTGGCGTTTCAAGCAATCCGGGACGATCGGGGTCGTCTCCGGCCCAACGAATGATCGTACGGAACGCTGCCTCAACCTCTTCACGCGAGGGCGAGAGGTCCGACGGCTGCGGAAAAGGGCTGATCTGGATGTTCAACGCATGATCCTCTTACTATTCACCGGTAACGAAGCACCCCGGTCGACGGGGGGCCCATCGACCGGGGCCTCGTCGCCGGGACCCGGGCGGGCGGCGCCCAAAGCATCCCGGTAAAAGGTGATACGAGGCTGATCGGGAATCGGATCACTGCGCAGAGAGAAAATTCTCGTTCCGGAGCGCAGCCGGCAGCGTTAAATCAGGATGTCGGGGTGCGGCGCGCGTTACAGACTTTGTGAGAGGTAATCTTCAGATTGGAGAGCGTTGTGTCTCCCGATTCAGTCGCTTCCGTCCGTTCGAAAACAATCTTGCAGCGATAACCGAATGCGCGGGCTATTCGCAGGTAATTCGTCAGCGTAACCTTTGAATTACCTCTCAGATATCGCGAAATCTGGCTGGGATCGGCACCCAACAGAAAACCGATTGCCTCCAGGCTCAACGAATTTGACTGCCGCAGCTCGAGTAGGGCGTTGATCATCGCTGCCTCGTCGCTGGCAACTTCACGCTTCAGCCGTTCGCTCGTTTCAGAATCCGTGCCGGGAAAGTCTCGTCTCCGCGTTTTCATGATCTTGCTCGTCGCATGTTCGAATGTTCATACGACACGGAGCCGAGGTTAGATCACTAATTCAGTTGCTTTCAGAGAGAAGAGCTAGCCAGCAGCGCATGACGGTTTCGCCGGAAAGTGTAAGGCGGCCTCAATTGATTACTGTAAACTTTTGCAGCTTTCGCGGAACTAAAGCGTCGCTCCCGCGTGATGTCATGATTGCTTTAGCTATTCGAGTGGGGGCATGTGTGGAAAATCTACCGCTAATTCTGGTCGTTGAAGATGATCAGCTGCTTCAGAGCCTCGTCGAAGAGAGCCTCACCGAGGGAGGCTATGAAGTCGTAATAGCTTCCTCCGGCGAAGATGCCGTTGCGTTGCTAAATGCTTCCGAAGGAAAATATCGAGCGCTTGTCACGGACATCAATCTGGGATCAAGCAATATCGACGGCTGGGGTGTCGCCCGACATGCCAGAGAGATCGATCCCAGCTTTCCTGTCGTTTACATGAGCGGAAACGACGCCGTCAATTGGGCGTCCAAGGGCGTCCCTAACAGCATCATATTAGAGAAGCCATTCGCGCCAGCGCAACTTGTCACTGCCGTTTCTCAGCTTCTTAATGCTGGAACATCATCTGTGTGAGGTCGCCTTGAAAACGCTTGATGTCTTTCAACACGTAGAGGTAACTTCATTCTGGACGCTCTCACGCACTTCCAGCAGCGCGCGTCGGATCCAGGTCTTTATCGTGTTGACCGGCACGCCGTACCGCTCTGAGAGTCGATGCCGGCTTTCTCCATGAATATAGGCTGCGATAACCAGATGGCGCCTGGTCGGCTCAAGAGCTTGCAAGGCAGAAAGAATGCTCTGCTGTAGTTTAAGAGTGTCGCTTTCGATTTCTCGAATTTCTATGGTTTCAAGTGCTGTGGGACTCTCAGCAGCGAAGCCCGACAAAACGGAGGGGTCGGAATAGAATTCTCGAGCGGATTTTCGCGCAATATCGATCGCAAGGTTTCGGGCAATCGTGATCATCCACACCATCGGTGTGCCCAGGGCAGGACGATAGGCCCCGGCATTCAGCCAGATGCGGACATAAGCTTCCTGCAGGATTTCCTCCGCGAGATGGCCGCGTTTGACCAGCAGCAGAACGGTGGAAAACAATTTGCGCCGGGTAGCCGCATAGAGCTTTTTGAAAGCGGCTTCGTCCCTGCCGGACATTCGCAGCAACAGCCGTTCGAGCTCTTGGGAAGTTGGCGCTGAGGCTGAGATGGGGTTCATGAGTCTTCAGCCGCTCTTGGCCGGGGGCTTCGGCGGGGCGGCCTCGTCGGGGACGATCACAACCGGCTCTTCGGGAGCAGCAACTTCGTCGGCAAAATCCTCGACGGCTTTTGCGGCGTCCTTGATGCCCGTTTCCACTTTCTTGAGGATTGAGTCTTTTTCGTCCATGTCGCCCTCCGAGTTCGTCAGAGACGGGTCTTTGTGAGCATCTCCCAAGGTTCCCCATGACGGCCGATGTGTCAACTATTGTTTACATATTTGGTTCGGAGATGCGGTCGGCGAATTTCGCACTGCGCTGCCGGCGCGAAAGCCGTGGTATCGCATTATAGTTCAATAAATTCAATTATTTGGTCGAAATTATGAGGCTGCCTTCAGCGCGGTTCGACTTTTTAGGAACGATTTCTGAGCGCTGTGATTGTCATGTGGGTTTTACAACTGGAGGCCCCCATGTACGGCGATAATCCAATCAGCTGGCTGATGTTTTTCACGTTGGCGGCGACCATTTTCATCATTGCCGGCGGGTTTATCTATTTTCTTCGCTCGAGCACCAATCGAGAAATTGCAGCAGAAGCCCTCGAAGGCAATCAATCTCGTGTCGGAGCGACGCCCAACGGCGCGGGACCCGAATTGATCGGCTTCGCCGTTATCGCGCTCGCGGTGATGGGGCTTCTGGCGACAGGTTACGCGGGCAAGTCGAAGGTTGAGACGGCCGCCGTCACGACGCCTGTTGGGCAGACCACCGGAAAGTCTCAAGGCATGGCGCAGCCGGCCGACTCAGCGAACCAGCCGAAGGTCTATCAACCTGCCAATCCCACGCCCGACACGCGGTCAGCCCCCACCTCTTCAGATACGGGCGTTGGTGATCAAAACGGTTCGACCGGACAGCCGAAATAATTGTCGGCAGCAAACGAGGAGAGCATTTTGGTCATCACCGAACGCTGGATCGCCTGAAATCGCTCCATACCAGCGCAATCGACGCGCGCAATGAATATCAGGAGGCGCTCAAGGACGCGGCAGGCGGGGAGATGGCTTCTGTTTTTCACGACATGATGACGTTGCACGATGATAATGCCGCTGAACTTGCAAGTGAACTGCTGAAAGCCAACGAACTTCCTGACGAAGACGGGTCGGTCATGACCATGGTGCACAAAACCATCATGAACGTCCGTTCGCTGTTTAATGGACTGGATGAAAGCGTGCTTCCCGGCTTGATCGACGGCGAGAAGCGCAATGTTTCGAGATATAACGAAGCTCTCAAATCTCCGGATATCACGACGAATTTGGTCACCCTTTTAACCAAGCAGCGCGACGGCCTGGTGCAAGAAGTTGCCCGGATGCAGGCGATGACGGCGAAAGGCGAACGCGCGCAGTAACGACGAGATCCGAAAGGGATCACGAACCGACAAGCATTCAATCAAGTCTCAGGAAGTTCACCACTGTTGGGTTCGATCCCGTATGGCTTGACCATCGCCCACACGTGCGCAGGCACCATGTTCTTTATTCGCTGTGGATATTGCCGACGGAGATGAATCACGGTTTCGACTGCCTTCATCTCGACCCGGGTGCGGGCAAATTCGAGGCCACGCGGGCCAATCTTCGGCATCAGCCAGCTAACGAGGGGCCGCAGCCAATTCGGCATGCTTCGAATGGGAAGACCGCCCGCGGCCAGTTCGACGTTCTTCAGAAAACCCTTGACCGGTCGGGCGCGCTTGCCGGTGCTTCCCGGCTCGGATATTCGGACTTCGTCCCCGAGCAGACGAAGCAATTCCTCACCGCGTTGATTACGCACCAATAGCCATTGTTCGCCTTGGCCGCCCATGTAGCCGACCGTGATATCGGCCAGAACGTTGGTGTAATCGACGCAGGTGCGGCATGTCATTGGAAAGAAATCCGCCGGCAGCTTGGAAATGGGCAATTGCAGAAACGGGATCTCCTTCACCCGCCCATCGCTGAACCGAAGCTCGACATGATAATCCGCTCGAAATTCGAGATAGGTGATCGTGTCCGGCGTATCGGACAGAAGTTCGAGAAACGTATGAAAGTTTGCAGTGGTGGTGTTGTCGGAACAGGGCGTGCCTACGACATAGAGCCGTTCGAAGCCGAGCTTGGCTTCCAATGATCGCAGCGCGTAGACTTGGCAGGGAATACCTATGACCGCGAGCCGCTTGAACCCGCGCGCGCGCGCCGGTTCCAATAGCGCCAGCAGCGGCGCATATCCCATCCGCATGCCGCGACACTGCGCCATGCCTTGCGCGGTCGTCACGAGCACTGGCACCGGCTTCCATTTGTCGTTGGGGTCCGGCGCCATCGTCAGCACGGCGTCGACGGTGCCCGATTCGAGCAAAATCTCGCCGATACGGGTCGCAATACCGGTCCATTGCGCGCCTTCACGTGGGTGCAGCAGCGAGGCACGGACCATGCGCTGGAACGGACCGAAAAGGAGTTCGTCGGGTCGCTTCATATCGCGAGTGCGGCCATGCACGCGCGTCTCAAGTGCCGGATAATCCGGCTTGATGAACTGGCACGCCTGGCCGCATCGCTTGGGCTCGCTGGAGCGTGAGATGCCGCAATCAGTACAGAGATCGCGTGGCGCCGCATTCCGAACCGCCGGCGCCCAAACCGGTGATGCCGCATCGGCACGGTCTACCATCCGCGCGTTCCAGCGCCGCCCTTGAAAGGCCCGACAATGCGTGAGGTGATCCAGCCCCCATAAAAATCGCCGGGCTGCGGCTGGACGCGTTCATCATCGACCCAGCATTCATCGACGCGTGAGGCATAGAACGCCAGATATCCTGTGATGTCTGCGAATGCGGGCGAGGGCGAAGGGTAGCTCCAGCCAGCGTTGTCGGCCCGCTTACCCTCGACATCGAGCGACCAGTATTTCGCTCGGCCCTTGAATTCGCACCAGGAACTGCCGGCGGCGACCTGCAGATATGGCTGCGCAATATCTTCAGGTGGAAAGTAGTAGACCGGTGGATGGCTGGTCTCGAGCACACGATAGCCGGACGCGGTGTCGGCGATCGTTTGATGGCAGAAAATCACGAGCAGCCGCGCGCGGACTTTTTCCAGCTTCGGCGGCCGCGGATAATCCCAAACCGATTCCTGTCCAGGAAATATTTCCGTGCGCCCAGGTTTCCACATTGGTAAAGCAGACCAACAAAAGGCCGTTCGCGCAATGCTCATCGTATGATCATCGGAAAAGTGACGGCGATCGCCCATGCGAAGATCATGGCGTTGGCGAGTGCGCCGGGCAATGGATGACGCGTCGCGGCATAGGTCCACCGGCTGACCAATCCAAACGCGAGGAACAGCAGCAGAATTGCCGGCACGATAATGACAAGAAAAAACAGTTTTTCTGGATTGAGGATGACCGCAATCGCGAGCGAAAGCAGGAAACAGAATTTTGTCAGGGCATAGGCGCCGGGCCGCGAGTTGGAGCCGCGCGTCAGCCATTCGTCGGCAACAAAGTAGGGTAGCGTGCCGCAGGCTATCGCCGCGATAAGCGGAATCCGCTCCGGGGTCGGCAGAAATGAAAACACATAAGCGTCTGTCGGTAGTCCGAATGCGACGAGGCTATAGGCCGCTACGGCAGTTGCAGCGATTAGGATGTTTCCCAAACTGACGGATTGGCGTTGGAGGGTCTGTTTGCGTAGATAGAACAACGCTATTCCGGTGAGCGCGCCGTACAACAAGAAGTGCAGCGTCAGATAATCGCCGAGCAGGATCGGCAAAAAGTCGGTCGGCAGCTTCCAAAGAATCAAGGGGGTCAGCACTGGGGCGGCAAACGCCGCGATCAGCAACGGTTTCCATGTTAATTCGGCCCCGACGCAGCTCGCGCTGCCGATCGGTAGCAGGGCTGACAACGGCCACGCCAATGCGGCGATGCCGACAAAGACCAGCGCGAGCCAGCGCCCGCGGCTATCGATGTAGCCTTCCTTGTCTTGCCCAAACGCCGCATTGATCCAGCGAAGCGCCTCGACCATGCTGTCGTGACTATAGAGCACGCCGATATGCTCGACGCCGCGCGCAATCACCAGCTTTCGCGCGGTACCGTCGGCGAAATTGCCATACGTCTCGCCGGCTATGGCTGTTCCATCCGCGACGAGATTGACGATTCGCAGGCCTTCGTTCCGCAGCATCGCGGGTTCCAGGACTCCCACGATCACCAGGAGATTGCGGGGACTCGTTGCGGTCGCCACCGGGGAGAATACGGATACCGCGACCGTTGCCTCAACATCGGGATTGGCTTTCGCGAATCGCACGACAATGTCGGATGCCATCGAATGTCCGAGCACGCCGACGCGCCCGTTGCTTTCAGGGAGTTTTCGCGCAAAGGATGCGACCTCGGTCAGCTCTTCCAGCAGCTCTGTCGTGATCGTCGTGCCTTCGGTAATGTCGCCGCACATCGGAATTCGATTGCGGCCATGTCCAAGAAAATCGAAGGTCACCGCGATATAGCCGTTGTGCGCCAGCGTTTCCGCAAAAGGCTGCATGAGTTGCTGCGAACCTGCGAAACCATGCGCGATCACGATGACCGGCGCTGGAGCGGCTGTACGCGCCTGAAAAATCGTGACCGGGGTTTCGCCCGCGAGGTTTCGCGTAATGCGCAGGCCATCGCTCGCCCCGCGGAGTTCGAGCAGTCCAACGACGATCATGATCAGAGCCATCGTGGCGACCGCAATTCGGCCCGGCGCCGCGCCAGCCGTCATCAAGGCGGTTCTGGCGCTGTGGATCACTCTTCGCCCACAATGTGCTTCTTGCGAATGCGGCGAACGGTCCACCAGATGGCAAACCCGGCGACCGGAACGAACGCTGCAGTTGAAATGCTTGGGTCGACAGCGACACCGCCGCTCTCATGCGCCGCCTTCGCAAGATATCCGAACAGACTCACGACATAATAGGTGATCGCCGCGACCGAGAGGCCTTCCACGGTTGCTTGCAAGCGCAACTGAAGCCGGGTTCGCGCATTCATCGACTTGAGCAGTTCCTGATTTTGCTGTTCCAGCTCGACGTCAACGCGGGTGCGCAGCAGATTCGCGGCTCGGGCGAGCTTGAGCGACAGGCTGGATTGCCGGGCCTCGGTCGTGACACAGGTGCGTAAGGCCGGCTTCATGCGGCGCGCGAGAAAGGATGACCAGGTCGGCAGACCGCCTACCTTACGCTCCCCGATCGTTTGCAGCCGCTGCTCGACGATTTCTTCGTAAGCGCGGCTGGCGCCGAAGCGAAACACGCTCGCTGCGGCGCCCGCCTCGACCTCCGCGGCCAGCGCAGTCAACTCGTCGAGCAATTTGTGATTGGAGGCGAGATCGCCGGCGTGGCGCATCTGCTCGGTGACTTCAACAAGGCGACGCTCTGATGCGGCAATCGACGGCGCGAGCCGCTGCGCTTCGGGCAGGCCGAGCAGGGCGAATGTGCGATAAGTCTCAAGCTCGATCACGCGCTGCACCAGCGCTCCGGCGCGCTCGGCCGACATTTGGCGATTGGCCACGAGTATCCGGACGAAGCCGGAAGGCCCGGGCTGAAAGTCGGTAGCGTAGACCGCCGCGCCGTCGGAATTTTCCGCGACCGCGAGGCTCGCATTGTCGAACAGGCGCTCAGGCGCGGTGCGGGGCAGGTCTTCGGCCAACAGGTGAAGATCGATCGCGACCAGCAACGGTCCGGGTTGCGGGACCAGTCGCATCGGTAGCGCGAGCGACGCCGCATCCGGGTGAAAAGGCGCGGCCGCGGGGTCCGCGGGCATTTCCCACGTATATGTCGTGAATTCGGAATGTTGTTCCCAACGCAAAACAGTCGAACCGAACGGCGCGCGGTGATGCTTTTCAGCGGCTGACGGTGCAAGCAGGCCGCGCGATTCGCAGAATTTCACCAAATTGGCGCGGTCGGCCTGCGCGCGAGCCCCCGAGGTATCGAAAGCGAAATGTACGATCCGCGACGGTATCGCTATGGGCGTGAACGGGCGGGCATGCACCTCGCCGAGGATCGCGGCCCGGAGCGAATGCGGCGCCAGCCGGGCCGTTTCGCCGTCGCCAATCAGAACATCCGTACTCATCGCGTTCTCAACCTTTGGAACCAGCGCCCGAAAGTCGTGCGACAGGATTATCATTCTGCTGCGTGGGACAGAAGCAAAACGCTCGGCTTACGCGGCAACGAAATCTGACGTGGGCTATGAAACGTTTGAAACCTGACGCGTATATGGGGAGCGATGGTGTGTCGAACGTAACCGTTTGCACTGCACGCGTGGTCTGTTTGCATTTCGATGCCGGCTCGCCGTAGTCTGGCACGACGATCCTTGCCTTCGCGGGATGGAGCTTTGGTGGTGTCAGTTTCGATACGGATCGGCACGCGTAAAAGCACCATGGCGCTCGCCCAAACCGACGACATCGCCCGACGGCTGTCGATCGCCGCTCCCGAACTCAACGTCGAGATCATCAAGTTCGAGACGACGGGCGATAACGACCAGACCAGCAAACTATTGATCCACGGCGGCAAGGGTGGCGCTTTTGTCGCCGGGATCCGTGCCGCGGTGACATCGGGCAAGCTGCACGCCGCAATGCATTCGCTCAAGGATATGCCGGGCAATGAGGATACGCCGGGCCTCGTGATCGGGGCTATGCTGGCCCGCGATCCGCCGACTGACGCATTGGTCGTGCGGCAGGGTATATCGATCGAGGACATCAAGTGTTCGCGCGGGAAGGGCTACAAGATCGGGACAAATGCCGTGCGGCGAGCGGCCTATGCGCGGCGGCTGTTTCCCGAGATCGAAGTGATCCATTTCAGGGGCGCCGCCGATACGCGGATCCGCAAGCTCGACAACAGGGATATGCAGAAGTTACCCAATGGCGGCGAAGCGGGGCCAGCCGATGCCCTGATCATGGCGAGATCGGGGCTCGAACGGGTCGGACTCGCGAACCGTATCGCCATGGAGTTTTCGCCAAAGGACATGCTGCCTGCGGTCGGCCAGGGCATCGTCGCGGTTGAGTGTGCTGCCGGGGATTGGCGGACGCGCCAGTATCTGTCGCTGATCGACGACCGCGCCGCGCATCTCTGCGGTGACGCCGAACGCGAGGTGCTCTGGATCCTCAACGGTCATTGCAATTCACCGGTCGCCGGCTATTCGAAGATCGATGGCGCGCGGATGTTGCTCACTGCATCGGTGCTGGATGACGCCGGCAACGGCATCATCGAAGTCACGCGCTCGGGGCCAGCCGATCGGCCACGCGAGCTTGGCCGCGCCGTCGGTTTGGAATTGCTTGACAAAGGTGCAGCCGAAATCATCGCGCGCACACGGCCCGGGCCATGAGAGCATAGTATGGCAGCAGCCTTTCCATTTTCTGCGATTGTCGGACAGGACGAGATGAAACTCGCGCTCCTGATCGCGGCGGTCGATCCGAAGGTCGGCGGCGTCCTCGCCTTCGGCGATCGCGGCTCGGGAAAGTCTACCGCGGTTCGCGCGCTCGCGGCGTTATTACCGAAAATGAAGGTCGTCGCCGGCTGCCGCTACAACTGCGATCCGGACCGGCCAGCCGAATTTTGCGACGACTGCCGTGTTCGCGCGGCCAAGGGGGTGCTGAAATCCGCGCAAGCGCCTGTGCCGGTCGTCGATCTGCCGCTCGGGGCGACTGAAGATCGCGTGGTCGGCGCGCTCGATCTTGAGCGAGCACTCGCGCGCGGAGAAAAGGCGTTCGAGCCTGGGCTACTCGCGCGAGCGCATCGGGGCTTTCTCTACATCGACGAGGCTAATTTGCTCGAGGATCATCTGGTCGATCTTCTGCTCGATGTCGCCGCATCCGGTGAAAATGTCGTCGAACGCGAAGGCCTGAGCATCCGCCATCCCGCCCGGTTCGTGCTGGTCGGCACCGGTAATCCCGAGGAGGGCGAGTTACGTCCTCAATTGCTGGATCGCTTCGGTATGTCGGTCGAAGTGAAAACGCCGGTCGATCTTCCAAGCCGCATCGAGATTGTCCGCCGCCGGGACGAATTCGAGCGCGATATGGCCGCGTTTGCGGCGGTCTGGGCCAAGGAAGAAACCAAGCAGCGCAAGAAGATCACCTCGGCCCGCGAGCGCTTGCCCTCGGTCGCCGTCTCGAACGCGGTGCTTGAAAGAGCTGCAAAGCTTTGCGTGGCACTAGGAACCGACGGTTTGCGCGGCGAATTGACGTTGATGCGCGCCGCCCGCGCGTTGGCGGCGTTGGAAAGTGCCAAGGCCGTCGGTGACGAGCATTTGCGCCGGATCGCGCCATCTGCGTTACGTCATCGCTTGCGACGCAATCCGCTCGACGATGTAGGTTCCAGCGTGCGCGTGGATCGCGCCATTTCGGAAGTATTGGGATGATCGCCGCGTCCGTCTGGTCCGAGGCGGTGATCGCGGCGCAATTGTTCGCCGTCGATCCCATCGGCACCGGCGGAGTTCTGGTCCGGTCACGTGCGGGACCGGTAAGAGAGCGCTGGCTGGCGATGCTGCGCTCGGCGCTGGCCCCGTCGCAAATGAAACACGTCCCGCTGCACATCGCGGATGGACGCTTGCTTGGCGGCCTTGATCTCAACGCGACCTTGCTGGCGGGAAAGCCTGTCGCCGAAATGGGTCTTCTCGCTGAAGCCGACGGAAATGTGCTCGTCCTTGCGATGGCCGAGCGGCTGTCTTCGGCGACCACCGTGCACGTCACCTCGGCGATCGATGCGCGTGAGACCCTCGTGGAACGCGATGGGCTTTCGCTGCGGATGTCGGCGCGTTTCGGCGTGATCGCCCTTGATGAAGGACTGGAAGATGAGTTCGCGCCGGCGGCGTTGTGCGATCGTTTGGGGTTTCATCTCGACCTCAACAACATCTCGGTGAGGGACGCTGACGAGATCTTTATCGATGCGCAGGAGATTGTGTCTGCGCGAGGGAGACTTCAGACCTTGAAGGCCGATGCGCAGCAGGTCGGGGCACTTTGTGTGGCGGCTGCGGCGCTTGGCATCGTATCCTTGCGCGCACCCCTACTGGCAATCCGGGTTGCGTGCACCAGCGCGGCCCTTGCGGCACATGACGCGATCGAGCCAGACGACATCGCGCTTGCCGCGCGGCTGGTGCTGGCGCCGCGGGCGCTGGTCTTTCCACAAGAGCATGATCAGGGTCAGCCGGACCTGCAGCCGGAACAACCGTCGGATCCTACACCCGGCGACGATGGTGCCGAGAAGGAAAATCCCGATACCGCGCTTGAGGAGATTATTCTTGCCGCCGTTCAAGCGGCGCTGCCGCCGGATGTGCTTGCGGCGTTGCGCGGGTCATCGGTGCGGACGCGCAGCCGCACCTCGGGCAAGGCGGGCGCGCTACAAAAATCCAACCGTCGCGGACGCCCAAGCGGAGTTCTGTGCGGCGAGTTGCGCTCGGGCGCAAAGCTCAATGTGATCGAGACCCTGCGCGCGGCCGCGCCGTGGCAACCCTTGCGGCGGCGCGAAGCCATTGTGTCCAACGAGAAGGGTCGGCCCCGCATCCTGATTCGCAAAGATGATTTCCGTATTACGCGATTTAAGCAGCGTACGGAAACTACGACAATTTTCGTGCTCGATGCGTCCGGCTCAGCAGCGTTGCACCGGTTGGCGGAAGCCAAAGGCGCGGTCGAGTTGCTGCTGGCCGATTGTTATATCCGTCGCGACCAGGTCGCGCTGATCGCCTTTCGTGGCGTTACCGCGGAACTGCTGCTCCCGCCGACGCGCTCGCTGGCGCGCGCGAAGCGAAGCCTTGCCGGATTGCCCGGCGGTGGCGGCACGCCTTTGGCGGCGGGGCTTGATGCTGCCTTCGCGCTCGCGGACCTTATTCGGCGAAAAGGGCAGACGCCGACGGTCATCGTGCTCACTGACGGCAGAGCCAACATCGCGCGCGATAGCGCGCAAGGACGGCCGCGTGCGGAGGAAGACGCGATGAGCGCGGCGCGCGCACTACGTGCCGCCGAAATCAGCATTGTACTGGTCGACACCTCACCGCGTCCCGGACCTTCGGGCGCGCAGCTCGCTTCCGAGATGGGCGCGCGCTATCTGCCGCTCCCGCATGCCGACGCAACCACCTTGTCGAAGGCAGTTCTGGCGAGCGTTAGCTAACTCAACCGCCGTAGGCTCTCACGCGCCGTACCATTTGCTCGACATGCGCGATAGGAGTCTCCGGTTGGATGCCGTGGCCGAGATTGAAGATTAGCCTGCCATCGGCGTAATTCGACAGAACGTCGTCGATCGATTGATCGAGCGCCGCGCCGCCTGCGATTAACACCAGCGGATCGAGATTGCCCTGTACCACGACGCGGTTTTGGACTTTCTCGCGGATCAGAGACGGCTCGGTGGCCCAATCGATGCTGACGGCATTGACGCCTGTTGCTTCGACATAGGACGGCAACAACGCGCCGGCCCCACGCGGAAAGCCGATGATCTTGGCGCCCGGCGCTTGCTTGCGTACGCCTTCGACGATGCGTTTGGTCGGTTCGATCGACCAGCGTTCAAATTCGCGCGGTGGCAGCACGCCGGCCCAGGTGTCGAAGATCTGCAATACGTCGGCGCCGGCCTTGAGTTGACCAAGCAAATAAACGATCGAATTTTCAACGACGGCATCGATGATCTTCGAAAAGGCCTCGGGATGGCGATACGCTATCATCCGTGCGGGGGCTTGATCCGGCGTGCCTTGTCCGGCCACCATGTACGTCGCGACCGTCCATGGCGCGCCGCAGAATCCGATCAATGCAATCTTCGGATCGAGTTCGCTCCGCACCCGGCGCAGAGCCTCGAACACCGGTTCAAGTTTGGAGAAATCGGCCGCGGCTGCGAGCGTTGCGACCTTGTCGGGCGTATCCAGCGGGTCGAGCCGCGGGCCTTCGCCAACCTCGAACCTCACGGAACGGCCGAGCGCGTAAGGGATGACCAGAATGTCCGAAAAGATGATCGCGGCATCGAAGTTGAAGCGCCGGATCGGCTGCAACGTCACTTCGGCGGCGAGTTCAGGCGTGAAGCAGAGATCGAGGAAACCGCCGGCCTTGGCGCGGACCTCGCGATACTCCGGCAAATAGCGGCCGGCCTGGCGCATCATCCAGAGCGGCGGCACTAACTGGCGCCGGCCAGAGAGCACCTCGACAAGGGGTTTAACGATCGGATTCTGTGTCAAGCGTTGTTTCCATTACCTGTGACAAGTATCATTGTCGTTTGTGATACACCGGTGGTACGGTCTTGGCCAAGGCGGGATTTGGGTTGCGTTTGAAAAGAGCCAGACGATGAATGCTGCTGTCTCAACCGCCAACCGCGTTGCATTGCAAGATGCCGGCGAACTTCCCGCGCCGGTGTCTGGTCAGCGGCATGAGATTGCGAGCGCGATCGGCCGGTTAACGTATTATTCGGCCGGCCCCCAGACTGAAAGCAGATGGCCTCCGTTGTTGTTGATTCACAGCATCAACGCGGCGGGCTCTGCCTATGAAATCTGTCCGCTCTATGAACACTATCGTCAGAGCCGAACTGTCTATGCGCTGGAGCTTCCCGGCTTCGGTCACTCCGATCGGTCCAAGCGCAAATACAGCGTGCGGATGATGACCGATGCGATCCTGATCGCGGTGCGCGAAATTCAGAATGTACATGGTCGCGGTCCGATCGACGCGTTGGCGGTTTCGCTGTCGTCCGAATTTCTCGCCCGCGCCGTGACCGAACTGCCGCTGGCGTTCCGCAGCCTTGCGCTGGTCAGCCCGACCGGCTTTCGTAGCCGGGATGCGACCACGAAATGGCGCGACGGTACGCGCGGCATGCCGTGGTTACATGCCTTTCTGGAATTTCCGCTTTGGAGCGAGGGCTTGTTTCGGCTTCTTACCAGCCGCGCCGGAATCCGTTATTTCCTGAACAAGACCTGGGGCTCGCGCAATATCGACGAGGGCCTGCTCGAATATGACTATCTGACCACGCACCAACCCGGTGCCCGGTATGCGCCGTATTATTTCGTCTCCGGATTTTTGTTCAGTGAGGGTATCTCCAGGATCTACCATTCATTGACCTTGCCGGTCTGGATGAGCCATGGCGTCCGCGGAGATTTTGTCGACTACTCGAACAAGACTCAGGTTCAGGGTCGGGCCAACTGGACCATCCAGATATTTCCCACCGGCGCGATGCCGCATTTCGAAGCCAAGGAGGCGTTCATCATGGCTTACGATGCCTTCCTCGCGGGCGTTTCGTCGCCGTCGCCAGCGTGAATAATGTCCGACCTCGTCTGGAGCAGGGACGGCTCAGGCTGGCCCAACCGCAATGCCAGCACGTTCGTCGAGGCTGCCGGAATACGATGGCACGTGCAGCGGATGGGAGAGGGAACGCCGCTGCTTCTGATTCACGGCACGGGCGCCGCCACGCACTCATGGCGCGGGCTGTTGCCGTTGCTGGCGCAGCATTTCGACGTGATCGCACCTGACTTGCCCGGGCACGGCTTCACGCAATCGCCACCGTCGCATCGCTTGTCGCTGCCAGACATGGCAACTGACCTAAGCCGGCTTCTTGTTGCGATCGGCGTGAAGCCGGAGGTTGCGGTGGGACATTCTGCGGGCGCAGCGATCCTGGCGCGCATGTGCCTCGATGGTCAAATCACGCCACGGCTGCTGGTAAGTCTCAACGGCGCCTTCATGCCATTTGGCGGCGCTGCCAGCCAACTGCTGTCGCCGCTGGCGAAATTGCTGGTGCTTAATCTAGTGGTTCCACGCGTGTTCGCGTGGCAGGCCTCGACCCCCAATGCGGTCGAGCGACTGATCGCGAATACCGGTTCGAGCATCGACGATCGAGGTATCGCGCTCTATCGCAAGCTGGTGTCCAGTCCCTCGCATGTCGCCGCTGCGCTACGCATGATGGCGAACTGGAAGCTTGAACCTCTGTTGCATGATCTGCCGCGATTGGCGACAGCTCTGGTGCTGGTGGCGGCCGCGAACGACCGGTCGATATCGCCCACCGTTGCGAAACAGGTTCGGGAGATTTTGCCGGAAGCGATCATCGAGCGCGTGCCGGCCCTCGGCCACCTGGCGCACGAAGAACAGCCGCAATTGATCGCGGATCTGATCCTCAGATACACGCGCGCAATCACGGCCGGGCAAGCGGCGCAAAATCTGTAAATCGAAATGTACAACGATGGACTAGGCAGCTGTCAATAAATAATTACAGTGTCGCCCATGCTCGATCCAGGTCCGATCAGATCAACGACGGCAAAGCCGAATGATCGCCAGCCGCATGCGGTGGTGATCGGCAGCGGCTTCGGCGGACTGGCCGCCGCTGTGCGACTTGGCGCCAAAGGCTATCGCGTCACCGTTCTGGAAAAACTCGATGCGCCCGGTGGCCGTGCTTATGTCTACCGCCAGGATGGCTTCACCTTCGATGCCGGGCCGACGATCGTCACCGCGCCGTTTCTTTTCGAGGAATTGTGGAAGTTGTGCGGACGCAAGATGTCCGACGATGTGACGCTGGTGCCGGTGTCGCCGTTCTATCGTATTCGCTTTCAGGGCGGTTCGCATTTCGACTACTCTGGTGACGCCAGCGCGATGCGCGCGGAGATCGCGCGGTTTTCCCCTCAGGACGTCGGCGGCTACGACGCCTACATGCAAGCAAGCGAGGACATCTTCAAGGTCGGCTTCGAGCAGCTCGGCGACGTGCCTTTCAGCAAATGGACGGACATGGCGAAGATCGCGCCGGAAATGCTCCGGTTGTCGAGCTATCGCAGCGTCTACGGTCTGGTATCGAATTTTTTTCGCGATCCGCGGCTGCGCGTGGTGTTCAGCTTCCATCCGCTGTTGATCGGCGGCAATCCGTTTACCGCCAGTTCGATTTATTGCCTGATCGCGTTTCTCGAGCGGCGCTGGGGCGTACATTTTGCGCTGGGCGGTACGGGACGGCTGGTCGAAGGATTGGTCAAGCTGATCGAGGGCCAAGGCGGCAAAGTTCGTTGCGGCGAAGAAGTCCGCGAGATCATCGTTTCAGATCGAGCTGCCCACGGCGTTCGGCTTGCGTCCGGCCGATCGGTCGCGGCCGATATCGTCGTGTCCAATGCCGATTCGGCGTGGACCTATCGTCATCTACTTCCGTCATCCGTGCGTTCCCGTTGGAGCAATAAACGCATTGAGCGCGCCCGCTACTCGATGAGTCTGTTCGTCTGGTATTTTGGCACGCGCCGCAAATATGATGACGTGCCGCACCACACCATCTTGCTGGGGCCGCGCTACAAGGAATTGCTGAAGGACATCTTCGAGCGCAAGATTCTGGCGGATGATTTCAGTCTGTATCTGCATCGCCCGACCGCGACCGATCGCTCGCTCGCGCCCGAGGGCTGCGATTCATTTTATGTGCTATCGCCAGTGCCACACCTGCAAAGCGGTACCGACTGGAGCGTGACGGCCGAGAAATACCGGCGCGCGATTGCGCGTGAGCTCTCCAGGACCATGCTGCCGGATCTTGAAAATCAGATCGTAAGCTCGCGCATGTTAACACCGCAGGATTTCCAGGACCGGCTGTCATCGTTCCGCGGCGCGGCGTTTGGGCTCGAGCCTATCCTGACGCAAAGCGCCTGGTTCCGTCCCCATAACCAGAGCGAAGACATTGCCAATCTATATCTTGTCGGCGCCGGCACCCATCCCGGTGCGGGCTTGCCCGGCGTGCTCTCATCCGCGCGTGTGCTGGATTCGCTGGTTCCCGACGTTCGACATCCGACAACTCCGGATTTGGTGGCGACATGACGATACGACTCGATCCGACCGACATGGCCGCCTGCCGCGCTTTGCTGAAGGGCGGGTCGCGCACCTTCCATGCCGCTTCGAAAGTATTGCCGCGAAAGGTCGCCGATCCCGCCATTGCCCTTTATGCGTTCTGCCGTCTGGCTGACGACGCGGTGGATCTGGGCAACGATCGCGGCGCGGCGGTAGTGCGATTGCAGGATCGGCTCGACCGCGCTTATCGCGGCCAACCGATAAATCTGGCCGCCGACCGGTTGTTTGCGGATGTCGTTGCAAGTTTTTCTATCCCCCGCGAGCTGCCGGAGGCCCTGTTGCAAGGCTTGCTCTGGGATGCGGAGGTCCGCCGTTATGAGACTTTGCAGGATCTCAATGCCTATGCGGCACGGGTCGCGGGAAGCGTCGGCGCGATGATGACGCTGGTGATGGGACAACGTTCCCCTGATATCGTGGCGCGCGCCTGTGATCTAGGCGTGGCCATGCAGCTCACCAATATCGCCCGGGATGTCGGCGAAGACGCGCGGGCTGGACGGTTGTACTTACCGCTTCAGTGGCTGAGCGAAGCCGGCATTGATCCGGATGCATGGCTGGCAAAGCCGGTCTTCGCCCCGGCGATCGCTAAGATCGTACAACGGCTGCTCGATTCAGCGGATGCCCTGTACGGCCACGCCTCGCTTGGCATTGCGCATTTGCCGCTTGCCTGTCGGCCCGGCATCTACGCGGCGCGTGCGCTTTATGCCGAGATCGGCCGCGAACTGGAACGCAACGGCCGTGATTCGATATCGAGACGTGCAGTCGTGTCTGCCAATCGCAAGTTAGCGGTGCTGGCGCGTATGCTGATCCTGCTGGAGACGGAATGGGCGCCGGCCCGTCGACTTGGCCCGGCCGCGCAACTGGACGAAACCCGATTTCTGGTTGAGGCCGTCGCGGCGACGCCGTTACGCGAAGCGCTACAGCCACAGAAGCAGCGGCCGCGCCCGATCGAGGATCGCGTGGTCTGGGTCATCGACCTGTTCGCGCGTCTGGAGCGCCGTGACCAGCTTCAGCGCACCGGATCGTTCCGTTAAAGCAATTGAGATGTCCGTTACTGAAACCATCAGCAAAGACACGACGGACCTCGCGGAAGCGCGGCGCGCTGAGGCAAAAATCTGGTTCGAATCGCTTCGCGACCAGATCTGCGTCGAAGTCGAGACGCTGGAGCGCGAGGCGCCGGACGATCTGTTTCCCGGCGAACCCGCGGCGTTCACCTATAAGCCCTGGAAACGAGCCACCGGCAGCGGCGGCGGCACGGGTGGTTTTCTCAGCGGTGGCAGGCTGTTTGAGAAAATCGGCGTGCACACCTCGTCGGCGAACGGAAGGCTGACGCCGGAGATGGCGAAGACGCTGCCGGGAGACGGCAAACAACTCGATTACTTCTCAACCAGTATCAGCCTGATCATACACCCGCGCAGCCCGCGCGTGCCGACGGTGCATATGAACACGCGGTTCTTGTCGACCGCGCAAGGCTGGTTCGGCGGCGGCGCCGATCTGACACCGATGCTGCCCGAGCAACGCCACCAGGATGCGCCCGATGCCGTGACTTTCCATGCCGCGATGCGCCATGCCTGCGAACTGCACCAGTCGGCCTACTACGAAAAATTCAAGGCGTGGGCCGATACATATTTCTTCCTGCCGCATCGGGGCCAGGCGCGTGGTGTCGGCGGCATCTTTTACGATCATCTCAACAGCGGCGATTTTGCGAAGGATTTTGCCTTCACGCGCGAGGTCGGGCTAGCGCTGCTCGATGTCTATCCCAGGATCGTGCGCGGGCGCATGATGGAGCCGTGGACCGAGGCCGAGCGTGCCCAGCAACTTGACTGCCGCGGACTCTATGTCGAGTTCAATCTGCTCTACGACCGCGGCACCATGTTCGGACTACAGACCGGCGGGAATATCGAGACCATCCTGAGCTCGATGCCACCGTTGGTGAGTTGGTCGTAGGGTCATGGAAAACTATCTTGGCTTTATCGAATTCTTTGTCGTCGCGCTGTTCGCCTTGTGCTGGGGTGTTCTTGAACTGGTCGGCAGGCGGCTGGACCGGAAGAAGGAAGCCGAGCGCGCGAAGCAGCAAGACCTGACGCCTTCGTCTTGAGGAGCCATCGTCCTCCATCGCGATGAGCAGGCTCTACTTACGCGCCCTCGGCATCCGGAACGGCAACATCGCCTGCACGATCGGCATCTTGAACCGATCGAGCGACAGGCTTTCGTGCATCAAGGTGACGGGTTCGCCGAGCAGTTTGGCCGAGACGACCGAGCGGGCATAGAACGGCGCATTTTCCAGCGTCCGGACAAGGCGCGCCTCGCCGTCGCTGCGGACGCTTCGCACGACCTTCCACCCCGTGCGCTTTAGTGGCGCTGCGGGCGGCGGCGCGAAGACCTCCATTCGGCCTTGCGGATCGAATTTGACGGCGAGATCGAAGCGGCTGCCATCACGGCGCCGGGCTTCATAAAGTATCGCCGTGCCGTCTTGCATGGCGCCGCGCGACCATTGCCAGTCGCTGAAACCCTGCTCGAGCGGATCATCGCCGCTGTTCATGTCGAAATAGCCGTCGCCTTGCCAACGCAGATGCGGGTGGTCGAGTGCGACCTGAACCCGTGCGCATGGCGCGATCGGCCACCACCAATGATTGCCGTCTTCGTTCAGTGAAAAATACTTTCGTGTGATGGCGGTCGGCACCACGCGTACGGTGCCACTGACGCGGCCAGGAATGGGCACGGAAATTTCGTTGAGACGTATGATCAGCGACTTGCCGTCCCAGGACAGTCGGCTTGGGCCGATGGTGAACGAGTTCGCCGTTCGGCTGACCGCAACACGCGGCCGCTCGGTCATGGTCCAGCAACCTCCTTGTTTGCGATAGATCGCCACATTGACCGCGCAATGGTTGAGCGGATCGGCAACGCCTTTGCGTCGCGCGCGCGCGTAATAGGGCGAAAACACGCTGCCGATGAAGGCAATGATGGTGATACCGTTTTGGCCGTCGTCGCTCAGCGCGTCGATATACCACCACGCATAGCCGTTGGGGTGGACCACCCTCGCGAAGTCAGGTCCGCGAGCAGACTCGAGGCCGCCGAGCGACCCGACAACGCCGCCATCGGTACGCCCGGGCCCGGATGCGTGCTGCCCCCCGCCAGATACAGTCCCGGTATTTTTGTTCGCGCTCCCGGCCGTTGAAACGACGCTGTCCATCCGTGAGAGCTGCGGCCGTAGAGCGCGCCGCCCGTCGCCGGAAACAGCTTGTCGAAAGCCGCCGGCGTCGTGACATGAGTCGTTTCCGGCCGCCGTTGAATGTGGAGGCCGCACCGTTCCAACGTCCGGAATGTCCGCTGGGCGCATTGTTCCACCTCTGCTGCTTCGTAGGAATGCCGGTCACCATTCGCCGGCGCATTGACGAGGATCAGAAGCGGCTCCTCGCAGCCATGACTCGGCTCTACGCCGCAGCGACCCTGCGCGCAGACATAAACTGTCGGCTCGTTCGGCAGTGCGTCGCTGCGGAAGATGTCGTCGAATTCGGCTTGGTAGTTACGAGAGAAAAACACGTTATGCAGGCTGAGCGGGAAGCCGTTGGTCCTTGCGACGATACTCCACGTCACCGCTGACAGCGAGCGGGTGCGCTGTGAAACGACGGCGGCGCCACGGCGCGCATTGACGCCGAACAAGCCGCTGGCGACCGCCGCCACATCGGCGTTCACAATCATGGCGTCCGCTTCGATCCGTTCGCCATTTGCAAGCCGAGCGCCGCACGCCCGACCGCGGTCGATCAATATCTCGCTGACTTCCTGACCGTAGCGGATCGTCGCGCCGAAGGATTTCGCGCCGTCGGCCAGCGCCGAAGCGAGCGCGTGCATGCCCCCCTCGATGCTCCAGACACCCGATCGTTCGACGTGCGCCACCAGCATCAGGGTTGCGGGCGCCAGATAGGGCGACGAACCGCAATAGGTGGCGTAGCGGCCGAATAACTGCTGCAACCGTGGATCCCGAAAATATTGCCCCAGCGCCGACCACATCGACGAGAACGGCTTGATCTGTCGCAATCGCATCAGCCCGCGCAAACCGCCGGCGCTGATCAGTCCGGCCACGCTGGCTTGCGGCGCGCGCAGAAACGGCTTTTCGAGAATCTCGTAGATCCGCTTGGTGTCGCGGCAGAAGGCGCGATAACCGTCGGCTTCCGCCGCGCCCGCGAACCCTCCAATTGCATCTACCGTACGTTCTTTGTCGGCGAACAGATCAAGCCGGGAGTCTTCGTCCCAGGCATGCCGCGCCAGCGTTTCCAACGGCTGCAAGCGGACGTGATCTGAGAGATTCCAGCCCACCGCGGCAAACAACTCGTCGAATACCCAGCGCATGGTGAATACGGTTGGACCGCTGTCGATCTGCGCCGGCCCGATCGCAATCTGCCGCATCTTGCCGCCGGGCGCGTCGCGACGCTCAAGCACGATCACGTCGAGGCCGCGTGCCGCCAGCGTGAAGGCTGAAACCAGTCCCGCGACCCCGGCGCCGATGATGACAACACGATCTTTGGGCATGTCGGAGCGTTGCCGATTGACAGATGTCTATATTTATTTACACTAAGCGAGACAAGTCAACTTGACATAAGTTGGCGCAGCCCGGGAGCCTGCCATGGATGTCACCAGCCGCATCGAACGCGCTTTGACCGAAGCGGTAGGGCGCGCGGAGGTTCCAGGATGTCCTCCCCGGCTGGCGGCGGCGATGCGCTACGCGGTGTTTCCCCGGGGCGCCAGAGTCCGGCCGCGGCTCTGTCACAGCGTGGCAGCCGCGTGCGGCGAGGACCATCCGCTTGCGACTGAGGCTGCCGGTGCTGCGCTCGAACTGCTGCACTGCGCTTCGCTGGTACACGACGATCTGCCTTGCTTCGATGCCGCAGAGACGCGGCGAGGGCGTCCCTCGGTTCACAAGGCTTTCGGCGAGCCGCTCGCAGTGTTGACCGGCGATGCGCTGATCGTGCTGGCGTTTCAGACGCTGGCCCGGATTCAGTGCGCACCGGAACGCTTGGCGACGCTCACCTTGACGGTCGCGCAATCGGTCGGCGTGCCCTCGGGCATCGTTGCGGGGCAAGCCTGGGAATGCGAGCCACAGATCGATCTCGCACACTATCACCGCTCCAAAACCGGAGCGCTTTTTGCGGCCGCGACGGTCGCAGGTGCGGCGTCTGCCGGCGCTGATGCCGAGCCGTGGCGGATGGTCGGCGAGAAGCTCGGCGAGGCCTATCAGGTGGCCGACGATATCCGTGATGCGGCGGCGGACGAAGTTGAGATCGGCAAGCCGGTCGGCCGCGATCTGGCGTTAGGTCGCCCCAGTGCCGTGATCGAACTCGGGCTCGATGGCGCGCTCTATCGGCTGCATGAGCTGGTGCGTGGTGCGATCGACGCGATGCCGCCGTGTCCGAACGGCGCCGAGCTGCGCTCGCTGATGCTCTCGGAAGCCAAGCGCCTGGTGCCGGCCAAACTCGCGCAATTTGCGGCATAGCGATCATGGCGACGGTCACGCATGGTGATGCGGAGACCGGGCGATCGGGCAAGAATATGAAGCCCGCGTCGCAGATTCTGTCGTTGCACGATCGGCTGTTGGCCTTGCGCGACTCTATCTTGAGCAATCTCGCTTTCCAGCGGTTTTCAAGCACTTTTGCGTTCCTGCGGCCGATTGCGCGTCGGCGTGCCGCCGCGCTGTTCGATCTCTGCGCCGGGTTCGTCTACTCACAGATATTGCTAGCTTGCGTGCGCCTCCGGCTGTTCGACCATCTGGCGGACGGGCCTGTCAGCGCGACTGAGCTTTCCTCGCGAGTGTCGTTACCGGTCGATTCAACAATCTTGCTGCTCGATGCCGCGACGTCGCTGAAACTGGTGCAACGCCGCAGCGGCGATCGGTATGGGTTGGGTCCGCTCGGAGCGGCATTGATGGGCAATCCCGGCGTCATCGCGATGATCGAACATCATGCCATGCTGTACGCTGACCTCAGGGATCCGGTGGCGCTGCTGCGCGGCGAAACCGGAGCAGGCGAGCTTGCCTCCTACTGGCCCTACGCGAATGCCGGCAAGCCCGCGGCGCTCGGTCATGATGCGATCGCACCATATACCGCGCTGATGTCGGCGTCGCAGCCGATGATCGCACAACAAGTTCTCCATTCCTATTCGTTCAGCCATCATCGCTGCTTGCTCGATGTCGGCGGAGGAGATGGCGCGTTTCTGAGCGCGGTGGCGGCGCGTTGCCCCAAATTGCGTTGCGTGCTGTTCGATCTGCCGGCGGTGGCGGACGAGGCCAGCCGGCGGTTTCGCAACGAGGGGCTCGCTTCGCGGGCTGTGGCGATCGGCGGCAGTTTCCTGACCAGCCGGCTTCCCGAGGGCGCCGACATTGTTTCGCTGGTGCGCGTGATCCACGACCATGACGACGCCGATGTGATGACCCTGCTGCGTGCGATCCGCATCGTTCTACCCGGGAAAGGGACGTTGCTGATTGCAGAACCGATGTCGGGCGTCAGGGGGACCGAGGCGATCGGCGACGCTTATTTTGCCTTTTATCTCCTGGCGATGGGCAGCGGCCGGCCCAGGACCTTCGAGAGGCTGCAGGAAATGCTCCAGGATTCCGGCTTCTCGGATATCGCATTGCACCCGACTTCGATGCCGCTGTTGACGAGCATCATCACGGCACGGGCAGACAACAAATCTGTTAATTAATCTTGACACCACGATATGTAAGTTTAGCATGACAAATGGAGTGTAAAGCTCCATATCCAGAATTGGAGTGAGCGATGGAAACCATCGCGGTGGTCTTGAAGCAGCCGGAGCAAGTTGAGCTCGACCGGCTTGCCTTGACCGCTCCAACCCCCGACGACGTCGTGGTTGATGTCGAATGGAGCGGCGTCAGCACCGGGACCGAACGGTTATTATGGTCAGGCCGGATGCCGCCATTTCCCGGCATGGGATATCCGCTGGTTCCAGGCTACGAGTCAGTCGGTCGCGTGGTCGAAGCCGGATCGTCCAGCGGACTTCATCCGGGCCAACGCGTATTCGTTCCTGGCGCCAAATGCTTCGGCGAGGTGCGCGGTCTGTTCGGTGCATCAGCATCGCGGCTGGTGGTCCCGGCGAAACGAGTGGTGCCTATTGATCAGCAACTCGGCGACCGCGGCATATTGCTGGCACTGGCTGCGACCGCCTATCACGCCATTGCCGCGAAAGGTGCGTCCGCGCCGGACTGCATTGTCGGTCATGGCGTGCTGGGTCGACTGCTGGCTCGCATCTCGATCGCGGTTCGTAACGAACCTCCGACGGTGTGGGAGAAAAACCCCTCGCGCGCTGGTGGCGCGGTCGGCTATGGCGTCATCGATCCCGAGCATGACACCCGCCGCGATTACAAAAATATCTACGACGTCAGTGGCGATGCGGGCCTGCTCGATTCGCTGATCGGGCGCATCGCGCCGGGCGGTGAAATCGTGCTTGCCGGATTCTATAGCGAACGGCTGTCGTTTGCTTTTCCGCCGGCCTTTATGCGCGAGGCGCGTCTGCGCGTCGCGGCCGAGTGGCAGCCGCCCGATCTTGTCGCAACCAGGGCACTGATCGATTCCGGGCGCCTGTCGCTCGATCGCCTCATCTCCCATCGCCAGCCCGCGAGTACCGCACCGGAAGCTTACAGTGTGGCCTTCAACAATCCCTCTTGCCTCAAAATGGTTCTGGACTGGAGTTCGCTTCCATGAATGTCGTGCCTCAAATCAACATGAAAGATGCGCTCCGGGCCGAAGCGGCGATCGAGCCGGATGCCCCGGTGACGACCCCCGTCACCAAGGAAACCCAGATCATCGCGATCTACGGCAAGGGCGGTATCGGCAAGAGCTTCACCCTCGCCAACCTGTCTTACATGATGGCGCAGCAGGGCAAGAAAGTGCTGCTGATCGGTTGCGATCCCAAGAGCGATACCACCTCGCTGCTGTTCGGTGGTCGCGCCTGTCCAACCATCATCGAAACATCGTCGAAAAAGAAGCTCGCAGGCGAGGAAGTAAAGATCGGCGACGTCTGCTTCAAGCGCGACGGTGTGTTCGCGATGGAGCTTGGCGGTCCCGAAGTCGGACGCGGCTGCGGCGGCCGGGGTATCATTCACGGCTTCGAGCTCCTGGAAAAGCTCGGCTTCCACGAATGGGGTTTTGACTATGTGCTGCTCGATTTCCTCGGCGACGTCGTGTGCGGTGGTTTCGGCCTGCCGATCGCGCGCGACATGTGTCAGAAGGTAATCGTCGTCGGATCGAACGACCTGCAGTCGCTCTATGTTGCCAACAATGTCTGTTCGGCGGTGGAATATTTCCGCAAGCTCGGTGGCAATGTCGGCGTAGCCGGCATGGTCATCAACAAGGATGACGGCAGCGGGGAGGCGGCGGCCTTCGCACAGACCGTCGGCATTCCCGTGCTCGCGTCGATTCCGGCCGACGATGACATCCGCAAAAAGAGCGCCAACTACGAGATCATCGGCCTGCCAGGCGGGCAATGGTCGCAATTGTTCGAAGCGCTTGCCGAGAATGTCGGCCTCGCGCCCCCGGTGCGCCCGACGCCGCTGACGCAAGACGGCCTGCTTGGCCTTTTCAAGGGTGAGGTCGTGGGCCGTGGCGTCGTGCTGGAACCCGCGACGATGGAAGACATGTGCGGCAAGTCCGTCATCGACAAGCCGTCGCTCGAAGTCATCTACGACGCCGCGTGAGATCAGTATGATGCGGAGCGCAACATGAACGTCATTCTTCCTCGATATGCCGGCGCGATAGCCGAGTCTGTCGTGAATGAGCCTGTCGAGGCGGACGTTGCGGTTGATGAGGTTGCCGCCACGACGCCGGCGATCAACGCCGCCGCAACCCAAAACGACGGCCTAGGGTGTCACGCCGGCGCCGCCGAACTCAAGACCGCAGCGAGCGCGGCCGGCAAAAGCGACATTCTCGATCGTTACGCCGCTGATTACCCCAAGGGGCCGCACGACCAGCCGCAAAGCATGTGTCCTGCTTTCGGCTCGCTGCGCGTGGGATTGCGGATGCGCCGCACCGCAACGATCCTTTCCGGATCGGCGTGTTGCGTCTACGGCCTGACCTTCACATCGCATTTTTACGGCGCGCGGCGCACCGTCGGATATGTTCCGTTCAACTCGGAAACGCTGGTTACCGGCAAGCTGTTCGAGGACATCCGTGAAGCGGTCTTCAAGCTCGCCGACCCGGCGCTTTACGACACCATCATCATCACCAATCTCTGCGTTCCGACCGCGTCGGGCGTGCCGCTCGACCTGTTGCCGGACGAAATCAACGGCGTGCGCATCATCGGAATCGATGTGCCCGGCTTTGGCGTGCCTACCCATGCCGAGGCCAAGGACGTGCTGGCGGCTGCGATGCTCGAATATGCCCGCAAGGAAGTCGAGCAGGGGCCGGTGCAGGCGCCACGCGGCGGCAAGAGCGCGCGGCCGACGGTGACTTTGATAGGTGAGATGTTTCCCGCCGATCCCGTCGGCATCGGCATGATGCTGGAGCCGCTCGGGCTCGCGGCGGGGCCGGTAGTGCCGACCCGCGAATGGCGTGAGCTCTATGCGGCGCTCGACTGCTCCGTTGTTGCGGCCATTCACCCCTTCTACACCGCGAGTTTTCGCCAGTTCGATCTTGCGGGGCGAAAAATCGTTGGCTCTGCGCCGGTCGGACACGACGGCACCGAGGCCTGGCTAGAATCGATCGGTACCGCCTGCAACGTTGGACGCGACAAGATCGACGCCGCCAAGAACCGCTTCCTGCCGATGATCAAGGCGGCGCTGGCGGCAAAGCCGATCGACGCGTGTATTACGGTGTCCGGCTATGAAGGCTCGGAGCTGTTGGTTGCGCGCCTGCTGATCGAGAGCGGCGCGCGCGTGCCCTATGTCGGGACTGCCTGCCCGCGCACGCCGTGGTCCGATACCGATCGCGAGTGGCTCGAAGCCAGGGGCACACGGGTCCAATACCGCGCGTCGCTGCAGATGGATCTCGCGGCGGTCGACGAATTCAAGCCGGATCTGGCGATCGGCACCACGCCGGTGGTGCAAAAGGCCAAGGCGAGGGCGATTCCGTCGCTTTACTTCACCAATCTGATCTCGGCGCGGCCTCTGTTCGGCGTCGCCGGAGCGGGTTCGCTCGCCCAAGTCGTCAATGCCGCGCTTGGCAATCAGTCGCGCTTCGACGAAATGAGGGAATTTTTTGACGACGTCGGTGAAGGCCATTCCGCGGGCGTATGGGAAGACACGCCAAAGGAAAACGTGGCCTTCCGCGAGAAGTACCGAAAGCAGATCGAAGCCCAGGCGAAAAAGCGCAAAGCCGAGGAGATGATCTGATGCTTGTGCTCGACCATGATCGCGCAGGCGGCTACTGGGGCGCGGTTTATGCCTTCACCGCGGTGAAGGGCATGCAGGTCATCATCGATGGCCCGGTCGGTTGCGAGAACCTGCCGGTGACCTCGGTGCTGCATTACACCGACGCGCTGCCGCCGCATGAGTTGCCGATTGTGGTCACGGGGCTCGGAGAAGAAGAACTCGGTCAGACCGGTACCGAAGGCGCCATGAAACGTGCGCATCGCGTGCTCGATCCGTATCTGCCGGCGGTGGTCGTCACCGGGTCAATCGCCGAGATGATCGGCGGCGGTGTGACGCCGGAGGGGACCAACATCAAGCGGTTCCTGCCGCGCACCATCGACGAGGATCAATGGCAGAGCGCCGACCGGGCCATCGTCTGGCTCTGGAAGGAATACGGGGTCAAGAAGATACCGGAACGCAAACCGCGCGCGGACGGCGTGAAGCCGCGGGTCAACATCATCGGGCCGATCTACGGTACCTTCAATATGCCGTCCGATCTCGCCGAAATTCGCCGGCTGATCGAGGGCATTGGCGCCGAAGTCAACATGGTGTTCCCGCTCGGCAGCCACTTGGCTGACATCCCGAAGTTGGTGAATGCCGACGTCAATGTTTGCATGTACCGGGAATTTGGCCGGATGCTGTGCGAGGCGCTGGAGCGTCCGTATCTGCAGGCCCCGATCGGTCTTCATTCGACGACCAAATTCCTGCGCAAGCTCGGCGAATTGCTCGGTATCGACCCCGAGCCGTTTATTGAACGCGAGAAGCACACCACGATCAAGCCGTTGTGGGATCTGTGGCGTTCGGTGACGCAGGACTTTTTCGGCACCGCGAGTTTTGCGATCGTCGCCAACGAGACTTATGCCCGCGGCGTTCGCAGTTTTCTCGAAGCCGAAATGGGGCTGCCGTGCACGTTTTCCTTTGCACGCAAAGCCGGCGTCAAGCCGGACAACGACGCCGTGCGATCGGCGGTGCGTGAACAGCCGCCGCTGATTCTTTTCGGCAGTTACAACGAGCGCATGTATCTGGCCGAGGCCGGCGGTCGAGCGATCTATGTGCCTGCGTCATTCCCCGGTGCGGTGATCCGCCGTCATACCGGCACGCCGTTCATGGGCTATTCCGGCGCGACTTACCTCGTCCAGGAGGTTTGTAACGCGTTGTTCGACGCACTGTTCAACATTCTTCCGCTTGCCGCTGACCTCGATCGTGTCGATCCAACGCCTGCGCGGCTGCACGAGGAAATTCTCTGGAGCGACGAAGCCAAGGCGCTGCTCGACGAAGTGTTGGAATCTCATCCGGTGCTGGTGCGCATCTCCGCCGCCAAGCGTCTGCGTGATGCTGCCGAAAGTGGTGCGCGCAGGGCTGGAGAAGGCCGCGTCACGACTGATTTTGTCACGAGAGCGCGGGCCGCGCTGATGGATGGGCAGCCAGCATGAGAACGACTGAAGCAAATCTTTTTCCGGTGCTGCCGCAATTTTACGCGCAACACCAAAATCGGGAGGTGACGTCGATGTCTGACTATGTCGATACCGGCCGTCGTTCAAAAGGGTTCGTCGCCAGCGGCAACATCGAGTCTCGGCTGTTGTTTGGCGCCTGCTACTTCACGTTTCTACTGCGTGCGATCCTCACGCGGGTCATGCCCTGGCGCAAAGCGCCGGCCTTCGATCCGTCAGGTCGCCGTGAGTCGATTTTCAGGGAGGCCAGCTCCGCGGCAAGCGTGCTGGTGGCCTCGTCGTTCATGGGTTTGTAACCGGAAATTTTCGCTCGGTGCAGCCGGGCGGAAACTGCCGCATCTCATGAGATACGGCATTCGCTGTCGCCCACGCTCGGGCGGCGAACGGCCGCAAGGCCATTACTAGGAGGAATACCAAATGAAGGACGGTTCCATTTCGGGGCTATCCGAAGCAGAAGCCAAGGAATTCCACACGATATTCATGACGAGTTTCTTTCTCTTCGTGGCTGTCGCGGTGGTGGCTCACATCCTCGCCTGGATGTGGCGTCCATGGCTGCCTGGCCCCGGCGGGTACAAAGCGGCGATGGACGGCATCCAGCACCTCGCCAGTGTTTCTCTCTCGTTACTGACATAAGGAGAGAAAAACATGTGGCGAATTTGGCTTCTGTTCGATCCGCGGCGTGCGTTGGTCATGCTCTTCACGTTCCTGTTTGGACTGGCGATCGTGATCCACTTCATTCTGCTCTCGACCGACCGGTTCAACTGGTTGGACGGTCCCCGCAAGGCTCCAGCGAAGACGGGAGAGATCATTCTTCCGTACACACCACCCGTCATGCCGTCCTGATGGCGTGACGAATTGCGTACCGGAACGGGCGAGGCCGGATCGAGCGGCCGGACTCGTCCGCTTCCGGTAGCTACCTGACAAACGATGGGGTGATTTCCAGATTCGCACGCGGAGGAACGATCGATGGCAATGCTCAGCTTTGAAAGAAAATACCGCGTTCGCGGCGGAACGCTCATCGGAGGCGACCTGTTCGACTTCTGGGTCGGTCCCTTCTATGTCGGATTTTTCGGGATGACGACGGTGTTCTTTGCGCTGGTCGGGATCGCAATGATCTTGTGGAATACCGCGCTCGGCCCGACCTGGAATCTCTGGCAGATCAGCGTCAACCCGCCGGACGCGAAATACGGCCTGTCGTTTGCGCCGCTGCAGGAAGGCGGCATCTGGCAGATCGTGACCATCTGTGCTTTGGGGTCGTTCGTTTCATGGGCGCTGCGCGAAGTCGAAATTTGCCGCAAGCTCGGCATCGGCTATCACGTACCATTCGCGTTCAGCTTCGCGATCTTTGCGTACTTTACGCTGGTGGTAATCCGGCCGGTGTTGATGGGCTCGTGGAGTTACGGATTCCCTTACGGCATCATCACCCATCTCGATTGGGTATCGAACACCGGCTACACCTACGGAAATTTTCACTACAACCCTGCCCACATGATCGCCATCACGTTCTTCTTCACGACGTGTTTGGCGCTGGCGCTGCATGGCGGTCTGATCTTGTCGTCGACCAATCCGGACGAAGGCGAGCCGGTTAAATCACCCGAACATGAGAACACGATCTTTCGCGACTTGATCGGCTATTCAGTCGGCACCATCGGAATCCATCGCCTCGGATTGTTCGTGGCACTCTCGGCCGTGGCATTCAGTGCGATCTGCATCGTGATCAGTGGGCCGTTGTGGTCGGAAGGCAATGCCTGGTCAGAATGGTGGAACTGGTGGCGCAATCTCCCGATCTGGTCCTCCAACTAAATCCGGTCATCAGAAAGAGACCTAGTCATGGCCCAATATCAAAACTTCTTCACACAAGTTCAGGTGCGCAGCACCATCTATCCGGGCATTCCTCTGCAGCCTGGAACCTGGGTCCGCACCGGGGAGGGCCGGTTCAACTACTGGCTCGGAAAACTCGGCGACGCGCAGGTCGGCCCGATCTATCTCGGTTTCACCGGACTTGCGTCAATCATGTGCGGCATCGTCGCGATCGAGATCATCGGCCTCAACATGATGGCGTCGGTGAATTGGAGCCCGATTGAATTCGTCAGGCAGTTGCCGTGGCTTTCGCTTGATCCGCCTAAACCTGAATACGGCATCAGCTTCCCTCCGCTTCAGGAAGGTGGCTGGTGGCTGATGGCGGGCTTCTTTCTGACCACGTCGATCCTGTTATGGTGGACCCGCACCTACCGACGCGCACGGGCGCTCGGTATGGGCACCCATGTGTCCTGGGCATTCGCTTCGGCGATCTGGCTCTATCTGGTGTTGGGGTTTATCCGCCCACTGCTCATGGGCCATTTCAGCGAAGCTGTTCCGTTTGGAATCTTCCCGCATCTCGACTGGACCAATAACTTCTCCATTACCCACGGAAACCTGTTCTATAATCCGTTCCACATGCTCTCGATCGCATTCCTGTATGGATCGGCGCTGCTGTTTGCGATGCATGGCGCGACTATTCTCGCGGTGAGCCGATATGGCGGCGAACGCGAAATCGAACAGATCGTCGACCGCGGAACGGCGCTGGAGCGGGCGGCGTTGTTCTGGCGCTGGACCATGGGTTTTAACGCGACGGCTGAATCGATCCATCGCTGGGCCTGGTGGTTTGCGGTGCTATGCCCGCTGTGCGGTGGCATCGGAATCCTGCTTTCGGGTACCGTGGTCGACAATTGGTTCGACTGGGGCGTCAAACACGGATTGGCATTGCCGAGGTGAGGACCGGCCGTGGCCGCTCGTCCAACTCTGAACGCGCATGCTCGCGGGTGCAAGAAGCTGGCGTGCGCGTGCTTTCCTGTCTTGCCGGCTTGGTCCGTATGATTTGAAACGGAACGGTGTAGCCGCGGGCGCAGAACGTCATTTCCGCGCGGTATACAGCCGCGGCACATAAAAAGACTAACCGGGAAGGACGCCGCATTGGAGGACCATCTATTGTTGGAGGATATTTGCCCTGGTGCAAGTGTTCAAATCTCCGAAGGAGTCACTGGGGGATCTCGGTGCACAATCCGCTGCGAAATTGATTGCGGCCGCTACCGACGTTGCGGTTGTCGTCGACGCCCAGGGATTCATTCGCGACGTCGCCTTCAACAAGGAGGAGCTGTCGCTCGAACTGGACGGCCATGGTCGGTGGCTCGGCTCAAAACTCCAGGAAATCGTGACTCCGGAAACCAGCGCAAAAGTTTCGGAGTTGCTTCAGGATGCCGCCGCTCGCAAATCGTCCGGCTGGCGTCAGGTCAACCATGCATCGCCCGGCGGGCAGGATATTCCGGTACTTTACTCGGCGATCGATATAGGGCGCGAAGATCGTTTTGTGGTCGTGGGCCGCGACCTGCGACCACTCGCAGCGATGCAGCAGAGGCTTATCCATGCCCAGCAGTCGATGGAGCGGGATTATGTCCGGCTTCGGCATGCGGAAACACGGTATCGACTGTTATTCCAGGTCTCATCGGAAGCGGTCATGATCGTTGATGCGCCCAGCCATGCGATCCTCGACGCCAATCCGGCTGCGCTGGCTCTGTTCGATGAAAATGCCCCGCAGCTCGTGAAATCGAACTTCATTGGGCATTTCGATTCCGCCGGCGCTCCCGTTGTCGAACGGCTTCTGGCCGACGTCCGTGCGACAGGGCGCGACCATTCAGCAAGAATCCGTCTCGCCGACCGGCAACGCGAATGCGGCATCACCGCCTCGCTGTTTCGTCAAGAGAGCGCCTCATTGTTTCTGGTTCGGCTTTCGTCGCAAGCGCCGGCGGAGGGCGGCGCCCTGAAGGCAACTTCGATGCTGCTGCGATATTTCGATGTCGCGCCGGATGGCCTCGTCATTACGCAATATGATGGTCGCGTCGTCAGGGCGAACCTCGCTTTTCTCGAGATGGCCCAGCTCAACAGCGCGGAGCAATCCCGTGGCGAATTGCTGGATCGATGGCTCGGCCGCGCAGGTGTCGATTTCGGCGTGGCGCTCGCAAATCTGCGCCAGAACGGTTCGATCAGATTGTTCTCAACGGGCTTGCGCGGCGAATACGGGGCGACGGCTGAAGTCGAGGTGTCGGCGGTGTCCTTGGAAGACAATGAAGACAAGCCTGGCTTCGGCTTTGCGATCAGGAATGTCGAGAAGCGGCTGTCGGCGGCGACATCATCGCAACGCGAACTGCCGCGCTCGGTGGCTCAGTTGACGGAGTTGATCGGTCGGGTGCCGTTGCGCGATCTGGTGCGTGAGGCGACAGATGTGATCGAAAAGCTGTCGATCGAGGCGGCGCTTGAATTGACCGGTAATAACCGGGCGTCGGCCGCCGAGATGCTGGGCCTCAGCCGACAGAGCCTCTACGTCAAGCTTCGACGTTTCGGATTGGCGGAACACGCTGCGGATGGAGAGGTTGAAGATGAGTAGCGCCGTCGTCACGCATCCTGCACCCTCGGTGGTGCTGGAGTTGCTCAAGCCGATCACCTGGTTTCCGCCGATGTGGGCCTTTGGTTGCGGCATCGTTTCGTCGGGCGTTGCGCCTGGCCAACGCTGGCCTCTGATCGTGGCCGGCGTTCTGCTCGCAGGTCCGATGGTGTGCGGCACCAGTCAGGCCGTGAACGACTGGTACGACCGGCATGTCGACGCCATCAACGAGCCAGAACGTCCGATACCGTCGGGGCGCATTCCCGGCCGCTGGGGCCTGTATATCGCGGTAGTGTGGACCGCCTTATCGTTGCTGTTGGCCATTGTGCTTGGCACCTGGGGATTTGTTGCGGCGATCGTCGGGCTTGTGCTTGCCTGGGCCTATAGCGCGCCGCCGATACGGTTGAAGCAAAACGGTTGGTGGGGCAACGCGGCATGCGGGCTCTGCTATGAGGGACTGCCCTGGTTCACGGGAGCCGCCGTGATGAGCGCATCGGCTCCGGATTGGCATATCGTTTTGATCGCGCTGCTCTATAGCGTCGGTGCCCACGGCATCATGACGCTCAACGATTTCAAGTCCGTTGAAGGCGACAAGCGGATGGGAATCGATTCGTTGCCGGTGCTACTGGGCGTCGGCAATGCCGCACGCTTCGCCTGTCTGGTCATGGCGCTGCCGCAAGCTGCAGTGGTCGCTCTACTCCTGGCGTGGCAAAGGCCATTCTATGCGGCCGCCGTCGGTGTGCTGTTGATTGCTCAGTTTTTCCTGATGGCGCATTTCCTCAAGATGCCGCGTGAGCGGGCACCCTGGTACAACGGCACCGGGATCAGTTGCTATGTGGTGGGCATGTTGATCTGCGCGTTCGCGCTGGCTTCGATAGGGACGCGATGACATGAAAACCCCCATGCTCTCCTGGTTTGGCATCATCCGGCTCGGGCTGGTTCAGACCGGCCTCGGTGCGGTCGTGGTGCTTACGACGTCGACGCTTAATCGCGTGATGGTCATCGAACTGGCGATGCCCGCAATCCTGCCGGGCGCGCTGGTTGCAATTCACTATGTGCTTCAGGTGTTTCGGCCGGCGTGGGGGCATGGCTCCGATCTAGGGGCTCGGCGCACGCCTTGGATTGTAGGCGGCATGGCGGTTCTCGTGACAGGGGGGCTGCTTGCTTCTGTCGCCACGGCCTGGATGGGGACGCATCCGCTGTTCGGCGTTGCGCTCGCCGTCGTTGCCTTCTGTCTGATTGGTGCGGGCGTCGGCGCCGCCGGCACGTCGCTGTTGGTGTTACTGGCCAAGCGGACCGATGAAACGCGCCGCTCGGCGGCGGCCACGCTGGTCTGGATTATGATGATTGCGGGTTTTATCATCACGACGGGCATTGCCGGTCAGATGCTGGATCCGTTCTCGCCGTTAAGACTCGTGATTGTCTCGGGATCCGTCTCTGTCGCAGCGATGGCGCTGACCCTGATCGGTGTCTGGGGCGTCGAGCCGCGCGAAGCCGTCGTCATCGCCAAACCGTTCGCGCAAAGAGTGCCTTCACGACAAAAAGTGCCTTCACGAGAAGGCTCATTCCGCGATGCCTTCATGGAAGTATGGGCTGAGCCGAAGGCGCGGCGGTTCGCGGTTTTCGTGTTCGTCTCGATGCTGGCCTATAGCGCGCAGGATCTGATCCTCGAACCTTTCGCTGGCGGGGTATTTGGCTTTACGCCAGGCGAAACCACAAAGCTGTCCGGCCTGCAGCACGGCGGCACGCTGATTGGAATGGCGTTGGTCCCGATCATTGGCGCGCTTTATCCGCGTTCGCGCGGCAATTTGCAGATTTGGACCCTCGGCGGCTGTCTGGCGTCTGCGGTCGCATTATTATGTTTGGCGGCCGCAGCCGTCGTCGGGCCGTCCTGGCCGCTGCGGGAAACCGTGTTCATGCTTGGCGTGACCAACGGCGCCTATGCAGTTGCCGCGATCGGATCGATGATGGCGCTGGTCAGCGCGGGCGGCGAAAAGCGCGAGGGCGTGCGCATGGGTCTATGGGGCGCGGCGCAGGCATTCGCGTTCGGCATTGGCGGCTTTCTCGGAACACTTGCCAGCGATATTGCGCACTATCTTTTGGCATCGCCAAGCTTGTCCTACGCCATAGTCTTTGCGTCCGAGGCCGGGCTGTTCGTGGTCGCGGCCGTCATGGCGGTTTGGGTTCATCGTGCGCAAGGACGTGCGGACAGGCATGGGGCGCTGCCCATCCTGCCGGCCAATGCGATTGCGGGAGGAGCAAGATGACGACATCTTCCGAAACGTTCGATGCGCTGGTCGTCGGTGGAGGTCCCTCCGGCGCGACCGCGGCGCACGACCTCGCCAAGCTTGGACGCAAGGTGCTGTTGCTCGACCGAGCCGGGCGCATCAAACCCTGCGGCGGCGCGATTCCGCCGCGACTGATCCGCGATTTCGAGATTCCCGACGATCTGCTCGTCGCCCGTGTCAACGCCGCGCGCATGGTGTCACCATCGGACAAACGCGTGGACATGCCGATCGATGGCGGATTCGTCGGCATGGTCGATCGCGATATGTTCGATGAATGGCTCCGCGTGCGCGCCGCTCAAGCCGGTGCGATCAGGCGAACCGGCCTGTTCAAACGTTTCGAACACGACATCGCGGGGCTCACCGTCGTGCACTATGAAGAACGCGCGGCCGACGGAACCGTGACGGCGAAAACCGTTAAAACGCGCGCATTGGTCGGTGCGGACGGGGCGTTATCAGCTGTGGCGCGGCAGTGTCTGCCCGGCGCCGACCGGTTACCCTATGTGTTTGCCTATCACGAGATCGTCCGCTCGCCGCCGGTGGATTCCAGTTTCGATGGCAGACGCTGCGACGTCTATTATCGAGCTACCGTGTCCCCGGATTTTTACGGTTGGATATTTCCTCATGGAGATACGGTCAGCGTCGGCACCGGTTCGGCCTGCAAAGGGTTTTCCTTGCGGGACTCCGTTGGCGGGCTCCGTGCCGCGGCCGGATTGGGTAGCACCGAAACCATTCGCCGCGAAGGCGCGCCGATCCCGCTGCATCCATTGCCGCGCTGGGACGACGGACACAGCGTTCTACTCGCCGGCGATGCCGCCGGGGTGGTAGCGCCGGCGTCCGGAGAGGGGATTTACTACGCCATGATCGGAGGGCGGCTGTCCGCCGAGGCGGTTCATGAATTCCTTGAAACCGGCAATGCCAAAGCGCTGCGCAAGGCGCGGAAGCGCTTCATGAGGATGCATGGAATCGTGTTCTGGATACTGGGTGTGATGCAGTGGTACTGGTATTCCAATGATCGTCGCCGCGAGCGTTTTGTCAGTATCTGCAGAGATCGCGACGTTCAGAGGCTGACATGGGATGCCTATATGAATAAGGAACTCGTGCGAGCCAAGCCGATCGCGCATGTCAGGATATTCTTCAAGAACCTCGCTCACATGGCCGGTTTGGCTTCGGCATAATGGTCGCGCGGGACAGTTTCTGGAAACCTGTCCTGACGGCAGCCGCCGTTGCTATTTTTATCGGCGCTTTGGGCGGCACGCTGACCGATACCGGAATTTGGTATCAAAGCCTCCTGAAACCCTCATGGCAGCCTCCGGACTGGCTGTTTGGTCCCGCCTGGACGGTTATTTTCGCGCTGGCGACCATGTCCGCAGTTTACGCCTGGCGTAACGCAGACACTCGTGTGCAACGCGAATGGGTCATCGGGCTCTTTGCGTTGAATGGATTTCTCAACGTGCTCTGGAGCTTGTTGTTCTTTGCGTTGAGGCGACCGGATTGGGCGCTGGTCGAGGTCGTCTTTCTCTGGCTGTCGATCCTGCTGCCGATCACTGTGTTCTGGCGCTTTGCGAAAGCAGCGAGCCTCTATCTGCTGCCTTACCTGCTGTGGGTCTCATTCGCCGCGTTTCTCAATCTGACGGTTGTCCGATTGAATGGGCCATTTTCGTAACCCGAAGTATCGCCCCGATTGACGCCGGCATTTGATGGTGAACGATGGCCGAACTATTCGCGAGCGGACGCCTTGTCGAACTGATCCTTATGATCGTGGCGATCGAGGCGGCGTTGTTGCTGATCTTCTGGAGATCGACGGGCCGCGGCATTTCGCCAGGGGACCTGCTACCCAATCTATGCGCCGGTGCGTTTCTGTTACTCGCATTGCGCCTGTCGCTCGGCGGCGCCGGCTGGGAGTTGTGTTGTGGCAGCCTGGCGGGCGCCGGTGCGTTTCATCTGGTCGATCTCAATCGTCGCTGGCGCCCATAGCGCCAACGACGATTGGAACTTTCGTCAGCGGGCTCTAGTTCTTCTTTTCGGAGAACGTGTCGATATAAGCGATCACGTCCTTGCGCTGTTGCTCGTCGGCGAGATGAAACGTCATTTTGGTGACGCCGGTGGCGAGTTCGGGTTTGCCTTTGTCAGTGAGAAATTTCTTCAGGAACGCGTTGGGATCCGGCAGATACTGCATGATCAGATCGTTCGTCCAAACGAGTCCGTTTTCCCCGGCAGCTTTGTTAAGTGCTGAATAGGCGAAGCCAGGCGCAGTGCCTGACTGCCGGCCGATCACCCCAGTCAGCACCGGGCCGATCAGGTTCTTGGCATCGGGTCCGATGCGGTGACAGGTCATGCACTGTTTGAAGACCTGTTCGCCCTTGGCGGCATCCTGGGCGGAGGCGCTCGAGAAGGTCACGGCCGTTGCAAGACACGCTATAACGAAGGAATGTTTGGTAACCACGTCGCTCTCCTGACTTTTCGCGTCGTATTTGGGCTCGATCGTAAAGATACTTTGACAGTTAAAAATATCAAACTCAGTTGTCGTTTTTTAAGTATCTTTGGGCAAGGGCCTGCCTTAATTGCCCTGCCAAAGCTGAGTTTGGCACACCGTCAACGGTGGCCCCGCACCCGTGTTCCCGTTATTGTAAAGTTTATTTGACGGTCAAATCCCTTAAAAGAAAGACATTTCTTGACTTTAGAGGATAGCTCTGCGCAATCCTGTAGACAGTGTCAGGTTTGGTTGGCGTATTGCTTGCATAATCAGTGACAAGCCATCACATGCCGGTGGTTCGATGTCCCGGCGAAAACAGACGAATATAGAAGGCTGAAATGGCCGCCATACCGACAATGCAACCTGACGTCACCTTGCTTCTGGATATGGAGGGTGTAATCCGCGAGGCGACCCTGTCGCCGGCCATGCAGGGCGAAAGCGTCGATGGCTGGCTCGGCCGTCCGTGGGTCGAAATCGCCGGCGACGTCGGTGGCGACAAGGTCAAGCGCATGGTCGAGGATGCGCGCGCAAGCGGGATCTCCGCCTTCCGCCAGATCAATCAGCGTTTTCCGAGCGGTCTCGAAATCCCGATCGAATTCACGACCGTTCTGCTTGGTGGCAGGGCTGGGATGCTTGCGATCGGCAAGAACCTGCAGGCGGTGGCTGAATTGCAGTCACGCCTGATTGCCGCGCAGCAGACCATGGAGCGAGATTACTGGAAGCTTCGCGAGATCGAGACTCGATATCGCCTGGTTTTCGACGCCTCCGACGAAGCCGTTGTGATCGTATCGCCGGCCAATTTGCGTATCGTCGAGGCCAATCGCTCCGCGGTGGAGGCGCTGAACTCGTCACGGCGCCGCAACGAAGATCTGGCCGGTCGCGAGTTCCTTCATGAGGTCGCGTCCGAAGACCGGGAAGCTGTTCGCGAAATGCTCAACCGCGTGCGCGAGCGCGGCAAGGCGCTCAGCATCCTTGTCCATCTCGGACCGGACGCGAAATCGTGGATGCTTCGCGGGTCATTGATCGCGTCCGATCCCGGGCACGTATTTTTGCTGCAGTTTACGGCTGCTGCGAATGCGCCCGTCGAACGCGAACAGGACGCCGGTTCGACCATTGAGAACTTGATCGATCGATTGCCCGATGGCTTTGTGGCGTTGGACGAGACTGGCGTTATTCAACACGCCAACCAGGCTTTCCTCGATCTGGTTCAGATCGGATCGAAAGGGTCGGCGATCGGCGAGTCGTTGGGGCGATGGCTTTGGCAGCCGGGCGCGGATTTGAACGCGCTGCTCGCCAATGTCGAGCGGCACGGGACGGTAAGGCTTTTCACCACGACGGTGCGCGGCGAACTCGGAACCGATACCGAAATTGAAATTTCTGCAGCGCAAAATGACAACGAAGAACGAAAGCATATCGGCGTGCTGCTTCGGAATGTGGCACGCAGGCTGCCCGTTTACGGTGAAGGCGACTTGCTGCGCACCGCGCTCGGCTCGGCCAGCGAGCAGATCGGCAAGTCGTCGCTGCGTAAACTGGTTAAGAACGCGGTTAGCATTGTCGAGCAGCATTATGTGAAACAGGCGCTTGAACTGGCAAAGGGCAACCGGACTGCAACCGCCGAACTATTGGGATTGAGCCGACAGAGCCTTTATGCAAAGCTCAACCTATACGGCCTGGATGACAAAGGGCCGGATTCCGAGGAACCCACCGAGGACTGAATTGGCGTCCAATTCCCTCGCGACCCCAGCGTTCGGAAAAGCCGATCTTTCGAATTGCGAACGGGAAGAGATTCATCTCGCAGGCTCCATTCAGCCGCACGGCGCGCTGTTGGTTGTCAGCGAACCCGATCACAAAGTTATCCAGGCCAGCGCCAACGCAGCCGCGTTTCTGAACCTCAGGCAGGTTGTTGGAATGCAGTTGGCCGATCTCGATGGCGATCTGTTGCTGCGTATTTTGCCGCACCTGGACCCAACCTCGCAGGGCATGCCGATCGCCGTGCGCTGCCGCATCGGCAATCCATCAGCGGAATTTGACGGATTGCTGCATCGGCCACCGGAAGGCGGCCTCGTCATCGAACTCGAGCGCGCGGGTCCTTCGGTCGATCTGTCACGGCAGATTGCAAGCGCATTGGATAAAATACGTGCTGCTTCGACGCTTCGCACGCTTTGCGACGACACCGCGACCCTGTTTCAGGAACGCACCGGTTATGACCGGGTAATGGTGTATCGGTTCGACGACGAAGGTCACGGCGAGGTTTTTTCCGAGCGCCGCAAGCCGGAGCTGGAGGCCTATCTCGGCAATTGGTATCCGGCGTCCGATATTCCTCAGATGGCGCGCCGGCTGTATGAGCGAACGCGCGTTCGCGTACTGGTCGATGTCAGCTACGAACCCGTACCGCTACAGCCGCGACTTTCGCCGCAAACTGGGCGTGATCTCGACATGTCGCTCTGTTTTCTGCGCAGCATGTCGCCTATTCACCTACAATACCTGAAGAATATGGGTGTAGGCGCGACGCTAGTCGTCTCGCTGGTGGTTGGCGGCAAGTTGTGGGGATTGGTGGCGTGCCACCACTATGAGCCGCGCTTCATCCACTTTGAGCTGCGCGCGGTATGCGAGCTTCTCGCCGAAGCGATAGCCACTCGAATTGCCGCGCTTGAAAGCTTTGCGCAAAGCCAGTCGGAGCTGTTCGTTCAACGCCTTGAGCAGCGCATGATCGAGGCAATCTCGCGCGAAGGCGATTGGCGCGCGGCGATTTTCGACAGCTCGCAATCGATCCTGCAGCCGCTCGGCGCGAGCGGAAGCGCGCTGATCTACGAAGGTCAGGTGATTACCACCGGTGAGGTTCCCAGCACCCAGGAGATACGTGAGATCGGAGCTTGGCTGGATGCAAGGCCGCGGCAATCGGTCTTTGCCACCGCGTCACTGGGAACCGATGTCCCGGAATTCGCTCCGATTATCAAGGAGGCGAGCGGAATCGTCGTCACACCGATTTCGGACAATCCGGGTGAGTTTCTCATCTGGTTTCGCCCCGAACGTATCCGGACAGTTACTTGGGGCGGCGACCCGTTATCGCCGGTCGTGATCGGCGATAACCCGGCCGATCTGTCGCCGCGTCGCTCATTTGCGCAGTGGCACCAACTGGTTGAAGGCACGTCTGAATCCTGGACGCCACCTGATCTCGCGGCGGCTCGCCTCATCGGCCAGTCGGTCGCCGATATCGTCCTGCAGTCGCGCGCGGTCCGGACTTTGATCGCGCAGAATCAGCTCGAACAATTCAGCAGTCAGATCAGGATTTCAGAGCAGCCGGTCATCATTGCGGATATCGAAGGCAAGATCCTGTTGATGAATGAAGCTTTCAGGATCTTGCTGCCGAAGGACGATCTTGTACTCCCGCATCTGAAGGATCTCTCGGCGGCCTTTCGTGACCCTGATGATTTCACTCGGAATCTCAACGAACTCCTTATCCATCGCCGCGCTTGGCGCGGTGAACTGTTGTTACGCAGCGAAGGCAATCGCGAAAAACCGCTGATGATCCGCGCCGAACCGGTGGAGCCTTCGCGAGATCGTGTGCTTGGCTTCGTGCTGATCTTTTCCGACATCACGGATCGCAAGGCGGCCGAAGCGGCACGTAGCCGGTTTCAGGAAGGGATTATCAAGAGCCACCGCATCAACAGTGTTCGGCTCGATTCAAAGACCGACCTTGTCTATCAAAACCTGCTTTCGTCAGTGGTGGAGAACGCGCAGCTTGCGGCCCTGGAAATTACCTATGGCGTCGAGACGGGCCGTATAGCAGAGATGCTTGAGAGCGTGCGTAACTCAACTCTCAGGACGGCCGAGGTATTGGAGCATTTAATTTGGCACTCGTCGCGCACTTCCGGCGCCAACGATTCCAAGAAGTAAATGCGTCGCGCTGTCCTTCCGATTTATCCCGGGGCGTTGGCGGCCGGATGCAGCGCTGCCTGCACTGCGCAAGATAAGTCGATATTGAGCGTAAAGGCGAGTGCGCCTTCCTCAATCACGTTGGTAGGATCGCTCGCTAAACTGCCGGCGCGGTCGAGAGCTTCGCGATATGCGGCCTTGAGCGCTGCGAGATCGGGATACTTCGGAAAATCATAGAACGATAATTCAGCAGGCCGCAGGTCCAGCGATCGCGCAAGTAGCCGTTGCAGGATCAATCCGCCGCTGAGATCTCCGAGGTACCGCGTATAGGCATGCGCGATCAACCGCGAACCATTGCCTTTCACGGCTTCCGCTATGCGGCGGGCATAATTGCCGCCGGCGGGTAGTAGCGGAACGTCGTGATGCCAGGCGTGGCCACAAAGGACGACGAGATCTGACTCGATCGCGGGCGCGCGATCAAGCCGGTAACGCGCGAGGGCGCCGATTCCAGGTGTTTTAAGATGGCGCGCAAGACCTTGTTCCATCGCTCGATAAGCGGGCAGAAGATTTCGCAGCAGCAAGATGTAACCGTCACGAGTTGCACTACCGCGCAGCAGTTCGCGAATAATTCCGGTGCGCTCGGCTTCGACATGAAGGGCTTTGGTACGGAGATATAGTGCTGTGACGACGCTGGATGGCAAAGAACCGTCCGCCATGGCAACCGTCATGTCTGCATTCTCCAATGGGTCTTCCCTTTAAGTCTTTTGCCGCTTCTTCCCGGCATCATCGCTGCGCTGTCTTTGAAAGCCAAGCGTCAACAACGCCCACCGGCTATTTTTTCTTGTGTTCGATAAGGTTGCGCGCCTGTTGCGGTGCGATCGTCGCGTCAAGCGACATCATATCGGCGCCCATGGATGCCACGAGACCGGGATCGCGTGCCATCATCGGACCGCCGAGCATGATGCCGACGTTCTTGTTGCGCGAGTCGCGGCGGATATCACGAATGCCCTGCTTGAGCTCTTCGAGTCGGCGATCGCTGCTGACCGAGAAGCCGACGACGTCAAACCAATGATTGTGCACAAGGGAAGTCAGCTCCTGGTGAGATGAAAACGGCCCAGTGCACAAATTCCAGCCGGCCCGGCGGAAGAATTCTGCGACCATCGACAATCCGAAGCTGTGCTGCTCGCCCGGAATCGTCGTCAGCAGCGCCGATTCGCCGCCGTCGGACGGACTTCCCTGCTCGAAAAAGGCCTCGCCAAGTTGACGCATGATGAGCTGCAAGCGGCCGACGCCGAGCGTCACATTTGCAAAATCCGTCGCGTCGGATTCCCAGAGTACGCCGAGATGCCTCGCGGTCGGTGCCAGCAAGTCGATAAACACCGATTCCACCGACATACCCTGAGTCAGTACCTCCTGTACAAACGCGAACGCTGCGACGTCCCTATCGCCCAATACCAGCGCTGCAAACTGCACGATTGCGCTGGGACTTTCCTGCTTGGCAGGTTCTGGAGCTTTCGGCGTGCTGCGAAGAGCAAGCACGATCTTCGGAATGATCCGCGTTCGGAGGGTGCGAACGACGCTGATCGGCTGCAGCGCCGGTCGGAATCGCCAGATCGGTTCAGGAGGCTCGGTATTTTGCGGACGGGCCGCTTGCGCAACGGCGCTGTCGGTATTGATGCCGGCTGAGAAGGATTGCTCGTTCACATCGGTCATTTTTCACTCCCCCCACTATTAGGTCCCTCGCGCTTAAAACCGTCAATATCAATTTACGTATAGTTTAGTTGACAGTTTTGAGAACGAAGTCTAGCCTTCTTGTCATCGGCCCCGCACATAGGGAGTGGCGCGGTGCATCTTCGAGTAGTCGTAAATCGAGATTTTGCCCTTTACGGCGCCCAATCGCCGGAAGCTGCTCGTTTTCCCCAGCCGACATCGCATCACTGCGACGAAAGACTGTCAAATAATCTTTACAGTCTGAGAGAGGAATCCGTCGCTGCGCCTGCGAAAACGATTTCAGCAGCCGAGCGTGGGAAATTCCGGGTCTCGACGACAGCGCAACCACTTAAGGCACTGTATACGTCAGAACAGCGCCGTCGCCGCGACGCAACAAAGTGGACCCTGGTGCAAGGGATTCTGGCGCCAATTCAGTTCGCCGTCTTCCTCGTCAGCCTGTTTCTGGTCGCGCGCTATCTCACAACTGGCGAAGGATTTGCGGCTGCGACGTCGTCCATCGTCCTCAAGACACTCCTGCTTTATGCGATCATGGTCACCGGCTCGATTTGGGAGCGGGAAGTCTTCGGCTGCTATTTGTTTGCGCCAGCTTTCTTTTGGGAAGACGTTTTCAGCTTCCTCGTGCTGGGCTTGCACACAGCTTACCTGGTCGCGCTATTCGCAGGCTTCGGCACTCCGCGCCAGCAGATGCTGCTCGCACTGGCCGCCTACGCATCGTACTTCATCAACGCAACCCAGTTCATCTTGAAGCTGCGCGCCGCACGCCGGGATGAGCGGATCGCGTTGCCAGGGGCTTCTTCCACTTCGGGGAGCCAGGCATGAACGCGCCTCTACATGGATGTGCGGTCGGCACGGAGATCGCGCCCAGACCGGTCCGGCGTGAGAGCGGCCAACGTGAAGTGTTCTGCGGCCTGACCGGTATCGTCTGGCTGCATCGTAAGATCCAGGACGCCTTCTTCCTTGTGGTGGGATCGCGCACCTGTGCGCATCTGATCCAGTCCGCCGCCGGCGTTATGATCTTTGCCGAGCCAAGGTTTGCGACTGCGATCATGGAAGAAAAAGATCTCGCAGGGCTCGCTGACGCCAATGATGAACTCGACCGAATCGTCACGCAACTGATCGCGCGGCGTCCGGACATCCGCTTGCTGTTCCTGGTCGGCTCCTGTCCTTCCGAGGTAATCAAGTTGGATTTGTCGCGCGCCGCGTTACGGCTGTCGCAAAAATTTTCGCCGGGGGTGCGCATACTCAACTACTCCGGCAGCGGAATCGAGACAACATTCACGCAAGGCGAGGATGCATGTCTCGCCTCGCTCGTTCCGACGGCCCCCTGCCTTGGAACGAGCGAGGACCAACTTCTTGTAGTGGGAGTCTTGGCCGATGTGGTCGAGGACCAGTTCGTCAGGATGTTTGACGCGCTGGGCATCGGTCCAGTCAGCTTTCTGCCGCCGCGCAATTCACTCACGCTTCCTGCTGTTGGACCGAACACCAAATTCCTGCTGGCGCAACCGTTTCTGGCGGACACGGCGCGAGCATTGGAAGACCGGGGCGCAACTCGCATTGCCGCACCGTTCCCGCTCGGCGTCGAGGGAACGACCGCATGGTTGCGGGCCGCCGCAAGCGCCTTTGGCGTCGATAGCTCGCTGTTCGAAGGAATAACGCTGCCATTTCGCGCCCGCGCCGAACGTGCGTTGACGCACTATCGTGCCGAACTCGCCGGCCGCAGCGTTTTCCTGTTTCCGGATTCGCAGCTCGAAGTTCCATTGGCGCGGTTCCTGTCGCGCGAATTGTCGATGCAGCTTGTGGAAGTTGGCACGCCCTATCTTCATCGAGAACATCTTTTCGAAGAACTCAAGCTGCTGCCGGCAGATGTAGCGATAACCGAAGGGCAAGATGTCGATCTGCAGCTCGATCGCTGCCGCGCCGCGCGGCCTGATCTCGTGGTGTGTGGGCTCGGGCTCGCCAATCCGCTGGAAGCTGAGGGCTTGACCACAAAATGGTCGATCGAACTCGTGTTCACCCCGATCCAGGGCTACGAGCAGGCGTCTGACCTTGCCGAGCTGTTTGCACGTCCGCTCGTGCGCCGCGCGAAACTGGTGGCCTGACATGCAGCTCACGGTGTGGACATATGAAGGACCACCCCACGTCGGCGCGATGCGCGTCGCGACGGGAATGGAAGGTTTGCATTATGTGCTGCATGCCCCGCAGGGCGATACCTACGCGGACCTGCTGTTCACGATGATCGAACGCCGCGATCGGCGCCCGCCCGTCACCTATACGACGTTCTCCGCACGCGATCTCGGCGGCGATACCGCCGAACTGTTCAAAACCGCCGCCCAGAACGCCTATGACCGATTTCGGCCGCAGGCGATGATCGTTGGGGCGTCCTGCACGGGCTCGCTCATTCAAGACGATCCAGGCGGTTTGGCGCGTGCGCTTAATCTTCCGATCCCGGTTGTAACCGTCGATCTGCCGGCCTATCAACGCAAGGAAAACTGGGGCGCTGCCGAGACATTCTATCAATTGGTGCGTGCGCTGGCTGGGCCTGTTGCGCCTGCGCCGGGAATCCAACGTGCGCCGCGGGCGATCGGTTCGCGGCCGCGTTGTAATTTACTGGGACCGACGGCGCTCGGCTTCCGCCATCGTGACGACGTCACTGAGGTCACCTCGCTGCTGACGAAGCTTGGTATCGACGTGAACGTCACGGCGCCGATGGGCGCGAGTCCCGCCGATCTCGCCAGACTCGGCGATGCCGACTTCAATGTGGTCCTCTATCCCGAGATCGCCGGGCAGGCAGCATCGTGGCTGCAGCGCACGTTTGGGCAATCCTCGACCAAAGCTATTCCGATCGGCGTCTCGGCAACCCGCGAATTCGTTGAAGAAGTGGCAAAGCTAGCCGGCGTCGACGCGACCGCAACGCTCGCTGCGAGCTCGACGCGGCTGCCCTGGTACTCTCGCTCGGTTGACTCCACCTACCTGACCGGCAAGCGGGTCTTTATCTTTGGCGATGCGACGCATGCGGTCGCAGCCGCCCGGATTGCATCAGACGAACTCGGTTTCAAGATCGTCGGACTTGGAACCTATAGTCGTGAATTCGGCCGTGAGATTCGCGAAGCCGCCAGGACATATGGCGTCGAGCCGCTGATCACCGACGACTATCTGGAAGTGGAAGCCCAAATCACCGAACTGCAGCCTGAACTGGTGCTGGGCACGCAGATGGAGCGGCATATCGCCAAGCGTCTCGGTGTTCCCTGCGCGGTGATCTCGGCGCCGGTGCATGTTCAGGATTTTCCCGCGCGCTACGCCCCGCAAATGGGCTTCGAAGGCGCGAACGTGGTCTTCGATACCTGGGTTCACCCGCTGATGATGGGCCTCGAAGAACATCTGCTGGCAATGTTCAAGAACGATTTTGAATTCAGGGATGGCGCGGTTCCATCGCATCTTGGTGCGGGACATGCAGCCGTCGATCAGCCGGTTCGACAATCAGAACCCGTTCAAGCGTTGGTCGCGGCGTCTGAGATCGCCGTGGCATGGGACGCTGACGCCGAAAGAGAACTGCACAAGATTCCATTCTTCGTTCGCGGCAAGGCGCGCCGCAACACTGAACGCTTCGCCAACGAAAACGGCGTTGCCACCATAACCGTCGAGACGCTTTACGATGCCAAAGCGCATTTCGCCCGCTGACGCGACACCGATTCGGGTCGTCGTCGTGACCATGGACAGCCATCTGTCCGGCGCGGCCGCGCGAGCGCAGAAACTGTTGAAGCGCGAGTTTCCGGGACTGGAACTTTCGGTCCATACCGCGGACGAATGGGGCACAGATGACGCGGCGCTAGCACGGTGCAAGGCGTCGATTGCGCGCGGCGACATCGTGATCGCGACCATGCTGTTCCTTGACGATCATGTCCGTGCAGTGATGCCGGCGCTGGCCGCCCGTCGCAACGAATGCGACGCGATGATCTGCTGCATGTCGGCGAGCGAAGTCGTCAAACTGACCCGGATCGGCAAGTTCGACATGAGCGGGGAGGCGCTCGGTGCGATCGCCTGGCTCAAGAAGTTGCGCGGCAACCGCAAGGGCTCGAGCCCCGGCGGCAAGGGCGAGATGAAGATGCTTCGGCAGTTGCCGAAACTTTTGCGTTTCATTCCCGGCACCGCGCAGGACATGCGCGCCTATTTTCTGACGCTGCAATATTGGCTGGCCGGGTCGGAGCAGAATATCGCCAACATGGTTCGCCTGCTACTGGATCGTTACGCCGACGGACCTCGCCGCGGACTACGTGGGGTCGCCAAGGCGCACGCACCTGTCGAGTATGCCGATATCGGCGTCTACCACCCGCGCATGAAGGACCGTATCGCGGATACCGCAGATCGGCTGCCCGCGATGGCGAACGAGAAGGGCACAGTTGGTCTGTTGCTGCTGCGATCCTATCTGCTGGCTGGAAACGCCGGTCACTACGATGGGGTGATATCAGCCTTCGAAGCCAGGGGATTGCGCGTCATTCCCGTGTTTGCCAGCGGCCTCGACCAGCGGCCGGCAATCGAGCGCTTCTTCATGAAAGAAGGCCGCAGCATGGTCGACGCGGTGGTCTCGCTGACTGGCTTCTCGCTGGTCGGTGGACCCGCCTATAACGACTCCAAGGCGGCCGAGGATATTCTGGCCCGGCTCGACGTACCGTATCTGTCGGCACATCCCGTTGAATTTCAGACTCTGGAGCAATGGGGAGCGTCGGATCGCGGACTGATGCCGGTGGAAAGCACCATCATGGTCGCAATTCCCGAGCTGGACGGCGCGGCCGGGCCGATGGTCTATGGCGGTCGATCCGACGGCGCTGGTGTTCCCTGTACCGGGTGCGAACGCGCCTGCACTTTCGCCCGCTCCGAAATCGGCGGCGAGATGCGTGTATGCAGCGAGCGAGCCGACATGCTGACGTCGCGCACCGCGCGCCTGGTCGCGATGCGACGCTCCGATCGACGCGATCGCAAAGTCGCCGTTGTATTGTTTAATTTCCCGCCGAATGCCGGTAACACCGGAACTGCCGCGTTCTTATCGGTGTTCGAATCCCTCCATCGGACGCTCACGGCGATGAAGCGCGAAGGCTATCAGGTCGATGTGCCCGCCGACGCCGATGAATTGCGCGAGCGCATCGTGGTCGGCAACGCGGCGCGATTTGGCGCCGATGCCAATGTCCATGCCCGAATTCCGGCTGGCGACCATGTCCGTAATGAAAAATGGCTACGCCAGATCGAGGCGCAGTGGGGACCGGCGCCTGGCAAGCAACAGAGCGATGGCAGCTCGATCTTCGTGCTCGGCGAACGCTTCGGTAATGTTTTCGTCGGTGTCCAACCAGCCTTCGGATACGAAGGTGATCCGATGCGGCTCTTGTTCGAGAAGGGCTTTGCGCCGACGCACGCCTTCTCGGCCTTCTATCGCTGGCTGCGCGAGGATTTCGGCGCCAGCGCGGTGCTTCATTTCGGCACCCACGGCGCGCTGGAATTCATGCCGGGCAAGCAGGCGGGCCTGTCAGGTGTGTGCTGGCCCGACCGGATGATCGGCGATCTGCCGAACCTCTATCTCTACGCGTCCAACAATCCGTCCGAAGGCACCATCGCCAAGCGCCGTTCGGCCGCCACTTTGATCAGCTACCTGACGCCGCCGGTCGCGCATGCCGGACTTTACAAGGGTCTGGTCGAACTCAAGGCCTCGATCATGCGCTGGCGCGGCCTGCCGCCCGACGAAGGCGATGAACGAGCCAGTCTTGCAGCTCTGATCCAGGCTCAAGCGAGCGTGCTGGATTTGGCGCAAGCGGAGCCAGCGTGGATTGATCAAGACGACGCCATCAGCAAGCTCTCGGAAGCCGTGCTCGAACTGGAATACGCGCTCATTCCGCATGGCCTCCATGTGGTTGGCGAGGCGCCGTCGGCCGAGCAGCGCGTTGAAATGCTGCAGGCGGTGGCGGACGCATCGTATGGCGCGCATCCTGACAAATCGGTGCTCGAAGCCATCGTGCGCGGCGGCGCACCCGAAGCGCTTGCCTCCAGGGACGATGCATCGGCGCGCCTGTATAAGGAATTGGCTGATATTGATCGGATGCTGCAGCAGGATCACGAGATCCCGAGCATCCTGCATGCGCTGGATGGTAGGTTTGTCCGTCCCGCGCCGGGCGGCGATCTGCTGCGGACCCCGGCGATCCTGCCGACCGGACGTAATCTTCACGGCTTCGATCCGTTCCGGATTCCCAGTGCTTTCGCGGTCCAGGACGGCGCGCGGCAGGCGCAGCGTTTGATCGACAAGCACGTCGCCGAAGGTCACGGGCTTCCCCAATCGGTCGCGATTGTGTTGTGGGGCACCGATAACCTCAAGAACGAGGGCGCGCCGATCGGACAAGCGCTGGCGCTGCTCGGTGCGAAACCGCGTTTCGATGGCTACGGCCGCTTGACCGGCGCCGAGTTGATTCCCCTCGACGAATTGAACCGGCCGCGGATCGACGTCATCATCACCATGTCCGGCATCTTCCGTGACCTGTTGCCGCTCCAGATCAAGCTGCTCGCGGAAGCCTGCTTCCTTGCTGCGTCCGCCGACGAACCGGTCGAACAGAACCTCGTTCGCAAGCACGCGCTGGCCTATCAAGCCCTGCATCATTGCGATCTGGAAACGGCGTCCTTGCGCGTGTTCGGCAATGCCGATGGCGCCTATGGTTCTAACGTCAACCATATGGTCGAGAACGGGCGCTGGGACGACGAGGACGAACTCGCCGAGACCTACACGCGCCGTAAAAGCTTTGCTTATGGTCTCAAGGGGCAGCCGGTGCAGCAAACGGCACTCCTGAAGGACGCGCTCGCGACCGTGGATCTCGCCTATCAGAACCTGGACTCCGTCGAGCTCGGCGTTACCACCGTCGATCACTACTTCGATACGCTCGGCGGGATCAGCCGGGCGGTACGCATCGCCAGAGGTGGTGAATCGGCTCCAGTCTACATCGGCGATCAGACCCGCGGTGCAGGCACGGTTCGTACCTTGTCGGAACAGGTCGCACTGGAGACCCGCACCCGGATGCTCAATCCGAAATGGTACGAGGGCATGCTCAAGCACGGCTATGAGGGCGTTCGCCAGATCGAAGAGCACGTTACCAATACCATGGGTTGGTCGGCAACGACGGGCGAAGTCGCACCTTGGGTGTACCGGCAATTGACTGAGACCTTCGTACTTGATCCCGAGATGCGGGAACGACTGGCCTCGCTCAATCCGGTTGCATCCGCAAAAGTCGCGAACCGGCTGATCGAGGCGCACGAACGCAAATACTGGTCGCCCGACCCGGAAATGCTCGAGGTCCTGCGCAGGGCGGGCGAAGAGCTTGAGGACCGCCTTGAAGGCGTGGGAGTTGCCGCATGAATATCCAGACCAAGCCATCCACGCTCAAGAGCCCGTCATGTTGCGGCGACGGCGAGGGCAGCGTCCAGGTGCAGCTCGACCCAAAGCTCAAGATAGGCACCGCCAAGGTATTCTCCGTCTATGGCAAGGGTGGCATCGGCAAAAGTACAACGTCATCGAACTTATCGGTGGCATTTTCAAAGCTCGGCAAGCGCGTGCTGCAGATCGGCTGCGATCCCAAGCACGACTCGACCTTCACGCTGACCAAGCGCCTGGTGCCGACCGTGATCGACGTGCTGGAATCCGTGAACTTCCATGCCGAGGAGTTGCGTCCGGAAGATTTCGTGTTCGAAGGCTATAACGGGGTCATGTGCCTGGAGGCAGGTGGACCGCCGGCCGGTACTGGTTGCGGCGGTTATGTGGTCGGACAGACCGTCAAGCTTCTCAAGGAGCACCACCTTCTCGAAGATACCGATGTCGTGATCTTCGACGTGCTAGGCGACGTCGTTTGCGGTGGTTTTGCTGCCCCGCTGCAGCATTCGGATCGAGCGCTGATTGTCGCCGCCAACGATTTCGATTCGATCTTTGCGATGAACCGCATCGTTGCCGCGATCGAAGCCAAATCGAAGAACTACGGCGTCAGGCTCGGGGGCGTGATCGCCAACCGCAGCAAGGATACCGACCAGATCGACCGTTACAACGAGACCGCCGGATTGAAGCGTGTCGCGCATTTCCCAGATCTCGACGTCATCCGCAAGAGCCGGCTGAAGAAATCGACATTGTTCGAGATGGATCCGACGCCGGAATTGGTGGCGGTCCAGAACGAATACATGCGGCTTGCGACTGAATTGTGGGAGGGCAAGATCGAGCCTTCGCCGGGCAAGTCGCTCAAGGACCGTGAAATCTTCGATCTGTTGGGGTTTGACTGATGTCTGTAGCCAGCTATCTCGAACGGCGTGGAGAGCTTGAGACCTATTTCGACCGCACCGCGGTCGATGCCTGGGCCCGATTAACCTCCGACGCGCCGGTGGGTCGTATCCGCGCCACGGTACGCGCCGGTCGCGATGAGATGCGCAGCACACTTTTGGCATGGTTGCCGGCAAATATGAGCGGCGCGCGTCTGCTCGACGCCGGCTGCGGCACCGGCGCCCTTTCTATCGAGGCGGCGCGGCGCGGTGCCCGCGTCGTTGCCATCGATCTTTCGCCCAAGCTGGTCTCGGTCGCGCGCGAACGTATCCCATCGGATCTTGGTGCCTCTGTCATCGAGTTCAAGTCGGGCGACATGCTCGACCCCAAACTCGGCCGTTTCGATTTTGTCGTCGCCATGGATTCGCTGATCCACTACCAGTCCGCCGATATCTGCCGGATCATGACGGGGTTGGCCGCGCGAACCAACGAAGCTCTGTTGATCACGTTTGCCCCGAAAACTCCGGCTCTGGCTGTGATGCACGCAGTCGGCCGGTTTTTTCCTCGGGGCGATCGTGCGCCGGCGATCGAACCCGTGGCGGAACAGAAACTCCGCGGGCTCCTGATGTCCGACGATGGTCTTGAAGGTTGGCAGATCGGCCGCAGCCATCGGGTTGCCAGCGGATTCTACACATCACAGGCATTGGAGATGATTCCCCGATGACCCGAATCGCGACGACATTCGCAAAAGGCTGGATGCGGCTCGGGACCCGCTTCCTTCCCTTTGCAGACGCGGCGACGAAGGAACTTCCGCTCGGACGTTTGCTGCGGCTGTCGCTGTTCCAGGTGTCGACTGGCATTTCGATCGTCCTGCTCAACGGCACGCTGAATCGGGTCATGATCGTCGAACTCGGCGTGTCGACCTTGCTGGTGTCGTTGATGGTCTCGCTGCCGCTCGTGTTCGCGCCTTTCCGGGTACTGATCGGATTCAAATCCGATAATCACCGTTCGGTGCTGGGCTGGCGGCGCGTACCGTATATCTGGATGGGCACGCTGGTGCAGTTCGGCGGCTTCGCCATCCTGCCGTTCGCGTTGCTGGTGCTGTCTGGAACCGGGGAATATCCGGCGGTCTACGGTCAGTTCGGCGCGGCGCTGGCCTTCCTGCTGGTCGGCGCGGGCATGCACACCGCGCAAACCGCCGGACTGGCTCTGGCGACAGACCTGGCGCCGGTCGAGTCGCGGCCACGCGTCGTCGCATTCCTTTACGTTATGTTGCTGTTCGGCATGGCCGGCAGCGCGCTGATGTTCAGTGAGCTACTGCGCAACTTTCATGAAATCCGTCTGATCCAGGTAATACAGGGCGTTGCCGTCGCCCAATTGCTGCTCAACATTGCCGCGCTTTGGAAACAGGAAGCGCGCAATCCCTCGCTGACGTCGGCCGTCCGTGAGCGGCCGGAATTCCAGCATTCCTGGGCCAAGTTCCGTAACGCCGGCGGATCGGTTCGCGTCCTGGTCGCGCTGGCGCTAGGCACCTCGGCCTTCTCGATGCAGGACATTCTGCTCGAGCCGTACGGTGCCGAGATTCTGAAGCTCACGGTGGGTCAGACCACAGCGCTTACGGCTTTCTTTGCGCTGGGTACGCTGGCGGGATTTGGTCTTGCTGCAAGGACGCTCGGACGCAACGCTGATCCTTATCGTATCGCTGGATTCGGTGCCGTCGCCGGAGTTTTTGCCTTCTCGGCGGTAATCTTCTCTGCGCCCTTAAGCTCCGTGCTGCTGTTCCGGATCGGCACCGCATTGATTGGTTTTGGCGGCGGGCTGTTCGCTGCGGGTACGCTCACGGCCGCGATGGCGCTCGCGCGGGATGGCGAGAGCGGACTGGCGCTCGGCACCTGGGGCGCCGTACAGGCAACGGCCGCCGGCAGCGGGATCGCGATCGGCGGCGGCCTGCGCGATGCGGTGTCGTCTCTTGCCGAGAGCGGAACGCTGGGCCGCGCGCTGGCCGACCCCTCGACCGGTTACAGTGTCGTCTACCACATCGAAATCGCGTTGTTGTTTGCCACTCTGGTTGCGATCGGTCCGCTTGTGCGCTCGGCACGAACCGGCTTCTCGCAGCATTCATCCAAATTCGGCCTGGCCGAATTTCCAGGTTAGTCAACGAGAGGGAGGTCTCTCATGCAAGACGGCGCATATTTGGACGTAGCTCAGGTCACCCTTTACGTATTCTGGATCTTCTTCGGATGCCTGATCTATTACCTTCGCCGCGAGGACAAGCGGGAAGGCTATCCGCTCGACTCCACGGCGTTGGGTGGCGGGGTCGTGCACGGTTTTCCGCGAATGCCCGATCCGAAGACCTATCTGCTGCGTGACGGACACACGGCGACGCTGCCGAACCACAAGAACGACCGCCGCGATGCACCCGTGGCTCCTGTCGCGCCGTGGCCCGGCGCGCCGATGGGTCCGACCGGCAATCCGATGCTCGACGGTGTCGGGCCCGGATCGTATGCGGATCGGGAAGATGTTCCCGAACTCAATATCGATAACGTCCCCTGTATCGTTCCGCTGCGGCTGGCGGAGGGCACCTACCTCGAAGCCCGCGATCCGGATCCGCGCGGCATGAAGGTTATGGGTGCGGACAGCGAACCGGGCGGCGTCGTCACCGAAGTGTGGGTTGATCGCGCCGAGGCCCTAATCCGCTATCTCGAAGTCGAAGTCACGACATCAGCTGGTGCGAAGCGCGTGCTTCTGCCACTGCCGTTCGCGAAGATCGACGGCCGTCGCGGCCGGGTCTGGGTCAACGCCATTCTCGGCAGCCAATTCGCCGATGTCCCGGCCACCAGGAGTCCCGACCAGGTGACCAAGCTCGAGGAAGATCGCATCGTCGGTTACTACGGCGCCGGCACGCTCTACGCCACGCCGGCACGCCAGGAGCCGCTGCTGTGAAACAGGATTATCAACAGTTCAGGAATTTGAAGTTCAAGGAACTGCCGGCGCCATTGCCTGCCGGCGAGCGCGTGATCTGGCAAGGCAAACCTTCGTTCAAGGGGTTGGCGCTGCGCTCATTCCACATCCGCGAGGTTGCGCTCTACTTCGGGCTTTTGATGATGTGGAAGCTGTGGTCGACCTGGTCTCATGGTGGCTCACTCGGTGAAGCACTCAATTCCGTTGTGTGGCTGATCATTCCGGCCGTGAGCGCGATCGCGGTATTGGCCGGTCTCGCGTGGCTGTTCAGGCGGGCGGCGTGCTACACGATTACCACCAAGCGGGTTTTGTTTCAGTTCGGCGTGGCGCTGCCGATGACCATGAACATCCCGCTGAGCAAGATTGCTAACGCCGCATTGAAAACCTATCGCGACGGTTCGGGCGATATTCCGTTGAGAGTCTGCGACTCCAAGCGAGTGTCATACGTTTTGCTTTGGCCGCACATCCGTCCGTGGCGGCTGCGTACACCAGAACCCATGTTGCGCGCATTGCCGGATGCCGCGATTGCAGCCGCTCGACTTTCCGAAGCTTTAACCGGGCAACCCGGCCCCGCGGCGGTTGCGCTGTCGCAATCGGCCGGTCGCAGCCTCGTTTCGGACGCGACCGCAAACACCCCATCGACAGTCGCGGCCTGATCGGAGGAACGCCATGAGCCGAGCCGTCCAAGAGCCTGTCGTTCCCAAAGGTGGAGTCCTCGCGGCAGCGGCATTGGTGCTGTTCTCGCTCGCGGCGGTCACCACGGTTCGGTTGACCGGGATCGGCGAGGTGCACATGACGCTTCCGTCGGCTGTGCAAAGCCGCGATCTTCAATTTGCCGACGGCGACAACGGTACCGTACTGGTGTACGACGCCAGTGACCATCGACTGGTCGACACGCTTGCGCCTGGTAGCAATGGTTTCATTCGCGTGGTGTTGCGAGGCCTTGCGCGCGAACGAAGGCTTGGCGACATCGGCTCGCAGCCGCCGTTCAAGCTGACCCGCTATGCCGGTGGCCAGATCACGTTGACCGACACCTCGACCGGTAAGCAGATCGATCTTGGCGCGTTTGGGTCTACCAACACTGAGGCCTTTGCCCGGCTGATGAATTTACGGGGCGGTGCCACATGACGCGCCAATCGTTCGATGTGCCCTGCACGGTGGAGATCGAGCAAACCTCAGAAACGCTGCACGCCCATGTCGTGCTCGACGGTGACATCCAGATTCGGCCGGGTGACGAAGTGCGGGTTCATGACGCTCCGACGCATATCGCATTCGGCGAACGTCTGGTGGTGCGGCGGACCGCGACTGTGGTCCGCGCCGGTCCGCTCGGCCGGTTGCGTGCGCGGCTGGAAGGTTATCTCGAATTGACAGAGCTGTACGAAGTCAGTTTCTCGGATGGGAGGGCATCATGATCCCGATGGAAGGTGGCACCCAGGGTAGTCTGCGGCCAATTATGCGCGCAGGTATCAAAGGAAACGCCGACAGTACGGAACTCGCGCGCGAGGACACGATCCTCAGTCCGCGTTTCTATACAACTGATTTTGAGGCGATGGATCGGCTTGATGTCAGCCTGGTGCGCGCGGAATGGAATGCCGTGATCCGGGAGCTTCGCGCGGATCACAACAAGTCGCATTTCGTCAAGACCGACGAATTCAAGAATGATCTGGAGAGCCTGCCGCACGAGCTCCGCAAGGAGTTCAAGGATTTCCTTGTGAGCTCGCTGACTGCCGAATTTTCCGGCTGCGTGCTCTATGCCGAGATCAAGAAGCGGATCAAGAACAAGGATATTCAGGAACTCTTTAGTTACATGAGCCGCGATGAGGCGCGGCATGCCGGCTTCATCAACGAGATCCTGAAAGACCATGGGATTGGTGTCGATCTATCGTTCCTTACCAAGGTGAAGAAGTACACCTACTTCCGGCCGAAATTCATCTTCTATGCGACCTACCTGTCCGAGAAGATCGGCTATGCACGCTACATCACGATCTTTCGTCAGATGGAGCGGTATCCCGAACGCCAGTTTCATCCGATCTTTCGTTGGTTCGAGTTGTGGTGCAACGACGAGTTCCGCCATGGCGAAGCTTTTGCACTTCTGATGCGCGCCGACCCGTCGCTGCTGCGCGGAGCGAACAAGCTCTGGATCCGCTTCTTCCTGCTCGCGGTGTTTGCCACCATGTATGTGCGCGATCACATGCGGCTGGCGTTCCATGAAGCGCTGGGGATGGACCCGACCGACTACGACATGCAGGTGTTCCGCATCACCTCGGAGATATCGAAACAGGTATTTCCGGTGACGCTGAATCTGGACGACCCGCGTTTCCTTGCGGGTCTTGAGCGACTTCGGCGCATTTCCGAGGGGATCGCCGATGCCCGTGCGAGGGGCGGTGTCTTCTCGAGATTAAAGCGCATGGGTTTAGCCGCTCATGCGGCGCTTACGTTTGCGCGCCTGTTTCTATTGCCGACACGGCCGAACGCATTGCCGCGCGATATCTGCCTGCAACCGGCGTGGTGAGGAGCGCACGTCATGGCCTCGTATACGGTCCCTCCGGTCTATGCAGCCTTCATATGGTGGTTTAGCACCGGGGCCGTGCTGCTCCTGGTCGGATGTGCCAGACGTTTTGTCCCGTTGAGGGTCACGATCGCCGTATTCATGGTGGCAGCCTCGCTATGCGGTCTGACGTTCAGCGCAGCAGAAACTAGTATTGGTAGCGCCTATATCGCCTTTACCAGCACGATCCTGCTATGGGGCGCTCAAGAGATCGTATTTCTCTCAGGCTGGGTGACGGGCCCACGGGCAAAGCCGTGTCCGGCCGGCGTCACGGGATGGACACGCCTCGGCCCGGCGATCGGCGCGATTCTTTATCACGAACTGACCTTACTGGCATGCGGTGCTGCTATCGTCACGTTGACCTGGGGCAACGTGAACCAGGTTGCGTTGTGGACGTTTGCCGCGCTGTGGGGGCTGCGGCAAAGCGCCAAAATCAATTTGTTTCTCGGCGTGCCCGTCACCAATGACGAGTTGATGCCACAACCCGTGCAATTCCTGAAGACGTTCTTCGTCCGCAAGCCGGTCGGCGCGTTCTTTCCGATGTCGGTCACCTTGGCGACTGCCGTTCTCGTGATCCTGATCCAGCGCATCGTTGAAGTCGCCGCAACCCCATTCGACGTGGTCGGTCTGACGCTGGTTTCGACGCTGTTTGCGCTCGGCGTTGTCGAGCATTGGTTCATGCTGCTGCCGCTGCCGGCGATTACGCTGTGGGGTTGGGGCATGCACTCGGGTTTCCCGCCGGAGGACGCCACCATGAAACAAGAACCAGATGCCACTGCCACTAATGCGCCACCCAATCTTGTCGTGCTTGCAAGTGTGCGTCCCGATTTAACGCCTTCGAGACCGGCACACGCGACCTGTGCGCGCCAGCGGCTCGAAGATCAGTTTCGCCAGAGCTTTCGCGAGCAACATGCGCGGGAAGATCTGACAACGGGGCTTGGTATCGGCGAGGCGCCGGCTGCAACGATTAACGGGAGGACATCATGAATTACGAAGCCTATTTTCGCCGGCAGCTTGATGGTCTTCATCGCGAAGGGCGCTATCGTGTCTTTGCCGATCTGGAACGCAAAGCGGGCGCGTTTCCCCGCGCCAGACATCATCAACCGGATGGCGCTGGCGAGGTGACTGTATGGTGTTCCAACGACTATCTCGGCATGGGCCAGCACCCTGCCGTGCTCGCTGCGATGCATGAGGCGCTCGATAGCTGCGGCGCAGGCGCCGGCGGCACCCGCAACATCGCCGGCACCAATCATTATCACGTGTTGCTGGAACAGGAACTGGCAGCCTTGCATGGCAAGGAAGCCGCGCTTTTATTCACATCGGGCTACGTCTCCAATATGGCGTCGCTGAGCACGCTGGCCTCGCGGATGCCGGGCTGCACCATCCTGTCCGATGAACTCAACCACGCCTCGATGATCGAGGGCATCCGGCATAGCCGCAGCGAAACGCGGATCTTCGCACATAACGATCCACGCGATCTTGAACGCAAGCTGTCGGACCTCGATCCGCATGCGCCGAAGCTCGTGGCGTTCGAATCGGTGTATTCGATGGATGGCGATATCGCTCCGATCGCTGAACTCTGCGACGTGGCTGACGCCTACAACGCCATGACCTATCTTGATGAAGTTCATGGTGTCGGCCTCTATGGCCCGAATGGCGGCGGCATCGCCGACCGGGAGGGAGTTAGCCACCGGCTTACTGTGATCGAGGGGACGCTTGCCAAGGCGTTCGGCGTGATCGGCGGCTACGTCGCGGCCTCCGCCACGATTTGCGATTTCATCCGCAGCTTTGCGTCCGGTTTCATCTTCACGACGTCGCTGCCGCCCGCGGTGGCCGCCGGCGCGCTGACCAGCATCCGCCATTTGAGGTCGAGTGCCGTGGAACGCGAGCAGCATCAGGATCGCGTGGCCCGGTTGCGGCGTCGGCTCGACGAGACCGGCGTCGCGCATCTCGACAACCCCAGCCACATCGTGCCGGTGATGGTCTGCGACCCCGTGCTTTGTAAGCAGATCAGCGACGTGCTGATTGATCGATACGGTATCTACGTCCAGCCGATCAACTACCCGACCGTGCCCCGTGGCACGGAGCGGTTACGGATCACGCCGTCGCCGCATCACACCGACGCGGATATCGAGCATCTCGTTCAGGCGCTTGCAGAGATATGGGCCGAGGTCGGACTGGCCAAGGCGGCTTAGTCAAGGCGGCTTGATCAAGGCGGTTTGATGCCGCCTGAACACGCCATCTTGATTTCTGCTTCACCTTTTCCGGGCTCGTACCGGTGATCGGGTCAACCGAAGCCTGCCGTGCGTGCGCGGCAGGAACTGCGCGCCGCGGGCGCTGAGGAACTCCAACATCGCGCGAGCAGGGGGCAGCAGCACCTTGTCCTTGCGGGCGAGGACAAACCATTGCCTGACAACGGGGAGACCATCGACATCCAGCGTCACCAACCGCCGCTCATCGAGTTCGGTCGCCACCGTATGCGCCGAGATGAACGCAATACCGAGGCCGGCGATCACAGCCTGCTTGATGGTCTCATTGCTGCTCATGGCCATGCCGATGGTGGGCCTGACGCGGGCGGTTTCGAACAATTGCTCCATCAGGCCGCGGGTGCCGGAGCCAGGCTCGCGGGTCAGGAAAGTTTCCTCGGCGAGGTCAGCCAGCGCGATCCCGGCCTTTCGCGCCAGACGATGGCCGGTTGGCGCGATGATGACATGCGGATGATCGCCGATCAGGTGCAAGTCCATGTCGATATCCGCCGGCGGCCGGCCCATGATCGCGATGTCGAGATCGTAGCCGCGCAGCGCCAGGCCGATCTCCTGCCGGTTTCCGATCGACAGCGTTACATCGACGTCCGGATGCAATTTCGAAAACCCGGAGATCATGAACGGCACGAAATATTTCGCAGTGCTGACAGCACCGATCGAAATGCGTCCGGCGGTTTTTCCCGTCATCATCTCGATGGAGGTTTCGCAATCGCGGATCGCGGCTTCTATCCGCTCGGAAAGGGCGAGCACGCTGCGCCCGGCGTCGGTCAGGAGCATGCCGTCACTGGTGCGTTGAATCAGGGGAATACCGGCAAGCGTCTGCAAGTTCTGGATCTGCAGCGTGACGGCGGGTTGCGTCAGATGAAGCTGTTTCGCGGCAGCGGTGACCGAGCCATGCTTTGCAGCCGCGGCCAGCGCGCGCAACTGGCGCAGGGTCAATTCCCGCATGAAGCGGCTTGCCATCGCGACCTCCACTATAAGAAATACTTTGGTCAAACCAAAGATAAGAAAATTTCCTTAATTTTGCAAACTGGAGTGTTGTGAGGGTCGGATTGCCGAGCGGCAAGACGTTTGAATAGCCCCGAAGAGGGCGGCGAGAGGGGAACGGCCATGGACGAGCGCGTGACGCTGCGTTCGCATCTCGATCAGGTTTCGGCGCGCTCGCCTAACGTGTTTGCGATTGCCGAGGTGATTGAGGCGATCGCAGCCGCATCGATCGAACTGGGCGACCTTATCGCCGACGGGCCGATGGCCGGCATTACCGGCCGGCTTGGTGCCGTGAATTCGGCCGGCGACCAGCAAAAGGATATCGATCTTGCCGCTGATGGCATGATGCGCCGCGCGCTGCGTGCCGCGCCGGTCGCCGCGATCTTCTCGGAAGAATCTGAACTCCCGGAAGTCATCAATAGCGGCGCGCCGCTGTGCGTTGCGATCGATCCACTCGACGGCTCCGCCAATCTCGAAAACAATATTTCGGTCGGAACGATCTTCTCGATCCGACCTTGCGGAAGTGACGTTCTCTCCACGTTCTTCGAACCCGGGACCGCCCAATGTGCCGCTGGTTTCGTGGTCTACGGGCCTCAGACGACGCTGGTGCTCGCGCTCAATAACAGCGTCGATACTTTCATTCTCGATCGGCGTAACCGGGAGTTTTTGTTGACCGCGCGAGGCGTCAAGATCGCGCCGAACACGCCGGAATTCGCCATCAATGCATCCAATCGTCGGCACTGGCATGGGCCGGTACGGGCCTATATCGACGATTGCCTCGCCGGCACCGCCGGCAACGGTGAAGCAGATTTCAACATGCGCTGGATCGGCTCGCTGGTGGCAGAGACGCTTCGCATTCTGATTCGCGGCGGCGTGTTCCTATATCCAGCGGACGCCCGCCCCGGTTATCGCGAAGGACGGCTACGCCTGATTTACGAGGCCCATCCGATGGCTCTGATCATGGAATGGGCGGGAGGTGCTGCGACTACCGGGCGCCGGCGTATTTTGGAACTCGCCGCGAGGACTCCGCACCAGCGCGTACCACTGATCATGGGTTCAATGCGGGGGGTCGGCGACGTCGCCGCCATCCACGAAGGCACTGAGCCGATGTTCGATAATAGTGACGCCCCGCTGTTCGCGCGGCGCGGCTTGTTTCGCTAGAGCCCGGAAGAGCCGATGTCGCGCAGCTATCCGATTATTTCAATCACGGGCTCATCGGGCGCCGGAACGACGTCGGTGAAGAAGACATTCGAGAATATCTTTCGCCGCGAACGGGTTACCGCAGCCTATGTCGAAGGCGATGCTTTTCATCGCTACAACCGCGCCGAGATGCGCGCGAAAATGGTTGAGGAAGGCGAGAAGGGCAACAAGCACTTCAGTCACTTCAGCCCGGAGACGAATCTGTTCGAAGAACTTGAGAAGCTGTTTCGCGACTATGCGGAATCCGGCACAGGCACCACGCGCCACTATGTTCACGACGATGCAGAGGAGAAAATGTACGGGGCGGCGCCTGGTACATTTACCGAATGGGGACCGCTGCCGGAGAAGTCCGATCTTTTGTTCTATGAGGGCCTGCACGGCGCCGTCGTGACCGACAAGGTGAACGTTGCGCAATATGCCGACCTCAAGATTGGCGTCGTGCCCGTCATTAATCTTGAGTGGATCCAGAAGTTGCATCGCGATCGCAACGATCGCGGTTACACCGCGGAGGCGGTAACCGACACTATCCTGCGTCGGATGCCGGATTACGTGAATTACATCTGTCCGCAATTCGCCGAAACCGACATCAACTTTCAGCGCGTGCCGACGGTCGATACGTCGAACCCGTTCATCGCGCGGTGGATCCCGACCCCGGACGAATCGATGGTCGTGATCAGGCTCAAAAATCCCCGCGGCATCGACTTCCCCTATCTGCTCTCGATGATCCCGAACAGCTTCATGTCGCGCGCCAATTCGATCGTGATCCACGGCTCCAAGCTCGACCTCGCGATGCAACTCATTCTCACCCCGCTGATCCTGCAACTGATCGAACGCAAGAGGCGCACGGTATGACCGCCAGATCCTTGTCTCTCGCCCATCGTCCTGAGGTGGCGCATGCCGATATGGCGAATGCGATCCGCTTCCTGGCGATCGATGCCGTTGAGAAAGCTAAGTCAGGCCATCCAGGCATGCCGATGGGTATGGCTGACGTCGCGACGGTGTTGTTTTCGCGCTTCCTGAAATTCGATGCCGCGGATCCGTCCTGGCCGGATCGTGACCGCTTCGTGCTGTCGGCCGGTCACGGCTCGATGCTGCTTTACGCGCTGCTATATCTGACAGGATATGAAGGTGTCACGGCGGACGAACTGAGGGCTTTCCGGCAGTGGGGCTCGAAGACACCCGGTCATCCCGAATACGGTCATACGCCCGGGGTGGAGACGACGACCGGTCCGCTCGGCCAGGGCATTGCCACGGCGGTCGGCATGGCGCTGGCGGAACGGCTGATGAACGCGCGTTTCGGCGATCATCTCGTCGATCACTATACGTATGTAGTCGCCGGCGACGGCTGCCTGATGGAGGGCCTCAGCCAGGAAGCGATTTCGCTGGCCGGGCACTTGAAACTCAATCGACTGATCGTGCTGTTCGATGACAACCAGATTTCGATCGATGGACCGACATCGCTGTCGTGTTCCGACGACCAAATAGCGCGTTTTTCGGCGTCGGGATGGTCGGCGAGCCGCATCGACGGGCATGATCCCAAAGCTGTTGCGGCGGCGATAGAGCGAGCTCGGCAAAACGATCGGCCGTCGTTGGTCGCTTGCCGCACCGTGATCGGCTTTGGGGCGCCAAACCGTCAGGGCAGCGAAAAGGTACACGGCGCGCCGCTCGGCGCCGATGAAGTGACCAAGACCCGTGACGGGTTGGGCTGGCCGTATCAGCCGTTTGAGATTCCCGAAGCTGTACTTGAATCTTGGCGTGAGATTGGTGCGCGCGGGCAGGATGCGCGCCGGGCCTGGATCGAGCGAAACAAGCGCCTTTGTTCGGGCGCACGCTCGCCATTTCATGATGCGCTCAATCGAAAGCTGCCTGGCGCCTATACGATGGCGATGACGCGGCTCCGGGATCGTTTTGCCACGGAGCGGCCGACAATCGCCACGCGGCAGGCATCGCAGCTGGTGATCGATGTGATCGCAGAGGTGCTGCCAAACTTGCTTGGCGGCTCCGCCGATCTGACCCATTCCAATCTCACCCGCGCCAAAACGCAGAAGCCGGTGCGGCACGACCATCTCAAAGAGAATTACATTCATTACGGCATCCGCGAGCACGCGATGGCGGCCGCCATGAACGGCATCGCGTTGCACGGCGGTTTTATCCCCTATGGGGGAACCTTTCTGACGTTTGCCGATTACAGCCGGCCTGCGATCAGGCTCGCCGCCCTGATGGGTATCCGCGTCATCCATGTCATGACACACGATTCGATCGGGCTGGGCGAGGACGGTCCCACCCATCAACCCGTCGAACATCTCGCGGCGCTGCGCGCGATCCCCAATTTGCTGGTGTTTCGTCCCGGCGATGCCGTCGAGACCGCTGAAGCCTGGGACTGTGCGTTGCAGGCGTTATCCAGTCCGTCGGTGCTGTGCCTTTCGCGGCAATCTCTGCCGGCGTTCCGAACGGTCGCAGGCGAACCCAATCGTGTTGCTCGTGGTGCTTACGTCGTGGTCGAGCCGGATGGCGGTCGTGACGTCACGTTGATTGCAACGGGATCGGAGGTCGCGATCGCGCTAGAGGCGGCGAAGAGGCTGGCGGAAAGCAATGTCCGCGCCGCGGTTGTTTCGGCACCTTGCTTCGAACTTTTCCGCCAGCAATCGCGTGACTATCAGGCAGAAGTTCTCGGTAATTCTCCGAGGGTCGGTGTCGAGGCGGCCGTCGAGGGCGAGTGGGCACGTTGGCTCGGTGATGCCGGCGAATTCGTCGGCATGACCGGCTTCGGTGCGTCGGCTCCTGCCGAAGTATTGTACCGCGAGTTCGGCATCACCGCAGAGGCGGTTGCGGCAACAGCCGTGCGGCGCCTGGCGCGCAGGCGCATGGCGGTCACCCATTCATGAATTTTCCGCGGACCAGAGAGGAATTGCGATGGCAAGAATTACGCTGAGGCAATTACTGGATCACGCCGCCGAGCACGGCTATGGCGTGCCGGCTTTCAATATAAACAATATGGAGCAGGGGTTGGCGATCATGGAGGCCGCCGCTGCCGTCGATGCGCCTGTCATCATCCAAGCCTCGCGCGGTGCGCGCTCTTATGCCCACGACACCATGCTGTCAAAAATGATTGACGCGTTGGAGCAGATGTATCCGCAGATTCCGCTTTGCATGCATCAAGACCATGGCAATGAGGAGTCGACGTGCGCCACCGCGCTCCAGCACGGCTTCACGTCGGTCATGATGGACGGATCGTTGAAAGCGGACGCAAAGACCGCAGCCGGCTATGACTACAATGTCGATATCACCGGGCGCGTCGTTGAGATGGCGCACTGGATCGGCGCCTCAGTCGAAGGAGAACTGGGCGTACTCGGCTCGCTCGAGCACGGCGGCGGTGAACAAGAGGATGGTCACGGCGTCGAAGGTAAAGTCAGTCACGATCAACTGTTGACCGACCCAGACCAGGCGGTTGATTTCGTTCGCGCCACCAAGGTCGATGCGCTGGCGATTGCGATGGGTACGTCGCACGGCGCCTACAAATTCTCGCGCAAGCCGGACGGAGACATCCTGGCCATGAAAGTGGTCGAGGAAATTCACAGACGATTACCGAACACGCATCTGGTGATGCACGGCTCGTCCTCGGTGCCACAGCCGCTGCAAGACATGTTCAATCAATTCGGCGGGGAGATGCCGCAGACCTGGGGGGTGCCGGTTGAAGAAATCGTTCGCGGTATCCGGCATGGCGTACGCAAGGTCAACATCGATACCGATTGCCGCCTGGCGATGACCGCGGCATTCCGGAAAGTCGCTACCCAGAGCAAAAGCGAATTCGATCCGCGAAAATTCCTCAAACCGGCAATGGATGCGATGCGCCACTTGTGCCGTGAACGCTTCGAACAATTCGGCACGGCCGGGCACGCGAGCAAGATAAAGGTGATGCCGTTGGCTGAAATGGCCAAACGTTATCGCTCAGGCAGCCTCGATCCGCGGATCGGATCGATAGCCGACGCCGCAGAGTAGCCGATCACCCGCACATCCCCCAAAGGAGAACATCATGAACGAGCACTCGTTGACGGTTCGCGGCAAGGATCGCTACAAATCCGGCGTAATGGAATACAAGAAGATGGGGTATTGGGAGCCGGACTATGAGCCCAAGGACACCGACATCATCGCGCTGTTTCGGGTGACGCCACAAGACGGTGTCGATCCAATCGAGGCGTCGGCGGCAGTGGCCGGGGAATCGTCGACCGCGACCTGGACCGTGGTGTGGACCGATCGGCTGACCGCCGCGGAGAAGTATCGCGCCAAATGCTATCGTGTCGATCCCCTGCCAAATTCGCCGGGACAGTACTTCGCCTACATCGCCTACGATCTCGACCTGTTCGAGCCCGGCTCGATAGCCAACCTGACGGCTTCGATCATCGGCAACGTGTTCGGTTTCAAGCCGCTCAAGGCGCTGCGCCTCGAAGACATGCGGCTGCCGATCGCCTATGTGAAGACATTCCAGGGCCCGGCGACAGGCATCGTGGTCGAGCGCGAGCGTCTTGACAAATTCGGACGTCCGCTGCTCGGCGCAACGGTGAAACCGAAGCTTGGCCTCTCGGGCCGCAACTACGGACGCGTGGTCTACGAGGCGCTGAAAGGTGGTCTCGACTTCTGCAAGGATGACGAGAACATCAACTCGCAGCCCTTCATGCACTGGCGTGATCGATTTCTGTACTGCATGGAAGGCGTAAACCGAGCGCAAGCGGCGACCGGGGAAGTCAAGGGTACATATCTCAACGTGACCGCGGCGACCATGGAAGACATGTACGAGCGCGCCGATTTCGCCAAACAGCTCGGCTCGGTTATCATCATGATCGATCTGGTGATCGGCTACACCGCGATCCAGTCGATGGCGAAGTGGGCTCGCCGCAACGACATGATCCTGCATCTGCATCGTGCCGGGCACTCGACCTACACCCGGCAGCGCCTGCATGGCGTTTCCTTCCGCGTCATCGCCAAGTGGATGCGCCTCGCCGGCGTCGACCACATTCATGCTGGCACCGTGGTTGGCAAGCTGGAAGGCGATCCGGCGACCACCCGTGGCTACTACGACATCTGTCGCGAGGACTTCAATCCGATGACGTTGGAACATGGCGTGTTTTTCAATCAGCACTGGGCCAGCCTTAACAAGCTGATGCCGGTGGCGTCGGGCGGTATTCATGCCGGCCAGATGCACCAATTGCTGGATCATTTGGGGGAAGATGTCGTTCTGCAGTTCGGCGGCGGCACCATCGGGCATCCCAAGGGAATCCAGGCTGGCGCGACCGCTAACCGCGTCGCCCTGGAGGCGATGATTCTCGCCCGCAACGAGGGACGCGACTATCTGCACGAGGGACCGGAAATCCTTGCCAAGGCGGCGCAGACTTGCACGCCGCTGCGGGACGCGTTGGAAATTTGGAAAGACATCACCTTCAACTACGAGTCGACCGATTCGCCTGATTTCGTGCCGACCGCAACGCCTGCGATGTAACGGAAGCAAGAGGAGAACCACGATGAGAGTGACCCAAGGCTGCTTTTCCTTTCTTCCAGATCTGACCGATGGACAGATCACCGCCCAGGTCCAGTATTGCCTCGAAAAGGGTTGGGCGGTGAATATTGAGTTCACCGACGATCCGCACCCGCGTAACACTTATTGGGACATGTGGGGGCTGCCGATGTTCGATCTGCGCGATGCCGCTGGCATCCTGATGGAGCTCAATGAGTGCCGCAAGGTCTATGGCGACCGCTACATCCGCATGTCGGCGTTCGATTCCAGCCATGGCTGGGAATCCGTCAAGCTGTCATTCGTTGTCAACCGCCCGAAGGAGGAGCCGGGATTTCATCTGGAACGGCAGGAAGTCGATGGCCGTAGTATCCGTTACACCACGAAATCCTATGCCGTCGATCGTCCCGAAGGCTCGCGTTACGGTGGCAAGTGAGCGCGCTGGCCAGTTCACCTGTCGATGCTCCCGCTCCGACCGAGGCGCCGCCGGAGCAGGTCGACTTGCGTCGCGAGTTCAACGAGGTCGGCATCGGCGAGGTCCTCGATCAGCTTGATCGTGAATTAATTGGCTTGAAGCCGATCAAGACCCGCATTCGGGAGATCGCCTCGCTGCTGCTGATTGAGCGCATTCGCAAACGCATGAACCTGACGTCGGATGTGCCGACGCTGCACATGTCGTTTACTGGAAACCCCGGTACTGGCAAGACAACGGTGGCACTGCGGATTGCGAGTATTCTCCACAAACTCGGCTTCGTCCGCCGCGGGCAGGTGGTGTCTGTGACGCGTGATGAACTGGTCGGGCAATATATCGGCCACACAGCGCCGAAGACCAAGGAAATCCTGAAGAAGGCGATGGGAGGCGTCTTGTTCATAGACGAAGCCTACTATCTGCATCGGCCCGACAATGAGCGGGATTACGGCCAGGAAGCGATCGAGATACTGCTGCAGGTGATGGAATCGCAGCGCGAAGACCTGGTGGTGATCCTCGCCGGCTATGGCGATCGCATGGACAAGTTCTTCGCGAGCAACCCCGGCTTTCGCTCACGGATCGCGCACCACATCGATTTTCCCGATTACGCCGATGCTGAGCTGCTTGCCATAGCCGAGCTGATGCTGCGAGACATGAATTACAAGTTCAGTCCCGATGCGCGCGAAGCTTTCGTCCGCTACATCACCTTGCGTAAAAATCAGCCGCTGTTTTCCAATGCACGCTCGATCCGCAACGCGCTCGACCGCATGCGGCTGCGCCAGGCCAACCGTTTGGTCGCCGATCTGGATCGCATACTCACCGCCGACGACATCATGTCGCTGGAATCGTCTGACGTATTGGCAAGCAGGGTATTTTCGTACAACTCAATGGCTGAGATTAGCCGAAAGGAACCCTGAGCGATCTCGATAGAAACGAACGATATCGGCGTCCGTATTCGAGCCTCTGACTGCATTATCCAGGATGAGTGGTGGAAGAGAGAGCATGGCGCGTAACATTCTGATCCTTGGAGCCTCGTACGGCTCTTTGCTGGCGACGAAACTGCTCATGGCGGGCCATAACGTGACCCTGGTCTGCCGGAACAAGACCGCAGAGCTCATCAATCGCGACGGGACCGAAGTCCGCATCAAACTACGTGATGAGGCGACGCACCGGGCGATCTTTTCGCGCGACCTACCCGGACGCCTGGACGCCACGACGCCTGCTAACGTCGATCTTTCTCGTTATGATCTGGTCGGTCTTGCCATGCAGGAGCCGCAATACACTAACCATACGATTCGGGTTTTGATGATTAAAATCGCCGAGGCGAAGCTACCTTGCCTTTCGATCATGAATATGCCGCCGTTGCCCTATCTCAAACGGATCCCGGCATTGGCGAAAATGGATCTGGAGGAAGCCTACACCAACGCACGGGTGTGGGAACGTTTCAAGCCGGGGCTGGTGTCGCTTTGCTCGCCTGATCCGCAGGCTTTCCGGCCGCCGGAAGCGGCGCCGAACGTGCTTCATGTCGGCCTCCCGACAAACTTCAAGGCAGCGGCATTCGCAGAAGAGAGTCACAACATTCTGCTTCGGGAGCTGGAAGCCGACGTCGACGCGGTGAGGCTGGACGGCCAGGACGTTCCGGTGAAGCTCAAAGTATTCGATTCGCTCTTCGTGCCTTTGGCAAAATGGTCGATGCTATTGACCGGAAATTATCGTTGCATCACTCTGCACGAGCCGCAATCGATCCGAGACGCGGTGCACGATGATCTGGAACTTTCGCAATCGATCTATCAGCATGTGGATGCCATCGCTCGGCGCTTGGGCGCCGATCCGAAAGACCAGGTGCCTTTCGAGAAATATGCCAAAGCGGCAGAAAGCCTTCTCAAACCGTCTTCAGCGGCGCGAGCGGTGGCTAACGGAGCACCTTTCATCGAGCGCGTAGACTTGCTCGTGAAGTTGATTTCGCATGAGCTCGGCGTACCCAATGACGAGATCGACCACACGGTCCAGATCGTCGATCAAAAGCTCAACGAGAAGATCGTAGAGGGTGGATCCGGCGCGTTATGATCGGGTCGGCGACGGATTTTGGAAAATCACACGGTATCGTCCAGATACGATGCGACGATTTATAAAATTCATGCATACGATGGGAGCGATCGGGTTCATGGGCGCGATGGCGTGCTTGCTCGTATTGCTCAGCTTCACTCCGGCGCCGGCTTCGCTTTCGGAATATGCGCTGATGCGCGCGGCGATGGGCGGCATTGCGACTTGGATATTTCTCCCTTCGCTCGGGTTGATATTAGTCGCCGGCTTACTCGCCATGGGCATCAACAGCGCTTATCAAAGTGCCTGGTGGGCCTGGGCCAAGCTTGCTTCGGGTATGCTGGTTTTTGAGTGGGGTTTTGCGGCCGTTCAGGGACCGATGCAACAGGAAGCAGAACTAAGCGCCCGCGCTTTGGCCCACGAAGTCGACCCAGCTACTCTCGCGGCATCGCTGGGTGCGGAATGGAGTTCGCTCTGGGTGATGCTTGCAGTGGCAACAGCAAACGTGATCCTCGGCGTATGGCGGCCGCGCCTGACACGGCTTCCCGATTGATCCTGAACGAAGCGGCGGGCTCGCCCGCCCCGCTACTAATCCTGCGATTTTGTGCGCCAAGTTGCGATTTTCAGCGATTTCGCAGGAAAGCGTCCGATGTTTGCGTCGCTGCAAACATAGAGATGCAATGCGAATTCATCACTGCCAGGAGCGCCAGCGGCCAGCGCCAGCGGCCAGCGCCGGCGTCGCAGCCGCGGACAAGGCCGTGCTGTAGGCATCGGTCGACGCGTATCGCGCTTGCAGAAGCCGGGTTTGCGCAATGTTGAGATCCGTGGTCGAGCCAACACGATTGCGGCAGCTTGCAAGCGCACTGCCGAATGTCGTTTGTGCAGCCGCGGCAAGCGCATTTGCAGCGCTATAGGCCGACAGGCTTGCGCGGAGGCATTGTCGGCCACGACCAGCTGTCACACCGCGTCGTCCCGTTGGCGCGTGAGCCGTGCACGCTCCTCATCGGGCAGCTCAACAGCTTCGAGACGGCACCGGTCCGCGGCCGGAAGGTCAAGGAATGTCCGCGCCGACGGCTGTCGGCGACAGATCATGTGACATAATCTGGTGTTATGGAAAATGACGTAACAGACTTGCCGCACTCGGTTATGTCTGCCCCACGAGAAGATTCGCAGTCGCCGTCCGGTGGGGTCATGACCCTGTGTCTCCCAAAAGGTTGATTGCCGCATCGAAATTGTGGCAAATTCTTGCAATCCATTAAGACGCGGATTGTCCAAAACGTCGCAAGGATGGACATGCCAGCCCCCAACACGCAAAACGAAAGCACGCCCAAGGCGCCCGAAGCCGGAGGCCAGGAGAATACGGTGGCACGCACTCCCTCCATCATCGTCGGCGTCGTTGTGGCTGTCGTCGTCGCGCTATCCGTGTTCTATCTGTTGCGGCCTGAACCGTTGCTGGTCCAGGGCGAGGCCGATGCAACACGGCTGGACATCGCCGCGCTTACGTCGCAGCTTCTCCAAGTCTGCATATCGTCGACCGCTCCGGCACCCTGACGACGGCCGCACAGGATATCCGGTCCGGAAAGGCGATCTCGGCAATCTATATTCCGCCGGATTTCGAACGCGATCTGAAGGCCGAGCGCCGCCCGCAGGTCGTAGGCTTCTATAATCAGCAGTTTTTGACCGCGGCCGGCATTGCGTCCTCAGGCCTGAGCGACACGCTTTCGGCCGCGGCAGCGGCGGTGGCTCCCGCCCATCTCGCCGCTCCCGCGGCTGTGACGGTCGGAACGCTGACCGGGGAGACCATCGCGCTTGTCAATCCGCAGAAAAACTACGCGCAGTTCCTGCTGCGCGCCCTGCTGCCGATGATCATTCACGTGGTGATCACCCTGGCCGCCGGCTATTCCGTCGGGTCCGAATTCCGCCGCCGCGACGCGCGGGCCTGGCTCGAAAGCGCCGGAGGCGATCCGGTCGTCGCGCTGGTTGGCAAGCTCGCGCCGCTGTTTGGCATCTTCTTCCTGATCATGCTGGCCGAAGCGCTCTTCCTCGAGGGCGTATTGAAAATCCCCTTCAGGGGAGAACTGCCGCTGATGGTGGCTGCCGCCTCCCTGCTGATTGTTGCCCATCTGTCGCTGTTGCTGCAGCTTCTGGCCGGCGATCTGGCATCGGGACTGGGGCTTGCGGGTCTCTTCGTCTCTCCCGCATTCGGTTATGCCGGCGTCGGCTTTCCGACTGTCGGCATGAACGCGTTTTGCGCAAGGCTGGAGCGCGATCCTGCCGCTGCGCTGGTACATGGCCGTCTTGCTCGGACAAGCGGCGCGCGGATTGCCGGTCTCGGAGTCGGCTGTTCCTTTCGCCGCGCTTGCGGGCTTGACCGTGCTCTTTGCCGACCTCGCATTGCTGCGCATGGCAAGCCTGAAGTGCAAAGGCCGGTTTGAGGCGAAACCACCTCCCGAACAACCTGATATCAGCGAGGTGTCGCGAGGCATCGGCGGCGCCTTCAAGGCGGAGTGGCGCCGCGTGCTCGGAACAAAGAGCGCCTTCTCCTTGCTGATCCTGGCTCCCCTGATTTACCGCGTTTATTATCCGAAACCTTACCTGAACCAGATCCTGCGCAAGCTTCCGATCGCTGTCGTCGATAACGATCTGAGCGATATCAGCCGGCAGATTGTCGAGGTGCTGGATGCGAGTGGAGCATTGAGCGTTGTGGTTCGAGCCCGCACACTTGCCGAGGCGCGCACCGCAATCGATCGTGGAGAGGCTTTTGCCGCCGTCGAAATCCCGCCGGGCACCGAGCGCGACGTACTCAAGGGCATCACCGCTCACATCCCGATCCACGCGGATGCCACCTACCTGTTCATATTCAGGTCGACCGCAAGCGGCGTGGTCGCGGCCGTCGGGTCATTGACGTCCGATCTCGTTTCGCGAGGCGCGCTCCGACGGGAGCCTCGTCAAGGCGAAACTGGCGAGCTTGAGCCCGGCCGACGTTCTGCTGCAGCCGATCTTCAACCCCGTGGGCGGCTATGGGAGCTATGTCGTTCCGGCGGCGTTTGTGCTGATCCTGCAGCAAACACTGCTGATCGGGGCGGCGATGTTGACCGGCAGCGCACTGGCAAAGGCCGGCGGGGCGTTTACCAGCGTATTGGGCCGCGGCATCGCCCATCTGACCGTCTACCTTCCGGCGCTCACGCTTTATCTCATCGTGCTGCCACGTATCTATGGCTTTTCGACGCTCGGTCATCTTCCGCAACTCTTCGCGCTCGGAACCGTCTTTTTGCTGGCGACGAGCTTCATGGGACAGGCGATCGGAGCCTGGTTCAAGCGGCCGGAAAACGCGACCATTCTCCTGCTTGCGACCAGCCTGCCTCAGTTCTTCACCGCCGGCTTCGCATGGCCGCGCGAGGCAATCCCCGAAGCCGCCACCGCGCTGGGCCAGTTGTTCCCCGCAGACTCCGCGATCGATGGCCTCGTCCGCATCAACCAGCTCGGTGCCGGGATCTGGGAGGTCGCGCATGACTGGCTCGGGCTATGGTGTCTGACGCTAGCCTATTTCGCACTCGCCGTGATCTCGGCGCTCGCGGTCAAAAGGAGGCAAGAAAATGCGCGTGGCTAAGCGTGCCGCCATCTCTGCGATCGCGCTCGTGCTGGTCGCCGGCGTTTTGATCTATTCCGCGCGCCGTTCCGGACCGGCGCCCGCAATCGTTGGCGTCGTGCGCGCGACAGAAGTCAGGGTCGAGCCGGAGGTGAACGGCCAACTCGTGTCGATTGCAGTCGAGAAGGGCTCGCATGTGCACGCGGGCGATATCCTGGCGAGGCTTTCCGCTGTGGAATTGACCGCACAAGCGGATCAGGCGCGCGCCGCCCTCGCATCGACAACGGCAAACCGCAACAACGTCTATGTCGGCGTTCGTCGCGAGCAGGTCGACTCGCTGAAAGCCGGGATAGCCAAGGCGAATGCCCGCCTTGAATATGTCCAGGCCCAGCTGACAAGGACCAGCACGCTTGCACGTCAGAGCTTCGAGTCGCAGCAGGCGCTTGACCAGGCCGAAAATGATGCTGCAAGCGCGCGCGCTGATGTTGCGGAGGCGCAGGCGAACTACGACGCGGCGGTGGCGGGCCCGACGCGGGAGGAACGCACGATCGCCGACGCGCAGGTGCAGGCCGCAGCCGCCTCAGTGGCCGTGCTCGAGCGCCGCCTTGAAAAGATGATCTTGCGCGCTCCAACTGACGGTGTCGTCAGCGTCGTCGTCGCAGAAGTAGGCGAGAACGTTCGTGCAGGCCAACCGATCCTGATGGTCGAAGCGGCAGGCAAGCAATGGCTTTCGTTCAACGTGCGCGAGGACTATCTCGACGGTCTCTCGGTTGGAAAAGCCGTAGATGTGATGCGAAGCGGCACGGGTGGGGCGATCAAGAGTGTCGTTACCGGACTGCGGCCGCTCGGAACGTTCGCAACCTGGCAGGCCGAGCGGGTTATTGGGGATCATGACCGCAACACGCTGCGAATGCGGCTCGATCCGCTGGCACAGCCGGCAGACCTTGAACCGGCATGACTGTCTGGGTTGAGCATTGACAACACGGACTCGCGCAGGCCTTCGCGAAGCGCTTTGGGCGGGCGGTGTCTCTCTCGGCCTGACGGTTCCCGCGATTGCGCAAAGGGGCGTCCTGATGAATCTGCTTATGCAGCGTTGAAAGATTGAAGCGAAACCGCTGACTGGGACCGGAGAATATCTTTATCCCGCAGCATCACGCATCATGACCTTGAGCATTTCAGCGAGCACGCTCGCAATGGCGCTCCCGCCGCGCTCGTGGCCGATCAGCATCAGCGCCTGTGCATCATTGGCAAGCTCGCGGACGGTCACATAGACGAGGCGTCCGGCGCGCCGCTCGAATTCGATATCGAACGGCGTCAGGAACGTGATGCCGTTGTTCAGTATCGCGGCGTGGCGCATGATCTCGATGGCGTTGGTCTCGATGACCGGCTGCAGGTCGATGGCGGCGCGGGTGAAGGCGGCATTGAGATAGGGCCGGATCGCACTGCTGCTGTCGGCGATCACAAGCGGATAGTCGATACAATCGCCAAGGCGAATACTGGTGCGCTTGGCGAGCGGATGGTTCGGCGCCATCACCGCCCCGAGCCGGCCGACCGCGCGGGCCAGCACCTTCAGATTGCCGTCCTTGGTGAAGTCGAAGCCGATCCCGAGGTCGGCCTCGCCATTGGCGACGGCGAGCTGGATTTCTTCACCGGTGTTGAACAGCGTCAGGCTGAGCTTGACCCGCGGATTGGCAACACGAAACTCCTTCACCGTGCCCGGGACGAGGTTTGAGGCCAGCCCGCTCATCATCGCGACGGTGATCTCACCGCGCCGCAGGCCCTTTAGCTCTTCGATCTTGCCCTGCGCGCGCGTCAGTTCCTTCAGCGTCTGGCGAACGTGGCCGATCAGAACTTCGCCGGCTGCGGTCAGGATCAGCTTTTTCGGAAGCCGTTGAAAGATCGGTGTCCCCAGCTGGGTTTCCAGCGCCAAAATCTGTCGGCTGATCGCGGAGGCCGCAACATTGAGGTGGCTGGCCGCCTTGCGGATGGATCCGGTGCGGGCGACTTCATCGATATAGTTCAATAATCGGCTGTGCAACACGGTCCTGGCTCGCAAAAGGGTCGGCGCCCAGAATGCCGTCACGTTGCCTAAAAGGCAACGGATCTGCCGAATCTAGGTGCTTTCAAGCGATGAGGGAGGCGTGCAACATCGGCTCCATCAGGACAGATCGCGGGGAAACCCGCTGAAAGATTTCGGTTCAGGGATGGCTCTCAAATCTCGCTGGTGGTGGGATTTAACGACCCGTGACTTTGCCTCGCTCGATGCCGAGCGGACGGTCGCGATCCTTCCCGTCGGGGCCGTCGAACAGCACGGGCCGCATCTGCCGGTCGGGGTCGATGCCGCGATCAATGCCGGCATCGTCGCTCGTGCGCTTGAACTGATGCCGCAAGGCTGCCCGGCGCTCGTGCTTCCGATGACATCGGTCGGCAAGTCCGACGAGCATCTCGCCTTTCCGGGCACGCTCACTCTGTCGCATGAGACGCTGGGCCGGGTCTGGTACGAGCTTGGCGCGAGCGTGCATCGCGCAGGCCTGCGCAAGATCCTGTTCTTCAACTCCCATGGCGGCCAGCCGCAGGTGGCGGAAATCGTGTGCCGCGACCTGCGGGTCAAGCTTGGCATGTTTGCCGCAAGCGCGATGTGGCCGCAACTGATCGATATGCGCGATCTGCTCGATGCGGCCGAGATCAAGCACGGCATTCATGGCGGCCAGATCGAGACCAGCATGATGTTGCATCTGTACCCTGAACTCGTCGACCTGGCGCGTGTGGAGAATTTCTCGCCTGTCACGGTCGAGGTCGAGCGCGAAACGGAATTGCTTGGTCGAGGTGCGGCTTATTTCGGCTGGCAGGCGCAGGATCTGCATCTCTCGGGCGCCAGTGGCAATGCCGCCAAGGCCACCGCGGAGCTTGGCAAAGAGTTGGTCGAGCGCGCCGCCGGAGGGCTGGTGAAGCTCGTCGAGGAGATCAGCAACTATCCATTGTCGCGGTTGAGGACGCGCACCGCGTTCGACGGCGCGTAAGCGAATAAGCTTCAAAAGGAACAGTCGCATGCCATTCAGTGTTGCTGCGCTCGCACAAGCAAAGGCGTTCCGGATTTCGCCAAAGGACACCAATTATTTCGTGATGCTGTTCGATCAGGCGACGGATGCGATCAACAATATCTTCGTGGTCGAGATTTTTCGGCCCGGCGGCGCCACGCCACCGAACGAGCATGCAGCGGCGCACGAATTCTTTCATGTACTGCATGGCGAGGGTATTGCACGCTGCGACGGCAAGGCCGTGCCGATCCGCAAGGGCGACTCGCTGCTGCTGCATCCGGGATCAGAGCATGTGATCGAAAACACCGGCGCGGGCAAGCTCTACACTTTAACGGTGATGACGCCGAACGAAGGCTTTTCGGAATTAATTCGTGGCGGCGATCCGGTCGAACTCGATACGGAGGACATCCGTATCCTCGCAGGACTGTAGGCGATGGATGCCCGGTCACATCCCGGCCAGGACAATGAACACTTGCGGCCTCTCGGCCCGAGTAACCGCAATCGCTGGATGGTTTCGGAAGCGACCGCCGATCTGGTGCGGCGGCTGGTCCCGCCGCGGCCGCTTGCGGTGCCGACGGCCAACAAGCAAATCACTTTCGATCTCGCTCATACCGCCATCATCATCGTCGATATGCAGAACGATTTCTGTCATCCCGACGGCTGGCTTGCGCATATCGGCGTGGATGTCAGCGCGGCGCGAACGCCGATCGCGCCGCTCCAGCGCTTGCTGCCCGCGTTGCGCGGCCACGACGTGCCGGTCATCTGGCTCAACTGGGGCAACCGCCCGGACCGGCTCAATCTCAGCCCCGCGCTGTTGCACGTCTATAATCCGAGCGGCGCCGGCGTTGGGCTCGGCGACGCCTTGCCGGGCTCCGGTGCCAAAGTGCTCGAACGTGGCAGCTGGTCGGCGGCCATTGTGGACGAACTGGCGATCGATCCGTCGGACATCCATGTCGCCAAATATCGGATGTCGGGCTTTCAGGATACCGAACTCGACAGCATCCTGCGCAACCTCGCGGTGACCACCTTGCTGTTCGCCGGCGTGAATGCCGATCAGTGCGTGCTGTGCACGCTGCAGGATGCGAATTTCCGCGGCTATGACTGTCTGCTGCTCGAAGACTGCGCCGCCACAACATCGCCGGATTATTGCATGGCCGCGACCCTTTATAACGTCCAGCAGTGCTTTGGCTTTGTCGTCCAATCGGATGCGATTGTTTCCGCACTCGCGAATGCGGAGACGCCACGTGAGTGATGTTCAGTTGAATACGCTCGAAGCTTTGATCGCCGATCTCGGCGACATTCCGGTCATCACCGAATCCAAGGTCGTGCGCCGGCGCTCGCGCGATTTCTTCTGGTACAGTCCGATCCTGAACGAGCAACTCGACGGCAAGTCGGCCGATCTCATCGTCGCGCCACGCAATGAGGCCGATGTCATCCGCACCGCATCAGCCTGCGCGCGGCATCGTGTGCCGATCACGGTGCGGGCAGGGGGCACCGGCAATTACGGTCAGGCGGTGCCGCTGAAAGGCGGCGTGCTGCTCGACATCTCGGCCTTGACTGACATCGAGTGGGTCAGGCCGGGCCACTTGCGCGTCGGCGCGGGCGCCAAGATGAACGCGATCGACGCTGAGACGCAAACGTCCGGCTTTGAACTGCGGATGCACCCCTCCACCAAACGCACCGCCACCATTGGCGGCTTTGTCGCGGGCGGATCTGGCGGCGTCGGCTCCGTCACCTATGGCGGTTTGCGCGAGCACGGCAATATTCTGGCGGCGCGTATCGTCACCATGGAGGAGGAACCGCGCGTGATCGAGCTGCGTGGTGACGCCGCGCAAAAGATCAACCGCGCTTACGGCACGACTGGCATCATCACGGTGCTGGAAATGCCGCTCGCGCCCGCCTGGAAATGGATCGATGTCGTGGTCGCGTTCGACGAGTTCATGGACGCGGCCGCGTTCGGCTTTGAAGCGGCGCTCGCCGACGGCCTGGTCAAGAAGCTGCTCGCGCCGATCACCTGGCCGCTGCCGTCCTATTTCGGTGCGCTAAAGCCTCATTGTCCTGACGGCAAGAGTATCCTGATCGCCATGATCGCGGAGGCCTCGCTGGAAAGCTTCAAGGCGTTGTTGGGCAGCCGCGGCGCGATCACGCTGGAATCGCCGACCGACGACAGCCCGGGCCAGGTCCCGCTGTATGAATACACCTGGAACCACACCACATTGCAGGTGCTGAAGTCCGACCGCAGCGTGACCTATCTGCAATGTCTTTATCCGCATGATCGGCTGCTGGAAAAAGTCGCCGAGATGCGCGAGATTTTTCCAGACGAGGTGCTGCAACATCTGGAGTTCATCCGCTTTGGCGGCCGCGTCACTTGTAGTGGACTACCGGTCGTGCGCTACAACGATGCCGATCGCCTCAACGAGATCATCTCGCTGCACGAGCAGCGCGGCGTCTATATCGCAAACCCGCATGTCTACACGGTCGAAGATGGCAGCCGGTACAAGCGAGCGGACGCCGATCAACTCGGCTTCAAGCACGAGGTCGACCCGCACGGCCTCCTGAACCCCGGCAAGATGCGGAGTTTTGTCAGTTCCAGGCCGTAAAGATGCGCGTGCTCTACGTCTACTGCCATCCGCTCGACGACAGCTTTCATGCCGCCATCCGCAAAGAGGCTTTGGCGGGGTTAGCGGAAGCCGGCCACGAGGTCGACCTGCTCGATCTCTATGCCGAAGGTTTCGATCCCGTCCTGACCGCCGAGCGCCGCCGCGATTACCACGACCCCGCGCGCAACCGGCGCAACAACGAAGCCTATGCCGACCGGTTGATGGCGGCGAACGCGCTGGTCGTGCAATTTCCGACCTGGTCATTTGGGCCGCCCGCGATGCTCAAAGGCTGGTTCGATCGCATGTTCGGTCCTGGCATTGCGCTCGACCTTTCCGATCCCGGCCACGCCAGGCCGATGCTGCAACATATCGAAGGCATTAGTGGAATTACGACCTATGGCAGGCCGCGCTGGCAGGCGATCGGCATGTCCGATCCGCCGCGCCGGATCATCAAGCGCTATCTGCCGTGGTTCACGGGTAAAAATACGAGAGTCCGTTATCACGCGCTCTATCACATGAACGTCGCCACAGCTGAAAAGCGCGGGCGTTTTCTGGCCAAGGTCCGCCGCGAAATGCGCCGCTTCTAGCTTGGCGCGGCGGCGATCGCTTCGATTTCGACCACGAATTCCGGCCGGGTGAAGCCGGTGACGATCATCAGGGTCGAAGCGGGCGGAGTCCCCGGAAATTGCCGGTCGCGCACCCGCATATAGCCGGCCATATGCTCGCGGCCGGTGACATAGGCGTTCAGGCGAACCACGTCCGCCAGCGTCATCCCATCCTCGGCGAGGATGGCTGCGATATTCGTAAAACAAAGCTCGGCCTGCGCTTCGCAATCGGCGGGAACTTGCGCGTCGGCGCCGATGCCGAGTTGGCCCGAGGTGACCACCAGCCTGTGTCCGGCCGGCACCGCGATGCCGTGGCTATATCGTGCGAAGGGTCGCGAGATCGAAGACGGGGAGAGGGCGCGCAAGAGTAAATCGCTCCGCAAAGGTTTGCCGGATGCTAGGCCGGCCCAACGTTTTCGTCATCGGAAAATTTGCGAAGGTGGCTGGCGCGCAACATCGATGATTTTGCACCCATTGCCCATGAAAAAGGCGTTGCCTGAAAGGCAACGTATCGCTCGAATAAAAATGCTTTGAGGCGACAGCGAGCCTGTGCATCCTCGCATCTCGCGAAGACGGCAGTCGTCCTTGACAGCCGCTTCCGAACGTCTCTTCCCAGCGCTCGCCGGACGAAGCCAGCGCGATTCAGAGGTGCCCAATATGGCGATGAAAATCCTGTCCCGGATGATCGCAACCGCGCTGGTGGGGACTGTGGCCGTGGCCGCAACTCTCACGCCGGCGCTCGCCGCCGACAAGGTGACGTTCCTGACCAGCTGGTTCGCGCAGGCCGAGCATGGTGGCTTCTACCAGGCCAAGGCGAGCGGGCTCTATGACAAGGCCGGTCTCGACGTGACCATCAAGATGGGCGGTCCGCAGGTGAACGGAACGCAGCTTCTGCTCGGTGGCGAAGCCGACTTCATCATGGGCTACGATATCCAGGTTCTCAACGGCCGCGAGCATAATCTGCCGCTGGTGACGGTGGCGTCCTCGTTCCAGTTCGACCTGCAGGGGATCATGGCCCATGACGACGTGGCGGATCTCGCCGCGCTCAAGGGTCGGCCGATCCTGATCGCCGGCTCGTCGCGCTCGACGTTCTGGCCGTGGCTGCGCGCCAAATACGGCTACACCGACGACCAGATCCGCCCCTACACTTTCAACCTGCAACCGTTCTTCGCCGACAAGACCATGGCCCAGCAGGCCTACCCGTCTTCAGAGCCGTATCAGGCCGAGCAGCAGAACGAGAAGGTGAAGTTCTTCCTGTTCGCCGATGGCGGCTATCCGCCCTATGGCTCGACCATCGTCACCACCGAGAAGATGATCGCCGAGAAGCCGGACGTGGTGGCGCGCTTCGTCAAGGCATCGCTCGAAGGCTGGCGCGACTATATGAAGAATCCGGGCCCCGGCAACGCGCTGATCAAGGCCGACAATCCCAAGATGACCGACGGGCAGATCGAGTTTGCGCTGGTGAAAATGAAGGAGATGAAGGCGATCGACCGCGGCGACGCGGCAACGCTCGGCGTTGGCATCATCACCGTGGGCCGTTACAAGCAGATCTACGATTTCATGGTCGCAGGCGGCCTGCTCGACGCCAAGGTCGATTGGCACAAGGCTTTCGATGATCGCTTCGTCAAGGACCTGAAGATCATGAATTGAGGGACGGGCATGAACGCGCTGTTGCCCGCTGAGCCGTTCGATGAAAACGCAGGGCCCATGACGGCGTCCAGCGAGCGGCCGCCGGCCGTGGAGGTGCTGTCGGCCGAGAAGGTCTTCAGCAACGGCACGCGCGGGCTGGCGCCGATCGATCTTGCGATCGCCGACGGCGAATTCCTGACATTGATCGGACCGTCCGGTTGCGGCAAGAGCACGCTGCTCAAGCTGATCGCCAGTCTGATCGAGCCCTCCGACGGCCGGCTGTTGTGGTGGCGCGGCGACTTCGCGCATGTGGGAGAGGCAGGGCGTCGCCTCGCCTTCGTGTTTCAGGAGCCAACCCTGATGCCCTGGGCGCGGGTCGAGGCCAATGTACGGCTGCCACTTGAGCTTGCCGGCATGCCGAATGCCAAGGCCGATCCGCTGGTGATGGATGCGATTGCGAATGTGGGCCTTTCCGCGTTCAACCGGCATTTTCCGCGGCAGCTGTCCGGCGGCATGAAGATGCGCGTCTCGATCGCGCGAGCTCTGGTGACGAACCCCAATCTGCTTCTGATGGACGAGCCGTTCGGCGCGCTGGATGAATTCACCCGCAACAAGCTCGACGACGACCTCGTCAAGCTGTGGTGGGAACGCAAGCTGACGACGGTCTTCGTCACGCATTCGATCTACGAGGCCGTGTTCCTCTCGACCCGGATCATCGTCATGGCGGCCAATCCCGGCCGCATCTTCCGCACCATGACCATCGACCAGCCGCAGCCGCGCGATCAGGGATTTCGCGACAGCCCCAAATTTGCTGCCTATTGCCGCGAACTGTCGACCTGGCTTGCCGAGGCCTCGCTGCCTTCCACCGGGACTGCTTCGCCTGGAAGCGCATCGTGAAGCCACTGCTTGAATCCGAAACGTTTGTTCGCATCGCCGCGCCCGTCGCGGTCGGCATCGTGCTGTGTGCGTTGTGGGAGGGCGGCTTCCGGATGGCGTCGGTTCCGGTCTATCTCTTTCCCAAGCCGAGCGACATCTTCGCAAGCCTCGTGCAAAACGGCCCCTCACTGCTGCGCGCGCTTTTGGTGACCTTGCGCGTGACGTTGCAGGCGTTCGTCGCGGCCGTCGTGCTCGGCACGCTGATTGCCTTCATGTTCGTCCAGAGCCGCGCGATTGAGGTCAGCCTGTTTCCCTATGCGGTGTTGCTGCAGGTGACGCCGGTCGTTGCGATTGCGCCGCTGATCATCATCCTGGTCAAGAACACCCAACTTTCACTGACGATTTGCGCGACGCTGGTGGCGCTGTTTCCCATCATCTCCAACACCACGCTTGGCCTCCGCAGCGTCGATCCGGGCCTTGCCAACTACTTCCGGATGAATCGCGCCAACCGCCTGAAGACGCTGATCAAGCTTCGTATCCCCGGCGCGCTGCCTTATTTCTTCGGGGGTTTAAGGATCTCGAGTGGCCTGGCGCTGATCGGCGCGGTGGTCGCGGAATTCGTGGCGGGAACCGGCGGCCGCTCGTCGGGGCTTGCCTATGAGATATTGGATGCCGGATTTACGCTCGACATTCCGCGCATGTTCGCAGCCCTTTTCCTGATCACGTTGACGGGCGTGGTGCTGTTTGCGGCCATGGTGGCGCTGTCGCAGCTTGCCTTGTCGAACTGGCACGAAAGCGAGACGAGGGCGGAAACATGAGCGCGATGCTGATCGACAACGCTGCCGGCATCTTCACCGGCCTTCCGGGTGCCGCAATGCGCAGCTCCGGTCAAATCCGGATCCGCGATGGCGTGATCGTCGAGATCGGCACGCTTGAGCCTGTGCCCGGCGAACTCCGGCTCGATGCCCGCGGTGGCGTGGTCTATCCCGGTCTGATCTCGACCCACCATCATCTGTTCCAGAGCGTTTTGAAGGGCGTGCGGTCCGGCATCGACCTGCCGCTCGCCGGCTGGCTGCACGCGGTGCCTTATAGTTATTGGTCGAAATTCGACGAGGAAGCGCTGGCGGTTGCGGCCCGCATCGGGCTAGCGGAGCTGTTGCTGTCGGGCACGACGACGGTCGCCGATCATCATTATCTTTTCAGCGATACCTTCCGGTACGACCCGGCACAGGTGATCTTCGAGGTCGCGCGCAGCCTTGGGCTTCGCCTTGTGTTCTGCCGCGGCGGCGCCACCAAGGCTCGCCAGGTCATGAACGATCAGGACCCGGCGCAGCCGGTTGAAACGCTCGATCGCATGCTGCAATCGGTCGAAGCTTGCGCTCAGCGTTTCCACGACGCTTCGCCTGGTGGCCTGTCGCGGGTCGCGCTGGCGCCGACCACGCCGACCTGGTCACTCGATCCCGGCGAGCTCAAGGAAGTGATCGCAGCCGCGCGCCGGATGGGGGTGCGGGTGCACAGCCACCTCTCCGAGAGCACCGACTATGTCGATTTCTGCCTGTCGGTTCACGGCAAGCGTCCGGTGCATTGGCTGGCCGAGCATGACTGGCTCGGCGACGACGTGTGGTTTGCTCACCTGGTGCATCTCGATGAAGATGAGGTGCGCGTTCTCGCAAGCACCGGCACCGGCATGGCGCATTGTCCGCAATCCAACTGCCGCCTCGGTTCGGGTATCGCGCCTGCCGACGCGCTGGCGCGGCTCGGCGGCGCGGTATCGCTCGGCGTCGATGGCGCAGCCTCGAACGAAGCGGCCGACATGCTCTGCGAAATGCACAGCGCCTGGCATACCCATCGCGCAACGAAGGGCGCAGGCGCGGTGACGGCGGAAGACGTTGTGCACTGGGCCACCGCAGGCGGCGCGCGCGTGCTCGGCATGCCCCATGTCGGAACCTTGGCGGTCGGCCAGCAGGCCGACGTCGCGATCTTCAACCTCGATGAACCCCGGCATTTCGGCATGCACGATCCCCTGATCGCGCCGGTGACCTGCGGAGGGTCGGCGAAGCTCCGCTATCTTCTCATCGGAGGACGCATCGTTGTCGAAGACGGCGCCATTCCGGGGCTCGACCTGCAAAAACTGAAATCGGATGCCGCGCGTGTCGTGACGCGGCTGGCGGCTTGACGAACGCGGAGGAAATACCATGCTCAACACCAAGCAACCCGTGCTACGCCGTTTCTGGTACGCGCTGATGCCGATAGAACATCTCAAGGACGGGCCAAAACCCTTCACGCTTCTGGGCGAACCGATCGTGCTGTTTCTCGATGCCAAGGGCGAACCGGCCGCGCTGGAGGATCGCTGCTGTCACCGGACCGCGAAGCTGTCGAAGGGCTGGTGCAACAACGGCAACATTGTCTGCGGCTATCACGGCTGGGAATATGACCGCGACGGCAAGCTGGTGATGATCCCGCAATTTCCGTTCGAGCAAGCGATCCCTGATGCGAAGGCGCGCTCGTTCCGCGCCAAGACCCGCTATGGTTATGTCTGGGTCGCGCTCGATGAGCCCTTGAGCGATATTCCCGACATTCCCGAAGACAGCACGCCGGGCTATCGCCGCATCAACCAGTTCTACGAAAAATGGAACACGGCCGCGCTGCGGTTGATGGAGAACTCTTTCGACAACGCGCACTTCGCCTTTGTTCATAAGGGCACGTTCGGCGATATCAATCAGCCCAAGCCCGAGAAATACGAGATCACCGAGAACGATGACGGCTTCGATGCCGAGACGATCATCACGGTTCGCAATCCACCCGGTGCCTATCGGATCACCGGCACGACGCAGCCGACCACCAAACGTCATCAGCGCAACAAATGGTTCATCCCGTTCTGCCGGCGCCTCGACATGGAATATCCCTCCGGCATTCGCCACATCATCTTCAACTGCGCGACCCCGATTTCGGACGGCCAGATCCAGGTCGTTCAATTGCTGTTCCGCAACGACACCGAAGCCGATTGCTCGACGAAGGAGCTGATCGATTGGGATGCCGCGATCATCGCCGAGGATCGCGACATGCTGGAATCCACCGATCCCGACGCCATTGTCGACATGGGCCGGAAGATCGAGATGCACATGCCGTCCGACCGGCCCGGCATGATCATGCGCAAGCAGTTACTGGAATTGCTGCGCGCGCATGACGAAGTGGAACTACCGAGGGAGCGCGTGGCGTGAGCCCGAGGCCTGCGGATCAGCCGGTCAACCCGGATATAATTCAGCTCGCCTTCGCAGCGTAGGTGGGCTCGAGCCGCGAGCGCAGGAAATCAGCGCCGGTGATCGGGGCATATTTGGCCGGCCGGTCAGGGGTGATGCAGGTCGGCAGACACGCCACCATGGCGTCCGGGTTGGGGTCGAGAAAAAACGCGACCGAATAGCGGTCCTTGTTCGGCGGACTGACCACCTTGTGCGGGGTCGAAACATAGACGTCGTTCGACCATCGCATCAGGCAATCGCCGATATTGCAGACAAAGGCGCCGGGCACGACAGGCGCATCGAGCCAGCGGCCCGAGCGATCGCGGACCATCAGGCCTCCGACCGCATCGGTCGCGAGCAAGGTGACGTTGCCGTAGTCGGTATGCTCGCCCGCGCCAAGCTGACCATCGGGCTGGGGGCCTTCGACCGGCGGATAATGAAGCAGGCGAAGCGTGGCGATCGGTTTGTCGAGGCTGGTCTCGAAGAAGTCGCGCTCAAGTCCAAGGTCGAGTGCGAAGCCGTGATGCAGATCGCATCCCAATCGCCAGACGCGATTGAAATAATCGAGCATCGTGTCACGAAAGCCCGGCAGCTCCGGCCACAGGTTGGCCGATCGGAACGGTGCGCGGGCGAGCAGTTCCGGATCGTCGGGCGCGAGTTCGAGACCGATGTTGAAGGCCTCCTTGACGTCGGCAGGTTTGTCCGGATCGAGGCTCTCGCCGCCGAGCCGGATGTAACCGCGGTTTCCGCTGGCGCCGCTGAACGAGGCCGCGTCGCGCACCGGCGCTGGTGCCGTGAACAAGGCGGCCGAATCTTCGAACACTTTGGCCATCAGAGAAGCGGGAACGCCGTGTCCGGTGACGTAGAAGAAGCCGACCTCTCGGCAAGCACGGCCAAGGGCATCTGCGACAGTCTGGGCTTTCTCGGAGGAGCCGTCCAGCAGCGGAGCGACGTCAATCACGGGAATGGAGTTCATGGATACGTCCTCACTGGTTGTCGACGATAGAGTTGGTTCCGATCATCATTCCGCTTTGACTTCACTCCGCTCTGATCTGGGCGCCGTAGGTGACGCCTTTTTCTTTCAGCCAGCGTCGATAGGCGATCGACGTTGCGTCGGCGCGGGTTGGAATCTCGGCACGAGGTTCGAGCGGCAGCAACGCCGGGCGCTGGTTTTCAAGGATGATGCGATCTTGCAGGAAGATCAGCTGCTGGAAGTGAACCAGATCGGTCAGGTCAGACGTGTCGTCGATCAGGAACATGATCGGATGCGCGCGGCAGCGGTCCGGATCGAGCGGCTGCACGAAAAGGCAGATCACGTCCCAGCGGTCGGCGGCGTTGGGGCAAGTCTTGTAAAGTATCGTCGCGAACGGATTGGCGACGCGGTACATATATTGGGTCATGATGCCGCCGGTCGCCGATAACGCCGCCTGCGGCTGGAAGAACTGGCAATTCGTCGCCCACACCTCGTCGACCTCGCGGCGGATCTCGGTCGTATACTGCATGACCTCGGTGTGAGGTTCGGCGCCGAGAATGTCGGTGTGCACGAACGGAAAATGCGCCATGTCGAGAAAGTTCTCGACGATGCGAAGACCGGAGGTCTTGACCGAAATCGCTCCGCAAACGATCACGCGCCGGTCGGTCTCGTCCGCTTCCGGAACCGGCAGCAAGTCCGTTGCCGGTGTTCCGAGCGTGGTCCACAGACAGCCATAGCGTTGCCGGGTGGGCAACGGCGTCTCGAGCCCGGCGATCGTCACGGTGATGTCGTCGTGATCATTGCGAACGACGTCAAGATCGGTGCCGAGCAAACGATTGGTCGTGCGCCCGACGGCGATCTCCTGCAACTGCTCGATGCAGTACCACTGATCGAGCGCGGCCTTATCCGCTGTCTTTTGCATGCGCAACTCCTACTCCGAAGAGGTCATCGATCAGGTGTCCGCGTAGATCCGCTTCATCACACCGGCATGATCGGCCATCGCCGCCTCGACGTCGAAGGCAACAAACTCACCTTTGCGGATGATCTCCTTGCCGTTGATGAAGGAATAATCCACCCGGAACGGGCCGCACATCAACAGCGCTGCCAGGGGATCGCGTTGCGTGCCCGACAGGCCGAGCTGGTTCAGCCTCACGGCGATGAAATCGGCGCTCATGCCGGGCGCCAGATGACCGATATCGTCGCGGCCGAGAATTGCAGCGCCACCCCGTGTCGCCATCTCATAGGCCTCGCGCGCCGAGAGCGCCTTCGGCGTGCCGCCGAATCCGCCACGGCCACCGGGCTTCTCCGACAGATAGTGATGCGGCGCCACGCGCTGAAGCATCATCGCTAGCCGCGCCTCCATGAACAGATTGGAGGTGTCGTTGGAAGCCGAACCGTCGACCCCGAGGCCGACCTTGACGCCGGTATCGAGCATCTCGCGGATCTTGGCGATACCCTGGCCGCAGCGCATGTTGGCGGAAGGACAATGCGCCACGCCGGTTCCGGTCGCCGCGAAACGCTTGATTTCATCCGACGTCATGAAGATCGAATGCGCGAACCAGACATCGGGCCCGAGCCAGCCGACGGATTCGGCAAATTCGACCGACCGCATTCCGTAGACGTCGAGACAATATTTTTCCTCGAACAGTTCCTCGGCGAGATGCGAGTGCAGATGCACGCCGGTATGCTGGCGCGCCAGCGCGGCCGCCTCCCGCATCAGGTTCGGCGTCACCGAGAACGGCGAGCAGGGCGCCAGCACGATCCGGTTCATCGCATGCCGCGAATTGTCGTGGTAGCGATGGATCAGCCGCTCGGAGTCCTTCAGGATGGCGTCTTCCTTTTCGACGCAACTGTCGGGCGGCAGGCCGCCCTGGCTTTCGCCGCGCGACATTGCGCCGCGCGCGGCGTGGAACCGGATGCCGATCGCCCGCGACGCCTCGATCGTGCTATCGAGCGTCGAGTTGTTGGGAAGAATATAGAGGTGGTCGGAGGTCGTGGTGCAGCCGGACTGAATCAGCTCGGCCATGGCGACGCCGGCCGATATCCGCATCGCGTCGTCATCGAGTTTGGCCCAGATCGGATACAGCGTCTTGAGCCAGACCAGAAGCTCGTCGTCCTGCACCATCACCCGCGTCAGGGTCTGATACATGTGATGGTGGATGTTGACCATGCCCGGCATCACCACATGTCCGGAAAGGTCTAGCGTCTGGTCCGCTTGTCTTGCGCCGATGTCGGCCGATGAGCCGACCGCCTCGATGACGTTATCGCGGACAAAAATCGCACCGTGCTTGATCTCGCGGCGCCCGTCATCGAACGTGGCGAGCAGTTCGATATTCTTGACAAGGAGCGTGCTCATTAGCGGACATCCCTGTAATAAGGCTCGCCAAGCGCGGCGGGCGCGGCCATCAGCCGTCGCACGCGGTGCCAGGCCAGCACGGGCATGATGATCAGGGCAATGGTGCCGAGATAAGGCAGCATCGACAGGATTGGAGCTGCGATCGGCCAGTTGCGCGCTTGTCCGACGAAGCCGAGCGAGGTGATGGCGCCGAACAACAGCGCGGCCAGAACCGCATTGATCGGCCGGTAGCCGGCGAAGATCACGAGCGCGACTGCGATCCAGCCGCGGCCGGCGACGACTCCCTCGGACCACGACGGCACGAAGGCCAGTGTGAGATAAGCCCCCGCGCCGGCCGCGAGCGACGAGCCGGCCGCGACATACCAGAAGCGGAATTTCTGCACGGAGATACCGGCCGCATCCGCCGCGGCAGGATTTTCGCCGACCGCGCGCAGGTTCAAGCCGTGACGGGTGCGGAACATGATGAAATGCAGCGCGACCGGCAGCACGATATAGATCAGGTAGACCAGGATATTTTGCGTGAACAACGCGCGGCCGAGCAGCGGAATGTCGCTCAGATAGGGAATCTCGACCGGCGCAAAGGTGGCCTTCGCCGGCATCCCCGAATAGGCCTTGCCGATGGTGGCGGCGAGTCCGGTGCCCATCAGCGTCAGCGCGAGGCCACAAAGCACCTGATTGGCCCTGAGGACGACGGTCGCGCTGGCGAAAATCATGCCGACGACAAAACCGACACCGAGCGCGCCGATCAGGCCGAATGCGGGATTGGGCGAGGCGGTAACGATCGCGATCGCCGTGATGGCGCCGAGCGCCATCAGGCCTTCGACGCCGAGATTGACGACGCCGACGCGCTCGGACAGCACTTCGCCGAGCGCGGCCAGCGCCAGCACGCCGCCGGCGAGGATCGAGGTCTGCAAAAGTCCCGCGATGATGTCCATGCGAAGCCTTATCCCTTGGCCTTATCTCTTCGTCGTCATTTCTTGGCGGTCTCGATCGGCACGAGACGATAATGCGCGAGTTCGTCGCCGATCGCAGTGAAGAACAAAATCAACCCGGTGATCGCCAGCACCGTCGAAGTGTTGATCCCTTGAGTCTGCAGGATGATTCCGGAATTGAGGATCACCGCCATCAGGGCCGCGCCCGCCAACACGCCGAGCGCCGAGCCGCGCGCCAGCACCGCGACCATGATGCCAAGATAACCGAAATTGTTGGAGATGCCGCCCTGCAACCTGTGCACGGTGCCGGCCACCTCCAGCATTCCCGCGATTCCTGCTATGGCGCCGGAGAGCAGCATCACGGTGATGAGATGGCGGCGAAACGGGATACCGGCATAAAGTGCTGCCTGCGCGTTGGAGCCCGCAAGGCGCACTTCATATCCCCAGCGGGTAAAATTCAGGACGCCGGCGACCACGAGCGTCAGCACGATCGCCAGCGGAAATCCCCAGTGAACGTCGCCCCAGATTTCCGGCACGTTGTGCCGGACGCGTGCGGTGGTTCCAAGCGCATGGCCACCCGGATCGAGCCACGGCCCGGTTGAGACATAATAAGCTAGCAACGTGCCGACGAAATTCAGCAACAGCGTCGTGATGAGTTCGCTGACGCCGGCATAGGCGCGTGCCAGCGTCGGGATCAAGATCCAGAGCACACCGCAAAGCGCGCCACCGACAAACATCAGCGGCAGGATCACGATCGTCGGCCCGGGAATGAAAAGCCCGATGCCGGTGGCAGCAAAGGCGCCGGCATAGAACTGGCCCTCGGCGCCGATATTCCATGCGCCGACCTTGAGCGCGACGGCAACCGCCAGACCCGTGAGGATGAGAGGCGTGACCAACAGGCTGACATCCTGCAAGCCGAAGCTCGATCCGAAGGTCGACTGGATGACCTTTGAGGCGAGTTGAATCGGATTGGCCCCGAAGGCGGCGAGCACCAAGCCCGCACAGACCAGCGCCAGCACGATCGCAAGCCCGCGCGCCAACAAGGCGACGGCGGGCTGCGGCGAGGGAAAATATTGGAGACGGACGGCCAAGCTTAGTTCGCCGCGACTGAGAGGGGAGGATTCGTTGTCCGCTGGCCGCCCATCAACAGTCCGATTTCCTCGATGTCCGTTGATGTGCCCTCGACAATGCCCATGATGCGGCCATGGAACATCACCGCGATGCGGTCGGAAAGGTTGAGTAGTTCCTCCAACTCTTCCGAAATCAGGACGACGGCGCAACCGGCATCGCGCAGCTCGACGAAGTATCGCATCATGGTGTTGATCGCGCCGACGTCGAGGCCGCGGCTCGGATAGGCCGCGATCAATACCTTGCCGGCAATGCGCATTTCGCGGCGGGCGACCAGCCGTTGCTGGTTGCCGCCCGACAGATTGCGCACCGGCATGCCGAAATCGGGGACCGCAACGGACGCAGCAGTGGCAATGGTCTCGGCGAGCGCGGTTGCGGCGCGCGGCCGGAACCAGCTTCCGATCGAGACCGGCGGTTTCTTGTATTCGCGCATCACCGCGTTGTCGGTGACGCTGAGCGCGGGCGCTAGCCCACTGTGAAGGCGGTCTTCCGGAATATGGCCAACGCCGAAGGCGGCGAATTGTTCGGCGCTTTGCCCGGTGAAGTCTTTCTCCCCGACTTCGATGCGCCCGGAGACGATGGGCCGCATTCCCGTCAATACCTGGCTGAGTTCCTTCTGACCGTTACCGGCCACGCCCGCGATGCCGAGGATCTCGCCGGCGCGCACCTCCAGCGACACGCTATTCAGCGCGATATTGCCGAGATCGTCATGCGCCGACACCTCATGCAGGCTCAGCACTACCTGTGGGGACAGCGAGGCGGCGCCTGCCGCGCGTCCGCGCAAGTCGTTAAGAACGATCTCGTGGCCGACCATCAGCTTTGCCAGACTCTTATGCGTGCAATTGCCGGTCTCTTCGGTGGCGACCTTGCGTCCGCCGCGGAGCACGGTGATGCGGTCAGAAATTTCCAGCACTTCGTCGAGCTTGTGGCTGATAAAGACGACGGCGTTGCCGCGGGAGACGAATTCGCGGAGCGCCTTGAACAATTCGCGCGCTTCGGATGGCGTCAGCACCGCAGTCGGCTCGTCCAGGATCAGAAGCCTCGCCTGGCGCGCCAGCACCCGCAGGATTTCGACCCGTTGCTGCTCGCCGGTCGACAGATCCTCGACCCGCGCATCCGGCTTCACGGCGAGATTCAGTGCGCCGGCGAGTTCGGCGGTGCGTGCCTCCAGCGCCTGGGCGCTGATCTTTGCCGGGGTTTCTCCCCATCCGAGATGGATGTTTTCGGCGACCGTGAACGCATGCACCAGCTTGAAATGCTGATGCACCATGCCGATCCCGGCCGCGATCGCTTCGACCGGAGAGGCAAAGGACTTCGCATAGCCGTCGACGATGATCTCACCGGCATCGGGCTGGTAAATGCCGGTGAGGATGTTCATCAACGTGGATTTGCCGGCGCCGTTTTCGCCGAGCAGCGCGTGAATCTCGCCGCTCAACACTTCGAGATTGATGTCTTGATTGGCGACGACGCCCGGAAAATACTTGCAGATACCCTTGAGAAGCACGATCGGGGGCGTTCCCGGAGGTCGCCCCGCGACAGTGTTGGTTGCTGCACTCATCGGCCGTCTCTGGTGGAGGCGCGGTCCTGCGCCGGGCTGACGATCAGATGCCCCTCACCCCATCGATCGACCAGTCCCAATTGTAGAGCTCGGATTCGGTCATCTTCTTGCCGGCGGGCACTTTCACATTTCCCTTGGAGTCCTTGATCTCGCCGACAAACGGGCTCCAGCCGCCGGCGATTTTCTCGCGCGCGGCGTCGGCCTGCTTGCGAACCTCTTCGGGCACCGTCTCGCCCCAGGCGTCACGATCGACACCGCCTCCCATCGGCAGGATGGTCTGCGTCGGCACCCATTTTCCTTCGAGCCGGGCGCGAACCTGATCGACGTAGAACTTCTTGAAGTCGATGACGATCGAGGAAACGTAGGCCTTGGGCCCGAACCGGCGAATATCCGTGTTCCACATCACTGCCTTGGCGCCGCGCTTTTCCGCCACCTGCAAGTAGCCGGCTTCGTCCATGATGCCGAACACAAGGTCGGCGCCGTTGTCGATCAAGGCCGTGCCGGCTTGCGTCGCCGCCTGCGGGTCGAACCATGAGTTGATCGCGATAACCTGCATTGTGGCGTTGGGGTTGACGCTGCGTGCGCCCATCAGGAAGGCGTTGGTGCCGGAGAACACCGAAGGCACCGGGAACGAACCGACATAGCCGAGTTTGCCGGATTTGCTCATCAGGCCTGCGGCCACGCCCGTGACATAGGTCGGATACCAGTGGGCGACGTAATAGGTGCTGAGATTGTCGAGCGGGTTTCGGCCATCGCACTCGTAGAAGGCGACGTCGGGCGATTTCTTCGCGACGTCATACAGGAAGTCGCCGTAGTTCGAGGTGGCGAACACCATATTGGCGCCCTGCGAGACGAACTGGCGGAAGGTACGCGTCGCGTCGGCGGAGTAGGGAATGCTCTCGACGAACACGGTCTTCAGTTTGGGGAAGGCGGCCTGCACGGCCTTCATTCCCTGATCGTGGCTCCAGGTCCATCCTTCGTCGGCCACCGGTCCGGTGTGGCCGAAGGCGATCACGGCCTTGTCTTCCGGAACTGCCGGAAGCGGCGTGGCGGCGCTCGCCGGGCGGATCAAACTCGGCAATACCAACGACGTGCCGGCGCCAGCGCCGAGATTTAAAAGTCCGCGGCGGGAGAGGTTACGCAAATCGATCATGGTCGGACCTTTCGGGTTATGCAGCGCGAACGAAATGGGTTGTTCAAGTTGACCAATGTCAGGCAACTCTTGTGCCAAGCAGGCACAAAACGAAAAATTGTTTCAGACGAGCCCTGTTCCGGATAGAGCGCAATAGCTGTCGCCCCGGATGCGCTAAACGCAACACTTGACGGGCGGTTTTTCGGCCGTCTAAAAGGAAAAGCCAAGTCTTGCCAAGGCACTGGCGGGATAAGCCGAGTCTGGTGCTGTTTGATCGATTTATGTGCAGGGAGCTTCGGGCGAAGACACTTTTTTCGGCGTTAGGCCACCCGTAATTCCGGTACGATCCCACGCCCGAACGACTTCGGACCAAACGACGATGACCCATGAACACGCGCGTTTCGTCTTTAAAGGCACCTTCCGGCCCGCGAGCTTTGTTGAATTCGCGCGGCATCGCGCCGAGCGGCTCGGGCTCGACCTTCAGTTCGGACAGACGAGCGCCGAAGCCGTCGCCTTGAAAGTGTCAGGCGCGACCGAACTGGTCGACGCGTTCGAGATGGCGTGCAGCCTCGGTCCCTTTGATTGTTTCGTGTTCGACGTGGTGCGCCATGACGTCGACGTGGCGGCGTGAGGGGAGTTTGAGATGAGCCTCGAGAATTGTTGGCATCCTCTTAGTCTGTCTCATTCCATCGAGGCCGGCAGTTCGGCCGGTACGCGTTTGTTGGACCGGGAGTTGGTGCTATGGCGCGACAACAACGGCGTCGCGCATGTCTGGGAAGATCGTTGCCCGCACCGGGGCATGAAGCTCAGTTTCGGCTTCGTGCGCGGCGATCACATCGCCTGCCTCTATCACGGCTGGCAATATAATAGCGGCGGCCATTGCCAATATATTCCCGCCCATCCCACGCTCGACGTGCCGAAGACCATCAAGGTGCCGGTCTATCCCGTTCATGAACGAGGCGGGATGGTCTGGACCACGCTGTTGGAAAATCCGCCTCTTATGCCGGAAGACGAAGAGCCGGTGGCGCCCTTGCGAAGTCTCTATCTCTGCTGCGGCTTTGAGGCCGCGGTGGCGGCGTTAGGCGCCAGTCAACTCGTTCCGTTCGCGAGCAAGACTCCCGCCGATACCACCGTCAGCCGCATGAGCGATACGCTGTTTGCGATTTCGTGCGCGCAGGACAGGCTTCTGGCCGGCGTTCAAGCCATCTCGAACACGCGCACCGCGCTTCATCTCTCGATCAGCGGTTCGGCGGAGCGCTACGTGGGTGCCGGTCAGAACCATTTCAACGACTGGGCTTTGCAGTGGCGTCACACGGTGGAGCAGGCGCGGATAGCCGATGAACGACTTGATCAGGATGTGGCCTGATGGAAAGCGGACTCGTTCTCTACAATTATGAACTCGACGACAGTTGCTACAGGGTCAGGCTTGCCTTGTCGTTGCTCGGTCTCGAATGGCGGGCCGTGGCCGTCGATGTCTTTCCCGGCAAGGAGCATCTTTCGCCACCGTTCCTCGTGATGAATCCTTCGGGCCGGCTGCCGATCCTGCGCGACGGCGATCTGGTGCTGCATGGCACGGAAGCCATCCTCGCGCATCTGGCGCGTTCGCACGATCCCTCCGGGAAATGGCTTCCGGCGCAGGGAAAAGAATTCGCCGAGGTGATGCAGTGGTTGATTTTTTCGGCGCATGATCTGGGCGTCACGATCGAAGCGCGCCAGCACTCGCTATTTGGAACGCCGGGAGACGAGACGTCGCTGCGCGCCGCTTCGTCCCGCGCTATTCGCATCATGGACGATCACATGACCGCGCGCGGATTTGCACAACTGGAATGGTTCGCCGCCGGACATCCGACGATTGCGGACATCGCTTTATTTCCGGCTTTTGCGCTCAGTCGTGACTTCGGCATCGACCATGACGAGCATCCGGCGCTTCGCCGATGGGCCCGGCGATTTCGCACGTTGCCCGGCTTCAAGACGATGCCGGGCATCCCGGATTATCACTGATGCCGCCGAAAGCTTCCGTACAGCGTGATGGTCCGCGGTATGAAAATCCCGCGACGGCTCAAGTCAGCGTGAGCCAGCCGATGGATCCCTACCGGCTGGGGCTTGTCGCCACGCGGATCCATTATTTCCAGCTGGTTGCCCGTCTCGGATCGATCCGGCGGGCGGCCCTGGTCTTGAGCGTGGCGCCGTCTTCGATCAGCCGGGTCATCAAGCAGCTTGAGGAAGAATTCGGGACGCCGCTGTTCGAACGCCAGCGGCAGCGCCGTAAGCTGACCAGTGCCGGCGAATTGCTGCTCTATCATTCCCGCATCAGTACCGCCGAACTCAGCCGGGCATCGTCGAAGATCAATGAGCTCCACGGATTGTTTCGCGGCACGGTTTCGGTCGCGGTGATCGAAAGCGCCGCGCGCGGGCTGTTGCCGCGTATTCTGGCCAAATTCTGGGCGCAACATCCCGACATCAACGTCGATATCAAGGTGATCGGATCTCGCCAGGCCTGCGATGCCGTCGCCGAGGGCGATTGCGATCTCGCCGTTGCGTTCGATGTCCAGGTGCCGCGAAATGTGCGCCGGATTGCCACCACGAGCCTGTCGCTCGGCGTGCTGGCTAAACCCGGCGGCCGCTTCGCCGGCAAGAAGGAATTGAAGCTGTTCAACCTGTCGGGCGAGCGTGTGATCCTGTCAGACAACAGTCTGATGCTCGGCATCTCGGTCGAGGAAGCCTTCAACCGCTCCTTGATCGAATTAACGTGCCGCTCGCGCACTAATTCCATCAGCCTGATGATCGACATGGCCAACATGGATCTTGGCATCGTGTTGCAGACCCGCGTCGGCATCGAATGCGAGATCGCCAACGGCACGCTGATGTTTGTGCCGCTGCGCGATCCCAAGATCAGTCCGCGGCGCCTGATGCTGCTGGCGAGGCCTGAGAAGGAAATGTCCGATGCGGCGCTGGCATTTGGCGCCTTGCTCGCGGAGGCCGTCGAAGACTTGCGCGAGTGATGTCGCATGGGGAAGACCGGTGTTGCGTCTCGCGCATCGTTTGGATCGGGAAAAAGGGTCTATCCCGAACGCCGGCAGAGTTGCGAGTTAGGGTTACGGAAATGAGGATGCAATGAAAAAAAGCGCGGTTGAGGCCGTCATACGCGGGCTGAAGAAGGCCGGCGTCAGCGTCGTCTGTTATTTGCCAGATTCGCTGTTCAAGGAACTGTATCCAGCGCTCGACGCTGATCCGGACATCCGCACCATCCGTGTCACCAATGAAGGCGAGGGCGCGGCGATCTGCGGCGGCATGTTCTTGTCCGGCAAGAAGGCCGCATTGGTGATGGAGAATTCCGGATTGCGAGCTTCCGTCGAGCCGCTGGCGCGGATGGGGCTCGGGGCTGGAATTCCGGTCGTAATGCTGATGAGCTATCGCGGCGAATTGGGCGAAAACAACTGGTGGGCGATTCCGCACGGCATCACCATGGAGCCGGTGCTGGATGCGCTTCGCATTCCCTACCAGGTGGTGCGCGAAGAGGACAAGATCGAGCGCGCGATCGCCGACGCCTATGCATGGTCGTACGCTTCCTATTATCACTCGGCGGTGGCGCTTGGCGGCGAGGTGGTGCGATGAAGCGGTTCGACTGCATGAAGGCGCTGGCCGCGCGTCTCAAGGACGAACTCGTGATCCTGTCGCTCGGGGCCAGTGTCGACGAATGGTACAACGCGGCCCCGCATATGCGCAGCGCCAGTCTGTTCCAGCAACAGCTCGGCTGCGTCACGCCCGAGGCCTTTGGGCTTGCGGTTGGCCTGCCGCACCGTCGCATCGTATCGCTCGATACCGATGGCGGGATGATGTTCAATCTCGGCATTCTGGCGACCCTCGGCAACGAGCAGCCGAAAAACCTGTTCGTCGTAGTCTGGGACAACGAGTGCTACCAGTCGATCGGCGGGCCACCGACGCATACCGCATCGGGGCGGGTCGATCTCGCGGCGATTGCGCGCGGGGCCGGCGTCGAGCAGGCGTTTACGGTTCACACCGTCGAGGAATTCGATGCGCATTGCGCCAAAGGATTGGCCAGCGACGTGCCTTATGTCGTCGTCGCCAAGGTCACTGGAACCGTGCAGCCTGACATCAAGCGCAAGCACAGCGACGGAAGGGAAGACAAATACATCTTCGTTCGTCATGTGGAGGCGACAGAGAACATCGTGATCATGGGACCCAGTGAGCACAACTGATGCGACCAAGCGGAGCTTGACAGCGGCGATTCCAGTCCGCGCGCGCAAAGCCGCCTATGATTTCATCGTGCTCGGCGCCGGATCGGGCGGCGCGGCCGTGACGCGGCGTCTGGTCGATGTCGGCGCCGATGTCTTGTTGATTGAAGCCGGTCCGCCCGGCATCGGCGTTACTGAGATCGACGATCCCACCCGATGGGTTTCGCTCGGCCGCAGCGCCTATGACTGGGGCTACGACTACACGCCGACGCCGCATGTCGATGGCCGCATCATCGGGATTCCGAGGGGAAAGGTGCTCGGCGGCTCCTCGGCGGTCAACGCCATGATGTGGTATCGCGGCCATCCCGCGGACTACGATGCCTGGGAGGCTTCCGGCGCGAAGGGCTGGGCCTTCAAGGATGTGCTGCCGTACTTCAAACGGTGCGAAGACTGGGAAGGCGGCGCGAGCGAATGGCGTGGCGCGGGCGGTCCGCTTCGGATCGAACGAAGCCGCGTGCTGCATCCGATCGCGGCGGCGCTGATTGACGGCGCCGCTGAACTCGGCATCCCCGTGATCGACGATCCGAACGGCGCGACCAACGAAGGCGCGGCGCCGTCCAATTTCAACATATGCGCGGGAAAACGCTTCAGCTCGGCGCGAGGCTATCTCTGGCCGGTGCTGGATCGCGCCAATCTCACGGTGCTGCCCCATTCGCTGGTAACGGGACTTGGTTTCGAAGGCCGGCGCTGCGTCTCGGTCAAACATCTCATAGACGGCCAAGAGGTCGAAACCCGCGCCGCGGTCGAAATCGTTTTGGCGCTGGGTGCGATCGATACGCCGCGGCTTCTGATGCTGTCCGGGATTGGTGACCCCGCCGAATTGGCGCGGCTCGACATCACATTGAGGACTGCACTTCCCGGCGTCGGCCGGAATCTGCAAGACCATCCGTTGGTACGCGCCGTCAATTTTCGAGCCAAACGGCCTCTTGGTCCTGTCAGCGATAATGGCGGCGGTTCGATGCTCAACTGGAAGACCCGCAGCGGTCTCGCGCAACCTAACGTCCACGCCTTTCCGGTCCAGGGCCGTAGCGCCACGACCGAGGTCGCGACCGGCTACGATCTCAATGGCGACGTCTTTGCCATCGGCACCGGCCTGATGCGTTCCCGCAGCCGTGGCTATCTGCGTCTGCTTGGGACGGCGCCAGGCTCTCGAATCGAGATTCAGCCCAACTTTCTCAGCGAGCCGGAGGATGTCAGCTACCTCGTCGACGCCGTCAGCGTTGTGATGGAACTCGGAACCAGCCGGGCCTATGCCGAATGGTTTGCGGGGTTCGCGGCGCCGGAAAGAAAACTCAATCGCGGCGAGATCGTGAGTTTCATCCGTACCGCGTGCTCGACCTTCTTCCACACCTGCGGCACGGCGAAGATGGGCAATGACGACCTGTCGGTGGTCGATGAGCGGTTGATGGTGCGTGGCGTCGAAGGCTTGCGTATTGCGGACGCTTCCGTGATCCCGATCATCCCGAGTTGCAACACCCACGCGCCCGTCACTGTCATCGGCGAGCGCGCGGCGGATTTTATTCTGTCGAAAGGCAGCGTTTGACATGACCAGCGCCGATTTCATTCTCACGGGCGATTTCCTGCTCACCATGGATGGGCAAAATCGCGTTATTCCCGGCGGCGCCGTCCACATCGCGGAGGGGCGCATCCTCGCGGTCGATGCGCTGGATGCGCTTGCGGCGGCCTCTCCTGCGACGCTGGTCAAACGGATCAGAAATTCGGTACTGATGCCGGGCCTGATCAACGCCCACGCCCATTCCGGTTTCCTGCGCGGCACCGCCGAACATCTTCCGGTGTGGGACTGGCTGACGCTGCATATCAATCCGATGCACCGGGTGTTGCGGCCGGGGGAGGCTGAAGCGGCGTCCTGGCTGTGTTACGCCGAATCCGTGCTCGGCGGCACTACGACCGTGGTCGACATGTGGCGGTTCATGGAAGGCAGTGCGAAAGCGGCGGAGGCCGTCGGCAATCGGCTGGTGGCCGTGCCTTATGTGGGCGAGCATCCGGACTATAACTATTTCGACACGCTCGCCATGAACGAAGCCCTGATCGAGACGTGGCACCGCAAGGCCAACGGCCGCATCAATGTCTGGGTTGGATTGGAGCACCTGTTCTACGCCGATGAGGCCGGACAGCGCCGCGCCATTGAACTTGCGAAAAAGCATGGTACGGGTTTCCACACCCATTGCAGCGAGGCGGAAATCGAGCTTGCCGAATTCGCAACGCGCTACGGCAAGCGGCCGATGTTTGCGCTCGACGATCTCGGCTTCTTCGAGACGCCGCGAGCGATGATCGCGCACGGTGTTTGGCTTGACGCCGGCGAAATCGAATTGATCGCCAGCCGGCGGGTGTCGGTGGCGCATAATCCGGTCAGCAACATGAAGCTTGCCAGCGGCATCGCCCGCGTGACGGAAATGCTTGCGGCAGGTGTTCCCGTCGGCATCGGGACCGACGGCGAAAAGGAAAACAACAACTTCGACATGTTCGAAGAAATGAAGGTTGCCTCGCTGCTCGGCAAGTTGAAGGATCTCGACGCGGCCGCGCTGGATAGCTGGCAGGTCTTGCGTATGGCCACGATCACCGGCGCTAGGGCTATCGGTCTCGACCACGAGATCGGATCGCTCGAGGCCGGCAAGCGCGCCGACATCATCGCAGTGCGCACCGACACGCCGCGGATGACGCCGCTATTCGGCGAGGGACCCTATTTCAACCTCCAACACAATCTCGTGCATGCGGTGCGCGGCGGGGACGTCGCCATGACGATGGTGGACGGCCAGATCCTGGTCGAGGACGGCGTTTTGAAAAACGCCGATCTCGGCGCGATCATCGCCCGCATTCACGACATCGCGCCTGGGCACTTTGCCCGCCGCGCCGATTTCCTTGCCCAGAATGCCGGGGGTACCGTGCAATGGACCCAGAAGAGTGACTGATCGAATCCGGGTGCGAAACGCATGACGAAGACATCAGACAAAGCTGCGCTCGATCAGTGGTACGCGGTCGAGACCAGCGCCGATCTCGGCAGCGACATCATCCGCACCCGGCTGCTTGGGCAGGATATCGAGCTGTTCCGCGACGCGCGCGGATTACCCAATATCGTGGAAACCCATGACGCCGGCCAACGCGGACCGGCGCTGCCGTTCCGCGAGCGCTACGGTTGCGTCTGGACCACTCTCGGAAAGCCAGAGCGGGAGATCTTCGATATTCCGGAAGCCAGCGAACCCGATCGCCGCTTCGTGCCCTGCGGCTGGGTCAAGATGCGCGCATCAGGCCTTCGCGTCGTCGAGAATTTTCTCGACATGGCGCATTTTCCCTTCGTGCATAAGGATATCCTCGGCTCGGAAGATCACGCTGAAGTCCCGCAATATTCAAGCGAGCTGCGCCGGGACGTCGATGAGGTCTGGGCCAGCAATTGCAGTTTTTTCCAGCCGCGCATTGCTGCGACCGAAACCGAGGGCGCTTTCGTGCATCTGACCTACCGGGTGCCGACGCCCTTTGTCGTGATGCTGTATCGCGTCTGCCCGACGGCGCCGGATCGCCTCGATGCCATCGCGTTGTTTATCCAGCCGATGGAGGAGGATCTCAGCCGCGCGCAGCCAGTGATGTATCTGGTCGATGCGATCTCGGACCACACGTCGCTATTGAAATTCGAGCAGGTGATTTTCCTGCAGGACCGGATCATCCTCGAGAACCAGCGGCCGTTGTTGCTGCCTCTGGAGCCTCGCTCGGAAACCCCCACCCGGGCGGACAGTTCGTCGATCGTCTACCGCCGCTGGATCAAGGAAAAAGGCCTTCGCTTCGGCACGGTCGCGAAGTAGGGGACGGTCTCGGGACAAAATGCCCTTAAGAGGCCAGCCGATAATCTCATACACGTGACCGTTCCCGCCACTCGGCATGGAACCGGCATTCTCAGCTTTTCGTCGATGGGGTGAGGCGGATCGCGCGAGCGATGTCGCCTTCGTGCTCGAAGGAGGCCGGCATGCAAAAGCAAAAAATGGGCAAAGCCAAGCTGCTGATAATCGCCGCTCTGCTCTGTCCGGCCTGCGCGCTCGCCCAGATTGGAGGATCCCAAGGTGGCGCTCATGGGTCTTCCATGGGCGGAGGGACGACGACAGGCACCGCCTTCAGGCGCATATTGCGCCGCTCGGCACCAACAGTCTGGGCACGGCGAGTTCGGCGAGGTTACCTGGTGGCACGACTGTCGGCGCCAATATGGAACCCAAGGATAGCCGGCCGATCGACGCCGCGATCAGGGACGAAAATTCCAGGATCGATTCGAAGATCAACAATATTTGCAAAGGTTGCTGAAGCGTGAGTTCTGCACGCTAGCTTCTTGCGTGTTCCATCGGAACGATCTCTCGCCGATTTGAGTTGGCGGAAGGCGCGGGGGTATGCCCTTCAAAATGGAGAAGATGGATGACACTTATCGGTAAAAGTTTGCTCGGCACGGCGATCGGCGCGGGACTGCTGGCGCTGTCCGGCGTCGGCGCATCGGCTGCGATCGTCTGTCAAGGCAATGTGTGTTGGCATGCTCACGAACGGTTCGATTATCCGGCTGGAGCCAGGGTCGTGGTCCATGAAGACGACTGGCGTCCCGGTCCGCGAGTAACTTTCCGTGAACACGAAGGCCGCGGCTACTGGAAGGGCGAAACCTGGACGGCGTGGTAAGATAGCCACTAACGGCGAATTGACGTCCGAGAGGCTGTCCGTTGAGCGGGCAGCCTCTTTTTTGTCCTTGCCCTCGCGCGCTATTCACGGAGAATTTAGCCGAAGAAAGAATTATATCGCGACCGCCGCGGGACGGTGAATGTGTGTTCCCGTGCCGCATAAATAGGAAATTCCATTTTCTTGCGAGCGCAACTCGCTCGTGCTGATTGAGTGCTACCGCCACCTGGATTGGTCATTGATGGTGCTTGTCGTCGGAGCTCATCCGCAAAATCTGTCGCTATCGCTGTTGTCACGCCGGCGCGACAAGGTCGAAACCTTGCGCGAGGCCGGCCTTGAATTCTTCGTTTATGACGCAGGTTCGCAAACGATTCCGTTGTTGAAGGCGGGCGTCCTGCATTTGGCAGGCACCGGCGCGACGCCGCCAATTCTCGCTGAAGCCCAGGGATTGCCGTCCGCGGTGTTCGGTATCTCCGGCTCACGCCACGAAAATGGCGGCCTGCTGGTGCGCGCGGACTCGGACATTCACTCGCTGCAAGGTCTGCGTCGCCGGGGTGTCGGGTTGATGCCGATATCATGGCACACCCAGTTTCTTGCGGCGGAACTCGACGCCGCCGGGATGTCGTGGCGCGAGGTGAACGCCGCGGAGATCATTCCGGCAACCGCGCGCGATGCTTTCATCCAGGGCAGGCTTGATGCCATCGTCGCGACCGATCCGCTATATTCCAAGATTGCCGCGCGTGTTCCGGTGCGTGTCCTTGTTTCGCCGGGACAGGCCTTCTCCAACCGATCGGTCTATTGGGCGCGTCGCGAGACCTTACGGGATCACCCTGAACTCGTCAGGTTGTTGCTCGATGCGCTGATTGAATCCGATCGCCTCACGCTTGAGAATCCTCAAGAGGCTGCCGCGCTCCTTGGCGGCCTCAACGGCAACTCGCCGGAAGAATGGCTTCCCGCGATTACGTCCCGTCCATGGGGCGTGGAAGCGCCCCATTCCGAATTTGCAGCCGAGCAGCAGGCGCATGCGGATATTTTCGCGAAGTTTGGTCTGATCCCGGCGCGGATCGATGCCACTCCGACGGTCAACCCGACATTTCTGGCGAAAGCTGCCTGACACCAACGATAAGAGGTCGCGATGGAGGTTCTTTGGTATCTGACAGGCCCGGATGGCCGGTATCCTTGGCGGCCGGACGGCGCACGCGAACTGAGTTACGCTTATTTCCAGCAATTGGCGCGCGCGGTCGATCACCTCGGTTTCACCGGCGCGTTGCTGGCAACAGGATCGCATGATGCCTGGGTGCAGGGCTCGTCGCTTATTCCCTACACCGAGAACTTTCAGCATCTCATTGCCGCGCATCCGCCGATGCTGTCTCCGACGCTTTTGGCGAAAATGATGACGACTTTCGATCATTTTTCGAAAGGCCGTCTGCGCGTGAATATCGTCAACGGTGACGCCAAGCTGATGGCGCAAAGCGGCGTTCATCTGAAGCATGACGAACGATACGCCTATACCGACGAGTTTCTCACGGTCCTCAGCGGGCTCTTGCGCGGGGAGTCCGTCACGTTCAAGGGCAAATTCATTCACGTGGTCGATGCAGGTTTGCCGCTGGCGCCTTATCAGAAATCCGGCATTCCCTTGTGGTTCGGCGGCTCTTCCGAAGCCGCCCACGAAGTCGCGGCCAAGCATATCGACACTTATCTTTCGTGGGGTGAAACGCCGGAACAGACCGAGACCAAGATCCGCCATGTCAAGTCGCTTGCCGCGAAGTATGGCCGTGCCGACAAGATCCGGTTCGGGGTCCGGCTGTACGTGATCGTGCGCGAGACGGAGGAAGCGGCATGGGCCGCGGCGCAGGATCTCTACGACCATATGGACGAGCGCGCGATCGCGGGCGCCCAGGCCTATGTCGCCGGGATCGATTCGATCGGGCAGCAACGGATGTCCGCGTTTCACGGAGGCCGCAAGCCGGCTGATCTGAGGGAACTGGAGATCGCGCCAAACCTGTGGTCGGGCATCGGATTGGTGCGTCACGGTCCCGGCACCGCGCTGGTCGGCAGTGCAAAGCAAGTGCTTGCCCGCCTCGACGATTATCGCAGCGTGGGAACCGATGTGTTCATCGTCTCCGGTATGCCGCTTCTCGAGGAAGCCTATCGCTTCGCTGAACTCGTACTGCCGCATTTGCCGGTAACGCGCTCGACGGAACAAGGAATTACGTCGGCCTGGACCAGCCAACGCGATGCCGGCTGGAGGGAGAGTGTGGCCGAGCGGGCGGCAGGTTAAGGCGGAGCGGTAGCTTTAATACCGAATTGAGCTCCAAGAGGCTGCCCAACGGGCAGCCTCTTTTGTATTTGCAACCGTCTTGGCTCCGACCGACGATCAACCTCTAGGTTGCCGCATCGAGAGATAATTCATCTCTCTTGTGCCAAAAAAAGAAGCTGTTACGACCTTGCTACTTGTGACGATTGCAAGGAATTATCGTTGCCAATCTGGGGCTTGGGGCCGTGAATGAGTGAAGAATCGCAGAAGCCGCTTGATCGGCACGCCTGGAACGTTCTGATTCTTGTTACGATCTTCTGGATCGCGGACGGTTACGACACGTTCGTTCTGCTGATCACCGCCCGCCCGACGCTGCACGACATCCTGCCGCCCGAGGCGCTGCCGCAGTTCTCGACCTATCTCGGTGTGCTGGTCGCGATTACGCTCGCCGGCTGGGCGACGGGCGGCATTCTCGGCGGCTGGCTTGGCGACAGACTGGGCCGGCGCAAGACGATGATCGCCGGCATTCTCCTCTATAGCGTTGCGACAACGCTTTCGGCGGCAACGTCTTCGCTTATTCCGTTCGCTCTGACCCGCTTCTTCACCGGCATTGGCATCGGCGCAGAATGGGGTGTGGGCACCTCGCTTTTGCAGGAAGTCTGGCCGGAAAAGTGGCGCACCAAAGGTGCCGGTTTGCTGCAATCCGGTTTCTCGATCGGTGGCGTGCTGATCTCGGGTGTATGGATCCTGGTGGGTTCGACGCTCGGATTGTCCTGGCGCTGGATGTACCTGTTCGGCATCATTCCCCTGATCATTCTTGCGTTCGTGCACAAGTCGATTCCGGAATCGACGCGCTGGGTGAAGCAGCGCTCTCGCGGCGCCGAACAGGCGCTGTTCGGTACGCCAGCGCTGCGCCGTAACCTGATCGGCGCGTTATTGGTGTCGATTTCCATCACCGGCGGCTGGTGGGCAGTCGCATCGTTCCTGCCGACATTCGTCTCCAGCCTGGCGAAAGACCCGCGCGATGCCGCGTTTTATGCCGGCTGGGCGGGCACGCTCTACAACGTCGGTGAGATCGCCGGCTGTATTGCATTCGGCTTCCTGGCCGAAAGCTGGGGGCGCCGTTCCACAACCGTATTCTACTTCGTCGGTTCGCTGATCGTGGTGCCGGTGGTTTTTCTCGGCCTGAGCACGGTCGGCGAAGTGACCTGGGCGCAACTCCTGGCTGGTTACTTCACCGGCGGTCTTTATAGCTGGTACACGGTTCATACGCCGGAACTCTTTCCCACCCGCTTCCGGGCGACCGCGATCAGTATTGTGTTCTCCGGCTCGCGCTATTTGGCCATGATCGGCGCGATCACGGCCGGCAGCCTTGCCGCGGCGCTCGGCGGATTTGGCAAGGTGGCGGTCTATTTCGCACCGATCTACCTCATTGGTATCTTTGCTGTGCTTTGGCTACCCGAGACTCGTGGCAAGGGCTTGCCGGATTGAGTGACGGCAATTCCCGGGAGAACGGACGGCATGCGCGATGACGCCGCAGCCAGATCTTCGATCGATCCTTGGAGCGGTCCCTGGATCGGTCGCAGCATTCCGCGCGTCGAGGATGCGGTGCTGCTGCGTGGCGGCGCGTCCTTCGTCGATGATCTGCCGTTTCCAGATGCGCTGCACGCCTGCTTCGTCCGCAGCCCGCTAGCGCATGGATTGATCCGCCATATTGGTACTGAAACTGCCCGGGCCGTGCCCGGCGTGCGTGCCGTACTGTGCTTCGCCGACCTGCGCGCTGTGCTGACGATGGATGACATCCCGCTCAATCTGCCGGCCGGCGGGCTGCGCTTCGACGTGAACCCGACCTGTCTTGCTATCGAGGAGGTCAGCTATGTCGGCGAGCCGGTGGCGATCGTGCTGGCGGAGTCGCGCCACATTGCCGAGGATGCCGCAGCTCTGGTGGAGCTTCAGATCGAGCGGCTGCCGGCGGTGGTCGATCCGGTCGAGGGTCTCGCTGCCGACGCGCCGCGTGCGCGGATCGGCTTTGCCGATAATCTGGTGGCTCAGACCAAGGTCGATTACGGCGACGTTGACGGTGCGTTTACGTCGGCAGCACATGTGCTGAACGAGGGGTTTCGTCTGCACAAGGGCGGCGGCCATCCGATCGAGCCGCGCGGGCTGGTGGCACGGTTCGACCAGATCGAACAGCAGCTGACGCTGTGGGATTCCACCCAACTGCCGCACCGCGCTAAGGCGATGCTGGTGGCGACGTTGGGTCTTGGCGAGCATCAGGTGCGTGTGGTGCCGCCTGATGTCGGCGGCGGATTCGGCACCAAAGCGGTGTTCCACCCGGAAGAACTCGCAATTCCCGCCGCCGCCCTGTTGCTACGCCGCCCGGTGAAATGGATCGAAGACCGGTTCGAGAGCTTCACCGCCAGCATCGGCGAGCGCGATCAGGTCTGGCGCGTCGAGGCGGCGTTCGATGCCGATGGACGATTGCTCGGCGTGCGCGGACAACTGTGGCACGATCACGGCGCGGCGACGCCCTACGGCATCGCGCTGCCATTCAACGCGGCGACGAATTTCATCGGTCCCTATATCCTGCCCGCCTGCCGCATCGGCATCAATATCTGTCTGACCAACAAGACGCCGGCTGCGCCGACCCGCGGCGCCGGCCGGCCGCAGGGCGTGTTCGTGATGGAGCGGCTGCTCGACCGCATGGCGCGGCAGCTCGGCATCGGGCGGGACGAGATACGTCGCCGCAATCTGATCCCCGCCGAGAAGATGCCGTATACGATTCCGGTCAAACAGCGCGACGGCAGCCTGATGACCTATGACAGCGGCGACTACCCCGAGATCCTGCGCCGCGCGTTGGCGGTCGCCGGCTTCGCCGATTTTCCCGCGCGCCAGTCGGCGGCGAGGCAGGAGGGGCGGCAGATCGGGCTCGGACTTGCGATGTATGTCGAGGCCACCGGCCGCGGACCATTCGAGAGCGCCAATATCAGCGTCGGTGCTTCCGGCCGCGTTGTGGTCCACAGTGGCGCCACCGCGCAGGGCCAGGGCGTCAAGACGATGCTTGCCCAGATCGTCGCCGACGTGCTGGATGTTGATCCTGCGACGATACACATCGTTACCGGCGACACTTCCGGTACTTCGGAAGGGCTCGGCGCCTTCGCTAGCCGGCAGGCTGTAACGGCAGGCAACGCGGTGCATCAGGCCGCCATCATGATCGCGGAGAAGGCCAAGCAGGCAGCAGCCGAGATGATGGAAGTCGGCGTGGACGATCTCGAACTCATTGGTGGAATGGTTCAGGTCAAGGGCGCGCCGGGACACGGCCGCAGTCTGCAACAGATCGCCAAGGCGCTGACCGGCACGCCCGGCTTTGCCCTGCCGGGCAATCTCGCGCCGGGCCTTGCGGCGGCAAGGGATTTCATGACTTCCGGTCTCTGCTACACCAATGGCTGTCATTTGGCGGAAGTCGAGGTCGATGCTGCGACCGGTGGCGTGAAGATACTTCGCTATGTGGTGGTGCACGACTGCGGGCGGATTATCAATCCGATGATGCTGGAAGGCCAGGTCCTTGGCGGCGTGGTGCATGGTATCGGCATGGCGCTGTTCGAGTGGATGCGTTACGACGAAGACGGCCAGCCGTTATCCGGCACTTACGCCGACTATCTGTTGCCGACCTCGGACGTCGTGCCGAATATTGAAATCCATCATATGGAAAGTCCTAGCCCGCTGAACCCGCTGGGCGTCAAGGGAGCCGCGGAAAGCGGCACGATCGGCGCGCCGGCCGCGATCGTCTCAGCCATCGAGGATGCCCTGCAGCCGCTCGATGTTCGGATCAACGAACTCCCGGTAACACCAGCGCGCCTGCGCGCGGACATCAAGAAAGCGCGCCAGAGGCAGGCGACATGAAGGCGCCACCGTTCCGCTACCACCGGCCCTCGACCATCGCAGAGGCGGTGGAACTACTCGCCACGTTGGACAATGCGAGGGCGATCGCGGGCGGCCAGTCGCTGATGCCGATGATGAACTTCCGTCTCGTCACGCCCGACGATCTGATCGACCTCGGCGGAATTGAAGAGCTTGTCGGCCTCACCGAGGGCAAAAGCGCGCTAAGTATTGGTGCGATGACGACGCAGCGCAGGCTCGAGCGCTCGGAGATTGTAGCACGCCAATGCCCGCTGATCACGGCCGCGCTTCGCCATGTCGGGCATCAACAGACGCGCAACCGCGGCACTATCGGCGGATCGCTGTGTCATTTGGATCCTGGTGCCGAATTGCCGGTTGCTGCGGCCGCGCTCGATGCCGTATTGATCGCTGTTGGCCGTTCTGGTGAACGGCTGATCCCGTTTGCTGAATTTTCGGTCGGGCTCTTGAGCAACGCGTTGTCTCCCGGCGAATTGCTGGCGCGGATCGAATTGCCGAAGGCAGCACCGCGCACGGGAGTTGCCTTTGTTGAATTCAACCGCAGGCCGGCTGACTTTGCCGTGGTTTCGGTCGCCGCGAGCCTCGCGCTTGATGCGGCGGGACGCATCGCCCAAGCCGCGATTGCCGTCGGCGGTTCCTTTGAGGCTCCCGTCCGGCTAGGGGCCTTTGAAACCGCTTGCGCTGGACGGAGACCGGAGCCTGCGCTGTTCGACGTAGCCTCCCGCGAGGCCGAAGCGATCGAGTGCGTCGGCGATGATGTCTATCCGGCGGAGTATCGCCGGGAACTGGCCGGCGTTCTGGTTCGTCGTGCGTTGGACTCGGCGCTCGTCGATGTGGAAACTCACGCCGATGCATGACCCGCGGCCGATCGCTCTTCGTGTCAACGGCCGGTCCGTCGAGATGACGGTCGATGCGCGGATCAATCTCGCCGACTTCCTGCGTCACGAGTTGCGGCTGACCGGCACGCATGTCGGCTGCGAGCACGGCGTTTGCGGCGCCTGTACCGTGTTAGTGGACGGTGCGTCGGCGCGCTCCTGCCTGATGCTGGCGGTGCAAGCAAATGGGCGCCGAATCGAGACGGTCGAAAGCCTTGCCAATGGTTCTGATCTGCATCCGCTGCAGCAGGCGCTCGCCCGTCATCATGGACTGCAGTGCGGCTACTGCACGCCGGGCGTGTTGATGACGCTGCTCGAACTCAGCCGCGAGACCGCAGGTCGCAACGTGACGGAAGCCGAGGTTCGCACGGCGCTGTCCGGCAATCTGTGCCGCTGCACCGGCTATCAGGGCATGGTGCGCGCGGCGCTGGAAGTTCTCAATAATTCGGCGTGACGAGAAAGGCGTGTTATGGCGGCTATAAAAGTGTCGGGCCGGAAGCTGAAACTTGCAGTACCTGACTTGATCTCGAATTCCTATTTCCCCGCCGCCGCGGCGGTGGAACTCGGCTTCTTCGCACGCGAAGGGTTGGATGTGTCGCTTGAGCTGATTTTCCCCGTCAGCAAATGCTACGAAGCCCTGCGAGAGGGCGCGATCGATTTCGTCGGCGGTGCCGCGCATGCCGCGTTGGCCGCCTTCCCCGAATGGCAGGGCGCCAAGCTCATCGCGGCGCAAGCTCAAGGCATGTACTGGTTTCTCGTGATGCGCGCCGACCTCGGCGCCAGACGCGGCGATCTCGATGTGGTGAAGAGCAAGCGTATTGGTGCTGCCCCCTGGGTCGAGATGGGACTGCGGCAGCTCCTCATCGACGCCGGCTACGATCTTGCGCGCGACGGTATCGAGATCGTCGGCATTCCACCTAATCCCGCCATCGGTCCCAATTTTGGACTGGGTGCCGCCAAGGCGCTTGAGGAAGGCCGGATCGACGGTTTCTGGGCGAACGGCATGGGGGCCGAGATTGCAGTCACCGGCGGGATCGGTACCGTCGTGCTCGACATCCGCCGCGGCGACGGCCCGGAAGGAAGCTTCGGTTACACCTTCGCCAGCATCGCAGCCACTGATCGACTGATCGCGGAAGCACCCGAAACAGTTGCCGCCGCCGTGCGTGCCATTGTCGCCACGCAGAAAGCTTTGAAGGCAGACATGGCCCTGGCGAACGAGGTCGGCCGCAAACTGTTTCCGCCACGCGAGGCCAATCTGATCGCCGGCATCGTGGCTCGAGATTTGCCCTATTATGATGCATCGATCGCGCCGGAAACCGTCAGCCGCCTCAACAAATTCTGCCGGGTACGCCAACTGCTGCAGGGCAATCCTGCTTTCGAGGCGGTGGTCGAGCACGCCCTCGCACCGCTTTGGATCGCCTGACTTTAGCCTGTCCGTTGGGCGCATAGCAGACCCGATATGCGGCTTTCAAAAACATTGGCGCTATGGCCGCGCTGTCGTTATCTGTGCTTTGTTTTGATGCGCTTGCGTGAACCGGTTCCGCTTTGCGCCCGGAAATATGTGTCGACGAGGAACGCGACGTGCCGCCGGAAGTGATGACGTCTCTTGAGACCGATGTTCTCGTGATCGGCGCGGGTGGGGCAGGGATGTATGCCGCGCTGGAAGCCGCTCGGGCCGGCGCCAACGTGATCCTCGCCGACCGTAGCCTGATCGGTCGCGGTGGTGCGACCGTCATGGCCCAGATGACGGTTGCCGCCGCGCTCGGCGAACAAACGCCGGATCATTGGGAGCATCATCTCGCCGACACGCTGGCGGCTGGGCGCGGTCTTTGCGATGAGAAACTGGCGGCTCTTCTTTGCGAAGATGGTCCCCGGCGTATTCGCGAGATGGACGGTTGGAAGGTCGGTTGGGCCCGCGAAGACGGTCACATCAAGCAGGTTCAGGCTCCCGGCCATGACCGGCCACGTTGCGTCTATGTGGATTTTCTGTCGACCGGTCCGGCGGTGTCGAAAACGCTTCGCACGCGGCTGAACGACGCCAACAATATTCGCCGGATCGGCGATCTCTTGATCACAGATATCACCGTCCGGAATGGTGAAGCCGATGGTGCAACCGCGCTGCATGTCGCGAGCGGCCGCATCGTTCCGATCGCGGCGAAGTCGGTGGTGATCGCGACCGGCGGATTGACGCGGCTCTATCGGCGTAACAGCGCTTCCGTCAATATGGGCGGCGACGGCTATGCGCTGGCACTTCGCGCCGGGGCGGAACTGATCGATATGGAGTTCGTGCAGTTCTTCCCGATCGGCCATCTGGCGCCGCGGCTGGTCGGCATGGACCCCATCATGTGGGACCCCTTCCGTTACAAGCTCGGCGGCAAACTCCTGAACGCCGAGATGCGCGAATTCGAGGCCGACTATGCCACGCGAGATGCGCGCAGCGACGGCCGCTATGTGCTGACGCGCGATCTTGCGACCTACGCGATATCAAGGGAAGTCGAGGCCGGTCGGGGCAGTCCGGCCGGCGGCGCCTATCTCAGTTTCCAGCATGTGCCGGCGGAAGAAATACGGCGTGCATTCGGCCCCGTGGTCGACCGGCTCGCCGCCAACGGCATCGATCTGGCGCGCCAGCCGATCGAGGTGGCGCCGATTGCGCACTATCACATGGGCGGGATTCGCGTGGACGACACGCTTGAGAGTGGGGTCGCGGGGCTTTTTGCCTGCGGTGAGGCGATCGGCGGAGCCAACGGCGCCAACCGTCTTTCAGGCAACGCCATCACCGAGACGTTTGTGTTCGGCGCCCGCGCCGGTCATCATGCGGCATTGCGCGCGGCGCGGCGGTCGATGCCATCGCCTGACGTGGCCGGCCCTGCCATCGATTTTCTGCGCAGCGCCGAGCGGCGCGATGCGCCGAACCCCGCCGCCACCATCGCCGCGCTGCAAGCCCTGATGTCGGACCATGTCGGGCCGTTCCGCACTGCTGACAAACTTCGCATTGCGATCGACCGCCTTGCGGCGCTCACGCGAGACGTCGGCAACCGGCCGCTGATTTCTTCGTCGGGCGGGTTCGATCCGGTGCTGGTCGATTGGTTCGATCTTCGGAACATGCTGCTGGTGGCGCAGGCTGTGGCGCTGCCAGCGCTTGCGCGCACCGAAAGCCGGGGCGCGCATCAGCGCGAGGATCATCCCGGTCTCGAGGACGGTTGGCAGCTCAATCAGATCGTGACGATGGCAAACGACGCGCTGAACATCAGGCCGACGAAAGCGATGGTCACCGCATGAAAGCCTTGCTTGCCATTCATCGCGGCCAGCCGGAAGCCACGTCACGCGTGGATACTTTCGCGATCGAGTTCGAGCATGGACAGTCCGTGCTCGACGGTTTGCGCATGGTCCGGCGCGATCAGGATCCTTCGCTTGCCTTTCGTTACTCCTGTATCAATGCCAATGCCTGCAAGGAATGCATGATGCTGATCGACGGTGAGGTCGATTATGCCTGCACGGCGCGGCTGAAAGAGGGGACGACGGCGCTCGCGCCTTTGCCGAAAAAAGCGCTCATCCGCGATCTCGTCACGGAAATCGCGCCACCGGACGAACGGCTGGAGCGATCGCCGCGGAAGAAATGATTTTTGAGACGCGAGGGCGATCCGGCGTTACTTTCTGCCACCGAATCCGCTGATGGGTAATATATATAGACGTATTACCAATGCTTTACGCTCTTATTGTATAATTTTTGAGATTAATATTGTAATTGATACAAGATTGTGACACCTTCTCTTCCGCTGGGGATTTCAAACGAGGAGGGGTGTCAAAAATGAGCATTACGGCTGACAGCATCGAGAGCGTGCCGACCACCGTCGACCGCAACGCGTGGAAGGCGTTGGCGGGTTCCGCGCTCGGCTATGCGATGGACGGATTCGACCTTCTTATTCTTGGCTTCATGCTGCGAACGATCGCAAGCGACCTTAATCTTTCGCAAGCGCAATCGGCGTCGTTGGTGACGGCCACGCTGATCGGAGCCGTGCTTGGCGGCATCGGCTTCGGCATGTTGTCCGATCGCCTCGGTCGCGTGCGTATCCTGACCTGGACCATCGTCGTGTTCGCGGTGTTCACCGGTCTTTGTGCGTTTTCGCAAGGTTACTGGGATCTCTTGATCTACCGAACGCTTGCGGGCGTCGGGCTTGGCGGTGAATTCGGTATCGGCATGGCGCTGGTCGCCGAAGCATGGCCGGCATCGAAACGCGCCCGTGCCTCTTCTTATGTTGGCTTGGGCTGGCAGACCGGCGTGCTGGTCGCGGCTATTGCCACGCCGTTGCTGCTGCCGGTGATTGGCTGGCGCGGCATGTTTGCGCTTGGCGTGTTTCCGGCGGTAGCAGCCTATTTCATCCGCGCTTCGCTGCATGAGCCCGAAGTATTCGTCGAAAGGTCCAAGGATCATCCGAAGGAGTCAGCGCTGCATCTGCTGGTCAAGGACGGTGAAACCGCCAAGCTCAGCCTCGGCATGATCATCCTCTGTTCAGTGCAGAACTTCGGCTACTACGGCGTGATGATCTGGCTGCCGAATTATCTGTCGACCCGCTTCGGCTTTGCGTTGACGCAATCGGCGACGTGGACGTGCGTGACGCTGGCTGGCATGGCGCTCGGCATTTTCATGTTCGGCCATATCGCCGATCGCATCGGCCGGCGGCCGGCCTTCTTCAGCTACATGCTGGGTGCGGCCGTCATGGTGCTGATCTATTCACGCCTGACCGATCCCTATCAGTTGCTCGTGGTCGGCGCCATCATGGGTTTCTTCGTCAACGGTATGCTCGGCGGCTACGGTGCGCTGATCAGCGAGCTGTTTCCGACCGCGGCTCGGGCCACGGCCCAGAACGTGCTGTTCAATATCGGCCGCGGCGTTGGCGGATTCGGCCCAGTCGTCGTCGGCGCAATCGCAGCCGCCTATTCGTTCGAGACCGCGATTGCGCTGCTCGCCGCGCTTTACGTGCTCGACATCCTGGCGATGTGGCTGTTGATACCCGAGCGCCGCGGCGCCCAGCTCACGTGATTGGTTGAGCAGAGGAAGTCATGTCACTCGATCAACCATCACAGCAGATGCAGCCGGCGGTAACGCCGCCTGCATCTCCCCAAGCGTCCTGGAAGCCCAGCATCGTCGCGGAGCTCGCCAAGGTCGTCGCCAACACCGCGGTCAACAACGAATATCGTCATCTCGTCGTTGATTGCGGTGAGGTCGCAGCTTCCGCTCAACCCGGGCAATTTTTCCAATTGCTTTGTCCGCATCCGGCCGGCGAACAGCCGTTCCTGCGGCGTCCGATGAGCCTCTACGGCGCCGATCCCGTCAAATGCCAAGTCGAGTTTCTGTACAAGGTGACGGGCGCCGGAACGCGCGGGCTTGATTTGATCAAGCCCGGCGATCACCTCGACATCATGGGACCGCTAGGTGCGGGCTTTATACTCGATCCGAAATGGCGGCACATCGTGGCCGTGGGGCGGGGCGCTGGGCTTGCCACGCTCGCGCCACTCGCAAAAGCCGCCAAGGCCAACGGCACCAAAGTCACCGCGATCTTCAGCGCGAGGCGGCCTGAGCTGTTGGTTTCGGTTGATCTCTTCAAAAATCATGGCGCCGAAGTGGTGCCGGTGACGGACTCCGAACAGTCCAGCGGGCCGGGCAATGTCGAGCGCATTCTTCGCGGCCTGATCGCGCAAGGCAAATGCGATGCGTTCTTCACCTGCGGATCGAGCCGCCTGATGCGCGTGCAGCAGCGGCTCGCGATCGAGTTCGGCCTTCCCGGCCAAGTCGCTATGGAGCAGCAAATGGCCTGTGGCATCGGACTTTGTTACTGCTGCGTGCGCGACTTCAATGTCGGCGGTGAGATTGTCAATCGCAGGGTCTGCTGGGACGGACCCGTGTTCGATCTGTTGGAGGCGCTGCCATGATCAAGCCGTTTTCCATCGATCTCTCCGTCGATGTCGGCGGGCTCAGATTGCGCAATCCCGTAATGCCGGCATCCGGCACCTTTGCCGAAGGGCTCGACAAGGTGATCGATTTCAATCGTCTTGGCGCCTTCGTGACCAAAACGGTGACGCGTGAATTACGCGCCGGCAACCCGTTGCCGCGCGTCGTTGAGCGGCCGGGCAGCCTGATCAATGCGATCGGGATTCCTTCCAAGGGCGTGCCGCATTTCGTCGGGAAGATCATCCCGCAATATGCCGCTTATGAGCCACCTCTCGTTGTCAGCATTTCCGCACCGACCGCCGAAGGGTTCGCGAGCCTTGCGGCCGAGCTGACGCTGCCAGGAGTGTCAGCAATCGAAGCCAATATTTCTTGTCCGAACATTGAAGAAGACGGCAAGGCTTTTGCGATGCGGGCAGAGTCCGCGGAGAAAGTCACGCGTCAGTTGCGCGCCGCCACCAAATTGCCGCTCTGGGTCAAGCTCACGCCCAACACCGGCGATATCGCCGAGGTCGCACGGGCGGCGGAAGCGGCCGGCGCCGACGCGGTCGTCGTCGCAAATACCTTTCTTTCAATGGCGATTGATCTCAAGACGTTCAAACCGTGTCTCGGCAATGTCATGGGTGGATTATCAGGTCCGGCGATCAAGCCGATCGTGCTGCGGCAGGTGTTTCAATGCGCCAAGGCGGTCAAGATTCCGATCGTCGGCTGCGGTGGCATTTCCACCGCCGAGGATGCGATCGAATACATGCTGGCCGGAGCGAGCGCCGTGCAGGTCGGGACGGCGACCTTTCTGCAACCGGCAGCGATGATCAGCGTGATCGAGGGGATCGAGATGTTCTGTCTGCAACGCGAGATCAGCCGCGTGACAGATCTGGTTCATGGTGTCGTGATCGAGGAGGCTGATGACCAGGATCTCGCCTGGCTCAGTCCGCCGACATGACAACGGAAATTGCTCAAAGCCGTAACGTATCCGTTGACGACGCGGAGGATCGTGCGCTTGCCGCGCAGTTGTTCGACGCACTTCGTGCCGCATCGTTCGACGGCGTCGGCATCACCCGCGAAAGTTATAGCGGGCGCGAATCCGCAGCACTCGACATTGTGGAAGCCAAGGCGCGTGAGCTCGGTCTTGAGACCAGTCGTGACGCCGGCGCCAATCTAGTCGTGACGCTTGTAGGAAGCGAACCTGCTCTGCCGTTTCTCGCCTGCGGCTCGCATCTGGATTCGGTGCCGCAAGGTGGCAATTTCGACGGCGCCGCCGGTGTAGTCGCGGGTCTGGCCGTGCTCGCGCGCTTCAAACGCGACAAGATCGTGCCCCGCCGTTCCATCAAGCTCTTTGGCCTGCGCGGCGAGGAGAGCTCCCGCTTCGGCAAGGCTTATATGGGTTCGCTCGCTCTGTTCGGGAAACTCATTGCTGAAGACCTTCGCGTTGCCGATCGCGACGGCCGTACGCTTGGCGATTGCATGCGCGACGTCGGCGCCGACGTCGCGCGGATCGGGAAAAACGAGCCGCTGTTGGACGCCAAACACATCGCCGCCTGGGTCGAACTGCACATCGAGCAGGGCCCGGTGCTGGTCGCGCGCGACCTGCCGGTCGGCATCGTCACCGGCATCAGAGGCAATGTACGTCATCGCGTCGTCGAATGCATCGGCGAGGCCGGCCATTCCGGCGCGGTGCCACGCTGGTTGCGCCATGACGCCGTGTTCGCGGTGGCCGAACTGATGACCCATCTCGATCGGCATTGGCGGACCTTGTTGGAGCGCGGGCGTGACGTGGTGATTACCTCGGGCGTTTTCGGAACCGACCCGGCGGAGCACGCCATTGCGCGCATTCCGGGAAAGGTGTCGTTCAGCTTCGAGGTCCGAAGCCAGAGCAAGGAAACGCTCGAAGGCTTCTACGATTTGTTCCGATCTGAATGCAATCTCATCGCTGAAGAGCGCGGCGTGGAGTTTTCCTTCGACCGCCGGCTGGAATCCGCGCCGGCGACCATGGATTCGGAATGGGTCGGGCGTTTGCGGCATGCGGCGCAAGCGCTCGGTCTGCCGGACGAGGAAATCCCGAGCGGGGCCGGGCATGATGCGGCGGTATTTGCCAATGCCGGTATCCCTAGCGCCATGGTGTTCGTGCGCAATGAAAACGGCTCGCATAACCCGAAGGAAGCGATGAATCTGGATGATTTTGTCGCCGGAATCGCTGTAATGCGGGCTGCGATTGAAGAGGCCGTCCAATGAGCGTGACTGAACTATTTGACCGGGCATCCCCAAAGCGCGTGGATCGGATCACGATCCGCAGGCCCGATGATTTTCATGTGCATCTGCGCGACGGCGCGATGCTGCAAGCGGTCCTGCCATTCACATCAGCGCAATTTTCCCGTGGCGTGATCATGCCCAATCTGGTGCCGCCGGTCACCACTGTCGCGGCAGCCGTTTCCTATCGCGAGCGAATCCTGGCCGCCCGCGCCGTAGCTTCCGACTTTCAGCCGCTGATGACCTGCTATCTCATCGATGCGACCTCGCCGGATGAGATCGAACGCGGCTTCAAGGAGGGCGTCTGGGTCGCCGCCAAGCTTTATCCGGCCGGCGCCACCACCAACGCTCACCACGGCGTGACGGATATTCCGGCGCTCGCGCCCGTGTTGGAGCGCATGGAAAAGATCGGCATGCCGGTCCTGATCCATGGCGAGGCCACCGATCCCGCGGTCGATATCTTTGACCGCGAAGCCGTGTTCATGGAGCAGAGCTTGTTGCCGCTATTGAAGCGACATGCCGGCCTGAAGGTCGTGGTCGAGCACGTCACGACGGCGGAGACCGTCGATATCGTGCGCGCCCATGCCTCGCACGCGGCTGGAACGATTACGCCGCATCATCTCGTCATCAACCGCACGTCGTTGTTTCAGGGTGGGCTGCGTCCGCATCTCTATTGTTTGCCGGTGGCCAAGCGCGAGCGTCATCGTCTCGCGTTGCGCAAGGCCGTCACCTCCGGGGACGCCTGCTTCTTTATCGGCACCGACACCGCACCGCATCGCCGCAATGCCAAGGAAGCCGAATGCTGTTCGGCCGGCGTGTTCGGCGGCGCTACCGCGTTGCAGACCTATGTGCAGGTGTTCGACGAGGAGGGTGCGCTGGATCGTTTCGAGGCGTTTGCTTCCGTCAACGGCGCCAGGTTCTACGGCCTTGAACTCAACCACGGCACCATCACGCTGGAACGGCGTGAGGCGCCCGTGATGGCCGCGGTCGCGGTCGAAGACACTGAAGTCGTGGTGTTCCGCGGCGGCGAGAAACTGCCGTGGTCGGTCGGAGAGGTGAAGCCATGACGGACAGCGCGATCAGGAACGAGATTGGCGGGGCGGTTGCGCAATTGCTGTTCGAGAGCGGCGCCATCCATGTGAGCCGGCAGCAGCCTTTCATTCTGGCGGCAGGCTGGGCGAGCCCGGTCTATGTCGATGTCCGGATCATTCTCGGCGATCCGGCGTTACGCCAGGCCGTCACGCAGCTTGCCGTCCGCTACGTCACGACATTGTTGCCGCAAGCCTCGATCGATGCGGTCGCCGGCGCAGAGACCGCCGGCATTCCCTTTGCAGCTTGGCTTGCCGACAAGTTGAATGTGAAGATGCGCTATGTGCGCAAGCGTCCGCTCGGAATTGGCCGCAATGCGCAGGTCGAAGGCGGCGATGTCGATGGGCTTAAGGTGTTGCTGGTCGATGATCTCACCACCGATGGCGGCAGCAAGCTCGGTTTTGCGCGGGGGTTGCGCGCTGCGGGCGCTGATGTCGAGCATGTCCTGACGATCTTTTATCACGACGTCTTTCCCGGCGCGTCCGAGCGGCTCGCGGAAACCGGCTTGACGCTGCACCCGCTCGCCACCTGGGCCGACATCCTGCGTTCGACGGCAGCGGGCCAGATGTCGCCGCAGGATCGCGCCGAGATCGAACGTTTCCTCGCCGATCCCGTCGCCTGGTCGACGCGGCATGGCGGCCGCGCCAGGTTGTCGGTACGAAGCTGAAAATCGATCGGTTAAACTAGGACGCTTTGCGCGTGTCGGCTGATTTTATCGCCGACCGCTCCAGGATCATGCGCAACTGCTGCGCAGCCTCGCGCCCCTTGTGCGCGCGCCGCCACAATCGCTCGACCAGTTTCTCGTAGAGCCGCACCGGTTCTTCATCCGCCGTGAGCATGGCAACGCCGGTGCGGATATTCGGCAGTTCGCCGCCGAGCCGGAACGGACTCAAACCCAAGAGGGTTCGCTCGGAAGTGCGGAAAAGCTGGAAGGTGATGTTGGGCAGCGGCTCTTCGATCAGTCCGATCTGGATGCCCATCGGCTCTTGTTCGATCAGCTTGATCAGGTGCTCGATCTCGGCGCGGGCGGCAAGCCTTCGCTCGACGATCTCGTTCGCCGGCAAGTCGAAACGTCCGACCAGGCCGAGTTTCAGCCAACGCTCGATCTCCGGCATGTTGACGAAATTGACGACGCTGAGATGCCGGCGGTGGCGCGCATGCTTGCGCTCGTCGAGCACTGCCACGATGGTGTCGATCTCGGTTTCGTAGTCCTTGCCGTCCTCGGCATAGGAAGGCGCGGCCTCCATCAGCGTTTGCTTGAGCTGCCGCGAATAATTGTCCGAAGTCAGGAGATAAGACAAAGGCGGGAAGTGCGCGATGACCTGCTCGGACTTCTCCTCGATCTGCCGCATCCGCTCGAAATAACTGATCGCATTGGCGTAATATTCGACGCCGAGGCCGAGCAGGGAGCCGACCGAAGTTTCCAGCACATTGGCGAGCCGATCGAGCGTCTCGATCTTGACGACCTCGCCGGCCTCGATCCGGTAGACCGCAGCGCGCGACACGCCGAGACGTTCAGCGACTTGTTCAGCCGCCAACCCCCGGCCCATCCGGTAGGCACGCAGCCTTTCCCCGATCTCGGCAAAGCGGTGGCTTGTCGCGTTCATGCTCGCCCGTTTCGTTGGCTGTTTCGCCAGTTTTTTCGTCGATTGTCTCATATTTGAGACGAGCGATACATGATTTTCGACCGTCAGGGAAGCCCTAATTGGACTCCCTTGGCGGCATCAACGAAAAGTGGTCAGGGCGAAACTGCTGGTCGGATCAGGTCGACCGCCGCCATCCTGTTCAGTGCGTCGATCTGCTGGTCCGGGGCGAGAGCGATCGCGCTGTCGGCGTCGCGCATGACCGCGAGCAATCGGTGGAAGGTGGTCTCTGCAAGACTTGCGGGGAGTGGCTCCTCGTCAAACGAGGCAATGAAGGGATCGAGGATCGACGACAACAGTCTGTAGACCGCGCGGTGCGCCGAATCGGTCTCTGCCAGTTCATCCGTCATTTTCTGAAGGGCGACGTAGGTCCGAAGACCCGAATGCTGATGCGAAAGCCAGCGATGCAACTCAACCATTTTGTTTCCTCATCGATACGAAAGAAACAACCATTGATAACGCAAAAACCCTTTCAAAGCAAGCTTTTCCGGGAGTTTCTTGAGAAGGCGAAGTGCCGGCCGCGCAGCTGACATCAAGGTGCAAACCCCTTGATCCCCGAGTCCGGCATATATCTTTAAAGCGTCACACGAGCTTGGCGGCAGCCAGTTCATTCAAGATCTGAATCTGCTGTTGCGGCGACGCCGTCAGTGCGCCTTCCGCTGTGGCAACGACCTCAAGCAGATGCCGGTAGGTCTGCTCGGCGACATCGACCGGAACGGCCTCGCCGTCGTAGCGGGCGATATACTCGTCGGTCAGTCCGGCGAGCAGGCGGTACAGCGCGCGATGGGGCGTCTCGGTCGCGACGCGCTCGAGCATCGTGTGCCGGAAGGCCTTGAATGTTTTCAGACCCGGATGCTGGTGGGACAGCCAGTCGTGGAGCTTGCCCATGGTGCTTTCTCCTTCTCGAAGCGCGAAGAAAGCGATCGTGTATAGCAGCGCCAAGGCACCAGCGCAACAAAATTTGAGACTGGTTTACAAATTTATACAGGCTGACGGAGACTGGGCGGACGGGCTATTCCCCCTTCAAGCGCTGGTCTTCGGCGACCCGGACACGTTCGGCGCCCCTCGCGCCGACCTCCGACAATCTGAGTGCGCTTAAGGTTGCACCCGTGACCGCGAAGCCGACCCCGACCAGCAAAGCGATCCGGCTGCCGTCCAGCGCGAAGCGGCCGATCAACAGCGACACCAGTGCAGCACCAACGGTCTGTCCCAACAGGCGCGCGGTCCCAAGCATGCCGCTGGCCCCGCCACTGCGCTCGCGCGGGGCTGCTGCGATCATGGTGCGGTTGTTCGGCGTTTGGAACAGGCCAAATCCCGCCCCGGCCAGCGCCATCCGCCATGCCACGTCGACGAGCGAGGGATGCGGCGGCAACCATGCAAGCGCGCCAAGGCCGAGTGCGAACAGCAAAAGCCCGATTCCGCCGAGAAGCCCCGCCGGATAGCGCTCGACCAGTCTTCCGGCGAAAGGCGCCGCAAAGCCAACCGCGATCGGCCAGGGCGTGATCAAAAGACCGATCTCGACGTCCGAATATCCAAACCGGCTTTCGAGATAGAAGGGCAGCGCGACAAAGGCCAGCATCTGCGCGCAGAAGGAGGCAATCGAGGTCGCAATCGACAGTGCGAAAATCGGAATGCGCAGCAGATCGAGCGGCAGCAACGGCGAGGTCACCTGCGCCTGCGCGCGCACCAAAAGGGAGCCTGCGACGGCGGCTGCGCCAAATTCGGCGAGCGCAATCGCGGCACCTTCGTCGTGGCCGATGCTGTCGATCCCGGCGAGCCCAAGACCAAAGGCGATCGCGCTGAGTGCCGCGCTCTTCCAGTCGAAATCGTGGCCTGCGGGTTTGGTGTAAGGCAGGTATTTGATGCCGAGTGCCAGCGCGCCGAGCCCGAGCGGAATGTTGATCGCAAACAGATAAGGCCAGGGTCCGACCGCGAGAATGCCTGCGGCAATCGTAGGGCCGACCGCAGCCGAGACCGCGACCACCATGGCGTTGATGCCGATCCCGCGTCCCAGTTGCGCGCGCGGATAGATATGCCGGACCAGCGCCATGTTGACGCTCATGATCCCAGCGGCGCCGAAGCCCTGAAGGATGCGGGCGATCGTCAACAGCGTCAGCGTGTTCGCAAGCACGCAAAACAGCGACGCGATGGTGAACAGCAACAGCCCCGCAATATAGACGCGGCGGTAACCAGCGATCTCGCCGAGCGAAGCCAGCGGCAGCAGCGAGATCGTAATCGCCAGTTGATAGCCGTTGACGATCCAGATCGAGAAAGCCGGGCTCGCCTGAAGATCGCGCGCGATAGTGGGCAGCGCCACGTTGGCGATCGCGCCGTCCATCACCGATATGATGAGGCCGATCGCAATCGTCAGGATCGCCCAGCCGCGCTCCGGCTGCGGCAACCCGTCTGGATGATGATCTATTTCGCCTGACTTCACGTGCCGACCGATCTCATGCTATCGAATGCAAAACTGTTATCGAATGTGAGGCGTGCCAGGGTATCAAACTCTGACGCTTGCAAATGTCCGGCGTTCCGAGCAGCCACGCAACATAAACAATCAAGATAAACAACAATGGCCGAGGCACCGATGAGCACAGCGACGGCCCGGTTTCCGGATTGGTGTTCGCTTTCGGAACTGGGTCGGACAGCGGCGCTCGAGCAATGCCGCCGGCGCCTTGCCCATTTGGGGCGAAAGCTGCACGCGGTCGAACATATCTATCACGCCGAGGCGCCTCATGAGGGGCCGCTCTCCGGCCTGCCTTATGTTGCCAAGGATATGTTCGCAACCGGGCGCAGCGAACCGTCATGGGGCTGTTCAACGCCGCAAGCGCCGGCGCTGCGACGCGCTTCGGTGATCGATCGTCTCGATCGGGCAGGTGCCAGTTTGATCGGCACGGCGACCATGACGGAACTCGCCTATGAGCCGTCCGGTATCGCGCGGCGTGGCGCGCTCAATCCGTGGTCGTTCGATTGCGTCCCCGGCGGGTCGTCGACCGGCTCCGCGATTCTCGTGGCGTCCGGCTGCTGTTTTGCCGCGCTCGGCTCCGATACCGGTGGTTCCGTGCGAATCCCGGCGCATTGCTGCGGCATCACCGCGCTCAAGCCGGGTTATGGCAAGATTCCGTTGGACGGCGCCATGGCGCTCGCGCCAAGTCTCGACACCTTTGGCGCTTTTGCGCGAAGTGCCGCCGATCTTGCTTTGCTGTGGCCCTCGATTTGCGGCGAGCCACTCGCTGCATCGGAAAAGCTTCCGCGAGCGGTCGTGTTGCAGGATGCGTTCGAAGCCAGCGACGCTGAGATCGCTCGCGTCTGCCGTGGGGCAGTGGCCGTGCTGGTCGACAGCGGCATGAGGATCGCGGAGATCAGCGGGTTTTCGGAAGAGGCCGATCTGCATGCTCTCACTGTCCTGTTGGCGGAGGCCGCCCGCGAACACCGTGCACGTGTCGATGATCCCTCAATCGATGCGATGTTGCGCAAGCGGATTGCGAAGGGGCTTTTGATTACCGACGAAGAACTTGCAGTGGCGATAGCCGCACGCGGTCAGCTTCGAGATCAATTTATCTTGTCGTGTCTTGGTGGGGCCGGTGCCGCCATTCTTCCGGTAATGCCGATCAAGACGCCGCAAGTAAAGGAGGTCGATCCAGCTTCTGCGCAGTTCAATCCACGGGTGCTTTACGCGATGAGCCGCTTCACCCGTTTCGTCAATTATCTTGGTCTGCCTGCGCTCGCTGTGCCAGCGGGTTTCGACGACAGGGGAATGCCGGTCGGCCTGCAACTGATCGGGCGGCCGGGCAGCGAGGCTACCTTGCTTCAGATCGCGGTCCGGTTGCAGGAACGCACCGATTGGCACGGCCGCGTGCCGCTGGCGATCGCCTCCGAGATTGCCGACGAGCCATGATTAACGGGACGCTTTCTACCGGTGCCAAGTTGCAGAGCAGGGCGCGATATGGTGCAGTCTTTGCTTATGCGGGCTCATGACGTCGCGGCCATTGACCGATCGAAACGGCGGCTGAACGAAACGGAGGCAGATCGTGCGGATATTGAGGCAGGTTGCTAGGCTTTTGTTCGCTGTCACGGCGATTGGATGGTTGCCGCTGCCGGCCCACGCGATTGGGCCGGAACCGGCGCCGCTGGCGCAGCCGGTCGAACTGACGGTTGGCTATGTGAAGGTCGGCCATCTGGCTCCGATCATTTTGGTCGCCGACGAACTGAAAAAGCTCGGCGTCAATCTCAAGCTGGTTGAATTTGTCCGTTATGCCGATGCGCGCACCGCGCTTTTGGCAGGCTCGCTCGATGTAGCTTCTGTCGGGCCGGCCGATCTTGCGATCTCGCTGGCGCAAGGCTCGACCAATGTCGTCGGGCTGATGGGCGTCGGCTCGTCGCCCAAATATGTCATCGGCCGTAACGGCGTGAAGTTCGAGAGCTGGAGCGATCTGAAGGGCAAGAAGATCGCGATCGCGCCGGGTTCGGCGGTCTGGTTTCAGTTCGCCGCGACGCTGGTCGAAAATGGCGTTCCCTATAACAGTTTTGAGGCCGTGAACATTCAGGGCGGTGGCGCTAATTTCGATCAGGCCTTGAAGAAAGGCGAGGTCGACGGCCTCGTCACCTGGGAGCCGTTCGAATCCATCCCCGTCATGGACGGTTACGGGTTCTTCGCCAAAGGGCTCGAATATGGCTCGTCCAAAGCTGTCGGCGCCGAGCTCGGCATGTTCATGACAACCAAGCAGGCAATCGACGGCAAGCGCGCTGCGCTGGAACGTTTTGTCTGGGTCTACCTAGCGAAGGAAGAGGAACTCGGCAAATCGCCCGCGGCTTTTGCCGGTGCCTACGCGCAATTGACCGGCATGGCGCCCGAGGTCGCAGCGCAGGCCGCGAAGATCATCAAGCTTGGTGAGGTGATCTCGCCCGATCAGATCAAACGTCAGGCCAAGGGCTTTGCCGATCTCGGTGTGATCCAGAAGGATGTGTCCGAAGAGATCGATGCGCATTGGGACGGTTCGTTCGTCGACAAGGCGTTGGGCAAGTAGCGGGTCAAGCGAGCGGTGAACCACAGCGCTGCTTCGCGAGGATTTTCCTAAAGATGTCGATCTCTACGGGACCACTCGCTTCAAGGCCGGCATCGTCCGCTTCGGCGTGGCTGGCGCTGTCGCCTGCCGCGCGTCGAAGCTTTCGGCGAATCCTGCTCGCGATCGTTCTTCCCGTGGTGGTGATTGCGCTCTGGCAGTGGGCGGGCCATGGCGGTTCGCTGTTCGGCGGCGTGCTGCCGACGCCTGATAAAGTGTGGCAGGCGTGGAAAGTATGGGCGTTCGGTGCGAGCGGTTTCAGCCTCAACCCCTATAGCGGCACCTGGCTTGCCAATCTGCTGTTTTCCGCCGAACGCGTTGGCAAGGGATTTCTTGTCGCGATTGTCGTTGCCGTGCCGGTCGGGTTGGCGATCGGATGGAACCGAACGGCTTCGGGCGCGCTCGATCCCACCGTGCAACTGCTGCGGCCGATCCCGATCACGGCGTGGCTGCCGTTCTCGATCGCGGTGTTCGGCATCCGCGATATGGGCGCGGTGTTCCTGATTGCGCTCGGCGCGTTTTATCCGATCGTGGTCAATACCGCGCAAGGCGCCCGCGACATCGAGCGCAATCTGGTTCGTGCCGCGATGATGATGGGCGCGGGGCGATGGACGATCCTGCGGCGGGTGGTGTTGCCGGCGTCGCTCCCGTCGATCTTCACCGGGCTTCGGATCGGGCTAGGCATCGCCTGGACCGCTGTGATCGTCGCTGAAATGGTCGCGGTCAAATCCGGTCTCGGCTATGTGCTATGGGACGCCTATTACGTCGGGCGAATGGATGTGGTCATCGCGGACATGGCGACCATCGGCCTGCTCGGCCTGATCAGCGATCGCGTCATTCTCTGGATTGAACGATGGGTCCTGGCGTGGCGGCGGCTGCAGTCGTTCCAGTCGTGATGGTGAGATGACGATGGGCACCATCGCTTTCGAAAACGTATCAAAGACCTTCTCGGGCCAGGCCGAAGTGCGGGCGCTCGACGGGATCAATCTTGCCATCGGCGAGGGCGAGTTCGTGGCACTTCTGGGCCCCTCGGGCTGCGGGAAATCGACGCTGCTCAATCTGTTGGCGGGCTTCGAGAAGAAGACCGAAGGTACTTTATTGTTCGACGGCAAGACGGTCACGCGACCGGGCCCGGACCGCGGTGTGGTGTTTCAGGAAGCCGCCCTCTTTCCCTGGCTCACCGTCTGGCAAAACGTGATTTTCGGGCCGCAGGTTCAGGGCGTCTCGCGTTCTGAATATGAAAAGAAGGCGCAAAATCTGTTGAAGCTGGTCGGCCTTGAATCGTTTGCCGACGCCTTGCCGGTGCAATTATCCGGCGGCATGCGCCAGCGGGTCGGCATCGCCCGGGTGCTGGCGATGTCGCCGAAGGCGCTACTGATGGATGAGCCGTTCGGCGCGCTCGATGCGCAGACGCGTCTGTCGATGCAGCAATTGCTGCTCGATGTCTGGCAATCGCTCGGCACCACGGTGTTGTTCGTCACCCACGACATCGACGAAGCAATTTTATTATCGGACCGGATTTGCGTGATGTCAGCCCGGCCCGGACGGATCATCCGTACCATTCCGATCACGCTGCCGCGTCCGCGCTCCATTGCCAGCCTCACCAGCGCGGAGTTCATGGCCTACAAGTCGCGCATCATGTCCGACATGAAGGTCAGCGCCGTTCACGTCTAAGGTCTTCAATGACAAATCCGCGGATTCCTTATCTGCTCTCGTCGGCCCGCGCGCCGTTGCCGCCGCTCAAGGGAAAACGAATCCTGGTGCATCTCGTCGTCAACGTCGAGAACTGGCAATTCGACCAGCCGATGCCGCGCACGATCGTCACGCCGCCGCATGGCCGCGAAACCGTGCCGGATGTGCCGAATTTTTCCTGGGCCGACTACGGCATGCGCGCCGGGCTTCCCCGCATTCTGAGGGCATTCGCTTCGCGGTCCTTGCCGGCTTCCACGAGTTTCAATGCCGGCGTCATCGACGCCTATCCGCAAGCAGCTCAGGCGATACGCGAGGCGGGTTGGGAATTCATCGGCCACGGCATGCATCAGAAAGCCATCAATCACGTCGAGGGCGGTGAAGCGGTGGTGATCGGTGCGAGCCTCGACAAGATCGAAAGTTTTACCGGGCGACGCCCGCGTGGCTGGCTATCGCCGGGATTGCGCGAAACCGTCGACACGCCGGACATCCTCAAGCGCAAGGGGATCGATTATGTCTGCGATTGGGTGGTCGATGACCGGCCGGCGTGGATGAATACAACCGAAGGTCCGCTAATCGCGATGCCGTACAACCTGGAGGTCAATGACTCCATCATCTATGCCATCGAGCGGCATGCGACCGGCGAGATGGCGAGGCGTCTTGAATTCACGCTACGCCGGTTCGAAACCGAATGCCGCGACAGTGCGATTGTTCTGGCCATCGGTTTGCACCCGCATCTGATAGCGGTGCCGCACCGTATCCATGAGCTTGAGGGCATGCTCGATCTGCTAACTGCTTCGTCCGACATCGGTTTTTTCACCGGCAGCGAGTTGGCGGACTGGTATGCGGCAGCAGCGCCCGCGAAAAATGTGGCGCGCACGTCAGGATAGCGGAAAATCGTCCTGGCCTTTACGCGGTCGAGTGTGTGATCGCCGATCGTTCGATAGCGGCCGCGCCGTTGTTGCGGTCTATGCTTGACGGGCCGAATGGCCTAACGCTTAGCTTGCGGCCAATCAAATCAAGACAGGCTGGACCTGAGATCAAGCGATGGGGAAACACGACATGAGAGTGCGCGCCAAGCTACTTGTTCTTTTGCCGGCGATGGTTGTCCTCGGGACGTCAGCTGCGAATGCACAATACACCGCCAAGGAATGGCCGGAAGGGCCAAGCAAGCAACGGTTTGTCGACACCTGCAACGGTTGCCATGACATCAACCGGGTTCGCGGCGGCTATACGCCCGAAGGCTGGCTGACGGTCGTGCGCATGATGCAGAATATGGATGCGCCCGTACCCGCCGAGGAATGGGGCGCGATGACCGACTATCTCATGAAGAATTTCCCGGAGCGAAAGCGCCCAGAGGCCGTCATCATCGATGGTCCGGTGAAGGTCGATTTCAAGATGTGGGATGTGCCGACCCAGGGAGCGCGTCCACACGATCCTCTCGGCGCCCGGGATGGTTCGGTTTGGTGGGCTGCGCAACTGGCCAACAAGCTCGGCCGGATAGACCCACAGACCGGTACGATCAGGGAATATACGCTCAAGTCGCCTTTCACTGGTCCGCATGGGCTGGTCGACGATAAGGACGGCAACATCTGGTTCACGGGAAATCTTGCCGGGCTGATCGGCAAACTCGATCCCAAGACGGGTATCGTCATCGAATATCGGCTGCCAGACCCAAACGCGAAGGATCCGCATACCCTCAATTTCGACCAGAAGGGCATTCTGTGGTTCACCGTGCAGCAGGCCAATATGGTGGGTCGCCTTGATCCGGCTACCGGAGCGATCAAGCTCGTGACGTCGCCAACGCCGAAATCACGCCCTTACGGAATCCAGATCAACGCCAAGGGCGTGCCGGTCTTCGTCGAGTTCGGCACCAACAAGATTGCCACGATCGATCCGGATACGATGGCAATCAAGGAATACACGCTGCCCGATGCGGGGACCCGGCCGCGGCGTCTCGCCATTGGACCTGATGGCGCGGTTTGGTACGCCGATTTTGCGCGCGGATATATCGGCATGCTCGACCTTGCCACCGGAGTGGCCAAGGAGTGGCCGTCGCCAAGCGGTCCGAAGTCCGAGCCTTATGGCATGGTCTTCACCAAGGGCGCGGTTTGGTACAATGAATCCAACGCCAAGCCCAACACGATCGTCCGCTTCGATCCGGCGACCGAAAAATTCCAAAGCTGGGCGATTCCCGGCGGCGGTGATATCGTGCGCAATATGGTGGTCGCGCCCAGCGGCAATCCGGTCATGGCCAACAGTCTCGTCAATCAGGTGGGAATGGTTGATATCAAGTAGTGAACTCGGTCTCGCTGCGATCTAAACGTGTTGCTCAGAGATGGGCCGCCCGATCGTGGAGATCGATCGGGCGGCTCTTTCATTGACTGGCGATTCCATGAAGTTATTCTCGTCGTTCCCATGTCGCGACAGTGTGACGAAGTCTCGCACCGCTCAAGCACACCGATCACAGTCCTTCGATTGACTGATGATCGCGTAAAGTTATTGTGCGGTTCCATCGTCTGCTCTCCCTGTATCGATCTTGAAGAAACAACATGAACCAAAAGGTCGCGTCAGGCTCCGATCGATTCGAATTTGATTACATCATTGTCGGCGCGGGATCGGCGGGATGTGTGCTCGCCAATCGGCTGACGGCCGACGGCAAATACTCGGTGCTGCTGCTCGAGGCCGGGCCTGAGGACAGTCACCTCTGGATTCACATTCCGCTCGGTTATGGCCGGCTGTTCAAGGAAAAAGCCGTCAACTGGATGTACCAGACCGAGCCGGAGCCGGGCCTTAACGGGCGAAACGTGTTTCAGCCGCGCGGCAAGGTGTTGGGCGGATCGAGTTCGATCAACGGCCTGCTTTATGTCCGCGGTCAGCACGAAGATTACGATCGCTGGCGCCAGCATGGCAATCTGGGCTGGGGCTTCGATGACGTGCTGCCTTATTTCAAGAAGGCTGAGGACCAGACGCGCGGCGCCGACGAATTTCACGCGGTGGGCGGTCCCTTGCCGGTCTCGGACTGGCGGCACGCCGATCCGCTCTCGGCGGCGTTTGTCGATGCCGCGGCGGAAATCGGCTTCCCCAAAAATTCTGATTTCAACGGCGCGACGCAAGAAGGTGCCGGCTTTTTCCAGACCACGACCAAAGGCGGGCGGCGGGCGAGCACGGCGGTCGCCTATCTGCGCCCCGCAAAAGCTCGATCCAACCTGCATGTCGAGACGTCGGCGCTCGCCGAGCGAGTTCTGTTCGAAGGACGCCGCGCCGCTGGCGTGGTTTATCGCACCGCCGGTATTCCCCGCACGGCGCGGGCGCGTAAGGAAATTCTGATCTCGGGCGGGGCGTTCAACTCTCCGCAATTGCTGCAGCTCTCGGGCGTCGGTCCCGCAGACCTTTTGCGCCAACACGGCATCGAGGTCGTGCTGGATGCGCCGGGCGTCGGCAACGATTTGCAGGACCATATGCAAGTCCGTGTCGTGATGCGTTGTTCGCAAGCCATCACGCTCAACGACATCGTCAACAATCCCTTCCGCAAGGTTTTGACCGGCTTGCGTTATGCCGCGTTCCGAACCGGGCCGCTGACGATCGCGGCCGGCACCTCCGGCGCGTTCTTCAAGACCAATCCGCGGTTGGCGACACCGGATATCCAGGTCCACTTCCTGCCGTTCTCAACCGACAAGATGGGCGAAAAACTGCATCCCTTCTCCGGCTTCACGGCGTCGGTGTGCCAATTGCGGCCCGAGAGCCGCGGGTCGCTTCGGATCAAAAGCGCCGATCCGGCCGATGCTCCGGAAATACGCATCAATTATCTCGCCAGCGACGTGGACCGCGCGACCAATGTCGAGGGCTTGAAGATCCTGCGCAAGATTTTGCACGCGCCGGCTCTCGCGCCGTACGTCGTCGAAGAGATCGATCCCGGCGACAAGATCACGAGCGACGAGGCATTGTTGGCCTATTGCCGCGCGCGGGGAACCACGATCTATCATCCGACCTCGACCTGCCGGATGGGGAACGACCCGCTCGCTGTCGTCGACCAGCGGCTGCGCGTTCGTGGGGTGGAGGGTTTGCGGGTGATCGATGCTTCCGTGATGCCCGATCTTGTCTCGGGCAATACCAATGCGCCTGTCATCATGATCGCGGAGAAAACCTCCGACCTGATCCTGCAGGACGCGGGTTAGCCGCTCTCCAGCCAAATCTGTTCTACACCAAGACTGTTTTTGCATTCGACGCCTACGCGTTCTATTCTTGGCGCCCTGCGCCGGTGCTATTGCATCGGCAGAATCAGGACAGAGCGAGCACCAGTTTCATGCGATTGCGGATCGGTACGCGCAAGAGCGCCATGGCCCTGGCCCAGACCGAGGAAATCGCCCGGCGTCTTGTGGCGGTTGCGCCTGACGTCGATGTCGAGATCGTCAAGTTCGAGACGACGGGCGATATAGACCAAACCGGCAAGCTCTTGCCCCATGGCGGCAAGGGCGGAGCCTTTGTTGCCGAAATCCGCGCTGCCGTCCGCGCCGGGAAATTGCACGCGGCGATGCATTCGCTCAAGGACATGCCGGGCAACGAGGACACGCCGGGACTGGTGATCGGCGCGACGTTGTCGCGCGATTCCGCGAGCGATGTGCTGGTGTTGCGGCCGGGGCTCTCGGTCGGGGAATTGAAAGGCTCGGGCGGCAAGGGCTTCAAGATCGGCACCAATGCGGTGCGGCGCGCTGCCTATGCGCGCCGGCTCTTTCCCGAGATCGAGGTGATCCATTATCGCGGCGCCGCCGACACCCGCGTGCGCAAGCTCGACCACCTCGAAAAACAGCGGCTCGCCGATGGTGGCGCGGTCGGTCCGGCGGACGCGCTGATCATGGCGCGCTCGGGGCTTGAACGGGTGGGCCTCGCAAGCCGCATCGCTTATGAATTCTTAGTCGCGGAGATGCTGCCCGCGGCGGGGCAGGGGATTGTCGCGGTGGAATGCGCCGCCGACGATTGGTCAACGCGAGGTCTTCTGGCGAAGATCGACGACCTCGCCGCACGCCGCTGCGCGGATGCCGAACGCGAGGTGCTGTGGGTTCTCAACGGTCATTGCAATTCCCCGATCGCGGGATTTGCCACGATCAATGGTGCGCAGATGTCGTTGACGGCTTCGGTGCTGGACGAGGGTGGCCAGCGCTTTATCGAGGTTTCGCATTCCGGGCCTGCCGACCGGCCCCGTGAACTCGGCCGTGCTGCCGGGCTCGAACTGCAGGCAAAGGGCGCGGCCGAGATCATCGAGCGCAGCCGTCCACCTATTATTAAAGCATGATCTCCGCGCAAACGCGTTCCGCGTTGGTCGCGAGGAAAAAACCGGTTCCCACTTTTCCGGTTCATGCTTTGTAATCTCTATGCTTTGTAGCTCCGCACCCGCTTGATCATCTGCTCGACATGCGCGATCGGGGTTTCCGGCAAGATGCCATGGCCGAGATTGAAGATCAGCCGTCCGCCGGCGTAATTTTCCAGGACATCGTCGACCGCGCGATCAAGCGCCGCGCCGCCCGCGATCAGGACAAGCGGATCGAGGTTGCCCTGAACGGCAACGCGATTCTGCACGCGAGCGCGGATCAGCGATGGTTCGGCCGCCCAGTCGATGCTGACGCCGTCGACGCCGGTTGCGTCCACATAGTCCGGTAACGAGGCGCCGGCCCCTCTGGGGAAGCCGATGATCTTGGCGTCGGGGACCTGTTCGCGAACGCCCGCGACGATGCGGCGTGTCGGTTCGATCGACCAGCGTAAAAACTCGCGCGGCGGCAATACGCCCGCCCAGGTGTCGAAAATCTGCAGCACGTCGGCGCCGGCCTTGAGCTGGCCGACGAGATACTGGATCGAGTTCTTGACCAGCACGTCGATGATTTTTTCGAACGCATCGGGATGGGAATAGGCCAGCATCCGCGCCGGCGCCTGGTCCGGCGTGCCCTGGCCCGCCACCATATAGGTCGCCACCGTCCACGGCGCGCCACAGAAACCGATCAAGGCCGTCTTGGCGTCGAGTTCGCGTCGAACGCGGCGCAGCGCCTCGAACACCGGCTCCAGTTTGGCGAAATCGGCATGCGAGGCGAGGGTTGTGATTTTCTCCGGCGTATCCAGCGGATCGAGCCGCGGGCCTTCGCCGGCCTCAAACCGCACCGAGCGCCCGAGCGCATAGGGAATGACGAGAATATCGGAGAAGATGATCGCAGCGTCGAAGTGAAAACGGCGGATCGGCTGAAGGGTGACTTCAGCGGCGTATTCCGGCGTGAAGCACAGATCGAGAAAGCCGCCTGCTTTCACGCGCAACTCCCGGTATTCCGGCAGATAGCGACCGGCCTGCCGCATCATCCAGATCGGCGGCACCGCCTGCTTGCGGCCGGAGAGTACGTCGAGGAATGGCTTGGTCATGCTCACTCAGGGATAATGTGACCGACAAAGATCATTTCTGATACACCAAGAAAGGCCCGGAAAAACAAGTTTGTTTGCCGGGAAAACGGTCACTTTCAGTAATGCGGCGGCGGTTCATTGGCGAGGCCCGGCATCTGGCTTTCGGCCTCCCGCAACTGCTCGCCGAGCGCAACAAGCTGCCGCGTCAGCGCATCGATCTTCGCCCATTGTTCGGTGACGGTCTTGTTCAGCGTCTCGATGGTGTGATCCTGGAACGCCAGCCGCGACTCCAGCGTATCGATGCGGTCAGTGAGCGCCTTGAGATCACTCATCGCTGTCAGGCTCCGCATCCCGCTCACGCAAACCGTGGCCAAGCGCGACGCGCTCGTCGAAGACGAAGCACTCGCCGCGCCAGCGGCTGTCGGTCTCCGCGACCTGCTCGAGATATTTCAAGATGCCGCCCTTCAGGTGATAGACCTCGGTAAAGCCCTGCGCGAGCAGATAGCTCGAAGCCTTTTCGCAGCGGATGCCACCGGTGCAGAACATCGCGATTTTACGATCCCTCGACGGATCGAGGCGACGTGCGGCGAATTCCTTGAATTGGCCGAAGCTCGCGATGGCGGGATCAATCGCGCCTTCGAAGGTGCCGATGGCGACCTCGAAAGCGTTGCGCGTGTCGATGACAACCGTGCCAGGGGCGGCAATCAGACCGTTCCACTCCTCGGGCTCAACATAGGTGCCGACCTGGAGCGTCGGATCGGCAGCCTTGTCGCCGAATGTGACAATCTCTTTCTTCAGCCTGATCTTGAGCCGGCCAAACGGCATGGTCGTGGCGGAAGAGAATTTAAGTTCCAGATGGTCGAGGCGGCCACTAAAGAGTTCGCCGTGGCGAAGCGCTTCGACCAATTCGTCGATGGCCACGGGACTTCCAGCTAATGTGCCGTTGATCCCCTCATGGGCCAGCAGCACGCTACCTTTTAATTTGAGATCACCGCATAGTTTCCGCAGCGGCTCTCGCAGTTCGCGAAAGTCCGCTAGGGACGCAAATTGGTAAAAAGCGGCGACCTTGTAAGCCATCGTGGTCATCTAGCAGGAGGCGCCTTTGAAGGGCAGGGGCCCCCTCCACTTATGCATCATCCAAGCATTGCGCAGGTGGTATTGAATATGCCAAGTAACCCTCAACAAGCCCTGCAAATCTGGAAAAACAGCGACAAGTGAGCCATTTCGCATGAGAAATTTCCATCTCGCCGGCCGGTCGACGGTCCATGCCCAAAACGCCATGGTGGCGACGTCCCACCCGCTGGCGGCGCTGACAGCCATCGAGGTGCTACGAACTGGAGGGACCGCGGCCGACGCGGCGACCGCGGCTTCGGCGCTGCTCGCGGTGATCGAACCGCAATCCACGGGCATCGGCGGCGATTGCTTTGCGCTGATGCAGCCGAAGGGCGAAGGCAAGATCGTCGCCTATAACGGCTCGGGCCGTGCGCCGAAAGCGGCGACGCCGGAGTGGTATCTCGAACACAACATGCACGGGATTCCGCTCACGTCAGCGCATTCGGTCACCATTCCCGGTTCGATCGATGCGTGGGCGACCATCCTGCGCGACCACGGCAAATTTGGCCTCGACACCCTGTTGCAGCCGGCCATCAAGGCGGCCGAGGAGGGTTATGTCGTAGCACCCCGCATTGCCTTCGACTGGAAGAACGGTTTCGAGAAGCTGAAGAAGGGCGTCAACACCGAGCGCTACCTGTTGCCGCACGGCAATGCGGCGGTGGCCGGCGACGTGATCAAGCAGCCGGAGCTTGGTCAGACGTTGCGGGCGATTGCCAAAAGCGGGCCCGATGCTTTTTACAAGGGCGCGATCGCCGAGGACATGGTGGAGACCCTGCGGGGCGCCGGCGGCCTGCATACGCTGGAAGACTTTGCCAACCACACCACCGAGACGACGGTGCCGATCGGCACCCTCTATAAAGGTCTCGACGTCTGGCAGTGCCCGCCGAACGGACCCGGCATCACCATGCTGGTGATGCTCAACATCCTGTCGCATTTCGATCTGACAAAATTTGCTCCGTTAAGCGTCGAACGGTTTCACCTCGAAGCCGAGGCCGCGCGCGTCGCCTACATGATGCGCGAGCAGAACATCGGCGATCCCGCCCACGTCAAGGTCGATGTCGCCGGGATTCTCGCGAAGGAATTCGCCGACGAATGGGCCGGCAAGATTCGCATGGACCGGATGCTGGATCTGCCGAAGGTTTCGCCGCCGATGAATCCGTCGACGGTCTATATCTCCGTGGTGGACAAGGATCGCAACGTTTGCTCGTTCATCAATTCGGTCGCCCATGCCTGGGCTTCCGCCATCGTCTCCAACAAGACCGGCGTTCTCTTTCAAAATCGCGGCGCCGGTTTCCGCGTCGAGCCCGGCCATCCGAACTGCATCGCGCCGGGCAAGCGTCCGTTGCACACCATCATCCCGGCGCTCGCAACCAAGGGCGGCCGCGCCGTGATGCCGTTCGGCGTCATGGGCGGTCAGTACCAGCCGGTCGGCCAGACCCATGTGCTGACCAACATTCTGGACTATGGATGCGATGTGCAGGAGGCGATCGATATGCCGCGTGGTCTGCATTATGAAAACGTCTATCAGCTCGAAGACGGCATGCCCGCTGAAATCGTCGCAGGCTTGCAGAAGCTTGGACACCAGACCACCAAGGTCGTTCCGCCGCTCGGCGGCGGTCAGGCGATCTGGATCGATTGGGAGAAGGGGACGCTGACCGGCGGCTCCGATCCCCGCAAGGACGGCTGCGCGCTCGGATATTAAAGATCAGCGCCGCACTGGTCTTGCCGGGAGCGTTGGGATAGACAGTCGCCCGATCGTTCAAGTCCGATCACATCCAAGAAGGTAAGTCACCATGCGACGTTTTTCGCGCACGACGTTTTCCACCGTTGCCATTGCGTTGACTGTCTTGACCGCGTCGGCAGTCTCGATGCCGACCGCGGCGATGGCGCAAACCGCAGGAAAAGCCATGACCACCGCATCAGGATTGCAGATTATCGACAGCAAGGTCGGCACCGGCGCTACGCCAAAGCCCGGTCAGATTTGTGTCGTGCACTATACCGGCTGGCTCTACCAGGATGGGCAGAAGGGCAAGAAATTCGACTCTTCCGTCGATCGCAATGATCCGCTGGAATTTCCGGTCGGACAACGCAAGGTGATCGCCGGTTGGGATGAGGGCGTGGCTTCGATGAAGGTCGGCGGCAAGCGCACGCTGATCATTCCGCCCGAGCTTGGTTATGGCGCGCGCGGTGCCGGTGGCGTTATCCCGCCGAATGCGACGCTGATCTTCGAGGTCGAATTGCTCAACGTGAAGGGCTGATTTGACAACGGAATAAACAAAAGGCCACTCCACAAGGAGCGGCCTTTTGCATTCGGATATTATCCGCTCTGATTGGATCAAAGCTTCCGGTTGGCTTCGGCAGCAGCCTTGTTCACGGCGTCCTTTGTGGCTTCCTTGGCGTCGGCAAGCTTCTTCTGGCCCTTGCCTTTGACTTCCTGAATGGCGCCTTCGCCCTGCAAGCGGTCGGAGCCGACGGCTTCGCCGACGCCCTGCTTGGCCTTGCCCATCGCTTCGTTCGCGTTGCCTTTAACCTTGTCTGCGACGCTACCCATGAAATGCTCTCCTTGTTCGGTCGGTTTGATGCAGAACCAATTTTTGGGGCACTGAAACGTTCCTCGCGGGCTGGCCTGTCGGCGCCATTTTTTGTAGCGTCCTCAAGAAGATTTAACTGGAACCTATCGACATGAGCCATCCGCACGATCACAGCCATTCCGATCATTCCCATGAGCACGGCGAAGGGCGCTGGAAGCATGATGGTGTCCGGGTCATTCCCGGTAACCAGCTCGATCCCAACGTGCCCTCGACCGCCGGCATGGACCGCAAGGCTGCGATCAATTTCGCCCGCGTCGGCGCCCAGAAATTGTGGGCGGGCACGGTTACGATCAAACCGGATGCCAAGACCGGCGCGCATCATCACGGCCATCTCGAAAGCATCATCTACGTCGTCAGAGGCAAGGCGCGGATGCGGTGGGGGGACCATCTGGAATTTACGGCGGAAGCAAATCCCGGCGATTTCATTTTTGTGCCGCCTTATGTGCCGCATCAGGAAATCAACGCCAGTCCGGACCAGCCGCTGGAATGCGTGCTGGTGCGCAGCGATGGCGAAGCGGTCGCCATCAATCTCGACATCGAACCGGTCGAAAAGCCTGAAAAGGTGCTGTGGGTCGATCCCGTGCACCGCGACCCAAACAATCCCTGAGATGCTCGCAATCCCTGAGATACTTAAAGGGTGCTTAAGGCGGCGCGCGTAAACAGAGCACTTGAGACACGGGCTCGTTACCGTAATGCGATGCTGCGGGCGGACTTCACGGCGCGGAATATCTTCCGGCGCTGCGCGCGGTCTGCTAGATTGCGCGACGATTTGAGATATCGCGATTTCATTAGATGAAAATCGTAAATCGAGCTTCGCAAGACAAAAACTTAAAAGACTAAAACCCGTGATCGGAGAGGGAATCGTGACGCAACCCAAAGAATCGCCCATCAACCTATCGCTCGGACGCCGCTCCCTGATGAAGGGCGCCGGCCTCGGACTCGTCGCCGGAGGTCTTGCCGCGACGCTGCCCGCTCAAAGCGCCAGTGCTGCCGGCGAAGGCGGCGAAATCTGGAGCAGCGAATATTGGGCGAAGAAGGGCGACGTCCCCTTGTGGATGTTCCGCAAGCGCGTCGGCGCGCCGAAAGCCGGCGAGCCGTCCAAGCCGGTGCTGTTCTTCGTGCACGGCTCGTCGGTGACGTCACGCTGCTTCGATATTCAAGTCAAAGGTGGCGGCGAATATTCCGTAATGGACGAGTTCGCCCGTTACGGGTTTGACTGCTGGACTATGGATCACGAGAACTACGGCAAGTCCGGGCGGACCTCGGGCAATTCCGACATCAAGAGCGGTGTCGAAGATCTCAAGGCCGCGCTTGACGTCCTTGCCAAGGAAACCGGGCGGCAGAAGTATCACTTCCTCGGTGAATCCGCTGGCGCGATCCGTGCCGGCGCTTTTGCGGAGGTCCAACCCGACCGCGTCGATCGTCTTGTGCTGGCCGCTTTCACGTACAAGGGCGATGGTGCACCGACCCTTGTCAAGCGTGCCGAGCAGCTCGACTATTATCGCACCCACAACATGCGCAAGCGTGACCGCGAGATGATCCGCTCGATCGCCACCCGCGACAAGCCGGGCACCAGCGAACTCGCCGCTGTCGAGGCGCTGGCCGACGCCGAGATGCCGTTCGGCGATCAGGTTCCGACCGGCACCTACCTCGACATGACGTCCAAGATGCCGCAGGTCGATCCCAAGAAGGTTCTGGTGCCGACTCTCGTGATCAGCGGTCAATATGACGGAAATTCCACCCTTGCGGACCTACAGGATTTCTTCGGTCAACTGCCCAACGGCGATCACCAATTGATCATTCTGCCCGGCGTGGCGCACTCGGTCGTGCTGGCCACCAACCGGCAGCTGTTCTGGCATGCGACCAAGGCGTTTCTGACGATGCCAACGCCGATCTCGACATAACAACAAGACGATCTGATCAAGGTTGACTGATGGCCGGGCTTGTCCCGGCCATTTTTCTTGGTTCGGGAACTGTGTGGCGAAAGGTAGCGGCCAGCCGGTACTTCGAGAATTTTAAAATTCTTGATGTCGGATATAGGCTCTGTGGTTCGTCCTCGGCTCGATGTCACCCACGAAGGAGAGCCCGACCATGTCCAAAATCTCGCCCTGTCTCTGGTTCGACGGCGAAGCCGAAGAAGCCGCGAAATTCTATGTTTCGCTGTTGCCGGATTCGCAGATCAACCGGGTTCAGCGAAATCCTGTCGACAGCCCGGCCGGGAAGGCCGGCACGGTGCTGGTGGTCCAGTTCACCCTCGCCGGTCAGGTGTACATGGCCCTCAATGGCGGGACGCGTTTCGAATATACGCCGGCGATTTCGTTCAAGATCGACTGCGCCGATCAGGCGGAAGTCGATCGTCTGTGGGATGCACTGGCTTCCAATGGCGGCTCAACCCAGCAATGCGGCTGGGTCAGGGATCGCTACGGCGTGTCGTGGCAGATCGTGCCGTCGGTGCTGCCGGAATTTTTGGGTGGATCGGACGCGGCCGGCGCCAAGCGCGCGATGCAGGCGATGCTGGGCATGACCAAGCTCAACATCGCTGAATTGCGCCGGGCCTATGAAGGTAAATCGGCGGCGTAGCCGTGGATCGCGGGGGCAGCGCGCGATTCAGTAATTCGCGCGCAGCCCGATGCCGCTGTGAATGGTGTTGCCGACCGGCTGCGGCCCCAGCGTGCCGTCGACAAACAAGTCGGCGGGCCAGCCCTCGGTGATGCGGTATCCGATCCGGCCGCCATATTCGAACCAGTACTGGTTTCCGATCGTCGGGACCACGAGCCCATCGCCGGTTACCGTCGCGACAAGACCGGAATGGTTCGCAAACGACTGCACGAATCCGCCGTTGAGATTGCCTTCGATGCTGGAACCAAACAAATGGGTCCATTGTGCGCCGACCTTGGCGAGATTGGTTCGATCGGTGCCTGATGCGATGCTCGCGTTGAACGGATCGAATGCCGCGCTCGGGTCGCTGTACCCATTCACGCGTTGCCACAGCTGCCAGAGTTCGACGGAGGCTGCGAGTTCGTCGCGCGGGGACAGCCTGGAGATCCAGCCTGCTCTGCCATACACGCCGTATTCGCTGGCATTGGTCGAGCCTTGCAGCGCGACGCCGCCGAGATTTGTCATGTAGTTGCGGCCGTAACTCACTTTCTCGAATGGCGTCAGGATGGTGCCGACATCGAAGAACGGCCGCGAGGAACCCCAATCGGTGAAATCGTAACGCAACGCGAAGGCGCCGATCGGCGCACTGGTTACGTGGTATCCGCTCTCGCCATATTGGGTGTAGGCGAGGCCTGCCAGAAGCGACAGGTTGGAGGTGATCTCCTTGCGGCCATGGACGCCGGCCGAAAAAGATCCGGCGGAACCGAACGCGCTGACGCAATCGCTGCAATTGATCTGCTCGTTGACGCCGAGCAACACGTTGGCGAGTACCCGATTGGTGATGATCTGATTGAAACGCTGATTGGCAAGCCCGTTGATCGAGGCGCTGCTGGAGTCTGCTCCGGTCGGTGTCGTGGGTGGGGTGGGAGTTGGAGGCGGCGCGAAGGTTTGCGCGGCTGCGGGAAACGTCAAGGGAAGCAAAACGAGCAACGGCAACGCTAGTGCGACCGCGACGATGAACTTGCGAAAGAATCTCTCCATCGTCAGCGCCCGCACAGCGCGCCGGTATCGTCGGTGCCGTCATCGGCAGGCGGCGGGGGGCGGCCTCCGCGTAATGAGTCACGCTGCAAAGCCCGGGCGATGCCGCGCAGTTTGCCGCGAAGGTCCAGGGCGAGTTGCCGGACTTCCGGATCGTGGTCTTGCTGCCGGTCGAGGTGATGATGGCGGTGTCGCCGGGATTTATCAGCTCGGTGCAGGCACCGCCGATGGCGCAGACGCGCGAAGCGCCTTCTTGCAGCACGACGGTGGTTTTTCCGCGCTGTGACAGGATATCAAGAACGGTGCCGCGCACGCCGATGGTCGCGACCGACGTGGTGATTTTGTAAGCGGCCTTCTCGGAATTTCCCGTCACAAAACGGAACGCACCAGTCGCGAGCTTGATGGCGATGTCGCGATAGGAGTGTTCGTCGTTGAACACGGTGCGGTCGAGCGTGATCGAGGCGTTAGGACCAAGCGACAGATTGGTGTTGTCGGCCATCACGAGCTTTGCCGCGCTCTCCTGACCGGTACGCACGGTCTCGTCGCGCATCAGGCCGTCACCGACGTTGCATGCTCAGCGTGCCGGCAACACGGGCAACCTCGTTTTGCACGAGAACCGCTTCGCCGACGCGGGTCTGCGCGTGGGCCGGATGAAGCGCTACGCGCGCAAAGGGCAACAGGACCAAGACGAGTAAAATACGCTGGCGCCAATTCATGGATTTTTGTCTGCCGCTGTCGTTGTCCCGCACGCAGCCGTCGATGTGGTATATTTGCCACAAGCGATGTGCCACGACCCCGGTGGTTGGTGGTGTCAGCGTCGGATTGCGTTCAAAGCCACGCTCCAAAAAAATATCTGGACTTCCCAAGGCGATTGTCCAGCCTGGGGAGAGCAGGCAAAAGCTTTGACGTCGCTTACTTCGAGGCGGTTTTGCTGTTGAGATTGACGACCTGAACCCGGCGGTTGACGGCGGACGCTGGCGCGCTCGGGTCCTTCAGCTTGCTCTTGCCATAGCCGACGGTGACGAGATCGGCGCCGGCAATGCCGTATTTGTCGGCGAGATATCGCTTGATCGTATCGGCGCGGCGTTCGGAAAGATCCTGGTTGAAGGCGTCGCCGCCGATCGCATCGGTATGGCCGGCGACCACGAAAGTCGAGCCTTTCAGTTCAGGGGTAGACAGCGCCTTGCCGAGTTCCTGCACGGCGGGCAGCGAGGCCTGGTTGATCCTCGCGGAATTATATTCGAACTGAATATCGAGATCGATCCTGGGCTTGGCGGCAGCGAGTCCCGCGATCTGCTCGCGTTCGCCGAGCGAGAGCGAGCGGGTTTTCCTGTTGCGTACGCTGTCGACGAAGCCGTCCTCCCCGGCCTGAACGGAAGGATCGGCGGGCCGCTCGGCCGAGAGGCTGCGGGTCAGCGCTTTCGGTTGCAGCGCGTTGACGATCTGGTCCGCGGAGACAGTATTGTCGGCAGCCGACGCCATGCCGGCCGTCATCGAGAGGGCGGCAGCGAGCGTTATCGCGATGATACGGGAAGTTCCGGAAAAGCCGGTCATGGTTTTGATCCTCGCCATTTTCCTTGTGATTTGATGCTCCAACGGCGGAAAAGGTTCGATTGAGATGATATGATTTAAGGTCAGACAGACGGCCTTAGGCCCGAGATCATGATCTCAGCCGTCGGTTTGGATTGGAAAGTGGTCACGCAGCCGCGGAGGCACGGACAAAAAATTGGCTAGATGGGCTTCTAAAGATGGTTTGGTTGCGACGATTTCGAGAGAGTGAACGTCAACTGTCCCTGTTTCCGACCCAGAAGAAACCAAACGAATACCAAGGGTATCGTCCAATCATGCCAGGGCAGGTGGGAACCCCGGTCTCCGTGCTGATCGGCGCGGTCATCATTGCCGCGGCCATTTTGCTGTCCACGCTGATCACGGCGGTTGGAACCCGCTTCATCGGCATGGAAAGCGGGCTTGAGGATAATGTGTGGCTGATCGATCGCCTCACCGGCAACGTCTATCGGTGCAAGGCCCCGGAGCGCGGCAAGGCGGCGTGCGACGCGGAAATCGCCACTGGAAGCGTCGGCGGCCGCGTCAAGCCCTGAGCCGTCTGATTCCTTTCGGGTTGAGACGACTATCGCAGCGCCCGAATCCCGTTAAATTGCTGGTGTGGTGAATTTGAAGTTCCTATCAGTTTCGCGGTAATCTCGGTTAGGAACTTCAAATTCTATACCGCACTAGAAGTCATAGTTTGCTAGTGCCCCTTTGATTCCGAAGTCCGCATAAGACGGTGCCGCGAAAGCAGGCGGACTTCGGAATCGGAGCACTAGTGGAATGCCGCGGACCGACCAACCCTTCCCGATCACGGCGCGTGCGGCCAGGGCCATCTGGCTGCGCGCCCAGCGGCTCGATTTGGAAGCTCCGTTCGGCGAGGGCCCAGCGGCGACGCGCGATGCGATCGAGCATCTCGGCTACGTGCAGATCGACACCATTCATGTGATCGAGCGCTGCCACCATCACATTCTCTGGAATCGTATTCCGGCCTACCGCCGCACTGACTTGCACCACGCCCAGAGCGTCGACAAAAGCGTGTTCGAATATTGGACCCATGCGCTGTCCTATGTGCCGGCGAAGGATTTCCGGTTTTTTATTCCCGCGATGAAGCTTCATCGGCGCGAAGGCCACAGATGGTTCGGCGAGGTCAAGCCGGCCGATTTGCGCAAGGTGATGCGGCTTCTGAGGAAAGACGGCGCGCTGACGATCCGCGACATCGAGGACGACGTACTGGTCGAGAAAGTACACGCCTGGGCCAGCCGCAAGCCGTCGAAGCGAGCGCTGCAACTGGCCTTCTACGAAGGCCGGGTCACGATCTCCGAGCGCAACGGCATGCTCAAGACGTATGAGCTGACGGACCGGCATTTCGGGTGGGAGGCTTTGCCGAAGGCCGCCTCAACGCGCGAAATTACCGGATATTTGCTCGACCGTGGCCTTCGCGCGCAGGGCGTGGTCAGCCTTGATTCGATCTGCCATCTCGATGCACCGAGCAAGAAGCAAGTCCGGCTATTGATCGAGGCGCGCGTTCGCCGCAAGGAACTCGTTCCTGTCGCGCTCGAAGGCGCGGGCAAACAGGAGCATTGGGCGCGGCCCGAGACGCTCGAGGCCACAGACAACGACGCCTCGGTGCGCGTGCACATTCTTTCCCCGTTCGATCCGTTGATCATCCAGCGCAAGCGGACGCGCCTGATCTTCGGCTACGAGCATCTCTTCGAGGCCTATGTGCCGAAGGAAAAGCGGCGCCTCGGCTATTTCGCCCTGCCGGTTCTGGTCGGCGACGGGATCGTCGCCGCGCTCGATCTCAAGACCGACCGCCAGAAGAAAAAATTGCTTTTACAGAAATGGAATTGGGTAGGTAGCTCCGTGAAGGGCCCGCGCAAGGAGTTGAAGCGGGGAATCGAAGAGGAATTGCACCGCTTCGAGCGTTTTCAGCTCGGCGAGTGAGGCGTTTCTGTTGCCAGCGTCGATCCGCCTAAGCGGTCGAGTCCCACGGCCAGCAGAATTCCCGCGCCATAGGCGAGTATATTCCACACCGAAAAAAATCGGCCGAGTAACAGCGCGCCGGCAAGCGTCAGGCGAAACTCGTCGAGCCAAGGTGTGTGAAAAAGCCGGAACAGTTCGACGCCGACGGCGATCACGGCGGAAATCGCAGCAGTAGGCCATCTTGAAAACCGTGGCAGTGCGATCGCCACCAGGAAGAACACCATCGCGCCCCAAAGAATCGAGCCGCCATATTTCACGATTGGAGCAGGTATTCCGAGGCCGGGTCCGAAGCGGCGCAGCGCAAGTCCGAGGACAATGATTGTCACCAACAGGCCGGTGCGAGCAATGATCGTCACGATAGTGCGCTGTCGGAGATCGGCATCGTAACTTCGAAAGCAGCGCCCGCCTCGGAATCCACGAGGCGGATCGTGCCGCCATGCGCCTCCAGCACGGCGCGCACGATGGCAAGGCCCATGCCTGTGCCGCCGCTGTCGCGCCGCGTCGTAAAGAAGCTGTCGAATATCCTGGCCCGATTGTTGGGCGAAACGCCTTCGCCGTTATCGCTAACGGTCAAAACCAGCAGCGTCCCTTGCCGCGCGGCTGACAGATCAAACGCCGTACTGCCGTGGCGCGTGGCGTTGTCGGCAAGATTGGACAGAATGATCATGGCGTTTTCCTCGGACATGCGGACTGGCATGTCGAGATCGCCGCTTGCTCTGATATCGAGGGCGGCAAAAGACGCGCGTAGGATCGCGACCGCATCTGTCAGCCTGGTGGCGCCGACCGCGACCGGATTTTCGGCGCGCGCCAGGTCGCGCAGGCGGCCGGAAATTTTTGCCAGCCGGTCGGTGTCCGCAATGATGTTGTCGAGGAATTTGCGGCGGTCGTCGTCGTCCATGTCGGGCTCATCGACGTCGTCGCGCAATAATTCCGCCGCACCCTGGATTGACGTCAACGGCGATTTCAGTTCGTGCGAAACGTGAGTCGCAAATGTCGAAATAAAGTGTGAGCGCATATCCAGCCGTTGCGCCATCTCCAGGAAACTTTGCGACAGCGTTGCGAACTCGCCGGTGCCGTGCCGTTTGAGGGGCCGAAGCGCGGCGCGGTCGCCCTTGCCGATCTGGTTGGTCCGCTCGACCAATTCGCGCATCGGCTCGGTGATGGTGCGGTGAAACAGAAATCCGATCAGAAGCGTCGGAACGATCATGAAGAGAACGGCGAGCGCGGCCTTGGTCCGTTGCTCATAGAGGTTCTTGAAGACATTGCTCGGCGTGCGCGAGGCATAGATGACGCCGGCGACCTGATCGCGCACGATCACCGGCATTGCCGTGAACATCCTGATTCCAGTGCCCCGGCTGATGGAATAGAGCGCCGGTTGATCGTGTTTCGAAATCCGCACGCGCAGCACCGCGGCAAACCGCCCTTGCAGGGCCTCGGCGACTTCTTCCAGATGCGCGAGCGAAAGTCCGACTTCCTCGCGGCCGGCAATGACGACGCCGTTCGGATCGAGCAGCCGGAAGCCTGCGAGCGTCACGTTCTGGGTGGCGGCGAGGTCCGGCGTCATGCGCGCACCGAGAGCGACGAAGGCGGGGTTGGGGTTAAGCGCCGGTGGACGCGCTTCGGGTCTCGGCGGCAGCACGCTCTCATTGGCCAATTCAAGCTTCGGCCATATCGGCTGATAGGGGCCATCCGTCGGCGCTTGCACGGCGGGCGGAGCTTTCGCGCCGAGCGGGACATCGCGTGAAATTGCGGATTCGACTTCGCGGTGAAACACCGCAGCCAGTGCCGCGCTTTGAGCGATCAATTCGGACTCGGTCTCCCGGATCAACTGGTTCTGATAGACCTTGAGAAAATACAGGCTGAACAGCGGCAGCAGAAGCACGCTCGCCAGAACCAGAAAAACCACGAGGCTGAGGCTTGGCCGCCATTTTGCCGGCGCCGCCGCGGCCGATCGACCGGGGATCATCAATGCGATGCCCCGCAACGGCCGAGTCTGAAGCCGACCCCGTGAACGGTTTCGATTGCGGATTCACAGCCGGCCGCGGCCATCTTGGCGCGGATGTTGCGGATATGGCTATCGATGGTGCGGTCGGCGACATGGATGTTGCCGGCGTAGGCGGCATCCAGGATCAGTTCGCGCGTGAACACAAAGCCGGGCCGCGCTACCAGCGTACGCAGGATTGAGAATTCAAGCGCGGTCAGCGCAACGGGTTTGTTCGCAAAACTGGCCGTTCGGGAATCTGCGTCGATCGCGAGTTCGCCATGCTTGAAAGTATTGGATTCCGCAGGCTGTGGCGTGGTGCGGGTGCGCCGGAGGATCGCGTTCACCCGCGCGACCAGTTCGCGTGGACTGAACGGCTTGGTCACGTAGTCGTCGCCACCGATCTCGAGGCCGAGGATGCGGTCGATCTCTTCGTCGCGCGCCGACAGGAACAGGATCGGGGTCTCCGCGGCTTTTCTGATCTGCCGGCATACTTCGAGGCCGTCCATCTCGGGCATGCCGACATCGAGGACGATGAGGTCATGGAGGTTGCGGTCGAACTGACGCAGTGCCTCCCTGCCGTCGGTCGCGATCGAAATGTTCATCCCGCTTTTTTCGAACGCAAAGCGCACGACGTCGCGGATATGAGGATCGTCGTCGACGACGAGAATGGAATAGGCCATGTTTTATGAGCCTTTAGTGCTGGCGCAATTGGAAGATGTCTCGGGAGGTGTAGTCAAGTATTCGGCCAATTACCAAGCCGTTACCTGTCGATTGTTAGGACGGATCTATATTCCCGGAATGGACGAGGGTGAGGTGGCTCGCCTTCTTGGCGTTGGAAGGATTCGAAACGCTGCGCCGCGGGAAGGCGACGACGCTGGGACGGGAGGGAGGCGAGTCCAGCCACCAGCCGTCACGGAGCAGGGTTCGGGGCAGGCGCGACCGGCGGAATGAAACGGGGATGATTTTTGCCATGCGCGAGAGGATGCCGATCCTCTTGGCAGGCTGTTTGTCTGGCGCGTTGAGGATTTGCGGATTTCTTTGCAGATTTTGCGCAAAGCGGCTTTGCCACCCTCATCCGCGCGGGCGGGGGTTGCGCGCAATGCCATGAGGCGTTACGGCTTTGCCCGCTTAAAAAAGAACAATTTCGGGGGAAAACGCATGGCTACCACAACCATTTCCGAAGCCGGCGCGGCGAAAAGCGAACTGGAAACGTCCACGATCCGCACGATCTCGTGGCGGCTGATTCCGTTTCTGGTGCTGGCCTATTTCTTTTCCTACCTCGACCGCGTCAACCTCGGCTTCGCCGCGCTGACCATGAACGCCGAGCTGAAATTCTCGCCCACGATCTTTGCGTGGGGCGCCGGCATTTTCTTCATCGGCTATTTCATTTTCGAGGTGCCGAGCAATCTGGCGCTGGAGAAATTCGGCGCCAGCCGCTGGATCGCTCGCATCATGGTGACGTGGGGCATCATCTCGGCGCTGATGTCGCTGGTCAGCGGCGAGTTGAGCTTTTACATCCTTCGCTTCCTGCTCGGTGTTGCCGAAGCCGGATTTTTTCCCGGCATCATCCTCTATCTGACCTATTGGTACCCGGCCGAATACCGCGCACGCTTTCTTGCCGCCTTCGCCATCGCCGTTCCCGTTTCCACCGTGATCGGCGCGCCGGTATCGGGATTGCTCCTCGGGCTCGACGGCGCGATGGGGCTGAAGGGATGGCAGTGGCTGTTCATTATCGAAGGGGTGCCGTCCGTTCTGCTCGGCATCGTCACCTGGTTCTATCTCACCGACAGGCCCGAGCGCGCCGACTGGTTGACCGCTGAGCAAAAGGCGTGGCTTGCCTCAAAACTCAACGCCGAGACTGCTACCAAGCAGGCCGCCACACAACTGACGCTTGGCGAGGCCTTGTCGTCGCCGAAAGTCATCATGCTGAGCCTGTCCTATTTCGGCTTTGTCGGCGCGCTCTATGGCATGCAGTTCTGGCTGCCGCAGATCGTGAAGGCGTTTGGCCTGACGAATGCGCAGACCGGCTTCGTCACCGCGATCCCGTACCTGTTCGGCACAATCGCGATGATCCTGTGGGCGCGGCATTCAGATGCCTCGCGGGAGCGCATCCTGCATGTCGGGGCGCCGCTGTTGCTCACGGCGCTCGCGTTGGCCGCTTCCAGCACCATCAGTGACCCAACCATGACCATGGTGGTGCTCACGGTCGCCGCGATCGGGGTGTTCTGTACCTTCGGCACGTTCTGGACGCTGCCGACCGCATGGCTTTCGGGTACGGCGGCGGCCGGTGCGATCGCGCTGATCAATTCGATCGGCAACCTCGCCGGCTTCGGCGGCCCGTATTTGATCGGCTGGGTCAAGGAGGCAACCGGCAGCACTTCGACCGGGCTGCTCGTGCTCGCGGTGCTGCCCCTGATCGGCGGGCTCCTGGTGTTTCTCGGCGGTCATGAATCCAAGGCCGAGTTCGCCAGTTCGGAAAAGGTGGCCTAGGCCCGCTTCTCTGTTTACGAAGCGTCAACTCAATCTTGGGTCTCTGCCCGAACGGGCTCGCGTTCACGGTTTCATGATTACTGACGAATATTGACATTCGTCATTCAATATTCGACACTCCTCACGAGGCTAAGAGCCTAGAGGAGAGTCCCGATGTTGGTTCGCTTGTTTTTTTCAGGCTATTCCAGGCTCTTAGCTGGAATTTCACTGGCAGCCATGGCGGTCGCACTGACCGGCTGCAACGACAAGGTCGCCGAGAAACCTGCGGAATCGCGGCCGGTTCTGGTCGCCACCGTCCATTATGAAGCCCAATCCCCCGAGCGCAGCTTTGTCGGCACGATCAGGCCCCGGATCGAGACCGACATGGGCTTTCGCGTTCCCGGGAAGGTGGCGAAGCGGCTGGTCGAAGTCGGCGAGAGCGTCGATGTCGGCCAGCCGCTCGCCACGCTCGATGAGGTCGACCTGAAGCTCCAGGCCGAGCAGGCCGAGGCCGAGCTGCGCGCCGCGACCGGCGTACTGGCGCAGGCTGGCGCCGCCGAGCAGCGCGCCAAGGACCTTCGCACCAAGGGCTGGGCTACCGACGCGCAGCTCGATTCCGCCAAGGCCGCCGCCGACGAGGCGCGGGCCCGGCTCAATCGCGCCGAGCGCTCGGTCGAACTGACCAACAACTCATTGTCCTACGCCACATTGGTTGCCGACAGCCGCGGCGTGGTCACCTCAACCCTGATCGATCCCGGACAGGTCGTGGCCTCGGGCCAGACTGCAATCCGCGTCGCGCGCTTTGCCGAGAAGGAAGCTGTCGTCGCGATTCCCGAAACGCTGGTTGGCCGCGCCAAGGATGGGATCGCGACCGTGACGCTGTGGTCCGGGCCGAACAAGAAATATGCCGCAAAGCTGCGCGAGGTCGCACCTTCGGCCGATCCCGCCACGCGAACCTATCTCGCCAAATTTTCGCTGCCGGAGGCGGGCGAGGACGTCTCGCTAGGCATGACCGCGACGCTGACGCTCGCCGATCCGCAAACTGAACGCGTGGCAAGGTTGCCGTTGTCGTCGCTGTACAGCCAGGGCGGCGACCCCTCGCTCTATGTCGTCGACGACAAGGGTGCGATTTCGCTGAAGCCGGTCGCGGTCAAATCCTACGACAGCAATTGCGTCGTCATCTCCAGCGGAGTCGACGAAGGCGCCAAGATCGTCGTGCTCGGCGTGCAGAAACTCGATCCGAGCCAGAAGGTCCGGGTTGTGTCGTCATTGTCGTTTTGATTTTTGACTGTCATTCCGGGGCGCGAGCTGTAGCGAGCGAACCCGGAATCCATGGCGCCGCTCGAGCACATGGTGGAATGGATTCCGGGCTCGATGCTTCGCATCGCCCCGGAATGACGAAAACGGGTTTTTCGCATTGGAGACTGATATGAAGCGCTTCAATCTGTCGGCCTGGGCGGTCAGCCATCCCGCGCTGGTATTGTTTTTGATCGTCGCATTGGGTGTGGCCGGTTTCTTCTCTTATCAGAAGCTTGGCCGGGCGGAGGATCCCTTCTTCACTGTGAAAGTCGTGAACGTCTCGGCGATCTGGCCGGGCGCGACGGCCGCCGAAATGCAGTCGCAGGTCGCCGACCCCATCGAGAAGAAGCTTCAGGAATTGCCGTATTTCGAAAAGGTGCAGACTTATTCGAAGCCGGCCTTCACCGCGATGCAGGTCACGTTCCGCGACTCGACGCCGCCGAAGGACGTCCCGTATCTGTTTTACCTGCTGCGCAAGAAGCTCGTCGACGTGCAGGGAGAGTTGCCGTCGGGCCTGCTCGGCCCCGTCGTCAATGATGAATTCTCCGACGTGGATTCGATCCTCTACATGATGACCAGCGATGGCGCCGACTACGCACAGCTGAAGAAGGCTACCGAAGGTCTGCGCCAGCGCCTTCTCAAGGTTTCGGGCGTGACCAAGGTCGATATCTACGGCACGCAGGATGAAAAGATTTTCGTCGAGTTCTCGCATGCCAAGCTCGCTACGCTCGGCATCACGCCGCAGGCGCTGTTCGATTCTCTCGCCAAGCAGAACAATGTCGTGCCGGCCGGAACAGTCGAAACCTCGGCGCAGCGCGTGCCGCTCCGCGTCACCGGCGCGCTCGACGGTGTCAAGGCGGTGGCGGAAACGCCGGTCGAGAGTAACGGCCGCGTGTTTCGTCTCGGCGATATCGCAACGGTCAGCCATGGCTTTGTCGACCCGCCGAGCTTTGTGGTGCGCGAGGAAGGCAAGCCCGCCATCGGCATCGGCGTGGTGACCGCCAAGGGCGCCAACATCATCGAGCTCGGCAAGGATGTCGCGGCTGCCACGGATGAATTCATGAAGGCGGTGCCGCAAGGCATCAATGTCGATCGCATCGCCGATCAGCCGGAAGTGGTCGAGCACGCGGTCAGCGAGTTTGTGCATTCCTTCATCGAGGCACTCGCGATCGTGCTGTTCGTAAGCTTCCTCGCGCTGGGATGGCGCACCGGCATCGTGGTTGCGCTCTCCGTGCCGCTGGTGCTGGCGATCGTTTTCATCGTGATGGACGCGATGTCGCTCGACCTGCACCGGATCACGCTCGGCGCGTTGATCATCGCGCTCGGCCTTCTGGTCGACGACGCCATCATCGCGGTCGAGATGATGGTCGTGAAGATGGAGCAGGGTTGGGATCGTGTTCGCGCGGCATCCTTTGCCTGGGAATCCACCGCCTTTCCGATGCTGACGGGAACGCTGGTTACCGCGGCCGGCTTCCTGCCGATCGGCTTTGCCAATTCGGCGGTCGGCGAATATGCCGGCGGCATTTTCTGGATCGTGGCGATCGCGCTCGTGGCGTCCTGGTTCGTCGCCGTGATTTTCACGCCCTATATCGGCGTCAAGCTGTTGCCGAACATCACGGTGAGCCACAACCACGATCCGCATGCGGTCTACGAGACCCACATGTATCGCGGCTTGCGCGCCGTCATCCAGTGGTGCGTCAATCACCGCGTCAAAACCGTGCTCGCGACCGTTGGCGTCTTCGCGGTCTCGATTGTTGCTTTCGGTCACGTTCAGCAGCAATTCTTCCCGCTATCGGAGCGCCCTGAACTGTTCCTTCAGTTGCGGCTTCCGGAAGGAACGGCCTTCAACGTCACGGAAAAATCCGTGAAGAAGGCGGAAGGCCTGCTCAAGGGCGATCCTGATATCGCGACCTACACCTCCTATGTCGGCCAGGGCTCGCCGCGCTTCTGGCTCGGGCTCAATCCGCAACTGCCGAACGAGGCTTTTGCCGAGATCGTGATCGTCGCCAAGAACGTCGAGGCGCGCGAGCGGATCAAGGCGAGAATCGAAAAAGCGGTCGATGAGGGCGATTTGTCGGAAGCGCGGGTGCGCGTCGATCGCTTCAATTTCGGGCCGCCGGTCGGATTCCCGGTTCAGTTTCGCGTGATCGGGCCGGATCCAAAGGTCGTTCGTGATATTGCCTATCAGGTGCGCGACGTCGTGAAGCAGAATGAGAACATCAGGGATCCGCAGCTCGATTGGAATGAGCAGTCGCCCTACCTGAAGCTCGTCGTCGATCAGGACCGCGCCCGCGCACTGGGCCTGACGCCTCAGGATGTCTCGCAGGCACTCGCGATGCTGATTTCAGGTGCTCCGGTGACGACGGTACGTGATGGCATCGAGAAGGTCGAAGTGGTGGCGCGCGCCGTGCCCTCCGAACGGCTCGATCTCGGCCGTGTCGGAGACTTGACCGTGACCTCGCGCAACGGAGTGGCGGTGCCGCTCGCGCAGATCGCCAAGATCGAATACGCTCATGAGGAGCCGATCATTTGGCGGCGCAACCGCGACATGGCGATCACGGTGCGGGGCGACGTCGCCGACGGCGTTCAGGCGCCCGACGTGACCAACCAGATCTGGCCGAAGCTCCAGGATATCCGCGATCATCTCGAGCCGGCCTACCGGATCGAGCCGGGCGGCGCGTTCGAGGAATCGGCCAAGGGCAATGCGTCGATCTTCGTGTTGTTTCCGCTGATGGTCATCGTGATGCTGACGCTTCTGATGATCCAATTGCAGAGCTTTTCGCGGCTGTTGTTGGTGTTTCTAACCGCGCCGCTTGGCATCGTCGGCGCCTCGTTGGGGCTCAACATCGCCAACCAGCCCTTCGGCTTTGTGGCGCTGCTGGGCCTGATCGCGCTGGCCGGCATGATCATGCGCAACGCCGTGATCCTGGTCGATCAGATCGAGACCGACGTGGCCCATGGCCTGACCCGCCGCGAAGCCATCGTGGAAGCCACCGTCCGGCGAGCCCGGCCCGTGGTGCTGACGGCGCTTGCGGCTATTCTGGCGATGATCCCGCTATCGCGCTCAGCCTTCTGGGGACCGATGGCGATCACCATCATGGGGGGTCTGTTTGTTGCAACGTTCCTGACCTTGCTGTACCTGCCGGGTCTCTATGCGCTTTGGTTCCGCAAGAGCCTTGAGGAACGCGGTCCGCAACAGGCCGGCCTTGCGCCGCAGCATCAAGATGGAGCACAAGCTGCAATTCCGCTTGCCCAAGCGGCCGAATAATTGAACATTTAAAGCCAGGACTTGAGCACGACATGACTCTGATCGCTGAACATACCGAAACCGACACCCGCGAACGCATCCTTGTGGTTGCAGAGCGGCTGTTCCGCGAGCTCGGCTATCAGAAGACGACCGTCGGCGACATCGCCAAGGCGTTGCATATGAGCCCGGCCAACGTGTATCGCTTCTTCGACTCGAAGAAGGCGATCCACGAAGGCGTCGCCCGCGTCTTGATGGGCGAGGTCGAGGTGGTGGCCAATGCGATTCTCGCCAAGCCGGGCCCCGCCACGCCCCGTTTGCGCGAATTGCTGACCACGATCCATCGCATGAACTCGGAACGCTATGTCGGCGATTCCAAGCTGCATGAGATGGTTGAGATCGCGATGGAAGAAAGCTGGGAAGTCTGCGTTGCGCATATGCAGACCATCGTCGAGGCCATCGGCGGCGTGATCGCGCAAGGTGCCGCCTCCGGCGAATTCGATGTGACGGATGTGCCGCTGGCGGCCATGTGCACCTGCCAGGCCATGCTTGGCTACTTCCATCCGCAGATGATTGCCCAGGCGATGAACAAGCCCGGAAAGCCTCACGCGGAGATTGATCAGATGATCGATTTCATGTTGGCCGGACTTGCAACCCGCAGGCAGAAATAGTCATTCGCGGATTTAGCCTATATACGTCATTCCGGGGCGATGCCAACGGGTCCGCGCAAGCGCGGCCCGATGACAGGCTCCGCATCGAGCCGGGAATGACAACGTCTCTTGGGAACATCGCAGCGTGACAGAAAAAGACTTGCACTATTACGAGCCGAAGAGCGGCCACGGTCTCAAGCACGATCCGTTCAACGCCATCATCGCGCCGCGCCCGATCGGCTGGATTTCGTCACGCGACGCCAAGGGCAACGTCAATCTGGCGCCCTACAGTTTCTTCAACGGCTTCTGCTACGTGCCGCCGATCATCGGGTTTTCCTCGACCTCGAGGAAAGACAGTTTGGCCAATATCCAGGAAACCGGTGAGTTCGTCTGGAATCTGGCGACCATGGATCTGGCGAAGCAGATGAACGCCACCGCCGCGCATGTCGCCCGCGAGGTCGACGAATTTTCGATCGCGGGTCTGACGCCTGCGCCGTCCAAACTCGTCAACGTGCCGCGCGTGGCCGAAAGCCCGGTTTCGTTCGAATGCAAACTCACCCAGATCGTTCAGCTGCAAAGGGCCGACGGCAAAAAGGTCGACGCCTGGCTGACGCTGGGCGAGGTCGTTGCCGTCCATATCGACAAGGCGATGATCCGGGACGGCGTCTATCAGACCGCGCTCGCCCGCCCGATCGTGCGTGCCGGCCGCCGGGGCGATTATTTCGAAATTCGCCAGGACGCCATGTTCGAGATGCCGCGGCCGGATTAGCACCCCCTTAAGTTACTGATGATATTACGGAACCGTCCGAGCCGTACGCCGTTTATCCAGGCCGGTGGTGACGCGTCAATTTCGTCATATTTTCAATGCGGTGTATCAACCAAATTCTGACGCATTCCGGGTAAGCGTCCTAGTTCTGACGTAGCCAGCTCTCCGAGCTGCCCCATCGCGCCGCCACATATAAGGACATCGCCATGAGCTCCTTCCGCCGCGATTTCATCACCAAGCCGATCTTCTCCTGGGCACGTGGCGTGTTGCCGTCGATGTCCGACACCGAGCGCGAGGCGCTGGAGGCCGGCGACGTCTGGTGGGATGCCGATCTCTTTACCGGCAATCCGGACTGGTCGAAGCTGCTCAAGCAGGCGCCGGCCGAACTGACGGCGGAGGAGAAGGCTTTCCTCCACGGTCCGGTCGACGAACTCTGCGCCATGCTCGACGACTGGAAGATCAACTGGGAATGGCGCGACCTGCCGCCCGAGGTGTGGGACTTCGTCAAGCGCAACAAATTCTTCGGAATGATCATTCCGAAAGAGCGCGGGGGCTTAGGCTTTTCGCCCTACGCGCATTCGGAAGTGGTGCGCAAGCTGTCGTCGCGCTCGCTGACGGCGGCCGTCACCGTCATGGTGCCGAACTCGCTCGGGCCCGGTGAACTCCTGATGCGCTTCGGCACCAAGGAGCAGCAGGAGCGCTGGCTGCCGCGGCTGGCCGATGGCCGCGACATTCCCTGTTTCGGTTTGACGAGCCCGGAGGCCGGCTCCGATGCCGCCTCGATGATCGACTCGGGCGTGATCTGCAAAGGCACGTTCGAAGGCAGGGAAGTGCTCGGCCTTCGTCTCAACTGGCACAAGCGCTACATCACGCTCGGCCCGGTTGCGACCCTGCTGGGGCTGGCGTTCAAGGCCTACGACCCCGACCATCTCGTCGGCACGGAAGACGACCTCGGCATCACCGTCGCGCTGATCCCGACCGATTTGCAGGGCGTCTCGATCGGTCATCGCCATTTGCCGGCGATGCAGGTGTTCCAGAACGGCCCGAACTGGGGCAAGGACGTCTTTATCCCGATGGACTACATCATCGGCGGACAGGAGCGTCTCGGCCAGGGCTGGAAAATGCTGATGACGGCGCTTGCCGCCGGCCGCGGCATCTCGTTGCCCTCGCTATCGGCGGCGGGTGCGGCCTATGCGGCGCGCACCACCGGCGCCTACGCGCGCATCCGCGAGCAGTTCGGCATTTCGATCGGCAAGTTCGAAGGCATCGAAGAGCCGCTCGCCCGCATCGCCGGCACCGCTTATCTGCTCGACGCGGCGCGCCGGCTGACCTGCGCGGCGCTCAACGAAGGCCGCCATCCGGCGGTGATTTCCGGCATCATGAAGCTGCAAGCCACCGAGCGCATGCGGATTGCGATCGACGACGCCATGGATATCCACGGCGGCAAGGCCGTGATCGACGGGCCGCAGAACTACCTCGGCAGCCTTTATCGCTCGGTCCCGGTCGGCATTACGGTCGAGGGCGCCAATATCCTCACCCGCAACCTGATCGTGTTCGGGCAGGGCGCGATCCGGGCCCATCCTTATCTTTTGCTGGAAATGAATGCGCTCGGCGAAGCAGACCGCGCCAAGGGCCTGGATGCGTTTGACGATGCGTTCTGGAAACATGTCGGGCACAGCGTCGTCACGCTGTTCCGCGCCTTTGGCCGAAGCTGGACCGGCGGGATGTTTGCGCCGGCGCCCGATGCCGGGGAGGCGACCGGCTTCTATCGACAGTTGTCGCGCTATTCGACAGCGTTTGCGCTCTGTGCCGACATGGCACTGTTGACGCTGGGCGGCGCGCTCAAGCGCAAGGAAATGCTCTCTGCCCGTTTCGGCGATATCCTGTCCGAGCTCTATCTGCTCTCGGCGGCGCTCAAGCGTTGGCAGGACGAGGGACGCCAGACGGCCGACTTCGCCGCGCTCGAATGGTGCATGGCCTCTGGCTTCCGCACCATCGAGAACCGTTTCGCCGAAATCCTGGCGAACCTGCCCAATCGGTTTGTTGCGGTCATTCTGAAGTTCGTCGTTCAGCCGTTCGGGGCGCGCGTGCTCGGGCCTTCCGATCGCGTGGTGCATGAATGCGCCCAACTGGTGCTGGAGCCTTCCGCGGCGCGCGACCGGCTGACGCCGGATCTGTCGCATGTCGACGACGACCGTGGCGTGGCGCGTCTCGAAAAGGCATTCCTTCTCGTCACAGCGGCGGAAGAGATTTCCAAGCGCATGCGGGCCGCGCACCTGCATGATTGGCAGGAAGCCGTGAAACGCGGCGTCATCACACAAGCCGAAGGCGAACAGCTCAAGGCCGCGCATGAGGCCGTCGCAAAAGTGATCGAGGTCGATGATTTTGCGCCCGAGGCGCTGTCGCCGATCTACAAGAAGCCGGCCGATGTGCACTCCTTCTTCCAGGAATTGGGTGAGCAGAGGGCGGCAAGCTAATGGCGCGACCTGTCTTTATTGTTGACGGCAGCCGCACGCCGTTCCTGAAAGCGCGCACCGGACCCGGACCTTTCACGCCGGTGGATCTCGCGGTTCAGTGCGGCCGGCCGCTGCTTGCGCGCCAGCCGTTTGCGCCCGATGCCTTCGATCAGGTCATCCTCGGTTGCGTCAACGTCATTGCCGATGAGATGAACCCGGCGCGGGTTGCGGCGCTGCGGCTCGGCATGGGCGAGAAGATGGTCGCGTTCACCGTGCAGATCAACTGCGGCAGCGGCATGCAGTCGATCGATACCGCCTATCGCTATATCCAGGAGGGCAACGGCGACCTGATTTTGGCCGGCGGCGCCGAAGCCCTGAGTTACGCGCCGCTGGTGTGGCCGCAGCAGGGCGTACGCTGGTTTGCAGGCCTTGCGACCGCCAAGGGCATTCTGGCGAAGCTCGCGGCGATCGCGAAAGCGCGCCCGGCCTACTTCAAGCCGATCATCGGCCTTGAGCGCGGTCTGACCGATCCGATCACCGAGCTCAATATGGGCCAGACCGCCGAAGTCGTCGGCCATCTCTTCGGCATTACGCGCGAACAGTCGGACGCCTATGCCGTTGAAAGCCACAAGCGGCTGGCCAATGCGCAGGCGAATGGCTTCCTGAAGGGCGAGGTCGAGACCGCGTTTGCGCGCGATGGAAGGTTTTACGATCACGATGACGGCGTGCGGCCGGATTCCTCGACGGATAAATTGGCCGGCCTCAAGCCGGTGTTCGAACGGCCGTGGGGCCAGGTCACCGCCGGTAATTCCTCGCAGATCACCGATGGTGCATCCTGGGTCATTCTGGCTTCCGAAGAGGCTGTCACGAAACACGGTCTCACCCCGAAAGCCGTAATCGTCGACAGCCAGTGGGCGGCACTCGATCCCTCGATCATGGGGCTCGGCCCGGTGATGTCGGCGACCGAGTTATTGAAGCGCCACAAGCTGTCGCTTGGCGACATCGAGACCTGGGAATTGAACGAGGCGTTCGCCACCCAAGTGTTGGGATGTCTTGCGGCCTGGAACGACGAGAAGTTCTGCCGCGAGATATTAGGCCTCGACGGGGCCGCGGGGCAGATCGATCGCGCCCGGCTCAACGTCGACGGCGGCGCCATCAGCCTCGGTCATCCCGTCGGCTGCAGCGGCAACCGCATCGTTCTGCACCTCGTCAATGCGATGAAACGGCTCGGCACCAAACGCGGCATCGCCACCGAATGTATCGGCGGCGGGCTCGGCGGCGCCATGCTGATCGAAACGGTATAGGGAACGCGCCATGGAAAGCCATATCCTTGACGTGCTCGCTGACCGCGTGCTGGAACTCGGGCCGAAGCCCGCTGCAAGCGGGCCTTATCGCCATTTCAAATTGACGCGTGATGCCGATGGCGTCGCCTGGCTTCTTTTCGATCGCGAGGGCGCCAGCGCCAACACGCTGTCGGCCGACGTGCTGGCGGAGTTCGATACGGTATTGGCGGGCCTCGAAAGCGAGCGGCCGACCGGGCTTGTCATCCGCTCGGCGAAAGCTAGCGGCTTCATTGCCGGCGCCGACGTCAACGAGTTCCGCGGCGCAACCGATCCGGCCGCGGTCGAGGTACAGATCGCACGCGCGCATGCGGTGATCGACCGGCTGGAAGCCGTGAAATTCCCAACCGTTGCGGTGATCCACGGCTTTTGCCTTGGCGGCGGGCTGGAAGTCGCGTTGGCCTGTCAGATGCGTATTGCGATCGACGGTGCACGCTTCGGTTTCCCCGAGGTGATGCTGGGACTGCATCCAGGCCTTGGCGGTACCGCGCGGTTCACCGAGCTTGTCAATCCGATGCAGGCGATGACGTTGATGCTCACCGGCAAGACCATCGACGCGCGCAGGGCCAAGTCGCTTGGTCTGGTCGATGCGGTAACGGAAGAACGTCATGTCCGTAATGCCGTGAAAGATGCAGTATCCGGCAGGCTCAGGCGTTCCAGACCCGGCTTTCTCAATAAACTCCTGAACGCCGGTCCGGTGCGCGGGTTTCTCGCCTCACGCATGCGCAACGAGGCTTCGAAGGCAGCTCCCGCGGAGCATTATCCGGCGCCATACGGCCTGATCGATCTCTGGGAAAAGCACGGCGGCGACAAGGCCGCGATGCTTGCCGCCGAAAAGAGCTCGTTCGCGCGGCTGATGGTGACGCCGACGGCGCAAAACCTGATCCGGGTTTTCTTCCTGCGCAACCAGATGAAGAAGGTCGCCGGGTCCGGAAACAAGATCGCGCATGTGCATGTCATCGGTGCCGGCGCCATGGGCGGTGACATCGCCGCCTGGTGCGCCAATCAGGGTCTTAAAGCCACATTGGCGGACATGAAGCCCGAGCCGATTGCGGGCGCCGTGAAGCGCGCCGCTGATCTGTTCGGCAAGATCATCCGCAAGCGAACTGACGTGCGCGATGCGCTCGATCGGCTGGTTCCCGATCTCGATGGTGAAGGCGTCCGCACCGCCGATCTGATCATCGAGGCCGTGCCCGAGAAGCTGGAATTGAAGCAGAAGGTCTATGCCGGCCTCGAACCGCGCATCAAGGCCGGCGCGATCCTTGCGACCAACACCTCGAGCATTCCGCTGCAGGATTTGCGCACGACGCTGGCAAAACCCGAGCGCCTGCTTGGTCTGCATTTTTTCAATCCGGTTTCGCGCCTGCAACTGGTCGAGGTCGTCAGCCACGATGGCACCGACGCGCAGCTCCTGAAGGAGGCGCTGGCTTTTGTCGGCGCGATCGACCGGTTGCCGCTGCCGGTCAAGAGCTCGCCGGGCTTTGTCGTCAACCGTGCGCTGACGCCCTACATGCTGGAAGCCATGGTGATGCTCGACGAGAAAGTCGATAAGGTCACCATCGATGCGGCGGCCGAAAAATTCGGCATGCCGATGGGACCGATCGAACTCGCCGATCAGGTCGGCCTCGATATTTGCCTCGCGGTCGGCGACATGTTGCGCTCGAAATTCGGCGACCTGTTGCCGCCGACGCCGGCCTGGCTGCGCGACAAGGTCACCAAGGGCGAACTCGGCCGCAAGACCGGGAAGGGGTTCTATGTCTGGAAGGACGGCAAGGCCGACAAGGCGCGCGCGTCGTCCAACGCGGCCGAGCCCGATGCGGAAATGATCGACCGGCTGATCCTGCCGATGTCGAATGTTTGCCTCGCCTGTTTGCGCGAGGGCATTGTCGATGATCCCGACATGGTCGATGGTGCGATGATTTTTGGGACCGGTTATGCTCCGTTCCGCGGCGGTCCGTTGAATTACGCGCGAACGCGGGGCGCCGACAACGTGGCGACAACCCTGCGCCAGTTGGCTACAAAGTTCGGCGGTCGGTTCACTCCGGATGCCGGCTGGGCTAGTTTCAAGTAACCTTAAATTCGCTTCAGGTGAGCCTTTTCTGACATGACCGACACGCAAGCCGTCCACGCCCCGCCCGTCACTGAAACCGAGCCGTGCGGAGACCTATGTATCCGCACGCTGGCGATGCCGGCCGACACCAACCAGAACGGCGATATTTTTGGCGGCTGGTTGCTCAGCCAGATGGACCTCGGTGGCGGCGTGTTTGCCTCCAAGCTCGCGAAATCACGCACCGTGACGGTCGCGATCGAAGCGATGAATTTTCGCAAACCCGTCTATGTCGGCGATCTGGTTTCCGTGCACGCTAATCTCGTCAAGATCGGCAAGACGTCGATCACGGTGCACCTCGAGGCTTGGGTTCTTCGTCGCAAGGAATCGCAGTCGATCCTGGTGACCGACGGCAATTTCACCTATGTATCGATCGACGATGACGGTCATCCGCAAACCGTTCAGCACGGAGAGCCGCCAATCCCGGCGTAGGCTCCGTTTTCTGCGCTTCTCCGCCGCATCCCGCACCGCCTCTTTCCTTCACCCCTCTGCATGACAACGTGGCAGAATAGGCCATGCGGCCTCTTGCTGCGTAAAATTGGAGTCGGGAGGAATTGTCATGCAAGGCTTATTTAAGGCGGGATTTGTTCTGCTCGCATGCACCCTAAGCTCAATTGAAATCGCTGCCGCCCAGCCCGCTAATCAGGGCTGCGTTACCGAAAACTCGCCGGGTATGACGCAAACGTTGCGTTGCGAGGCGGGGATTACGATTATCGCTGAGGACGGCGCCCGATATACCCTGCAGAGCGGCAGCAAAGGCCGCGTCGATGCGGTTGAACTTGGCGGTAAGGCATTGTTAATCGAGGTCGCGCCGAAACCCGGTGGAAACAAATTTCAGGTCGTTACGCCGCAGGCGATCGCGGCGGTTCGCGGCACCAAGTGGGCCGTCGATGCTGCCGGAGACAAGACCTCCGTCTTCGTCATCAACGGGCGGGTCGGCGTTGGACGGCGGACCGGCGGTCGCGGCGTAACTTTGGGGCCTGGCGAAGGAGTGGACGTCGAACCGGGCGCTCCTCTGACGGTGAAGCGCTGGGCTCCCGCGCGTGTGTCCGCCTTGCTGGCTCGTCTCGGCCAATAAGCGCTGATGCTACGCCGCCATATCCTGACTTCAATTGCCGTCGCTCAGGCAGCGATCTGGGGATTCGGCGTCTATTTCGAGCATAACCGAGGCGGCTTGCGGTTTCTTGATCGCATCGAATCCGCAACGATCGATATCAGGACGCTCGCCCGCGGCAAAAAAGTGCCCCCGGATCTCGTGACCATTGTGGCAATTGACGATGCCGTGGTGAGGCAGCGTGGCGCTTACCCGCTTCCCCGGATCGATCTTGCAAAGATCGTCGATGTGATCGGGAAGCTGGAGCCGAAGGTCATCGCCATCGATCTCCTCTTGATCGACAACGGCGCTCCCGATGCCGATGAGGCTCTTGCAAAGTCGCTTCAGGCGCGCCCGACTGTGATTGGCGCCGCCGCGATTTTCGCGGAAGCCAGCCAGGCGATTGCTTCAGAGAATGACAACGGGCCGCTCGCCGGGCTCCCGATCGCCGAGAGGTTCTTGTTGCCTCTGAAGCGGTTTACCGATCACGCCAGCATTGGCATCGTCAACGTGGCGACGGATCAAAGCGGTACGCCTCGTTCCATTCCGGTATTGTTTCGTACCGGTGACAGGGTCGAACTGTCATTTCCGCTCCGCGTTGCCGCGCTGGCCGTCGGAAAGGATGTCGCGATCGAGCCAGATCGTTTGACGCTGGGTCAGCGGTCGGTGCCAACCGACGTCGATCATGCCCTGCCAATTGCGTTCTACGGCCCACGAGGGACGATCCGGACGAGAAGTGCTGCCTCAGTGCTCGCCGGCGACATATCGCCCGACGATATCCGAAACCGGATTGTTGTTCTCGGCGCGACCGTCAGCGGCGGCGGCGACTTTTTTTCCACGCCCTTCGATCGGCTGTTGCCGGGAGTGGAAGTCATTTCGACGGCCATCAATCACCTCGTGGCGGGGGATGGTCCGTTGCGGGACGAATCTGTTCGCATTGCCGACGGCGTCGTTGCCGTCTTGTTGCCCGCAATTCTTGTTGGTCTTCTCGCGTGGCGGCGAAATGCCGGGGGGCTCCTTGTCGCCGCTGCCGTCGTTCTGGTCTGGGCGGCGACGAACTTCCTGGCATTTTCGTACGGAGTGGTCATGGGTGCGGCGGTGCCGGTCGCTGCCGCCGCCGTGCCAGTCGTTTTTTTCGGATCATTGCAGCTGTGGTCGGACCGGCAGCAGGCACAATACTTTGCCGCCAGGAACGAGTTGCTCGAACGATTTCAGGCGCCCGCGATACAGAAATGGCTGGCTCGCGATCCGGACTTTCTCGCCGAACCGGTCCGCCAGAATGCGGCGGTCGTCTTTATCGACCTGTCCGGTTTCACCTCCCTGAGCGAACGGCTTGGGCCGGATGAGACACGCGATTTGTTGAAAGAGTTTCACGCTCTCGTCGACAAAGAAGCGGTCGCTTGCAGCGGGATGATCACGAGTTTTCTGGGTGATGGCGCGATGATTCTGTTCGGCTTGCCGGCAGCCGCGACGGACGATGCCGCGAGAGCCGCAGAATGCGCGATCAGGCTTTGCGACAGTGTCGGGCGATGGTTGGCCTCGCGGCGGACCACGACTCCGTCGAAACTTGGATTCAAGGTCGGTGCACACTTCGGCGTCATTATCGCCTCGCGGCTCGGCGGCGGGAGCTATCATCACATCACGGCGACCGGTGACACCGTCAACGTCGCGAGCCGGCTGATGGAAGTGGCGGCTAGCCACGGCGCGGAACTTGCCGCGAGCGACGAACTGCTCCACGCCGCGGGACCGGACTGCGCGCTGCTCAATTCGGGGAGGCTGAACGGGCCCGAGGAATCCCGGATTCGGGGACGTTCGGGCTCGCAGATGATCTGGTTATGGCGCAGTTCAAGCGGCATCCCGCAGCACCAGATTTAAACGGTGCTCGACTCCCGGTCCGGCAAGCCCGGCGCGAACCGCCGATGTGAGGCTTAGTAACTGATTTTCCGCGAAGGATCGTCGTTCATATTCGGCGGATACTGGGAAGACGTCTTGGGCGTTTGCGCCTCGGTCCCCGCCGGACTCGTCTTTTTGTGTTTCTTTTTCATGGCCGTGCTGCCGTCCGTTGCGGCCTTTGCCGGCGTCGTCACGGGAACTGCGGCCGACGCCATCGCGAACATGGCAATCATCAAGAGCCGGATGGCAGATTTATTCATGCACTTCTCCCGTTTTGGCGGAAAGACCGTTCGAGGGCTTGATAGTGTTACCCCGCAACGGGGCGAACATTCCCTTAGTGTCCGACTCATAATGATTTCATTTGATTTCAAGCTCTTGCGAGGCGCCGCGTGAGGGTTCGGATGTGGGCGACGAACGCCCATGCGACTGCGCTGGCGATTGTCGCTTCGAAATC